>NZ_JABBHL010000003.1:0-572386 GCF_012932745.1 Xanthobacter sp. SG618 | reverse complement strand
TCCAAGGTCATCGTCGCCGTCAACAAGGACGAGGAAGCCCCCATCTTCCAGGTGGCCGACTACGGCCTCGTCGGCGATATCAACACCGTCATCCCCGAACTCAAGGCGGAAATCGCCAAGGTTAAGGGATGACATCCACACCCTGTCCCCTCAAACCCTGTGAGACCTCATGCTAAAGACCAGCCGTGGCCCGATCGAGATGGAGCCGTTCGATCTCGATACCGGATGGACTGAGCTTCCGGGCTTTCCCGAAGGACTGCTGGTCAAGTTCTTGGCTGATGATCTTGACGAGGAAGCCAAGAGCGGAGCCCGTACGCGCCTCGTCAAGTTCACACCGGGCGCATTCACCACGCACCCGCTGGTTCACGACTATTGGGAGGAAGTGGTGCTGCTGAGAGGCACGCTTAGGCTCAGCACCGGCGCCCCGCAGGGTGCCGACACGGCGCTGACGTATTCCTGCCGGCCGCCCGGAACATCGCACGGCCCCTTCCGCTCCGACGAAGGCTGCATCCTGCTCGAGTTTCAGTACTACCTGCGCTGATACCTTTTGGCACTTATTCCGGGGGCGGAACCTGTGCAGGAAGATCGTGACGCCGCATTGCTTCGCGCAAGATGCAGGCGATCATCGCCTCCACCTCCAGGCTCGCCGATGTCGCGCTCCTCCGTCACGCGCTGCAACTCGCGCTTCAGCCGGCGGACCTCAGCGGCCTGATCGTCATCGCGGACCACGGCGACAGGCTTGCCGAAGGCGTCCAGAAATCACGGGGTGGTTCACTAGAAAATTCCGGAGTTAGGGCCTAGGTCAGGTCATATTCCGAGATAGGCTTGGCGAACATGATCGGATTCGCGCAGTTCCGATGCTGTGCCAGAGAGTGCAATCGAGCCGTTCTCGACAACATAGGCCCGTGACACCAAACTCAAGGCGACGGGCACGTCCTGCTCCACCAGCAGCAAGGTTAGTCCCGATTGTACGAGACCCCGCAGGACCTCGTAGAGCTCTCGAACGACCAGCGGCGCCAATCCCAGGGAAGGTTCGTCCAACATCACCAGCCGGGGCCTGGACATGAGGGCCCGGCCGATGGCGACCATCTGCTGTTGGCCTCCAGACAACGTGCCGGCCGGGGCGTCACGCTTCGTGACCAGCATGGGGAAAATCCGCCAGATGTCGTCGAGGGCAGCCTCCCGCGCGGCCCGCGTGGGCAGGGGGGTGCCCCCGACCAGAAGGTTCTCCCGAACGCTGAGTGAGGGAAAGATGTGACGGGCTTCCGGCACCTGCACCAGGCCCGCATGGGGAATACGGTGGGCGGGCATGGCCAGGAGATCATGGCCATCGAACGAAATGGCGCCCGCAGTCGGGGTTATAAGACCCGAAATCGTGCGCAGAAGGGTCGATTTGCCTGCGCCGTTCGGGCCGAGGATCGCGACCGCTTCGCCCTCCGCGACTTCAAGGGAGACCTCGCTCAGGACCTGAAGCGATCCGTAGCCGGAGCGGATACCTTCGACGGAAAGTAGCGTCATCGTGCCTTGACCTTATCGAGCGGGGGAACAGCCGGCTCCTCGGTCGGACGGCCAAGATAGGCTTCCACGACGCGCGGGTCCCGGGCGACGTCACTCGGCACCCCTTCCGCAATCAGTTCCCCCGCGTCCAGCACGACGATGCGGTCCGACAGGGCCATGACAGCGCGGATGTGGTGTTCGATGAAGATCACCGTCACGCCCGAGTCGCGAATGGAGCGGATCAGCTCGATCGCGTCGTTGATCTCGCGGGGGGTGAGGCCCGCCATGATCTCGTCGAGAAGGATGAGCCGGGGACGGGTCGCCAGCGCCCGCGCGATCTCGAGGCGGCGCTGCACCGCGAGCGTGACATCCGCGCTCGCCATGTCGCGATACGGATCGAGGCGGGTGAGAGAGAGGACGGAGCCGGCGATGGCGGCGGCTTCCTCCTCGGGGCGGCCGACCAGAGCCGCCGCATAGACCGTTTCGGCAACGGTCAGCGTGGGAAAGGCGCGGGTGATCTGGAACGTCCGCCCGATGCCTGTTCGGCAGATCTCGTGGGAGGGCAGGCCGGCGATTTCCCGCCCGTCAAAGGTGATGCTGCCACTCGAGGGCTTGAGCGATCCGGCGAGCAGCGAAAACAGGGTTGTCTTGCCGGCGCCGTTCGGTCCGATGATGCCGAGGATCTCGCCCGATCGCACGTCGATCGACACATCCCGGACCGCGAACACGCCGCCGAAGTTCTTCGACACGCCGCTCGCCTTCAGAATTTCGCTGCCCTTGGCGGCGTCACTCCGACGGGCACCCGGCGCGGGACCTGCCGCCCGCGCGAGGTCGGGAAGCGAGAGTGCGCCACGCGTCACGCCGAAGCGTCTGAGGCCCGCGACGAGGCCCCCGGGGAAGCTCAGGATGGCGATCATGAGCGCGATACCGTAGATGAGGTGATGCGCGCTCGAACCCCCTGCATTGGCAAGCGCCGTCCGCAGATACTCGCCCGCCGGCACCAGCACCAGCGGGCCGAGCACAGGCCCGAGCAGGCTGCCGGCACCGCCGACGACGGCGAAGAGAAGCAGATAGATGGTGATCTCGACGCCAAACACCGATTGCGGATCGATGAAACCCGTGTGCTGGGCGCTGAAGGTGCCGGCCATTGCCGCGAAGAAGGCGCTGACCGCGAACGTGAACAGCTTGACCGCCATCGTGTTGATGCCGATGGCGCCGGCGGCGGCTTCGCTGTCGTGGATCGCGCGCCAGTAGAAGCCCAGCCGGCCGGAATACAGGATCTGGATGGTGGCCAGGGCGAATGTCGTCAGGGCGCCCGCCAGGAGCAGATAGCTCACCGGGCTGTCGAAGCGCATGTCCCACACGGATTGGCCGACCGCCGGAGGAAACAGGCCATTGGTTCCGCCAAGCGCCGGGATGCCGCTGACCGCGAAGAGCAGGACGTAGGACGATGCCAGCGTCAGGAGCGAGAAGACGAGCGGGCTAAGGCCCCTGCGGAATGGCAGGTACCCGACGATCATCGAGAACAGCGCCGCCAGCAGTCCGCCGATCAGCATGCCGAGCCACGGGCTGATGCCGTGGGCGGTTGCGAGATACACGGCGGTGTAGGCGCCCAATCCGAAGAAGGCGGAATGTCCGAACGAGACCTGACCGAGCAGTCCGCCGACCATGTTCCAGGATGCCGCAAGCAGGATCCAGCCGAGCAGGCCGACCATGATGCCGATCCAGTAGCCGTCCAGGAACAGCGCAGCCGCCGTGATGGCGAGCCACATGAGCACGAGGGCCGTCGCGGTCTGGCTGCGGACGAAGCGGGAGAGAATGGTCATGCTTCGCTCCCGCGTCCGAACAGGCCACGAGGGCGGGCCAGGAGAGCGAGACCGAACACCAGGTAGATGATGCCGGGCGCCGCGGGGTTGTTGAAGAGCGCGCTTGTCACGGCTTCGACGATGCCGATGAGCAGGCCGCCGACGAACGCGCCCCGCAGGTCGCCGAGCCCGCCGAGCACCACGACCATCAGCGACAGCAGGCTGTACTGGATGCCGGCGGTCGGCGTGAGCTGCGAGAAGGCCATGAGGCAGCCTGCCGGCACGGCGAGAAGCGCCGTGCACCCGACGAAGACCATCATCTGGACCGAACGTACAGGGATGCCGCAGAGAATGGCCATCGTCGGGTCCTGAGCCACCGCCCTCAGGCGGCGTCCGAATTCCGTGCTGAGGATGAACCAGGTGAGTGCCGCGCAA
The DNA here is from genome assembly GCF_012932745.1 of Xanthobacter sp. SG618. Classification (NCBI taxonomy): domain Bacteria; kingdom Pseudomonadati; phylum Pseudomonadota; class Alphaproteobacteria; order Hyphomicrobiales; family Xanthobacteraceae; genus Xanthobacter; species Xanthobacter sp. SG618. The sequence continues at coordinate 568,649 of NZ_JABBHL010000003.1, read as the reverse complement.
ACGACGATGGAGATGAGGAACCCGATCAGCTCCGGCTTTCCGACCACCACGCCCGCGATCCGGAACGCCGCACCATCGAGTGACGTGCGCACGTTCAGAAGGTCTGCGCCGAACACCAGAAGCGCGGTGCTCTGGATCGCAAAGGAGAGGCCGAGCGTCACCTGTGCCTGCATCAGGGGACCGGCGCCGAGGACCCGCCGGATCAGCACGAAATAGACGGCGATGCCGATCAGGGCGAGAACGGGAGCCACAAGGATGATGGCGGCGTACGGGTTGATCCCGAAGGTGTGGTTGAGGATGACGATGCCGTACATGCCGGCCATCAGGAGGTCGCCGTGGGCGAAGTTCAGCACTCGCATCACGCCGAAGACGAGAGCCAGCGACATTGCGACGAGCGCATAGATGCCGCCGAGCAGCAGGCCGGAGATCACGGCCTGGAGGAGGGTTGCGAAGGACATGCGCTGGGTTTGCTCGTTCAGGGGAGCATGACGGGCTTGCCGACGGCAATGCTCGGAGGGAAGACGGTGACCTTGCGCTTGCCGTCGACCCACGCCGCTACGAGGTCTTCGGCGCCGAGGTTCCGTCCGTTCGCCGGATCGAAGCGGATGGAGCGGAAGGAGGTCACCGTTTCGTCGCCGGGAATGTCGAGCTTGCGGAAGGCGTCGCGCATCGAGGTTGTGGTCAGGTCCGGCGAGGCCTTGAGAGCTGCTTCCAGCGCGGCCTTCAGCGTGAAGATGGCGGCGTAGCAGGTGCCGGCATAGCTGGACGGCTCAGTGCCGAACTTCTTCAGGTAGGCATTGCGGAATGCCGCGGCGCGCTTGATGTCGGGGTTGAAGTAGTCGACGTTCACGACGTGAAGCTGCTCGATGATGGCAGGATCGACCAGTTCCGGCAGGCGCGGATCGCCCATGCCGCCGCCGATGCCGAGCACGTAGGGCTTGAAGTCGAGCTGGCGTGCCGCCTTCATCCCGGCCACCACATCCTCTGTATAGCCGATCCAGATGACGAGCTCGGGCGTGCTGTCCTGAACCTTGCGCATCACCGGCAGCAGGTTGCGGTCGGCACGGTTGTAGGTCGTCTCGCTGACCACCTTCACGCCATTGGCATCCATGAGCTTGCGAAGGCGCTCGCCGGTGCCCGCGCCGCGGGGGCTATCCTCATAGAGCAGGGCGATCCGACGTTCGGCGAGGGGCTTAGCGCCGGTGGCCGTCTTCATGTAGGCGAACGCGGTGGCCGCCTCGTCGTCGCTGCTCATCTGGTGGGAGAAATACCATTTGTAGCCGCGGGCCAGGATATCGGCCGATACCGCGGAGCCGTTGAGCAGGGGAACCTGCGCGGACTCGGCGAACTGGGCGGCGCCCGAGGTGCCCGCGCTGATGTCGCAGGCGAGCACGACCGGAGCACGTCCTTCGCGTGTCAGTCGCTCCATTTCGCGCCGCGCGATCTCGGGCCGGCCCTGGGTATCCACGATTTCGAGCTGGAGGGGCCGCCCGCCGATGCCGCCCGCCGCATTGATGATGTCCTGGGCGACCTCTGCGGCCTTCTTGGAATCCTGTCCCAATACCGCGATCGAGCCGGTCAGCGGCGTGATCATCGGCAGCCGTATGGGTTCCTGCGCCCGCGTTTCCTGGACGAGAAGCGTCGACGCCGCAAGTGCAAGGCCTGCATAAAGGCAATGGCGCAATCTCATCATCTTCCCCTGGGGCTGTGTGACGTTGGTGTGAGTGTCCACTGGGGAGGCTGAGCGGGACAAGCCGAAGGGGGGGATCAACACCAATGTGCGATTTCCCGCGGTCGGGGGCACGGAGCGGGGCGGGGGCAGGAGCGCCGCGGCCCGCCACGCGCACGATCCGCCGCGACCCACCGCTCCCGCTCATAGGGGCGCCCACCTCTTGCCGGGCGGAAGTGGCCTCCCGCCCGGGCCAGGCCAGCTCCTATCCCTTAACCTTGGCGATTTCCGCCTTGAGCCGGTGCGCAGCCGGGATCTAAGCGACATATATGCGCTTATGCAGGTCGCGGGCGATCCTGTTCGGGCTCCGCAGGGCCAAGGGATCAAGCGACGGCTTCCACTTGGCGATGTCCCAGCGCCTGTGAGGCCCGGCCACCGGCCAGAACCGCTTCCTGTCGCAGGAGCGTCCGGTTGTGATCGGCACGCGCAGCCGGGGCGGCGACGAGGAGCGCGGCAACCACCGTGCCTTCGGCGTCGCGCACCGGCACGGCGATCCCCGCCGCCCCTTCAACGGCTTCGTTCGAGCTGAAGGCGACGCCTGTGCGCCGGATCTCCGCGATGATCTGGCGCAGCTCGGGCACCGTCGTCACGGTGCGGGCGGTGAGCGGCTTGAGGTCGGCCGTCTTGAAATAGGATTCACGCCAGTCTTCAGGCTGGAAGGCCAGCAGGAGGCGGCCGGCCGCGGAACAGTAGAGCGGGCGCGTGAGACCGGCAGGGACCGAATAGCGGACCAGCTGGGGGCTCTCGATCACGTCCACATAGGCTGCGAGGGCGGCTGCGCGGTCGAGCACCGCGACGATGACCGTTTCTTGCGTCGCCGCCGCCAGATCGTGCGCGAACTGGCGGATCAGGGAGGGTTGCCTGCGCGTAGATATGATGCCCGACGCGAGGCTGAAGGCCCGCGAGCCCAGAGTGTAGACGCCGTGTGCAGAGCAGAGGTAGTCTTGTGCCACCAGTGGGCGCAGCAAGTTCAGCAGGCTGCTTTTGGGAGATTCGAGAAGCACGCTCAGGCGCGCCAGTGTCAATCCCTCAGGATTCCGAGAAATGATCTCGAAGATCCCTAAAATTCTCAGCGTAGACTTCGGTGCGCTTTCGATCACCATGATATATTCACTGCTTCGAAGGAAAGACAGCCGGTGTTGCCGGGCCGCGCAGGCCTTGAGAACGATTAGTCCACCTCCAATCGTGCAGCAACCCGCCGTCCGGCCCTCGGGCGGGCCAGTATCCCCGATAGGTCGAGCACGCGAATGCTCTCCGGCGGCAGGGCGCTCATGCAGCCTGCTCCCGGCCATCGGTCCGGGCTTTCACCATGCGCGCCGGCGTGTAGATCATCACGATATCCCCGCGCTGGTTCCGGACCACATTACGCGTACGCACGATGCCGCGGTTGGGGCGGGATTTCGACCGGCGCGACTCGATGACTTCGACCTCCACATGAATGGTGTCGCCGGCGATCGAGGGCCCCTTGATCTCCAGGTCCATATTGAGGAAGGCGAAGCCGGTGTGCTGCATGGAGCACTGGGTCAAAAGCCCCTCCATGAAGGTGAAGACCAGCGCCCCCGGTGCCACGCGTCCCTTGATGTCGGATTCCTTCGCCTGGAACTCGAAATCCGTGAACAGCACTTCCGTCATGCCCGTGCAGGTGACGAAGTTGATGATGTCGGTCTCGGTGATGGTTCGCCCGATGGTCTTGAAGCTACGCCCAACAGGAAGATCTTCATAGTAAAGTCCGAGGCCAAGGACGTTCATTTTCGCTCTCTCCTTCAAAATCTGCTGAAGCCGGGCAGCGTGCTCAGTCGAGCACGTTACGGGCGACGATGTTGCGCTGGATCTGGTTCGTACCTTCGATGATCTGGAGTACCTTCGCGTCGCGGAAGTATCTGTTGATCGGATATTCGTTGGACACACCTGCCGCGCCGAAAAGCTGCACGGCGTCGGTTGCGACCTTCATGGCGGTGTCGGTGGCGTGGCATTTCGAGATGGCCGACAATTGGGCGAGGGCCTTGCCCGTCACGCCAGCGTCGACTGCCGCCGCCGCCTCATAGACGAGGTTCCGCGAAGCCTGGGTCTGGATGACCATGTCGGCGATCATCCAGCGCACGCCCTGGAAGTCCGAGACCGCTTGCCCGAACGCCCGGCGCGACTTGATGAATTCGATCGTGTGGTCGATCGCGCCCTGGGCGAGGCCGACGCCCCGTGCGCCGATGATGGGGCGCGAATCGTTGAGGGCTGCCATGGCGACGCGAAATCCCGTCTCTTCATCGCCGAGCATCGCTTCCGCAGGCAGGTAGCAATTGTCGAAGAAGAGGGCATGAGAGGGCACGCCGCGTGCGCCGATCTTGTCTTCCTTGCGACCGACCTCGAAGCCGGGAGTTCCCTTCTCCACGACGAAGAGATTGATCTTGCCGCGCTGGTCGTCTTCGCCCGTGCGCGCCGCGACGAGCACGAAGTCGGCCATGCCGGAATTGGTGCACCAGATCTTCGAGCCGCTCAGCCGCCAGCCTTGGCCGTCGCGTTTTGCACGGGTGCGGATGCCGGCCACGTCCGAGCCGCTCTGGGGCTCGGTCAGCGAAAGCGCCCCGCGCAGATCACCCGAGGCGAGACCCGGCAGATACTTCTGCTTCTGCTCCGGCGTGCCGCCGGCGAGGATCGCACCGATCGGAACCCACTGAACGACGAGGAGATAGGCTGTGTTGTAGCAGACGCGCCCGAGTTCCTCGACGGCCACGCAGGCCGACAGCATGCTGCCGGTGCCACCATATTCGGGGGGAAAGGGCAGGGTGAAGAGCCCGAGCTCCCGGATGAGCTTGAACATGTCATGCGGATATTCGGCCGTGAGGTCGATCTCCTGCGCCCGGGGGGCGACCCGCTCGCGGGCAACCCGTCGCACGAGGTTCTGCACCTGAATCTGATCTTCGTTCAACCACCCGCTCACAGCCGTCCTCCCGCATGTCGGCACAACGTCCCTGACCCAGGCCGCCGCCGTGCGGGGGCGAGCATGTCCCCGGGGCGAATGCAGTCCCGAATTGCTTAGCGGAGCGGATTCACAGCGGCCATGTGATCGGGCCATTCCGCGCATATGTGGAGCTTGCGTCCCGTCGCGGCGAAGCGAGGAGCACAGACCGGTGCGCCGTGTCCTGCTTCCCTCAGCCCGCCGCCGACGATACCCCGGCGGTGGGCGCGTGCATTTCGGCGGTCGCGGCTCGCCGTTCCGCCCGAAGTTGTTCGATGACCTCTTGGGTGTGCTCGCCGAGCCGGGGCGGCAGGCGGCGCACGCCAGCGGGAGTGCGAGAGAAGTGCGTGGGCACGGCCATGGTCACGAACCGCCCCTCGGTGGGATGCTCCTCCCGGTGAAAGAAGTTGGTCTCCGCGAGGTAGGGATCGTTGTAGATCTGCTCCAGGGTCATCACCGGCCCGTTGGGAATGTCGGCGGCATCGAGGCGCTGGCGCCAGTCTTCGGTCGTGCGCTTCGCCATCGCTTCGGTCAGGATGCCATAGAGCGTGTCGATGTTCCGGGAGCGGGGCGCGATCTCGGTGAACCGGGGATCCCCGAGGAGGTCCTGCCGGTCGATCGCCCCGAACATGCGCCGCCATTGCTCATCCGTGTTGGCCAGAAGGCAGATGTAGCCATCGAGGGTGCGGTAGGGCCGCCGATGCGGGGTCAGCATGCGGCTGTAGCCGAGGCCGAGCTCCGGCTGGTCGAGGACGCCCCCCCACAAATGCTCCAGCATGTTGAACCCGACCATGGTCTCCATCATCGGGACGTGTACCTGCTGGCCGAGGCCCGTTCGCTCTCGCGCATAGAGAGCCATGCCGATGGAGGAGGCCAGCACGTAGCCGCACAGCTTGTCGCAGATCACGGTCGGAAAATAGCGGGGCTCGCCGGTCGCCTGGCCGTTAAGCGCGGCAATGCCGCTCACGCCCTGGATCACGTCATCGAACGCCGGCCATTCGGCGCGCGACGACCCCTGCCGGTAGCCCCCGGCCGAGGCATAGACGATGCGCGGGTTGCGCGCGGCCAACGCCTCATAGTCGATGCCGAGGCGGCGCGCTGCCCCGAGCCGCATGGAGTGGACAAAGACATCGGCGCTTTCGGCGAGATCCAGCAGCATTGCCAGGCTCTCCGGCTGCTTGAGGTCGAGCACGACGGAGCGCTTGTTGCGGTTGATATTGAGGAAGAAGGTCCCCATGCCTTCGCTGCGCGAAGGCCCCACGAAACGTGTGTAGTCGCCTTCGGGGGCCTCGATCTTGATGACATCCGCGCCCATGTCGCCAAGGATCTGAGTGGAGACGGGGCCGAGCACATTCACGGTCAGGTCGAGAACCCGGATGCCGGCGAGCGGACCCACTGCCGGAGTCACTTCGTCGTGGTTCAATGGTGTGGCTTCGGACATGGATGGCCCCGGATCTGACTTTTCTGCCATGACGTGCGGCGGGCGAAGATCCCGGCCGCGTCGATTTGAAGGTGTCGCAATCGATACCGTGTCTGGAATGCGGAACGGCCTCGCCTTTTTGCCGGTTCGATTCCGCCACACCACAGAAAGGCGCCCGGTCCCCGCGATCAACCGGGAACGCCCAGCCGCCGAGGATGAACACGCATGTGTGGCCCGTCGAAGCCGTGCGGAGTGCGCATATGCGTGCGATCGACCACCCCGAGATTGACCTTCACGGACTGTCGAGGGCTGTCCGGGTGCAAGGTCGTGAAAGCGTCTTCGGTTCGATGAGAACACCGAAGCATGGCTCCGGATTTGTTTTGTCTGCCGAGTGCCATGGTCCTGCTGGACCCGCCCGCGATCCGGCTCTTCTCAAGCGAGCACACATATGGGGTTTTGCCGGCGGGGGAGTGGACAGAAGCGCGCCACACCACCGAGGTTCGGTGGTTGACGGGGCGCGGGGTCATCGCTCGCCAAGCCGTTCGGAGTTTCTCATGATCGCTTTGGAGCACAGGGCGTACCGCCGGCCGGGCCCCCTTCCGTTGCCTCTGCAATGCCCCCGCCGCCAACGGACGAGGGCCGCATGAACGCCTCCGTGACAGGAGCTTTCCACGACCTGGCCAGAATCCAGGACCGCCTCGATCGCACGCCGTTCAACGCCTGGCTTGCGCTGCGCGCGGTATCCGCCTCGCCCGACGGCGTCGTGTTCGAACTCAAGGCGCGGCAGGAGTTCGTTTCCACGCCGGAGCGCCAGATCGTCCATGGCGGTGTCCTGGCGAGCCTGCTCGATGCGGCGGCGATCTACGCGGTCATCACCGCGACCGGTTGCCTTCAGACGACCGTGGATTTGCGTGTGGATTACCACGCGACGGCGGCCGTGGGGTTACTCCGCGCGCGCGGCAAGCTCGTTCGGCTTGGCAAGAGCCTCTCTTGCTCCGACGCGCGTGTCGAAGACGAGGCCGGCAAGCTGGTGGCGAGCGGGCGCGGAACCTTCCTCAATATCGGTCTGCCGGCCTGAGCGTTCTTCCGGGGAGCCAATCGCGTCTGCGATCCTCGGTGAGCAACGCAGCCGGCGGACCCCAGAGTGCGGATGCCCAGAAGAACAATGGCCGCGGATCTCATCCGCGGCCATTCGGGGTTCGTTTCTTTTCAGACTCTTTGACGTCGCAAGTCCTCGATCAGCCGATTTCCGCGCGGCCGTTGCCGATGGCGACGACACCGCGCTCGACGGAGCGGGCCTCGAAGCTGACGACGCAGCCGTCCCGCCAGATGCTCACCGCGAAGGTCTCTCCAGGGAAGACCGGTGCCGTGAAGCGCGCAGAGATCGCCCGCAATCGCGTCGGATCGTAGTCGCAGACGCTTTTGAGGATCGCATGTCCCGTCACGCCATAGGTGGCGAGCCCGTGGAGGATCGGCTGCGGGAACCCCGCCTTGGCCGCCACGTCGGGATCGCTGTGGAGCGGATTATAGTCGCCGCTCAGCCGGTACATGAGTGCCGCGTTGGGGTTGGTCCTCAGTTCGCAGATCACGTCCGGTGAGCGTTCGGGCATCTTGTGCGGCGCCGGCGTCGGCCGGGCGGGGCCGCCGAAGCCTCCGTCGCCGCGGCAGAAGTTGCTCTGAGTGATGCTGGCGATGCGCTCGCCCGTCACCACGTCGATCAACTCCCGCGCAGACACCACCACCGCGCCCTTGCCTGCGCCCTTGTCGATCACTTCGACAACGCGGGAGCGGGTGACGACAGTGCCTTCCGCCGGCAGCGGTCGGTGAAGCACGAGGCCTTGCTCGCCATGAACCACCTTCACGTAATCGATACCCGTGTCGAGGTCGCGCATCCACGAGCCGGGGCTCGCCAGAACGACGGCCATGGTCGGCAGGGCCGCGAGAGCCTTCTCGTAGACGAAGCGCAAGTGCTCGCGGCTGGTCGGATCGTGGCCGAGGCCGACGCCCTAGGCATAGAGCATCGTGTCGCGCGCTGTGTAGGTCTGCCGCACGTCGGGGATGGCCAGCGTCACGAGCTTTTCGTAATCGATGGCCATCAGACCGGATCCCAGGTGAAGACGTCGCTGGACCGCTCGAGCGGCGTCAGGCCTGCGGCGAAGGCGCCCTTCGCAACGGAGGCCACCAGCTCCGGTGTCCACCCGTCCGAAATCTGCACGGAACGGATGGGGCGCGGCTGGCTGAACAGATAGAGTTCGTTGTTGCGGACCCCGAAGATCTGGCCCGAGACGTCGATCGCCTTGTCCGACGCCAGCCAGACGGCCAGCGGGGCGATCTTTTCGGGGGTCATCTGCTGGAAGCGTTTGACCCGCTGGCGCTGCTCTTCGGTTTCCGTGGGCAGGGAACTGGTCATCCGGCTCCACGCGAAGGGAGCGATGCAGTTGGAGCGCACGTTGTAGCGCTGCATGTCCAGGGCGATTGCCCGCGAAAGGCCGACGATGCCCATCTTGGCGGCCATGTAGTTCGCCTGGCCGAAATTGCCGATGAGTCCGGATGTGGACGTCATGTGTACATATGCGCCGCCGTTCTGCTCCCGGAACTGGGTTGCGGCTGCACGGCTGAGCAGGAAGCTGCCCATGAGGTGCACCTGGATAACATCGGTCCAGTCCACGTAGCTCATCTTGTGGAACATGGTGTCGCGCAGGATGCCTGCGTTATTCACGACGGCGTCGAGACGACCGAAGCGTTCCACCGCGGCGGCGACGATCCGCTCGCCATTTGCCGGTTCCACGATGGAGAGCGTGCTCGCGAGCGCCTCGCCGCCCATCGCCTCGATCTCCGCGACGACCTCCTGTGCGGGGCCGGCGTCCTGGCCGCTGCCCGCGAGACTCGCACCGATGTCGACGACGACCACGGCTGCCCCCTCCGCAGCCATGCCGAGGGCAATCGCGCGGCCGATGCCTCGTCCTCCACCGGTGACGACGGCGACCTTTCCGGCCATCATCTTTTGCGTGTGCATTGCGATCGTCCTCAGCCGTGCATCGTGAGGCCGCCCGAGACGCTGATGGTCTGGCCGGTGATGAAGGCGGCGTCGTCGGAGAGCAGGAAGGCGATCATGCCCGGATAGTCATCGGGCCGGCCCAGCCGTCCGAGCGGGATCGCCCGTGCCAAACCTTCCGCGATCTTGCCGCCTGCGGGGGAGCTCTTGGCAAACTCGTCGAACAGCGGCGTGTCCGTGGGGCCGGGGCAGACCACGTTCAGGGTCACGTTCTTGCGCGCCATTTCGCGGGCCATCGTCTTGGTGAAAGAGGCGATGCCCCCCTTGCATGCGGAATAGACGGCCTCGCCGGAAGAGCCGACCCGACCCGCATCGGATGCGATGGAGACGACGCGGCCGAAACCGCGTTGCGCCATGCGTGGCACGACGACGTGATGAAGGTTCAGCGCGCCGTACAGATTGATGGCGATGACCTTGTCCCAGAAGGCCTGGTCGGTATCGAGGAAGGGGATTGGCTTGTCCCAGCCGGCGACGTTGGCGAGCAGCTCGACCGGCCCCGCCTCCGCCTCGAATGCGTCGACCGCCGCGGCGACGGCGTCGCGATCGGCGATGTCACAGGCATAGGCGATGGCCTTGCCGGAACCCGCGGCAAGGCGCGCCGTTTCCTGAGCACCCGCGAGGTCGCGGTCGAGGACACCGACGACACATCCCTCCTCGACCAGACGCAACACAGTTGCACGGCCGATGCCGCTTGCTCCGCCCGTCAGAATGACGCGGCGACCCTCGAGACCTCGCATCGCAAACCACTCCCTGTCGCATTTGCATGGGGAGACGAACGCGCCCCAGCCGGCACGTCCACCCAAGCTCGATCCTGGTGAACACCCGCACCTGTCGCCCGGACCCCCGGCGCGTCATGCGGCTCGCTGTGCGAAAGTGGCTGCGCTTGCCCCCTGCGCCAAGACCTTGTGGGCGTGCAGCGCCGCTTCAACACGTATGTGGAGGTCGCGTCCTTCTCGCCAGACGCACTGTCGTGTCCGCGTCCCAGGAAATATCGTCCGGTCATCTCACCGGAGCGGCTCATGCAGGAAGGCGCGTTCATCGTCGGGGCGTTCGAGCATCCGACGCGCAGGGCACCGGACAAGACGATCGCGCAGCTTCATGCCGAAGTGGCCGCCGGCGCCCTCGCCGATGCCGGTCTTTCGCTTGCCGATGTGGACGGCTACTTCTGCGCGGGCGACGCGCCCGGCATGGGGCCGCTGACCATGGCGGATTATCTCGGCCTGCGCGTGCGGCACTACGACAGCACGGACGTCGGCGGCTGCTCCTACATCGCCCATGTGGCCCATGCCGCGCAGGCCATCGCCGCCGGCAAGTGCAACGTCGCGCTCATCACCCTCGCGGGTCGTCCGCGGAGCGAGGGCCTGACCACCATGCCCATGCGCACGCCGGACGAGCGCAATCCCGATTCCACCTGGGAGATCCATTTCGGAATCCAGACCGTCAACATGTACGCCATGGTCGCCATGCGTCACATGTACGAGTTCGGAACCACGCCGGAACAGCTTGCATGGATCAAGGTCGCGGCGTCGCACCATGCGCAGCACAATCCGGATGCGATGCTGCGCGATGTCGTCTCTGTCGAGGACGTCGTGAACTCGCCGATGGTTGCCGATCCGCTCCACCGGCTGGACTGCTGTGTCGTCAGCGACGGCGGGGGTGCCCTGATCGTCACCCGACCTGAAATCGCACGCTCGCTCAAGCGGCCGCTGGTCGCCGTGCGGGGCTGCGGCGAAAGCATGAAAGGCACGTTTGGCGGCGACGTGGACCTGACCTGGTCGGCGGCGCGCGTGTCCGGTGCGGCCGCCTTTGCCGAAGCGGGCGTCGTGCCAGGCGATATCAAATACGCCTCCGTCTACGACAGCTTCACCATCACCGTCCTGATGCAGCTCGAAGATCTGGGGTTCTGCGCCAAGGGGGCGGGCGGACGTTTCGTCTCCGACGGAAGTCTGATCTCGGGCATCGGCCGGCTGCCCTTCAATACCGACGGAGGCGGGTTGTGCAGCAACCATCCCGCCAATCGGGGCGGCATCACGAAGGTGATCGAGGCGGTTCGCCAGGCGCGGGGGGAAGCGCATCCCGCGGTGCAGGTGAAGACGGCCGATCTTGTCATCGCCTCCGGCATCGGCGGGCACCTCGGCGCGCGTCATGCCGCAGCGACCCTCATCCTCGAAAGGCATTGATCGCATGGTCGAACGCGCCATCCCGAGCCCTGTCATCGACGCTGAAAGCGCGCCTTTCTATGCGGCCGCGCGAGAGGGGCGCTTCCTCATCCGCCGTTCGACGGCGACGGGCCTATTCCATTGGTATCCCCGGGCCCTTTGCCCCTTCTCGCTGACGCCGACCGAATGGGTCGAGGCGTCTGGCGCCGGGGAAATCTACAGCTACAGCGTTATGCGCCGCGCCGACCCCCCGTACGCCATTGCTTATGTGCGACTGGCGGAAGGGCCGGTGATGCTGACCAACATCGTCGAGAGCGACTTCGACGCGCTCGCGGTCGGGCAGACGGTCGAGCTCGTATTCGTGCCAACCGCCGGAGAGGGCGTGCCGGTGCCCTGCTTCCGCGTGGTGGGACCCTAAGCAGGCCGGCGCAGAGACGTCTTCGGGAGAGCGGAATGGGACCCCTCAAGGGCATCAAGATCGTCGAACTTGCCGGGATCGGTCCCGGCCCCATGTGCGCCATGCTGCTGGCGGAGCTCGGGGCGACCGTGCTCCGCGTGGAGCGGCGGGCGCCGGTGAAACTCGGCATCGAGCGGCCGCTGAAGTACAATCTTCTCCTGAGGGGGCGGCCACAGATCGCGGTGGATCTGAAGGAAAAGGCCGGCATCGACTTCGTACTCTCGCTGGTCGAGGAGGCCGATGCCCTGATCGAGGGCTTTCGGCCGGGCGTCACCGAACGTCTTGGACTGGGGCCGGATGCGTGCCTCGAGCGGAACCCCCGGCTGGTCTATGGCCGCATGACTGGTTGGGGCCAGACCGGGCCGCTGGCGCAGGCGGCGGCCCATGATCTCAACTATATCGCCCTCACCGGCGCGCTCGCTGCGATCGGCCGCAAGGATGCTCCGCCGACGCCGCCCCTGACCCTCGTCGGCGACCTGGGCGGCGGCGCGCTTTACCTCGCCTGCGGAATGCTCGCAGCCATAATCGAGGCGCAGCGCTCCGGCGCTGGTCAGGTGGTGGACGCCGCCATCTCCGATTGCGCGGCCCACCTGATGACGAACTTCTTCGGTATGCACGCGGCCGGCCTCATGTCCCTGGAGCGGGGCACGAACTTCTCCGATTCCGGCGCGCCCTATTACGATTCCTACGTCTGTGCGGATGGGCACTACATCTCGATCGCCCCCATCGAGGAGCGCTTTTTCGCGCAGCTCCTGGAGCGGCTCGGCTTCGATCCTGCGAGCGTTCCGCCGCAGGACGACCGGGCGCAGTGGCCGCGGATGCGCCGCCTGTTCGCCGACCGGTTCCTTGAACGGACAAGAGCGGAGTGGTGCGCGCTGCTCGAGGGGACGGACGTGTGTTTCGCGCCGGTCCTCACCATGGCGGAGGCGCCGGCGCATCCGCACATGCAGGCGCGCCGCGTCTTCCTCGAGATCGATGGCGTCACCCAGCCGGCCCCCGCGCCACGCTTCAGCCGCACGCCGCCCGCCGACCCCATCGCGCCGAAGGCGGCAGCCGAGACGCCGCCGGCTGAGGCCCTGGTCGGCTGGCGGATTGCCGATGCTGTCGCTGACTGGGCAGCCCGGGGCGCCATCGGCTGAACGTTTCCGGGCATTTCGCCCCCTCTCGCGGACAAGGCTTCCCATGCCGCTTCTTCAGTTCGTCAATCGCGTCTGGTTTGAGCAGGGGGCCGTCAAGCGGATCGGCGGCGAACTCGGGCGCCTCGGAATCCGCCGGCCGCTGGTGTGCACCGACAGGGGGATCGTTGCGGCCGGCATCGCCGATGCGGTGAAAGCCCATTGGCCGGCCGAAGTTCCCTGGATCATGTTCGATGAGACCCCGGCCAATCCCACCGAAAGCGCCGTGCGCACCGCCCTCGCGCTCTACCGCGCGGAGGGATGCGACGGCATCGTCGCCATCGGCGGCGGCTCGCCCATCGATCTCGGCAAGGCGGTGAACCTGCTCGTCGGACATCCCGAGCCCCTCGCACAGTACGAAACCGCCAAAAAGGGACTCGGCAAGATCGGGCCGGTGGGACCGCTGATCGCTGTCCCGACCACTGCGGGCACCGGCACCGAGGTGAGCGTCGGAACGGTGATCATCACCGAAGATGGGCGCAAATCCACCATCGCCAGCCCCCATCTCATCCCCGCCGTCGCCATCTGCGATCCTGCGCTGACCCTGGGCCTGCCGAAGCTTTTGACCGCCGCCACCGGGATGGATGCGGTGACCCACTGCATCGAGGCCTATCTGTCGCCACTCTACAATCCCATCGCCGACGCCATTGGCCTCGATGGCCTCTCCCGAGCGGTGGCGCGCGGGGCACTGGAGCGTGCCGTTTCCGACGGTTCGGACGTTACGGCGCGGACCGAGATGATGATGGCCGCGCTGGAAGGTGCGCTGGCCTTCACCAAGGGGCTTGGCGCGGTACATTCCATGAGCCATGCGGCAGCTCGGATCGAGGGGCTGAAGCTGCACCACGGCACGTTGAATGCCGTCATCCTGCCGACCGTGCTCCGCTTCAATGCCGCCCATTGCGCGACGAAGATGGCCGCGCTCGCGCGCGCCATGGAGCTGTCGGATGCGGCTGCCCTGCCCGAGGCCATCGAGGCATTGAACGCAAGGCTCGGCCTGCCGCGGACGCTCGGCGAGATGGGTGTCGCCGAGGCCGCCATACCCGAGCTGGTGGCCTATGCCGATGCCGACGTGTCGAGCCTCACCAATCCCGTTCGGCCCACCAGGGAGGACTATGCGCGTCTGTTTGCGGGGCTCGTCTCCGGCTGAGGCGCGCCGGGCCCTATCGCTGGGACCTGATGGTGCCAGCCAGAACGCAGGGGTCCCGCCGCCGATCGCCAGCGGTGGCACACCACCTTGCGCACATACGTGCGCATCTCGCCGCCCCGTGTGGCGCGGAGCCGGGTTCGGCTAAATGATCCTCAGGCACAGACCGGCGGGGCACCCATGGACTTCAAGGCCATCCGGGACACGCGGACCGGCGCATGGGTGTTCGCCGCGTTCGATGCGGATCGTCGGAAAAGAGGTCCACGAGGTGCCGTTCCTGACGCTTATGAGGCGGCGGTTCTGATGGTGAACTGCGATATGGCGTTCGCCAACGCATGCGCCGACTTCCGCGATGACGAGGACTGATCCCATGATCCCTAACTCCATGAGGGCGCTCGTCGCGACCGACTATCGGGGGCCGGCCTCGGTTCGGATCGCGCAATTGCCGGTTCCCGCGCCCTGCGCCGGCGAGGTACTCATCCGGGCCGGAGCAAGTGCGCTCAATTTCCTCGATCTGCTCATGCTGGAGGGGAAGTACCAGGTGAAGCCTCCCATTCCCTTCGTGCCCGGCCGCGACCTCGCCGGCGAGGTCGTCGCTGTGGGGGCCGGGGTGACAGGACTGGCGGTGGGCCAGCGCGTGGCGGCGCAGCCGGCGTTCGGCGCCTTTGCCGAATATGCGGTCGCGCCGGATTATGCCTGCCAGCCCTTGCCGGACCTGGTCGACGACGTGGTCGGCGCTGCGAGCGGCATCGTGGTTGCCACCGTGGTCGGCGCGCTTGGACTGAGGGGGCGCGTGGCGCGCGGCCAGCGGGTGCTCATCACCGGTGCCGCGGGCGGGGTGGGGACCGCAGCCATTCAGTACGCCACTGAACTCGGAGCGGTTCCCGTGGCCCTCGTCTCCTCCGCCGCCAAGGCGGAGGCTGCATTGCGGCTGGGGGCCGCGGTTTCCGTGCGCTCCGACCTTTTGTCGTCCGGCAAGGGGGCGCTTCGCGATGCCTTGAAGGCAGAAGGCATCGACGATGTCGATGTGGTGGTGGACATGGTGGGCGGCCCGGATGTTGATGGACTGTTGCGCTGCCTGAAGCCGGGCGGGCGGTTCGTCATCGTCGGCTTCGCCTCCGGGCACATTCCCATGATTCCGGCGAACTATCTGCTGCTCAAGGACATCGAGGTCCATGGCTCGTCCCTCGATCGCCTGTTCCGCACGCGCGATCCCGACCTTGCGAACGGCATCCGCGAAGCCTTCAATCTGCTGGAACTTGGGCGCATGAAGGCCGCCGTGGACGTTGTCCTGCCGTTCGAGGACTTCGCCGAAGGCGCGCGTCGCCTGGCCGCTCGCGAGACGGTGGGAAAGGTGGTCTTCAAGGGGTTCTGAAACATTCAGCACGCTTCGGCTTGTCGGGATGGCGCCATCATCTCGATGGCGACGGGCCGGAGCGGCTCTTTCGCATCGGCCGCCTGGCGAAGATCGAGGGCTTCAAGCCGGGGGCACCTCGGGGTGGGGTCTGCGAAGGATCGATTCCGTCGCGGCCGAACGTGCGGGGCGCCGCGACCGGTGGATGCAATCCATTCCCGGCCGCCAGCTCCTGCGCCGAGAACACAGCTCCCTTGGGAGCGCGGTTTGGTCGGTTCGCGCTCTCTACAGGTGCAGATGCCTCAGCCCGCCGCTTCCTGCATCTGGGGCAGGGCCACCGCCGGCTGGTCCGACACGAGGCGAAGCCGGAATTCCCCTTCGCTATCCGCCCCCTTGTTGGCGAGGTAGTTCGCCATCTCCTCCCGTGCGACCGTGACCAGCTCGCTTTCACGGGCCTGGAGCGTGTCCACGCAGCCGCCGATGCCGATGACCAGCAGCCGCGAGGCCAGCTCGGACGGCAGCTTGATAGCGATCATGCCGTAATTTTCCACCACACGGTGCTTCGAGAATGCGTATCCCCGCCGCCGCACGCGCGTGAGCTGCGGCAGGAGTTCGGCGATGTCGACTCGTTCCCCCGCTTCGGCGGCGTAGGCGTTCAGGCGATGGACGAGGCGACGAACGTCCTGATCCGGTAGGGCCGAGAGCAGCGCGTGGCCGACGCCGGATGTCGCCAGGGGGCGCTTCATGCCGGTCTGGATATGGTGGGCCACCGCTTCCGGCTGCTTGAGCACGTGAACGTACTGGGCGAAATCGCCATTCCGCGCGCCGATCAGGACGAGCTGGCCGGTCCGCTTCTGGATGGCCCGCATCATCCGAAGAAGCGCTCCGTCTTCGAACAGCGGAGGAGAGATCCAGCTGCCAAGCAGGGAGACGCGGTCCGTCGGCAGGTAAGTTCGCGCCCGTGCGTCGTACTGAAGGTAACCCATCGTCACCATGCTGCGCAGAAGAGCGGCGGTGCTGGACTGAGGGTAGCCCAGGGCCTCGGAAACAGTAACGACATTGGCAGGGCAGCGGATCTCGTCGAAGTATTCAAGAATTTCCAGGGTCCTGACCGCTGATTTTACGACGTGAGTATGATCCCTGCCGGTCGCGGACACTTGAATGAGCATGAAAACCCTCCCTCGGCCCCACGGCTGTGCCGCCGTTTATGAATGCCGTTTATATATCTGAATAGCGGTCGGTGGACGTGTCAATCCGGCTAGGG
Organism: Xanthobacter sp. SG618; assembly: GCF_012932745.1. Lineage (NCBI taxonomy): Bacteria > Pseudomonadati > Pseudomonadota > Alphaproteobacteria > Hyphomicrobiales > Xanthobacteraceae > Xanthobacter > Xanthobacter sp. SG618. Next base: position 551,939 of record NZ_JABBHL010000003.1, on the reverse strand, counting down.
CACACACGGGGACTGCCGGGCCTAATGAACACGGTTGTGTCATCGCGCCCTGGTCGACCAAGCTCGCCGGGCCCTCGCCTGCCAGTTGTGAGGCACGGCGCCCGGGGCCGGTTCTCGGCATCCTGCTGAGCGGGTCCGTGACGATGCAGGGTATCGCGCCCGCCGCCGGACGCTTCCACCCCGCGCCGCGCCCTCTCGGTGAGTGATAGGCCGTGCAGGTCCGTAGCGCCTTATTCCGTCACGAACTCGCCCCCAGCAAACTGTATCTTCGGCCTTCACGAAGCGCGCGAGATCCGGCGTGGAGGCATCGAGTTCGATCATCCTTTAAAATCCGCCGCGTTTCAGTAGCTGCGGGGCAGGCCGAGCACATGCTCGGCGACGTAGGCGAGGATCAGGTTTGTGGAGACGGGGGCGACCTGGTAGAGGCGGGTCTCACGGAACTTGCGTTCCACGTCATATTCCTCGGCGAAGCCGAAGCCGCCGTGGGTCTGCAGGCACACGTTCGCCGCCTCCCAGGATGCGTCCGCGGCCAGCATCTTCGCCATGTTGGCCTCGGCGCCGCAGTCGAGCCCGGCCTCGTAGCGCCGCGCAGCGTCGTGCACCATCAGCTCGGCCGCGCGCATGGCCGCGTAGGCCTTAGCGATGGGGAACTGAATCCCCTGGTTGGCGCCGATGGGCTTGCCGAAGACCTGCCGCTCGCGTGCATACTTCGCCGACGTGTCGGTGAACCACTTGGCATCGCCGATACATTCGGCGGCGATCAGGATGCGCTCGGCGTTCATCCCCGAGAGAATGTAGCGGAAGCCCTTGCCCTCCTCGCCGACGAGATTTTCGGCGGGCACTTCCATGTTGTCGAAGAACACCTCACAGGTGCTGTGGTTCATCATGGTGCGGATGGGCCGGATGGTCAGTCCGTTACCGAGCGCCGCGCGCATGTCCACGATGAAAACGGAGATGCCATCCGTCTTCTTGGCCACCTGATCGCGCGGCGTGGTGCGGGCGAGCAGGAGCATGAGGTCGGAATGCTCGGCCCGGCTGGTCCAGATCTTCTGTCCGTTGACGATGAATCGATCGCCATCGCGGCGGGCAAACGTGCGCAGCGAGCTGGTGTCGGTGCCGCTTGTCGGTTCGGTCACGCCGAAAGCCTGCAGGCGAAGCTCCCCGGCCGCGATCTTGGGCAGGTAGCGGCGCTTCTGTGCCTCGGAGCCGTGCCGCAGGATCGTCCCCATGATGTAGAGCTGGGCATGGCAGGCGGCGCCGTTGCAGCCCTCCGCCTGGACGGTTTCCAGGATCGCCGCCGCGGCCGATACGCCAAGGCCCGTGCCGCCGTATTCCTCGGGAATGAGAACCGAGAGATAGCCCGCTTCCGTCAGGGCGCGGACAAAGTCGGTCGGGTAGGCGCGGGCCTGGTCGAGCTTGCGCCAGTAGTCCGCCGGGAAGCGTGCGCACAGCTTTCGGACTTCTTCCCGGATGCTGTCGTGCAGGCCAGAGTCGTGAGCAGTCATCGTCGTCATCCCGTTTGCTCTGCTGCCGCCCGGCTCAATGGAGCGCGGGCGCGGAAATGGAACCGGAGGCAGCGCGCGGCTCAGCCCGGCAGGCCGAGGACGTTCTTCGCCAGAATGTTGCGCTGGACCTCGCTCGCGCCGCCGTAGATCGTGGACGCGCGCGCCGCCAGGAACTGGCCTGCGGGATTTAGGTCCCGATTGCCGTTGATCGGTTCGAGCCCGGCGGCCGCCTCGCCCCCGATCTCCAGCATCAGCTCGGTGATGCGTTGGTAGAGTTCGCCCTGGTGCAGCTTCAGGAACGAGATGTCCGGCCCGAGCTGCCCGCCGGCCCTGAGAATGTCTGCGAAGTGCTCGTAGAGGGCCTTATGGTCGGCGAGATCGAGGGCGAGGCGGGCGTAGCGGTCGCGGAACACCGGCTCGGTCCAGCATCCCACATGGTGCGCCAGCACCTTGAGCCGCTCCAGCGCATGGGCCGACTGCCGGGGCGAGCCGAGAAAGATGCGTTCGAAGCCGAGCAGCGCCTTGGCCATGCTCCAGCCCTTGTTGATCTCGCCGACGAGGTTCTCGCGCGGCACCCGCACGTCGTCGAAGAAGACCTCGCAGAACTCCTCCTGCATCTCGAGGTTCAGGATCGGCCGCACGGTGACGCCGGGGCTGTCCATGGGGACGAGCAGGAAGCTGATGCCTTCCTGCTTGCGCGCCGCGGGATCCGTGCGGACCAGCATGAAGATCCAGTCCGCGTCCTGCGCCAGCGTGGTCCAGATCTTCTGGCCGTTGACCACCCAGTGCTCGCCGTCGAGCACCGCCCGGGTCTGCACGTTGGCGAGGTCGGACCCGGCGTTGGGTTCGCTGTAGCCCTGGCACCAGATGTGCTCACCGGACAGGATTTTGGGCAGGAATTCCTGCTGCTGGGCCGCGCTGCCGTAGCGGATCAGGAGCGGACCAAGCAGCACGATGCCATGGTCCGGCATCCGGGCGGCTCCGAATTGCTCGAACTCCTCCATGTAGATCAGCTGCTTGGCGGCAGACAGTCCCATGCCGCCATGGGTGCGCGGCCATCCGGGTGCCAGCCATCCGTGGGCTGACAGGGTCATGTACCAGCACCGGATTTCGTCCCAGTGCAGCCGCTTGGGCGGGTTCCGCAGGTCCTGCGGGTAATGTTCCGCGAGGAAGGCCCGGGCGAGGGTGCGGAAAGCCTCGTCGCCGAGGGCATTGAAATCGTCGAGCCGGTAGAGCGTGGTCATGGCCCTTCCTCAGGCAGTCCGGGAGGTGGCGGGAACGGCCTCGGCGCCGTCGCGGAACGTCAGCTTAGCGAAGCGGGCGCGGTGAAAGGCCGAGCCGCCGAAAGCGGGGGCGAGCACCATCGCCTTCCGAAGGTAGAGACCGATGTCGCATTCGTCGGTGAAGCCGATGCCACCGTGGAGTTGCACGGCCTGGCGCGCCACCAGAAGGGCGGCGTCCGAGGCGCGGGCCTTGGCACGCGAGACCGCTGCGCGGCGTTCATCGATGCTTGCGTTCATGTCCGCGATCCGCGCTGCGTCCTCGACGCTGACACGGGCGAGGACTGCCTGGAGCTTCAGGTCGACACAGCGGTGCTGCAGGGCCTGGAAGCTGCCAATGACGGCGCCGAACTGCTTGCGCACCTTCAGGTATGCGACGGTGCGCTCCAGCACCGCGTCGGCGAGCCCCAGCAGGTAGGCCGCCGTGGCGAGGCAGGCATCGTCGAGCCCATCCTCGAGCCGCCCCGGCAGTTTCTCCGCAGGTGCATCATTGAACACCAGCGTTCCCGAATGGCTTCCGTCCTGCAGGGTGATGGCCTCGATCGCCACGCCCGGCGCGTCTGAGCGCACGAGGAAAGATCCGTCGCGGCTTGTCACAACGAACGCATCCGCGCCACGGGGCGAAGGGACGAACAGCTTGCGGCCGCTGATGCGGCCCTGCTGAACCGAAGTCGCCGGGGGCGCGTGGGGATTGGCGGACTGTTCCTGGAACGCTGGAAGGACGACGAGGCGCCCCTCCAGCGCCGCCGTGCGCTCGGGCTCGGCGAGGACGCGCACGGCGAGGGCGGCCGGAATCAGCGGTTCCGGGACGATTGCGGCTCCCAGCTCCTCTGCCAGCGCACACATTTCCATCATGCCGAGATCCGAGCCGCCATCCGGTTCCGGCAGGCGCAGCCCCATCCAGCCGAGATCGCACATGTCCTTGAGAACCCGGCGATCAAAGCCGGTCTCTGAAAAGCGCAGCTTCCGGGCGCGGCCGACATCCGCGCGGTCCGCGATGCCAGCGGCGCTTTCCCGGATCATCCGAGCGCCTTCCAGGCGTTCCGCGGTGATCGTCATGCGTGTTCCTCCAGCGTCTGGTCTGTCTCGTGCCGTGCCGGCCAGTCGATAGGCTGGCCGGCTGCGCGTTGCGGTCGGCCGTCACGAAAAGCACAGGTGTGTTCAGCGAGCCCCTGCCGGCCGCCGGAAAGGGAAGGGGCAAGGTACGCGCGAAAGTATAGATGTTGACATAAATTTTCGGGGGCAGGACCGCGGCAGAGCGATGAACAGCGCATATATGTCGATTTTGGCCTGGCGCTGCCGTCAATTGCGCGGAAGATATGCAATATATTGACTTAAAATTGGCCGCCTGACATCGTCGTTGCCCTAACGATAAATGGGGGAAACGACCATGCTCCGGATTGCCGCCGCAATGGCGCTCTCGCTCTTCGCGGGATCCATTGCCTATGCCGACATGACCGTGAAGGTGGGTGTCCTGACGGATCTCACCGGGCCGTACGCTTCGCTGTCGGGGGAGGGGTCAATCACGGCAGCCAGGCTCGCTGCTGAAGAGTTCGAGGCGAGCAATCCGGGCGTCAAGGTGGACGTGATCTTCGGCGACCATCAGAACAAGGCGGACATCGGCTCTGCGATCGTCCGCAAATGGTACGACCAAGGTGATGTCGATGCGGTGGTGGACATCACCAATTCAGCTGTGGCTTTCGCGGTGAACCAGATCACGCGCGAGCGCAACAAGGTGTTTCTGGCCTCTGGTCCCGCGAGCCCTGATCTTTACGGCAAGGCCTGCGCGCCCACCACGGTTCTATGGACATACGATACCTACGCCATGAGCCAGGGCACCGGCCGGGCACTCGCCAAGTCCGGTGGCAGCAAATGGTTCTTCATCACTGCCGATTATGCGTTCGGGCACGCGCTGGAGAGGGACACCTCGCGCGTGGTTGAAAGCGAGGGCGGCAAGGTCGTCGGGCAGGTGCGCGCGCCGCTCAATACGGCTGACTTCTCCCCCTTTCTGTTGCAGGCCCAGTCTTCGGGGGCAAACGTGCTCGGGCTCGCCAATGCTGGGCTCGACATGATCAACACGGTGAAGCAGGCCGCGGAATTCGGCATCGCGCGGTCTGGAATGAAGCTCGCCGGCCTGCTGGTCATGATCACGGATGTGCGCAGCCTCGGCCTCAATGCGGCGCAGGGGCTCGTCGTCACGGAGCCGTTCTACTGGGATCTGAATCCGGCCACGCGCGGGTGGTCCCAGAAATTTGCCGAACGGGCGCGGGGCAAGATGCCGAGTTCGGCGCAGGCGGGGGCCTATTCCGCCACGCTGCATTACCTGAAGGCGGTGGCGGCGCTCGGCGCCAAGACCGATGGCGCCGAGGTTGTCCGGAAGATGAAGGCGATGCCGACCTCCGATCCGGCCTTCGGCAACGGCATGATCCGCAAGGATGGCCGCAAGCTGCACGACATGTTCGTCTTTGAGGTGAAAACCCCCGGCGAATCCAGGTCTGAATGGGATTTTTACAAGCTGGTTGCGACCATTGCGCCGGAGCAGGCCTTCAAGCCGATGGGGGACTGTGTGGCGCTGCAGTGAGAGGAGGTCCGGCGGCGGGCCGCCGGACCCGCCGCCGGTTGGGCTCCGCATTGTAATGCGCGGCAGCGAAAAGTAGTTTTCGCTGCGAACTGCTCGGGCGGGTGCTGGCATGGGGCGCGGCACGTCCCGAGCCCATGACGGAACCGAGATGAAGAACCGCTCTACGTCCGCAGCAGCCGCCTCAAGCCTCACGGCGCTGCACAACCGGCTGTTTTTTCGCGTTTTCCAGGTCGGGAACATGCTCCAGCGGCAGGCTGCCCAGGAAATCGGGATCAGTTCTGTGCAGTGGGCTGTTCTGGGCGCGCTCTCAAGCCCCCGCTATCAGGAAGGCATGACGGTCACCCAGCTGGCCGAGCATCTGGCGGTGAGCCGTCAGAACCTCGACGGCGTGCTCACGCGGCTGGAGCGGGACGGTCATGTCCTGCGCGTGCCCGATGCTACGGACAAGCGCACCCGCCGCGTGACCATGACCGAGGGCGGTTGGGCGTTCTGGAACCGGCTGCAGGAGACGATCGAAGCCTTCTACGCCCAGTCGATCCACGACTTCAGCTTCGACGACAAGGTCGCCTGTGTTCATTTTCTGAACAAGCTGCTCACCAACATGCGCAATGTGAAGCTGGGCTAGGCGAGCGCTGCGCGGGCGCCCGCCGGCGCCACTTATGCGTGCGCCGGTCGGCGATTGAACTGCGGAGCTCGTTTTTCCCGAAATGCCGCGATCCCTTCCCGGGCGTCGGCGGAGACGAAGGCTTCGACGAGCAGGTCTGCCTCCGCATCGAGGCCCGCTGAGAGGGGCAGGGTCGATGCCGCCTCGATCGCCTGGCGAGCCAGAAGGCCCGCGCCCCGGCTGTAGGCGGTGAAGCGCGCCGCGAAAGTGAGGCCCGCCGCGGTTGCGTCGTCCCCTTCGACGACTGCCTGGACGAGGCCGATACGCTCGGCTTCGGTGGCATCGATCGTTCGCCCCGAGAGGATGAGCTCGGCTGCGCGCGCTGACCCCACGAGCCGGGGCAGGCGCTGGGTGCCGCCAAATCCGGGGATGAGGCCGAGCTTGATCTCGGGCAGGCCCAGCTTTGCGTCGGGCAGGGCGATGCGGAAGGTGCATGCCATGGCGAGTTCCAGGCCGCCGCCCAGTGCGAAGCCCCGGATGACGGCGATCGATGGCATCGGGAGGTGATCGAGCTTGGCGAATGTCGACTGGCCCAGCAGCACGGCGCGATGCTGCTCTTCCCTCGTGCGGCCCTCGATCTCCTTGATGTCGGCGCCAGCGCAGAACGCGCGGTCGCCTGCACCCACGATCACGAGCGCGGACGCGTCCGAGGCGGCGGCGGTATCGAGCGCGCGGCCGATGTCTGCAATCACCCCCGCGTTCAGCGCGTTGCGCGCTTCGACGCGGTCGATCACCATGATCGCGACGTCGTCCCGCCAGTCGATGTGGACCGCCATGGCATTCTCCTCTTCATGCCAGCGCCCGTACGCGTGAATGTCCGGGATTGGCGTCAATATATTTACATTTTTTCCAGCGCCGAACGCAATTCCTTGCGGCCATCGGAGCGGGGTAGATGGCGCTTTCCTAGAGGTGGAAAACGCCGATCCGCTGCAGCCATCTGTATAAGAACACATACGTGCGAAAGCTGCGGGCGGAATGTCATCGGGATCCAGCCTACGAGAGGATTGCAGGTGCAGACGGGTGCGAGTTCAATTTAAGTAAAGATATTGACGGTTATTCGGGGCGGATCTAGGTTTGGACAAAATACAAGCCGGATCGGGAGGAAAGATGTCGCCGTACCCAAAGCTCATGGAGCCGCTGCAGCTTCGCGCCGCAACGTTGCGCAATCGCATCGTGATGGGGGCAATGCACACCCGCCTGGAGACCCTTGATCGAGCCAACGAGCGTCTGGCGGCGTTCTACGGTGCGCGCGCGCGTGGCGAGGTCGGTCTGGTGCTGACCGGCGGATACGCGCCCAACCCTGATGGCATCTTCGAGCCGGGCGCGCCTGCCTTTTACGATTCATCGGGGATGGATGAGCACCGCGCCATCGTCGGCGCCGTTCATGACGGTGGGGCGAAGATCGCGCTTCAGATCGTGCATACGGGCCGCTACGCCAAGCATGATCGGTGCGTGGGTGCGTCCACCCTGCGATCGCGCATCAATCCCATTGGCCCGCGCGCGATGACGACCGAGGAGGTCTGGCGCACCGTCTCCGATTTCGCCGCCACAGCGGCGTTGGCACGGGAGGCGGGTTACGACGGCGTCGAGATCATGGGGTCGGAAGGGTACCTCATCAACCAGTTCACGGCCCCGTTTACCAACCAGCGTGAGGACGAGTTCGGCGGCAGCCTGGAGAACCGCGTGCGTTTCCCCGTGGAGATCGTGAAGGCGGTTCGGGAGAAGGCCGGGGACGATTTCCTTCTGATCTACCGCATCTCCGCGGTGGATCTCGTCGAGGGCGGCATGCCCGGCGACGAGGTACAGGAACTGGCGCGACGGGTCGAGGCCGCCGGCGCGGACCTCTTCAACACCGGCATCGGCTGGCACGAATCCGCCATCCCCACCATCGCGGCCGCAGTGCCGCGCGCGGCCTGGAGCTACGCTGTCCGGAACGTCAAGGAGGCGGTGAGCATTCCCGTCATCGCCTCGAACCGCATCAACACCCCGGAGGTCGCAGAAGACATCATCGAGACCGGCGTGGCCGATCTCGTCTCCATGGCGCGGCCCCTTCTCGCGGACCCCGATTTCGCCCGGAAGGCGCGCCTCGGCCGTGCCGACGAGATCAACACCTGCATCGCCTGCAACCAGGCCTGCCTCGATCGCATCTTCACGGAACGCACGGCCACCTGCCTGGTCAATCCCCGGGCCGGGCGCGAGATCGAGTTTGCCGATGCCCCTGCGCTGTCGCCGAAGCGGATCGCCGTGGTGGGAGGCGGGCCTGCGGGCATGGCGTTCGCCGTGAACGCGGCCGAGCGCGGGCATCAGGTGACGCTCTACGAGGCGGCGAGCGAACTTGGCGGCCAGCTCAATATGGCCCGCGCCGTGCCCGGCAAGAGCGAGTTCAATGAAATGCTGCGCTACTTCCGAACGCGGCTCACGGCGCTGGCCGTCGAACTGCGGCTCGGCCACGCGGTGGAGGCGGAGGAACTGGGCCGGGAGAATTTCGACGAGATCGTGGTGGCCACGGGCGTGCGTCCGCGCCGCCCGGATATCGTAGGCCTCGATCACCCGAAGGTGCTCTCCTACGTGGATGTTCTTTCCCGCAAGGTGCCCGTGGGCCGCCGCGTGGCGATCATCGGAGCCGGCGGCATCGGCTTCGATGTGGCCGAATATCTGGTGGGACAGGACAGCGAAGCCCTCGTGCCGGAAGCCTTCCTCAGCACCTGGGGGGCGGATGCCGAGCTGCGGAGCGCCGGTGGTCTGACGGAGCCGGCCGGCGACCGGCCGCCGCCGCGCGAACTCTTCATGTTCCAGCGCAAGCCGGAGGCTTTGGGCCGGCGGCTCGGGAAGTCGACGGGCTGGATCCTCAAGACGAAGCTCAGGCGCGCCCATGTCGCCATGATCGCCGGTGCCGAATATCGCGCCGTGGACGATGCCGGCCTGCACTATGTCGCCGATGGAATGCCGCACGTGCTGGACGTGGATCACGTGATCCTGTGCGCGGGCCAGGAATCGGAGCGCACCCTGTACGACCGCCTCGTGTCGCTCGGCGCCTCGGTGCGGTTGATCGGAGGCGCGGATGTGGCGGCGGAGCTCGACGCGCTGCGTGCCATCGATCAGGCCACCCATCTCGCCGTCGCCATCTGAGGAGAGCGGCATGACCAGCAAATACGATGTCGGTCTGGAGCGGCGTGGCGCGAACTTCCGGCCCCTCACGCCGCTTCATTTTCTCGACCGGGCTGCCGAGGTCTACCCGGACCGCACGGCAGTGATCTACGGCGAGGTGCGTTACACGTGGCGCATGTTCGCGCAGCGGTGCCGCCAGCTCGCGTCCGCGCTCATTTCCGCGGGGATTGAGCGGGGGGACACCGTCTCCATCTTCTCGCTGAATACGCCAGCCATGCTGGAAGCTCAGTTCGGGATCCCGCTGTCGGGCGCCGTCATCAACTGCCTCAATAGCCGCCTCGATGCGCCGGCGGTCGCGTTCATCCTCGCACATAGCGAGGCCCGGATCTTCTTCGTCGACCGGCAGCTCGCGCCGGTGGCGCAGGAGGCTCTGCGCTTGATGGAGGCACCGCCGCGCGTCATCGATATTGATGATCCGAGCGGCGCTGACTTCCCCCTTCTGGGTGATACCGAATACGAAGCGTTCATCGCCGCGGGCGATCCCGCCGCTGAGCTGCGCTGGCCGCAGGACGAGTGGGACGCCATCGCGCTCAACTACACGTCGGGAACCACCGGTGATCCCAAGGGTGTGGTCTATCACCATCGCGGTGCTTACCTGAATGCCCTCGGCCAGATCATCAACGGTCGCATGACCGGCGCGCGTCCGGTCTATCTGTGGACGCTCCCGCTCTTTCACTGCAACGGCTGGTGCTTCGCCTGGGCGCTGGCGGCAGTGGGGGGCACCCAGATCTGCATGCGCAAGGTTTCGGCCGAGGGCATGTACCAGGCGATTTCCGAGCACGGTGTCACGCTTCTGTGCGGCGCCCCGATCGTGCTCGGCTTCCTCGCCGACGGCGCGCCTTCAGACTGGACGCCGCCCGCCGCGCCGATCCGCGTGCTGTCAGGCGGCGCCTCGCCGCCCGCACCGGTGTTCAAGCGGCTTGGCGAACTCGGGTTCGAGGTGGTCCATCTCTATGGAATGACGGAGATGCACGGGGTCACCACCCTGTGCGAGCCTCAGGAGGCATGGGACGACCTCGATATCGACGAACGCATGAAGCATGTCGCCCGTCAGGGGGTCCGCGCCGTCCTCGCCGACGAAATGATCGTCGGCGACCCGTTGACGCTCGAGCCCGTTCCCCGGGATGGTCAGACCATCGGCGAGGTGTTCATGCGCGGCAACATCGCCATGAAAGGCTACCTCAAGAACCCCAAGGCGACCGAGGAAGCGTTCGCGGCCGATTGGTACCATACCGGTGACCTCGCCGTGATCCATGACGACGGCTACATCGAGGTGAAGGACCGCTCCAAGGACATCATCATCTCGGGTGGAGAGAACATCTCCTCCATCGAGGTGGAGGAAGCCCTGTACAGCCATCCCTGGATTGCCGGCGCAGCCGTGGTGGCGGTGCCCGATCCGAAGTGGGGCGAAACCCCCTGTGCGGTCGTGGAGCTGAAGCCTGGCGCGCCGGGCGGCATCACGGAAGCCGACGTCATCCGCTACTGCCGCGAGCGGCTAGCCGCCTACAAATGTCCCCGCCATGTGCTCTTCGAGCCTTTGGTCCGCACCGCGACTGGCAAGCTTCAGAAATTCAGGCTGAGGACGCACGCGGCCGAGCAGCTCGCCGCAAAGGGCCGGATCTGAGACGCCGCGCGTCCGTCAGCCTCCGCAATCCCCAGGGCTGCCGGCCAAGACGGCAGCCTCATCTCGCACGGACAGGGAGTTCCACATGACCGGTTTCACCGACATCCTCTACGAGGCGTCGGGGGGCGTCGCCCGCATCACCATCAATCGCCCGGACAAGTACAATGCCTTCCGCGGGCAGACCTGCGAAGAGCTCATCACCGCCTTCAACAGGGCCGGCTGGGACAAGTCCGTGGGCGTGATCGTCCTCACCGGCGCGGGCGACAAGGCGTTCTGCACCGGCGGTGACCAGTCGGCCCATGACGGCGGCTATGACGGCCGCGGCCTGGTCGGCCTGCCGGTGGAAGATCTGCAGACGGTCATCCGCGACATGCCCAAGCCCGTCATCGCGCGGGTGAACGGCTACGCCATCGGCGGCGGCAATGTTCTGGTGACGTGCTGCGACCTCGCCATCGCATCGGAGACCGCGCAGTTCGGGCAGGTCGGGCCGAGGGTGGGCTCGGTGGATCCCGGCTTCGGGACCGCCCTTCTCGCCCGCACGGTGGGCGAGAAGAAAGCACGGGAGATCTGGTATCTCTGCCGGCGCTACAAGGCTCAGGAAGCGCTCGAGATGGGGCTGGTGAACCGCGTGGTGCCGGCGGCGGAGCTCGACGCGGAAGTGGCGCGGTGGTGCGATGAGATTCTCGCCTTGAGTCCCACGGCGATCGCCATCGCCAAGCGATCCTTCAATGCCGATTCCGAATCCATTCGCGGCATCAGCGCGCTGGGGATGCAGACGCTTGCGCTCTTCTACGAAACCGCCGAATCCAAGGAAGGTGTCAACGCCTTCATGGAGAAGCGCAAGCCGCGGTTCCGCGACACAGGCGAGTGAAGGGCCTTTCCCGCCGGCCTGAGGCCGGCGGGACTCCAGGGAAGGGAGAAGCGAGCGGCAATGACCGACGTCAGGCCGCTTGATCTTGCCCTTCTGCGCCGCTGGATCGGCCGCGAGAAGACTGCGGAAGAACGGGTGACACATGGGCTTGCCGAGCGCCTCGGCGCGACGTTCGAGGAGCACGCGCGCGGACGGGACATCCGCGACTGTCCCCCAGATGCTGCACAGGTGCCTTGCGCCGCCGGCGGTGCGGCACGTGCCGACCTGCGGCGGGACTTCACGCCGTTGCCGGTCATCGTCCGCGCCAACAGCGCCGGAACCTCGTGGCACGACGCGGACCTCGCCGCCGTCGCGCGTCTTGCGCCGGCGGCGCTGACCTATGCAGAGGTACGCTGCCGCCCATTCTGCGCGCTTCCGACCGTGACCTGGGCCACCGTCTCCACGCCGCACTTCATATCGAGCGCCCCGGCTATCCCGGCTGCCGACATCCATGCGATCGCCAGATCGCCTGGGCCGAAGCGGTGCTCGCCAGCGGGGCTGGGGCACAGAGCGTCGGCGGTGCCATGGCGGACGAACCTGTGCGCAAGCGCGCCCACGCGATACTGGCATGGCAGGGGGAGCCCGGCCCGTCGCGGTGATGGGTTTCCGGACTTTGACAATGGCGTGTGCGTCAGCACGCTTGTGGGGGTCGTCGCCTTCTGGAACGCGGCGCTGGCGACGCAGGTCTTTTCGGGGAACGAATGGGGAGGCCCGCGTCCGGGAAGGCCGGGTGCGCGAGGTGCGGGTCGCCCGGAGCTGACCAATCCAGCGCCACGCGCGTCGAAAGGAATGCATGATGACGGCCGGTGTGGACGCGGATGTGGCGGAAGGCCTGAGCACGGTGGCGCCCGATCTTCTGCGCCTGAAGGTGCCGCTTCCCTTCCCGCCGTGGGACGTGAACGCATGGCTTCTCCCCGGCCCCGACGGGTGGACGCTGATCGATTCCGGTGTTCACGATGCGCCGACCCGCGCGCTCTACGAGCGTGTGCTGGCAGACCGGCGTCTCGGCGGCAGGCCCGTGGACCGGCTCCTCGTCACGCATTTCCATCCAGATCACGTCGGCCTTGCCGGCTGGCTCCACGCGCGCACCGGTGCCGAGATTTACATGAGCCGGGTGGAGTGGATGCAGGCCCGTCTGCTGCTGAATGAGCAGGCGGACGAGGTGATACCTCAGATCGTGTCGCATTTCGGTCGATGCGGCGCTCCGGAGGCATTTCTCGGCTTTCTGAAGCAGCGCGGCGTCCTCTACCACAAATGGGTGGGGCCGTTGCCGCGCCGATATCACCGGCTTCAGGAAGGGGACACGGTCAGCCTCGCTGGTGCCGCTTGGCGGGTGATGATCGGCGAGGGGCATGCTCCGGAGATGGTCTGCCTGTACAGCGCAGAGCGTCGGATCCTGATCGCTGCGGATCAGGTTCTGGAGCGGATCTCGCCGCATATCGGCACCCACCCGTCCGATCCGGACGCCGACCCGCTGGCTGTCTTCCTGCGGTCGCTCGGAAAGTTCGAGGCGTTGCCCGAGGATACGTTCGTACTGCCGTCCCATGGTGAGCCATTTTACGGACTGCATGCGCGCATCGCCGCGCTGCGGGCACATCACGCGGAGCGTCTTTCGAAGCTGCTGGACTTCTGTGCGGTTCCCCGGACGGCGATGGACACCCTCGCTGTCCTGTTCCGCCCGCAGCCAATGGAGCAATACGGGTTCGCCCTCAGCGAGGCTCTGGCGCATCTGCAGCATCTTGAACGCCTGGGGAAGATCAACCGCGACCTTTCCGGGGATCAATGGACGTTTGCGCGACGCTGACGTCCTGTGCGTCCCCGGGCGAGGGCGCTGGCGAGGACCGCGAACGAGACCCTGGAGCGGGATACGGAAGAACCCCTGCGGCACCGATCATCTCTCGGGAATTCTTGCCCTTTCGTCCTGCGCCGCGGGGAGCCCACGAGGTTTCGGAAGGGGATATCTGTCAATATCTTGACAGTAATGTCCGTTTGCATTCTCCTCTGTGAATAACAGGCGGGGAGGTGGCGGCAAGCTGCCCCTCATCGGGAGGATGCCATGCCGATGCGAGGTTCGCCTTCAGGTCGCGCTGAGGTCCACGTCGTCAAGTCAGCCGCGAGGACGCTCGAAATCCTTGAGTTTTTTGACGAGGTGCGGCAGCCGGCGAATGTGGTCACCGTCTCGGAAGCCCTTAGATATCCTCAGTCGAGCACGGCTGCTCTTTTGCGCAGCATGGTTGCCATGGGCTATCTGCAGTTCGATGCCAGGGCGCGCACCTACCTGCCGACCGACAGGGTGGGGCTGCTTGGGAGCTGGATCAGTCCGCCGCTCTTCGAGGACGGGGCGCTGCTGCGGATGATGCGGGCGATCCATCGTCGGACAGGCCAGCTTGCTCTGATTGCCGCGCGCAACGGCGATTTCGCGCAATATATTCACGTAATGAAGCAGGCCGATGCGGTGTCGTGCCATATCCAGATCGGCATGAAACGTCCGATCGCTTTCTCTGGTGCCGGGCTCGTGCTGCTGGCGACCACCTCCGATGGCGAGGTGAAGAGCTTGGTCCACCGGCTCAATGCGTACGCGTCCAGCGATGCCGTGCGGATCCACCTGCCGGAACTGCTCGCCGAACTCGCTCAAATCCGTCGCCGCGGGTATTGCGTTTCCAGGAGCCGAGTGGTCGACAATTTCGGCTCGATCGCCCTCAGGCTGCCGGCAGAGCTGACCTCGCGTCCCTTGGTCGTTGGTCTCGGCGGCTGCACGAACGTCATCGAGGAGCGTGAGAGCGAGCTTGTCGCCATCATGCGGGAAGAAATTGCCTGCCACCTTGTCAGGCCTCGCGGGGAGAGCGCCTCTCTCGCGAGCTCATCTGACGGACGCCTCCAGACGAGCGCGGCATGAGGGACTGTGGTTGCCGCGCATGGTCGGACATGGACGTGGCGAGAGGACTCATTCGAGCCTCGCGCCGAATACGCTCAGGATGGTCTTCCGCATCTGAACGTCGGGCAGTGGGCCGGCGACGGTGTGACGTTGCCCCTCTTGGCTAGTCCAGCTTGAAGTTCGTACTGGTCCGTTGCGAGGACCAGACCATGAGCCGCAGCCGGTTCACGGAAGGGCAGATCATCGCCATGCCGAAGGAGCATGAGGCCGGGCTGCCGGTCTCCGATCTGTGCTGAAAGCACGGGGTCAGCGACGCCGCCCGCCGTTTCGCTCCGCTTCCGGATGGCGTGATTAAAACCAGGGCAAATGCTCGCAATAGGGTGCTGATATCGTTGGCGGAGTGCCAATCTCCGCTGCACCACGATGCGCCTGCCGGTTTCGCTTGACAGGGTCAATTGTGATCATTGAATGTGATCAAATAAGTTTAAGTAAGGCCAGGGTGTCGCTGTCCGCGTGGGCGGTCCCGCAGTCGCGGGGCGGGGCGCGGAGGCTGAGGGAGCAGGGCATGGACGTGACTGTGGTGGGCTGCGGGGCCGGAGCGTGTGCGGCGGCGGTCGAGTTGCTCGCGGCCGGGCACCGGGTGCGCGTTTGGTCCCGCTCGCGGGCGACCATCGCGCCCCATCTGGAGCGCGGCGGAATTGTCTATGACGGCGTTCTCGGCGAAGGGCTCGCCGTGCCGCAGCGCATGACCACGGACCTGGCGGAGGCGCTCGCGGGCGCCGACGCGGCGGTTGTGGTGCTCCCCACCTTCCTGCATGCGGGTGTCGCCCGCGCCATGATCGATGCGGACATGCGCGTGGACATGCCGGTTATCCTCAATCCCGGCCATACGGGCGGCGCGCTGGAATTCGCGCAGGTGTTCGTTCAGGCGGGCCGCCGGCCGCCGCCGCTGGTCGAGTTCTCCACGCTGACCTATGTGGCGCGCAAATACGGCCCGGATTCGGTCACGGTCAGTGGGCGCGCGGGCGCGGTGCGCGCGGCGCCGCTCGGGGGCTCCCAGGAGGTGCTGGATCTGGCCATCGGGCTGTTTCCCGGCGCGACGCCGGTTCGCGATGTCCTCGCCTCTGGGCTCTGCAACGTCAACATGGTGCTGCACGCCCCCGGTGCCGTGCTGGCCGCCGCCTGGGTTGAGGCGACCGGTGGCAACTTCACCTTCTATGTGGAGGGCATGACGGAGGGGGTGGCCCGCGTCGTCCGCACGCTCGACGGTGAACGCCTCGCGGTTGCCCGTGCCTTCGGTCACGACCTGCCCAACCTCATGGGTGAGATGCATAAGATCGGCACGATTGATGCGCTGGACGATCCCGACGACTATCGCGGTGCCATCTCCGCCGGCTCGGCGAACCAGCGCATCCGTGCGCCGGGCTCGTTCGACCATCGCTACTACAAGGAGGACTTCGGTCACGGCCTGCTGCCCTTCCTCGAATTGGCGCAGATCGCCGGTGTGGACGTGCCGGTGGCGGTCGCGCTGATGCGTCTCGCCGAGACCGCGGTGGACGTGGACTATCGCGCGGGCGGACGCACGGCGCAGGCCATGGGCATCGCCGGCCTCTCCTTTGCTGGGCTGCTGGAGAAGGTGAGGGCGGCATGAGCTGGCAGGGCGAGCAGGAGATTGCGCGCTGCGCCGCAGAGGCGGGGGCAGAAGTGCGCGCCCTCGGCATTCTCTGGCCCGAGGGCGTGCGGCAGGCGTAGGATGCGGCCGAGGCGCTCGGCGGGGCGGACATTGCCCTTTCCCATTCCCGGCAGATCGACCCCATCACCTTCGCGGTGGGTGACCTGCGTGCCATGCGCGACCGCCTGAAGTCGGCCGAGGTACCCTTCTCCACACACCTGCACGACGGACCCTACGGCCTCGCCATCTGTGTGGCGGACCCGGATGGGACCACGGTGGAACTCTATTAGGTGGCGCGACGGCCGAGGGGTGAGGGCAGCACCGTCAGGTGTCGAAAAGCAGCTCCAGCCCGCGGGTGAAGGGCAGTTCGATGCTCTGTCCGCCACCCACGTTAAGCAGCGCCTGGCCCGTGCGCCGGATGTCGTGCAGCACGGCGCGCTTGGCCGCGCCGGGATTTTCCGCCTTGAGCGCCTCGATGATCTTGACGTGGCTTGATGCGTCCCACGGCATCGAAGGCACAAGGAACGACATGTACATGGTCGGGCCGAACTGCAGCCACAAGGATTCGATCAGCGGCAACAGAACGTCCGAGCCGGACGCCTCGTACAGCGTGAAGTGGAACTTCTGATTCTGCGATAGGCAGTTCATGATGTCGCGCTTCTCGATGGCCTGGAGCAGGCTCTTGTTGATTGCCGTCAGCTCCGTGATCAAGTCCTTCGTGCACACCTTGGCTGCGCGTTCAGTGGCATTGCCCTCCAGCTGCTCGCGCACATCGAACAGGTCGGCAATCTTCTCCGGCGTCAGCCGGGGCACCCGAACCGAGCCGCCTTTCGTCTCCTCCAGTGCATTGGCGGCGACGAGCCGGCTCAGCACCTCGCGAACCGGCATGGGACTGGTGCCGAGGGCGGCGGCAAGCTTTCTGAGGCTCATGACCTGCCCCGGCAAGAAGGCGCCGACCATGAGGCCGCGATACATGTATCTGGCGACGAGATCGTAGACATGGGCGCGCCCGCGCGTGGCCTTCTCCTCCGGCGCGGGGGGCGTCTTGTTGGTCTTCGCGTTGGCCATCGGGTCCTCGCCACCGCCGGCCGCGGGACGCCTGTCGGAAGCGGCCGGAGCGGAAGGCGGTCGATCGATCTGTGATCTCAATATGTGATCAATAATTTAGTCGTCCAGGATCGGCAACCCGAGAATGAACGAGCTAGACACTACACCAAGCCACGCGCGCCGGAAACGCTTCGATCGGGTGGTTAGCGCCGCCGCTCCCATATCGTGGATCGTACCTGCCGGGAGGCGAAGGCCCTCGCGTAGACAAGGCTTTTCGGGCCACGTCACCGTTGAACGCCGTGCCGGAAATTACGGCGCGCGCCCAACGAATGGGCACTAAAAAAACTGCACTGATCTTCATCCGGGATCGTTGACAGCTTCAAAATGTGATCACACTATGTGCTCACATTGGAGCCAAGACGTGCCGAAAATCGCCAGCATCGAGACCCTTGTCGTACAGCTTCCGACCCGGCGGAAGCATCAATGGACCGGGCTGACGGAGCCCATCGGCCGATACCTGCTCGTGAAGATGACCGACGACGACGGCCGGACCGGCTGGGGCGAGGCGCCGGCGCTCAAGGATTGGGGCGGCGAGTTCGGCCGCTATTTCGGCGAGAGCGTCGCCATCGCCGACCTGCTGATCCAGCGCTATCTCGCGCCCGCCATCGTCGGCGCCGAGCTTGCCAATCCGGCCGAGCTGCATGCCCGTATGGACGCCGTGCTGAAAGGCTATCCCTACGCCAAGGCGGCGGTGGAGTTCGCCTACTACGACGTGAGCGGCCGCTGGCTGGGGGTTCCGGTCCACACCCTGCTGGGCGGCAAGTCGCGGTCGCGCGTGCCGGTCACCCATTCCATCGGTCTCATCTCGCTGGAGGAGGCCGCAGCCGAGGCGGAGAAGGTCGCCGCCGAGGGAATACGCACCATCAAGGTGAAGATCGGCGTGGACCCGGACCGCGACGTCGCGGTGGTGGGCGCGGTGCGGGCCGCGGCGGGCGACAAGGTGGACATCTGCGTGGACGCCAACGAAGGCTATCGCACGCCGGGCGATGCCATCCGCACCATCCGCAAGATGGAAAAATACGAGCTGAAGTACGTCGAGCAGCCGGTGATGGGCATCGAGCGGATCGCCGAGGTCGCGCGGGCCATCGACGCGCCGGTGATGGCCGACGAATCCGCCTGGAACGCCCACGACGCCATCCAGATCATCGAACGCCGGGCCGCCCAGATTGTCTCGATCTACACCACCAAGCCCGGCGGCCTCTACAAGGCGATGGAGGTCGCCGCGGTGTGCCGTGCTGCTGGCATTGTCTGCAACGTGAACGGCTCGGTGGAAACGGGCGTGGGCAACCTCGCCAACATCCACCTGGCCGCGTCCGCGCCGGCCGTCACCCTCTCGAATGTCGTGCCGGTCTCCACCCCCGCCGCGTTCCAGCGGGGCCAGATCGGCGGCATCTACTACACGGACGACCTGATCTGCCAGCCGCTCACCCTCGTGGACGGGGCCATCGAGGTGCCCACCGGTCCCGGCATGGGCATCGACATCGATCCCGAGAAGATCGCCCGCTACACCGTTCCGGCCTGAGCCGAAGCACCCAGGGATAAGAACACATGCGTGAGGAAATCCTCAGCCGGCAGGCTGCCGCCATGCGCGAACAGGGCATCGACGCGATCGTCTCCTGCTCGCCGGAGAACTTCGCCTATGCGGCCGGCTTCGTCGTCCCCTCCCAGCCGCTGCTGCGCCATCGCCACGCCATGGCGGTGGTGAGCGCGGATGCAGCGCTCAATCTGTTCGTCGTGGACATGGAGGAGAGCACGGTGGTGCGCGAGGCGCCCGGCGTGCTGCTCACCATCTGGAAGGAGTTCTCCGACGACGCCATGAGCGTGCTCGCCACGATGCTCGGCGGCCTCGGCCTCTCGGGCGGGCGCATAGGCATCGAGATGGACTACCTGCCGGCGGGAGACTTCGCCCGCCTCTCGGCGGCCCTGCCGGGCGTCACCTTCGTGCCCGCCGAGCATCTCCTCTCGCGCCTCAGGCAGATCAAGACGCCCGGCGAAGTGGCGTTGCTGCGCCGGCTCGCGCGCATCGCGGACCAGGCCATCGGCGATACGCTCTCGGCCCTCAAGCCCGGCGATACCGAGCTCGACATCGCCGCTTATCTCACACGCAACATCTACGAACTGGGTGCCGAGCACTTCAAGCTGCTCATCACCGCCACCGGCGAGCGCAGCCAGTTGCCGAACGTCGGCCCCACCGACCGCAAGCTGGTGCGCGGCGACGTCTGCCGCGTGGAGATCTTCTCCGTCATCGGCGGCTATCAGGCGGGCGTCTGCCGTACCGCTTATGTTGAAGAGTCGCCGCCCATGGCCGAAGAAGTCTGGCAGGTGATGGTGGATTGCAAGTATCGGCTGCTCGATCTTGCCAAGCCGGGGGCCGACTGCCTCGAGATCTACAACGATTTCGTGGGGCGGCTGAAAGCGCATAATTTGCCGCCGATCTCCTTCGTCGGTCACGGCATCGGCCTCCACCTTCACGAGGACCCCTATCTCGGGGCAACGCCTCTCCTTGGCCAGCCCGGGAAGTCGGCGGCTCTCGAGGAGAACATGGTGCTGGGCTTCGAGCCCCTTTGCTACCGCACGGGCTACGGCTTCGGGGTCCAGAACAAGGACCTGATGCTGATCACCGCCACCGGTTCGGAGCTGTTGTCGGACTATACCGACACCGACCGGCTGATCAGGATCGGTTGAGCCATGGCCAAAGCCCCCGGAATAGCGATCGAGGACCTGTCCGTCGTTTTCAAGACCAAGACGGGCGTCACCACGGCGCTCGACAAGGTTTCATTCGATATCGCGCCCGGCTCCTTCCTCAGCGTGGTGGGACCCTCGGGCTGCGGCAAGACCACCTTGCTCAAGATCCTCTCCGGCGTGCTCCAGCCCTCGGGCGGCCGCGTGCTGTTCGACGGGGAGCCGCTAGCGCGAACCAAGGTGCAGGGGCAGGTGGGCTACGTGTTTCAGCGGGCCTTGCTCCTGCCGTGGCGGAGCGCGCTCGACAACGTGATGCTGACCCTGGAAGTCGCCCGCCGCGGCATGAGCCGGAGCGAGCGCGAGGCCGAGGCCCGGCACTGGCTCCAGGTTGCCGGCCTCGCCGGCTTCGAGCATCGCTTCCCGCACGAGCTGTCCGGCGGCATGCAGCAGCGGGTCTCCATCTGCCGCGCGCTCGCCTTCCGCCCGAGAATTCTCCTGATGGACGAGCCTTTCGCTGCCCTCGACGAGATCACGCGGGAGACCCTTCAGGAGGAACTGCTGCGCATCTGGGCCCAGACGGAGACGACGGTCGTCTTCATCACCCACTCGATCCCCGAGGCGGTGCTCTTGTCCGAACAGATCGTCGTCATGTCCGCGCGCCCCGGCCGCGTGCTGGAGCGCATCAACGTGCCCTTTGCCCGCCCCCGCACCGAGAAAATCCGGGAAATGCCGGACTTCGCCGCGCTCGCCTCCCGCATCCGCGGGCTGCTGCGCCCCCGGGATCCGGCATCGGCGCCGGCGCCCGTCATGGCGGAGGTGTGAACCATGTCCGGCGCCTCGCTCTATCGCGTCTCGGTCACCTTCGGCCAGGTGCTCGTCTTCGTCGCCTTCTTCGGCCTGTGGGAAGTGCTGGTGGACTTCCTCGGCATCAAGCCGGTGATCCTGCCCCCGCCCTCTCGCATCGCCGAGGTGGCGTGGGAGAGCCGGGCCATCCTCATCAAGAACACCTGGCCCACCTTCGTCGCCATCTCCCTCGGCTTCCTGACGGCGGTGGCCAGCGGCTTCGTCATCGCGGTGGGCATCGCCTATTCTCGGGTGATCCGTGACCTGACCTATCCGTTTCTCGTGGCGGCGCAGATCCTGCCCAAGATCGCCTTCGCGCCGCTCTTCCTCATCTGGTTCGGCTTCGGCCTCACGCCCAAGGTGGTGATCGCGGCGCTGATCGCTTTCTTCCCGGTGGTGATCAACACGTCCAAGGGGCTCACCTCGGTCGATTCCGAGCTGTTGCAATACATGGACTCGCTGGGCGCCAGCACCTGGGAGAAATTCACCAAGATCAGCCTGCCCTGGGCCATGCCCTATTTCTTCGCAGCGCTGAAGATCTCCATCACCCTCGCCATCGTCGGTGCCGTGGTGGGCGAGTTCGTCGCTGCCGGCGAGGGGCTCGGATACGTCATCAACGCCTCCAACATCACGCTCGATACCGAGCTGATGTTCGCCGCCATCATCTGCCTCAGCGTCCTCGGCATCCTCATGTTTCTCGCCGTGGTGCTGGCCGAGCGCCTCCTCATTCCGTCCGCCCCGGAAGGCGGCGGGGTGCAGGCCACCATGTGAGCGGCAGGGCCGCAGACCTCGTGTTGAAACAGAACCTTCCAGCAACAAAGGGGAACGGACATGTGGACGGAACGCAGGTCTCTTCTGAAACTCACGGCCGCCGCCGGCATCGCACTGTCGGGGCTTCTGGCGCCCGTGGTGGCGCAGGCGGCCGACAAGGTGAAGCTGCGGCTCGATTGGGTTTTCGGTTCCGAGCACGCGCCGATCTTCCTCGCCCTGGAGCGTGGCTACTTCCGCGATGAAGGCATTGATGTCGATCTCCTGCCTGGTGAGGGCTCGTCCGTCACCGTGAAGCTGGTGGGTAATCGGGACGCGGAGTTCGGCTATGCCACCGCCGACCAGATCCTGATCGGCGCCCAGCGCGGGTTGGATCTGGTGGCGACTGCGGTGGTGCTCCAACAGAATCCCACGGCCTTCATCTTCAAGACGTCCCAGAACATCAAGGACGTGAAGACCGACCTCTACGGCAAGACCATCGGCGTCCAGCTCAAGAGCAATACCGGGCGCCAGTGGGAGGCCATGAAGAAGGACCTCAAGCTCGATCCCGCCAAGCTGCGCGAGGTGCCGGCCGACGGAGCGCTCGTCGCCATGATCGCCTCGAACCGCATCGATGTGGGCGTCGGCTTCTATTTCAACGACGCGCTGAAGCTGAGGGCGACGGGCGAGGATGTGAGCTGGATCCTCTTCGAGGACCTCGGCATGAAGATGTACTCCACTTCCCTGCTCACCAACCCGGCCCTGGTGAAGGAGAAGCCGGATCTCGTGAAGCGCTTCACCCGGGCCTTCCTGAAGGGCTGGCAGGCCGCCATCGACGATCCCAAGGCGGCCTACGAGGCCTTCATCAAGGCCAATCCCAGCACCGACAAGGTGTATGCGGAGCTGAAGCTGCCCGAGGTTCTCAAACTCACCCAGTCGCCTGACGTGAAGCAGAACGGTCTCGGCCACTCGACCGCAGCGGCCTGGGAGAGCCTTCAGGCGCAGCTGATCGCCATGGAGATGATGAAGGACAAGACCGACATCTCCAAGGTGTTCACCAACGACTTCCTGAAGTGATCCCCGAGCACAAAGGGCAGACCGTGGCCAACAGCGACATTCTCATCATCGGAACCGGCTATTTCGCCGAGATCATGATCAGTGACCTGGCGGCCACGGCGCGCGCGCCCGTCCGGGTCACCATAGGCGGGCGTAATCGCGAGCGCATGACGTGGCTCGCGCAGGCGGGCAACGCCCGCGCCGCCATTTTCGGCACGCCGGCCACCTTCGATACCCTCGCGGTCGACCAGTCTTCGGCGGAGACGGTGGGCGAAGCCATCGCCGCCTCCGCGCCCGGCGTGGTGGTCCAGTCCGCCTCGCTCCAGTCCCCCTGGAAGGTGGACCGGATGGACAGCGCGTGGTCCAAGCTGGTGGCGGAGGCCGGCTTCGGCATGACCATCGCGTTCCACGCTTTGCTGCCGTCCCGCTCGTCGCGCGCGGTGAAGGCCGGCGGCGCCGACATCGCTTTCGTCAACACCTGCTATCCGGATGGGGTGAACCAGGTGCTGGCGGCGTCCGGCCTGCCCATCACCTGCGGCGTGGGCAATATCGGCATCTTCTCGTCCATCATCGAGGCGCTGGTCCCTCCGGAGCAGCGTGCCAGCGTGCGCGTGCTCGGCCACCACCAGCATCTGGTCCAGTGGCGAAAGCCCGGCACCGAGCGCACCGGCGCCCCCGTGCGCGCCTGGATCGGCCGCGAGGAGGTCGAGGACGTAGACGGCTGGACCCGCCACGTGCAGCTCCCTTACCGCGATCTCAACGCCATCTCCGGCGCTGCCGCCGTTCCCGTGTTGCTGGCGCTTGCCGGCCACGGCGAAATCCGCGCCCACGTGCCGGGGCCTGCGGGCCTGCCGGGCGGATATCCGATCAGGGTCGATCGCGGCCGGGTGACGCTCGATTTGCCGGACGGGATGACCGAGGCAGAGGCCGTGGCCTGGAACCGGGGCTTCGAGGCGGCGGACGGCGTCAGCGTGAGCGGGGATGGACGGGTGGTCTATTCCGAGGCCGCGCGGCGCGCGCTGTCGGCCTACAGCCCGGACCTCGCGGCCGGTTTCCAGGTGAGCGAAGTGGAAGCGGCGGCCACGGCGCTAGGCGAGCTGCGCGCCCGGCTTGGCGGTTGAGGCATGGCCCTGCCTCAGCTGCCGGAAACGCCGTCCTTCCGCCTGGAAGGGCGCCGCGCCCTCGTCACCGGTGCCGGTCGCGGCATCGGCCTCGGGGCGGCCGCGGCCCTGGCGCGCGCGGGCGCCCATGTGACCCTGTGCGCACGCACGGCAGCCGAAGTGGAGGCCCGGGCCGACGCCATCCGGTCGGCTGGCGGTGCCGCATCCGCGCTGCCCCTCGACATCACCGACCTGCCGGCGATGCAGGACGCGCTGGAGCGGATCGAGCCATTCGACATTCTGGTGAGCAATGCCGGCACCAATCGCCCGCGCCCGCTGCTCGACACGACGCCCGAGGATTTCGACGCCGTCTTCGATCTCAACGTGAAGGCCGCCTATTTCCTCGCCCGGAGCGTCGCGAGCACCCTCATTGCCGCCGGACGACCGGGATCGATCATCCACATCTCGTCGCAGCTCGGGCATGTGGGCGCGGCCAACCGGTCGCTCTATGTCGCCTCGAAATTCGCGATCGAGGGCCTCACCAAGGCGCTCGCGGTAGAGCTTGGGCCGCACGGCATCCGCGTCAACGCCATCGCGCCCACCTTCATCGACACGCCCCTGACCCGCTCCTACGGACTGGACGACGACGCGCTGGCCGCGGTCCGTGCGCGCATCAAGCTCGGTCGCATCGGCCGGGTCGAGGATGTGATGGGCGCCGTCCTGTTCCTCGCCGGCGATGCCGCCGCGCTCGTGACCGGGGCATCCCTCCTCGTCGATGGCGGGTGGACCGCCGATTGATCCCCACCGAGCGCGAGTTGCCCTGATGGTCCCGACCGGACGCAGACGCCTGTCCTCCCTCCTCACCATCGACGACATGCGCGCGGCCGCACGTCGAACGCTGCCGCGCATGCTGTTCGATTTCGTCGACGGTGGATCCGGGGACGAGTCGACGCTCAGGCGGAACACCGGCGGCTTCGCCCACTATGCCCTCATGGCGCAGGCGCTCACCGGCGGCGAAACCCGGGACCAGGGCCGCACGCTGTTCGGCCGGCGCATCTCGACACCTGTCCTGATTGCGCCGACGGGCTCTTCGGGCCTGCTCTGGCCACGGGGGGAGGCGGAAGTCGCCCGCGCCGCCGCGGCCGAAGGCACCATCATGGAAGTGAGCGCCGGCGCGACGCTCGCCATTGAGGAGGTCGCCGCAGCGGCGGAGGGCGCCCGCTGGCTCCAGCTCTTCATCTATCGCGACCGCGGCATCACGCGGGACTTTGCGGCGCGGGCCAGGGCCGCAGGCTACGAGGCGCTCGTCCTGACCGTGGACTGCCCCGTACTCGGCCGGCGCCAGCGCGATATCCGCAACGGCTTCACCATCGATCCGCGCCTCTCGTTCGGCACGCTCGCCGATGCGGCCCGTCACGCGGGGTGGTGGATGCGCATGGCGCGCACGCCGCGCGTCACCTTCCGCAATTTCGAGCCCTATGGCGGCGGCGGGGTGGTCGACATGGCGCGCTACATCTCGACGCTGATCGACCCCGCCGTGTCCTGGAAGGACGTGGAATGGCTGCGCGGCATCTGGGACGGCCCGCTGATCATCAAGGGCATCCTGCGGGCCGAGGATGCGCGCCATGCCGTGTCTCTCGGCTGCGACGGGGTGCAGGTCTCCAACCACGGCGGCCGCCAGTTCGATGGGACCCTGGGCGCAATCGAGGCCCTCGGAGAGGTCGTCGATGCGGTCGCAGGCGAAGTCCCCGTGCTTCTCGACGGCGGGGTGCGCCGCGGCTCTGACGTCCTCAAGGCCATCGCACTCGGCGCTTGTGCGGTGCTCATCGGTCGGAGCCACCTGTGGGGCCTCGCCATCGCGGGAGAAGCCGGCGTCCGGCACGCCCTCGCTTTGCTGAAGGCGGAGATAGACCTCGCCATGGCCATTGGCGGCTGGAAATCCCTCGACGAAATCAACCGCGACAGCATCCGCCGGGTGGTGCCGTTGCCGGACGCACTTTGACGACAGGAGGTCCGAAACCCATGGGCAAGATCGCAGAGCGCCTCGCGCAACTCGGCATCGTGCTTCCCGATCCCGCCATCCCCTCGGCCAATTACGTGCCGACCCGGCGCGTCGGAACGTGCCTTTACGTGGCCGGTCAGGTGCCTACCCGCGACGGACAGGACCAGTTCACCGGCAAGCTCGGTGACACCGTGTCCCTCGCCGAGGGGCAGGCCGCCGCGCGGTTGTGCGCCATCAACCTTCTCGCGCAGCTGTCGAAGGCGCTGGATGGCGATCTCGACCGGGTGGCCGGCGTCGTGCGCCTTGGCGGCTTCGTGAACGCGGTGCCGGAGTTCGGCGATCACCCCAAGGTCATCAACGGCGCCTCGGACCTCATGGTCGAGGTGTTCGGCGATGCCGGGCGGCATGTGCGCATCGCGGTCGGCAGTTCCTCCTTGCCGCGCAACGTGCCCGTCGAGGTGGAAGGGCTGTTCGAGATCCACACCATGTAGGCGCGCGCCAGCAGCTTTCGCAAAGACGTTCGCCGAAGCCGTATCGGGCAAGTGGCCCAGTCTCGACGAACCGGCAGCAGTCCTCATGGGAGCAGACCCATGTCAAAGGACAATTTGAGCGCCTCACCTCAGGCCGCGAATGCCCGCCCTGTGTTGACCGGATTCCAGCTCTTTCCTTAGTTGCTGCAGCACACGGGATGCGGCGGCTGTCCTCCAAGCTCACCAATCCTGCCGCATGGAAAGGGCGAAGCCGGCGCGCCGGATCTCCGCTCCCTCCCGGCCCGAGGAAGGCGTGAGCGATCTCGGCGGACATCGACCTGGCTCCTGCGCGAGCGGGGGTCCATCCCCCGCTGACAGGCGCCCGAAAGGGCCGGCCGGTGGCCGCAATCACCGCGTGAGGCGCGGACGGAGCGGCGGCACACGCAGCACTGAGGTACCTAGAGAGTGTGTGAGGTCGAGCGGAGCCTTTCCTTCCGCTGCTTCCTGAACGACCGGTAGATGACGTCATTGGTTGGCAGAGCCGCCGAGTTGACCGCCTGAGCTCGGATGGGACACAGATCCAGACGAATCGATGCCTGAGAGCGCCCGGCATCCTGGGACTGCAGGGCAGGTGGCGCAGAGGCCATTTTCCGGCGTCTTCGACCTAGCATTGCGCCTGGCGGAGGCAAAGGAAGGGCGCCGTCAGCGCGCCATGCTACCCGGCGACGTTCGTGCAGATGCTTCCGTTCTGCTTCCAACGCCCGCAGCGTGGAGCTTCGGAAGCACAACGCCCTACAGGGCGTTTGCCAGCCATCTGATTTTCTTGAGAGAAACTGGAGCGGGCGAAGGGATTCGAACCCTCGACCCCAACCTTGGCAAGGTTGTGCTCTACCCCTGAGCTACACCCGCATCCATTTGCCGGCGAGACAGTGTGTCGGCGGCAGGTGCGGTTCTATAGAAAATGCCGGCGGCGAATGCAACACCCTTTGCATTCTTTCTCCGCCGGCCTGTGGATGGCGCGACCGGGAAGCGGCCGCAAAGCCTGTTCGCGCAAGGCCTGCGGCCACCTCACTCCCGATGGATCGGGTCGATCCACTTGACGTGCTCGGGCTTCTCCACCGGCTCGATGTCGAGATTCACCACCACCGGGTCCTGGCCGGAGCGCACCAGCACGCATTCCAGCGTCTCGTCGGCGGAGGCGTTGATTTCCTGGTGGGGCACATAAGGCGGCACGAAGATGAAGTCGCCGGGACCGGCCTCGGCCACGAACTCCAGATTCTCGCCCCAGCGCATGCGGGCGCGGCCCTTGACCACGTAGATGACGCTTTCGAGATCGCCGTGGTGGTGGGCGCCGGTCTTGGCGTCCGGATGGATGTGGACGGTGCCGGCCCAGATCTTCTCCGCCCCGGCGCGGGCGCGGTTGATGGCGGTGGCGCGGTTCATGCCCGGGGTCTGGGCGGTATTGGGATCGAGGCGGTCGCCGGGGATCACCTGCACGCCGTCGGTGCGCCAGTCCTTGTGGTGGTGGTGGTCGGAACCCATCTTTTCCTCCAGAGCGCGCCGGCTCTATTCGTCTCGCGAAACATGCTGCGAACCTTGCCGCGCCTCGCCTGCGAGGCTAGAACGGCGCCAACTTTCCCGCACCCCTTTTCAGGAGACGGCGGCCCATGGCCCCCTATCAGTACGCCTACCACATGCACGGCATGACCAAGACCTATGCCGGCGGCAAGAAGGTGCTCGACAACGTGCACCTCTCTTTCTACCCGGACGCCAAGATCGGCGTGCTGGGCAACAACGGCGCGGGCAAGTCGACCCTGCTGCGCATCATGGCCGGCATCGACAAGGATTTCACCGGCGAGGCGCGCCCCGCCGAGGGCGTGCGCGTGGGCTACCTGCCGCAGGAGCCGGCGCTCGACCCCACCAAGAACGTCCGCGAGAACGTTGAGGACGGGGTGGCCAAGCAGAAGGCCATTCTGGAGCGCTACAACGAACTCGCCATGAACTATTCGGACGAGACCGCGGACGAGATGACCCGGCTCCAGGACGAGATCGAGGCGCAGGGCCTCTGGGATCTCGATTCCAAGGTGGAGCAGGCCATGAACGCGCTGGGCTGCCCGCCGGACGACTGGGAGGTGACGCGCCTGTCGGGCGGCGAGCGCCGCCGCGTCGCGCTCTGCCGCCTGCTGCTGGAGCAGCCGGAACTCCTGCTGCTGGACGAGCCCACCAACCATCTCGACGCCGAGACGGTGAACTGGCTGGAAGGGCACCTGCGCACCTATCCGGGCGCGATCCTGATCGTCACCCACGATCGCTACTTCCTCGACAACGTCACCGGCTGGATCCTGGAGCTGGATCGCGGTCGCGGCATTCCCTACGAGGGCAATTATTCCTCCTGGCTCGGGCAGAAGCAGAAGCGCCTCCAGCAGGAGGGTCGCGAGGACGAGGCCCGCCAGCGCGCGCTCTCCCGCGAGCAGGAGTGGATCGGCGCCTCTCCCAAGGCCCGCCAGGCGAAGAACAAGGCGCGTATCCAGCGCTACGAGGAGCTGCTGCAGCGCGCGTCCGAGCGCCAGCCCTCCGCCACCCAGATCGTCATCCCCGTGGCCGAGCGCCTGGGGCAGAACGTCATCGCCTTCGACCATCTCAGCAAGTCGTTCGGCGACAAGATGCTCATCGACGATCTCTCCTTCAAGCTGCCGCCGGGCGGCATCGTCGGCGTCATCGGGCCGAACGGCGCGGGCAAGACCACGCTGTTCCGCATGATCACCGGGCAGGAGAAGCCGGACGGCGGCTCCATCTCCATCGGTGACTCGGTCAAGCTCGGCTATGTGGACCAGAGCCGCGACGCGCTCGACGACAAGAAGACCGTGTGGGAGGAAGTCTCCGACGGCAACGAGGTGATCTACGTCGGCAAGAAGGAGATCCCCTCGCGCGCCTATTGCGCGGCCTTCAACTTCAAGGGCGGCGACCAGCAGAAGAAGGTGGGCATGCTCTCCGGCGGTGAGCGCAACCGCGTCCACCTCGCCAAGGTGCTCCAGCGCGGCGGCAACGTGCTGCTGCTCGACGAGCCCACCAACGACCTCGACGTGGACACCCTGCGTGCCCTGGAAGAGGCGCTGGAGGATTACGCCGGCTGCGCCGTCATCATCTCGCATGACCGCTTCTTCCTGGACCGCATCGCCACCCACATGCTCGCCTTCGAGGGCGACAGCCACGTGGAATGGTTCGAAGGCAACTTCGCGGACTACGAGGAAGACAAGAAGCGCCGCCTGGGCACGGATTCGGTGATCCCGAAGCGGATTCAGTACAAGAAGTTTTCGCGGTGAGGTGTGTGAGGGGAGGGGCGTGAGTCCCTCTCCGTTCTATATGCCAACAGTTTTATTCCAGTCTGATATATACATATAAAGCCTTTGGAATTCATTTGGGAGCAGCATCCGATTGTGCGCAACAAAATTTCTAGCTTTTTCTAGCTCGACCATTCGTTGATTTAGCCAGCTTTGGGTCGGAATTATCTCCTTAAAATTATCCCAATTTTGAATTATGATCTGGGATAAATCTCCAAAATCAACGTATTCTAAATTGTCATCTTTCGCTCCCTCAAGCCAGCTGTCATCAATCGCAGTTTTCCTTCGACTCTCCGCTTTCGCTCGGATTTTTGCGGGCATTGAATCCGTTTCCCACCAATTCGGGCCAACTTTCTCCTCAAGGGTGTCCTTGACGAAGCTCCGAATTTCGTTTTCAAAGGCATGCAATACCGCATACAGACGAGCCATTTCGAGGGCATCGTTGCGTCTTTTTATGCCAAATGGAGCCAGTGCCTCGTATAAGAGTGCCTCTTCTTGTTGGTATTGATCTGTTCCGATCTTGATGCCCGCTTTTCGAAATTGATCAGCCTCCGCGTCAAATAGTATTCCGCGGAAGATGAAATCTCGGAGCGTCGTTGAATCAGTCAAGGAGATGCTCCTTCAGTGCCTTAAAGATGGCATTGTAAACTTCAATATCTTTTGTAGCTGGAAGATGGATGGCAATATCGTATCGTAGACCGATAATGCGATTTGATCGATCGTGGGTCTCTTGCTGTATGGCGGAGGGGGGCGGACTGGCCGTTTTGATCTCAGGCTCATCGGGCTGAGAATCGGAGAAATCGGCGAGATCAACAAGAGCCAAAAATGTATTTGCAGACCTGTCCGCCTGTGTATCTGAAAAATTAAAAGTACTTTTGAATTTTCCAGATATTTTATCTTTCTCATTTTTGGTTGGATTTTTCGTTATGGTGAATATGTCGGAATATGCAGATCGAACTGCGTCGGCTAGAACTTTTTTAGATCTAGATGCATCTAAATAATCTCGGTACCTTTCGGTTGGCGTCCCGTCTGGAGTTAAAAATCCGAGATCCTTGAGAAGTGGTATCAAAACGCGAAAATTTGAGCTACCAAATCCAAGATCTTTTAAATACTGTTGTGTAAATTTTTCCGGCGCAATTCCGTCACGAATTGCCTTAAAGAATTTTGGCAACTGTCCATATACCTGTGTTGGACGATTTAGTAGCGCCATGGTTGGTCTCGATGCTGGATGTGATGCGGGCTTCGAAACGATCAGCAGATATTAGTCGATGCTCGCCTCTATCATTGTGGCCGTCCCTTTCAGGTTCAAGTTGCAACGTCCCAGCTTGCCACCTTCTCCCCCATCCGCAAGCCCCCGCGCCCAAACAACCCTCGCGCCCCGGCCGACTGCAACGCAGCGTCAGCGCAGGGAAAGGAGAGCCGGGGCCTAGCGCAACGGCTCGCCGCAGGCGCTTCTGAAACCAGCCGCCCTCGGGTTCTGCCCGCTGCGCGGGAGCCCTGCGCTGGACCCCGGATCGGCGCTCCACCTTCGGTGTCGCTTGTCCGGGGAACGGCGCCGCAATCCGGTTGAGCCGCCGGGCCGGGCGGGCCAAGATCGCGCGAACGATCCCTGCCGGAGATGTCCGTGACTGCCCCCGACCTCGACGCCCGCCGCTCGGCGCCTGCGACGCTCAAGAACCGCGGCCCCATCGGCGATCTGCTGCTGCCGCTGCTGCCCCGCTCCGGCACCGTGCTGGAGATCGCCAGCGGCACCGGCGAGCATGTGGTGCATTTCGCCCGCCGGGCGCCGCATCTGGTGTTCCAGCCGTCCGATCCCTCTCCCGCGGCCCGCGCCTCCATCGCCGCCTGGACTGCCGCCGAGGGTCTTGCCAACGTGCGCGACCCCCTCGCCCTAGACGCGGTGGGCGAGGACTGGCCGGTGGGCAAGGTGGACGCCATCGTCTGCATCAACATGATCCACATCAGCCCATGGGATGCGACGGTGGGCCTGATGCGCGGCACCGGCGCCCGCCTGCCGGCGGACGGCATCCTCTTCACCTACGGCGCCTATCTGCGCGACG
Organism: Xanthobacter sp. SG618; assembly: GCF_012932745.1. Lineage (NCBI taxonomy): Bacteria > Pseudomonadati > Pseudomonadota > Alphaproteobacteria > Hyphomicrobiales > Xanthobacteraceae > Xanthobacter > Xanthobacter sp. SG618. The sequence goes on along the minus strand of NZ_JABBHL010000003.1, from coordinate 520,252 downwards.
AGGTGGAGACGGCGCCGAGCAACGTCGCCTTCGATGCGGACCTGAGGCGGCAGGACCCGCGCTTCGGCCTGAGGCACCTCGCCGAGGTGGCGGCGGAGGCGGCGAAGAACGGCCTTGTTCTCGCCCGGGTGGAGGAAATGCCGGCAAACAATCTGTCGCTGGTCTTCCGCAAGGTCGCGACTGTTTCGCCGCGCGGTGTCCCTGTGCCATAGTCGACGCCGGCGCTTGCCAGAGGCCGGGCCTGATTCTCCGGCCGACGCCCCCGTCCGGGGCCGCCCGCGCGGCGGCCTTCAAGGGGGCCCTTCAGCGTTCGAGGACAAAACTCGCTCGGGGAGAACCATGGCGCGCGTCGTCGATCCGTTCATCAAGCTTTCCTCGCCCCGCATCTTCCTGGTGCGGATGCTGGTGTTCCTGGCCCTGTGCGCGGCGCTGGCGGCGGTGCTGCACCGGCAGATCGTCGCCGCCTTCCTCAACAATCCGGGGCTCAACGGCGTCATCTTCGGCGTGCTCGCCGTGGGCATCATCCTCGCCATCCGGCAGGTGTCCCGCCTGTTCCCCGAGGTGGACTGGGTGAACTCCTTCCGCCTCGCCGACCCCGGCCTTGCAGTGTCGCGCCCGCCGACGCTGCTGGCGCCCATGGCCGCGCTTCTGGGCGAGCGGCTGGGGCGGATGACCATCTCGCAAGCCACCATGCGCTCCATCCTCGATTCCATCGGCACGCGCCTCGATGAGAGCCGGGACATGGGGCGCTACCTCACGGGCCTGCTCGTCTTCCTCGGCCTCCTCGGCACCTTCTGGGGCCTCTTGGAGACCGTCTCCTCCATCGGCTCGGTCATCGGCGCGCTGCAGGTGGGGCCGGATGTGGGCTCCATCTTCGAGGACATGAAGAGCGGCCTCGCCGCCCCCCTCGGCGGCATGGGCACCGCCTTCTCCTCCTCGCTGTTCGGCCTTTCCGGCTCGCTGGTGCTGGGCTTCCTCGACCTTCAGGCCGGGCAGGCGCAGAACCGCTTCTATACGGACCTCGAGGACTGGCTCTCCACCACCGTGCGCGATCTGGACGACGGCCCGCGCGACCGCGCGCTCGCCGCCGACCGGGAGGCCGCCCCCCGCGTGCCCGCCGCCCCCGCGCAGATCACCCCTGCCGCGCCGCTGGCGCTTCCGCCGCCGGTGCTGGACCTCGATCCGCTGGTCTCGGCCATGGGGCGGCTGGAGAAGACCATGACGGAGGCGGGCTCCCAGCGCGTCACCACGGCGCTGGCCCAGCTTGCCGAGAGCCTGCAGGGCCTCGTCACCCACATGCGCTCCGAGCAGGCGCTGCTGAAGCAGATGATCGAGCAGCAGCAGGCGCAGCAGGAGCAGATGCGGCGCCTGCTCTCACGGGTCGAGGACGACGCCGGTCCGCGGCGCAACTGAGCGGAGGCAGAACCCATGGCCCTCGGCCGGCGCGGGCGCGACCGCCACATCGACTACTGGCCCGGCTTCGTGGACGCCTTGTCCACGCTGCTCCTCGTCTTCACCTTCCTGTTGTCGGTGTTCATCCTCACCCAGTTCTTCCTGACGCAGGAGATGGCGGGCAAGGATGACGTGATGCAGCGCCTTCAGGCGCAGATCCGCCAGCTCACCGACCTTCTCTCCCTGGAGCGCGCGAACAGCCAGTCGTCCGAGAGCGAGCTGGCCTCGGTGCGCGCCTCCCTCGAAGCCAGCGAGGGCGAGCGCGACAAGCTGCGCGGGCAGGCCATCGCCGTGCCGGCCCCGTCCGACACCGGCCGCGCCAACGCCTTGTCCCGCGAACTCGATCTGCAGAAGGACGTGGCCGCCCGCGCCGCCGCGCAGATCGAGCTGCTCAACCAGCAGATCGCGGCCCTGCGCCGGCAGATGGCGGCGCTGGAAGAGGCGCTCAACATCTCCGAGAAGCGCGACGCCGAGAGCCAATCCAAGATCACCGACCTCGGGCGCCGGCTCAACGTGGCGCTGGCCCAGCGGGTGCAGGAGCTGACCCGCTTCCGCTCCGAATTCTTCGGCCGCCTGCGCGATATCCTCGGCAACCGGCCGGACATCCGCGTGGTGGGCGACCGCTTCGTGTTCCAATCGGAAGTTTTTTTCGACGCCGGCTCGGCGGTGATGAAGCCGGAGGCCATCGCCTCCCTCGACAAGCTGGCGGGCGCCATCTTGGATCTTGAGAAGTCCATCCCGCCGGACATCTCCTGGGCGCTGCGCATCGACGGCCACACCGACAACCGGCCCATCTCCACCGCGCAATTCCCCTCCAACTGGGAACTGTCGGCGGCGCGCGCCATCGCGGTGGTGCAGTATCTCATCGCCAAGGGGGTGAGCCCCAGTCACCTCATCGCCGCTGGCTTCGGTGAATACCAGCCCCTCGACACCGGCACCTCCGACGAGGCCCGCGCCCGCAACCGCCGTATCGAGCTGAAGCTGACGGAGAGGTAGTGGGCGAGGCCCCCCGCCGGTCGCTCGATGGGGGAGGGGAGGCGGGTCGGCGCTACTCGACCAGATCGAGAAAGTGCCGCCCCTGGCGGTCCTCGATCTCCAGCACGAAGATGTCCGGGTCGAACTTCAGCTCGCGGGCGATGCGGGCGTCGGCCTCGGCCTCCGGGCTGCCGGGGGCGACCAGCACCGAGAATTTGCGGTCCGCAGGGAAGGATTCGTCGAACGCGGATTGCGGCGCCGGGCCGTAGAGCGCGGCGGTGCCGTCGAGGCTGGCCACCTTCACGAAGATGGCGCCGGCCTCCTCCGCGCCCTTGCGCACCAGGGTCGCATAGCACCCCTCCACCTGGCAGCGGCGGATGAGGGCGGAGACGAAGATCGCGCTCTTGAGGCGCATTCAGGTCAAAGCCATCAGTTCAGCGCCATGCCGGAGACGGAGCCCAGCTCGCGCACCAGCTTGTCGGTGATCTCGCCGTCGGCGGTCAGGTTGCGGTCGCGCTGGAAGCGCACGATGGCGGCCCGCGTCTCGCCGCCGGGCCGGCCGTCCACCTTGAGGGGACCATAGCCGAGCTTGGACAGCGCTTTCTGCACCGAGAGGATGCGCGGCGAGGCGCCCACATCCACCGGCGGGCGCACGGCGCCGGTTATGTCCCCCGAGGAGACGAGCCCCGCAGGCGGGCGGCTGGGCGGCGGCTCTGCGCGGGCATCGGCGGTGCGCGCGCCGGTCGCCGGCACGAGGGGGGCCGCGGTGCCTGTCACCGACGTGCGGATGGAGAGATAGCCGAGCGAGCCGGTGGTGGCGCCGCCCGCCGGTGCCGACGTCGTCGCGGTGCCGGTGCCCGTTGAGGTGAGCGGGACGGTGGTGTGGTTGATCTTGCCGGCCCCGGCGGGGCGCGCCATGGGCAGCGGCGCACCGGGCGGCGAGGTCTGGAGAACGAGCACGTTGGCGAGGAAGGCGCCGCTGCCAGCCAGCGCCACCAGCGCTGCCATCACGTCCAGCCGACGCAGCCGGCGTGCCTGCCGCGCAGTCTCCTCCGCCTCGGCGGCCTCGGCGAGTTCCGGGGGCGCTGCGTTTGCGGTGGCCGTTTCCAGCTTCATGCCGTCCTCTTTGCCCGTGTGTCTTCGGTCCGCGCCGGAAACGGCGCAACGACCCCCTGTCCCTGTCCCTTGGCCTCGATCGCGGCCGCGACCGGCAGGCTCACGGACACGCTCGTGCCCCGACCGAGCGCGCTTTCCACCCGCACATCGCCGTCATGCAGCTTCACGAGGCCCTTCACCACGGCGATGCCGAGGCCCGAGCCCCGCGACTTCTGGATGCAGTCGCCCGCCTGGAAGAAGGGCTCGCCGAGGCGCGCCACGTCCTCCGGACGCATGCCGGGGCCGGTGTCGCGGACGCGGATGATGAGTTCGTCGCCCTGCATCCTCACGCCCACCTGCACCCGCCCGCCAGCGGGGGTGAACTTCACCGCATTGGAGAGCAGGTTGAGCACGATCTGGCGCAGCGCGCGCTTGTCCGCGTCGAGCACGGGCAGGCGCGCCGGCACCTTGGTCTTCACGCTCACGCCGGTGCGCTCGGCATCGAGGGCCACCATCTCGGCGCAGCCGGCGACGAGGGCGCCCACGTCCACGGCCTCGCGCTCCAGCACATAGGCGCCGGCCTCAACCCGCGACAGATCGAGGATATCGTTGACGAGGCCGAGCAGGTGCTGGCCGCTCTCGTGGATGATGCGGGCGTAATCGGCCTTGCGGGCATCGTCGAGGGGCGCGCCGGTCTGCGTGGCCAGCAATTCGGAGAAGCCGAGGATGGCGTTAAGCGGCGTGCGCAGCTCGTGGCTCATGGCGGCGAGGAAGCGGCTTTTGGCGGCGTTGGCGGCCTCCGCCTCGGCGCGGGCGCGGGCGGCCGCATCGGCCTTCTGGCGCTCGGCCTTCATCTGCTCGGTCTGCGCCTGCTGCCAGGGCGCCCGCCAGGACACGCGCACCATGCCGCCTCGCATGGCGCGGCAACGGGCCTCGGCGGTGAGGAAGGAGGGGGCGGCGTCGCCGGCGGCATCGCACCGCAGGCGCAGCTCCAGCGTGGCGGCGCGGCCGCGCGAGGCCGCTTCCACGGCGGAAAGAAAGGCGGGGCGGTCGGCCACCAGCACGCGCTCGAACAGGGCCATACCCTCCAGCGCCGATGCAGGGGAGGCGGCGAAGGGGCCGCCCTGGCGCTCCACCCGCACCACCTCGCCGCGCGGGCCGTGGCAGGTGACGAGCAGCATGTCGGAGGGCGGCGCGGCGCTCGCCTTGGTGGCGGCACGGGCCAGCCCGCCGGCGACCGCCGCAAGGGCCGCGCAGACGAAGCCGCTGGCGAGAAGTGTGGTGGCGTTGAGAAGGCCGCCGGTGGCGAGGCCGGAGAATTCCGCGAGCAGCACCAACCCGCCGGAGCCGAGCCCGAGCAGGCCGAGGCCGCTCAGCACCGCGCCGGTGAGGCGGCCGAGCCCGGCCAGGCGCGGCAACGCCTCCCGGTCGCCGCCGTCGCGGGCCGGGACGGGCCGCGCACCGGCCGCTGCATCGCCGAAGACGTGAGCCACGTCGCCCCCTGTCAAGTGCCGTTGTCCGGCCGGACGCCGCACATCTTCTGCGCGCCCCGCCATCACGTTTCGCAAAATCCTGCCACGGCGGGCTTTAAGCGAACGCTAAGCCGGCGCGGATCGAACGCTGTCAGCGTTAACGATGTCTTGAAAAGTCGGGGCACGGCCGGCCCGCGACGGCTCACGCGCGGACGCGTCGGTGGTAATGTCGAAGGGCGCGAATTCAGCTTCGCCGCCGTTTCAAGAGGGAGCGATGTTCTTCCTGTTCCGCCTCGCCTTCTGGGTCGGCCTCGTGCTGCTCCTCCTCCCCTTCGGCCTCAAGGGCAGCGACGGGCGAGACGTGAGCGTGTTCGACGCCTTCGGCGCCGCCCAGGCGCTTGTGGCGGACCTGCGCGGCTTCTGCGATCGCCAGCCCCAGGCCTGCGCGGTGGGCGGGCAGATGGCGGGACATCTCGTGGAGAAGGCCCAGATGGGCGCGCGCTGGGTCTATGACTCCATCGGCCATCGCGAAGGCGCGCCGCCCGCGCCCGTCCCCGGTGCCCAGCCCGGTGCCAAGGGCACGGCGGACAAGAGCGCGGCCGAAAAGGGCAGCGCGCTCGAACTCACGCCGCAGGATCTTATGCCCCTGTGGGGCGGGGGCGACGCGGCCAAGCTCGTGGTGCCGCAGGGCTTCCAGCCCGTCTCCGGGCAGCCGGCTCAGACCATGACGCCCACGCCCCTGCCGCCGCTGCCGCCCCGCCGCCCGGCCTGACGGGCAGTTGAATCTCACGCGGCCTTGCGCGGCGCCGATCCGGTACCATGTTCGGGATGTGGATTAGGCAGGCATTGCTTGCCGGCTGTGCTATGCTGCAGCGCAAGGACAGGCGGTCGTGCCCTTTTTCCCGGCCGTCATCTGGTGACGAGGAATTGGCCTCATGAATGCTGACGATCTGATTGCGGATTTCGAATTTTTGGACAATTGGGAAGACCGCTACCGGCACGTGATCGAGCTCGGCAAGAAGCTGCCGCCCTTTCCCGAGGCCGAGCGCAACGACATCAACAAGGTGCAGGGTTGCGCGAGCCAGGTATGGCTCATCTCCCACGTGAAGGAGACGCCCTCCGGTCCCCTCCTGGAGTTCGAGGGCGATTCCGATGCGCACATCGTGCGCGGCCTTGTGGCTGTGCTGCTCATGCTGGTCTCCGGGCGCACGCCCAAGGAGATCATGGAAACCGACATCCTCGGGGTGTTCCGCCAGATCGGCCTCGAAGGCCATCTGACGCCGCAGCGCTCCAATGGCCTGCGCTCCATGGTGGAGCGCATCCGCGGCCACGCCCGCAACGCCATGGCCGCCGCCTGAGGACAGCGGCCGGCCTCATAGCCGGCCGAGTTCGACGTCGGCGCAGGAATAGCCGAGGCGGGTGAGGCCCTCCTCCAGATAATCCCCCACCAGCGGCATCCCGAGCAGGTAGCGCGCGGTCGAGACCTCGCGGCTCGCCGCGGCCTCGGCGCGCAGGGCGCCCCATGTGGAGATGTCCTCGTCGCCGCGGCCGAGCCAGGCGAGGGTGACGAGATCGATCTGCTGGTCCTCGTTCAGCGCGGTGATGGCGCCGGCCAGTTCCTCGTCCACCGGATCGTCCGGGTGGTCCTCCAGCACCGCGCGCATCCCGTCGTCCGGGCCGTCGGACCCGGGATCGGGATCGGTCACCGCGTCTTTGGCATCGCGGGAGCGGGCCTTGACGATGATGTAGCAGATCGTCTCGGGCGAGATGCTGAGGGTGACGAGATCGTCGTCGGGTGTCGCGTCGGGCGCCATGAATATCCTCCTGGTTGTGGGGGCGAGCCCCGCATCTCCTGAGGAAATCTCCTGCCGCCGGCCTTGTTCCGCTCCGGGCCGCAGGATCAGGGCACCGCGCGCACGCTGATGCCGGCCGTGGCGAGGCGCTGGTAGAGCCGGCGCTGCCCGGCGATGGGCCACCAGTCGTAGAGGAATATTTCCATGGGCCGCCAGAGCGCGACCCAGCCGAGGATCAGCAGGCCCTCGGCTGCGAGGCTGCCGAGGCTTTCGAGCCGTGGCTCGGCGATGAGCCCGGCGATGCCGAGGCACAGCGCCAGCACGATGATGCCGATGGTGAGCGAGATGCGCCCGACCCGGAACAGCTCCGACAGCTCCGCCGAGAGCGCCCGCGCCCTGAGCGTGAAATAGCCGCGGATGGCGTCGGGCAGGCCCGCCGCCTCGCTGGTCATCGCCTCTTCGGGCGGCAAATGGACGACAATGGAGATCGGCGCGCCGCGTGGCAGCTCGCGCGCCCACTCCACGATGAAGGCTTCCGCCTCCGCGTCGAGGTCGCGTTCCCGGAAGGGGAACGGGTCCAGCATGTTGAAAAGCTGCGGGACCCGCTCGACGCTAATCTCGATTGTGGAGCCTGCGGGATCAGGCCCGGCGACCGGGGTCACGGCGGAAGGTTCGGGGAGCGTCGCGCCTCAGCGATGGGTGCGGCGGGCGCGCACGCGCACCGGTACCATCTGCCTCTGCTTGGCGGCGAGCTGCGCAAGCGCAACCGCGGCAAGACCAGCGAGGACGAGGGCGGAACCGGCAACGAGGGACAACATCAAATCCTCCACCACCACGCCGAAGCTCATGTTTTCCGCACATTTCCGAAAGGAGAGTGCGACCGATGCGCCGGCGAACAATGCAATCTTAACCGGGTTCGCGCGCTTCGCCACCCGTTCAGATCAAGAAATGTTCCGTTTTGGCGCAATCGGAAGACCTGTCACGGCTATTTGAGAAGATCAGAGCGGCGAGAGGTAGGGCAGGGGGCCGGGGGAAAACTCCCGCCGCACCCGATCGAGCCGCTCCACCGCGCGACCGAAAGAGCCGCGCAGGTGGTCGCGCAATGCGTCCGCCGCCCCCTCCACATCCGCCGCCGCCAGGCGCTCGGCGACATCGAGATGCTCGGCGATGAACGGTTCGCGGCCGTGGGGCTGGGGGGAGCGCACATAAAGGAAGGTGAGGGCGACCAGCAGTGTCTGGCAGGTGGCCAGCGCCTCCATCAGCGTGGCATTGCCGCAGCGGCCGAGCAGGCCCACATGCAGCTCGTTCTCCAGCGCGCCGAGGCGGGCGCCGTCCACCGCATCGGGGTGGGCGGCGGCATCGCGCAGGTTGGCCAGCAGCGTCGCCACCTGTCCGGGGGCGAGGCGCGGAAAGGCCAGCCGCAGCGCCGCCGGCTCCAGGATGGCGCGCATCTCGAACAGCTCGGCCACATAAGCCGGCGTCAGGGCCGGCGCGTACCAGTGCAGGCGACTGTCCTTGCGCACCACGCCACGCTGGTTGAGGCGCGAGAGCACTTCGCGGGCCACCGTGCGGCTCACGCCGTAATAGGCGGCGAGATGGTTCTCCACCACGCGGAAGGCGCCGAGCGCGGTGCGCGAGACCACCTCCTGCTCCACGTCCGCATAGATGCGCTGCCAGGTTGATTCGGGGGCGAGCTGGATCGGCGTTTCGCCGCTGACATCGACGGCCGGGACGGCCGGCGCCGGTCCGGCGAGGGGCATGACCTGGAAGCCGTGGCCGTCGCTGCGGCTCACCAGCCCCACCCGCTCCAGCCGCGCCAGCGCCTGCCGGGCCGGTGCACGGGAGATGCCGAATCGCTCGGCGACGCGGGATTCGAGCAGGCGCTCGCCGGGGGCGAGGGCGCCGGAGGCGATCTGCGAGGCGAGAATGTCGAAGGCGCGCTCGTGCAGGCGGGGGGCGATGCCGGCCACCGGGCGCGCGCGCCGTTCGGCGGCGGGCGTCGGCTTGCCCGTAGCCGCCGGGGGCACATCACTCGTCATGTCCCGTCCGCTCACGTCTCGTCCGTCTTTCCGCCGCGCCGGTCGCGGCCCGCCGGCAAGGTGCCCCACGATGGTGCAAATGCCAAGTTGTCCAAAGGGTTGCCCGCCCGTTTGCCGGCTGACCGGATGCCGCACCGCCTGCCGCGTGAAAGGGAGTTTACACCATCACCGTCCAATGCATACAAAGGACACACGCTGAGCCACCCCAGCGCCGTCTCAAGGATTGCCCCATGTCCGTGCCCGCTCCCGCCCGCTCCTCCGCCCTCGAACGGCACCGGGAGGACGCCTTGTTCGCCTTCTGCAGCGCGGCTCTCACGGCGGCAGGGGCGGATGCGGCGAGCGCCGAGGCGGCGGCCCGCGCCATGCTGCACGGCTCGCGCTTCGGGGTGGACAGCCACGGCGTGCGGCTGCTGGACCATTATGTGACGGTGATCGAGGGCGGCCGGGTGAACGGCCATCCCACGCTCGACTTCCGGGCCGGCGCGGCGGCTGTCGCGACGCTCGATGCCGGCCACGGCCATGGCGCCCGCGCCGCCTATGCGGCCATGGACCGGGCGATGGAGAATGCTGCCCTCTACGGCATCGGCGCGGTGGCCATCCGCAACTCCTCCCATTTCGGCGCAGCGGGCGCCTATGCGCTGGCGGCGGCGGAGAAGGGCTTCATCGGCCTCGCCTTCTGCAATTCGGACAGCTTCGTGCGTCTGCATGGCGGGGCGGAGCGCTTTCACGGCACCAATCCCATCGCCATGGGGGTGCCGGTGAAGGGCGAGGCGCCGTGGTTCCTCGACATGGCCACCAGCGCCGTGCCCTACAATCGGGTGCTGCTCTATCGGAGCCTCGGGCAATCCCTGCCGCCGGAAGTCGCCTCCGACGGCGACGGCTTCGACACCACCGATCCGCACAAGGTGGAGATGCTGGCCCCGCTCGGTGCCGCCTTCGGCTTCAAGGGCGCGGCGCTTGCCGGCGTGGTGGAGGTGTTCAGCGCGGTCCTTGCGGGGGCGCGGCTCTCGTTCGACATCGCGCCCATGGGTGGGCCGGACTTCGGCACCCCACGCAACGTGGGGGCCTTCGTGATGGCGATGAAGCCGGGCGCCTTCCTGCCGGAGGAGGAGTTCGACGCGGCCATGCAGCGCTATCGTCATACGCTGCGCAATTCACGTCGTGCGCCGGGGGATATTGTGATGGCGCCGGGCGACCGGGAATGGAGGGTGGCGGAGGAGCGCCGCCGCGATGGCATACCCATCGACCCCGCCACCGCCGAGGCCTTCGACCGCCTCGCCGCGCGATTCGGCCTGGCCCGGCCGAAACCCGTTTAGCCTCAGGCCTTTCAGCCGAAGATGACCGCCGCGACGATGATGCCGTAGGCGGTGAGGAAGAGCAGGCTGTCCCGCAGGACCTGTCCGCGAACCGCTGTCATGGTGGACCTCGTGAATTTCACTTTCGACTATTTCCCCGAATTTAATATCGAATGTGAATCCACGTCAAAAACATAATTTAAATGTGGTTTAGAGGCGCGGCGAGGTGCCTCCCGGGGGAGCGCACCTGTCTGGCGGTTCAGGGAATTGCGGAGGCCGTCAGGCCACGCGGAGCGCTTCGAGGGCGGCGCGCATGTCGTCGGGCAGGGGGGCGGCGCGTCGTTCAGTGAGATCGAACAGCACCACCACCGTCTCGGCGGTCGCCATGCATTGGCCATCCTGGAAGATGGCCTGCCTGAGGCCTACCGAGCTGCGGCCGACGGAGATGACGCCCGTGCCGATATCCGCCTCGCCCGGCCAGTGCATTTCCGCCCGGTAGTCGAGCACGAGGCGAACCAGCGCGAAGCCCATGCCTTGGGGGGCGAGACGGCGCGGCGTCAGCAGCAGGTGGGTGCGCCCGGTCTCCAGGAAGGTGGAAAACACCGCATTGTTGACGTGCCCGAGCATGTCGGTGTCGCCGTAGCGGATGGTGTCGCGCGCCTTCACCGGGAAGTCGTCGAGGACGGGGAGGGGGGCCTTCTCGGCCATCAGTCGGCCGTCCCCAGCGCCCGCCAGCCGATGTCGGAGCGGAAGAAGCCGTCCGGCCAGTCGATGCGGGCGATGGCGGCGTAAGCGCGCGCGCGGGCATCGGCCAGCGTCGTCCCGGTGGCGGTGACGTTCAGCACCCGCCCGCCGTTGGAGACGAGCGTGCCGCCCTTCATCCGCGTGCCGGCCTGGAACACGGTGACGCCCTCCAGCGCCGACGCCTCGCCGAGGCCGCCGATGGGCGAGCCGATCTGGTGCGGGCCGGGATAGCCGCGCGAGGCATAGACCACCGTCATGGCAGAGACCGGGGACCATTGCGGCGTCACCTCGGCGAGGCGGCCGGCGGCGGTGGCGTGGAGCACCTCCACCAGATCACCGGCGAAGCGCGGCATCAGCACCTGGCATTCGGGATCGCCAAAGCGGCAATTGTATTCCACCAGCTTGGGGCCGGAGGTGGTGAGCATGAGGCCGGCATAGAGCACGCCGCGATAGGGCGTTCCGGCCTTGGCCATGGCGCGGGCGGTGGGGATGAGGATTTCCTCGATCGCCCGGCGCTCCAACTCCGGTGTCAGCACCGGGGCGGGGGAATAGGCGCCCATGCCGCCGGTGTTGGGGCCGAGGTCGCCGTCATAGGCGCGCTTGTGGTCCTGGGCGCTGCCGAAGGCGACGACGGTCTCGCCGTCCACGAGGGCGAACAGGCTCGCCTCCTCGCCCTCCATGAATTCCTCGATGAGCACTTCGGTGCCGCCACCGGCGAACACCTGCTCCACCGCGTCCACCGCCTCCTCGACGGTGAGGGCGACGACCACGCCCTTGCCGGCCATCAGCCCGTCCGCCTTCACCACAATGGGCGCGCCCTGCCCGCGGATGTAGGCGGCGGCCTCGGCGGTGGAGGTGAAGCGGCCGAAGGCGGCGGTGGGAATGTCGTTCGCCTTGCACAATTCCTTGGTGAAGAGCTTGGAGCCCTCCAGCCGGGCGGCCGCCGCGGTGGGGCCGAAGGCGAGGATGCCGGCGGCGGCGAGGCGATCCACGAGGCCGGCCACCAAGGGCGCCTCGGGGCCGACCACCACCAGGTCGATGGTATGCTCCTGGCACCATTTCACGATGGTGTCGTGGGCGGACAGCGGGATGCCTTCCACCACGTCCGCGAACTCGGCGATGCCCGGATTGCCGGGCAAGGCGTAGAACTGACCGATGGTTGGGCTCTGCGCCAGCTTCCAGGCGAGGGCGTGCTCACGCCCTCCCGAACCGAGCAGCAGGATGTTCATGCGGCCTCCCCCGAGTTTCCGACGGATCTTGATTTTGTGCTCTCTTCGCCTATCGGCTCAAGGCCGCGCAAACAAGGGGCAGGGCTCTGCGCTCGCCGCATGGGGCACCTTCCCGTTATGCTGGGACACCACCCGTCCGGGTTCCGATTCGCATGACCGATGATGCCGAAGTCAGGGCCAACGCGCCCGAATGGAGCGTTTCCGAGCTGTCCGCCGCCCTGCGCCGGACGGTGGAGGACGCTTACGGCCACGTTCGGGTGCGGGGCGAAATTTCCGGCTATCGCGGCCCCCATTCCTCCGGCCACGCCTATTTTTCGCTGAAGGATGCCGGTGCGCGGCTCGATGCGGTGATCTGGAAGGGTACCTTCCAGCGCCTGCGCCTCAAGCCCGAGGAGGGGCTGGAGGTGGTGGCGACCGGAAAGCTCACCACCTATCCGGGAAAGTCCGGCTACCAGCTCGTCATCGAAACGCTGGAGTTTGCCGGCGCCGGCGCCATCATGGCCATGCTGGACGAGCGCAAGCGCCGCCTCGCCGCCGAAGGCCTGTTCGATCCCGCCCGCAAGCAGGAGCTGCCGTTCCTGCCCAAGGTGATCGGCGTCGTCACCTCGCCCACCGGGGCGGTGATCCGCGACATCCTCCACCGCCTCAATGACCGATTCCCCCGCCGGGTGCTGGTGTGGCCGGTGCGGGTGCAGGGCGAGACCTCAGCCGCCGAGGTCGCCGCCGCCATCCGCGGCTTCAACGATCTGCCGGAGGGCGGCCCCATTCCCCGGCCGGACGTGATCGTGGTGGCGCGGGGTGGTGGCGCGCTGGAGGATCTGCTCGGCTTCTCCGACGAGGCGGTGGTGCGCGCGGCGGCGGAGAGCATGATCCCGCTGGTCTCGGCCGTGGGCCATGAGACCGACGTGACCCTCATCGATTTCGCCGCCGACGTGCGCGCGCCCACCCCCACGGCCGCGGCCGAGATGGTGGTGCCGGTGCGCACCGATCTCATCGCCACGGTGGAAGATCTCGGGGCGCGCCTGATCGCCGCGCCCTTGCGCCTGCTCGACCGGCGCCGTGCAGACCTGCGCGGCCTCGCCCGGCTCCTGCCGGCCGCCGAAACCCTGCTGGCCCAGCCGCGCCAGCGCCTCGACCTCGCCGCCGAGCGGCTGCCCCGCGCCTTGCGGGCCAACGCTTCCGCCCACCGGCTTCAGCTCGCGGCGGTGCAGGCGCGCCTCTCCCCGGAGGCGCTGCGCACGCGGCTGGCCCGGGCGGGCGAACGCCTTGAGGTGCTGGACGGGCGCATGCGCCGGGCGCTGGATGTGCAGAAGGAGCGCCGCACGGCGCGTCTCGCCGCCCTGGCGCAACTGCTCAAGGCGCTCTCCTACAGGGAGGTGCTGGGCCGCGGCTTCGCGCTGGTGCGGGATGCCGGCGGCCATGCGGTGCGGCGGGCGGCGGACATCGCGGACGGCGCGGCCCTGAGCCTGGAATTCGCCGATGGCCGGGTCGCCGTGCAGGCCGGGGAGGGGGCTCCGCCGCCGGATTCGCCCCCCCGGCCGGCGCCGCGCCCGGCCGGCCGCAAGCCACGAAAGGTAGAGGGACCGACACTTTTCGACCCCTGATCGTGCGCCCCTTTCGCGTTGCGGCGCAAAGGGCTATCCTTCCGGCAGACCAGTTTTCGGGACGCTCCCCAGGTGATGAACAGATTCGAACGCTTCCCCGAGCCCCATGGCGAGGCGGAGGTGCGCTACCTCGATGGTGAATTCCGCATCCTGCGGCCCGGCAGCTTCGTGCGCTGTGCCGTGACCGGGCAGATCATCCCGCTCGACGAACTGCGCTACTGGAGCGTCGACCTGCAGGAAGCCTATGCCAGCCCCGAGGCCGTGCTCACCCGCGTGCGCGAGCAGCCGCCGGTCCGGTGAGGGGGCTCTCGCGTCCCGGACGCATGCAGCGATAGCGGAATGCGAGCCAGGGCCCAGCGCAGAGGTTCGCCGAAGGCGCTTCCTGATCCCAGCGATCTCGGGTTTTGTTCGCTGCGCGGGAGCTCTCGCGCTGGACCCCGGATCAGCGCTCCGGCTGCGCCGTCGCGTGTCCGGGGAACGGGGCCGACGCCTCAGCCCTGCGGCTGAAGCGTCTCCAGGAAGCGGATGGGCTGGCCGGCGGACGGGCCGGTGAGCTCGCCTTCCCACATCACCTTACGGCCGCGCACGAAGGTGCCCACGGGCCAGCCGGTGACTTCCTTTCCATCATAGGGCGTCCACTGGGCGCGCGAGGCGATCCAGCCGTTGGTGATGGTGGCGCGGCGCTTCAGGTCCACCACGGTGAAGTCGGCGTCGTAGCCCACCACGATCCGCCCCTTGCCGGCGATGCCGAACAGGCGGGCCGGACCGGCGCTGGTGAGGTCGATGAAGCGCTCCAGCGTCAGGCGACCGGCGGCAACGTGATCCAGCATCAGCGGCACCAGCGTCTGCACGCCGGTCATGCCCGAGGGGCTTTCGGGATAGGGCTTGCTCTTTTCTTCCAGCGTGTGCGGCGCGTGGTCGGAGCCGAGCACGTCCACCACGCCGTTGGCGATGGCCGCCCACAGCCCGTCGCGATGGCGCGCCTCGCGCACCGGCGGGTTCATCTGGGCCAGCGTCCCGAGCCGCTCGTAGCATTCCGGGGCGGCCATGGTTAGGTGGTGGGGCGTCACCTCCACCGAGGCCACGTCGCGCGCGTCGGCGAGGAAATCCATCTCCTCGGCCGAGGTCACATGCAGCACATGCACCCGCGCGCCGGTCTCGCGGGCGAGGTTGACGAGCCGCCGGGTGGCGGTGAGCGCCGCGATCTCGTCGCGCCAGACGGGGTGGGAGGAAGCATCGCCCGGCACGCGCAAGGCCTTGCGCTCCTGCAGGCGGGGCTCGTCCTCGCAATGGAAGGCGGCGCGGCGGCGGATGACCTTCAGGATGTTGCGCACGCCGTCGTCGTCCGGCACCAGCAGCGAGCCGGTGGACGAGCCGATGAACACCTTGATGCCGGCCGCGCCGGGCAGGCGCTCTAGCTCCGGCAGGTCCTTCACATTGTCATGGGTGCCGCCCACATAGAAGGCGAAGTCGCAATGCATGCGGGCCGTCGCCCGCGCGATCTTGTCTTCCAGCGCGGAGGGGTTGGTGGTCTGGGGAATGGTGTTCGGCATCTCGAACACACCGGTCACGCCGCCCATGACGGCGGCGCGGGAGCCGGTCTCCAGGTCTTCCTTCTGCTCCAGCCCCGGCTCGCGGAAATGTACCTGCGTGTCGATGACGCCCGGCAGGATGTGGAGGCCGGTGGCGTCCACCACCTCGCCCGCGCTCGCGGCGGAAAGATCACCGATGGCGCGGATGCGCCCGCCCGTGACGCCGATGTCGGCAACGGCAATGCCGGCGGGGGTCGCGACCGCGCCGCCCTTGAGCAGCAGATCGAAAGTCACGGGCATGGGAGGGGCTCACTCTTGATGGGGACAGGCAGCCGGCCTTAAATCTGTTTTTTATTTTGCTGACAAGGACGGCCCCTATGCCGCTCATTCATTTGAACGATCGTACCCTCATTCGTGCCGATGGCCCCGATGCGGTAAAGCTGCTGCACAGTGTCATCACCTGCAACGTGAAGACCATGGCGCAGGGAGACGCCCGCTATGGCGGCCTGCTCACCCCGCAGGGCAAGATCATCTCCGACTTCCTGTTCTACTGCCTCGCCGAGGAGAGCTTCCTGTTCGACGCCCCCGCGGACCGGGCGGAGGATCTCCTCAAACGGCTGATCTTCCATCGCCTTCGGGCCAAGGTGACGTTCGCGGTGGCGGCCGACCTCGCGGTTGCCGCCGTGTTCGGCGATCACGGCGCGCTGCCGGAAGGCCGGCTCTTCACCGATCCGCGCTATCCCGGCCTCGGCCAGCGGCTGGTGCTGGACAAGGCGGCGGCCGAGGGGCTTTCGAGCGATCTCGCCGCCTATGAGGCGCACCGCATCGCGCTGGGCATCCCCAAGGGTGGGGCGGACTTCACCTATGGCGACACCTTCCCCCACGAGGCCGACATGGACCAGCTCGGCGGCGTGGACTTCAAGAAGGGCTGCTATGTGGGGCAGGAGGTGGTGAGCCGCATGGAGCACCGCTCGACCCCGCGCAACCGGCTGGTGGAAGTGATCTTCCCCACCCCGCTCGCGGTGGGCCAGGAGATCGTCGCCGGCGACAAGAGCGTCGGCCAGCTCACCTCCGTTACCGAGGGGCGGGGCATCGCCACCGTCCGCCTCGATCGCGCCACGGACGCCCGTGCCGAGGGCGTGCCGCTGACCGCCGGGGCGGTGGAGGTGGAGTTGCGCAAGCCGGAATGGGCGACCTTCCCGCTGGATTGGGAAAAGAAGGTCAGCGCGCTGGACGCCAAGTTCAAGCCCACCTGACGTTTCAGGGCCTGAGGAGACCGAGAGAATGGACGATGCCGCGCCGAAGCCCGTGCGCCAGCCTTTGATCGCGCACGCGGACGGCCATGCCCGCTGCTTCTGGTGCGGCACCGATCCCTTCTACATGGCCTATCACGACACCGAATGGGGCGTGCCGGAGCGTGACAGCCGCGCCTTGTTCGAGAAGCTGCTGCTGGACGGCTTCCAGGCCGGACTCTCCTGGATCACCATCCTGAGAAAGCGGGAGAACTTCCGCCGCGCCTTCGACGGCTTCGAGCCGGAGACCATGGCCCGCTACGACGCCGCCAAGGTGGAGGCGCTGATGCAGGATGCCGGCATCGTGCGCAACCGGGCCAAGGTGGAGGGCGCGGTGCTCTCCGCCCGCGCCTATCTGGACCTCAGAGACAAGGGAATCGCCTTCACCGACGTCATGTGGGACGCGGTGGACGGCGAGACGAAGGTGAACCGCCCCCGCCGCATCGCCGACGTGCCGGCCGAGACGGCCGAATCGAAGGCTCTGTCCAAGCGGCTCAAGGCGGCGGGCTTCAAGTTTGTCGGCCCCACGATCGTCTATGCCGCCATGCAGGCGTGCGGGCTGGTGGACGACCATCTGGAAGGCTGCCACTGCGCCAAGACATGAGGTCGGAAGGGCCCGCGGCGCGGAACGGGGGACAGGACGGGACATTCTGCCCCGCGCCCCTTTCATCGGCCGGCGGCGGCGCCTATATTCACCGGGCCGGCGCAAGTCGGCTATGGCGATAAATCGGTGTTGGAATAAGCCTTTCGGACCCGGGGGCGGTACCCGGCGCCTCCACCAAAGCCCGTTTTTCCCTTGGGAAAGGCGGGTTCCGGCGGGGGCGAAATAGGATCGACGAGGGTGTAAAGAGCATTCTTTCGCTCGGCATTGTACCGCCGTTATCGGGCTAAACTTATAGTTGCCAACGACAACTATGCTCCGGTTGCTCAGGCCGCGTGAGCGGTTTGACGATCGAAATCAAAGTCCTACCGGGTAGCACTGGATAGGCGGGGTTCGGAGGCACCTGGCAACAGAAGCCTCCACTTCCCTCCCGACCGGCCGAAGGGGGGAATCGCGCTCCTTCGTTCGTCCTTTCGGCCGCGGCGCCACCCGTTCACGGTGCCGCCCGGAAGGTCTCCGGAGCCTGGCTCGTCATCAGGCCGGAGGGGACTTAAGCGGGCTCATGACGGTCGATCACATCCGCTACGATCTTCTCGCCCAGGAGGCCCTGCGCTCCGTGGTGCGCCGGGTGCTCACGGACGTGGCCAAGACCGGCCTGCCGGGCGACCACCATTTCTTCATCTCCTTCGACACCCGCGCGCCGGGCGTCCGGCTCTCGCAGCGGATGAAGGAGAAGTACCCCGAAGAGATGACCATCGTGCTCCAGCACCAGTTCTGGGACCTGATCGTCACCGAGACCTCGTTCGAGGTCGGCCTCTCCTTCGGCGGCATTCCCGAGCGCCTGCTCGTGCCCTTCACCGCGCTCAAGGGCTTCTTCGATCCGGCCGTGAAGTTCGGCCTGCAGTTCGAGACCCTCACCGCCGATGCGGATGGGGAAGAGACGGACGACGCCCCGCTGGAGACGCCCGTCTCGGCCAACGGACCCGGCCCGGCCTCCAACGCGCCGACCCCGCTCAAGCCCGCGCCCGGCGCCGCCTCCGAGCCGGCGCTCGCCAGCGCGGCGACCGCTGCCGAGGGTGAGGAAAAGCCCGCCGGCGGCGCGCAGGTGGTGCAGCTCGACGTTTTCCGCAACAAGAAGTAGCCGGCCGGAACCCGCTGCGTGACCGCTGAGACCGATGTGGTCGTGATCGGGGCCGGCGCCGCCGGCCTTGCGGCCGGAGCACGGCTGAGGGCAGCGGGCGTTCCCTTCGAGATCATCGAGGCCGCCCCCATCGCCGGCGGCCGGGCGGCTACCGACACCACCACGCTTGGCGTGCCCTTCGACCTCGGCTGCCACTGGCTGCACGATGCGCGGGACAATCCCTTTACCGCCCTGGCCGTTGCCCATGGCTTCCGTGTTGGGCGCAGCGCCGTGCCGCGCCGGCGCCTCCTCCTCGGCGACCGCTTCTTCACCGATGCGGAGAAGGATGCCGCCGATGCGGAGGTGGATGCCGTTTTCGAGGCCATCTATGCCGCCGGCCGGGCCGGCCGCGACATCTCCGCCGCCGAGGTGATCTCGGAGCGGGGCGCCGGGCGGTATGACGTCCTCGCCCGGCATTGGCTGGAATTGATGTCGGCCGCCGGGCCGGCCGACATCTCCGCCGTGGATTTCGCGCTCTATCGCGACACCGACGACAACTGGCCGGTGCTCGACGGCTACGGCGCGCTGGTGCTGGCGGTTGCCGGCGATCTGAAGGTGACGCTCGGCTGTCCCGTCCGCCGTATCGACCGAAGGGGGCGGCGCCTCTCCATCGAGACAGAGCGGGGCGTCATCGCCTGCCGCGCGGTGGTCGTCACGGTGTCCACGGCGGTGATCGCCGCCGGCGGGCTCGCCTTCGATCCTGCCTTGCCACCCGACGTCGCGGAGGCATTCGCCGCGCTGCCCTTGGGCTTTGCCGAGAAGGTGGCGCTGTTGTTCGACCGGGATGTATTTGGCGTGCCCGATCGCACCGGGCTCGACGCGGTGGACCCGTCCCGTCCCCAGCGGGCCGGCGCCTCGGCGATGCTGCGACCGGGTGGCGCCCCGGCGGCCCTCGTCCATGTGGCGGGGCCGGAGGCACAGGCGATGGCGGGCGAGGGGCCGGATGCGCTGGCCGATTTTGCCCTCGGCGTGCTGGCGTCCGCCTTTGGGGAGGACGTGCGGCGCCATGTGGTGCGGCGCCTGACCACGGATTGGGCGGGCATGCCCTTCATCGGCGGTGCCTATTCCTGCGCGCTGCCGGGCAAGGCGCATCTGCGCGCGAAGCTTCACGAACCGTTCGATCCGCGCATCGTCTTCGCGGGAGAGGCGCTGGGCGGCCCCGCCTTCTCCACCTGCCATGGCGCGCACATTTCCGGGATCGCCGCCGCCGAGACCGCCCTCGCACAATTGGAGCAAGCCGCATGAGCGCGACCCGCCATCCCCTCGCTTTGGTGGTCGCGGTGTCCCGGAACGGCGTCATCGGTGTCGGCGGCGGCCTGCCGTGGCGCCTGCCGTCGGACCTGAAGCGGTTTCGCGCCATCACCTGGGGCAAGCCGCTGCTGATGGGGCGGCGCACCTTCTCATCCATCGGCAAGCCGCTGCCGGGGCGCACCTCCGTGGTGGTGAGCGCCGATCCAGCCTTCGCTCCGCCCGAGGGCGTGCTGAGGGGCGCCTCGCTGGCGGAAGGGCTGGCGCTGGCGGATGACGCAGCGGATGCCATGGGCGCGGACGCCATCATGGTCATCGGCGGCGAGCGGGTGTTTCGCGAGACCCTGCCCATCGCCCGCTGGCTGCACCTGACCGAGGTGGATGCAGCGCCTGAGGGTGACGTGCTCTTCCCCGCCTTCGATCGCACCCAATGGCGGGAGACCGGCCGCGAGGGGCCGATCCGCGGCGAGAAGGACGAAGCCGCCTTTACTTATGTGACGCTCGAGCGGACCTGACCGACCCGCTCAGCGCGCGCCCACCAGACCCGGCGGGCGCGGCAGGTCGCCGAAGCCAGAGGTGGGCGGCAGCTGGCCGTCCGAGGGCGCCGGCACGGCGAAGCGCGGCGGGGGCGGCGGCTCCACCCGGTCCGTGCGACGTGGCGCGGGGGGCTGCGGCTGCGTCTGGCGCACCACCGGCGAGCGCCGGGTCTCCCCTGCGGGCTCGGGCGTGGCGTGGCTTTCCAGCTGGCGCTCGGGTTCGGTGCGGGCCGGCGCGGCCTGATGGGTCTGGCGGGACTGGACCTCGCCCGGCGTCGCGGTGCCGGCGGTGCCGGAGGCGGTGGGCACGCCGAAGCCGGACGCAGGCGCATCCCGCCGCTCGATCTCCTGATTGCGATCCACAGCACGCGGCACCGGCACGGGAGCCGGCTGGGGCGCGGGCGCGACGACCGGAGCTGCCGGAGCGGTCGCCACAGGCGCTGGTGCTGGCGAAGGGGCAGGCGCCGTCACGGCCGGACGGGGCGCGGGCGCGACCTGCGGTGCCGGCTGCGGGCTTGCCGGTTGCACGGGGGCGATGGCCGCGGGCGCAGGGGCGGGAACAACAACTGGCGCAGGAACAACCGGCGCCGGGGTCACGGACACCGGCGCGACAGGCACGGGCGCCGCCGGGGCGGTGGCCGGCTCGGGGGCGGGCGTGCCGCCGCGCTGGCGTTCTTCCAGACGACGGGTCTCGCGCTCGATGGCGCGCATGGCGATGACGCTGGTCGCAGCCGGCGCACTCACCCGCCGCTCGGGCGCGGCCACCGGCCCGCGCCAGGAGATGGCGCCGCCGGGCACGCCGCCGGCGCTTTCGGCGCCTTCCAGATCCATGCCCGCATCGAGAATGAGTCGCGACAGGTCGAGGCTGCCGGAGAGGCCGACGCGCACGCCGTCCGCCGTGGTGCGGGCGGGCGAGAGGCGGGCGACGCCGTTCACCACGCCGAGCGTCGTTTCCACAAAGGTGAGCTTGAGCGGCCCCTTGGCCAGCGCCCGGTCCAGCATCTGCGCGGTGCGCCGCTCGTCGGGCGGCGGCGAGAGGGGCGCGGCCTCGGCGAGAACGGCGTCGAGGGCGGCGGGGCTGGCATTCTCGATCACCAGGTCGCGGACGCCGAGGGTACCCTGCCCGGAGAGGCTCTGCACGATGGTCTGGACGCTGCGGCCCGAGCCACCGAGATCCAGCAGCAGGTTCACCCGCCCCTTGGGCGGCGTGCGGGCGCCGGTGGGGCCGATGAGGGCGCCCGCGTCCACCTGCTCCAGCACGAGGCGGCCGTCGGCCTGGATGAGGTCGTTCTGCCGCTTCAGCCGGAGCGAGGCGGCCACGCGCCCGCCGCCGAGGCTGCCGGAGAGGTCGCGCAGGTCGAAATCCGTGCCGTCGCTGACCAGCACGAGACGGCCCTTGTCGAGCGCATAGGGGCCGAGCGCGGCGATGCGGCCGGCGGAGAGCTCCAGATTGAGGCCGATGCCGCCCGCCGAGGCGGGGGCGAGCCGCGCGGTGTTCCACAGGCCGGCCGGCCCGCTCTCCGCACTGGCGCGGGCGGCGAACATGGCGAGGATGCGCGGCACGGACAGGGTATCGAACGCCAACTTGCCGGAAAGGCGCGGCACCGCGCCGGGCTCGAACTCCACGCTGCCGGAGATCGGCGCAGCCGCGAGCGAGCCGGTCAGCTCGCCCAGCCGCCAGGCGCCGGCGCGGCGGGAGAGGGTGAAGGCGAGGGCGGTGGGCACCGGCCCTTCCACGGCGGCGGAGGCCTGCGGCAGCAGCCGGCCGAGGTCGGCGCCATCAAGGCGCATGGTGAGATTGGGCTCGATGCTGCCGCCGGAAAGGCGGGCGGTGCCCTGCGCCTGCGCAGTGAGGTCGGCGAGGCTGATGCGGCCGCGCACCTGCGCCTCGTCCTGCGTCAGGGGATCGACGGAGAGTTCCACACGGGCGGGGCCGAGCCGCTGGCCGAGGCCGTCCACGCCGAGGGCGGCGAGCGCGCGTCCGCCGTCCGTCGCGTCCGCCTTCAGGGCGATGCGCAGCGGCACGCCGGCGGTGGTGCGGGCGAAGGCGATGTCGCCGGAAATCTGTCCCAGCGTGCCGGCAATGGTGACGTTGCGGCCGCCCGCCTCCGCCCATACCACCGTGCTGGTCAGCTTCACTGGCGAGGCGATGGGTAGGAGATTGCCGACGACCTGCGCGGTCTCCTGCCCGGCGAGCAGGCGGGCCACCGGCACGAGGCCGTCCGCCTTGGCGCCGGAGGCGGTGATGTTGAATTCGCCGCGCGGGGTGGTGGAGAAATTCTCCATCCGCCCGGCGCCCTCGACGCGCAGGCCGGCGAAATCGTCCATCACGATGCGGGCGAGGCGCCAATTGCCGCCGGTGGCCGAGCCTTCGAGGTTCAAGGCGCGCAGCGGCAGGCCGGAGAGGGTGAGATTGCGCCCGTCAATGGCCACCTGGCCGTCGGCGCCGCCGCCCACGGCGGTGGAGGCGGTCTGCACGGCGGCAATGAGCGGGTCGAGGTCAAAGCCGTCCAGCGACAGGCGCAGGTCGAGCTTGGGCGGCGCGTTGTCCGGCAGCGCGGCGGAGGCCGAGCCACGCACCCGGCTCGCGGCGAACGTGGCGTCCAGCATGTCCACCGCGATGCGCGACGGACCAGCGGTGACGCGGCCGGAGATGCGCACCGGCCCCTTCGCCGCCGCCACATAGTCGCGCGGCGCGGTGGGGGCGGCCCAGCGCAGGAAGATGGCCGGATCATCGGCGGCGAAGGAGACGTTGCCGTCGAAGCCGCCGCCGCCATTGGCGCGGGTCGGCATGCCGGAAAGGCGGAGCGAGGCCTTGCCGGGGAGCTGCGCCTCGGCGCTGTCCACCCGCCAGCCGGCGGCGGAGCCGGAAATGTCGGCGCGCACGTCGCGCACCATGGTGCCGCCGAGCACCAGTTGTTCCACGGAGAGGCCGATGCGCGAGGCGATGTCCGGCGCCGGCAGGGCCGCGACGCCACCGAGGAAGCGGGCGAGGGAGGCGGCCGGGCTGCCGCTGCCTGCGTCGGCGTCCTTGGTGCCGGTGGCGGCCCGCACGGCGTCGATGTCGAGGCTGCGGGCATTCAGCACCGCATCAAGGCCGATGGCGCGGCCGAGGGCGAGGCGCGCGGAGCCGGTGAGCTGCGCCGGGGTGGCCGAGCCGCCCAGCGCGAGGTCGAGGCTTTCCGCCAGCACCGCCTCGGGGCTCGCCTTCAGCGTGCCGGAGAGCTGCCAGGCTTCCGCCCCGTCGCCGGCATGGCGGGAGAGGGTGGCGCGGCCGTCGAAGCGCGGCTTGGCGCCGGCCACGTTGAGGCTGCCGTCGAGATCGAGGGCATAGGGCCGGGTGCGCCCGTCCAGCACGATGCGCAGCTTGCCGGCACCGTCATCGCCGATCTTGCCGAGGGTGGAGCGCACGGCGAACCGCGCCTCGCCGGCCTGCACCTCGCCATCGAGGCGGAAGGGGCCGGTGAGCGAGCGCGCCTCGCCCTTCAGGTCGAGGTCATCGATGCTGACGCGATGGTCGGAGGCGCGGTCGAGCAGATCAAGGCTGCCGTCCTCCACCTCCAGCCGGGCGATGGAGAGTTCCGCCGCCCGTCCGGTGCCCGTGGGCATGGCGACGCGGCCGGCACTGTCCAGCACCACGCGGATCTGCGGCTTGCGCAGGGTCACGCCGGTGGCCTGGATGTCGCCGCGCATCAGGGCGCCGAGGGAGAGCTCGGCGGTCAGTTCCTTCACCGTCCCGCCGGTGGAGACCACGTCGCCGAGGGTCACGTCGCGCAGCACGATGCGGGGGGCGGGCAGGATCTCCGCCTCGATGGGGCCGCGGATCACCACGGGCAGGCCCAGCGTGCGGCCCATCTCGGTCTCGAACGTGCCGCGCCACTGGTTCCAGTCCACCACGAACGGCGCGGCGAACGCCGCGCTGATGGCGAGGACTATCGCCGAGGCGAGGCTGATGAGAATGCCCTGCACACGCGTCTCCCGATGAGGCCCCGATCATAAAGGGCCGCTTAACCCTATGCGCAGGGAATGCGATCAGATCGCGACGATTTTTCCCGGATTCATGATGTTTTTGGGGTCGAGCGCCCGCTTGATCGCGCGCATGGCCTCCAGCGCCGCGGCGCCGTGCTCGCCCTCCATGTATTTCATCTTGCCCTGGCCGACGCCGTGCTCGCCGGTGGAGGTACCGCCCATGGCGAGGGCGCGCTCCACCAGACGCTTCATGTAGTGCTTGGCCTTGGCGAGGTCTTCCGGGTCGTCCACGTTCACCATCAGCGTGGTGTGGAAATTGCCGTCGCCCACGTGGCCGACGATGGGGGCGATGAGGCCCATCTCCACGATGTCGCGCTTGGTCTCCATCACGCACTCGGCGAGGCTGGAGATGGGCACGCACACGTCGGTGGCCACCGCCTTGGCGCCCGGCCGCATGGGCAGGACGGACCAATAGGCATCGTGCCGCGCCTGCCACAGCTTGGTGCGCTCCTCCGGCTTCACCGCGAACACCGACGGGCCGCCGCCATATTCGGCCGCCAGTTCGCCGAAGCGATCGGCCTGCTCGTGGACGCTGGCTTCCGTGCCGTGGAATTCGAGGAAGAGGGTGGGAGTCTCGGCCAGCGCCAGCTTGGCGTAGGCGTTGGAGGCCTTCACCTGCTCCTCGTCCAGAAGCTCGATGCGCGCCACAGGGATGCCGCTCTGGATGGTGGCGATCACCGTGTTGCAGGCGGCCTCGATGCTGGGGAAGGGGCAGACAGCGGCGGAGACTGCCTCCGGGATGCCGTAAAGCTTCAGGGTGATCTCGGTGATGATGCCGAGCGTGCCTTCCGCGCCCACATAGAGGCGGGTGAGGTCGTAGCCGGCGGAGGATTTGCGCGCGCGGGTGGCGGTGGTGAGGATCTCGCCGGTGGGCGTCACCACCTTCAGCGACAGCACGTTGTCCTTCATGGTGCCGTAGCGCACCGCATTGGTGCCCGAGCAGCGGGTGGAGACCATGCCGCCCAGCGAGGCGTCGGCGCCGGGATCAATGGGGAAGAACAGGCCCTGGTCGCGCAGCTCCTCGTTCAGCCGCTTGCGGGTGACGCCGGGCTCGATCACGCAGTCGAGGTCGGCGGTGTTGACGGCCACGATGCGGTTCATGCGCGAGAGGTCGATGCAGATGCCGCCGAAGGGGGCGTTCACATGGCCTTCCAGCGAGGTACCCGCGCCCCAGGGGATCACCGGGACCGACAGTGCGTCGCAGATGCGGACGACAGCCTGCACATCTTCCGTGCATTCAGCGAAAACAACGGCGTCCGCGGGCTCGTTGGGCAGGTAGGTCGTCACGTTCGCGTGCTGTTCCCGCACGGCGCGGCCCGTAACGACCTTGTGATCCAGTGCGGCCTGCAGGCGCTGCACCGCCTGGGCGATGCGATCGGGCATTGCACTGTCGGATTTCGCGGCTGCGGCAACCATTTACAAATCCTTAACCTTTGTCTGCGCCGAGCGGGCGGGTCCCGGAGGGCGCGAAAGTGGATTGAACCGTTTTAGGAACAGTTTCGACTTGACAGTGACTTTTTTGATTCGCCTTGGCGGTGCTTTTTCAGGGTGACGAATGCCTCCTAGCACGGCACAGTGCTCTCACAAGCGGCAAAATCTGAAACCTGACGAAGCGAGGCGGCCATGCTCGACCGAATCGACTTTGAACCCGTGTTCTTTGCTCCGTTCGTGTCCTCCTCCATGAAGGTGGAGAGCAACTGGATCGACTATAACGGCCACCTCAACGTGGCCTATTACACGCTGATCTTCGACCGGGCGCTGGACGAGGCGCTCTGTCTGCTCGGGCTCGGGCCGGCTTATGCCCGTGGACGTGGCGCCTCCTTCTTCACCGGCGAATCCCACATCCGCTACGCCCGCGAACTGGCGCCGGACTCGCCGGTGCGCGTGACCATGCGGCTGCTCGACTATGACGAGAAGAGGCTGCACCTCTTCCAGTCGCTGCATCATGCCAGAGATGGTTGGGTGTCAGCCACGTCGGAGCAGATCACGCTCCATGTGGATCTCGGCTCGCGCCGCGTGGTGCCTTTCCCGGACGATGTGCTGGAGCGGATCGCCACCATGCGCGCCGCCCATGCCGGCCTGCCGCCGCTCGACGGCGTCGGCCGCAAGGTGTCCATGCCGTCGCGCTCCTGACGCGCGGCTTTCGAGGCCGCCATGGTCTTAACGTCCATCGCGGTTCTCGCGGCGCTGTGCGCCGATGGCGGCTGAGGCGAGAGCGCCCGGCCGCCTTTCTCTTTGTGGGGCCCGGGTCAGGAACTGCCTATTTGGCAACCATGCCTTTACCGTGCGCTCCGCGCAGGTCTGGCATGCCGAGCCGGAAGTTCTGGTGCGCTGCACAGAGGCATATATTGCACTGCGATAAAGCCCCGTAGGGCCAGTGCAGGAGGCCTCCATGAGCGCCGTGACCTTTTCTCCCGACACCCTCTCTCGCGAAACCCGCTCTGCCGCTCCCAAGGCTGGCAAGGCTGCGGCCGGCAAGGGCTTCTTCGCCCGCCTGATGGACGCGATCATCGCCGCCCGCATGGAGCAGGCCGAGCGCGAGCTGTCCCGCTACGTCCAGCTCAACGGCCGCGATCCGCTGAACTGAGACGACTGACGATCCCTCATCCGCGCGGCCGATCCGACCGCGCGGCGAGGGTCAGGGTGGCCCACCCCTCGATATGCCTCTGGCTGACGAGGTGCAGCCCCTGCGCGCGATAGGCCGCCAGCGCGGCCGGAACCTGCGCGGTAAGCAATCCCGACAGGACGATGCGTCCCCCCGGCGCCAGCAATGAGGCGAGCGGGCGCGCCAGCCGCTTCAGCGGCGGCAGCAGGATGTTGGCGAGGATCAGGTCGTAGGGCCCGTGGATGCGGATCGCCCGCGCCCCTGCACCGGCCGCATGCGCCATGCGCACCCCCGGCGCCTTGTTCGCCGCGGCATTGGCCTTGGCCGTGCGCACTGCGATGATGTCGATATCGCTGCCCACAATCTCCGTGTGAAACAGCCGCTCGGCCGCGATGGCGAGCACGCCCGTGCCCGTGCCCACGTCCAGCACGCGCTGCGGGCGTCCCCGGCGCGCGGCGTTGACGATGGCGTGCAGGCAGCCCTGCGTGGTGCCGTGGTGGCCGGTGCCGAAGGCCAGCGCCGCCTCGATCTCGATGCCGATGCGGTTCGGCCCCACCCGGCCACGATCATGCGAGCCATGCACCACCACCGGCCCGACGGCCACGGGCGCGAGGCCTTCCAGGCTCGCGGCCACCCAGTCCTTCTGCTCGATCTCGCCGAAGGTCACGGCGGCGGCCAGCTCGGGGCCGGCCGCGATCTCCACCAGCTCGCGCAGCGTGTCCGCATCGAAGGCGGCGCCGGCATAGACCTCCACCACCCAGTCGTCGTCCGTCCGCTCGAAATTCGCCACCGCCACCTCGGCGGGGTCGAACGTCTCCGAGATCAGGTCGGCGATGCGCTGCGCTTGCCGGCGGGGCGCCTCGACCCGCATCACATGGGTGGCGTCGTTGGGGGGGAGGCCTTCGAGCATGGGGAAAACGTCATCCGTTGTCGCTGAGGCCGCCGTCGCCTGTCGCCCCCGTCACGCGGTTGCGCCCGGCGGCCTTGGCCGCGTAGAGGCGCTTGTCGGCCGCTTCGAGCAGTGCCGTCAAGGTCTGGCCGTCCTCGGGCAGCGTGGCGACGCCGATGGACAGGGTCTGCTTCCGTACGCCGTCCGGCAGAGCCAGCGCCGTCACGCTTTCGTTGAGCATGTGGGCGAGCGCCACCGCCGAGATATGGGACACGCCCGGCGCCAGCACTGCGAATTCGTCGCCGCCATAGCGCACCACATGGTCCGACTGCCGAAGGCTCTCGGAGATGGCACCCGCCAGCTGCCGCAGCACCGCGTCACCGGTGGCATGGCCGTGGATGTCGTTGACCTCCTTGTAGTCGTCCACATCCACCAGCAGCAGGCTCATGGGCCGGCCGGTCTTGCGGGCGATCGCCACGAGGTCGCGGCCGAGCGGCTCCAGCTGGCCGCGGTGGAGCACGCCTGTGAGTGGATCGAGCCGGGAGGTCACCTCCAGCTGCTCGTAGCGCTGGCGGTAGGTGAGGGTGTCGAACACGTCGGCGATGCGCGGGCGCAGCGGATCTCCGGCCATCTCGAAGCGGTCGAGATAGAGTGCGAGCATCAGGGCATAGAAGCCGGCCGCCACCATCTTGCCGACCCAGCCGCCGATGCCCGCCGAGAGCGGCACGTCGAGCGCGAAATGCAGCACGCCGAAGAAGCCCACCTGATCGAAGGTGAGCACCAGCGCGAGCGTCGCCCAGATGACCGCCACTGGATACCGCTTCACTCGCGACGAGAGGCGCTCGTAGAGGAGGATCATGGCGATGGAATCGATGAAGAGCAGCAGCGTGCTCCACACCGCCAGCGCGCCCAGCTGGTCCATGAAGGCGATGTCCCCCGGCACGCCGGGGGCCGGGACGACATCGTGCAGGCGCAGCAGGAAGACGAGCGCCAGCATCACCAGATTGCCGAGGAAAAGCCCATAGATGGGCTGGCGCGCCACCAGCGCATCCTCGCGAATGTACACGAGCAGCAGAAGCGCCAGCTTTCCCGAAAATAATACCACAGAGCCGGGCGACAGGGAGACCGAGAAGGGCAGCTGCACGTAATAGGCGGCAGCCAGGTACGTCTCCATGAAATGGAGCGAGCCCAGTGCGCAGAAGAACACGCCGATTCCCAGCGTTCCGCGCAGGCGGAACAGCGCGAGCATCGCGCCGAAATACACCAGCATTTCGGCGCCGAGCAGGAGGATGTTGAGTGCGATCATCGATCTGAAGTCTGCGGCGCGGGCGACGCTAGGGGAAGATCAGGGCAAAGATGAGGGGCCGCCCCGCCGGATCGAGGCGCCATTTCCCCTCGCCCCTGAGGACTGCGTCAGGCCTTCTCGACGAAGGTCTCCAGCACCCG
Organism: Xanthobacter sp. SG618; assembly: GCF_012932745.1. Taxonomy (NCBI): domain Bacteria; kingdom Pseudomonadati; phylum Pseudomonadota; class Alphaproteobacteria; order Hyphomicrobiales; family Xanthobacteraceae; genus Xanthobacter; species Xanthobacter sp. SG618. The sequence goes on along the minus strand of NZ_JABBHL010000003.1, from coordinate 491,196 downwards.
CTTCTCGCCGGCCTTGTCGAACTGCACGGTCAGCTTGTTGCCGTCGATGCCCGTGATTTCGCCATAGCCGAACTTGATGTGGAACACCCGCTCCCCCCGCTTGAAGGCGGAGGACGAGGCCGAGGACGAGGCCACCAGCGTGCCCTCGATCACCATCGGACCGCGCCGCGCCGCCGCGCCGGCATCGTAGCGCCCGCCGCGCTCGGAGAAGCCGCCACGGCCGCCGCCACTCCCGCCACCGGCTTCGGTGCGGGCGCGGCTGGTCTGCGCCCGCTGCCAGCCGGGGGTGGAATAGGAGGAGGCGGCGAAGGGCTCGGCCCGGTCGAACCGGCTCTGCCCGTAGCTGCCGCCCCCGCCATAGGACGAGCCACCCCAGCCCATGCCGCCGCGGCTTTCCTCGACCTGCACGTGGGCATCGGGGAGTTCGTCGAGGAAGCGGGAGGGGACGGTGGAATTCCACATGCCGTGGATGCGCCGGTTGGAGGCGAACCAGATGCGGGCGGAGGCGCGGGCGCGGGTGATGCCCACATAAGCGAGCCGCCGCTCTTCCTCGAGGCCCGCCTTGCCCTGTTCGTCCAAAGCGCGCTGGTGGGGGAACAGGCCTTCCTCCCAGCCGGGCAGAAAGACGGTGTCGAATTCCAGCCCCTTGGCGGAATGCAGCGTCATTACCTGCACCGCATCCTCGCCGGCACCGTTGTCCACGTCCATCACGAGGGAGATGTGCTCGAGGAAGCCGGGCAGGCTCTCGAACGGCTCCATGGAGCGCACCAGCTCCTTAAGGTTTTCCAGCCGGCCGGCCGCCTCGGCGGAGCGGTCCTTCTGCCACATCTCCGTGTAGCCGCTCTCGTCGAGGACGATCTCGGCGATCTCGGTGTGGGACATGGTGCGCGCCTGCTCGCGCCAGCGCTCGAAGGCCTGGATGAGCCCGCGCAGCGTGCCGCGCACCTTGGGCTTCAGCTCCTCGCTCTCGGTGAGAACGCGCGCGGCTTCCTGCAGCGGCACGCCGGCCGCGCGGGCGACATCGTGGATCTGCTTCACCGTGGCATCGCCGATGCCGCGCTTGGGCACGTTGACGATGCGCTCGAAGGCGAGGTCGTCGGCGGTGGAGTTCACGCAGCGCAGATAGGCCAGCGCATCGCGGATTTCCGCCCGCTCGTAGAAGCGCGGGCCGCCGATGACGCGATAGGGCATACCCAGCGTGACGAAGCGGTCTTCGAACTCGCGCATCTGGAAGGAGGCGCGGACCAGGATGGCGATCTCCGACAAGCGATGCCCGGCGCGCTGCAGCGCTTCGATCTCCTCGCCGACGGCGCGGGCCTCCTCGCCGGAATCCCAGGCCCCGGTGACGGAGACGCGCTCGCCCTCGTCGCCCTCGGAGAACAGGGTCTTGCCGAGCCGCCCCTCATTATGGGCGATGAGGTGGGCGGCGGAAGCGAGGATGTGGCCGGTCGAACGGTAGTTGCGTTCCAGCCGGATGACCTTGGCGCCAGGAAAATCGCTCTCAAACCTGAGGATGTTGTCCACCTCCGCGCCGCGCCAGCCATAGATGGACTGGTCATCATCGCCGACGCAGCAGACATTCTTCGAGCCCTGCGCCAGCAGGCGCAGCCAGAGATACTGGGCGACGTTGGTGTCCTGATACTCGTCCACCAGCAGGTATTTGAACCGGCGGTGGTATTCGGCGAGCACGTCGGGGTTCTCGCGGAACAGCCGGATGCCTTCCAGCAGCAGGTCGCCGAAATCCACCGCGTTCAGCGCCTTGAGACGCGCCTGATAGGCGGCATAGAGCATGCCGCCTTTGCCGTTGGCGAAGACGGCGCCCTCGCCGGGCGGCACGTCCTTCGGCGACAGGCCGCGGTTCTTCCAGCCGTCGATGGTGGCGGCGAGCAGGCGTGCCGGCCAGCGCTTCTCGTCGATGTTCTCGGCAGCGAGGAGCTGCTTGAGCAGGCGGATCTGGTCGTCCGTGTCGAGGATGGTGAAGCCGCTCTTCAGCCCCACCAGCTCGTGGTGGCGCCGGAGGATGCGCACGCCGATGGAATGGAAGGTGCCGAGCCAGGGCATCCCCTCGATCTGGTCGCCGACCATGCCGTGGATGCGGTCCTTCATCTCCCGCGCGGCCTTGTTGGTGAAGGTCACCACGAGGATCTGCGAGGGGAAGGCGCGGCCGGAGGCGAGGATATGGGCGACACGGGCGGTGAGCACCCGCGTCTTGCCGGTGCCCGCGCCGGCCAGCACGAGGAGCGGTCCTTCAAGCGTTTCGACCGCCTCGCGCTGCTCGGGATTGAGGCCGGAAAGATAGGAGGCCTGCGGCCCGGCGGGCGCAATGCCGGCGCGGGCCCGGGCGGCAATGCCGCCGGGCTTCAGGCCGGGTAGCTCTGGCACTCCGCCGGGCTCGTGGCCCGGACGGCGCGGGGATTCAGGCGGTCTCAATGCAAAAGGTCTCGGTGCGCGTGATTCGCTCAAGGGAACAAAATGGCATCGCGCGCGCCGGATTGCGAGCTTGGCCGCAGGCGAGCCTTTACCGGAGCAGTTCGGCGGTGCCTTCGCGCCGCCAGGTACGCGCCCTAAGCCGCGGCGCCAGCCACCAGGAGAGCGGCGCGGAGATGATCGACGAGCCGAGCACCACGAAGGGCATCAGGGTCATGGCGTCGCGCGCCAGAGGCGACAGCAGAAGCAACAGGAGGGCGGCGAAGAACGTGACCGCCTGGATCATCATGAACAGCATGGCGGCGAGTTGCAGCCGGATCGACATGGGCGAGCCTCCTTCGGAAACGACGTCTCGAAAGGGCAACATGTCCGGGGCGATCGCGGTTCCCGCCACGCGGTTCAAGTTCCGGCGAGATCGGCCGCGGCATCGGGCAGGGACGCTGCGCCCGTGCCGACTACGGGAAGATGCACCACGTAGAACTTGCGCACCGCGGTCACGCTCTTCCAGACCCCCTTGAAGCCCGAGGGGATGACGAAGGACTGGCCGGTCACGAAGGTCTCGGTGTGGCCCGAGGCGTCAGTGAGTTCCACGGTGCCTTCGATGAGGACGCAGAACTCGTCCTCGTCATAGCTCACCTCGATCTCCGACGGGGCGGAGGCCCAGAAGCCCGCTGAAAAGGCGCCGGTGCGATCCTGATACCATTCATGCACCGTCGTCGCGGCGTTGGGGTCCAGCGGCGGAGCGGGATCGAAGCGGATGGAGCGGATGGTCATGGCGTCACTCCCTGCGCGCCTGGTTCGCTGTGCGTGGCCCATCCTTCGCCTGTCCGCCATCCGCCCGCAAGGGTGTCCGTAGCCCTGCAACAAGAACGGCCCCCACGCTGAAGAAGGCGACCAGCACCGCCACCCCCGCGCGCTGGCTACCGGTCAGCGCCGTCACAACGGCGACCGATGTCGGGGCGGCGAACGAGGTGATCTTGCCGGAGAGGGCGAACAGGCCGAAGCATTCGCCGATGTTCTCAGGCGGGGCGAGGCGCACCAGCAGGGTGCGCGAGGCCGATTGCAGCGGGCCGGCGACGATGCCGATGAGCAGCCCGAAGCCTACATAGACCTTCTCCGGCAGCGATCCGTAGAGGCCGGTCCCCGGCGGGGTGGGCACCAGCCCGAACAGAATGGAATCGTGGGCCACCGACAGGAGGCCCACGCAGGCGAGGAGCAGTGCGAGGAGGGCGAAGAGGATGACGATGCGCGGGCCGAAGGCATCGTCCAGCCAGCCGCCCGCCAGCGCCCCGATGGTCGCGGTCACGGTGATGAGGATGCCGAAGATGCCCATCTCGATGGAGCCCCAGCCGAACAGGCCGGCGGCGAAGATGCCGCCGAAGGCGAACAGGGCGACGAGGCCGTCCGCATAGATCATGTTGGCGATGAGGAAGCGGGCGAGCGCCGGGCGCGTCCGCAGCTTCGGCACCAGCCCGCGGATTTCCGACAGTCCCTTACGCACCGCCTCGCCCAGCGGCACGCTTTTTCTGCGGTCGGGCACGAACAGGAACATGGGCAGCACCAGCACAGCGAACCACAGGGCGGTCAGCGGGCCGGAGAAGCGGTCGCCCTCGCGGGTCGCGGCGTCGAGCCCGAACGCCGGCGGCCGGCCGATGAGGGTGAAGCCGGTATCCGGCGCGGTGGAGAAGAAGCAGAGCATCAGCGCGAGTGCCACCAGCCCGCCGAAATAGCCCACCGCCCAGCCGGTGCCGGAGAGCCGGCCCAGCCGCTCCGGCGGCACCAGGTCCGGCATGATGGCGTTGTTGAAGACGGTGGCGAACTCCACCCCGATGGTGCCGATGGCGAAGGCCGCCAGCACCAGCGGGATGCGCGCCGTGTCACCCGGCACCGCGAACCACAGCAGCGCCGACCCGGTCATCAGCATCAGCCCGAACGCCGCGATCCACGGCTTGCGCCGGCCGGAGGCATCGGCCACCGCCCCGAGCACCGGGGAGAAGATGGCGATGACGAGCCCGGCCGCGCCGGTGGCGAAGCCCCACAGGCTCTGCCCCTCGGCCGGTGTCGAGGCCACGGCGGAGGCGAAGTAGGGCGCGAAGATGAAGGTGGTGATGAGCGCGAAGAAGGGCTGGCAGGCCGGATCGAACAGGATCCAGCCGATCACCGCCCGGCGCGGGACGCGGGCGTAGGGCTGCGAGGAGGGCAAGGGCGGGTTCCGCAATGGCTGGCAAAAGATGCCGCACCATGGCAGCACCCACGTCCGAGGGGAACCATCCCGGGCGCGAAACCGCTCAGGCGGGAAATTCGGGCATGGGCTCGGCGCCGGCCGGCACCACATGCTCCACCAGCGCCGCGACGGCGGAGGCGACCAGCACGGCGGCCCCCACGGGCGCGACGGAGAAGAAGTCCTCCTGCACCGCGTTGCCCTCCTCGTCCTTGAAGGCGGAGGAGGCGGCGCGCACGGCGACCGCCTCTGTCACGAGGTAGCCGTCCTTGACGAGATCGCGCGCGATGGCCTTGGGCGGGCGCTTGTCACGCACGTGCAGCGGGTTCTCCTCGCCTGCGGCCCGCCAGACGACCTTGTAGATGTACATGGCGCTTCGCTGCTCCCTGCGGACATCTCTTCCCTGAACGCCAAGGTCGAGCCCCCCGTTCCGATCCTTCCGCATTCTGATCCTGTTTGAATGGATCAACTGCCACGCCGCAGCGTTGATGCCGTGTTCGGCGCCGAGGGCGCGAGATTGGGGAGAGAGGCGGCGATGCTGCAGTCACAGGATCCGTCGTTGCCCGGCCCGGCCGCAGGCGTCGATCTGCCCGGGCGGGACCGGCTGCTCGCCTTCTTCACCGCCATCGCCATCGTCACCGTGCTCTATGTGGGGCGCGACGTGTTCGTGCCCATCGCGGTGGCCATCCTCCTGTCCTTCGTTTTGGCCCCGGTCATTCTCGTTCTCAGGCGGGTGCGGGTGCCGCGCACGGCGGCCGCGGTGGTGGTTGTGATCGCCACCTTCGTCGGCCTTCTGGCGCTGGGCTCCGTGATCGCGCTTCAGACCTCCGATCTCGTGGCCGAACTGCCGAAATACCGTTTCAACCTCAGCGAGAAAATCCGCTCCGTGAAGGAGGCGACCGGCGGCTCCGGCACGTTCGAGCGGACCATGGACATGATCCAGGACCTCGGGCGGGAGCTGGAGGCGCCGGACCCGGCCAAGGCCGTGAAAGAGGAGGGCGGGCCCTTCGCGACGGGCGGGCGGCCGCTCCCGGTGGAAATCCGCCAGCCGCCGCCGGGCACGCTCGGCACCCTCTCCACAGTGATGGCGCCGCTGCTGCATCCTCTGGCGACCATCGGCATCATCTTTATCTTCGTGCTGTTCATCCTGCTCCAGCGCGAGGACCTCAGAAACCGCTTCGTGCGCCTCGCCGGTGCCCACGACATGCAGCGCACCACGGCGGCGCTCGACGATGCGGCGCGGCGGCTGTCCCGCTTCTTCCTCACGCAGGTGGCGTTGAATGCCGCGTTCGGCACGGTCATCGGCCTCGGCCTGTGGCTCATTGGAGTGCCGAGCCCGCTTCTGTTCGGTATCGCGGCCGCGGTGCTGCGCTTCGTGCCCTATGTGGGCGCAGCGGTGGCCGCCGCATTGCCCATCGGCTTTGCGCTGGCCGTGGATCCCGGCTGGACCATGGTGTTTTCCGCGTTCGCGCTGTTCATCGTGGTGGAACCGCTGGTGGGGCACGTCATCGAGCCCCTGCTTTATGGCCGCTCCACGGGCCTCTCGCCGGTGGCGGTGATCGCCGCCGCAACCTTCTGGACCTGGCTTTGGGGACCCATCGGGCTGCTTCTCTCCACCCCGCTCACCCTGTGCCTGGTGGTGCTCGGGCGTCATGTGGAGAGCCTTGAATTCCTGGACGTCGCCCTCGGCGACCGGCCGCCGCTTTCGGACAGCGAACTTCTCTACCAGCGGCTCCTGGCGGGCGACCCCATCGAGGCGGCCGCCTCCGCCGAGGATGTCCTGCGTCAGACCGATCTCGACGCCTATTGCGATGGCGTGGTGCTGCCGGCTTTGAAGCTCGCCCAGCGCGATGCCGCGCGGGGCGCGCTCGATGCCGAGCGTCAGGTCCGCATCCGCGACACCCTCGCCGATCTGCTGGAGCATCTGCCGGCGCCCGAGGAGAAGGTCGCGGCCGAAGGGGCGGATGCTGACGATGCCGGTCCGCGTCCGGAAGGGCCGTCCGTGCTGGTGCTTCCCGCCCGCTCGGCCCTTGATGAGGCGGCGGCTCAGTTGCTGGTCTACCGTCTGATAGCGGACGGTGTCGCGGCCGAGGCGGCGGCGCCTGGCGGCGCCCGGCGGCTGGCGACGGGGCAGGCCGGGATGGTCGTCCTCGCCTATCTTTCCCCCGCGACGCCTGCGCACCGCCGCTACACCATCCGCACCCTGAGCCGCGACCGCACCGGCCGGCGCGTGGTTGTGGCCGATTTCATGGCCGATGGACCGCCGCCCGTGCTTCAGGGCGAGGCGGCGGCGGTGTCCACCGTGAAAGGCGCGGTGGAGGCGGCGCAGATGGAGGCGCCCGCGTCGGAGCCTCCGGCTGCCGCCGTGGTCCCGGTGCGGGCGGGAGCGGCCTGAAGGGGGGCGCCCCCCTCAGCCCTTCACCAGATCGCCCAGCAGGCTCGCGGCCAGCGTCAGCTTGGAAAGGCTGAGGCCGGACTGGGCGATGTCGCGCACCGTGCGGCGCATGCGCTCCACCTCCTCGCGGCGGCGGGCCACATAGGCTTCCACCGCAGCCTCGCCGGAGACGCCCTCCGCCAGCATCGCCTCAGTGATGCGGCGCAGGAATGTCTCGAGCTGCGCCAGCGAGCGGTCCAGCGCCAGCCGGTCGTAATAGTCCGGGGCCATGATGCTGCGGGACTGGGTGAGCAGATCGTCGATGGCGAAGTAGCGGCCGGCGGCGAAGAAGGTGCTGGCCGCGCTGGGGATGGCCTTGCCGGTGGTCTCGGCGATCAGCGCGATGTCGGAGGCCGCCGCCAGCGCCGGCATGGAGGCGACGCGGCGGGCAAGTTCTTCCGGCACCCTTTGGGCGACGAGATCCGCCACGCGCCCGGCGCGATCCTTGCGCCAGATTTCCGGCAGGCTCTCGTCGAGCGCGGCCGCGACCGCCGCAACCCCGCTGCGGTAGCGCTCGACCACGCCGGCGATGCCGTCGGCGAAGGAGACGTTGCCGAGGAACCAGATGGTGCGTCCCACCATCAGGTCCTGCACCGCCGCATAGAGCTGGAGCTGGACGTGCCCGTCCACCTTGTTGTCCAGCGCGTCGATGGCGGCGGTCAGTTCCGGCAGGTGATAGCTGTCGCGCACCGCTGCGAAGGCGCGGGCGATGGAAGCGGCATCCCCGCCTGTCTGGTCGGAGATGCGGGCCATGGCGGAGGGGCCGCCCTGGTTGACGATCGCGTTGGCGAGGCCCGTCGCGATGATCTCCCGGTGGAGGCGGTGGGTCTCGATGGCGTGGGGATAGCGGTCCTGCAATTCGTGCGGGAAGTAGTGCACCAGCTCGCCGGAGAGATAGGCGTCGTCCGGCACGCTGGAGCCGATGAGGTCGTCCTTGAGGGCGAGCTTGGCATAAGCGAGCAGCACCGCCAGCTCGGGCCGCGTGAGATGCTCGCCGCGCGAGCGGCGGTCGGCGATCTCGGCATCCGAAGGCAGGAACTCCACCGAGCGGTCGAGCTCGCCCCGCGCCTCCAGCATCTGCATCAGGCGCTGCTGGAAGGCGAGGTCGTCCGCCCCCTTCAGTTCGGCGAGGGACAAAGCGAGGGTTTGGTCGTAATTGTTGACGAGGACGAGGCGCGCCACCTCGTCTGTCATCTGCTTCAGCAGCGCCGCGCGGTCCGGCACGCTGAGGTCGCCCATCTCCAGGGGCTTTGCGAGGGCGATCTTGATGTTCACCTCCACGTCGGAGGTGTTCACGCCGGCGGAATTGTCGATGGCGTCGGTGTTCAGCCGCACGCCCTTGCGCGCCGCCTCGATGCGCCCGCGCTGGGTCATGCCGAGGTTGGCGCCCTCGCCGATGACGCGGGCGTTGAGATCGGCGGCGGCGATGCGCACCGCATCATTGGCGCGGTCGCCGGCCTGCGCGTCGGTCTCGGCGGAGGCGCGCACGTAGGTGCCGATGCCGCCGAAGAACAGCAGGTCCACCGGCGCCTTCAGGATGGCGTTGATGAGCTCCGCCGGCGTGGCGCTGGCCTTCGGGAAGCGCAGCAGCGCCCGGACCTCTTCGGAGAGGTCGATGCTCTTGGCGCTGCGCGGAAAGATGCCGCCGCCCTTGGAGATGAGGGAAGCGTCGTAGTCGGCCCAGGAGGAGCGGGGCAGATCGAACAGGCGCCGCCGCTCGGCGAAGGCGCGGGCCGGGTCCGGTTCGGGATCGAGGAAGATGTGGCGGTGGTCAAAGGCCGCCACCAGCTTCAGCGCCGAGGACAGCAGCATGCCGTTGCCGAACACGTCGCCCGACATGTCGCCGACGCCGGCCACGGTGACAGGCGTGGTCTGGATGTCGATGTCCATTTCCCGGAAGTGGCGTTTCACCGCCTCCCATGCGCCGCGGGCGGTGATGCCCATGGCCTTGTGGTCGTAGCCCACCGAGCCGCCCGAGGCGAAGGCGTCGTCCAGCCAGAAGCCGTGCCGCGCGGAGATGGCGTTGGCGGTGTCGGAGAAGGTGGCCGTGCCCTTGTCGGCCGCCACCACGAGATAGGGGTCGTCCCCGTCGAGCCGCACCGTATCGGCCGGGGGTATCACGGCGCCGCCCTTCAGATTGTCGGTGAGGTCTAGGAGCGAGGAGACAAACACCTCGTAGGCCGCCGTGCCCTCGGCGAACACCGCCTCACGCGAGCCGCCGGCCGGCAGGCGCTTGGGCACGAAGCCGCCCTTGGCGCCCACGGGCACGATGACCGCATTCTTCACCTGCTGCGCCTTCACGAGGCCGAGGATCTCGGTGCGGAAATCCTGCGGCCGGTCGGACCAGCGCAGGCCGCCGCGCGCCACCTTGCCGAAGCGCAGGTGCACGCCCTCCACGCGGGGCGAATAGACGAACACCTCGTAGAGCGGGCGGGGCAGGGGCAGGCCCTCCACCTTCGCGCTCTCGAACTTGATGGCGATGGGCTCGCGCAGGCGGCCCTGCGCATCCTTCTGGTAGTAGGTGGTGCGCAGCGCTGCATCCACGAGGTTCACGAAGCGCCGCAGGATGCGGTCCTCGTCGAGGCTCGACACCGCGGCGAGAGCGTCGTCGATGGCCGCGCGCAGCGGCGCCTCGCGGGCGGCGCGGGCCTCGGCGGAGGTGTCCAGCGCCGGGTCGAAGCGGGCCTCGAACAGGCCGACGATGGCGTGGGCGAGGGCGCCGTGGCGGTTCAGCGTCTGCCAGATATAGTCCTGCGAGAAGGGGATGCCCGCCTGCCGTAGGTAGCGGCCGAGGGCGCGCACCAGCGCCGCCTCGCGGAAGCTGAGGCCGGCATCGAGCACGAGGGCGTTGTAGCCGTCATTCTCCGCCGCGCCGCGTAGCACCGCGTTGAGGCAGTCCTCCAGCCGCGCGGCCGAGCCTTCCACCGAGATGGAGCCCCCGTCCGCCCGCTCCAGCGACATGTCGTGGACCCAGCTCTTGGGACCGCCGGCGGGCTCGATGCGGAAGGTGCGCTCGTTGATGGCCTTGAGGCCCATATTCTCCAGCATGGGCACCCGCGCCGCCAGCGGCAGGGGCGCGCCGAAGGAGAGAAGGCGCAGGGCGATGCGCCGGTCGTCGTCACCCTCGCGCTGGTAGAAATCGAGGGCGACGGGCCGTTCCTCGGAGAGGCGTTCCAGCAGTTCGATGTCGGCGAGCGCCGTCGGCACGCCATAGGCCGCGCGGTAGCCGGGGTCGAACGCCTCCACATAGCGTCGCGACAGGCGTGCCGCATCCCCGGCGTCGATGCCGGGGACATTCGCCACGGCGGCCGAAAGGCGGTCGCGCCAGGTGAGGATGGCGTCCGCCACCGCCCGCTCCAGCTCGCTCTTGTCCACCTCCGGGATACGCCCTTCGGTGCGGCCGATATCGTAATGAACGCGTGTGAGCGGCAGGCCGGCGACGAACGCCTGTTCCAGGGAGGTGACCGTGCCGCCGTAGGACTTCTCAAGGATGGCGCCCACCCGGTCGCGGACCTGCGCATCGAACCGCTCGCGGGGCAGGAAGGTGAGCACGGAGACGAACCGATCGAACCGGTCGGCCCGCGCCAGCACCTTCAGGCGCGGCCGGTCATAGAGCGAGAGGATCTCGCGGGCGTGGACGAGCAGCGTCGGCACGTCGATCTGGAACAGGTCGTCGCGCGGGTAGGTCTCCAGCACGGTCGACAGCGCGCGGGCGGAATGGCTGTCCGGCTCGAGCCCGGCGCCCCGGATGACCGAATCCGCCTTGAGGCGCAGATAGGGGATCTCGCGCAGGGAATGGGTGTAGGCCGTGGAGGCGAACAGGCCGATGAGGCGCACCTCGCCGATGAGCCGGCCTTTTTCGTCGTGGGCCTTGATGCCCACATAGTCCATCACATCCCGCCGGTGCACCCGCGAGCGCAGGCTGGCCTTGGTGAAGAGCAGCGGGGTGGGGCCTTCGAGGAAGGCGCGGATTTCCGGCGTCGTCACCACCGGCGCATCGCCGAGGCGCAGTTCGTGGACGTCGGGATTGCGCAGGATGCCGAGGCCGCTATTGGCCTCGGCCTTCAGGCCGTCCTCGCTCAGCTCGTAGTGGCGCAGGCCGAGGAAGATGAAATTGTCCTCGGTGAGCCATTCGAGAACGTCGGCGGCTTCCTCGCGGGCGTCGTCGCCATAGGGTCGCTTCTCGCGCCGGTAGCCTTTCGACAGGCTCTTCACCTGCTTGCGCATGGCGGAAAAATCGAGATTGGCCGCGCGCACGTCGGCGAGCGTCCTGTCCAGCCCCGCCTTCAGCTCCGCCGCCGCGGCCTCGTCGATGGCGGCGACGTGGATGTGGATGAGGCTTTCGCGGTTTTCTTCCGAAAGGCTGCCGGGACCGGAGTTCTCCAGGCCGCGCACCCCGCCGTCGCCGTCGCGCTCCACATGCAGGATGGGGTGGGCCGCAAGCTTCACCACCAGCCCCCGGTCGGCGAGTTCGCCGGCAACCGAGTCAAACAGGAAGGCCATGTCGTCGTTCACCGCCTCGATGACGGTGATGGCCGGCCCCGGCAGCGGCGGATTGAACACCCGCACGTTCGGCTGGCCCTTGGGGCGGCCGGCCACATGGGCCCAGGCCTCGCGCAGCAGGAGGGCGATGCAGGCCGCCGGAAGCGGCGCCAGATCCTCCGGCGCCACGGCGGCGAGGAAGGTGTCGGCGAAGCCGGCCGGCAGATGGGGCGCGTCGCGCTCGATGAGCGCCTTCATCGCGGCCAGAGCCGTCTCGTCGTGGAGCCCGTGTGCACCGGCTTGAAATCCCATGACGTTCATGGCCTTTCCTCACTGTGTGGTCGCCGGCTGCGGGTCCCGCGTTCGGCGAGCATGACGTTGTGGCCGGGAGCGGCGACGCTGGAATGACGAGGCGACCCAATGGCATCGAAAGTGAAGGCAGCAGGGGGCGTGGAAAAGGCCAAAAGCGCCACTGCCGCAAATAAAGGCAGGCCCGAAACTAAGGCGGCGCCGTCCGCCCGAAAGTCTTCGGCCAAGTCTTCTGCGCCGAAAACGGCTGTTCCTGCCGCCGAGCCTGCCCGCCAGCGCGACGATCTTCCCGCGATCGCCCTCGCGATCCCGCCCGCCGAGCTTGATGCGCAGAATCAGGCTTATTTCGACAAGTGCGTGGAGAAAATCGGCTTCGTGCCGAACGTCCTTCAGGCCTACGCGCTCGACATGGCGAAGCTTAACGCCTTCGCCGGAATGTATAACGACCTGATGCTCGCCCCGTCCGGCCTCTCGAAGCTGGAACGGGAGATGATCGCGGTGGTCGTTTCCAGCATCAACCGCTGCTATTACTGCCTCACGGCGCACGGCGCGGCGGTGCGGCAGCTCTCCGGCGATCCCATCCTCGGCGAGCAGATGGTGATGAACTATCGCGCCGCCCGCCTCGACCCGCGCCGCCGGGCCATGCTCGACTTCGCCGCCAAGCTCACCGAGCGCCCCCACGAGGTGGAGGAAGACGACCGGGCGGCGCTGCGCAAGGTCGGCTTTTCCGAGCGCGACATCTGGGACATCGGCGCCGTGGTCGGTTTCTTCAACATGTCCAACCGCATCGCCTCGGCGACGGACATGCGGCCGAATGAGGAATACCACGTCCAGGCGCGCACGCCGAAGGGCTGACGGCCGCCGAAGGGCTCGCCCGCCGGTCCGGAAAGATATATTCATTCAGATATATCTTTCCGGATCGTGAGGCGCGGCATGGCCCCGGCACGCCGTCTGTTGATGCTTGTGATACCCGCCATCGTTTGCGCCGCCGTCTCGGCCGCTCCGGTGATCGCGAAAGCCGAACCGGCCGGGGAGGATTGCGGCAAGGCGGCATGGCCGCTCGCGTCCGCCCGCACCCGCCTCGCGGCGCCGCTTCGGACGGTGGAGGCTGGGGGGAGCCTGTCCCTGCCGCTGGAGGGCGCCGTCACGCTGGCCTTGTCGGATCGCGCCTCCGCCGCCCTGCCGTTCCAGCCGACCCGGCGGGGGCGGGAATCGCAGGCCGGATTCGCGCGCATCGCCGTTCCCCCGCCCGGTGGCGACTATCAGATCACGGTGTCGGACGGCGCGTGGCTCGACGTGTTCGCGGACGGAAAGCCGCTGGCGCCGCTCGCCTTTACCGGCGTGCATGCGTGCCCCAGCGTGCGCAAGAGCCTGCGCTTTCGCCTGCCGGCGGGCGAGGTGGTGCTGGTCGCGACCGATGCTGCCGTCCAAGGTCTGGCAATGGTGATCGATCCCGTCGGGCCCTGAGGCGATAACAACTTTGTCTCAACCTCGGCGAGTATGGCCTTAGATTACCTCCTGCCGCAGCGGCGCTCATACAATAGTGGTAAGATCGAGCTAGACATTCGTCGGCGGCCCGGTCTATTGCAGCCTCGGCGGAGCGTGATAGCTTGCGCCACAAGATCAAGGGCACCGGCCAAGGTGCCATGTGTTGGAGGTCGGCTGGAGCGCGTCGCTTGCGACGTGCGGCCGGGGAACAGCGAGGGCGCCTTACGATCATGGACAGCGTCTCAGACGTGCCCTACATCGTTGAAGCTTCAGGTCTCACGAAGGAATTCAAGGGGTTCGCTGCGGTCAAGAACGTTGACCTCAGGATCCGTCGTCACACGATTCACGCCCTCATCGGGCCGAACGGTGCCGGCAAGACCACCTGCTTCAACCTGATTACCAAATTCCTGGAGCCGACGCGCGGCACCATCAAGCTGAACGGCCGCGACATCACGCGCACGCCGCCGGCGGATGTGGCGCGGCTCGGCATGGTCCGTTCGTTCCAGATCTCGGCCACGTTCCCGCACCTCACCGTGCTTGAGAACGTGCGGATCGCGCTGCAACGGCCCATCGGCAACTCATTCCACTTCTGGCAGTCGGAGAAGAGCCTCGATGCGCTCAACGACCGCGCCATGGAGCTGATTGCCGACGTGGACCTGACGCAATACGCGAAGCATCTGGCGGTGGAGCTGCCCTACGGCCGCAAGCGCGCGCTGGAGATCGCCACCACGCTGGCGCTCGAGCCTGAAATGCTGCTGCTGGACGAGCCCACCTCCGGCATGGGCCGCGAGGACATCGCCCGCACGGCGGACCTCATCAAGCGCGTCTCGGCCAACCGCACCATCCTCATGGTGGAGCACAATCTTTCGGTCGTGGCCAACCTCTCGGACCGGATCACCGTGCTGGCGCGCGGCGAGATCCTCACCGAGGGCCCCTATGCCGAAGTGTCGAAGAACCCGCAGGTGATCGAGGCCTATATGGGCACCGGTGGAGCGCATTGAGATGGCCGTTAACGGAACTCCCCTCCTCGAGGTGAAGGACCTGCACGGCCACTATGGCGAGAGCCATGTGCTGCACGGCATGACCTTCGACGTCCATCCGGGCGAGGTGGTGACGCTGCTCGGCCGCAACGGCGCGGGCAAGACCACCACCATGCGGGCCATCATGGGCCTCCTGCGCAAGCGCGCCGGTTCCATCCGCTATCAGGGCACTGAAACGGTTGGATTGCCGCCCAACAAGATCGCCCGGCTCGGCATCGCCATCTGCCCGGAAGAGCGGGGCATCTTCTCCTCGCTCTCGGTGCGCGAGAACCTGTTGCTGCCGCCCGTGGTGCTGCCCGGCGGCCTCACCGTGGACGAGGTGCACGAGCTGTTCCCGCGGCTCGAAGAGCGCCGCAACAGCCAGGGCACCAAGCTGTCGGGCGGCGAGCAGCAGATGCTGGCCATTGCCCGCATCCTGCGCACGGGGGCGAAGCTCCTGCTGCTCGACGAGCCCTCAGAGGGCCTCGCGCCGGTGATCGTTCAGCACATCGGCGAGATCATCCGGAACCTCAAGAAGAAGGGGTTCACGGTCCTGCTCGTGGAACAGAATTTCCACTTCGCGTCCACTGTCGCCGATCGCCACTACGTGGTGGAGCACGGCCGGGTGGTGGACATGGTGGAAAATGACAAGATCGCGGAAAACGCGGCTCGTCTCGAAGCCTTTCTCGGCGTCTGACGCCGGGTTTCCGACAGCGAGAAAATCCGGTTCCAGCCGGAGGGAGGACACATCATGCGTCTTGCAGCCGTATTGCTGGCCGCCGCCAGCGTCGTCGTTGCCGCTGGCGCCGCCAAGGCCCAGGTTCCCGTCAAAATCGGTGTTCTCAACGACCAGTCGGGCCTCTACGCCGATCTCGGCGGCCAGGGCTCCGTGTGGGCCGCCAAGAAGGCGGTCGAGGACTTCGGCGCCGCCGCCAAGGGCCTGAAGGTGGACGTGATCTTCGCGGATCACCAGAACAAGGCCGATGTCGGCACCTCCATCGCCCGCCAGTGGTACGACGTGGATGGCGTGGACGTCATCCTGGACGTGCCGAATTCCGGCGTCGCGCTGGCGGTCAGCGGCGTGACCAAGGAAAAGAACAAGGTCTTCATCAATTCCGGCGCGGCCACCTCGGACCTCACCGGCAAGGCCTGCACGCCCAACACCGTGCACTGGACCTACGACACCTGGGCGCTGGCCAACGGCACCGGCAAGGCGATCGTGAAGACCGGCGGCGACACCTGGTTCTTCCTCACCGCCGACTATGCGTTCGGCCACGCGCTCGAGCGCGACACCTCGAAGGTGGTGGCGGAGAATGGCGGCAAGGTGGTCGGCTCCGTGAAGGTGCCGCTCAACAATGCCGACTTCTCCTCCTTCCTGCTGCAGGCGCAGTCGTCCAAGGCCAAGGTCATCGGCCTCGCCAATGCCGGCGGCGACACCATCAACTCCATCAAGCAGTCGGCGGAATACGGCATCGTCGAGGGCGGCCAGAAGCTCGCCGGCCTCCTCATCTTCCTCACCGACGTGCATTCGCTGGGGCTGAAGACCGCCCAGGGCCTGACCCTGACCGAAGCGTGGTACTGGGACCAGACCGACGCCAACCGCAAGTTCGCCGACGCCTTCGCCGCGGCCAATGGCGGCAAGCGTCCGACCATGGTGCAGGCGGGCGTCTATGCCGGCACGCTTCACTATCTGAAGGCGGTGGAAGCCCTGAAGTCTGCCAAGGACGGCGCCGCCGTCGTGGCCAAGATGAAGGAAATCCCCACCGACGACCCGCTGTTCGGCAAGGGCGAGGTGCGGGTCGACGGCCGCACCATTCATCCCATGTATCTCTATGAGGTGAAGAAGCCCTCCGAATCCAAGGGGCCGTGGGATTACTACACCCTGAAGGCGACCATCCCCGCCAACGAGGCGTTCCGTCCGCTCTCCGAGAGCGACTGCCCGCTCGTCAAGAAGGGCTGATCCAGAATCCGGGCCGGGCGGGTCCTCAGGGCCCGCCCGATCCTCCTTCGTTTCCGGTACCCTCAGTTCCGGTTGTCGCTTGCGGTTTCCGCCGTTTCCTCCTGACGAGACGGGTCTTCGATGTTCGAGCTTCTCGGCATTCCCCCCCAGGCCCTGTTCGGGCAATTGCTTCTGGGCCTGATTAACGGCGCCTTCTACGCCATGCTGAGCCTCGGGCTCGCGGTGATCTTCGGCCTTTTGAACGTCATCAACTTCACCCACGGCGCGCAGTACATGATGGGCGCGTTCGGGGCGTGGATGTTGCTGAACTATGCCGGCATCCCCTTCTGGGGGGCGCTGGTGCTGTCGCCCATCGTGGTGGCGATCATCGGCATGGTCATCGAGAGGACGCTGCTCAAACGGCTGTACCATCTCGACCATCTGTACGGCCTGCTGCTCACCTTCGGCCTCGCCCTTATCCTCGAGGGCCTGTTCCGCCGGCAGTACGGCTCGTCGGGCCTGCCCTACAACAACCCGCTGCCGGGCGGCACCAATCTCGGCTTCATGTTCCTGCCCAACTACCGCGCCTTCGTGGTGGTGGCCTCGCTGGTGGTGTGCCTTGCCACCTGGTTCGTGATCGAGCGCACCAAGCTCGGCTCCTACCTGCGCGCCGCCACCGAGCGTCCGGACCTGGTGCAGGCCTTCGGCATCGACGTGCCGCGCATGATCACGCTCACCTATGGCTTCGGCGTCGGCCTCGCCGCGCTCGCCGGCGTGCTCGCCGCCCCCGCCTATCAGGTGAGCCCCACCATGGGCTCCAACCTCATCATCGTGGTGTTCGCGGTGGTGGTTATCGGTGGCATGGGCTCGATCATGGGCGCCATCGTCACCGGCTTCGGCCTCGGCGTCATCGAAGGCCTCACCAAGGTCTTCTATCCCGAAGCCTCGTCCACCGTGATCTTCGTCATCATGGCCCTCGTGCTCATGGTGAAGCCCGCCGGCCTGTTCGGCACCGCCAAATGAACAGCCCCAGGAAGTGAGGCCGCAGCGATGAGCTCTGCAACCCATCCCGCCGCCGCCCCCGCCACCTCGGGCGCCGGCTCCAATGCCATGATCCTGTTCGCAGTCGCCGCGGTGGCGGTGCTGCTGGTGGCGCCGTTCGGCGTCTATCCCGTGTTCCTGATGAAGGTGATGTGCTTCGCGCTGTTCGCGTGCGCCTTCAACCTGCTGCTGGGTTACACGGGTCTCCTGTCGTTCGGCCACGCCATGTTCTTCGGCGGGTCGGCCTACATCTGCGCCCACACCACCAAGGTGCTGGGCTTCACGCCGGAGCTCGCGCTCCTCGCCGGCGTCGCCTTCTCGGCGGTGCTGGGCCTGCTCGCGGGCCTGCTCGCCATCCGCCGGCAGGGCATCTACTTCGCCATGGTCACGCTGGCTCTGGCGCAGATGTTCTTCTTCTTCTGCCTGCAGGCGAAGTTCACCGGCGGCGAGGACGGCCTCCAGGCTGTGCCGCGTCGGCCGCTGTTCGGCGTCATCGACATCAGCCAGGACATCCACCTCTACTATTTCGTCCTGGCGATCTTCCTGTTCGGCTTCTTCGTCATCTACCGCACCATCCACTCGCCCTTCGGGCAGGTGCTGAAGGCGATCCGTGAGAACGAGCCGCGCGCCATCTCGCTCGGCTACCGGGCGAATCACTACAAGCTGCTGGCCTTCGTGCTCTCGGCGGCGCTGGCGGGTCTCGCTGGCTCCACCAAGGTGCTGGTGTTCCAGCTCGCCTCGCTCACCGACGTCGCCTGGCAGATGTCGGGTGAGGTGGTGCTGATGACGCTGGTGGGTGGCATGGGCACCGTTCTCGGCCCGGTTGTGGGCGCGGCGGTGATCGTGACCATGCAGAACTACCTCGCCGGCCTCGGCGAGTGGGTGCTGGTGATCCAGGGCGTCATCTTCGTCCTCGCCGTCTCGCTGTTCCGCCGCGGCTTCGTCGGCGAGGTCATCGCGGTCTGGCAGCAGATGAAGGCCCGCAAGGCCAACAGCTAGGCCGTCAGTCGCCGGCCCTGCGGCCGGCCCGATATCCTCCCACCCCGCGGGCGTCCATCGTCCGCGGGGTTTTTCGTTTCAAGGGGGCCGCTCACGGGGCTTTTGTTCGCTCTCGGGCGCGCTCCGGTCAGCGGCGGCGCACGGTATCCATGGCGAACACGGCGAGGCCGGCGGTCAGTCCCCACACCGGGGCGCCGAGGCCGAGGGCACTGATTCCCGACGCCGTGGTGGCGAAGGTGACGATGGCGGCGGTGCGGTCCTTGTCCACGTTGAGCGCCGCGGTGAGCGAGCCGGTGAGGGGGGCGATCAGCGCCAGCCCTGCGATGGTGGCGACCAGCGCCGGCGGCAGCGCCGCGAACACCGCCACCAGCGAGGCGCCTGCCGCCGCCAGCAGCAGATAGAACAGGGCATAGACCGGCCCCGCCTTCCACCGCGCCCGCGGGTCCGGGTCGCAGTCCGGCCCGGTGCACAAGGCGGCGGTGATGGCGGCGAGATTCGAGGCATGGGCGCCGAACGGCGCAGTCAGCACCGAGGCGATGCCGGTGGTGGCGAGGATGGACCGGACCGGCGGCACGTAGCCGCTGGCGGTGAGCACGGCGAATCCGGGCAGGTTCTGCGATGCCATGGTCACAAGGAACAGCGGCAACGCGATGCTGATGAGCACGCCGCCGTCGAACTCCGGCGTCACCCAGACCAGCGCGGAGAGTTCCGGCGCCGGCATGGGGCCGACCGCGCCAAGCCCGAGGGCCGCCCCAATGCCGGCGACAAGCGCGGCCGGCACGGACCAGCTCGGCGCGAGCCGGCGGGTCAGGAAGAAGGCGGCCACCACCGGCAGCACCAGCGCGGGGCTCTTCACCGCATGTTCGGCCAGCGCCGTGACGAAGCGCACCAGCACGCCCGCGAGCATCGCCGCCGCCACCGCGACGGGAATGCGCGCCACCAGTGTGCCGAGCGGCTTCACCGCCGCGCAGGCCACCATCAGCAGTCCCGCCACCAGGAAGGCGCCGGCTGCCCGCTCCATGCTGATCCCCGCCCCGAAGGCGGCGAGCAGCGCTGCGCCTGGCGTGGACCATGCGGTGATGATGGGCAGGCGGTGGCGGATGGAGAGGAACGCGCTCGATCCCGCCACGGCGAGGCAGAGCGCCGCGACCCAGGACGACGCCTGCGCCGGGCTCGCCCCCACTGCGGCAGCGGCGGAGAGGATGAGGGCGAGCGTGCCGCCGAAGCCCACGAGGGCGGCGACGAAGGCCGACACGATGGCGGAGACCGGCACGCTCAACTCCTCGCCTACATCTTCAGGGGGCCTCCGCCGGCAGGCTCAGGGGACCTGAGCCGACAGGATCGGGACGAGCGCCGCCAGCGTCTGCCGCCGGGCCACCTGTCCGAGCGACTCGGGGGAAGCCATGTCGAGGGAGGTGTAGCGCACGAACACGGCGGTGCGGCCGTCCTTCTTCGCAAAGCCCATGAACCAGCCGAACGGCCGCGACCGGTCGATGCTCCCGTCCGGGAAGCGGCCGTAGCCCGAGCCGGTCTTGCCGAACGTCATCCAGCCCGCGGGCTGCTCGTCGATGGTCATGATGCGGATGGTCTCGTCGACGGCATCGGCCGAGACCGGCAGCTCGCCCTTCAGCATGCGGCGGAGGAATTCGATCTGCTCGCGCGGGGAGATGACGAGGGAGGAGGAGATCCAGTAGCGCTTTCCGGGCTCCGCCTCGCCCTTCACGCCGCCCATATTCTCGTTGCCGTAAGCGAAGATCTTGAGGTAGTGGGCCATCCGCTCGCGGCCGAGCTCGGCGGCCAGCACCTCGGAATACCAGACCACCGAGTTCTTCATCCAGGAGCGGGGCGTCTGGGGGCCGCGCGTCACCTCCCGTTCGAGGTCCGCGCCGGGCGGGGGCTCATAGACGGGCTTGCTGTCGCTCTTGAGGATGCCGACGTCGTAGCCCATCAGCGCCAGCACCACCTTGAAGGTGGAGTTTGGCGGATGCCGCGCGGCGCACAGCCCCTGCTTCGCCAGCACCCGCGCGCTTTCGAGGTCGGTGACGAGCAGGCAGTCCTCCGCCGCGGCCGCCGGGCGCATGCCGAGGAGCGCCGGGGCCAAGGCGAGGGACAAAGTGAGGGCGAGGCGGGCGAGGGGCGCTGCCGCCCCGGAGCGCGTCCGCCCCATCAGGAGGCCTTGGCCGGCTTGTCCACCAGACGCGGGGCGTAGGTGTGCTCCTTGGCGGGGAAGGTGCGGGCGCGCACCTCCTCCGCATAGGTCGCCACCGCCGTCTCGATATCCGGGCCGAGGTTCGCGTACTTCTTCACGAACTTCGGCACACGGTCGCCGAGGCCCAGCATGTCCTCGAGCACCAGGATCTGCCCGTCGCAGGCCGGCGAGCCGCCGATGCCGATGGTGGGCGGGGCCACTTCCTCGGTGATGCGGCGGGCCAGCGGCTCGGCAATGGCCTCCAGCACGATGGAGAAGGCGCCGGCCTCGGCGATGGCGCGGGCGTCGTCGAGGATGATGGAGGCCTCGGCATCGTCGCGGCCGCGCGCCTTGAACGAGCCGAGCGTGTTGATGGCCTGGGGCGTGAGGCCCACATGGCCCATCACCGGCACGCCGCGATCCACCAGGAAGCGCACGGTCTCGGCCATGCGGCGGCCTCCCTCGAGCTTCACCGCGCCGGCACCGGTCTCCTTAAGCACGCGGGCGGCGGTGTGGAAGGCTTCGGTGGGGCTCGCCTCGTAGCTGCCGAAGGGCAGGTCCACCACGATGAGCGCGCGCTGCGTGCCACGCACCACTGCGCGGCCGTGCACGATCATCATCTCCACGGTAACGGGGACGGTGGTCTCCAGCCCGTGCATCACCATGCCGAGGCTATCGCCGACGAGGATCACGTCCACGTGGCGGTCGAGCAGGCGCGCCGTATGCGCGTGGTAGGAGGTGAGCGAAACGATGGGCTCGCCCCCCTTGCGGGCCTGGATCTCGGGCGCGGTGATGCGGCGGGCATCGGCCTGAATGGACATGGCGTTCCTCTTGGCTTGGCCGCCGTCTGGGCTGCGGCCGGGGTCGTTCGCGGCTCCCGGGGGAGCCGTCCTCACCTGTGCGTTGTTCTTGTTCCCCTGCGGCTATGGCCGCTTCTACATCACCGGCACGCCGACGACGTAGGGATGGAATAGGTAGGCGAGCGCGAGATAGAGCACCAGCCCCCCGCCCACCACCAGCGCGTCGCCCGCCCAGTTCTTCGGCGCAACCGGGGCCGGCAGGTTGCGCCGCTTCAGCGAGATGCGGTCGAACACCGCCCACGCCAGCACCGCGCCGAACAGCACGATGGAGGCGATGTCGCCATTGGCGAGCAGGTGCGCCACCGCCCACGTCTTCACACCCACCAGCATGGGGTGCTTGAGCCAGGCCTTCACATGGCTCGGCACATAGGCGGCGACGATGGCGATGGCGGCGAACAGCATCAGGAGCAGCGTGAGGTGCCGCATCCCGACCGGCGGATTCCACACCTGCAGCGGCCCGGAGGCGCGCCACAGCGCATAGCCATAGGCCGTGAGCAGGAGGCCGGACGCCGCCAGCAGGGAATAGAAGCCCTTGTAGGGACCTTCCCCCAATTGGGCGATGAGGCCGGCGCGCAGGCCTCGGACAGTCGTCACCAGATGGATGCCGAGGAAGACCACGAGGCCGAGCAGCATCATCACCATGGGGCAGGTCTCCTTCAGGCGCGGACCCGAAACGTCCGCCGCCGTCGGGCGGACCTTAGTTGGGCTAGAGCCCGATGGAAACGGGCAGGTAGTCCCAGCAGTTGGCGAAGAGCCAATGTCCTTTGGGCGGCATTACCTTGCGTGCAGTCGCAAGCGTGGCACTATGGCTGACGGGAGGGCAACGGGCATGAAACTACCGTTGGTTGTGCAGCCCTGTGCCGGCCGGGCCGAGGCAAGGCATCTGCCCGCGCTGCGGCCGTTGCCGGCTTCCGGCAGATGGCTGGCGGCGCTCCTCCTCGCAGTCTCTCTCGTCTGGACGCTGGCCTTTGCTGCACCGGCCTCCGCCGGCACCGCTACCGTGGTGGCGCGGATCGACCTGTCGCGGCAGACCATGACCGTGAGCGTGAACGGCATGCCGCAATATTCCTGGCCGGTCTCCACTGCCCGCCGCGGCTATGTCACGCCCACCGGCGCCTACCGGCCGCAGCGCATGTACCGCAGCTATTTCTCGCGCAAGTACTACAACTCGCCCATGCCCTACTCGATCTTCTTCAACGGGGGCTATGCCATCCACGGCAGCTACGAGGTGAGCCGCCTCGGTGCGCCGGCCTCGCACGGCTGTGTGCGGCTGCACCCGTCCAATGCCGCGACGCTCTATTCCCTGGTGCAGACCTACGGAGCGGGAAACACGCTGATTCTCGTCACGCGCTGAACGGGCGCCCCGCCGACCCTCGTCCGGCGCATGCGTGCCCTGCGGCGAATCCCTCGCAACAGGTCTTCTATTCGTCGCGCACCCATGGTATCGGCCACTGCCAACTCGTAGCGAGGTTCCAGAGCCCTTCGGCCAGCCCAAGGCTGGTTCGGCTCAGTCCCTCGTTCCGGCCCCGATCCAGCGGTCGCGTTCCGCGCCGCCACCAGGAGTTGGCCATGACGACCCCCAATGGGACTGCGCATTCGTCCGCGATCGACAGCCGCTCGCGCTTCCGCGAGGCGCTGACGTTCGACGACGTGCTGCTGACGCCCGGCGCCTCCGAGGTGATGCCTGGCCAGGTGGAGATCACCACCCAGCTCACCAAGACCATCAGCCTCAACATGCCGATCATCTCCGCGGCTATGGACACGGTGACCGAATCGCGGCTCGCCATCGCCATGGCGCAGGCCGGCGGTATCGGCGTCATCCACCGCAATCTCTCGCCGGAGATGCAGGCCGAGCATGTGCGGCAGGTGAAGAAGTATGAGTCGGGCATGGTGGTGAACCCCGTCACCATCCACCCTGACCAGACGCTCTCCGACGCGCTCGACCTGATGAAGCGCTATTCCATCTCCGGCATTCCGGTGGTGGAGCGGGGTACCGGCGGCATCGCCGGCCGCCTCGTCGGCATCCTGACGAACCGCGACGTGCGCTTCGCCCGTGATCCCGCCCAGCGCGTCGCCGAGCTGATGACCAAGGACCGGCTCGTTACCGTGCGCGAGGGGCAGGTGAACCAGGACGAGGCCAAGCGCCTCCTGCACCAGTACCGCATCGAAAAGCTGCTGGTGGTGGATGCGGACGATCGCTGCGTCGGCCTCATCACGGTGAAGGACATCGAGAAGGCGGTAGCCTATCCCAGCGCCGCCAAGGACGAGCAGGGCCGCCTGCGCGTGGCCGCTGCCACCACGGTGGGCGAGGACGGCTTCGAGCGCACCGAGCGCCTGATCGACGCCGGGGTGGACCTCGTGGTGGTGGATACCGCCCACGGCCATTCCCGCAAGGTGCTGGACCAGGTGGAGCGCATCAAGAAGCTCTCCAACCGCACCCAGATCCTCGCCGGCAACATCGCGACCTCGGACGGCGCCAAGGCGCTGATCGATGCCGGCGCGGACGCGGTGAAGGTGGGCATCGGCCCCGGCTCCATCTGCACCACCCGCATCGTAGCGGGCGTTGGCGTGCCCCAACTCACCGCCGTGATGGACGCAGTGGAGGCGGCGCTCGCCACCGGAACGCCGGTGGTGGCGGACGGCGGCATCAAGTTCTCCGGCGATCTCGCCAAGGCGCTGGCGGCCGGCGCGTCGGCCGCCATGGTGGGCTCGCTGCTCGCCGGCACCGATGAGAGCCCGGGCGAGGTGTTCCTGTTCCAGGGGCGCTCCTACAAGTCGTATCGCGGCATGGGCTCGGTGGGCGCCATGGCGCGTGGCTCGGCCGACCGCTACTTCCAGGCCGAGGTGCGCGATACCCTGAAGCTGGTGCCGGAAGGCATCGAGGGTCAGGTGGCCTACAAGGGCCCGGTGGGTGCCGTGCTCCACCAGCTTGCCGGCGGCCTGCGGGCGGCCATGGGCTATGTGGGCGGCAGCAACCTGAAGGAGTTCCGCGAGCGCGCCCGCTTCGTGCGCATCTCCTCGGCCGGCCTGCGCGAGAGCCACGTTCACGACGTGACCATCACCCGCGAGAGCCCGAACTACCCGACCAGCGTCTGAGGTCGGAAGTCCTCTACAGGGACACCGGCACGGCTCAGCCCGTGCCGGTGTTGCCACCGCGCATCCGGACCACGAATTCCACCAGGAAGGCCGTGGACCAGGCCACCATCATCGGCCCGATCAGCGATTCGAATCCGGCCACCGCCCGGAAGGACCTGGCGATGGTCACACCGTCGGGGCCGAGCGTGGTGTAGGTGGAGAGGGAATAATAGATGGCGTCCCGCGGGTCGCCGATGGCGTCGAGCAGCACATAGGCTGCCGCCCAGATGCAGACTTCGGCGAGATGCACGAGGCTGAGGCTGAGCACCGTCGCGCTGATGATGACGGCTTCGACGAAGACGTGGTCGGCGTAGACCTTGCCGCTGATCCGGTGGGTGAGGCGCCGACGGATGACCGTCAACGAGATCGCGTGGGTGACGACGGTCAGCATCGCCAGCACGATGCAGGTTGCGACCACCGCCAGAACCGCGCCCGAACCGATCGCCCCGTGCATGTCCCAAGCCCGCTCCCGCTTCAAAGGGAGCAGACCATATCACCAGTCAGCCGGCTGAACTTCCCCCCAAGGGCGGGCGATCAGACGTTGCGGCGGGGATCCTTGGGCGGGGTCACGTCGATCATGCCACTGTCGTCCGGCGTCCCGTAGGTGCGCGTCTCGCGCAGGTCGATGACCCGGAAGGAAAAGCCGCCGTCGCGCTTCATGCCGGGCGCGCGCCCGGTGACGAGGGCATAGACGCCGCCGCCGATGACCAGGGCGGTGATGACGATGCCTGCCACCAGGATGAGTCCGCCCACGAGTGTGAAGAGGGCGAGGCCGACGAGACCCGCCACCACAAGACCGGCGATGCCGCCGAAGATGTTCACGAGCTGTTTCATGATTGAAAGACTGCCGGCCAATTCAGGCGGAAATCCGAGCGGCGCGGCTGCCGTGCGCGCAACCGCTTCGTGACCGGCCGGATGGGGGCGGCGGATCAGTCCGCCGCGCCCTCCTCGTACTGCTCCAGTGCCGGCTCCCGGCCGATAAGGCGGGCGAGCTGGCGCATGCGGTTCTGCACCCGCTCGTTGATGAGCGGCACCAACTGCTTCGGCACGCTCAGGGCGAGCTGGTCGCCGCGCACCTTCAAGGGCATGCGGGGCAGGATGCCCGGCATGGCGGCGGACAGCACATAGGCCACCCGCATGGCCGCGCCGAGGATGCGGGCGCGATCCAGCATCCCGGTGGTGACGAGTTCCAGAATGCGCGTGTCGCTCTCGTCGGCGCCGAGGCCCACGTGGCGGAAATAGACCGACAGCGCCACATAGGCGCGGCCGGGGTGATCGATGCCGGCGAAGGCGGCATGGGCGATCATGTTGAGGCTCTGCTCGCCGCGATAGTCCGGATGGGCGCGCCAGCCCACATCCGCCAGCAGGCAGGCGGCGCGACGCAGGCGGCGCTCCTCCTCCGCTTCTTCCAGCACCGGCGCCGAAGCGAAGAAGCCGTCGGTCCAGGCCACCAGCTCCTCGCCGTGCAGCGGCGAGCGGGAGCGCAGAACGTTCATCTCGGCGGCGGCGATGAGCAGCGGGTCACCGGCGCGCTCGGCTTCCGGCAGCAGCGAATAGAGCAGGCCCTCGCGCACGCCGAGCGCCGAGATGACCACCTCGGACGGGCGCCCCTGCCGCACGATGTTCTCCAGCACCAGCGCGCCATAGGCCAGAAGCGGGCGGCGCGCGTCGGAGATCACGTCGATATGGGCCAGCGCCTCGGTGTCGGCGCGATGGACGATGCGGGTGAAGTCCAGTGCCTCGCGGGCCGGTATCACGTAACCGTGCATCACGTGCAGGGGATAGCCCTTGGTGAACATGTGCAGGCGCGCGAGCGCCCGCCATGTGCCGCCCACCGCATAGAAGGTGCGGCCGGCGAGGCCTTCCAGAACCTGCGCCTCGGGAATGGTATCGCGGACGATCTTCTCCGCCTTGCGCGTCGAGCGAGAGGACCGGTCCTGCAAGGCGAGGCCGCCCAAGGGCAGGGTGACCCCGGTGCCGACATAGCCGGCCTTCACGTCCACCAGTTCCAGCGAGCCGCCGCCGAGATCGCCGACGATGCCGTCCGGCGCATGGACGCCGGCGACGATGCCGCAGGCGGCGAGTTCAGCCTCGCGCTTGCCGGTGAGCAGCTCGATGCGGGTGCCGCAGATGGCCTCGCACTCGGCGATGAAGGCGGGGCCGTTCTGCGCGTCGCGCGCCGCGGCGGTGGCGAGGGCATGGACCTCGCCCACCTGCATCGCGTCACAAAGCGCACGAAAGCGCTTCAGCGCGGCGAAGGCGCGATCGACCGCATCCTGTGGGAGCCGGCCGGTGGAGAGCACCTCCCGGCCGAGCCCGCACAGGGCCTTCTCGTTGAAGACCGGCGTCAGCGCACGGTTAAGCCCCTCGTACACCACGAGGCGCACCGAGTTGGAGCCGATGTCGATGACGGCAACCGGCGCCCCGTGGGACAGCCGGCCGGGTGCACGCGTCAACTCAGCGCCCGCCTCCGCGGCGGACGAAGAGGCTGCGCGGCGAAGAATCCTTGAGAGACTTTCCACGTCCGGACAAGCTCGGATTGGTCATGAAATACTGATGGGCGTTGAACGGTTCCTCGCCCGGCGCCGGGACTATGCGTTCCGACGAGCCATCCGGCAAGACGCGCCAGCTCTGCTGGTTGTCGATCAGGTTGGCAACCATGATCTGGTCGAGCACCTGCTCGTGCACGGTGGGGTTGGTGATGGGGCACAGGGTCTCGACGCGGCGGTCGAGGTTGCGCGGCATCAGGTCGGCCGAGGAAATGTAGACGATGGCATTCGGGCTCGGCAGGCCGTGGCCGCCGCCGAAGCAGTAGATGCGCGAGTGCTCCAGGAAGCGCCCGACGATGGATTTCACCCGGATGTTCTCGGACAGCCCGGGAATGCCGGGCCGCAGGCAGCAGATGCCGCGGATGACGCAATCCACCTGAACGCCGGCAGCGCTGGCGGCATAGAGCGCGTCGATGATCTCGGGATCCACCAGCGAGTTGCACTTCAGCCAGATGGCTGCCGGACGGCCGGCCCGGGCGAACTCGATCTCGTCCGCGATGTGCTTCATCAGCCGCGGCTTGAGGAAGGACGGCGACACGGCCATGGCGTCGAGTTCACCCGGCGTCGCATAGCCGGTAATGAAGTTGAAGATGCGGGCCACGTCCTGGGCGATCACCGGGTCGGCGGTGAAGAAGGACAGGTCGGTGTAGATGCGCGCCGTGATGGGGTGGTAGTTGCCGGTGCCCACATGCACGTAGGTGGCGAGCTGGGAGCCTTCCCGGCGTACCGCCATGGAGAGCTTGCCGTGGGTCTTCAGCTCGATGAAGCCGAACACCACCTGCACGCCGGCCCGCTCCAGGTCGCGCGCCCAGCGGATGTTGGCTTCCTCGTCGAAGCGCGCCTTCAACTCCACCAGCGCCGTCACCGACTTGCCGGCTTCGGCCGCCTCGGCGAGCGCCTTCACGATGGGGCTGTCGGAGGAGGTGCGGTAGAGGGTCTGCTTGATGGCGACGACATTGGGGTCGCGGGCGGCCTGGCGCAGAAACTGAACCACCACGTCAAAGGATTCATAAGGGTGGTGAACCAGAATGTCCTTCTCGCGAATAGCGAGAAAGCAGTCTCCGCCGTGGTCGCGGATGCGCTCGGGAAATCGGGCGTTGTAGGCCTGGAACTTGAGGTCCGGGCGGTCGACCGAGACAAGCTGGGAAAACTCGTTCAGCGCTAGCACGCCGTCGACCACGAAGATTTCGTCGTCGTTCACGCCGAGTTCGCGGGCGACGAAGGTGCGCAGCTCTTCCGGCATGGCGGCGTCGGCCTCCATGCGGATCACCTCGCCGTAGCGGCGCTGCTTCAGCGCGGTCTCGAACAGGCGGACGAGGTCTTCCGCCTCTTCCTCGATTTCAAGGTCGCTGTCGCGGATGACGCGGAACACGCCCTGTCCCTTCACCGCATAGCCGGGGAAGAGCCGCGCGATGAACAGCCCGATCATCTGCTCCAGCGTCATGAAGCGCAGCGTGCCGGTGCCTTGGTCCGGTAGGCGGATGAAGCGGTCGACCTTGGCGGGGATGCGGATGAGCGCGTTCATGCCCCGCCCATCCGACTGGCGGACGAGCTGGAGGGCCAGCGAGAAGCCGAGATTGGGGATGAACGGGAAGGGGTGGGCCGGATCGATGGCCAGCGGGGTCAGCACCGGGAAGACATGATTGAGGAAGTGCCGGTCCAGCACCTCCATGTCCTCGTGCGTCCCGTCCGGCCCATCGATCAGCACGATGCCGGCTCCGGCGAGGTCGCGCCTGAGCTCGCGCCAGCGACCCTGCTGGTCCGAGATCAGCTGGGCGGCGGCGCTGAGGATGGTGGTCAGCTGTTCGGAGGGGGTGAGCCCGTCCGGGCTCGGGGTCTGCACGCCTTCGCGCACCTGCTCTTTCAGGCCGGCGACGCGGACCATGAAGAATTCATCGAGGTTGTTGGCGGAGATGGAGAGGAAGCGCAACTGCTCCAGCAGGGGATGATTGCGGTTCTCCGCTTCCTCCAACACGCGGCGGTTGAAGCCGAGCCAGGAAATCTCGCGGTTGATGAACCGCTGCGACGACTGCGCGAGCGGGCTTTCCACTTCGGAGACGACCTCGGTGTCGGAGAGAGCCACAGCCTCGTTCATTCCCATTCGCTCCCGTCGCTCCCTCATGCCGTATTGGCGGAAACCGGCCGGACCATGGCTGGCTTGGATGACCACTCTATGACATTGGCCGGCCTTGCGCGCTCCTCAATCGTCCGCGTCCGGATCGGCCCCGGCGTGGGCCTCGTCCGTGGGGTCACCGGCCGCCAGCACCTGGGCGGCGAGGGCGCGGGTCACCGGCCGCCGGGCGGCCAGCGCCGCCTGATCGAGCGCCTCGACGATGCGCTGGGCGCCGGCCACCGAGCGCGGGATGCGCAGCAGCAGATATTGCACGGTGGCCTCATCCACCGCGAGCTGGCGGTCGGCGAACAGCTTCACCAGCACGGCTGCGAGCAGGGAATCGTCTGCTGGCGCGATCTCGAACACCGGGATGGCCCGCAGCCGGGAGGCGAGGTCGGCGGTGGCGAGGGTGAAGCCGGAGGGCGGCGTGCGCGCGGTCATCAGCAGGTAGGCCTGCTGCTCGCGGGCGAGATTGAGCAAGTGGAACAGGGCCGGCTCGCTGAAGGTGGCGGGGTCGAGGTCCTCCAGCACCAGCGCGTCGCGGGCGAGGGCCGCCGGTACCGCCTCCCGCACGAGGTCCGAGGCGGCGAGCGTCAGGGCGCCCGATCGCTCGGCGAAGATGGCGGCGAGATGGCTCTTGCCCGCGCCTTCCGGGCCGACGAGGCAGGCGACGCGCGACGGCCAGTCGGGGAAGGCGTCGATCAGGGCCAGCGCCGCAGCATTGCCGGGCGCGGCGAGGAAGTCCTCGCGGCGCAGGGCCGGCTGGTTGGGCAGATCGAGGGGAAGCTGTCGCGGCGGCTCGGCCGGGGTGCGGGGCATCGGGTCAGCGCGTCTCGGCGGGCGGATCATCGTCCGCCGCGCCCTGATAGAGCGAGGATTGCATGTAGCGGGCAATGGCGAAGCGCACCAGCACGCCGGCCACGGCCGTGAGCGGAACCGCCAGCAGCAGGCCCACGAAGCCGAAGAGATAGCCGAAGGCGAACAGGGCGAACATCAGCCACACCGGATGCACGCCGATGCTGTCGCCCACCAGTTTCGGCGCGAGCACATAGCCCTCGATGGTCTGGCCGGCGACGAAGATGGCGAGCACGGTGCCGATCATGCTCCAGTCCGGGAAGAACTGGACGATGGCGACGCCCATGGCCAGCACGAAGCCGGTGAGCGACCCCACATAGGGAATGAAGGTGATGACCCCCGACACGATGCCGATCAGCAGGCCGAAATTCAGCCCCACCATGGAGAGGGAGACGGCATAGAAGCCGCCGAGCAGCAGGCAGACCGTCGCCTGGCCGCGCACGAAGCCGGCCACCGCATTGTCCATGGCGCGGGCGAGGCCCCGCACCACCGGGCGGTGCGGCACCGGCACCAGCCGGTCCACCAGCCCCACCATCTCGTTCCAGTCGCACAGGATGTAGAACACCACCACCGGTGTCACCACCAGCAGCGCGAACAGCGAGAGGAGCGCCTGCCCGCCGGACCAGACCGACGACAGCAGGCTCAGCACATGGCTCACCCCCTGGGTCATCAGGTCGGAGATGGAGCGCTGCATGTCGGGCAGGCGATCGCCGACGATGCCGCTCAGCCATTCCCGGTTCTCTTCGGTCAGAAGGCCCTGAAGGCGCGTCACATAGGACGGCAGGCGCTGGATGAACTCGAACAGCTGGGACGACAGGATGGGCAGCGCCAGCAGAAAGAACAGCATCACCAGCAGCAGCATGATCCCCACCACCACGAGGGCGGAGAGGGTGCGTGCGACGCCGATGCGCTCGAGGCGCGCGACCACCGGATTGAGGAAGTAGGCGAGCACGATGCCCGCCACGAACGGCAGGAGGATGCCGGAGAGCAGCCACAGGACGATGGCGGTGAGCAGCAGCGCGCCCACCCAGAAGCGGGCCTGGATGCGCACGGAGGTTCCCTCCATCCCGGAATGGATCGGCACGGGCATGCGGGGAAGCCGGGCAAACGCGGCACCGCGACGCGCCGGCGACGTGGGGTCGCTGCGGAGTTCCGGCATGCGGGTGCGGTCGCCGTCCATCACCTTGCGCCTTTCAACCGGCCGCCCGAAGAGGCGCCGATCCTGAACCGTTGCCCCTCAGCTTGCCATATGGCGCGTCCATGCGGCGAGATAGGCAGCGGCGGAAAGGCCCGTCAAGAGGCCGACAAGCACCAGCCCCAGATCGTACAGGCCGGGCACGGTCACGCCGAAGCCGGCCGTGGCCAGCACGATCGCCGCGAAGCTGATCTGTGCCGCAGTGTTGACCTTGGAAATCAGCAGCGGACTGATCGTCACCGGTTTCGCCATCACCAGCGACAGCACCACCGCGCCGATGATCATGAAGTCCCGCGACACCACGGCGATGGCGACCCAGCGCGGGATGAGCCCGACCACCGCCAGCGTCACGTAGATGGAGACGAGGAGCGCCTTGTCGGCCACCGGGTCGAGGTAGGAGCCCAGCTCCGTCTGCATGTGGAAGCGCTTGGCGATGAAGCCGTCGAGCGCGTCCGAGATGCCGGCGGCCAGGAACAGCCAGAAGGCGAGCAGCGGCTCGCCGGACGCGATGGCCCATACCACAGCCGGCACCAGGAAGATGCGCAGCAAGGTGATGATGTTGGGGATGCTCACGGCTCTTCCGCCACCCTGATAGCGTTGAAAGGCCAGACAACAAAAGCAGGCGCGGGCGGTTCCGCGCCCCGCTCAGGCGCTGATGCGCTCGATTTCGGCGCCGCAGCGCGACAGCTTCTCTTCCAGCTTCTCGAAGCCGCGGTCGAGGTGGTAGACGCGCTGGACCATGGTCTCGCCCTCGGCGGCGAGGCCGGCGATGACGAGGGAGACCGAGGCGCGCAGATCGGTGGCCATCACCGGGGCGCCGGTCAGGCGCTCGACCCCCTCCACCACGGCGGTGTCGCCGTCGAGGTGAATGCGGGCGCCGAGGCGGGCCAGCTCCTGCACGTGCATGAAGCGGTTCTCGAAGATGGTCTCGGTGATGCGCGAGCGCCCCTTGGCCTTGGTCATCAGGGCCATCAGCTGGGCCTGAAGGTCCGTCGGGAAACCGGGATAGGGGGCGGTGGAGACATCCACCGGCAGGATGCCGGCGCCGTTGCGGCGCACGCGGATGCCCTCGTTGGTGGCGTCGATCTCCGCGCCGGCGTGGCGCAGGGTCTCTAGCGCGTCCTCCAAGAGGTCCGGGCGGGCACCGGCGAGCATCACGTCGCCGCCGGTCATGGCGGTGGCCATGGCATAGGTGCCGGTCTCGATACGGTCGGGCAGCACCGCGTGGCGGGCGGCCTTGAGGCGCGGCACGCCCTCGATGCGGATGGTGGAGGTGCCGGCCCCCTCGATGCGCGCGCCCATCTTGATGAGGCAGTCGGCGACGTCGACGATCTCGGGCTCGCGCGCAGCGTTCTCGATCACGCTCTCGCCGCGGGCGAGGGCGGCGGCCATCAGCGCGGTATGGGTCGCGCCCACCGACACCTTCGGGAAAACGATGCGGGCGCCAGTGAGCCCGCGAGGCGCCTTGGCCAGCACGTAGCCGGCGTCGATCTCGATGTCCGCGCCAAGTGCGCGCAGGGCGTCGAGGTGGAAATCCACCGGCCGGGTGCCGATGGCGCAGCCGCCGGGCAGGGAGACCTTGGCGACGCCCATGCGGGCGAGCAGCGGCCCCACCACCCAGAAGGAGGCGCGCATCTTCGACACGAGTTCGTAGGGGGCGACGGTGTCCACGATGACGCGGGCGTCGATCTCCAGCGTCTGGCCGGCATAGGGGTCGTCCCCGTTGCGCTTGCCGTTGGTGGTGATATCCACGCCGTGATTGCCGAGGATGCGCTGCAGCAGCGCCACGTCCGCGAGACGCGGCACATTCTCGAGAATCAGCTTCTCCTCGGTCAGGAGGCTGGCGATCATCAGCGGCAGGGCTGCGTTCTTCGCACCCGAGATCGGGATGGTGCCCTTCAGCTCGTTGCCGCCGACGATGCGAATCTTGTCCATGCCGTCCTGTCCTTGCCTTGCGGGCGGCGCCCCCCTGAGCCGGCCGTAAGCGGATGTAAGAGAGAAGCTCTAGCCCGCCTCGCCGTCCGGCACAATCGCGGGCTTCCCCTCGGACGGGGCGCTGCTACCACCCGTTGCGGGATTTCCACCGGAAGCCGCGGGCGAGGGATTTTCCTCAAGCGGCGTGCGCCGCGCGCGGGCCTGCGCCTTGCGGCGCTGGAGATTGGCGCGCAATGCGGCGGCGAGGCGATCCGATCGATCTGTGTCAGAAGCCATGATGTTCCCCTTTCGTGCCATTAAAGGCGCAGGTGAGCCGGCGCAAGGGCACCCTTTCTCCTTACCTTTGCGTGCATTGCTGGCCTTGCCGCAGGGAGTGTGCTAACGAGCCCAATTGCTGGGCCGGGGGCACGCGGGCGTTCACGCGCTCCACCATCCGCGCGCGGCGCGAGGACGGACCGACGGAATCTCGTCTCCTTCGCGACGGAGGGGGGCTGGGCACGGCGGAAAAAAGGCATTATGCCCTCCTCCAGCCGCCGAACGGCAACGGGATTATCCGAACAACCGAGGGTTCGATCTATGAGTGACATCGCCGAGCGGGTGAAGAAGATTGTCGCGGAGCATCTGGGGGTGGAACCCGAGAAGGTCACGGAGAGCGCCTCCTTCATCGACGATCTCGGCGCCGACAGCCTCGACACCGTGGAACTCGTGATGGCCTTCGAGGAGGCTTTCAACTGCGAGATCCCGGACGATGCCGCCGAGACCATCCTGACTGTGGGCGACGCGATCAAGTTCCTGGAAAAGAACGCGGCTTGATCCATTCGCGTGTCCATCTGGCGGTCGCGTGGCGCCTGGCGCCCGCGGCCGTTGTTGCACCGGGCCGCGCGCCAGGCGCGCTGATCGCCCGCCTCCCGGAGTTTTTCCCATGAGACGTGTTGTCGTCACCGGCCTCGGCATGGTGACGCCGCTCGCCTGCGGCGTCGAGCCGACCTGGCGGCGGCTTCTTGCCGGCGAAAGCGGTGTCAAGGCGATCAGCCATTTCGAGGTGTCCGACCTCGCGTGCAAGATCGCGGCGAACATTCCGCGCGGCGACGGGTCCGACGGCACCTACAATCCCGACCAGTGGATGGAGCCGAAGGAACAGCGCAAGGTCGATGAATTCATCGTCTTCGCCATGGCCGCGGCCACCCAGGCCCTGGACGATGCCGGCTGGCATCCCACGGAGTACGAGGACCAGATCGCCTCGGGCGTCCTGATCGGCTCCGGCATCGGCGGCATCGAGGGCATTGCGGATGCGTCTCTGCTGCTGAAGGATCGCGGCCCGCGCCGTATCTCGCCCTTCTTCATTCCTGGCCGGCTCATCAATCTCGCTGGCGGCTACGTCTCCATCCAGCACGGCCTCAAGGGACCGAACCACGCGGTGGTCACGGCCTGCTCCACCGGCGCCCATGCCATCGGCGACGCCGGCCGTCTGATCGCCCTCGGCGATGCCGACGTGATGGTCGCGGGCGGCACCGAATCGCCGGTCAACCGGCTCTCCATCGCCGGCTTCGCCGCGTGCAAGGCGCTCTGCACCGCCTTCAACGACGACCCCATCCACGCCTCGCGCCCCTACGACAAGGACCGCGACGGCTTCGTCATGGGCGAGGGCGCCGGTGTCGTGGTGCTTGAGGAGCTGGAGCACGCCAAGGCCCGCGGTGCCAAGATCTACGCCGAGCTGGTCGGCTACGGCCTTTCGGGCGATGCGTTCCACATCACCGCCCCGTCCATGGACGGCGACGGCGCCTATCGCTGCATGTCGGCGGCGCTGAAGCGCGCGGGGATGACGGCGGATGACATCGACTACATCAACGCCCACGGCACCTCCACCATGGCCGACGAGATCGAGCTGAAGGCGGTGGAGCGGCTGCTCGGCAATGCGGCGGCCAAGACCGCCATGTCGTCGACCAAGTCATCCATCGGCCACCTGCTCGGGGCCGCCGGCTCGGTGGAGGCGATCTTCTCCATCCTCGCCATCCGCGACCAGATCGCCCCGGCGACGCTGAATCTCGACAATCCGTCGGTGGAGACGCCGATTGATCTCGTGCCGCTGACGCCCAAGCCGCGCAAGATCGACGCCGTGCTCTCCAATTCCTTCGGCTTCGGCGGCACCAACGCGTCACTGGTCTTCCGCCGCTACGCCGCCTGATGCGGCCCGACGGCCGGGCTCGTGCCCGGCCGCACGACGCTGGGACAGCCTGCCCCCGTCACGCCCGAATGTCCCTTTAGCAAGCCGCCAAAAGGTGGCTGACTGCCCCGCCGACATGGCGGGAGCCTTCGCCGACGACAAGGGAGCCCGGGATGGCCCAGTCCAACGACGGATCATCGACGCGCGAGGAGCCGGGGGAGGCCGGGGGTGCGGCAGCCCCCACGTCGGCATCTTCCGAGCCTGCCGTGGCGCAATCTCACACCGGCGCTGGTGAGGAATCGCCGCTTCTGCCGAAGGGGCAGGTCCGTCCGCCCGCACCTCCAAGCGGTCCTGGTCCAGGCGATGCCAGCGCGTCCGCTCCTCCGATGCCCACCGGTCCCGCCCGCAGTTCGAAGCAGCGCAAGGCACCGCCGCGCCGTCCTCCGCCCAAGCCGCCGAAGCCCTCGCGCAGCGCGCGGCATCCGGCGGTGACCATCGGCAGCGGCATCTTCACCTTCCTGCTGTTCGTTTTCGTTGGGGTGGGGCTTGCCGGCTGGTACGGCCAGCGCGCCTTCACCGAGCCGGGCCCGCTGACCACCGAGAAGGTGGTGAACATTCCGCGCGGCGCCGGCGTGCGCGACATGGCCGAAATTCTGGAACGCGAGGGCGTGGTCCAGAGCTGGGTGCTGTTCGTTGCCGGGCAGAAGATCGCGCGGCCGGATGCCTCGCTGAAGGCGGGCGAATACGTGTTCAAGCCGGGCCAGTCGGTGGCGAGCGTCATCGACACCATCGCCTCCGGTAAGGTCGTGCTCCACCAGGTGACCATCCCCGAGGGACTGACCAGCCAGCAGGTGGTCAAGCGGCTCATGGACAATGACCTGCTCACCGGCACCCCCGCCGTGCCGCAGGAAGGTACGCTGCTGCCCGAGACCTATCGCATCCATCGCGGCATGACCCGTGACGCGGTGCTGCAGGAGATGGCGGACGCGCAGAAGAAGTTGCTCGCGACCATCTGGGCCAAGCGCGCGCCGGACGTGCCGCTCAAGAGCCCGCAGGAGCTCGTCACCCTCGCCTCCATCGTGGAGAAGGAGACCGGGCAGGCCGACGAGCGGCCCAAGGTCGCCGCCGTCTTCGTCAACCGCCTGACCAAGAAGATGCGGCTTCAGTCCGATCCGACGATCATCTACGGCATCGTCGGCGGCAGGGGCTCGCTCGGCCGCCCGATCTCGCGCACCGACATCGCCACGGCGACCGCCTACAACACCTATGCCATCGACGGCCTGCCGCCCGGCCCCATCTGCAATCCGGGCAAGGACGCGCTGATGGCGGCGGCCAACCCACCGAAGACGAAGGATCTGTTCTTCGTCGCCGACGGCACCGGCGGGCACGCCTTCGCCGAGACGCTGGCCGACCACAACAAGAACGTCGCCCGCTGGCGGGCGATCGAGCAGGGCGCAGCCCCGGCGCAAAGCGGGCAGCCGCCCGCCGCGCCGGCCGCCACACCTTCGGCCGCGACCCCTCCGGCCGCTTCTGGCCGCTGAACAACACGGAGACGGCAATGGCCGCGGGACCGATCATCAAGCGCGCAGCGGTCTCGGCCGGGAAGGTGGAGCCGAGGACGCCGCTCGCCAGCATGACCGGCTTCGCCCGCGTCTCCGGCTCGCACGGGCCGTGGCGCTTCGGCTGGGAGGTGCGCTCGGTCAACGGCAAGGGCCTCGACCTGCGCCTGCGCCTGCCGCCCGGCTTCGAGGCACTGGAATCGGACGTGCGCAGCCGCACCGGGCAGGTGCTCTCCCGTGGCTCCGTCGCCGCCAATCTCACCGCGACCCGTGAGGGTGAGGCCTCCACCGTCCGCGTCAACCAGGGCGCGCTCGAGGCACTCTACCGCGCCATGGCCGAGAGCGCGCGCCGCCTCGGCGCCGCCGCGCCGACCCTTGATTCGCTTCTTGCTGTGAAGGGGATGGTGGAAATCACCGAGGCCGAGGACAGCGAGGAGGAGCGCCGCGCCCTCATGGCCGCCGTGCTGGACGCCTTCGACCGGGCGCTGGCCGAGCTCGGCACCATGCGCGAGCGGGAAGGCAGCGCCCTCAACTCCGTCCTCACCGAGCGGCTCGATTCCATCACAGGCCTCGTCTCCCGCGCCGAGCGCCTGCCCGAGCGCTCGGCCGAGGCGGTGAAGGCGCGCATCGCCGATCAGGTGCGGGTGCTGATGGAGGCCGCCTCCCTCGATCCGGATCGTCTCCACCAGGAGGCGATTCTCGCCGTCACCAAGGCCGACGTGCGCGAGGAACTCGACCGCCTCGTCGCCCACATCGCTGCCGCGCGCGATCTGATGGCCGCGGGTGGCCCGGTCGGGCGGCGGCTGGATTTCCTCGCCCAGGAGTTCAACCGCGAGGCGAACACCCTGTGCTCAAAGTCCAATTCCGTGGCGCTTACGCAGATCGGGCTTGACCTCAAGCTGCTCGTGGATCAGTTCCGCGAGCAGATCCAGAACCTAGAGTGAAGTCCGCCGCGATGCCCAACTCCGCCTCATCTTCCGTGTCGTCGCACTTCGCGCTGCCGGGCTGGAAGCCGGGCTCCGGGGTTCTGGCGCGCCGCGGGTTGATGCTGGTGCTTTCCTCCCCTTCTGGCGCGGGCAAGACCACGCTGTCCCGCCTGCTGCTGAAGAGCGACGACCGCATCACCATGTCGGTCTCGGTGACGACCCGCGCGCCGCGGCCGGGCGAGGAGCACGGCAAGGACTATTTCTTCGTCGATCGCGACACCTTCCAGCGGATGCGCGACGAAGGCGAGCTGCTGGAGCACGCCACGGTGTTCGAGAACCTGTACGGCACCCCGCGCGGGGCCGTGGAGCAGGCGCTCTCCGCCGGGCGGGATGTGCTGTTCGACATCGACTGGCAGGGCACCCAGCAATTGGGCGAGAGCGCGCAGCAGGACCTGGTGAAGGTCTTCATCCTGCCGCCCTCCGCTGCCGATCTTGAGCAGCGGCTGAGGTCGCGGGCGCAGGATTCCGAGGAGGTCGTGCACCAGCGCATGGCCAAGGCGTCGGACGAGATCAGCCACTACACCGAATACGACTACATCATCATCAATCACGACGTGGAAGACAGCCTCGCCAAGCTCACCGCCATCCTCCAGGCGGAGCGGCTGAAGCGGCGGCGGCTCACGGGGCTTTCCAGCTTCGTGAAGGGCCTGCGCGACCACCTCTGAGGTGCGGCGGCCCGGTGGCGGCTATTTCTGGACCGCCACCACCTTGCCCTTGTCCACGGCGAGGGCGAGCTGCCCGGCTT
Source organism: Xanthobacter sp. SG618 (assembly GCF_012932745.1). Classification (NCBI taxonomy): domain Bacteria; kingdom Pseudomonadati; phylum Pseudomonadota; class Alphaproteobacteria; order Hyphomicrobiales; family Xanthobacteraceae; genus Xanthobacter; species Xanthobacter sp. SG618. The sequence continues at coordinate 452,553 of NZ_JABBHL010000003.1, read as the reverse complement.
TGAGCGCGAGGGCGTGCACGCCGAACAATTCGCGCCGCCAGCCCTTCAGCGCCGGCACGTCGGCCTCGTCGCTCACCGCGATGCGCTCCAGATCCTCTGTCGTCGCGATCACCTTGGCGGCGACGGCGTTCTGCTCCGCCGTCATGCGCAGCAGCACCTTCAGCAGCTCCACCGTGGCGCTGGCGCCGTTGGGCAGGGGCTTGTCGCGCTCGATGCGGGGCAGGGTCTTGGGATCGCGGGCGACACCGCGCTTCACCGCCTCCAGCACCGCCTCGCCATAACGCGAGCGCTCGAAGCCCTTGGGCAGGGAGCGCAGCTCCGCGAGGCGTTCCGGGGTCTGCGGCTGCTGTACCGCGATCTCCCCGATCACCTCGTCCTTGATGACCCGGCCGCGCGGCAGGTCGCGGGTCTGGGCCTCCCGCTCGCGCCAGGCGGCGACTTCCACCAGCACCGCGAGCTCGCGCGGCTTGCGGACGCGGGACTTGAGCCGTTCCCACGCCTGTTCGGGATGCTGCTCATAGGTGGCGGGGGAGGTGAGGACGTGCATCTCCTCGCCCACCCACTCGCCGCGACCGCGGGCGTCGAGGTCCGCCGTGAGCTTGATGTAGATGTCCCGTAGGTGCGTGACATCGGCGATGGCGTAGGTGATCTGCGCCTGGCTCAGCGGCCGGCGCGACCAGTCCGTGAAGCGTGAGGACTTGTCGAGGCTGTGGCCGACAGTGCGCTGGACCAACTGGTCGTAGGAGATGCTGTCGCCGTACCCCAGAACCATCGCCGCCACCTGGGTGTCGAACACCGGGTGGGGAATCAGGCGCGCCTGATGCCAGATGATCTCGATGTCCTGCCGTCCGGCATGGAATACCTTCATCACCCGCTCATTGCCCATGAGCCGGTAGAACGGGGCAAGATCCAGCCCCTCCGAGAGCGCATCGATGAGGATGGCCTCTTCAGAAGATGCAACCTGCACCACGCACAACTTCGGCCAGAAGGTGCTTTCCCGCAGGAATTCGGTGTCGACGGTGACGAAGGGGTGTCGCGCAAGACGCTCGCAGGCAGCTGCCAGCGCCTCGGTCGAGGTGATGGGGTCCATCCGTCAAACATACCCACGCCGACGCGTTCGGCAAACGGAATGTGGCATGATGTTGTCGGAAAGGCGTCAGGCGGCCGAAGCGCAGGCGCGGCGGAGGGCTTCCTCTGCGGAGCCCGGACGGCCCAGCAGATAGCCCTGAAGATGCGAGCAGCCCTCGGTCGTGAGCAGCCGCCGCTGGCCCTCGGTCTCGACTCCTTCGGCCGTGCAGCGCAGCCCGAGGGTACGGGCGAGGCCGATGATGGCGCGCACGATGGCGAGGCTCTGCGGCGAGGTCTCCACCTGCTCGATGAAGGAGCGATCCACCTTGATGCGGCCGATGCTGAGCGTCCTGAGGTATCCGAGGGAGGAATAGCCGGTGCCGAAATCATCGAGCGCGACGGTGATTCCCTCCTCGCTGAACTGCTCCAGCGTCGCCCGCACCATCGGCCCCTCGTGCAGCAGGGTGCTTTCGGTGATCTCCACCTCCAGCCGGGAGGGGGCGAGGCCCGAGCTTTCCAGTGCGCTGCGCACCTGCCGGAAGGCCTCCGCCCCCCGGAACTGGATCGGCGAGAGGTTGACCGAGACGAACAGGTCGTCGGGCCAGGCGGTTGCGGCGGCGCAGGCCTCGGTGAGAACCCAGGCGCCCAACGGCAGAATGAGCCCGGTTTCCTCGGCAATCGGGATGAAGCTGGTCGGGTTGACCAGCCCGCGCTCGGGATGCCGCCAGCGCAGCAGCGCCTCGAACCCGGCGATGCGGCCTGATTCGGCCTCCACGATGGGCTGGTAGAGCAGGAAGAACTGGCGCTCCCGCCACGCGGTCTGGAGATCCACCTCCATCTCGCGGCGCTCGCGCACCAGGCGCTCCATTTCCTCGACGAAGACTCGGGCGATGCCGCGGCCGTCGGTCTTGGCGCGGTAGAGCGCGAGGTCCGCGTTCTTGAGCAGTTCGGCAACCCCGGCCCCGTCGCGCGGCGACATCACGATGCCGATGCTGCACCCGCTGATGATCCGGTGGAGCCCGATGTGGACCGGCGTGCGCAGCCCCTCGATCAGGCGCTGGGCGAATTCCGTCGCCTCGGCCTCGTGCGTCACTCCCGCCAGAACGACGGCGAACTCGTCTCCGCCGAGGCGGGCGGAGAAATCGTCCGGGCCAAGCATGGTGCGGATGCGCTCGGCGAGCTCCGTCAGCATGGTGTCGCCGGCGTCGTGGCCGAGGGTGTCGTTGACCGCCTTGAAATAATCGAGGTCGAGATAGAGCAGGGCGAAGGGCGTCGCGCCGCCCCGCGCATTCAGCAGCGCGGACAGGCGCTCGGCGAAGGCAAGGCGGTTGGGCAGGCCGGTCAGCATGTCGATCCGCGCCATGGCGTGCTGGGTCACGGCGAAGGCTCGCTCGTCCCGCAGATGCCGGCCGAGGCCCCAGGCGACCAGAACGATGGTGAGGCAGAGCAGCCCGGCGGCGACGATCAGCGGCGTCGCGCGCTGCCACATGAGGATATCCAGAGCGGCGACGCTGTCGCTCACCACCACCGCCAGCGGCAGATCGCTCACGGGGTGGACGGCAGCGATGCGAGCCTTTTCATCCAGCGTTCCGGCGGGGAGCTGGGTCATCTGGCCGGTCCCGAACACCGCCGCCGCAGTTCGCGCGCGAACTGCGGAATCGCGTGGGGGCACGCCGGCGGAGCCGGGATGGCGGGCGAGCAGCGCGCCGTCGGAACGGATCAGCGCGATCATGCCGTCGTGTCCAAGCCGGATGCCGCCGTAGAAGCGCTCGAAATACGATTGCTCCATGGCGCCGAGCACCAAGCCGAGGAAGCGGCCGGAACTGTTGGCGAAGCGCTTGGCGAGATAGATGGTGACGGTGCCGCTCCCCCGGTTCGGGACCGGCTCGCTCAGGAAGATATCCGGTCCCTTCATCCCTTCGAGGGCCAGGAAATAGTCGCGGTCGGACACGTTGACCTTGGGAATGGGCCAATAGCGCGAAAAATTGAGCAGCTGGCCCGTCTGGTCGATGACGGTGACGGCATCGATGAAGGGCAGCCCGGATATCTTCTCCCGCAACCGGGAATGAACGTCTTCCGTCGACATGGCGTCCGTGAGCTGGGCCCGTGTCTCGATGTCCCTTTCCCGGACATGGGTGATGAGGTCGTCCTGGATGAGGCCGACGCTCTGGAACGCCCGGGCGGTCTGCTCCGACAGCGTCACGGCCAGGTTTTCGAGTTCACGGGCGCGATCGGCGGTCCCATCGTCCCACAGATTCGTCACGAGGAGACTGGTGGCGGCGATGACGCAGCCGATCAGGGCCGCAGCAATCAGGGCCAGCCACAAAGGCCCGTGTAGGGCTGGTCCAGCCACGTCCTGCGGCCCGGTCTCGCGCCCGTTCGGCGTCTCCATCCAGGCCTCGCTCTCCGTCACGCCCGCACCCGCACGACCCATCGATTGAGACACGGCAGCACCGAACGTACATCCTTCGCACATGGCTGAACAAGACTGCGCGCTTGACACGGGCGGGATCGCATGCACCTTCGCCCCGCCTTAGACGCGGACTTTCGAGCCGTGGCGCGCGGTGACGCGGCGCCCGGCGCGCAAGCGGCGCCTCGGGCGTCCGGTGCGCGCCAATGGCCTGCGCGCGGGCGTCCGGGCTGCAGGGCCTTTCGCCCCGTGTCTTCCCCGTTCAGCCTTGAAAGGGCGACCCCATGCACCGTTACCGCTCACATACCTGCGGCGCGCTTTCGACCGCCGAGGTGGGCCAGATCGTCCGCCTGTCCGGCTGGTGCCACCGCATCCGCGACCATGGCGGCGTGCTGTTCATCGACCTGCGCGACCATTACGGCCTCACCCAGGTGGTGGTGGACCCGGACAGCCCCGCTTTCAAGGGCGCGGAGAAGGCGCGCTCCGAATGGGTGATCCGCATCGACGGCAAGGTGCGTCCGCGCCCCGAGGGCACCGAGAACCCGGACCTGACCACCGGTGCCGTCGAGGTCTATGCCCTCGAGCTGGAAGTGCTCGGCCCGGCGGCCGAGCTGCCGCTGCCGGTGTTCGGCGACGTGGAATATCCGGAAGAGACGCGGCTCAAGTACCGCTTCCTCGACCTGCGCCGCGAGAAGCTCCACCGCAACATCATGACCCGCGGCGCGATCATCGATGCCATGCGCCGGCGCATGAAGGATCAGGGCTTCTTCGAGTTCCAGACGCCCATCCTCACCGCCTCCTCGCCGGAGGGCGCGCGTGACTTCCTGGTGCCGAGCCGCCTGCACCCCGGCAAGTTCTATGCGCTGCCGCAGGCGCCGCAGCAGTACAAGCAGCTCATCATGATGAGCGGCTTCGACCGCTACTTCCAGATCGCCCCCTGCTTCCGCGACGAGGACCCGCGCGCCGACCGCCTGCCGGGCGAGTTCTACCAGCTCGACCTGGAGATGAGCTTCGTTGAGCAGGAAGACGTGTTCGCCGCCATGGAGCCGGTCATCACCGGCGTGTTCGAGGAGTTCGCTGGCGGCAAGCCGGTGACCAAGAACTGGCCGCGCATTCCCTATGCGGAAGCCCTGCGCAAATACGGCACCGACAAGCCGGACCTGCGCAACCCGCTGGTCATGCAGAACGTGTCGGACCATTTCCGCGGTTCGGGCTTCAAGGTGTTCGCCCGCATGCTGGAGGTGGAGAAGAACGAGGTGTGGGCGATCCCCGGCCCCGGCGGCGGCTCCCGCGCCTTCTGCGACCGCATGAACAGCTGGGCGCAGGGAGAGGGCCAGCCGGGCCTCGGCTACATCATGTGGCGCGAAGGCGGGGAGGGCGCCGGCCCGCTCGCCAACAATATCGGCCCCGAGCGTACCGAGGCGATCCGCGAACAGCTCGGCCTCAAGGCCGGCGACGCCGCCTTCTTCGTGGCGGGCGACCCGGACAAGTTCGTCAAGTTCGCCGGTCTTGCCCGCACCAAGGTGGGCGAGGAGCTGAACCTCGTCGACAAGGACCGCTTCGAGCTGGCCTGGATCGTCGATTTCCCCTTCTACGAATATTCGGAGGAGGAGAAGAAGGTGGACTTCTCCCACAACCCCTTCTCCATGCCGCAGGGCGGGCTCGAGGCGCTGAACACGCAGGACCCGCTGACCATCAAGGCGTTCCAGTACGATATCGCCTGCAATGGCTACGAGATCGCCTCCGGCGGCATCCGCAACCATCGCCCCGAGGCCATGGTGAAGGCGTTCGAGCTGGCCGGCTATGATGAGGCGACCGTGGTAGAGCGCTTCGGCGGCATGTACCGCGCGTTCCAGTATGGCGCCCCGCCCCATGGCGGCATGGCGGCGGGCGTGGACCGCATCGTGATGCTCCTGTGCGGCACCACCAACCTGCGCGAAATCTCCATCTTCCCCATGAACCAGCAGGCGCTCGACCTGCTCATGGGTGCGCCCAACGAAGCGAGCCCGAAGCAGCTGCGCGAGCTCCACATCCGCCCCGCGCCGCAGGCCAAGGGCTGACGCGCGGGGACCAAGGGGCTGGAGGGCGGGCGTCTTCGGTGGCATAGCTGCCCGGCGGGAGGCACATGCGCGGAGAGCGCAGGGCCTTCCTCGGGAGGAAGCCCCATGAAGACCTTTCGCGCGGTGCTGCTCGTCGCGGCGCTGCTGATTCCCGCCGCCGCCCACGCGGACGAGGCATCCGACAAGGCCGCGCTGGCGCGGCAGGTGGTCGATTTTGCCGTCGTTCCCGGCCTTGAGAAGCATTTCGGCCGCATGATCGGCCAGGCGGCGGAGAAGCTTCCCGCCGACAAGCGGGACGCTGCGCGTGCCGCGCTCACGACGGAGTCCGCGAGCATCCGGGAGGACCTCGTGGGGGTCTTCGCCGGCTATTACGCCGATTCCTACAGCCTGTCCGAGCTCAAGGAGCTGGCCGCCTTCTATGGCAGCCCCCTCGGCCGGAAGATGGTGCAGGTGCAGGAAAATCCGCCGGAAGCGGTCAACATGGCCGTTCAGCAGCAGATCCTGAAGCTGGTGGCTTTTCTCAGCGCGACGACCGGCGGCCCCCGCTGAGGGGCGCCGCCTGAAGCCGGTTCATCCCGTCGTGCGCTTCAGCGCACTCAGGGCGCCGTGGCGGTCGCCTCGAAGGTGAAGGTCTCCAGCAGCACTGTCGGGTCGCCCGAGGAGGCGAGGGCGATCAGGGGCACGAAGCCCTTGGGCTTCGCCGTCACCTTCAGCGTCCCCGGATTGCGCAGGAACGACACCATGGCGGCACCCACCGGCGCCATCTCGGGCATGCCTTCCTCCATCTCGGCGGCGAAGGCCTCCGCGAGGGAGAGGACCTGCTCGCGGTAGTCCGCCTCGCTCATCCCGGCCGCCTTGGCGAACTGGGCGTACATGAGCTTGGCGAGCCCGAGGTCCGTCAACGTCACCGTCACGGGGCCGGCACCGATGGCCGGCAGCTCGTTGACGAAGCTGCCAGCGTCGGAGAAGGCCGACTGCGGCACGTCGGACAGCTTGGTCTCGATGGTGACGCGGAAGGCGTCCTTCACCTCGGTGGTGATGGGGGCCAGCGTCAGGCTGCTCTCGTTGACGTCATAGAAAGCCTTGGCGCCGAGGGAGACCGTGGCCCGCTTCATGCCAGCGTTGATGAGATAGGTGAAGGGCTCGCCATCCTCCGGCCGGATCGGCCCGGAGACATCGGTCAGCGCGAAGTCCACATAGGACGGCAGCACGCCCAGCGACCCGCCCCAGGACAGCGAGAGATTGCCGATCTTCACCGGCTCGTCCTTGGCGTCCCCCTCGCCATAGGGGACCTCCAGATTCTTGATGTCGAGCCCCGAAATCACCCGGAACAGCACCAGCGCTGTGGTGCGAGAGGGGCTCTGTGCCTCGGCGGCGAGCGCGGCCAGCTGGTTGAAATCGAGCTGGCGCACGGCGAGGCGGCCGATCTTGCCGGTGCCGCCTTCGGTCGTCTTGCCGTCCGCCCGCTCCAGCACGAACCCGTCGAGCACGCCGTTGGCGAGGCCGTCCATGCGGATCAGGCCCACATGCCCGGTCTCACCCTTGTCCGTGGTGTAGGCCTCCGTGACCGCGATGGTGGAGAAGGAGAGACCGCCGATGGTGTCGCGCAGCAGCTCGGCGGCGCGGCGGCTGTCCTCGACGGACGGATTGGCCGGCGGCTTCGTCACCAGCGCCTGGAACTTCGCCAGCCGCCCGGCATCGAAGGCCGAGGGGCGGATGGCGAAATTCTCCATCAGCATGGAGGCGCCGCCTTGGGTGGCGCCGCCTTCCTGGGAGATCACGTAGGGGCCGGTGACCACCTTGCCGTAGATGCGCCCATAGGTGTCGGCGGCCTTGCCGACGGGGCCGCCCGGCTGGGTCATCAGCAGCAGCGGCGCGGTGTCGATCTGCGCGGCGACCAGCCCCTCGATGCGCAGGTTGAACTTCGCCGGGGTGCCCTGGCCGTCGGCGGGCGCCGCGCCGGGCAGCACATAGGCGGCGGTCGAGCGGTCGATGATGAGGCTGCGGATCGCGCCGGCATTGATGCCTTCGGCGGCGAGATTGGTGTAGGTGGCCTCCATGGGCGGCGCGCCGGCCGGCGCCATGCGCACCCGCGCTTCGGGGATCGTCACCTTGGCGGCGGTGGTCGCCGCCAGCTGGCGCAGGGCGACGCGCAGGGCGCCATAGGCGCCGCCGCCTTCACCGGCGGCGATCAGGGTCATGGGACCGTTGTAGCGGTCGATCATCACCTGCGGCAGGCTGTAGCTGACCATGCCGCCCTGTGCGGCGTCGCCGGTGAGCGTCACTTCCACGCCGTCGAGGTCGAGAGCCTCCAGCGTCACGCGCCGGTCAATGGGCTTCTCGCTGCCCCGCGCCACGAGGCGGGCGATCTTCACGGCGGCGGTGCCGTCGGCCGAGGCGATGGCGATGCCCGAGACCGTCACGGCGCGGTCAGTGGGGTCGAAGCCGGCATCCGTGAAGGAGGCCTTGCTGCCAGCCGCGCGGATGCCGGCAAACGCCTGGTCCACTTCCGCCCGCACCTTGGCCCGCGACCAGGCGGCGAAGCCGAACCAGCCGCCCGCCCCCAGCACGGCGACGATACCGATCGCAACGGCGACCTTCGTCCCGATTCCGCGCCCCGCCTTCCCCTCGGTCATGTCCATTCCTTTCGGGCCAATGCCCGCATTAAACCGCCTGCCGCGCGGCCAAACGGCCGGATTCCGGGCGCTCACGTCGCGGGCAGTCATCAGACCCGCCCAAGATCGCGGCACCTGCGCCCGTCAGACCCGTCATGCGTGCGCAACATAACCTAATTTGTGCGGTCCACCGTGACATAAGCATGCGTGGCAGTTAGGTTGCCGCCCGATTTTCCGCGACGTTCGTTATTCACGAAGGGGGAGGGGCATGGCGTCCAACATTTCCGATGATCTGCGTTCGGGCGCACTTTATTACCATCGCACGCCGCGGCCAGGAAAGCTTGAGATCCAGGCCACCAAGCCCCTCGGGAATCAGCGGGATTTGGCGCTCGCCTATTCGCCCGGCGTCGCCGCCGCGTGCGAGGCCATTGCCGCCGATCCCCTGCAGGCCGCCGAGCTGACAATCCGTTCGAATCTCGTGGGCGTCGTCTCCAACGGCACTGCCGTGCTCGGCCTCGGCAATATCGGCCCGCTCGCCGGCAAGCCGGTGATGGAGGGCAAGGCCGTCCTGTTCAAGAAATTCGCCGGCATCGACGTGTTCGACATCGAGATCGATGCCCTGACCGTCGAGCGCATGGTGGACGTGGTGAGCGCGCTCGAGCCCACCTTCGGCGGCATCAACCTCGAGGACATCAAGGCGCCCGAGTGCTTCGAGGTGGAAGCCCAGCTGCGCCAGCGCATGAAGATCCCGGTCTTCCACGACGACCAGCACGGCACCGCCATCATCGTCGCGGCCGCCGTGCGCAACGCGCTTGAGATCGGCAATCGCAAGATCGAGGATCTGAAGATCGTCACCTCGGGCGCCGGCGCCGCCGCGCTCGCCTGCCTCGGCCTCCTCGTCACGCTCGGCGCGAAGAAGGAGAACATCTGGGTCACCGACATCGAGGGCGTGGTCTATGACGGCCGCAACACCCTCATGGATCCCTACAAGGAGATCTATGCCCAGAAGACCGACAAGCGCAGCCTCGACGAGGTGATCGAAGGCGCGCACATCTTCCTCGGCCTCTCCGCCGGCGGCGTGCTGAAGCCGGAGATGGTGAAGAAGATGGCGGACAAGCCGCTCATCCTCGCCCTCGCCAATCCCATGCCCGAGATCATGCCCGAGGCCGCCCGCGAGGCGCGCCCGGATGCCATGATCTGCACCGGCCGGTCGGATTTCCCGAACCAGGTCAACAACGTCCTGTGCTTCCCCTACATCTTCCGCGGCGCGCTGGATGTCGGCGCCACCGACATCAATGCCGAGATGAAGATGGCGGCGGTGGAAGCCCTCGCCGCGCTCGCCCGCGAGACTCCGTCGGACGTGGTGGCCCGCGCCTATGGCGGTGAAAGCCGCACTTTCGGCTCCGATTCGCTCATTCCCTCGCCGTTCGATCCGCGCCTCATCCTGCGCATCGCGCCGGCGGTGGCGAAGGCGGCCATGGACACCGGCGTTGCGACGCGTCCCATCGCCGACATGGACGCCTATATCGACCGGCTGGACACCTTCGTGTTCCGCTCCGGCTTCATCATGCGTCCGCTGTTCGCCAAGGCGAAGCAGTCCATCAAGCGCGTGATCTATGCCGAGGGTGAGGACGAGCGCGTCCTGCGCGCCGTCCAGGCGGTGGTCGAGGAAGGCATCGCCCGGCCCATCATCGTCGCCCGCCCGAGCGTGGTGGATACCCGCCTGAAGCGCTTCGGCCTCTCCATCCAGCCCGGCCGCGACTTCGACCTCATCAACCCCGAGGACGATCCGCGCTACCGCGACTACGTGCGCGATTATGTCGAGGTGGCCGGCCGCCGCGGCGTGACGCCGGATGCCGCCCGCACGCTGGTCCGCACCCATCCCACCGTGATCGCGGCGCTGGCCGTCCATCGCGGCGAGGCGGATGCGATGCTCTGCGGCATCGAGGGTCGCTTCGTGCGCCACCTCCGGCAGGTGCGCGATATCATCGGCCTCGCCCCCGGCGTCAAGGAACTGGCGGCGCTTTCGCTGCTCATCACCTCCAAGGGCAATTTCTTCATCTGCGACACGCAGATCCAGACCGAGCCTACCGCCGCGGACCTCGCCGAGATGACGGTGCTGGCCGCTGCCCACGTCCGCCGCTTCGGTCTGGAGCCGCGGGTGGCGCTGCTCTCGCACTCCAATTTCGGCAGCCACGAGACGCTCTCGGCCAAGCGCGTCCGCTCGGCCCTCTCCATCATCCGCGAGCGCGACCCGGACCTTCAGGTCGACGGAGAAATGCAGGCGGATGCAGCACTTGTGGAAGATATCCGCAAGAAGTCCTTCCCCCATTCCGGGCTGACCGGGGTGGCCAATGTGCTGGTGATGCCGGACCTCGACGCGGCCGACATCGCCTTCAACATGATCAAGGTGCTGGGCGATGCCCTGCCGGTCGGACCCATCCTGATGGGCACCGCGAAGCCGGCCCACATCCTCGGCCCGTCGGTGACGACCCGCGGCGTGGTCAACATGACCGCCGTGGCCGTCGCCGAGGCGCAGACGGACTGACAAGTATCTGAAAGGACGGAACTTTCCTCCTCCCCGCGCGGGAGGGGGAAAGGCCCCCGGCGAGGCGCTTCAGCGCGATGGCGGGGGGCCGAGGATGCCCGCAGTGTAGCGCTCGATCAGGGCGCTGAAGGGGGTGCCGTCGGGCAGGGTCAGCACCGCCCGGTGGCTCAGCACGAAGGCCGGCAGGGGCAGCGCGGCGCCGGGGGCGGGCTTGAAGCCGGTCTCGTCAGCCGGCATCCACAGCACTGTGGAATCGAGGGTTTTGCGCCGGAAATCGAGGGGTCTCACCACCTTGCCGAACGGGGTATCGGTGGTGTCCAGCACCTGGTTCATGTCCGGTGTCAGTTTTTCCGGCAGATAAAAGTTATCCGCCTCCGACAAAACCGTGGGTCCGCACACCAGCCGCACCCGGCGGTGCCGCACCGGCGTGTCGGGTCCGGCGCCGAGCAGCGCGCGCACCTCCGGGGGGGCGGCGCCCTCCCGCTCGTAGACCCGCTCGGCCACCACCTTGGACGGATCGGAGATGCCGCGGGTGGCGCACCAGCGCTCCAGGGTGGCGGTGGCGCTGGGATGGGAGAGGAGGTCGGCGTTCAGCGCCTCCACCAGCTCCTGCGCCTGCTGGCGGGCGGAAGCGGTGTCTGGCCATTGGGCCTCGAGCGCGTGGGCCGGCACCATCAGGCAGGCGGCCAGCATCAGCGGCACCAGAAATGGCAGGCCGGACGGAAAGCCGGGCGGAAACATGGGATCGCGGACCCTCCAGAGCGACGCGCCAGCGCGCCACCCCTCTCCATACCGCAGCGCGAAGCCGCTTTCCATGGCGCCGCCGCCCCCGCCCTTTGGCTGAGACAGCAGCACGCAGCGCAACCGGGATCGTTGCGCCCCCAAACGGCCAAGCATCAGGTATAATGCTTGCAGTATGATCCTTGTCCCCGACCAGCTCGCTGCCCTCTACGACGCCACGCAAGTGCTGGTGGCGGCGTACGATTCCTTCGATCGCCTGCGCTATGCCAACGCCGCGTTCCGGGCCGCCTTCTTCCTGGCGCCGGGGGAGGAGGTCACCTGGGCGGAGATCATGCGCCGCAACCATGCCGAGCGGCGGGGCACCATCATTGCCGCGCCCGACTTCGACGCCTGGCTGGTCTCCACCTCCTCGCGTCGCGGCAAGGTGCCCTACCGCTCCTTCGAGACCGACCTTTATGACGGCCGCTGGCTGCTGATGACCGAGAGCGTCTCCGCCTCCGGCTGGATGCTCTGCATCGCCAGCGACATCACCACCCTCAAGGCGGACGGGCGGGATGTACGGCAGGCCCGCGACCGCGCCATCAAGGAGGCGCAGACCGACGACCTCACCGGCATCGCCAACCGCCGCTTCATCACCGCGCGGGTGGACGACATGCTCGCGCCGGGCGCGCTGGGCGGGGCGCTGTGCGTGCTGGACCTCGATAATTTCAAATATATCAACGATCTGGTCGGCCACCTCGCGGGCGATGCGGTGCTGCGCGACTTCGCCGCCCGCATCAACGGCCTCATCCGCCGCAAGGATTGCTTCGGCCGCATCGGCGGCGAGGAGTTCGTGCTGGTGCTGCCGCAGACCTCGGCGGCGGAGGCGGTGCTCATCGTGGAGCGGATGCTCTCGCTGGTGCGCCAGTCGCGGCCGCTGCCGCAATGGCCGGATTTCGCCTACACCTTCTCCGCCGGCATCGCCACGGGCGGGCCGGGCACCACCTTCACCGATCTCTATGGCCGCGCCGACCGCGCGCTCTACATGGCCAAGATGGGCGGCCGCAACCGCATCCAGGTGGACGGCGAGGCGCCGCCCGCCGTCATGGCCGCACGGGGCTAGGGCAGGGGCTCTAAGGCAGCCGGGGACCCGGCGCGCTCAAGCTTCCGTTTCACCCGAAAGCAGGCGGCAGGAAAGCAGGCAGCAGGTGCTACAAAACCACTGCCCGTCGCGCCTGCTCTTGCAGTATGCTCCGCCCGGCCATGTTCGACATCCGTGACTTCGGAAATGCGGGCGCCGAAGACGGCGTGCCCGACCTCTTGACCCGCATGCGCGCCCTCTACGAGGCGACGCCGCTGCTCGTCGCCCTTTACGACCCCACCGACCGGCTGCGTTACGCCAACCCGGCCCTGCGGGCCACCTTCGGGATTCCGGAGGGCGATCTCCCCACCTGGGAGGAACTGGTCCGGCGCAGCCATGCGGCGGGGACCGGCATCATCATCAAGGCCGACGATTTCGAGACCTGGCTCGCCTCCGCCAAGTCGCGTCGCGGCAAGATGCGCTTCCGCAGCTTCGAGACCGATCTCAAGGACGGCCGCTGGCTGCTGGTGAACGAGACCATGGACGCGGACGGCTGGATGCTCACCGTGGGGGTGGAGGTCACCTCCTTCCGCGTCGATACGCGCGACATCCGGCAGGCCCGCGACCATGCGCTCCGCGCCGCCCATACCGACGAACTGACCGGCGTCGCCAACCGCCGCTTCGCCATCCATCGCGCCAACGAGATGATGGCGCCGCACGGCCCCGGCGGCGCGCTCTGCGTCATCGATCTCGACAATTTCAAGCATGTGAACGACCGCTTCGGCCACCAGACCGGCGACGATCTGCTGCGCGCCTATTGCGCCCTGATGGTCGCCGCCATCGGCCGCGCCGACTGCTTCGGCCGGGTGGGGGGCGAGGAATTCATGCTTGTGCTGCCGCAGACCGACCTCTCGGACGCCGAGCGCCGCGTCTGCGACCTCCTCGCCCGCGTGCGCGCCTCCCGTCCGCTGCCGGCTCTGCCGGACTTCACCTACACCTTCTCGGCCGGGCTCACCTTCACACCCCCCGGCGACACCTTCTCCGAAGCCTACGGCCGCGCCGACCGCGCGCTCTATCTGGCAAAGCTGGCGGGGCGGGACCGTGTGATGCTGGGGTGAGGGAAAGATTTTGGGATTTTAGTCCTTGACAGCGGTGCGCTGCCTGGGTATCTTTTCCCCATGTTCGAGACGTGTGCCTGACGGCCGAGGCCGGCGGCATGGCCCCAGACAGGCCGTCATGGCCGGGCTTGTCCCGGCCATCCACGTGGTGGGGCCGGGCGCCAGTTCTCGGCCATCTTCCCCATCGGATCGACGTGGATGCCCGGCACGAGGCCGGGCATGACGGCGGTGGGGGGCGGACGTCCTGCCGAACAGGCGCACCGCTCATTTCCTCCTCATCTCGGGGGTCCAGCCATGGAGCAGCCTCACGGCAGCGCCGTGCCATCCGCGCGTCCGGCGCGGGGGGCGTTGGCGCGGCGGCTTTATCTGGAGGGGGCCAGCATGGCGGAGATCCGCCGGCAGACCGGCCTCTCCAGCGCCGGCGTCTATTACTGGATCGACCGCGAGATGGGGCCGGACGGCACCTTCCTCTTCAATCCCGTGCCGCGCCGCACCGCCCATCCCGCGGGCGGGCAGCCGGCGAAGGCGCGCACGGAAAAGCCGTCCCGCACCCCCTCCGGCAAGCCGGACCGGCGCGGCCTGCTCAAGCGGCTGTGGCGGGCGGCGGAGCGGCAGATCAACGAGATCGAGGACCGCCTCGCCCGCGCCGCCGACCCCAGTGAGGCGCCGCGCCCCGAACCCGAGAAGGATGCCCGGGCGCTGGCCGTGCTGGCGCGCACTTTGCGCGAACTCACCGCGCTCGAGGCCGAGGCGAAGAAACGGCGCAAGGCGAAGGACCAAGATGGCACCGTCCGAGACCTCGACACCTTCCGCCGCGAGCTTGCGCGCCGCCTTGATCGCCTGCGCGAAGGAGGGGACGGCCCGGGCGTTTCTTGAGAGCCTGCCCGAGGAAGACGCCGGCCGCCTCCTCGCCGACTGGGCCCTGTGGGCGCGGCCGGACCAGCTTCCGCCCCTGGAAGCGCAGGGCGGCGGGCCGTGGTCCACCTGGCTGGTGCTGGGCGGGCGCGGGGCCGGCAAGACGCGGGCCGGCGCCGAATGGGTGCGCGGCCTCGCCTCCGGCACCGCGCCCTTCGCGGCGGCTCCCGTGAGCCCCATCGCGCTCATCGCCGAGACCATGGCCGATGTGCGCGAGGTGATGGTGGAGGGCGTCTCCGGCGTCCTCGCCGTTCATCCGCGCGGCGAGCGTCCGCGCTGGGAGTCGACGCGCCGCCGCCTCGTCTGGCCCAATGGCGCGGTGGCGCAGGGCTTTTCGGCTGAGGATCCCGAGAGCCTGCGCGGCCCGCAATTCGCCGCCGCCTGGCTGGACGAGCTGGCGAAATGGAAGCGCGGCGAGGCCACCTTCGACATGCTGCAATTCGCGCTGCGCCTCGGCGCCCAGCCCCGCCAGATGGTGACCACTACGCCGCGCCCCACCGCGCTGCTGCGCCGCCTCCTCGCCGATCCCGCCACGGCGGTGAGCCGGGCGAAGACGGCGGACAATGCCTTCCACCTCGCCCCCACCTTCCTCGGGCAGGTGATGTCCCGCTATGGCGGCACCCGCCTCGGGCGGCAGGAGCTGGACGGCGAGATCATCGAGGACCGGCCGGACGCGCTGTTCTCCCGCCCCCAATTGGAGGCGCTGCGCGAGGCCGAGGCCCCGCCGCTCGCCCGCATCGTGGTGGCGGTGGACCCGCCCGCCTCCTCCCGCGCCGGCGCCGATTCCTGCGGCCTCGTGGCGGCGGGCGTCGATGGGGCGGGGGTGGTGCATGTGCTGGCCGACGCCACCGCGCAGGGCCTGCGCCCGGCGCAATGGGCGGCGAAGGCGGTGGCGCTGTTCCACCGCTTTTCCGCCGATCGCATCGTCGCCGAGGTGAACCAGGGCGGCGAGATGGTGCGTGCCGTCATCGCCGAGGTGGACCCCGCCGTGCCGGTGGAGCAGGTGCGCGCCACGCGCGGCAAATTCCTGCGCGCCGAGCCGGTGGCCGCCCTCTACGAACAGGCCCGCGTCCGCCACGCCGGCGCCTTCCCGGAGCTGGAGGACGAGATGTGCGACTTCGGCACGGATGGCCTCTCCTCCGGCCGCTCGCCCGACCGGCTCGACGCGCTGGTGTGGGCCGTGACGGCGCTGGCGCTCGGCCCGAGGGCCGGCGCGCCGCGGGTGCGGGGGCTTTAGGCCTCAGCTGCCGGCCACGATGCCGCCGACGGGAATCTCCACCTGCACGCACAGGCCGGTGACGCTTTGTCCGGGCGCGAAGTCCGGCCATCGCTCGTTGCGTTTCAGGCTGGCGCCGAGGCAGCCGCGTTCGCTGCGGAAATAGCCGACGATCTGCTGCGAGGTCTCGGTGGTGACGAACCGGGCGCCGGCATAGGGGCCGCCCGCATAGCCCATGGCGGATGTCGCCGCGGGCTGGACCGTGGTGGTCGTGACGATGAGGACCAGGGCATAGAGCATAACGCCCTCCCGATCTGCTCCCAACCCACGGCCCGCATTCATTCTACGCCTGTGCTGCCCCAGCGCGAACCGGTTTGTTGGCGCCTTTCCGGTGACGACGCTTGCGTGGCATCCAGAATACGTCCATCATGTGCCTACAAATGAGGCTGCATGACAGTGTTGTGTGCAGACATTTGCCTTCCCTTGGCCCTCTCTGCCCCGTCTGGAGCCATGAGACATCATTGGAAAGCATTTTTCGCACGGCATGAGCCCCATTGCGGCTCCGTCCAGGTCGGGCTGAAGTCCGGCGCGGGCGGCATGCTCGGCATGGGCCTTGTCGGTGGCGCCGCGGCCTTCACCAGCCTTCCGCTGCTCATCGCGCCGTTCGGCGCGAGCGCGGTGCTGCTGTTCGGCCATCCCTCCTCGCCGCTAGCGCAGCCGGCCAATGTCATCGGCGGCTATGCCCTGTCGGTCACGGTGGGCATCGTCTTCGCCTTGCTGTTTCCCGGTGCCTGGTGGGCGGCGGCTTTGGGGGTGGGTCTCGCCATCCTCGCCATGCTGCTGCTGCGCGTTTCGCATCCGCCCGCCGGCGCCGTGCCGGTGCTGATGGCGGCCTCGCCCATCGATCCGTTCGAATTGTCCGGCATCGTCATTGCCGGCGCCATCTGCCTGGTGGCGGTGGCGAGCCTCTATCACCGTCTGCCGCCGCGCCATCACGATTATCCGCGCCGAGCGGGCTGACGCCCTTTTGCCCCGTCGCGCCGGCTGACGCCCTGTTGCCCCATCGCGCCGACTGACCACCTGTTCGCTGCGCCGGCTGATGCCGGTCGCCGTTTCGCGCATCGTCTGACGCCGGCCGCCCCGCCGGCCATCCTGTGGCCTGCAGCCGGTTCGCCGGTTCGCACCCTCCGGCCGCTCCCTGATCCGCACGTCCCGCAGAAGCCCCGGTCTGCGCGGATGAGCGGCCTTGGGGGGCGGCCGTTTTCATTTCGGAGCCCCCTCATGCTGGCAAGCCTCCTCGCCCCCTTCCGCCGCGCGCCCGAGGAGGCCAAGGCGAGCCGCACCGGGCGCCTCATCGCTCTGCTCTCCGCCGGCCGGCCGCGCTGGACGCCCCGCGACTATGCCTCGCTGGCCCGCGAGGGCTATGCCCGCAACGCCATCGCCTATCGCGCCGTGCGGCTCATCGGCGAAGCGGCGGCCACCGTGCCGCTGGTGCTCACGGTGAATGGGCGCGAGCACGACACCCACCCCTTCCTCGATCTCCTCGCCCGGCCCAACCCGCGCCTCACCCGCGCGGCGCTGTTCGAGGCCATCGGCTGCCACCTGCTGGTGGCCGGCAACGCCTATGTGGAGGCGGTGGCCCTCGAGGGCGCCGTGCGCGAGCTGCATCTGCTGCGGCCGGACCGGGTGCGCGTGGTGCCGGGGCCGGACGGCTGGCCCGAGGCGTTCGACTACACGCTGGGCGCGCAGACCGTGCGCATCGCGCAGGACACGTTGGTGCCCGGCGCCGACGTGCCGCCCATCCTGCACCTCTCCGCCTTCAACCCGCTGGACGACCATTACGGCTTCGCCCCGCTGGAGGCCGCGGCGCAGGCGCTCGATCTCCACAATGCGGCGAGCGCCTGGAACAAGGCGCTCATCGACAACGCCGCCCGGCCCTCCGGCGCCCTCGTCTATGGCGGCACGGGCGCGCTCACCGAGGAGCAGTTCGAGCGGCTGAAGGGCGAGCTGGAAGCCTCCTTCCAGGGCGCGGTGAATGCCGGCCGCCCGCTGCTGCTGGAAGGCGGGCTGGACTGGCGCCCGCTCTCCCTCTCGCCCAAGGACATGGACTTCGAGGCCGCCCGCAATTCCGCCGCGCGGGAAATCGCGCTGGCCGTGGGCGTGCCGCCCATGCTGCTCGGCATTCCCGGCGACAACACCTATGCCAACTACGCCGAAGCCAACCGCGCCCTGTGGCGCCAGAGCGTGGTGCCGCTGGTGCGCCGCGTGTGCGACGCCCTCGCTTTGTGGCTCGCCCCGGCCTTCGGCGGCGGCCTGACGCTGGTGCCCGACCTCGACCAGATCGAAGCCCTCGCCGCCGAACGCTCGGAGCTGTGGGCGCGGGTGGGGGCGGCGGACTTTTTGAGCGACGCGGAGAAGCGGGCGGCGGTGGGGTATCAGGGGTAGGGTGCCGCTCGAAATTCTGCGCACCGCTTTTATCGCCCCGCTCCCCGCTGATCCGGGCGCGAGCGTGCCGTTCTCCTCTCTCCCCTCGCGGGAGAGGGCCGGGGGTGAGGGGGCTGGCGTCGTAATCCCAACCTTCGGGCAAACGGCGACACACCCCTCACCCCAACCCTCTCTCGCAAGGGGAGAGAGCGTTCAAGCAGCGCCTTCGGCGGTCTTTTGCGCTGGGCCCCGGCTCGCATTCCGCTGACGCTCCATGCGTCCGGGGCGCGAGGTTCGCGCACGCTTTCGCTCCGCGCCGTCCTCGCCGGATAGGCCTCCCTCTCCCCTCGCGGGAGAGGGTTGGGGTGAGGGGGCTTTTTCGCCTTTTGTCCCCGCATCAGGTGGGCCGGCGCGGCTTCCCCCCTCACCCCCGGCCCCTCTCCCGCGAGGGGAGAGGGGAGAGCGCCGCCACCGACATCCACTCTTCGACTTTCCGGCCATGCGAGTCCCCCCATGGATACCCTCATCCGCACCTTCGCCGAGCGGGGCGATCTCGCGCATCTGGCGCTGCTCCTGTGGGCGCTGGCGGCCACTGCCGGCCTGTGGCGGACGCTCAATGAGCTCGCCCGCGCCAATGCGCGGATGGATGAGCTGGTGCGCGAGCTCGCCCGCTTCAACGCGCGTTTCGACGACCTCTCCTGACCTCTCAACACGTCCTCGGAGACACCCATGCGATCGCCGTTCCAGAAGGCGTCCGCGCCGCGCATCCGCGCGCTCACCGGCGGCCCTGCAAACACGCCCACCAAAATCAAGGCCCGGCCGCCTGCGCCCGCCGCCCCGGCCGGCACCGTCTTTCGCGAGTTCGTGGCCACGCTGGAGCGGCTGGAAAAGAGCCGCCGCCGCAAGAAGCCCGCCGCGCCCGGCGGGGGTGCGTGAGCCATGGCGGCCTCTGATCTTCCGGCCGATGGCTACGCGATCGAGGGCTATGCCTGCCTGTTCGAGGTGCCGGACCTCGGCCGCGACCTGGTGGAGCGCGGCGCCTTCGCGGCGAGCCTCGCCCGCCAGGGCGCGGGCGGCGTGCGCATGCTCTACCAGCATGATCCCGCCGAGCCCATCGGCGTGTGGACCGACCTGATCGAGGACGGACGCGGCCTCTATGCGCGGGGCCGGCTCTCGCCCTTCGTCGCCCGCGCGCGGGAGGTGGCGGCGCTGATCCGCGACGGCGCGCTCGATGGCCTCTCCATCGGCTTCAAGGCGGTGTCGGCGCGCACCGATCCGCGCACCCGCCTGCGCCGCATCGCCCGCATCGACCTGTGGGAGGTGTCCATCGTCACCTTCCCCATGCAGCCGGACGCCCGCGTCCGGCGCCCGGCCCCTTCGCCGGCCGCCCTGCTCACGGCGGCCGCCGCCCGCCTGCGCGCCACTGCCGGCGCCTGATGCCTCTCAACAGAAGGTCTTTCCCATGTCGCTGAACATTGGCGCCCACCAGGGCTTGCCCGAAACACGAAGCATCCACCCGGGTGCTCCCGAAACCAAGGTGGCCGGTGCCGAGCAGCGCATCGCCGTCGCCGATTTCCTCTCCGCCTTCGAGGCTTACAAGGAGACCAACGACGCGCGCCTCGCGCAGATGGAGCGCCGCGGTGCCGACGTGCTCACCACCGAGCAGCTCGCCCGCATCGATGCGGCGCTGGACGCCCACCAGGCGCGGCTCGATGCCCTCGCCACCAAGGCCCGCCGCCCGGCGCTGGGCGCCGCGCCCGAGCGCACGGCCGATGCCTCCCAGCACGGCGCGGCCTTCGACACCTATGCCCGCCACGGCGAGGCCGGCGGCCTGAAGGCGCTGGAGGCGAAGGCGCTGTCCGCCGGCTCGGGTGCGGATGGTGGTTATCTCGTGCCCTACGAGGCCGAGCAGGAGATCGGCCGGCGCCTCTCCGCGCTCTCGCCCATCCGCGCCCTCGCCACGGTGCGGGTGATCGGCGCCGGCACCTATCGCAAGCCGTTCATGACGTCGGGCCCCGCCTCCGGCTGGGCGGCCGAGACCGCCGCGCGCCCGCAGACCGACAGCCCGGTGCTGGCCGAGCTGGCCTTCCCCGCCATGGAGCTCTACGCCATGCCGGCGGCGACCCAGGCGCTGCTGGACGATGCGCAGGTGAACATCGAGGAGTGGCTGGCGCAGGAGGTGGACGCCGCCTTCGCCGAGCAGGAGGGCACCGCCTTCGTCACCGGCGATGGCGTCGCCAAGCCCAAGGGCTTCCTCGCTTATACCAAGGTGGCCGACAGCGCCTGGGCCTGGGACAAGGTGGGCTATGTGGCCACCGGCACCGCCGGCGCCTTCCCCTCGGCGACGCCGGCCGATCCGCTCATCGATCTCGTCTATGCGCTGAAGGGCGGCTATCGCCAGAACGCCACCTTCGTCCTGAACCGCAAGACCCAAGGCGCCGTGCGCAAGCTGAAGGACGAGAACGGCAACTATCTCTGGGCCCCGCCCGCCGGGGTGGGCCAGCCGGCGAGCCTCCTCGGCTTCCCGGTGGCCGAGAGCGAGGCCATGCCGGACATGGCGGCCGATGCCTTCGCCATCGCCTTCGGCGATTTCCGCCGTTTCTATCTGGTGGTGGACCGCGCCGGGGTGCGGGTGCTGCGCGATCCCTATTCCGCCAAGCCCTACGTGCTGTTCTACACCACCAAGCGCGTGGGCAGCGGCGTGCAGAACTTCGAGGCCGCCAAGCTCCTGAAGTTCGCCGCGAGCTGAGGCGAACGCCCGGGAGCTGCCGTCACGGCCGGGAACAAGCCCGGCCGTGACGGCCCACAGGCAGCCGCGCGCTTCAGCCGACGGGGTGCGACCTGAGCGGCAGGAACAGGTCGGTGACGGTCTCGTGCTCCGGCACGTCCGGGAAGAAGCTCAGCCTTTGGCAGAACAGCGGGAAGTCCCCCGCCTCCTCGCCGCTGTCCGGCAGCCAGTCGCGATAGAGGAACAGCGCCGCGGGTTCGAGATCCTCGCTGTGGCCGATGACGCGCAGGACCGCGCAGCGGCCGGCGGGGATGAGGCCGGCGGCGACACCCTGCGCATTGTCCTGAATCGGGCGATGGGTGGCGGCGCACAGGTCGAGGCGGAAGTCTTCCGGGGGCGTCGTGCGCGGGTCGCTGTGGAACACCGTGAAGGTCGCGGCGACGCTGCGCCCGAGCCCCGCCGCACGCCGCCATTCGATGAAGCGCCGGACCGTCTCGTAGACGGCGGCGGGATCGCCCCGGTGGCTCATGACGGCGACCGGGGTTGCCGGAAAGTCGCGGATCTCGATATCGCCGGTGGTCCAGGTGGTCATGCGCATGGTCCTCGCATTGGTCAGCGGCGCGCAGGCCGCGCGCCAGGGTTGCCACTCGGGCGACGTCCGGAATGCCGAAGGCGACTGGTCGAACCGCTGCCGGAAGGCGCGGGCGAAGGCGTCGGGCGCATCGTAGCCCGCATCGAGGGCGACCTCGGTCACGCTGGCCCCGGCCCGGAAGGCCAGCTGATACGACGCGCGTCTCAGGCGGGCGAGCTGGACATAGCGGTGCACGGTGACGCCGAACGTCGCCGTGAACTGCCGGTGAAAGTGCGCCTGCGAGAAGGCCGCGACGGCGCTGAGCGCCTCAAGGCCGAGATCCTCATCGAGATGCCGGTCGATGTGGTCCAGCACCCGCTGCATCCTTGCCCGGTAGCGCTCGCGTGCGGCGTTGGTCATTGGCTCCTTCCCTGATGGCCCCGCCAGTGAACCGCGCCGCGGCGGCACGCGCTCGACCGATCCTGCTGTTCTTCGCCCTCAGTTGGGCAGCACCAGGCAGGCGCCCCCGGCCTTGCGGAGGCGATCGCACATCTTCATGCCCTCGGCCTTGGACTGGGCTGGCAGGCGCACGCGATAGAAGGTGCGCGGACCGCGCCCGCCCACCCGCGTGGAGATGATGACCGGTGTGAGGTCCGCGAAAACCTGCGGCGCCCGCGCCGCCTCGCGCCGGAAGGAGGCGAGGGCGATGTCGCGCGAATAATTGCCGGAGATCTGCACGCCCCAGGGCGCGAACAGAGTATTCGCCGGCTGGCCGGCGGCGGGGGCCGGCGCGCCCTTGCGCAGGCTCGCGACAGTGGCGAGGCAGGGCTCGGCCGGGAAATCCGCCGGGCCGAAGGCGGCCGTGCCCTGCTTCTTCAGCCCGGCCCAATCCTCCGCCGTGCGACCGGTGATGATGCGCACATAAGCGCGCGTCTCATTGGGCAGGCCGCCGCCGGAAAGGAAGCCGTTCACCCGCCCCGGGCCGGCATTGTAGGCCGCCGCCGCGAGGCCGAGGTTTCCGAACCGCCGGTTGAGATCGGCGATCAAGGCGGCGGACGCCGGGATGGCCGCCTCCGGATCGAACGGATCGACCAGCCCGCGCTCCTTCGCCGTGCCCGGCATGAATTGCGCGATGCCCTGCGCCCCGGCGCGGCTCACCACATCCGGCCGGAACGAGCTTTCCTGCCAGATGAGGCGGGTGAGGAAGGAGGCGGGCAGCCCCTCCTTCCCCGCCGCCGTATCGATGAGGCGGCAGATGGCGTGATCGACGGTCTCGCCGCCCGGCGATTGCGCGAGGGCGGGCGCCGCGAGCGCGAGAAGCATCAGGAGGCCGCGCCAAGCCATGTGCAGCGCGGCCGTGCGCATGTCAGAGCCCGGCAGCGGGGAGGGGGCTCCCCACGGCCTTGGCGGTGCTGGTGATCCAGTCGCGATGCAGCGACACCAGGGTGACGCCGGTGACGCCGCCGCAGCCGCGCGTGCCGCCCGGCGCCGTCGCCCAGCCGACCACGCCGGCCACCGCGCCATCGAGGAAGGCCGGCCCGCCGGAATCCCCGGTGCAGGCCCCGGCCGCGCCCTCCGGCGCGGAGAGCCGCACCATGATGCCCCCGGTGGTGCCTATGGAGGGCAGGGCGACGCTGCGCAGCGTGCCCGCGCTCTTCATCGCGCCGTCGGCGGTGACGCCGTAGCCGGCCAGCAGGAAGGTGGCGCCCTTCTCCGGCAGCCCCGAGGCCGTGCTGAGGCGGGCGACGCGGAACCGTGCGGGCAGCGGCTCGGCGAGCTTCACCAAAGCGAGGTCCGGCGTGGGACGGCGGGTCTGGAACTGGTCGGCGTCGAAGCGCGGATGCACCATCACGCGCGCCGCCGGCACCAGCTTGGGCTGGCCATCGCCGACAATGGCCACCGCATAGTCGCCGGCCGGTCCCACGCAGTGCGCCGCCGTCAGCACCAGGTCGCGGGCCAGCACCGTGCCGGTGCAGGACGCGCCGCGGGTGGAGACGATGAGCACCGTCTGCGCTGCCACATCCGCGGCCGCCGGCGCGCCGCCGACAATGGCATGGGCCGGGCCGGCGGAGAGGAGCGCAAGCGCGAGCACCAGAGACTTCGCGGTGGCGAGGAGGCGGAAAGGCTTCATCCCCCGTTTCTGCCGCCCATGGCCGGAAGCGTCAATGGCGGGCGGCTCTGCGCGCTCCTCACCCTTTGTGGGAGAGGGGCGGAAAACCAAACACCCCGTCATCGCCCGGCTTGTCCGGGCGATCCACCCCTCCGCTGGAGCGCCGTCCAACAATGCGTCCCGGCCCAACCGTGGATCGCCCGGACAAGCCGGGCGATGACGGTGCGGGGGCGGTCGCAGGAGTGGGCCGAGGGCATTCGCCGTCCTGTGCGCCGGTCCTCCCTCACCCGCAAGGGGAGAGGGAGCGCGGCTGCTAAAGCCGGGACGGTCCGCGTAGAACCCGCTCAAGCCCATCCGTTGTCATGCCCGGGCTTGTCCCGGGTATCCACGTCGGGCCGAGGGAGCGACCTTCGAAAGTTGTGCCCGGCCGAGCCACGTGGATGGCCGGGACAAGCCCGGCCATGACGGCGGCGCGAGACGCCCCAGACTTTATCTGCATGCCGGGTCTCCCCTCTCCCCTTGCGGGAGAGGGGCCGGGGGTGAGGGGGGCTGCTCCGCACGTCCCGAAGCGTGTTCACGCGGCGCCACACCCCTCACCCCAACCCTCTCCCGCAAGGGGAGAGGGGGCTTCTTCTACCCAGCCCCCACCCGGAGCCCCCCCATGGCCGAGCTTCTTTCCGGCCCCGCTGCCGAGCCGCTGACGCGCGCCGAGGCGAAGGCCTTTCTGCGCGTCGATGGTGACGCCGAGGACGCCCTTCTCGATGCCCTGATCGCTGCCGCCCGCCGCCATGTGGAGGCGGAGACGGGGCGCATCCTGATGGACCAGACCTGGCGCTTCTCGCTGGATCGCTGGCCGCTGCGCGGCGTGATCCCGGCGCCCGTCGCCCCGGTGCGCACCATCCTCGAAGCCACCGTCGCGGCGGCGGACGGCACGCCGGTGGCGCTGCCGGAAGGCACGCTCACGCTGGTGGGGGACCGGGCACCGGCGCTGATCCGGGTGGAGCCGGCGCGCGTCTCGGCGCCGCTCGTCTCCCACGGCGGCATCGTCATCACGCTTCTCGCCGGCTACGGCGAGGATGCGGGCCATGTGCCGGCGGATCTCGTGCAGGCGGTACGGCTCATGCTCGCCCATCTCTATGAGCATCGCGACGGGCCGGGGGAGGCCACCGCGCTGCCCGCCGCCGCCCGCGCGCTCATTGCGCCCTATCGTGTGGTGCGGCTGTGAGCGGCATTGGCGCCCTGCGCCATCGCCTCACCCACCAGACGCCGCTGGAGGTGCCCGATGGCGCCGGCGGTATCGCGCGCAGCTTCATCTCGGTGGACGTGCTGTGGGGTGCGGTGGAGGAGGTCTCCACCGCCTACGGCCTCGGCGAGGATCGGCCCCGCGCCGCGCGCGTGCTGCGCGTGACCGTGCGCGCGCCCAACACCATCGCCGCCGGCGACCGGCTGATCCATGCCGGCCGCGTGCTGGCGGTAGAGTCCATCATCGATGCGGACGGGCGGGGCCGCCTCCATCGCATCCGCTGCAGCGAGGAACAGGCATGAGGACGGAATTCAGTGTCCGCACCCGTGGCCTCGATGGCCTCGCCCGCCGTATCGCCACCGGCCATTTCTCCGATGCGGAAGCGGCGGCCGCCGCCCGCGCCGCCGCCGACCTCGCGGGGGAGATCGGGGCCGAGGCGGGCGCCGTCGCCAGCGTGGCTGGGACACCCGCGCGACCCATGGTCGAGGTCTCCGGCGGCGTCTTCCTGGACCGCGTGCGCGGCGCCTTCGACCGGCCCGGCGATCCGGTGCTCGACCGCATCCGCCTGCTCTTCGCGCGACGGAGGCGCTCATGAGCGTGCCCCTCGACAGCCCCGCGCTGGCGCTGCGCGCGGCCATCCATGCGGCGCTCGTCACTGACGCGGCGCTGGTGGCGCTCCTCGGTGCGCCGCGCATCCATGACGTGCCGCCAGGCGATGCGGATTTTCCCTTCGTCACCCTCGGCGAGGCGGTGGTGGCGGACTGGTCCACCGCCACCGAGGCGGGCACCGAGCAGGCGCTGACGCTGCACGTCTTCTCCCGCTCCGGCGGACGGGCGGAGGCCTTCGCCATCGCCGCGCGCTTGCAGGCGGTGCTGCACGATGCGGCGCTCGCGCTTGAGGGCCACCGGCTCGCCAATCTGCGCGCCACCACCGCCGAGGTCCGCCGCGAGAGCGACGGGCGCACCTTCCATGCTCTGGTGCGGTTCCGCGCCGTCACCGAGCCCGTTTGACCGGAGACGAAAATGGCCGCGCAGAAGGGCAAGGACCTGCTGCTGAAGGTGCATGACGGCACCTCCTTCATCACCGTGGCGGGACTGCGCACGCGCACCCTCGCCTTCAACGCGCAGAGCGTGGACGTGACCCATTCCGAGAGCGCCGGCCGCTGGCGCGAGCTGCTGGACGGGGCGGGCGTGAAGCGCGCCTCCGTCTCCGGCTCCGGCGTGTTCAAGGATGCGGCGTCCGACGCCCTCGTCCGCCAGCTCTTCTTCTCCGGCGCGCTGGCGAGCTGCCAGTTGCTGATCCCGGATTTCGGCACGCTCACCGGCCCGTTCCAGGTGACGGCGCTGGAGATCGCGGCCGAGCATGACCGCGAGATCACCTTCGACCTCACCTTGGAGAGCGCGGGCGAAATCGCCTTCGCGGCGCTGTGATGGGCGGCGGCATGCCCAACCGCCGGCGCGGCGAGATTTCGGCGGTGCTCGACGGCGCGCCGCGCGTGCTCGTCCTCACCCTCGGCGCGCTCGCGGAGCTGGAGGCGGCGTTCGGCGCCGACGATCTGATGGCGCTCGCCGAGCGCTTCGGCCGGGGCCGCCTCTCCGCGCGGGATGCGGCGCGCATCATCGCCGCCGGGCTCA
The DNA here is from genome assembly GCF_012932745.1 of Xanthobacter sp. SG618. Taxonomy (NCBI): domain Bacteria; kingdom Pseudomonadati; phylum Pseudomonadota; class Alphaproteobacteria; order Hyphomicrobiales; family Xanthobacteraceae; genus Xanthobacter; species Xanthobacter sp. SG618. Next base: position 426,091 of record NZ_JABBHL010000003.1, on the reverse strand, counting down.
ACGGCGCGGGGGCGAACGTCTCCGTGGAGGAGGTGGAGCGGATGCGGGCGGATGGCGGCGCGGCGGGGTTCGCGCGCATCGTCGCCGAACTCCTCGCCGCCACCTTCGGCAGCGCGGAGACGGACCAATCCCCTCCGTCGCCGCAGCCGGCCTAAGCGCGACGCCCCCGGCGCGCGCCTTTCCCTGGGCGCTCGCCATGGGTGCCGGCTTCGGCCTGCTGCGGCTCTCTCCCGACGCCTTCTGGCGGATGACGCCGCGCGAACTCGCGGCCGCGCTCTCCGCGCTTCTGCCCGCCGCGCCGGAGGCCATCGACCGCGCCGGCCTTGCCGCGCTGATGGCGCGGTTTCCCGATGGCACGAGAGGATGATGCCGTGACCGAGACCGTCGATATCGCCCTCCAGGTGGACACACGCAGCGCCATGGTGGCGCTGGGCGCGGCGGAAGTCTCCGCGCGCGGCTTTTCCTCCGCCCTCGCTTCCGCCTTCACTGGCCTTGCCGTGCAGGGCAAGGATCTCGGCACGGTGCTGGAGCAACTGGCGACGCGGCTTGCCAACCTCGCCCTCACGGCGGCTCTGAAGCCGCTGGAGAGCTCGCTCACCTCGCTTCTCTCCGGCGTCGGCGGCGGCCTCGGCTTCGCCAAGGGCGGGGTGATCGGGGAGGGGCAGGTGAAGCCCTTCGCGCGCGGCGGAGTGGTGGCGGCGCCGACCTATTTTCCCCTCGGCGCCTCCCTCGGCCTGATGGGGGAGAAGGGGGCGGAAGCCATCCTGCCGCTGGCGCGCGGGGCGGACGGGCGGCTCGGCGTGCGCACCTCGGACGGGGCGGGGCGCGGGCCGGTGACGGTGAACATCGCCACGCCCGACATCTCCGGCTTCCGCCGCTCGGATGCCTATGTCTCGGGCATGGTGGCGCGGGCGGTGGCGCGCGGTCAGCGCGGCGGGTGAGCCTTCAGCGCGAGGACTTCCAGGGGTCCGTCGCCGGCGCGGCGGTCGAGGGCTGCGAGGACGAGATATTGTTGTTGAACTGGTTCGGCGCGTTGCTCGGACCGCTGCCGCTATAGGCATCGCTGCGCACGGCTGCGCCGGTCTTCATACAGGAATCCGTGCCCGGCATCCGCTGGAAGCCGGGGCCGTAGCTGGCGCAGAAGCTGTCGCTCTTACTGCCGGAATTACTGCTTTTACCACTCGCCTGCGCCAGCGCCGGGCCGCAGGCCCCCGCGACGAGGACCGCGCCGAACATCAGCGCACCGGACAGGCGCGCCACGCGACGGGTCGTGCCGGAGCGTGGTGCAGAAGATCTGGGGCGGAGGGCGCGAGCAGTCATGAGCAGAATTGCGGTTCGGACGGGCTCGCCCGATGCGAGCGGCCGAACCATAGCGCCACCGCGTCCGCCGGGAAATCCCCTGACGGACCGGCAGCTTGACGGTGATGGCGAAAATTCCCGCGTGACCTGAGGTCAATCGGCATCTCGGCCGCTGGCGACGTCATAGTCGCTGAGAGGTGATCCTGCTGAGAGGTCATCTTAAGGCGAGGTCGTTCCGTTCGCGGCATTCCGGCCTTGCCCCTCTGGCCGATGTCCGAACGGATACGACGTCCACCTGAAACAGACATCCGCGCATGGATGTCCGAATACGCAAAGGCCCAGGCCTCGAAGTGCCCGGGCGCATGGGAATGCCACTCATGGGGAGCCCGGAGCTGAGTGCCGGGCACCGGTCCTGTCTGCCGCCCTTGGGCGGCATCCTTCGCTCTTTCGCGTTTCGGGCGGCGTTTGTGAATGGCTCGCCGGATCGCGAAATCCGCGCATCGTGCCGCCCGTGGGCGGCAGGTTTCCTCAGATGCCGCCGGGTGGCGGCGCCGCTCCGATGGCGGTGGCGCGGGCCCTGAGCCGCAAGCCGCCATCGGGGAGCGAAGATCACTTCTTCGCGGGTGCCTTGGGAGCCTTCGGCGCGGCGGCCTTCTTGGCGGCGGGCTTGGCAGCAGCCTTGGGCGCAGCGGGCTTGGTCGCAGCGGGCTTGGCTTCGGGGGCCGGAGCGGGCGCAGCAGCCGCGGCGGGCTTCGCAGCAGCCTTGGGGGCAGCGGCCTTCTTGGGGGCGGCAGCCTTCTTCTCGGCGGCGGGCTTGGCAGCGGCCTTGGGAGCGGCAGCCTTGGGAGCCGCAGCCTTGGCGGGCGCCTTCGCAGCCTTGGGAGCGGCGGCCTTCTTCTCGGGCGCCGGAGCCTCGGCGGGCTTGGCGGCGGCCTTCGCGGAAGCGGCCTTGGGGGCAGCAGCCTTCTTGGCAGGAGCCTTGGCTTCGGCCTTCGGCGCGGCGGCCTTGGGTGCAGCAGCCTTCGGGGCAGCAGCCTTGGGCGCGGGGGCCTTCTTGGCAGGAGCCTTGGCCTCGGCCTTCGGCGCAGCAGCCTTGGGGGCAGCGGCCTTGGGCGCGGGGGCCTTCTTGGCAGGAGCCTTGGCTTCAGCCTTCGGCGCAGCAGCCTTGGGGGCGGCGGCCTTCGCAGCGGCCTTCGGTGCAGCGGTCTTCGGGGCGGCGGTCTTGGGTGCTGTGGTCTTGGCTGCGGCCTTGGGGGCTGCGGCCTTCTTCTCGGCAGGTTTCTCGGCGGCGGCGGCCGGCTTCTTCGCGGGCTTGGTAGCCATGCTTTCGCTCCATGCTCAACGGGGCACCGGAAAGTCAAGGCGTCACGTTCAACTATGTCAAGGCCATCTCTACTGTTTTCGGCCAAGAATTAGGGGATGGGGGCATCATATGGCCGCCTTTCATGAGATTTTGTTCCCTCTGGAGGTCGCGCTGGGCGCTTCGGGCGGTCCCGAGCGCGTCACGGAGGTGGTCACGACCGCTTCCGGACGCGAGGAGCGCAACACGCGACAGGCTGATTCGCGACGCCGCTGGGATGCTGGTTACGGGGTGAAGACCTTCGTCGCCCTGGCCGAAATCGTGGCCTTCTTCGAGGAGCGTCGCGGGCGTCTCCACGGCTTCCGCTGGCGCGATCGTCTGGACCATTCCTCGGCCGCTCCGGAGGGCGAGGTGAGCGCCTTCGACCAGCTCATCGGCGCGGGTGACGGAGCGCGCGCGACCTTCGCGCTGACGAAGCGCTACGGTGCCCTCCACGCGCCCTATCTGCGCGCCATCACCAAGCCCGTCGCGGGCAGTGTGAAGGTCGCGGTGAATGGCATCGAACACGTTGAAGGCGCTCACTTCTCGCTCGATGCCGCGCGCGGCCAAATCACCTTCGCGGAGGGTGCCATTCCGCCGCCTTCGGCGGTCGTCACCGCGGGCTTCCTCTTCGACGTTCCGGTGCGCTTCGACACCGATTTTCTCGAGGTGGATCTCTCCGCTTTCGCGGCCGGCGCGATCCCCCGCATCCCCATCATCGAAATCCGCGTGTGAGGCTCGCCATGCGCACCATCGATCCCGCCCTCGCCGACCATCTCGCGAGCGGCGTCACCACGCTGTGCCGCGCCTGGCGGGTGACCCGCCGCGATGGCACCGTGCTCGGCTTCACCGACCATGATCGCGATCTCCTCGTGGAGGGCGTGACCTTCCTCGCCGCCTCCGGCATCGCGGGCTCGGAGAGCACGCAGGCGCAGGGGCTTTCCGTCACCGGGGCGGAGCTCTCCGGCGCGCTCAGCGCCGACGCGCTCGATGCCGGCGACCTCGCCGCCGGCCTCTATGACGGGGCGGGCGTGGACCTCCTTCTCGTCAACTGGCAGACCCCCGCGCAGCACCTCCTGCTGCGGCGGGGAACCATCGGCGAGGTGCGCTGCGAGGACGGCGTGTTCACCGCCGAGATCCGCGCCCTGGCGGATGCCTTCAACCAGACGCGCGGGCGCCTCCTCACCGTCACCTGCGATGCCGATCTGGGTGATGCGCGCTGCGGCGTGGACCTCGCCGCGCCGGGCCACTCCGCGAGCGTTGCGGTGAGTGCCGTGGAGGGGGCGCTGCGCCTGCGCGTGAGCGGCCTCGATGCCGTGGCGGCCGGGACCTTCGCGCGCGGCCGGGCGGTGTTTTCGAGCGGCGCCAATGAGGGCTTCGCGAGCGAGGTGAAGGCGCATCTGGTGGATGCGGAAGGGGTGGTCCTGCGCCTGTGGCAGCGCCCGCCGTTCGAGGTGGCGGAGGGCGACGGGATCGCCCTCACCGCCGGCTGCGACAAGCGCTTTGCCACCTGCCGCGATCGCTTCTCAAACGCATTCAATTTCCGCGGCTTCCCCCACATGCCGGGCAACGATTTCGTCATCTCCGTCGCCATCCCCGGTGAGGGCGGATACGACGGGAGCCTGCGGGAATGAGCACGCCATTGGACCGCGCCGCCATCCTCGCCGAGGCTCGCGCCTGGATCGGCACGCCCTATCTTCATCGCGCCTCGCTGAAGGGCCATGGCGCGGACTGCCTCGGCCTCGTGCGCGGCATCTGGCGTGCGGTGGTGGGGCCGGAGCCGGAGGCGCTTCCCGCCTATGCGCCCGACTGGGCCGAGGCCGGCCGCCGCGAGACCCTCGCCGACACCGCGCGGCGCCATCTCGTCGCCGTACCGCTGGCCGAGGCGCAGCCCGGCGACGTGCTGCTGTTCCGCTTCCGCGACCATCTTCCGGCGAAGCACGCGGCGCTGCTCTCGGAGGCCGGCCGCATGATCCACGCCTATGACGGCGCGAGCGTGTGCGAAACCGCGCTGACGCCCTGGTGGCGCCGGCGGCTGGCCTATGTCTTCGCCTTCCCGGGGGTGGGGTAGGGGGCAGGCGCGCTGCCACGCTCCCCTCTCCCTCTCCCGCAGCGGGAGAGAACTCGCCGGTAAAGGCGATCCCCATTCGCTCGCGTCCCAACCCCTCCCATCCCGGAGCCTCACCCATGGCGACGCTGCTTCTCGGCGCGGCCGGCGGCCTTATCGGCGGCGCGCTGTTCGGACCCATCGGCGCGGTGGCGGGGCGGGCGCTCGGCGCGCTCGGCGGCTCGGTCATCGACGGCGCGCTGCTGGGCGGCAACCGCTCGCGCCACGCGGAAGGTCCGCGCCTCACCGATCTCGACGTGATGGCCTCCACCGCCGGTGCGCCGCTGCCCCGCATCTACGGCCGCGCGCGCCTCTCCGGACAGGTGATCTGGGCGTTGAAGCTCAAGGAGGTGAAGAAGGAGGAGACGCAATCCGTCGGCGGCAAGGGCGGCAGCCTTTCCGCCAGCACGACGACGTACACCTATTACGCCAATTTCGCTGTGGCGCTGTGCGAAGGCCCGGTCTCGCGCATCGGCCGCATCTGGGCGGATGGCAAGCTGCTCGACACACGACGCCTGCACATCACCACCCACCTCGGCGGAGAGGACGAGGCCCCGGACAGCTGGATCGAGGCGAAGCAGGGTGAGGTCGGCACGCCGGCCTATCGCGGCGTCGCCTATCTCACGTTCCGCAACCTCGACCTCACCGACTATGGCAACCGCCTGCCGCAGATCACCGTGGAGGTGGAGCGTTCCATCGGCGCGCTGGAGCATCAGGTGCGCGCCGTGACGCTGATCCCCGGCGCCACCGAGTTCGGCTACGACACGCGCAACATCCGCCAGGTCTATGGCGAGGCGAGCTACGGGCCGGAGAACCGGCACGTCACCAGCTTCTTCAGCGATTTCGAGGCCTCCCTGGACCAGCTCCTCGGCGCTTGCCCGAACCTTGAGCGCGTCTCGCTGGTGATCTCCTGGTTCGGCGACGATCTGCGCGCCGGCCAATGCGCCGTGCGGCCGAAGTGCGAGCGCATCAACAAGGCGACCGCCCCGGCGCTGTGGAGCGTGGGCGGGCAGACCCGCCTCACCACGCCCGCCGTCTCCCAGTATGAGGGCCGCGCGGCCTATGGCGGCACGCCCTCCGACGACAGCGTGGTGCGCGCCATCCAGCGCATGGCGGAAGCTGGGCTGAAGGTGACGCTCAACCCCTTCGTCATGATGGACATCCACGCCGGCAACACGCGCCCCGATCCCTGGACCGGCGCCGCCGCCCAACCGCCTCATCCCTGGCGCGGGCGCATCACGTGTGATCCCGCGCCGGGGCGGGAGGGAACGGTCGATGGGACGGCCGCCTGCCGCGCGCAGGTGACGGCGCTGTTCGGCACGGCGGGCGCGGGGGACTTCACCCGCATCGGCACGAGCGTGATCTACCACGGGCCGGAGGAATGGGGCCTCAGGCGCATGGTGCTGCACTACGCCCATCTCGCCGTGGCGGCGGGCGGGGTGGAGGCGATCCTCATCGGCTCGGAAATGGCCGCGCTCACCCGCCTCACCGACGACACCGGCGCGTTCCCCGCCGCCGCCGCGCTCGCGCAGCTCGCTGCCGAGGTGAAGGCCGTGGTGGGGCCTTCGACGCTCGTGTCCTACGCCGCCGACTGGACCGAATATGGCGCGCAGGTGCTGGCCAGCGGCGACGTGCGCTTTCCCCTCGATGCGGTGTGGGGCGCGGATGCCGTGGACTTCATCGGCATCGACTATTACCCCCCGCTCGCCGACTGGCGGGACGGCTCCGCCCATCTCGATGCCGCGTTCGCGCAGTCCATCCACGACCGCTTCTATCTGAAGGCCAACCTGCGCCGCGGCGAGGCCTTCGACTGGTTCTATGCGGATGATGCCGCCCGCGCCGCGCAGGCGCGCAGCCCGATCTCGGACGGCGCCTTCGGCGAGCCGTGGATGTACCGGCAGAAGGATCTCTGGTCCTGGTGGGCGAACGCCCATCACGAGCGCGTCGCCGGCGTGCGCAGCGCCACGCCCACCGCCTTCGTGCCGGGTGCGAAGCCCATCCGTCTGATGGAGGCGGGGTGCCCGGCGGTGGACAAGGGCGCCAACCGGCCGAGCGCCTTCCCGGATGCGAAATCCGCCGAGAACCGTCTGCCGCCCTTCTCCTCCGGTGCGCGGGACGATCTCATCCAGCGCCGCACGCTGGAGGCCATCCTCGCCACCTTCGGCGCGGATGCGGACACCGCCGACAACCCCGCCGCGACCCTTTATCCTGGCCGCATGGTGGAGCCCGACGCCCTCTTCCTATGGAGCTGGGATGCGCGGCCCTATCCCCAGTTCCCTTACGCGACCGACGTGTGGGCGGACGGCGCCAACTGGGCCACCGGCCACTGGCTCACCGGCCGCCTCGGCGCCGCGCCGCTGGATGCGCTGGTGGCGACGCTCGCCGCCGATTTCGGCATTGCCGACGTGGACAGCGTGCGCCTCTCCGGTGCCGTCGAGGGCTATGTGGTGGAGCAGCCCATGACCGCCCGCGCGGCGCTGGAGCCGCTCGCCCGCGCCTTCGCCTTCGAGGCGGGGGAGGAGGATGGCCGCATGGTGTTCCGCCCGCGCGGGCAGGGGGAGGTGGCGGAGATCGCCACCGACGATCTGGTGCAGGTGGAGGGCACGCCCCTCCTCGCCGTCACCCGCGCGCAGGAGACCGAGCTGCCACTGGAAGTGACGGTGGGTTTCGTCGATGCCCTGCGCGACTACCGCCGCGCCACCGTCTCCTCCCGCCGTCTCGCGGGCCGCAGCCGGCACGTGACGCAGGCGGACCTCGCCGTGGTCGCCTCCGATGCCGTGATGGCGCGCGCTGCCGATGTCTGGCTTCAGGATCTGTGGGCGGGGCGCGAGACGCTCAGCTTCTCGCTGCCGCCCTCCTGCCTCGCGCTCACCCCCGGCGACCTCGTGCGGCTGACCTTCGATGGTCGCACACGCCTCGTGGAGATCGTCCGCGTGGAGGAGACGGAGGCGCTGGCCATCACCGCCCGCACCATCGAGCCGGAGGTGTTCGACGTAGCGCTGGCGGAGGAGGGGGCGGGCGCCATCGCGCTGCCCGGCGCCTCCGGCCCGCCCGCCGTGCGCGTCATTGATCTGCCGGCCTTGTCGGAGGCGGAACCCGCGCCGCTGCAATGGCTTGCTGCCGCGGCATCGCCCTGGCCGGGAACGCTGGCCATCTGGCGCTCCACCGATGGCGCGAGCTTCGAGACGCTGGCGCCGGTGACTGCGTCCGCCACCTTCGGCACGCTCACCGCGCCGCTGGCGCCGGGGCCGCTCTGGCGGTTCGACCGGCACAACGGGATGGAGGTGACGTTGCAGACCTCCCTCCTCGTTTCGGCTGGTGAGGCCGAGGTGCTGGCCGGCGCCAACCTCCTCGTGCTCCTCGCCGAGGAACGCGCGCCGGAGATCGTCGCCTTCACCGAGGCCGAGCTGGTGGATGCGGGCAGCTATCGCCTCACCGGCCTGCTGCGTGGCCTCGCCGGCACTGAGGCGGCGGGGGCGGAGGCGTGGCCGGCCGGCACCCGCCTCGTGCGCCTCGACGGCACGCTGGTGAGCGTCGCCAGCGGCGTCGCGGCGCTGGGGCGCAGCTTCATCTATCGCGTCGGCTCGGCGCGGGATGACCAGGGCGCGGAGGAGGTGACGGAAGTCGCCGCCACCGTCTCCGGTCGCGCGCTCGCGCCGCTCTCCCCGGTGCATGTGCGGGCGCGCCGCACGGCGGCGGGTGTCGCGCTCTCCTTCATCCGCCGAACCCGCATCGCGGGCGACGGATGGGACGCGGTGGAGGTGCCGCTGGGCGAGGCCAGCGAGGCCTACCGTCTCGACATTCTCGATGGCGAGACGGTGCGGCGCAGTCTCTCCCTCACGTCGCCTGACGCCCTCTATGCGGCCGCCGACGAGATCGCCGATTTCGGCGCCCCGCAGGCGGAACTCACCGTCCGCATCGCCCAGCTCTCGGCCAGCGTCGGCGCCGGTGCCGCGGTGACGGCAAGCGTGCGGCCGTAAGGCTCTTCTCACCCCTTCGAGGTCCAGCCATGTCCGAGCAATCGGCGAACCTGGCGCTGCCGTATATCGCGGCGGCCCAGGCGCAGAAGCATGTCACCCACAACGAGGCCATCCGCCGCCTCGACGCCTTTGTGCAACTGGTGCTGGAGAGCGCTACCGCGCCCGCCCCGCCCACTTCGCCCGCTGAGGGGGCATGCTGGTTCGTGCCTTCGGGCGCCACCGGCGCCTTTGCCGGCCGGGCGGGAATGATCGCGGCCTATGAGGCCGGGGCATTCGACTTCCTGCCCGTGGCGGCGGGCTTCCTCGCCTTCATCCGCGACGAAGGCCGGCTCGCTCTGTTCGACGGCGGCGCCTGGGTCTCGCCTCTGGCGGCCAGCACCCACCGGGGCGCGATCTCGGCTGAGGTACGGGAGGCGGATGTCATCCTCTCCGGCGCCTATGTGGACACGGCGCTGGTCATTCCCGACCGGGCCATCGTGCTTGGTGTCTCCACCCGCACGCTCACCGCCGTGACCGGCGCATCCGCCTATGACTGCGGCATTGCCGGGGATCAGTCGAAGTTTGGCGGCAGCCTCGGCATCGCGGCGGGCGCGACCAACATGGGGGTCATCGGCCCCACCGCCTTCTACGCGCCGACACCTGTCCGCCTCACCGCCATCGGCGGCAGCTTCGGCGGCGGCACGGTGCGCCTCGGCCTGCACCTCCTCCTCCTCGCCATTCCCGGCGCCTGACGCGCGCCTTCGGAGACGTCCCATGGCCTACGATCCCGCCCGAGACCCCATGCGGGGGCTCGCCGCCTCGCTCTCCTCGCCGACGCGGCTGATGAGCCGCGTCACACCCTCCGACAGCGACGAGCTTTCGTCCTACGCCAAGGCCCTGTGGGTGTTCGTGCCCGAGGAGGTTTCCGGCGGTGTCGCCACCGTGCGCATCACGCCGGTTGGTGCGGACGATGCCATCCGCATCGATGTGCGCGCCTTGCCGGGCCTGCAGCCTTTGCCGCCCTGTCAGGTGCGCCGGGTGTGGGCGACCGGCACCAGCGCCGGCATCGACATCTACGCTTTGTTCGACCGCTGAGCGGAGTGGCGGCGATGCTGTCTCTCTCGCTCTCCGCGATCGCCGTCCTGCGCGGCCGGCGCGGCCGCCGCCCACCCCGCGGCTTCATCTTCCTGGTGGATACGGATGGCACGCCGCTGACCGACGCGGCCGGCGCGCGCCTCATCGAGCCCATCTGACCGGCCCCCGCGGGGGCCACTCCAGCCCGCGCCCCATCCCCATTCCCCATCCCCGGATCGCCCGTGCCGCTCATCCCGGCGCGGGCGTGTTTTGCCCCTTACTTTGGGAGTCGTTCATGTCGTCTCGAAATTGGAACCAGAGCACCGCCGCTCTCAAGCTCCGCCTCCAGCAGGCGCTCGCCGCCGGCCGTCCCCTCTGGACGCGGCCGTGGATCGGCCCGTCCGCCTGGACCACCGGGGAGGCGGTCAAGCAAGGCGACGTGCGCTCGAATTCCGCGACCCCGACCCAGTGGTATGTCGCGGCGACCGGCGGCACCTGCGGCGCGACCGAGCCCACGCACACCAACGGCTCGGCGACCAGCGATGGTGCGGTGCTGTGGACCCACCTTGGCGGCCCCTCCTGGGATACGGCGGATGACCCGGCGAAGCCCGCCCTGACGTTGACCGGCTCGACCAGTGTCCCTGCCGGCCTGACGGCCCTCGATGTCTGGGCCAACCGCTCGCTTTTCGCCTTCAATGGCAACGCCCCCGGGCAGTATGCGACCAGCCGCGCCAACCTCAACGTGTTCCTCCCCAACGCCTCGGCCGCGGCTTCTCGCGGCGGTTTCGTGTCTTTCATGTCCGATGCGCCCAAGATCGGCTTTGAGGTGCCCAACAACACTTTCGGCATCCGCGTCTTCTGCGACGGGCGCCCGGTGACTGCCGGGCCGATCTATCCGTTCTCGGGCTCGAACTTCTGGGCGACCATCGACTGGGGCACCCGCAAGCCGCGCCTGTGGGAGATCCACTACGGCCAGGCCAACGCGGCCCTGTTCCTGCTCGCGATCACCTCGGCCGACCAGATCTGGCCGGCGCCCAGCCCGAACGGCCTGCGCGCCGGTTTCATCGGCGACAGCTACCTCGCCGGGTCGAGCTATGGTCCCTTCCTGCTCGGCAATACGCTGTCCGAGCATTTCGGCCGGCTGACCGGCATCGACGACATGTGGCGCCTGGGCACCGGGGGCACCGGGCTTCTCAATCCCGGCAGCGGCCCCTACTACACCTATCGCGAGCGGGTGCCGCAGCTTCTGGCCCTCAATCCCCACGCCATCTTCGTCCAGGGCTCCACCAACGACGTGAGCTACTCGCAGTCGGCCCTCACGGCCGAGGCGCTGGCCTTCCTCGACGCGATCCGGGTGGGCAGCACGGCGCCGATCTTCTGGTTCGGCCCCGCGCCCCTGTCGGGCAACTACGCCAGCATCCAGACCGTGGACACGGCCATCTCCGCTGCTGTCGCGGCGCGGCCGAACAGCAACATCATCTACAAGTCCATGCTCACCGCCGTTCCGCCGTGGCTGACCGGCTCGCACAACAACGCGAGCTACAGCTGGACCTCCAACATCAGCCAGTTCATCGGCGGCGACAACGTTCACCCCGTCGACAAGGGGACCATGTACCTCGCCGGTCGCATGGCCTCCGCCTACGCCAACGACATGCTGCCGCTGGTCGCCTGAGGCCGGTCATCGAAGAGGCGGGGGCGCTCCGGCGCCCCCGCTTTTTTCCGTTTTCTGTCGAGAGCTTCTTTCAGGAGAGCCTTGCCATGGCTGCCGAAAGCTTCGCGCCGGCGCTCGCCGCCGTGCTCCGCCACGAGGGCGGATATTCCAACCATCCCGACGATCCCGGCGGCCCGACCATGAAGGGCATCATCCAGCGCGTGTACGACGCCTGGCGCCGCTCCAAGGGGCTTCCCGAGCGCCCGGTCCGCGAGATCGAGGACACCGAGCTGAAGGAGATCTACCGCCGCCAGTACTGGGACGCGGTGCGGGCCGACGAGCTGCCCGCCGGCATCGACTATGTGGTGTTCGACGGCGCGGTGAATTCCGGCCCCGCCCAATCCGCCAAATGGCTCCAGCGCGCGCTGTCGCTCTCCGCCGACGGGCAGGTGGGGGAGGTGACGCTCGCCGCCGCCCGCACCGCCGCCGAGCTCGCGCCCGGCCGCCTCGTGGACGACATCTGCGACCGTCGCCTCGCCATGCTTCAGGCGCTGCGCACTTGGCCGGTGTTCGGCAAGGGCTGGGGCCGGCGCGTCGCCGACGTGCGCAAGCTCGGCAAATCGTGGGCGACCGGGGGGCGCACCTCCTCCGTCGCCGTGCCGGCCAAGGACGGGGAGGGGGCCAAGGGAACCCTCGCCAGCGCCCGTCCCGCGCCCCGGCCCGAGGCGGGGGCGGGCGCCGTGGCGGGCGGCATCGTCGCCTCCACGGTGGCCGAGGCGGCGCGGCAGATCGAGCCCCATGCCACCGGCTCGCCTTTGCTGGCCAACGTGTTCGCCGCGCTCACCCTCCTCGGCCTTGCCGCCACCCTCGCCGGCCTCGCTTTCGTCTGGTGGAGCGCCCACGCCGGGGCGAAGCGGGCCGAGGTGCTGGACCTCGGAACCGGGGCGAAGCCGTGAGCGGCGCCCTCGACGCGGTGGCCGGCATCCTCGGCTATGGCGTGCCCTGGTGGGCCTGGGGCATCCCCGGCGCCCTCGCCGTGGCGGTTCTGCTGCGCCTGTTCGGGGTGCGGGCGGCGGGGATCGCCGCCGCCGTCCTCGCTTTCGTGCTCGTCACGCGCCGCGCCGCCCAGCGCGGCTATCAGCGCGCCCTGAAGGAAGGAGAACGCGATGTCTCGGAAAGCCTTTCTGCCGCGCGGTCTGCGCGGGATGCTGCCGCTCGCCGCGACGGCGATGCTCGCCGGCTGCGCGACGACGACGGGTTCCGGCGCGACTAGGGTCTATTGCGGCGCCGCCGCGCCCATCCGCTGGTCGCTCTCCGACACGGACGAGACCATCCGTCAGGCCAAAGCCGCCAATGCGGTGGGGCGGCGGCTGTGCGGCTGGAGGTGAGGGGCGCGCCCGAGCGGCAAGGGTGAGCCTCCGTCAAAAAGTCCGCGCGGAGCTTGAGCGTGGCCCACTCGGCCCCGGTCGAACAGACCGAGGCCGATGGCCCAATCCGGCCTGCGGCGCCCCGTCATCGCTGACAGGCGCGCAAGGCTCTGTCATTCTTTGTCTCTCTCGCTTAAGGAGGTTGTGGCGAAGGCGGAGGGGCACCGTGCGCTTGTTGGTGATCGAGGACGATCCCGAGCTGAACCGACAGCTCGTCGAGGCGCTCGGCGATGCCGGCTATGCGGTGGATCGCGCCTATGACGGCGTGGAAGGGCAGTTTCTCGGCGAGACCGAGCCCTACGACGCCATCGTGCTCGACATCGGCCTGCCCAAGCTCGACGGCATCTCCGTGCTGGAGAGCTGGCGGCGGGCGGGCAAGACCACACCCGTCCTCATCCTCACCGCCCGCGACCGCTGGAGCGACAAGGTGCAGGGCTTCGATGCCGGCGCCGACGACTATGTGGCCAAGCCCTTCCACATGGAGGAGGTGCTGGCCCGCCTGCGCGCTTTGCTGCGCCGGGCCACCGGCCACGCATCCAGCGAAATGTCCTGCGGTCCGGTACGGCTCGATACCCGCTCCGGCCGCGTCACGGTGGACGGCAATCCGGTCAAGCTCACGTCGCACGAATATCGCCTGCTCTCCTACCTCATGCATCATGCGGGGCGGGTGGTGTCGCGCGGGGAGCTGGTGGAGCACCTTTACGACCAGGATTTCGACCGCGATTCCAACACCATCGAGGTGTTCGTCGGCCGCCTGCGCAAGAAGCTCGACTGCGACGTGATCCAGACCGTGCGCGGTCTCGGCTATCTGCTCGCGGCCCCCGAGGAGCCGCGCTGACATGGCGGCGTCCTGACATGCCGGCCGCCTGACATGGCCATGGATGCTGCGCGCCGCCCGCCGGAATACACGCCGGGCTCCCTCGCCTTCCGCCTCGTGCTCTCCGCCATGGCCATCACGGTGGTGGTGCTGCTGGTGGTGGGCTTCGTGCTCGCCTCCCTATACCGCAGCTCCGCCGAGCGCGCTTTCGACCGGCAGCTCGACATCTATCTGAAGATCATCGTCGCGGATGTCGCCAATGCGTCCGAGCGCCTGCCCGAGCCGGCGGCGCTGGCCGACCCGCTGTTCGCCTTTCCCAATTCCGGCTGGTACTGGCAGATCGCGCTCAAGTCCGGCGGGCAGCTGGAGCGGCGCACGTCCCGTTCGCTGGTGGGCGCCAGCTTGCCGCTGCTCGCCGAGCAGGGCATCCGCGGCCGCCCCGGCCTCATGCGGCAGGGCTATGCGACCGGGCCGGGCGGTGTCGCCCTGCGCATCGTCGAGCGCGACGTGGACCTCGGGGCGGATGCCCGCTACGTGGTCTCGGTGGCGGCGGTGGCATCCGACCTTGAAGCGGAGATCTCCGCCTTCAACTTCTCGCTCGCTGCAACGCTCGTGGTGCTGGCCTGCGCGTTCCTGCTGGTGGTCATCGTTCAGGTGCGGTTCGGGCTGAAGCCGCTGACGCGCATTTCCGAGGCGCTGTCGGACGTGCGCTCCGGCAAGGCCGAGCGGCTGGAGGGCACCTATCCCATCGAGATCGTGCCGCTGGTGCGCGAGGTGAATGCCCTCATCGACGCCAACCACGAGATCGTGGAGCGCGCCCGCACCCACGTGGGCAACCTCGCCCATGCGCTCAAGACCCCCCTTTCCGTGCTGATGAACGAGGCCGGCACCCGCGACGACCCGCTCGCCGTGCGCGTGCGCGACCAGGCCGGCGTGATGCGGGACCAGGTGGCCCACCATCTGGAGCGCGCCCGCATGGCGGCCCGCATCTCCGTGGTGGCGAGCGTGTGCGAGGTGACGCCGGTCATCACCTCCCTCGCCCGCACCATGGAGAAGATCCATCGCACCAAGGATCTCGCCATCGACGTGCGCATCCCGGAGGACGTGCATTTCCGCGGCGAGCGGCAGGATCTCGAGGAGATGTTCGGCAATCTCATCGACAATGCCTGCAAATGGGCCTCCTCCCGCGTGGAGGTGGAGGTGTTGGTGGAGCGGCCGCGCTCGCCCGGCGACCGGGTCTATTTCCACGTCAGCATCGACGATGACGGCCCCGGCCTTGATCCCGCCCGGCGGGTGGATGTGGGCCGGCGCGGGCGGCGGCTGGACGAATCCAAGCCCGGTTCCGGCCTCGGCCTCTCCATTGTCCACGAACTGGCGCTGCTCTATGGCGGGCGGTTTGAACTGAGCTCGGCCCCCATCGGCGGCCTTCGGACCGAGCTGGTCCTGCCCGCCGCCGCCGCGCCGCCTCCGCCCACCTGATGTTTCCGCAGGACGCGGGGCGGGGGTGACACCGTGGCGCCACAGGCTGCGGCAAACCGTCTTCACAGTGAGGCTTGCGGCGCCTAAGAGAGGCCGTCAGCCTCTGTGTCGCCCCAATCGGTGATCCGATTTGCTGGCTCGATCGTTGATGACGTGCGCAGGCGCTCTGTCCGCGCCCGTCATGTCCGCCGTTCTGTCTGAGGCCTGTTCATGTTCGTCCGCGTGTTCCGCGTTGCTCCCGCGTCCGCAGCGGTCCTCGCCCTTGCGCTCGGCGGTTGCGCGACCGACACGACCGGCAACAAGGCCACGGCCGCGCTTGCGGCCCTGCCCACGGCGCCGGTGATGTCGGGCACGGTCTCCGGCGGCCTCATCAGCGGCGGCATCGGCAACGGGCTCGACGATGCCGACCGGCAGCGCGCCTACGACGCCGAGATTTCCGCGCTGGAGACGGGCGGCCCCGGCTATCCCATCGGCTGGAAGGGCGACGGCACCGCGCGCGGCACCGTCATCGCCGGCCCGCCTTACAATCGCGCCGGCTACCAGAGCTGCCGCGACTATTCCCACACCATCTATATCGACAATCGCCCCCAGATCGCCCGCGGCGCCGCCTGCCGCACGGCGGAGGGCCGCTGGCAGCCGGTGAGCTGATCTCACCGCTCGCGGGGCCCTCCGCCTGAGGCGGATGGGGCGCAAAGCGGGGACGTGGCTTCGGAACGTCGTGATCTGGGCAAGGCACGCGAGGCGGCCTGAGGCGCGTCGCGTTTGGTCCGGCGGACCTCAGTAGGACATGAACAGGGGGACCTTGCAGTCCTCCAGTAGCGACTCGGTGACCCCGCCGAGCACCCATTCGCGGATGCGCGAGTGGTTGAAGGCGCCCATGACGATGAGATCGGCGCCGATCAGCCCCGCCTGCTCGCGCAGGGTCTCGGCGACGCCGTCCCGGCCCACCACCAGGTTCTTCACGTCCACATGGACACCGTGGCGGGCGAGATGCGGCGCCAGCTCGGCGCCGGGCACTTCGTGCGCCAGTTCCTTCTCCGAGCCGATGGCGAGCACCTCCACCGCCGAAGCGGACTTCAGGATGCCCATGGCGTCGTTGACGGCCCGCGTCGCCCGTACGCTCGCGTCCCAGGCGATGAGAACGCGGTCGTGCTTGAAAGTGTCCACCCCCGGCGGCACCACGATCACCGGCCGGCCGCTCTCGAACAGCAGCGCCTCGATGAGCCCGCGGTCGGCATTGACGGTCGCGACCTCCGCGTCCAGCACCGAGATGTCGTGCACCCGCGCCTGGGCGACGAACAACTCCACCAGTTGCCCATAGGCGAGCTGCGGCGTCTCCACCGAGGCGGCGACACCGGCGGCGGCGGCATCGCCCCGCGCCCGCTCCGCCACGTCCTGAGCGAGCTGCTTCAGACGGCGGTTGTGGGCGGCGACGAGGCCGGTGGCGATATTGCTGACGAAGGTGTTTCCCATCACCACCTTCAGCGAAGCCGCCTGGATGGTCGCGTGGGCGCCCGATTGCTGGGCCAGCGACAGGCCGTAGGCCAGCGCCGAGGACGGCTCGTCCACGCCCTCTTCGGTCATGCCGATGAGCACGCTTTTTATGTTCTGCACCATTTGGCGTTTCCTCCTGACACAAGATCAAGGTACCTGAAGGCTTCAGCTTGTCGTTGCGTCATGTCAAGGCTCGTGGTTGCCGCCTGCCGGTTGCCAGCCCTTTCCCTTGAGGTAATAAGGGGCGCCGAGGGAGCGCCCATGATCGATGATCTGAACCTGTTCGCGAGCCAGCTGGTCACGCTCTGGGTCGTGCTGGAGCCGCTGAGCCATCTCAGCATGTTCCTCGCCACCACCTCCCATCTCGATCGGCAGGAGCGCCACAAGGTGGCGGCGATGGGCACCGCCTTCGCCTTCCTCATCCTGGTGGTGTTCACGCTCCTCGGCCGGATGCTGCTGGAGGCGATGGGCATCTCCATCCTCGCCTTCCAGATCTCCGGCGGCATCATCCTGTTCTATTTCTCGATGACCATGATCTTCGGGGCGATGACGCAGCATGCCGTGACGGCCGATCCCGAGCGGCGGCTCGTCCACATCGCGGTCTATCCCATCGCGACGCCCATCGTGGCCGGGCCGGGCGCCATCCTCGCCATGGTGCTGTTCTCCGACAACAACCGCGGCGCGCCGCTCTCCCAGCACCTCATCACGGTGAGCGTGCTGGTGCTGATGTCGGTGGTCCTGTTCGTCATCTTCTGGCTGGGCGATTACATCGCCAAGGTGCTGGGGGAGGGCGGAGCGAGCCTGCTGCGGCGGATCATGGGCATCCTGCTCGCCGCCTTCTCGGTCAATCTGGTGCTCAACGCCTTCCAGAAATGGCTCAACCTGCCGCCGATCTGAGCGGCGGCAGGTTGGCTGTCGCGGGGCCTGAAGATCAGACCTGGATCTTCTCGATATCCGGCGCGATGCCGGGCGAGGTGGCCGAGCCGTCATCCAGCGGCGCCAGATAGTCCACCACCATCTGCTGATAGCGGGGAATGCCCTTGTAGGCGGCGATGTCCGGATGCAGGTCGCGCAGCACCCGGTGCAGCCGCCGGCGCCATTTGGGCACCTTGGCGATGTCGGCGACGCTGGTGAGATAGCAGCGGATGCCGAACAGGATGGCGTTGGAGCGGGGCAGGCGATAGAGCGTCTGCAGCTCCACGCGCAGGTGCACCTTCTCCGCCACGTTCTCGGGCGTGACCGACGCCTTGTCCGGCCCCCACACCGGATAGTTCTCCGGCGAGGTGTCGAGGCGCGGGTTCACCGTCATGGTCCAGTTGAGGCGGCGCACCGGCTGGCCGTACTGGAGGCGCAGGAGATACTTCAGGGCGCGGTCGAATACGCCCTTCTCGTGCGCCAGCGGCACGGGGCCGTGCCACTCCTGGAAGCTCATGCCGATGTCGAACTCCAGCGACCAGTCGGCCTGGGTCGTCACCATGCCGCCGTCCACGAAGAGGTTGTCCTCGCGCTGGTCCTGAAGGGTGAAGTCGCCCTGCGCCTGCCGGGTGATGTACTCGAACGGCCCGCAGGGCAGCGTCTCGGCCTTGCCGAAGATGAAGCTCTGCTGGATGCCAAGCGGCCGGTTCACCCAGGTCCAGGCGTCTCCGTCCTTCGATAGGGTGAAGTGCTCGGGATAGTCGGCCGCGAGATTCTCCATGATCATCTCGAGGCTGTCCCACTCCGCCGTCAGCATGTGCGGCAGCACCTGGCAGCGCTTGGGGTCCTCGGCGAGCACGCGGGCGCGCTCCTTGCACTCGGCGATATAGTGCTCGTCGACGTCGAACTGCGCCTGGAAGGCGGCCGTGGGGCCACCGCGCACGTGCGGCTCGATGTTCACCGAATACATGTAGCTGTCTTCGGGGAACGGGAAGGGGAAGCGCAGGAGGTCCTCGGGCGACTTCTTGTAGGTGAAGGTGTCGCGGAAGGTCTCGGCGGGCTTGAACAGAACGGTCATGTGAGGCCTCCCAGGATCACAGGTCGATGACGATGCGTGGGCCGCGGGCGCGCGACACGCAGGTCATGATGAGGGTGCCGGCCGCCTTCTCCTCCGCGGAGAGGAAGTCGTCGCGGTGTTCCGCCTCGCCCTCGACGAGGGGGGTGGCGCACTGGCCGCAGGCCCCGCCACGGCACAGGCACGGGGCGTCCACGCCGGCCGCCTCGATGGCTTCGAGCAGGCTCTGGCTCTCGCCGACCTCGACCTCGATGCCGGACTTGCGGAGCACGGCGCGGAAGGGCAGTCCGGTGACGTCGCCGCCGAAGCTCTCCTTGTGCACCTTGGTCTTGGGCCAGCCGAGCGCGGCGGCGGTGGAGGCCACCGCATCCATCAGGCTGTGCGGCCCGCAGACATAGACATGGGTGCCGAGCGGCTGGCGCGAAAGCAGGCCGGCGAGATCGAAGGCGGCGCGGCCGCCGCCATGCACGCGGATTTCCTCACCCGCCGCATAGGGCGCGAGCAGGCGCTCGAACACCGGCACTTCCTCCAGCGTGGCGAGCTGGTGCAGCTCGAAGCGGGCCCCGCGCGCCTTCAGCTCCGGCAGGAAGGAGAGCATGGGCGTGATGCCGATGCCGCCGCCGATGAGCAGGTGTTTCTTGGCGGTGGAGATGAGGGGGAACAGGCTCACGGGATTGGCCATCTCCAGCACGTCGCCGGGCGCGACCCGGCGGTGGAGATAGTTGGAGCCGCCGCGCGACTGGGCGACGAGGCGCACGATGATGTCGTAGCGCGCCCGCTCGGACGGCGGGGAGACGAGCGAATAGGCGTTCTTCATCACCCGGGCGCCGTCACGGATGGTGAGCAGGACATGCCCTCCCGCAGGCGGGGTGGGGAACACGCCGCCATGGACGGGCTCGAAGGAGAAGCGCTTGAGGCTCGGCGCGAGCTCGACGATTTCGCGCACGCGCACGCTGAAGGGCTGGGCGGCGGTCATGCGTAAAGCTCCTCGGCCTCAGGCACCTCACCCGGCACCTCGGCGTCCACCTGGACGGCCATGAAGGCGGCGAGCCGCCGTGAGAAATGATCGCGCACGAACAAGGATGCGCCGCAGCCCGGGCAGGTGAAGATGGAGGTGGTGACACCCTCGCTCACCGTCCGGCAGTGGACGCAATAGATGCGCCGGGCCTTCGGACCGGCCTCGGCGAAGGCCGTCTCCTGGCGGCTGAGGCCGGCCTTCTGGGCGCGCCCCCACACATCCCACAGGAACGGCTCGGCGCCCGCCGCATAGAGGCGGAGCCCCATGGTCTCGCGGGCGAGCCGCTCCTCCAGCGCGGAGAAGAGGTGCGTCACGGACCGGAAGGTGGCGACGCTGCCCGGCGCCTCCTCCATGGTCGGCACCGAGGGCACGGCGCTGCGCCGGGCCACCGTCCAGACCTCGAAGGCGGAGGGGGAAATCCCCTCCGCCAGCGCCTCAGCCGGAACCTCGGCCGCCTCGACCACCAGCAGGTGGTGCCGGCCGGATGGATCCGGGGCCAGCGGGGCGTACGTCGGGCGGCTCTTGATACCCTGGTCGCTCATTTCGTCTCCGTTCAATAGACCGCAATGCTGCGGGCCACGATGATGACAACGGCGCCAAGCACGAGGGCGAGGTAGGGCAGCATCCCCGCTCGCGTGCCGGCACCGGGTTCGGCCTTGAGGTGCATGTCCTCCATCATCGCCGCCGGGAACTGGCCCTTGTCCGTCACATAGTGCCGGAAGAGGAACACCGGGATGATGGCGGCCGATACGATGAGCCCGGTGACCAGCGTGCCCGCGCCCCAGATGTCGGCACCCATGCCGAGCAGGAACAGGTTCACGTAGGCCAGCACCGTACCCATGCCGATGAGCCACATGGGAGCCTTGAAGGGGCGATCCCAGGCGGGACGGTCGATGCGGTGCATCCAGGCGGAATTCAGGTTCAGGAAGTTGAACAGGATGTAGCAGACGTTGGAGATGGCGAGAATGAACACGTAGTCCGACATCATCAGCAGGATGAGGTTGAAGCCGAGGTCGGTCCACATGGCGCGGGTGGGCGCGCCGTTCTCGTTCACGTGGCTGAGATACTTGGGCAGCCAGCCGTCCACCGACGCCTGGTAGAGCGTGCGGGAGGAGCCGGCCATGGAGGTGATGATGGCCAGCATGAGCGCGAGGATCAGCATCACCACGATCACGGTGTGGACGATGGGCCCGCCCTTGATCATGTCCGCCATGGCGCTGGCGACACCCATGCCGGAATAGATGTCGGCGGAGAGGATGCCCGAATAGACCGCCGGCGTCGTCACGGTGCCGGAGGCATCCACCACCGCCGGGGTCACGAGCTGGCCGAGGCCGAGCACGCCCTGGAAGGAGATGGGCACGATGGTGAACACGAAGATGCACAGCAGGCCCGAATAGAGGATGGCCTTGAAGGTATCCGTCTTCGGGTCGCGGAACTCGCGCGTGTAGCAGACCGCGGTCTCGAAGCCGTAGGTGGACCAGGCGGCGATGAACAGGCCGCCGGCCATCAGGGTGAGGCCCGCCATGTTCCATTCGCCGGCGATCACTTTGCCGGCTTCGTCCTTGGCCAGCGGGGCGAACGGCCCGAGATTGGCGGCGAGCACGTCACCGGTGAACAGCGGCACGAGGCCGATGAGGATTAGCGGCAGCAGGGCGACGACGCCGAGGATGACCTGCACCTTGGCGGTCTGGCTGATGCCGCGATGCTGGATGGCGAAGGCGACGAGCAGCAGCACCGCGCCGAGGACGAAGGTGGCGTTGATGCGCAGCGCGAGGCCCGCCTTCAGCCAGCCGAGATCCACCAGCGTGAGCTGCCAGGTGTTGATGGCCGCGTCCGGCGCGAACAGGATGGAGAGCACATAGCCCGCCGCAAGGCCCGAGCCGATGGACAGGACCGGCGACCAGGCCAGCCAGTTGCACCACACCGAGAACGGCGCGAGCAGCTTGCCGTAGCGCACCCAGGCGATGGCGCCGTAGACCGAGGCGCCGCCCGACTTGTGCGGGAAGAGGCCGGCGATCTCGGCGTAGGAAAAGGCCTGGATGAAGCCGAAGACGATGGACAGGATCCATACGAACCAGGCCGGCGCGCCCACCGTGGCGCCGATGGCACCGATGGAGAAGAGCACGAGGGCGGGCACGCCGCTCGCGATCCAGAAGGCGCCGGTCCAGCTGATCTTGCGTTGAAGCGAGCCGGCCTCAGGCGCGGCGACCGCCTCGTTGGTTGCTGCGATACTCATGTTTTTCCCCTCGGATTATGAGGGGGAGTTTCCGGAGAAGAAACTTTTTTGTCAACGTATAAATTGGCCGATTGGACGGTGAAAGCGGCTCAATTTGCAATCATCGTCCGCTCAATGCATGGGCATACTGTCGTTAAGGAAACAAATACCTGCGGCCCCGCGTGGGCAATGCGCGGGGCCGGGCGGGTTCTACAAGGACTCAGGTGTCACCGCGCCGGCGATGACACGTCAGGATCTCACCCTCGTCTTCTGCGGATCGAAATGGGGGAAGGGCGCGATCTGCGCGCCGATGCGCTTCCTGTGCCCGTCCAGCTTGCCGATCTCGATGGTCGTGCCGGTCGCGGCATGGGCGACATCGATACGGGCAAGGGCGATCTGGGCCTTGAGGATGGGCGAGCGCGTGGCGCTGGTGACGACGCCCACCTGCGCTCGGCCGATGAAGAGCGGGTCGCCATGGCCTACCGCGTCGTTGCCCTCGATGACGAGCCCCACGAGCTTCCTCGCCGGGTTCGCCTTGCGCCGCGCCAGCGCCGCCTTCCCCACGAAATCCTCGTCTTTTTCCACCACGGCGAAGCCGATGCCGGCCTCATAGGGGTCGGTCTGGTCGCAGAAGTCGTAGCCGGCGAAGACCAGCCCCGCCTCGATGCGCAGCATGTCCAGCGCGGAGAGGCCGAGCGGCTTCATGCCCTTCGGTGCGCCCGCCTCCCACACCGCATCGAACAGCGCCTTCCCATCCTTGGGATGGCACCAGATTTCAAAGCCGAGTTCGCCGGTATAGCCCGTGCGCGAGACCACCAGCGCCGGCCCGGTGGGGCCGCCGAGACGGGCGATGGCGAAGCGGAACCACTTCAGCTCGGAGATGGCGGGCTGGGTCGGGCCGGTCCAGATGACCTCGGACAGGATGTCCCGCGACAGCGGCCCCTGCACGGCGATGTTGTGCAACTGGTCCGTGGACGAGCGCACATGGACGTTGAGGCCCCACTCCGCCGCCTTGGTGCGCAGCCAGGCGCCGGTGAATTCCTCGCCGCACACCACCCGGAAATTGGTCGGCGACAGGCGGAAGACGGTGGCGTCGTCGATCATGCCGCCGTGGTCGTAGCAGAGCGCCGTATAGACCACCTGGCCCACGGCCAGCTTGCGCATGTCGCGCGTCACCGTGCGCTGGAGCAGGATCTCGGCGTCCGGCCCCGTCACCTCGAACTTGCGCAGGGGTGAGAGGTCCATCACCGCGGCCTTCTCGCGGCAGGCCCAGTATTCGGCGATCGGCCCCTCGCCGGTGAAGCAGGTGGGCAGCCAGAACCCGCGATACTCCACGAAGTTGCGCGTATGGGCGGCAAGGCTCTGGTGGAAGGCGCTCTCGCGCGTCAGGCGCGGCTCGGCGTCGGCACTCATGCGGAACGCGATCCCCTTGGAGAAGTTTTCGGCGCCGTCATAGACGCGCACATGGATGTCGGTGGGCTCCCAGCCATTGGCGGGGTCGATGTCGTCGGCGCAGGAGGAAGTGGCGCACACGAGGTCGGTGAGCGCCCGCAGCAGCACATAATCGCCGGGCCGCGACCATGGCTCGTCCATGGTGATCGCGTTGGTGTGGTCCACGGCGGTATTGTAGAAGAAATTGATGGCCGGCCAGCCGGCGCGCTCGCGGATGCCCAGCGGCGCCAGCACGGCGTTGAAATTGTCCGTGCAGTTGGCGTGGCCGGGATAGCCCATGTCCTCGTAATACTTCGCCGAGCAGGCGAGGGCGAAGGTGTCGTGGCGGCCGACCGTGTCGCGGATCACCTCCACCAGCGGTAGCTGGCGCTCGTCGTAATATTTGGAATAGAGCCCCGGCCCCGGATAGGCGGCCCCCATGAGCGTGCGCGTGGTGGTGGCGTCGAGGCCGAACTCCTCGCCCGTCTCCAGCGCTGCGGCGTCGAAGGCGAGGAAGTCGGCGCACTGGCGGCCGTCCACGTCGATGATCTGGATGTAGTCGCCGGCCTTCACCGTATAGGCCCGGGCCTCGGCCGCTGGCACGCGGACATCGAGCTTCGGCGGTGCGAGCGGGGCGGGGAGAGGGCGGCCGCGGCCCCGGGCACGGGTCACGGTCACGATGAGGTCGGTGGGCGCGTCCTGCGCGTCCGGCGACATGGGGCCGCCGGGGGCGGCGACCACCACGATCACGTCGGCCCGCGCGGCGACCTCCGCCGTCGCCCCCGCGCGGCCATCTCGCGAAAGCAGCGCCCGTCCCGCCAGCGACGCCGGCGCGAAGCTGTTTTCCGCCAGCAGTCGGGCGACCTCCGCGCTGCCCTCTCCCCCCTGGTCCGGAAGCGCCGGCAGCGTCTCGACGCCGGCGCCCTCCCAATCCTCCACCGCATCTGTATCGGTGACGAAGAGCAGCGCCGGCTGGAGCCCTTCGGGGTCCAGCACGGTCAGGCGGTCTCCTGCGCCGAGCGTGACGGCGGCCATGCCGCCACCGCGCACCACCACCCGCTCGCGCGGGATGGCTGTCAGGGAAGGGCCGGGCGGAAGCAGGGAGGCGTCCATTCACCCCTCTTGAGCGATGGCCGCGAGCAGCCGGTAGCTGCCGCGGTAATAAAGCAGCGGATCGCCCTCGCCCTCGGCGTGCAGATGCACCACGCGGCCGACGAAGATCACATGGTCGCCGCCGTCATAATGGGCGTAGGGCACGCATTCGAAGATGGCGTGGGCGGGCACGAGGCGCGGCGCGCCGGAGGGGCCGATCTCCCAGGGTGTGGCGGAGAACTTGTCCTCGCCGCCGCGGGCGAAGCGGTTGGAGATCTCCTGCTGGTTCTCCAGGAGGATGTTCACCGAATAGGCCTTGGCCTTCTCCAGCCGCGCCAGCGAGTGCAGCGAGCGGGCCATGGAGAAGAGAATCAGCGGCGGGTCCAGAGAGACCGAGGAGAAGGAATTCACCGTCACGCCGATGGGGCCTTCCTCGTCCTGCGCCATCACCACGGCGATGCCGGTGGCGAAGCGGCCGAGGGCGTTGCGCAGTTCGCGCGGATCAAAACGGGCGTCGAGATCAATGGTCGTCATGGCAAGGTACTTCCTGAAATGCGACAGCCCGTCCATGATAATCCCCTTCGATGGCGGGCGCGCGGGCCTTCGCCCCTCTCCTGAGCGACGAAGAGGGACGAAGGCTCCGCGTGGTGGCGTCCCGCTTCACGCCACCTTGGCCGGCTGAAGCTCGGCCAGCAGCTTTTCGGCGAAGGCGCGCTTCTCCGCCTCGTCCATCTTCTTGATCTCATTGTTGAGCACGCGCTCGTTGATCGACTTGTTCCAGTAGTCCAGCGAGCCGAAGCCCAGCAGCGCGGCCTTGCCGACGAACTGGCGGAGCACTTCGTTGGTGGGCCCCATCACCCAGCCGGCCTTGCCGTCGCGCAGATAGCGCTCGATCTGCAGCGCCGGGCGGAAGCCGGTGCCGCCGGTGGCGTGGAGCATCTTGTCCACCACATGGGCAACGTTCTTGGCCGCCTCGAACTTCACCTGCCACAGCCAGTGGAGGAGGGAGGAGCGGGGCAGAGCGTCGATGTCCTTGTGGATCGACCAGTCGCAATTGTTGGTCACCGAATCCAGCGCCTGCGCCATCTGGTAGTCGAAGGCGCGGCAGGAATTGGTGTCCATGATCGCCTCGCCCACATAGTCCTGGATGGTGGGGTAGTCGGCGACACGCATGCCTACGTCATTGTGGGTCTTGCGGGTGGTGTGGCGCTTGGCGATGTCGATGACGGCGAGCGAGATGCCGTTCCAGCAGGCCGACGAACAGGTGAGGAAGAAAGGGTCCACCACCTCGTCGTTGGACTTGGCGCCGTCGCCGATGGGGCCGACGAGGGCCTCCTTCGGCAGCACCGCGTTCTCCACAACGATGGGGCCGGACTGGTTGCCGCGCAGGCCGAGGCCGTCCCACTCGGAGGGGTTGGCCTTTACCTCGTCCTTGGTGACGAGGAAGCAGGAGAGGTCGGAATAATCGCCGGAGAAGCCGGGGCTGGTGGTCTGCACGATGTACCAGTCGGCGAAGCCGCCGGAGGTGGTCCAGGAGGCCTTCTTCGTCACCTTCCAGCCGTCGCCATGGGCCTCGGCCTTGGAGGAGATCGGGTACCAGAAGTGCGAGCCGGTCTCGGGATCGGAATAGGAGAGCGTGCCGATGAGCACGTCCTTGTCCAACCGCTTCAGGATGTCGGTGAGCAGCGGGTTCTCGTGGTGGCGCAGCAGCGCGGCGGCCACGGCGCCGAGGTGCATGGTGTAGCACATGGCGGTGGAGGGGCAGCCGTAGCGGGCGATGGTCTCAACCACCATGGCAGCGCAGACATGGTTCTGGCCGAGGCCGCCGAACTCCTTCGGCACGTTCAGCGAGAGCAGGCCGAGGGTGGCCAGGGCCTCGAAATTCTTGCGGGGGTAGATGTAGTTGGCGTCGCTCTCCACGGCGTTCGCGCGCAGCGTGGTCTCGCACAAGGCGATGAGCTTCGCCTGCAGGTCCTTCTGCTCGGCGCTCAGCAGCCACTGGGGGTCCCACTCGAAGCCGAGCCCCCAGAACTCTTCCTTGCCCCACATCTTTGTCTCGGACATATCTCAAGCTCCGCCCGGGCCGGCGCGCGGGCAGTCCCCGCGGCCGTCCCTGCCAATTGCGATCACGCTGTGGCGCGCCTGTTCCCCTCAGTGAACTTTTTTGACGCGGTAGAAACGAGAGTGCCACGGGCCATTTTTGGTGCAAGCCCATTAGTTGTGCGGTTTTGGCCCGCTAGGTGATTGCGATCTGGGCGACGCATGGGGTTTCCTCGGTTTTCTTTGCCGCCTTTTGCGCCATGCTACCAAAGAAATTTCTTCTGAGGAAAAGTAATTGACAGGAGCGTTGGCCCGCCATCAGGATGCGGTCGTCGCGGCGCGCATGGCTGGCCTTGAGGCCGCCTGAGCCCGCCCGCCTTAACGACGGGCCCGGCACACGGGCCGGCATCCTTCAAGAGAGGGCACATGACCAGCGCGACCATCTGGCGCCAATCGATCCTCAACGACCGCCACCGGGAACTCGGCTCCAAGCTGGAGGAATCCTGGAACGACATGGCGATCCCCCAGCACTACGCGACCGATCCCTATGTGGAGACGGAGACTGTGCGCACTCGGGCCGGCCTCTTCGATGTGTCCGCGCTCAAGATCATCGACCTCTCGGGGCCGGACTCCCTCGCCTTCCTCAACAAGCTGCTCACCGCCGACATCGCCAAGATCCCGGCCGGCCGTTCCATGATCTCGTCCATCGTCGACGACGAAGGCGGGCTCATCGACGACGTGCTCGTCTATGTGGACGGCGACGGCAAGTTTCGCCTCTCCCACGGCGGCGGCGCGCTGGAAGAGGCGCTGCCGGTGGTGGCGCAGGGCTTCGACGTCACCTTCTCCCGTGACAACGACGTCCACATCCTGTCCCTGCAGGGCCCGCTCGCCCTCGACATCCTCTCCCCCCACACCCCCATGGTGCTGAAGGACCTGCCCTATTTCGGGCACGGCAAGACCACCCTGTTCGGCATCCCGGTGTCTCTCGCCCGCGGCGGCTATTCGGCTGAGCGCGGCTACGAAGTCTTCTGCGCGGCCAAGGATGCGGTCTTCCTCTGGGACAAGATCCTCGAGGTGGGCAAGCCGTTCGGCGCTATGCCCGTGTCGTGGGACTGCCTCGACATCGTGCGGGTGGAAGGTTCGCTGCTCTTCTTCCCCTTCGACATGCCACACAAGGACACCACGCCCTTCGAAGTGCTGATGGACTGGTCCGTGGACCTCTCCAAGCCGGACTTCCGCGGCAAGGCCGCGCTCCTCGCCCGCAAGGGCACGGAACGCACCCATCAGGCCGGCCTCGAGGTGCTGGCGGCGAAGGCGATCACGCCCGGCGCGAAGATCCTCAAGGATGGCGCCGAGGTGGGCGTGGTGAATTCCACCACCTACAGCCGCCACCTCATGAAATCCTTGGCGCTGGTCTCGCTGCGACCCGACGTCACCGCGCTCGGCACCGCGCTCACCGTGGTGGACGGGGACGAGAGCTTCGAGGCCAACGTGGTGCGCACCCCCTTCTACGATCCCATGCGGCTGCGCACGCATCCGCTGGAAGAGCGGGCCTGACGCCCGTCTGAGGCGCAAACAAAAGGCCGGCCGGACGGGATTTCCCCGTCCGGCCGGCCTTTTTTGCGTTTGGAGCCGCCTTCGCTCAGGCGCCGCGCGGGCTGGCCAGCCCCTCGCCTCAGAGGGGCTTCAGCCCGGCCTCGATGGCGGCGCGGCGGCCTTCCAGGAAGGGCGGCAGGGCGAGGCGTTCGCCGAGGTGGGCTGCGTCTTCGTCGGCAGCAAATCCCGGCCCGTCGGTGGCCAGCTCGAACAGCACGCCGTTGGGCTCGCGGAAATAGAGCGAGCGGAAGTAGAAGCGATCCACCATCCCGCTATTGGGAATGCGCAGCTCCTTCAGCCGCCGCGCCCACTCCTCGTACTGGTCGAAGGTGGTGACGCGGAAAGCCACATGGTGCACCGCGCCCGCGCCCTGTCCGGCGGGGGAAAGGCCCGGCTCCACCTTCACATGCACTTCGGCGGCGGGGCCACCCGTGCCCATCTCGAACACATGGATGGCGCGGCCGTCCTCGGCGGCATAGCTGCGCACCTCCTTCATGCCCATCACGTGGATGAGCACGGCGGCCGTGGGCGCAAGGTCCGGCACCGAGATCAGGATCGGCCCGAGGCCGCGGATCTGGTGCGCCTCCGGCACCGGGCTCTTCGCCCAGGGCACGCCTGGCCCCTTGCCGTCATCGACGATCAAGGCGAGGCGCTGGCCCTCGCGGTCCTCGAAGGGAAGCTGGTGGCGGTCGTCGCGGGTCTCGATGCCGGCATGGGAAACGCCGGCGTCGGTGAGGCGCGCGGCCCAGTATTCCAGCGCCGCCTCATCGCGCACCCGCAGCGAGGTCCGCACGGCGGCATGGGTGCCCCGGTGCTCGCGCGGCACCGGCCAATCGAAGAAGGTCAGGTCGGTGCCGGGGTTTGCTTCCCCATCGGCATAGAAGAGGTGGTAGGCGGAGACGTCATCCTGATTCACCGTCTTCTTCACCAGGCGCATGCCGAGCGTCTGCGTGTAGAAGCGGTGGTTGTAGGGCGCATCCGCCGTAATGGCCGTGACGTGGTGAAGTCCGGTCAGCGGCCCGGTGGTCTCAGTGGTGTTCTGCATGGCGTCCTCCTCCGGCGCGCGGAGCCTCGTGTCTGTCTGGTGCCAGAGATAGGCGCGAAGCCGCCGCGGGACGAGAACCACGGGCGCAATCCGGATTTGCTGATTTGCAATCACGCTCCCCGGAATGCTTCCGCCTTTCGCCTCTTCTGCAATGTTGTTGAATCGTGAGCGTCACCGGATGGCATCCCGCAACCGGTGTTCAGCATTTCCGGCGAACGCCGTTCAAACGCCTCATTGTTTGTGCGATGAAGTCCGCTCTACGAGGGGGACGTGCAATTGCGAGCAGTGGACGAGCGGGGGACTGAGCGGGCTGATCAGCGCCGGATGGGGTCGCGCTCCATGGCGCTGCGCATAATGGCGGCCGCGACGGCCGTTCTGCTGATGGCCGGCTGCTCCGACCGCCCCGGCATCGATGCCCTCGTCCCGGTTTCCGCTCCGCTGGCGGAAGGCGCGCGCGAGCAGGTGATCCTCGTTGCCTCCACCCGCGAGCGCGATCCGCGCCCCGGCGTCTTCTTTAATGGCGAACGCTCCGCCCAGCTCAATTTCGCGAAGATCGACCTCTCCGTCCCGCCGTCCCACCGGCCGGGGGAGATCGAGTGGCCCAAGAACGGCCTCGGCAATCCCGCCACCGACATGGTGGTGCGCGAGGCCATCTATCGCGACACCCAAAGCGAGTTCCTGCGCGACCTGAAGAGCGAGCTGGCCCGCCGGCCGGCCGGCAAGCGCAACGTTTTCATCTTCGTGCATGGCTACAACACCATGTTCTCCGAGGCGCTCTACCGCCTCGCGCAGATGGCGACGGATTCCGATGCGCCTGCTGTGCCGGTCCTCTTCACCTGGGCCTCGCGGGCGACCACCGAGGGCTATGTCTACGACAACAACAGCGCCACCGCCGCCCGCGACCAGCTTGAAGAGACCATCCGCCTCGCCTTCAGCAGCGGCGCGGACCAGGTGAGCATCCTCGCCCATTCCATGGGCAACTGGCTGACGGTGGAGGCCCTGCGGCAGATCCGCATCTCCGGCAAGACGCTGCCGGCGAACAAGATCGGCAACATCATCCTCGCCGCGCCCGACATCGACGTGGATGTGTTCAAGACCCAGCTGCGCCGCTTCGGCAAGCCGCCGAAGCCGTTCGTCGTGGTCATCTCGCGGGATGACAAGGCGCTCGGCTTCTCCGACTTCCTCGCCGGCAAGAAGCCGCGGCTCGGGGAATATGCCAATGACACCGAGCTGGTGGAGTTGGGCGCCGTGGTGGTGGACATGACCGACGTGAAGGCCCTCGACAGCTTCAACCACGGCAAGTTCGCCCAGCTCGCCGAGATGGCGCCGCAGCTTCAGGGCACCATAGCCAGCGCCAGCGGAACGGCCACCTCCAACACTGTGCAGTTGCAGGGCGTGCGTATCACCGGCCTCGATCAGGCCCGCGCCGCACAGCCTCCCGGCCCGGCCCTGCCGGCCGCTGCCCAGCCGGCCCCGGCGCAATAGGGGCCGCGCCGGCGAGCCATTCGCGGATGTGCCATGCCCGGCCAGCGCTTCCCTCGCGGGCGCGTTCGGTCTAAAGGCGTCGCCTCATGGCCTATTCAGTCAAGGAAATGTTCCTCACCCTTCAGGGGGAGGGGGCGCAGGCGGGGCGTGCTGCCGTCTTCTGCCGGTTCGCGGGGTGCAACCTGTGGTCCGGACGGGAGGAAGATCGCGCCGCCGCCCAATGCCGTTTCTGCGACACCGATTTCGTCGGCATGGATGGCGAGGGCGGCGGCCGCTTCGCCGATGCCGACGCCCTGGCCGAGGCCATCGCTGCCGTATGGGGAGAGGCCGGCATTGAGCGCCGCTTCGTCGTCTTCACCGGCGGCGAGCCCATGCTCCAGCTTGATCCGGCGGCCATCGCGGCGGTGCATGCGCGCGGTTTCGAGATCGCGGTGGAGACCAACGGAACGGTTGCCGCTCCGGAAGGGCTCGACTGGATCTGCGTCAGCCCCAAGGCCGGCACCGAGCTGAAGCAGCGCGCCGGGCACGAGCTGAAGCTCGTCTTCCCGCAGGCCGGCCTCGACCCCGCCAGCGTCGCGGGCCTCGCCTTTACCCATTTCTTCCTGCAGCCCATGGACGGGCCGGATCGCCGCGCGAACACCGAGGCGGCGGTGGCCTATTGCCTTGCCAACCCGCGCTGGCGCCTGTCCGTCCAGACCCACAAGATGATCGGAATTCCATGACCACCCGTGACACCCCGGCGGCGCTGCCCGGCCGCGTGCGGATCACCCAGGGCTTCACGTTCGAGGCCGCGCATTTCCTGCCCAACGTGCCGGAAACCCACCGCTGCCGGCGCATGCACGGCCATTCCTATCGCGTGGATCTTGCGCTCGAGGGCCCGGTGGACCCCGTCACCGGCTTCGTGGTGGACTTCTTCGACGTCGAGAACGCCTTCGGCCCGCTGCTGAAGCAGCTGGACCATTATTGCCTCAACGACATCGCCGGGCTGGAAAACCCCACCGCCGAGATCATCGCGGCGTGGATCTGGACGCGCATGAAGCCGCTCCTGCCCACGCTCGCCTCGGTGCGGGTCTACGAGACGCCCATGTCCTACGCCGAATACAGCGAGGGCTGAGCGGGCCTCAGCCCGCCGCATCCCCGGCCTGCGCCTTCTTCACGAAGGTCGCGAAGGCGGCGAGCTGCTTCTTCACGAAGTCCAGCGTGCCCGGATCGGTGACGATGCCGTCGGCGATCTTGGTGTGGGCCTGGGCGACCATCACCTCCGGTACGTTCATGACGTGGGCGTTGAGCGCCACCAGAACCTGCCGCAGGTGATATTGGGAGCGCCCACCCCCCATGGTGCTGGGCGAGGCGGACATGATGAGGGTGGGCTTGCCGGAGAGCGGCTGCGGCTTCAGCCGCGACAGCCAGTCGACCGCGTTCTTGAGGCCGCCCGGAACCGAGTAGTTGTATTCCGGCGTTACGATGACGAGCGCATCCGCCGCCGCGACCTTGGCGCCCATTGCCGTCACCGGGGCGGGGAAGCCCTCCGCCTCGATGTCCCCGTCATAGATGGGGAATTCGGCGATGGAGGGCAGGATTTCCAGCGTCGTCCCCTCCGGTGCGATGCCCGCCAGCGCGCGGGCCAGCGCGGCATTGAGGGATCCCTTGCGAACGCTGCCGACCAGCACGACCCAGTTCATCGCCATTCTCCCGCTGCCCGCCATGGGCACGAGCGGATAATGGCGCAAAAACAGGAAGGTTGCGTGTGCCCCGGCGAAAATCAGCCGATACGCACCATGTGGTTGTCGTATCGCGGCCCGCCGGTGCGCCGCGCGGTGATGGAAACGCCCTCGGGCGCGGCCTTGACCACGATCACTTCCCCATAGCCCGAGGCGGCGACGAACGTGCCCGCCTCCGCTCCCGCCGCAAGGCCGCAGCCATCGGTG
Source organism: Xanthobacter sp. SG618 (assembly GCF_012932745.1). NCBI lineage: Bacteria > Pseudomonadati > Pseudomonadota > Alphaproteobacteria > Hyphomicrobiales > Xanthobacteraceae > Xanthobacter > Xanthobacter sp. SG618. The sequence goes on along the minus strand of NZ_JABBHL010000003.1, from coordinate 393,605 downwards.
AGGGGCACCGCGCCGATATAGCGCCCGTCCGCCTGCCAGACGGCGACCTGGTTGCCGCGCGGGGTGGCGCAGGCGACGAAGCGGCCGGAGGGATCATAGGCCACCGACCCCACATAGCCGCGCAGCGCCCGCCAGGCGTCGTCCGGCGCGTCGAAGGGCGTGAGCGCGCCATCGGCGGCGATGCGGAAGAGGAGGGGGCGCGCCTCGCCGTCCTTCAAGAGGTCCTGCGCCGCCACCACCGTGCCGCCATTGCCGTCGCGGGCGAGGTGGCGGAGCGACAGGCTCGCGAGATCCGGGGATAGCTTCCCCTCGCCGCGCACGGCACCGGTGGCGGGGTCCACGAGGGTGATGCCGGAGCCGGTCACCTCGGCGTCGCGCGCCTCCGGTGTGTTGGGCTCGATGCCGCCATTGGCGATGACCAGGGCGGCGCCCGAGCGCATCAGATCATGCGGGCCGTCGCCGCCGCTCCCCCATTCGTCACGGATGGCGAAGCCGCCGTCCACCGCCCGCACAGCCACGACGCCCCGGCCCATGACGCGCACACCGTCGGCGGGGCGTTCGATCTCGTTGGTCAGGAACAGCCGGCCGTCCGCGGTGAAGCGGCCATGGCCGGAGAAGACGCGGCCCTCGCCCGGCCCGAAGCTTGCGACCACGCCGCCCTTGCGCCGGTCGAAGACCAAAGCGATGCGCCCCGGCCGCCGCCCCACCGCCACCGCGAGCGGGCCCACCGGGCTCGCCTCGATGCCGTGGAGGCGGGCCTCGGAGGGGGCCTCCGGTGTGGCCGCGAAGCTGGGGTCGAGTCCGACGGCGGCGAACCCCTCGCCCACGCCCGCCGTCGCCAGCCAGCCCTCGTCCAGCTCGGCGGCGTGCAGGCCGCCCGGCAGGGCGGCGGCGGCGAGAAGCGCGGCGCCGCCGAGCAACAGGCCGCGGCGGCCGATGAGCGGGGCGTGGTCGAGGCGCGCGCGCATGTCAGTCGCCCTTGCCTCAGTCGCCATCGAGGGCGTTGAAGCCCAGCGAGATGCCGAAATAGGAGGCGATGGGCTTGTAGACGGCGAGCTGCGCCGCCTTGAAGGTCTTGATGGTGGCCTGGATGCCCTGCGCGCCCGACGCGGTGGCGGCCGCGGCGCCGATGTCGGCGGGCAACTTGTCGGCGGCGGCATCGGCGGCGGTGGCGGCCTTGGTGACCACATATTGCGGCCGGCTCGGCATCTGCGCCCCCACGGCGACGAGGAGCGCGTCGGCACTGCGGATCATGTTGGCGGCGACGCGGCCGGAGCGGCCGGAGCGCCAGCTGTCGGCGACCATCGGCTTGGCATCGGCGGGGCTGGCGCCGAGCACGGGCAGCAGCTTGGTGTCGGTCACGCGCTGGTAGGCGCCGGAGAGGTCGGTGAGGATCATGCCGGGCAGGGCGCCCACATCCGGGAACAGGGCCGGATCGCCCTTGCCGGAGACGATGGCGCCGAGCACGCCGGAGGACTTGTCGCCCCAGGCGGTGCGGATTTCCCCCGTGATGGTGGCGAGGTTGTTGGCGATGGCGGTGCCGAGTGCGCAGCGCCGCGCGGCCTCGGGGCCGGCGACCAGCGCCTCGGCCGCGCCCTCCTCATAGAGCAGCCGCTCCAGCGCCGGCAGGCCCTGCACCGCCGCGCTCGACTGGGCAAAGCGCTCGGGCGCGAGGCGGGTAGGATCGCTGTCGGCGATGATCTCGGACAGCCCACGGCTGATGCCGTTGCGCCGGTCCGGGAAGAAGGAGATGCGGTCGGCCCGGAGCGATAGGGTGATGGGGCCGAAGGTCACGAATTCCACCGCGTTCCACGCATCCGCGGCCTTGCCGTAAGCCTCCTTGAGCGGCGCGACGCCGGCAGCCGAGGGGGCGGGGCAGAAGGCGGCCCAGGCCTTGGCCTGCGCGGCGGTGGCGGCGACCAGCGCATCGTAGCGCGGCAGCAGCCAGCCCTCGATGAGCGGCACGGGATCGAGCTTCGGATCGGCCGCGGCGGCGGGGCCTGTCCCGAAGGCGAGCGCGGCCGCGATGGCCGCGCCGGCAAGGCGGAAGGAGGAAAGGCGCGTGGCTTCGATCATGACGTCGATCCGCAATATCAGGTCCACACCGGCAGGAGCCGGCCAAAATCACAGGGAAGAAACGTACCGCACCAGCGTCGCCCTGTCCTTGGGCGGGAGCGCGCCGAAGCGCCGCTGCGCCGTCGCCGCCTCGCCGCCATGCCAGGCAATCGCCTCCTCCACCGTGCGCGCGCGGCCATCGTGCAGTAGGCCGGTGTTCGCGGCGAGCGCATCGGAGAGGCCGGCAAGCGGCGCGGTGCGCCATTGCGAGGCGCCGACGCCCGGCTCCGGCATGGTATCGCCGAGGTCCGGCCCCATCTCGTGCAGCAGCAAATCGGTATACATGCGCGCCGCTCCGCCGCCTGCGGTGGGCAGAGACGGCCGGTGGCACTGGGCGCAGCCGGTGGAGGTAAAAAGCGCCGCTCCGCGTTTCGCCTCGGCCTTGGGCAGGTCTTCCGGCTCGGGCTGGGGCAGGGAGGCCACATAGGCCACCACCCGGTCGAGGACCGCCGAGCCGATTTCCAGTTCGTCGTCCGCATCTCCGGAGGTGGCGTTGGCATTGCCGTGGAGGGCCTGCCGGCAGGCGGTCTGGGTGGGCGTGCAATCGCCCCACGGCTCGGGATGGAAGCGGTTGGAGAGGCCGAGATCGAGGAAGAAGGCTTCCGCCGACTGCCGCGCCAGATCGGGCTGCGACGCCTTCCAGCCGAAGCGGCCGATGGCGGTGCTGCCATCGGCGAGGGTGACGCGCCGCGCCATGCCCTTCACACCGTCGGTGCCCTTCGCCTGCTCCCGCTCCACCGCGAGGATGGCGGCATCGGGCACGGCAGCCAGCGCGCCGCGGCCCTTGAGGTCCGGCCCCACGCGCAGGGAGAGGCCGCTCGCGGGATCGAGCGGGCCATAGCCCAGCGCCTCCGGGTGCGGCTTGCGGGCGATACGCCCGTCCGGCAGCGGCGTGTCGGTGACGCCGATCATGCCCTCGCCCGGAATGCCGGGGACCGCATCGATCTGGAAGCGCCGGCCATAGACGGGATCGCCGGTGCCGTCCGGCCGTCCGATCATCAGCACGAAGCCGCGCTCCGCCGTGCCGTTCTCCAGACGCGCCGGGGCGCGGCGGTCGGCGGGATGGCAGGTGGCGCAGGATCTGGCATCGAACAGCGGGCCGAGGCCGTCATCGCCCCGGGTCGAGGCGGGGGCGGGCACCCACGGTCGCTTGAACAGGGCCTTGCCGATGGCGAGGTCCAGCTTGTCCAGGGTTTCGGCGGCGGCGGGCGTCGCGGAGAGGGCGGCGAGCAGCGCGAGGAGAAGACGCACGCGCACGCTCACACCACCCTGATCCAGCCCATGAGACCGGAATCCATGTGCTCCAGGATGTGGCAGTGGAACACCCAGTCGCCGCTGGCGGCGCGGAAGGCGATCTCCACCGTCTCGTTGGGCTCGGTCATGACCGTATCGGCGAGATAGGGCGGGATGTCCTTCTTCTTGGAGGAGGACAGCACGCGGAACACATGCCCATGCAGGTGCATGGGGTGGACGTGCTTGGTGACGTTGGTGATGGAGACGACGTAGCTCGCCCCGTCCTTCAGCGTCGCCAGCGGCGGCGGCAGGCGCAGGTCCGCGCCGGCGCCCCAGGAATTGCGGTTGATGGCCCAGAAGGTCTTGCTGCCCACGCAGGCGGAGGCGATGAGCGCCTTGGCCAGCGGATCGTCCGGCGGCAGCGGATCGCCGCTCACGATGGGGCCGGCGGCGGTCTGCACGAGATAGTCGATGCGGCTGGCGCGCTTCACGTCCGGCAGCGGCACCTTGGCGGGGGGCAGCGCCTTGGGGCGGAAGGCGGTCTTCTTGCGGCCCGGCTTGTTCCCAGGAGCGTCGACGCCGACCAGCGTGGTGAGCAGATAGGGCTCGGCGGTGCGGTAGTCGTAGACCTTCACCTCTTCGCCGGGGCCGGGCATGCGCACATGCACGTCGATTCGCATGGCCGGGCCCATGCGCCAGATCTCGTTCGGCAGCTTGGAGAGCGGCAGCGGCGTCAGGGCCTGACCGTCGATGGCGATGATGGCCGCGTCTTCCGTCTCGCAGCCGAAATCGATGGTGCGGGTGGAATCGGCGACGATCACCCGCAGCCGCACGTCGCCATAGGCCGGCGCCTCGACGCGGGGCGGCACGATGGAGCCGTTGGTGGCGCGCACCGTGCCGAAGGTGCCGGCGGTGGAGGCACCCTCATCGGTGAACATCTCCAGCCAGCGCCCGTCTCTCTCGTCGAGCCGCCAGTCCTTCACCACGATGAAGTGCTCGGCATCGAAGCCCAGCTTCGCCTCGGCGGGATCGTCCACCACGAGCAGGCCGACGAGGCCACGGCCCACCTGGCCCGTCTCGTCGCAATGGGGATGGAAGAAATAGAAGCCCGGATCGGGCAGGGGCACGTTGTAGGTGAAGGTGCTGCCCGCCGGGATCGGCGCCTGGGTGAGGGGCGAGACGCCATCCGAAAGATAGGGCACGCGCACGCCGTGCCAGTGGACGGTGGTGAGATCCGGCAGGCGGTTCTCGAAATCCACCATCAGACGCGTGCCGACCGGCGCGCGCAGGGTGAGAAAGGGCGTGCCGTTATAGGCGCAGAAGCCCTTCGTGACCGGCTTGCCCGGCCCGAGCAGCGGCATCTCCATTTCCGCCGCCGAGAGGGCGAGCCGGCGGACCGGCGCGCTCTTCGGCAGGGTGTCCACGGAGGCCGGCACGCGGCCGAGGGCGGAGGGGGCGAACCCCACCGCACCCGCAGCCGCCGCGCCGGCCAGCAGCGCCCGACGCGAGATCATCGCGTCCGTCCCATCGTCATGGTCTCACTTCTTCTTCACGGTCTTCGGGTCGTCCAGGCTCTTGGAGCCTTCCATCTTGATCTGGAGCTTGAGGGCCGCGACGCCGCGCTCGATGGCGTGGGCCTGGGCCACGAGGGCGTCCACGCCGTCCTGGATCAGCTTGGCGCCCTTGGTGTTCCCCTCTTCCAGCATCTTGTCGTAGGTGATCTCGCCGGAATCCGCCACGTCCTTCAGGGCCTTGAGGGCCGCCAGCGCGGCGTCGGACTTGGCGTCGATCTCGTCGGCGATCTTCGGGTCGACGGCGCGGATGAGGTCGGCGACCGAGGGGCCGGTGACCTTGGAACCGTCCGGCTTCACGAAGGTGCCGTAATAGACGTCGCGGATGCCCACTTCGTCGTAATAGTGCGCGTTCTGGGTGTTGTTGGAGAAGCAGTCGTGCGCCTCCTCCGGATCATGGAGGATGAGGCCGAGCTTCATGCGCTCGCCGGCAAGCTCGCCGTAGGAGAGGGAGCCGAGGCCGGTGAAGATGGTGGCAAGGCCGGCCTTGTCGTTCTTCTTGATGAGCGCGGCGCGGGCCTTGCCCTTGGCGCCCCACAGGCCGGTCATCTCGTCGAGATCGGCCACCAGCGTCTGGGTGGCGACCTTGAGATATTCGCCGCGGCGGTCGCAATTGCCGTTGGTGCAGTTCTTCAGGTCATAGTCGGTATAGGGGCGCTGGCCCTGGCTGGGCGTCGCATTGTGGAGGTTCTGGCCCCACAGCAGGAATTCGATCGCGTGCCAGCCGGAGCCCACGTTCGCCTCGACGCCGCCGGCCGAATTCAGCTCGTGCAGCAGCTTGGGCGTGATCTTGGTGACGTCCACCGTCTTCTTGCCGATGCGGATGGACTTCGACGCGATCACGTTGGCGGTGTAGAGCGGGTTCTCGTCCGACTTCTCGCCGTAGCTCTTCTTGTCCACGTAATCGATGAGGCCTTCGTCGAGCGGCCAGGCGTTCACATTGCCTTCCCACTCGTCGACGATCTTGTTGCCGAAGCGGAAGGCCTCGGTCTGCTGGTAATAGACCCGGGCCGCCTTCCAGGCATCGCGCGCCTTGCCGAGGCTGTCGGCGCTGGGGGCGGCGAGGAAGGCGTCGATGGCCTTCTGCATGTCCTTGGCCGTGGCGGCGGACGTGCCGTACATCACCTCGGCGAGGTCGGCATAGTGGACGATCACATCACGCGGCTTCGGCGCGTCCGCGAGCACGGGGCTCGCGAAGGCTGCGACTGACGCGATGACTGCGCCGAGAAAATGCGCGCGCATCGACCTTCTCTCCTCGAAATTCGCAAATGGAAGCCGGCGCCCGACAGCCGGGGCCGGGACAACCGGAACCGGGGCCTTTGCCCCGTCGCCGCGGAGAGTATGAGGCGGGCTGGTGGCGGGCAAGCGCTTGGGAAAATAATGGAATTGTTCCATGTCCAGACTGCGGGGCCTCGACTTGTCGCCCCCAAGTCAAAGCGACGCACTCCTTAGTAGAAGACGTTACGTCACTTGTATCCGCGGCGCCTCGGGTCTTTTCGTCGCGCGTGGCTGCAAACGCTGAACGTGCGCCGTTTGCCGCCGAGCGCGGGCGCCCTTCAACTATAGTCTGATCGGCTTGGATGCGGGCCCTCAGCTTTTCATTTGAACAATTCCAAACCTCTGCCGTTGCGGTGACAGGGCCGGCCCGCGGGTGATAGGGTTTCGTCATATTCAATTGGTTTTCGTCCCTTCGGCGATCATCACGCCATGGGGCGATGGCCCTGAGGGCAGTGTTTGTGCCCGCTCGTGCGTGCCGGCAGCGGCCGTCGGGGACAAGAAGGACAGGTCGCGATGATTGCCGCGCTTCTGATCGTGTTCCGTGAAGTCCTCGAGGCCGGCATCGTCACCGGCGTGGTGCTCGCCGCCTCCGAGGGCATCCGCCATCGCGGCCTGTGGATCAGCCTCGGCATTCTCGGCGGCATCGCCGGCTCGGCGGTCCTTGCGCTCTTCGCCGACACCATCGCCTCCACCTTCGACGGCTCGGGGCAGGATATCCTGAACGCCGCCATCCTCTCCGTCGCGGTGGTCATGCTGGTGTGGACGGTCGTCTGGATGGCGAGCCACGGCAAGCACATGGTCATGGAGATGCGGGAGGTCGGCCGCGACGTGAAGGAGGGGCGCAAGCCGCTCGCCGCGCTCGCCATCGTCGTCGGCATGGCGGTGCTGCGCGAGGGCGTGGAGATCGTGCTCTTCCTCTATGGCATCGCCAGCACCGGCGCGGATACGCCCGCCCAGGTGGCCCTCGGCGGCCTTGCGGGCCTCGCCGGCGGCGCGGCCCTGTCGCTGCTGCTCTATCGCGGTCTCGTGGCCATCCCGCTCAAGCACCTGTTCAAGGTCACGTCCGTCCTCATCACGCTGCTGGCTGCCGGCCTTGCTGCGCAGGTGGTGGGCATTCTGCAGGATTCCGGCTTCATCCAGTCGCTGGCCGACCCGGTGTGGAATTCCAGCTGGCTGCTGGCGGATGACAGCGCACTGGGCCGTGTGCTGCGCACGCTCATCGGCTACCGCGCCGAGCCCACAGGCATGCAGGTGATCGCCTATGTGGCAACGGTGGTGGTCATCCTCGGCCTCTCCGCCATCGTCAACGGACGGCTTTCCGCCGCCCCGCGCCGTCAGGGCGCCGGTCACTCGGCCGGCGGCCACGTTTCCCGCGCCTGATCTTCCGGGCGCCTCCATTCCGCTGGGGCGTTTCCGCGGCCTGCGGCTTCCGGTATGCTGACGCGCGATGTTCCGGACTCCGGGACACGCGGCGCAGGAGGCGCGCCGGGCGGCATCCGAGGAGAAGCACCATGGGCGGCGGAACGGGCGGCAGTGGCCGCAGCAAGGAAAGCCGCGGCAAGGAAGGGCAGGGCCGGGACGCAACCCGCCTGTTCCTGCGCGTGGACTTCGCCGACGGCCGGCGCCTCGGGCCGGGCAAGATCAAGCTCTTGGAAGCGATCCGCGAACACCGCTCCATCCTCGCCGCCGCCAAGGCCATCGGCATGAGCTATCGCCGCGCCTGGCTGCTGGTGGACGAGCTGGACCGCATGTTCGAGCAGCGCGTGATCGTCACTTTCCCGGGCCGGCGTGGCGCGGGCACCGAGGTGACGGCCTTCGGCGAGCGGGTGATCGCGCTCTATCGCGCCATGGAACGGCAGGCGGCCAAGGCCACCAGCGGGGCGCTGGACGAGCTTACGTCTGCCCTTTCGGCGGACTACCACCCGAAATCACACGCAGAGCCGGGGGATCCTGAGGCGGATTCGCCGCTGGCCGGGCCGGTCGCGAAACAGGTGGGCTGACGAATTCCGCGCCGGGCGAGTGGAAGCCCGGGGGGCGGCTGTCCACAGTCACCGCCTTGATCATCGCCCACACCTGCATGCCGGGCTCAAGGCCGAGGCGCAGCACGCTTTCCTGGGTCACCAGCGAGCTGAGGCGCCCGGCGGAAAGGGCCAGCTCCACCTCCGAGAACGGGCCTTCCGCGCGGGTGATGGCGGAGATGGTGCCGGAAATGCGGTTCGTCACCGACACGTCCATGGGCCGCGACAGGGAGAGCGACACGTCGCGCGAGCGGATGCGCGCCCGCGCCGGCGCGCCCACCGGGCGGCCGACGAGCGGCACGCGCAATTCGCCGTCGGCGAACGAAACCGTGGAGAGGCCGAGGTCGGGATCGTGCGCCGTCACCGTGCAATCGAGGATCGTGCCGATGTCGAAGCGGCCGATCACCGGCAGCAGCTCGGGCCGCGACAGCACGTCGGAAAGGGGGCCGCAGGCGATGACCTTGCCGTCCGAAAGCGCCGCCACCGCATCGGCGAGGCGCAGCACCTCCTCGATGGAGTGGCTGACATAGAGGATGGGCAGGCTCAGCTCGTCCCGCAGGCGCTCCAGATAAGGCAGGATCTCGCCCTTGCGCATCTCGTCCAGGGAAGCGAGGGGCTCGTCCATCAGCAGCAGGCGCGGCTGGGAGAGCAGCGCCCGGCCGATGGCGATGCGCTGCTTCTCGCCGCCGGACAGGGTGTGCGGCCGGCGCTTCAGCAGGTGGCCGACGCCCAGCATCTCCACCACGGCATCGAACTGGATGGTGCGCGGCCGTTTGGTGCGGCGCTCGCCGTAGCGCAGGTTGTTCTCGATGGTCATGTGCGGGAACAGCCGCGCGTCCTGGAACACGTAGCCGACCGCGCGCTGCTCCATGGGCAGATTGATGCCCGCCTGCCTGTCGTAGAACACCGTGTCGCCGACGCGGATGTGCCCGCTGTCCGGCGTCAGCGAGCCGGCGACCAGCTGGATCACCGTGGTCTTGCCGCAGCCGGAGCGGCCGAACAGGGCGGTCACGCCCGTCTCGGGCGCCCGGAGATTCGCCTTCAGGTGAAAACCGGTGGACCGGGCGAGGGAAACGTCGATCTCGATCATATCTGGCCCAGCGCCACGCGGATGCGCTTATCCGCCATTTCCGCCAGCATGAGGGAGCCGAGGGCGAGCACCACCGAGACCACGGTCAGGCGCAGCGCCATGGCGTCGCCGTCGGGCATATGGGTGGCGCTGTAGATGGCGAGCGGGATCGTCCGCGTCTGGCCCTCGACGTTCGAGACGAAGGTGATGGTGGCGCCGAACTCGCCCAGCGCCGAGGCCAGCGAGATGAGGCAGCCGGAGAGCACGCCGGGCATCATCAGCGGCAGGGTCACGGAGAAGAAGGCGTCGAGCTTGCTGGCGCCCAGCGTGCGTGCCGCCGTCTCGATGCCCTTGTCGATGCCGCCGATGGCGAGGCGGATGGCGTTGACCGTGAGCGGGAAGCTCACCACCGCCGCCGCCACCGTGGCGCCTGCGGTGGAGAAGATGAGCGAGATGCCGAACCACTCGTGGAGATACTGGCCGAGATAGCCCCGGTTGCCGAGGACGATGAGCAGCAGATAGCCCACCACCACCTTGGGCAGAACGAGGGGCAGGTGGACAATGCCGTCGAAGATGCCCTTGCCGGGGAATTCGAACCGGGCGAGCACCCAGCCAATGAGAATGGCCGGCGGCAGGCTCCACAGGGTGGCCCAAAAAGCCACCTGGAGGCTCAGCCGCACGGCCGTCCATTCTTCGGGAGTGAGCAACATCTCGAACAAATCCGCCTGCGAAAAGGCCTCGCCTCGCTCCAGATCAGGCTCGGTCTTTTGCCCCCAATAAGCAATTCCCGTTCGGCTCCCCGCGCCCCGGCGCCGGGCGGCTCAGTTCACCGAGAAGCCGTACTTCTTGAAGATGGCCTTGGCCTCGGGGCTCTGGACGAAGGCGAAGAAGGCCTTGGCGGCGGGGGTATCCTGGCCCTTCACGAGGGCGAAGGGGTAATCGACGGGCGGATAGCTGTCGGCCGGGAAGGTCGCGACCACTTTCACATTCTTGGCGATGGCGGCATCGGTGGCATAGACGACGCCGTAGGGCACCTCGCCACGCTCCACCAGCGCCAGCGCCGCACGCACGCTCTCGGCGCCGACGATGCGGGGGGAGATCTTGTCCCACAGGCCGAGATTGGTGAAGGCCTGCTTGGTGTAGACGCCCACGGGCACGCTGTCGGTGAGGCCGGTGGCGATGCGGCCGTTGGGGCCGAGCAGGGCGTCCACGTCGAGGCTCTTGGAGATGGTCACCGGTTTCGCCTTGTCGGCGGGCGCGACCAGCACCAGCTCGTTGCCGAGCAGCTTCACGCGGGTGGCGGGCAGGGTCAGGCCCTTACCGTCGGTATAGTCCATCCACTTCAGGTCGGCGGAGGCGAAGATGTTGGCGGGCGCGCCGGCCTCCATCTGCTTGGCCAGCGCCGAGGAGGCGGCGAAGGAGAACTTGATGCTGTCCTTGTTCCCCCCCTTGCTCCCTTGGGCCTCATAGGCCTTGGCGATGTCCTGCAATGCGTTGGTGAGGCTCGCGGCGGCGAATACGGTCACGGTCTCCTGCGCGGCCGCGGGGAGCGGCGCGGCGGCAAACGCCGAGAAGACGAGACCGAGGATCAGGCGACGGGAGGCAATAAATCCGGACATGGCAATGGCACCTCGGCAATGGGCCTGTGATATGTCCATCGATATACAGGATGCCTCAGCGAGACAATAGGCTTGCCCTTTCCGGAAGGGCAGCGTCGCAATAGCGTGGCTTCAGGATACCGCCAAAGCTCTGGCGTGCGGCGGTCTTTGCTGCAGTGCGGCATGAAGCCGCGGAAAGGCCCGCGAAGGTCTTCAGAACCCCATCAGCTTGAGCGCGGCCGCACCGGGCGCGAGCATGGCGAAGGCCCACAGGCCGGCGCTGGCGACGTTGGCCACCTGGAAGTGGGTCTGGCGCATGGCGAGCACGCCGGCGATCAGCGGCACCACGGCGCGCAGCGGGCCGAAGAAGCGGCCGATGGCGACGCCCCATACGCCGAAGCGCTGGAAGAAGTCCTCGGCGCGGGCCACGAGGTCCGGCCGGCGCGACAGCGGCCAGAAGTTCTTCGCGCGCTCCTTGTAGTGGAATCCGAGCCAGTAGGAGATGGCATCGCCCAGCGCGGCGCCAGCGGCGGCGGCGAGCCAGATCGGGAAGAAATGCAGGCCGGCCGCCTCGATCAGCGCGCCGATGGCGAGCAGGAGCACGGTGGCAGGAATGAAGAAGGAGATCAGCGCCAGCGATTCCCCGAAGGCGAGCCCGAACACCACGGCCGGCGCGAGATAATGGTGCTGCTCGACGAAAGCGGTGGTCGCGGCGACGATGGCGGACAGATCGAACATGTCTTCTCCTGCCGCAAGGATTTGTGTCGCGGCCCCAGGGCGCAAGGCCCGGCCGCATGATACTCCCGCGGCGACTGCTGCTTCCTTACCTTGTGGACGCACATTCGGGCAAAATGGCGCCGCGCGGTGCATCCGGACGGCGACAAAGCACGGCCTGCCCAACCATTCGCCTTGAAATCGTCACGCGTCTCGTCCATATGCGGTCCATCGCGCAGATGGAGGCAGTTGCTTTCCTCCCCTTGGCGCGCTCGGGCCGCGTAGCGGAGACCGCTGGAGCTTCGATCTGGACGACGCCGTGACTGGGCGTTTCGTCGGAGAGGCATCGCAAGCGGCTTTGCCCGATATCATCTTTTGCCCTGGACACCCCTGGCCACGCGGGATGTCGAAATCCCGCGAGCCGCGCCGCGCCCAAAAGGCTGCGCCGGTGCCGCTCGCATATGAAAGTCAGAGCTTGACCTCTTTTTCGAGCCTCGGCCTTGCCGAGCCCATCGTTCGCGCCCTCACCGAAGCGAATCACGTCACTCCCACCCCCATTCAGGCTGAAGCCATCCCGCAGGTCCTCGCCGGCCGCGACCTCATCGGCATCGCCCAGACCGGCACCGGCAAGACCGCTGCCTTCGCCCTCCCCATCCTCGATCGCCTCGTGCGCCATCCCCGTCGTCCGGACCCCAAGTCCGTCCGCGCTTTGGTGCTCTCGCCCACCCGCGAATTGTCCGGCCAGATCGTGGACAATTTCGAGAAGTTCGGCCGCCATGCCCGCATCTCGGTGACGCTCGCCATCGGCGGCGTGCCCATGGGCCGGCAGATCCGGGCGCTTGCCCGCGGCGTCGACGTGCTCGTCGCCACCCCCGGCCGGCTCATGGACCTCGTGGAAAACCACGCGGTGAAGCTGGACCAGGTCGAGGTCCTCGTCCTGGACGAGGCCGACCAGATGCTGGACATGGGCTTCGTCCATGCCATCCGCGCCATCGTGCGCCGGCTGCCGCACAAGCGGCACTCGCTGTTCTTCTCCGCCACCATGCCGCCGGCCATCGCCGAGCTGGCGGGCGGCATGCTGCATGATCCGGTGCGCGTCGCCGTCACCCCGGTGGCCAAGACCGCCGACCGGGTGGAGCAGCGCGTCATCCACGTGGACAAGCCCAACAAGGGCCAGCTCCTCGCCGAGGTGCTCTCCACCGAGGAGATCGACCGCGCCCTCGTCTTCGCCCGCACCAAGCACGGCGCGGACAAGGTGGTGCGCGTGCTCGCCAAGTGCGGCATTGCCGCCGAGGCGATCCACGGCAACAAGTCGCAGAACCAGCGCGACCGCGTGCTCCTCGCCTTCCGCGAGGGCAAGATCCGCACCCTGATCGCCACCGATATCGCCGCCCGCGGCATCGACGTGACCGGCGTCAGCCACGTCATCAACTACGATCTGCCCAACGTGCCCGAGAGCTACGTGCACCGCATCGGTCGCACCGCGCGCGCCGGCCGCGAGGGCATCGCCATCTCCTTCTGCGATCACGAGGAGAGGGCGTATCTCAAGTCCATCGAGCGGCTCATCAAGCTGCAGATTCCGGCCACCGACCGTCGCGGCGCAGGCATGCGCTTCGCCATCCCGGATGCGCCGCCGATCGAGCTTGAGGAGCGTGACGAGACCGCCGAGCGCAATGATTTCATCGGTGGTCGCGGCGGCCGTCCCGGCCAGCGTGGTCCGCAGCGTTCGCGTGGCCCGCGTCCCGAAGGCCGTGAAGGCGGGCGTGGTCAGGGCCAGCGCGCCGAAGGCCGCGAGCAGCGTGAGCCGCGTGGTGAGCGTCCCGCCGGCGAGGGCCGTCCGGCCCGTGCCGCCCAGCCGCGTCCCGAGCGGGCTCCTGAGGGTCATCGCAACGCCCAGGGTGCCGGCAACGGCGCGGGCCGTCGTGACGGCCAGAACCGTGGCGGCGAAGGCCGTGGCGCGCGTCCCCAGGGCGAAGGCCGTGGCGGTGAGCGCGGCGGCGATCGTGGCGCCCGTCCCGGCAACGATCTCGGCGGACTCGGCTTCATGAAGGCCGTGTCCAACCGGAGCGAGCGTCCCGCGGGCCGCCCGGCCGGTGCCAAGCGGCCTGTGAACTGAGCCTCCGCTCGCGCGTCACACTGCGTTGAACAGGTCACGCCGGGCCTTTTTCCCGGGCCGGCGTGACCCACCTATGGGAAATCGGGCGATTTTGTGAGATAAGCCCGCCAAATTCGTCCCGCGCAGCGGGACCGCTGGAGACGACTATATGGCGAAGGAAGAACTGCTGGAGTTCGAGGGGACTGTGACCGAAGTGCTCCCGGACGGCAATTTCCGGGTGCGTCTCGACAACGACCACCAGATTCTGGCCTATGCGGCCGGCAAGATGAAGAAGAACCGCATCCGCACCATCGAGGGTGACCGCGTGGTGGTGGAGATGTCCCCCTACGATCTCGATCGCGGCCGGATCAACTTCCGCCACAAGGCCGAGGGCAACGCCCCGCCGCCCGGCGCACGCCGCCAGCAGAATTTCCGCCGCCGCTGATCCTTCGGGATCGCGGACAGGGCGTTCGGCGCCGGCCGGGGAAATCCCCGCGCCGGCTTTTGGCGTTTGGAGATGAGTGAAGAAGCAGCGTTCGAGAAATCACGCCCGTGCCGCTTCCCCTCCGTCATGGCCCGCCTCGTGCGGGCGATCCACCAAGCCGCCGGAGGGGTGCCCGGCGGTCTGGGAGCTGAATGGCCCGCCGGCGTGATCCCCCGGACGAGCCGAGGGATCACGCCGCTTTGCAGGCGGTCGCCTCAGCCCCTGCCGTCCGCCCTGATCAGGTCGGCCGCCTTCTCCGCCACCATCATCACCGCCGCCGCCGTGTTGGCGGAGACCAGCGTCGGCATCACCGAAGCGTCCACCACGCGCAGGCCGGAAAGGCCGACGACACGCAGATGCGGGTCCACCACCGCCTGCGGCCCGGTGCCCATGCTGCAGGTGCCCACCGGGTGATAGATGGTCTGCCCCGTGCGGCGGGCGAATTCCACGAAGTCGTCGTCGGTCCGGCAGTCCGGCCCGGGGTTCATCTCGAAGGCGCGGTAGGGGTCCATGGCCTTCTGCCCGACGATGTCGCGGGCGATCCGCATGCCGGCGGCGAGGCAGGCACGGTCCTCCTCCACGGCGAGGAAGTTCGGCCGGATGGCCGGCGGCGTCAGCGGGTCGTCGCTCTTCGCATGGATCGAACCCACCGAGTGGGGCCGCAGCTGGGTGACGCCGATGGTCATGCCCGGCAGATGGTCCAGCGACCGGTCGGCGGCGTTGGCGTAGCTCGCGTGCATGAAGAAATACTGCACGTCCGGCCCGGCGAGCCCCGGCCGCGTCTTCACGAAACCATGGGCGAGGCCGGTGCCCAGCGTGAGGATGCCCTTGCGGGTGAGGAAATACTGCGCCACCGCCTTCGCCAGCGCGATGCCGCGCGTCTGCTCGTTGAGGGTGATGGGCTCCTTCACCCGCCAGTTCATGCGGGTGGCGAAATGGTCCTGATAATTGTTGCCGACGCCGGGCAGAGCATGAACCACAGGAATGCCGGCGGCCTTCAGCACCTCCGGATGGCCGATGCCGGAGAGCTCCATCAGATGAGGTGACTGGACGGCCCCGGCGGTGAGGAGGACCTCGCCGGAGGCGGTGGCGGTCTCTTCCTTCCCATCCCGCCGGAACACCACGCCCGTCACCCGCCGGCCGTCGAGCACGAGGCGCAGCACCTGCGCGTGGGTGACCACCTTGAGGTTGGGGCGTGACAAAGCGGGGCGCAGATAGCCGTCAACCACGGTCCAGCGCCGCCCGCCGCGCTGGTTCACCTGATAATAGCCGAAGCCTTCCTGATCCTTCCCGTTGTAGTCGGGATTGCGCCGGAAGCCCGCCTCTTCGGCCGCCGAGAGGAAGGCCTCGGAGAGCACCGGCCGCTCCGCCACGCGCACGATGCTGATGGGCCCGTCCGTGCCGCGCACCGAGGGGTCCGCATCCGGCTCGTCGAAACGCTCGAACTTCTTGAAGTAGGGCAGGACGTCGTCATAGCCCCAGCCGGTGGCGCCGCGCTGGGCCCAGCCGTCGAAGTCCTGCTTCTGCCCGCGCACGAAGATCATGCCGTTGATGAGCGTCGAGCCGCCGAGGCCCTTGCCGCGCGGCACCACGATGGGGCGGTCGTAGGTGTTGGCCTCGGGCTCGGTGTTGAAGCGCCAGTTGAAGGCGCTGCCCGACAGGAGCTTGGAGAAGCCGGCGGGGATGGGCACCCAGAAGCCCTTGTCCGTGCCGCCCGCCTCCAGCAGCAGCACGCGCCGCCGCGGATCTTCCGAGAGCCGGGCGGCGAGGATGCACCCTGCGGTGCCGCCGCCCAAAACGATGTAGTCGAAGCTGTCCATGGTCCTGAACCCGAACGGATTAGCGGGCTGCGCCGGGCAGGCCCGGCAGCGGCATTCCCTTCGCAGCCATGGTGACGGCGAGGCCCGCGATCACCTCTTCCTTGCCGGCGAAGGCGGCCCGCTCAAGCACCTTGGAGATGGTGGGCGAGGCGATCTTGCCGGTCACGCGCTGGATCGGCTGGTCCAGCCAGTCGAGATAGCGGCGCTGGATCTCGTCGGCGAGGAAGCCGCCATAGGAGGTGGAGAGGGAGCCCTGCTCCACGATGAGCACGTTGTTGGTCTTCATGATGCTCTCGCCGATGGTGTCCCAGTCGAGCCCGGCGCGGTCGAGGGAGCGCAGGTCGATGATCTCGGCGTCGAGCCCCAGTTCCTCCACCGCCTCGCGGCTGCGATGGACCATGGCGGAATAGGTGAGGATGGTGAGTTCCCCGCCCGGCCGCACCACCTTCGCCTTGCCGAAGGGGATGATGTAGTCGAGGTCGCCGTCCGGAATGGCGCCGGAGGTCTGGTAGAGGTCCACATGCTCGATCACGAGCACGGGGTCCTCGCAGGCGAGCGCGGCATTCATCAGGCCGATGTAATCGAACGGGGTGGAGGGCGCGACGATCCGCCAGCCGGGGGAGGTGGCGAACACGCCCGCCGGGTCCAGCGAGTGCTGCGAGCCGTAGCCCGTGCCCATGGCGATCTTGGTGCGCAGCACCAGCGGCACCGGCACGTCCGCGCCGAACATGTGCCGCGCCTTGCCGATCTGGTTGAACACCGGGTCGGCGGCGACCCACATGAAGTCGGGATACATGAACTCGATGATGGGCCGGTAGCGGCGGTCCATGGCGATGCCGCCAGCGAGCCCCGCGAAGGCGCCTTCGGAGATGGGCGTACCGAGGCAGCGGTCGGGGAAGGCGGCAGCGAGGCCGCGCGTGGCGCCGTTGGTGCCGCCCTTCAGCTTGTGGATGTCCTCGCCCATGATGACGAAGCGCTCGTCCGTCTCGAAGCGGCGGTGGAGCACGTCGGCGATGGCGTCCACGAACTTGCGCTCGGAAAGGCCGCCGCGATAGGTCGCCTCCTCCTCGGCGCGCTTGCCTGAAAGTTCGGATAGATCGCCGCGGATGCCTTCGTCCACGAAGGACACGTCCGGCCACATGTCCGGCTTCACCCGGCGCTTGTTGCCCACCGGCTCCACAAGCCGCGCGGCGGCATCCGCCATGGCGGCCTGGGCGCGCTCGGTGAGAGCGTCGAGATCATCCTGTGTGAGCACGCCGCGCGCGACCAGCACCGCGCCCGTGCGCTTGATGGGATCGCGGGCGCGCCATTGGGCCTCCTCCTCCTTGGTGCGATAGCCGAAGGCGGAGCCGGGCAGCGGGCCGTTCTGGTGGAAATAGCGGTAGACGTCCGCCTCGATCACCGCCGGGCCCTTGCCCGCGCGCATGATCTTCAGCGCTTCCTGGGTGGCGAGATGGACCGCCAGCGGGTCCATGCCGTCCACCTTGAAGGAGGGGATGCCGAAGCCGGTGCCGCGGCCGGAGAGGCGCGTCTCGCGGGTCGCCTCCTCCACGGTGGTGGCCACCGCATAGCCGTTGTTCTCGATGAAGAAGAGCAGCGGCAGGTCCCACGCGGCGGCGAGGTTCATGGTCTCCAGCACCGCGCCGATATTCACCGCGCCGTCGCCGAAATAGGAGATGGCCACGTCCCCCGTGCCGGCGCGCTTGTGGGCGAAGGCGGCGCCCGCCGCCAGCGGCACGCCGCCGCCGACGATGGCATTGGTGCCGATGGCGCCCGCCTCACCCCAGCGCAGATGCATCGAGCCGCCGCGCCCGTGGCCGAAGCCGGGCTCGAGGCCGAGGATTTCGGCGAGCGAGCGGTGGAGCAGCGCGTGGGTGTCGTCGCTGAGCGGCGCGGTGGGGTCGAGGCCGGGGGCGACGTAGGCCAGCGCCTTGGCGAGGAACTGGTGATGGCCGCGATGGGAGCCGTTGACCTGATCGGTGGGGCGCAGGCCGACGATGGAGCCGGCCGCGCCGCCCTCCTGGCCGATGGAGGAATGGGCGGGACCATGCACGAGGCCTTCGCCGGCCAGCTCCAGCACCTTCTCCTCGAAGGCGCGGATGAGCGCCATCTGCGCCAGAAGCTCCTTGAGCAAAGCCGGGTCGGCGGCGGCCCAGTCGGCCTCCGTGGACTTCAGTTCGACCCAGGGCGCGGCGGGATGAAGGGCAATGGTCTCGGGCATCTCTTGGATCTCCGTGCCGCGGCGTCCTCCTGCGCTCGGAGTGGCGTCGGGACCGTCAACTAAAACGTTTCGTTCCAGCGCTTCCGGCACCTGCCGGAAGCCGTGTTCAGAGGTAGCCGTAGGCGGTCCAGCCGCCATCGACGGCCATGACCTGTCCGGTCACGGCGCTCGCCTGGTCGGAGGCGAGGAACACCGCCATGCGCGCCACCTCCTCGGTCTCGATCAGCCGGCCCATGGGGGTGCGGGCGCGGAGCCTGTCGAGGTCGAGGCGGCCGCGCTGGGCGAGGTCGTCGAGGAAGGGGGTGCGCACATAGCCGGGGGCGAGGGCATTCACCCGCACGCCCTCGCGCGCCCATTCGCAGGAGAGCGCCTTGGCCATCATGGCGACGCCGGCCTTGGAGGCGCAGTAGCCGATGCGCTCGGGCGCGGCGACGATGCCGTACATGGAGGCCATGAGCAGCAGCGAGCCGCCGCCCTGGGCGATCATCCGCCGGCCGGCCTCCTGCGCGGTGAGGAACACGCCGGTGAGGTTGATGGAGATGACGCGCTCCCACTCCTCCTCGCTCACCTCGAGGGTGGGGGCGTTCTGCGAGACGCCGGCATTGGCGAGGCAGATGTCCACCGGCCCGAACCGCGCCTCGGCGGCATCGAAGGCGGCCACGATGTCCGCCTTGCGCGTCACCGAGCCCTTGATGGCGAGGGTCTCGCCCAGCTCCTCCGCGATGGACGCTGCGGCGGGATCGAGGTCCAGCAGCACGAGGGAGGCGCCCTCCGCCCGGAAGGCCCGCGCCACGGCAAGGCCGATGCCCGAGGCGCCGCCCGTGATGAGGGCGCAGCGGCCCGCCAGCGCGCCGATCACGAGGCGGCTCCGAGGGAGCGCATGCCGAGGAAGTCGGCCATCAGGTCGAGCTGGCACACCAGCATGGGCTTGCCGGGATGGGAGCGGCAGCCCTTCGCCTTGGCGGCGGCGAGGATGGCGGTTTCCTCCGGCTGCATGATGACCTCGGCGACGATCTGGTCTGCCGTCAGCCGGGAGGCATCGAGGGGCAGGGCATCGCCCGCCTTCAGCCCCAGCGAGGTGGCGTTGGCGACGATGTCGTGGCCGGCGGGATCGCTCGTGCCGATCTCCACCGGTGCGCCGGGGAAGGCGTCGGCAAGGCGGGCGGCGAGGTCTTCCGCCTTGGCCCGCGTGCGGTTGGCGATGGTGAGGCGCGAGACGCCGGCCTCCACGAAGGCGAAGGCGATGGCATTGGCCGCGCCGCCGGCTCCCGCGAGATAGACGCTCTTGCCCTTCGGATCGATGCCGGCCGCCTGGAGCCCGCCAACGAAGCCCTTGCCGTCCAGCATGTCGCCGATGAGCCGCCCGTCCTCCTCCCGGCGCACCACGTTGCAGGCGCCGATGCGACGGGCGCTGTCGGAGACCTCGTCCAGAAGGTCCACGATGGCGGTCTTGTGCGGCACCGTCACCACGAAGCCGCCGAGGCTCTTCATGGCCTTCAGGCCGTCGACGAGGCGCGGTAGCTCTTGCGACGAAACGTGGAAGGGCACCATCACCCCGTCGCGGCCCTCGCGCGCCATGAGCGCGTTGAGCATCTGCGGCGTCTTCACGTGATGGATGGGGTCCGCGAGGATGCCATAGACCTTCGTGAGGCCGGAAATCTCGCGGGAGGCAGGGGCCGTGGTCGGGGCGGTCATGGGCTTTGGTCCGGTCTCAGATGCCGAGATAGGCGGTCTTGATGTGCGGGTCGGCGAGCAGGCCCGCGCCGGTGTTCTCGATGGCGATGGTGCCGTTCTCGATCACATAGGCGCGGTCGGCGATCTTCAGCGCGTGGAACGCCTTCTGCTCCACGAGAAGAACCGTGGTGCCGCTCTTGCAGATGCGGTCGATGACATCGAACATCTGCCCGACGATGATGGGCGCGAGGCCGAGCGACGGCTCGTCCAGCATCAAGAGCTTCGGCTTCGCCATCAGCCCGCGGGCGATGGCCACCATCTGCTGCTCGCCGCCGGAGAGGGAGCCGGCGAGCTGGGAGAGGCGCTCGCGGACGCGGGGGAAGATGTCCAGCACTTCCTCGAAGCGCTCCATCATCCCGGCGCGGACGCTCGGGTGGTAGCCGCCCATCAGCACGTTGTCGCGCACGGTCATCACCGGGAAGAGCTGGCGCGCCTCCGGCACCATGATGAGGCCGGAGCCGACGATCTCGTCCGGGCTCATGCGGTCAATGCGCTTGCCGTCGAACTCGATGGAGCCGGAAGTGGGCTTCACCAGGCCGGAGATGGCGCGCAGGAGCGTCGTCTTGCCGGCACCGTTGGAACCGATGATGGTGACGACCTCGCCCCGCCCCACATTCAGCGAGAGGCCCTGGAGGATGACGGTCCGGCCGTAGCCGGCGGTCACGTCAGAGACCTTGAGCATGGACGAAATCCTCCCCGAGATAGGCCTCGATCACCCGGCGCTCGCGCACGACGGTCTCCGGCGCGCCCTCGGCGATCACCTTGCCGCTGTCGATGACGACGATGCGGTCCGACAGGCTCATGATGGCCTGCATGTTGTGCTCGATGGCGATGACGGTGACGCCGCTGTCGCGGATGGCGCGGACCAGTTCCACCATCTTCAGCGTGTCGGACTGGCTCTGGCCCGCCATCACCTCGTCGAGCAGCAGGATGGTCGGCTCGGTGGCGAGCGTGCGCGCCACTTCCAGCCGCTTCAGGCCGCCGATGGGCAGGGTGCCCGCCTCCACATCCTTCACGTCATAGAGGCCCACGGTGCGGGCGACGCGCAGCGCCACGGCGCGGGCGTCGTCCACCGAGCGGTGGCGCAGGAAGGCGCCGATCATGATGTTTTCCAGCACGGAGAGCTTGCCGAACGGCTGGACGATCTGGAAGGTGCGGCCGATGCCGAGGCGGGCGAAGGCATCCGGCGTCTTCGGCTGGTGCCATTTGCCGTCCTGCCCCAGCAGTTCCACGGTGCCGGCATTGGGCGCGAGGAAGCCGGAGAGCTGGGCGAAGACGGTGGTCTTGCCGGCGCCGTTGGGGCCGATGACGCCGAGGATCTCGCCGCGCTTCAGGGTGAGGGACACGTTGTCGGTGGCCACCAGACCGCCGAAGCGCTTCACGAGGTTGGTCGCCTTCAGCACCGGCTCGCCGAGCGTCCCGCCGACCAGCTTGGCCGCGGGCGCAACCGTCTCCGGCCGGGTCCGTCCGCCGCCGGGCAGCTTGTCGATGAGGCGGGTGACGAAGGGGCCGAAGGTGCCGACGAGGCCGCCGGGCAGGGTCAGGGTAATGATGACCAGCACGGTGCCGTAGACAAAGCCGTGCAGGCCGTTGGCCGAGGCCCCAAGCCAGCCGCGGGCGAGTTCTGCCAGCGGCACCACGAGCACCGTACCCAGGAGCGGCCCCGCCACCGTCCCGAGGCCGCCGATCAGGGCGAACATGGCGATTTCAATGGCGGTGGCGAGAGAGAACAGCGTCGCCGGCTCCAGGAACGTCATGTACATGGCGTGGAAGGTGCCGACCGTTGCCGTGAGTGCCGCCGATGCGGCGATGGCCCACAGCTTGACGCCGTCGATGTTGATGCCCGCCGCCTGGGCCGCGCTGTCGCGCTCGCGCACGGCGGTGAGCGCATAGCCGAGCCGCGAGTTGCGGATGGCGTAGCTCACGGCGAGCGACAGCATCAGCAGGCCGAAGGCGATGTAGAGATAGTTGATCTTCTCGCGGAAGATCATCCACGGCCAGCCGAGCTGCAGCGGCACCACGAGGCCGGCCGAGCCGCCGGTGAGGCCGTTGAAGTGGATGGCGAGCAGCCGTACCACTTCGAGGAAGGCGATGGTGGCCAGCGAGAAGAACGGCCCGCGCAGCCGGAAGCAGGGATAGCCGATGCCGATCGACACCAAAGCCGCCAGCGCAGCGCCACCGATCATGCCGATCCAGGGCGATAGGCCGAAATGCTGCAGCAGCAGCGCCGCCGTATAGCCGCCGATGCCGTAGAACACGGTGTGGCCCAGCGAGAGCTGGCCGGCATAGCCGCCGAGGATGTTCCACGCGGTGGAGAGCGCGCCGAACACGCAGATGGTGACGAAGACGTGGATCACGAAGGTCGAGCCCGACCAGGCCGGGATGATGACCAGCAGCGAGAGCGCGAGGAGCGCGCAATAGACCCGCGGATTGGCAAGCCGAGCGAGGAAAGAGGGGCCGCCGGAGGACACCGGGGCGGTGGAGGCGGGCGAGGAGTCTTGAAGGCTCATCGGATCACTCCGTGCCGCGGCCGAGGCCGAACAGGCCGGTGGGCTTGAAGATGAGAATGGCGAGGAAGATCGCGAAGTAGACGACTTCCTTCAGGTCGGGGGCGATGTAGTAGCCGGAGAGGCTGTCCACGAGGCCGATGATCATGGCGCCGAAGAAGGCGCCGTACATGGACCGCATGCCGCCCAGCACCACCACCACGAAGGCGGTGAGGACGAAGTAGGTGCCAATGGTGGGCGTCACCGGATAGAGCGGCATCACCAGCGCCGAGGCGAGACCAACGCAGGCCGCGCCGATGCCGAAGGCGATGACATAGATCTGGTCCACCTTCACGCCCATGAGCAGCGCCGCGGTGCGGTTCTGCGCGGTGGCGCGGATGGCGCGGCCGAGCGCGGTGGACTGCATGAAGAGGTGCAGCCCGGCGACCAGCGCCAGGGCGCAGACGAACATCACCAGCTGCCCCTTCACCAGGGAGAAGCCGCCCACCATCACCGTGCCCTGCGCGGCGGAGGGGGGGATGGAATAGAGGTCGGCGCCGAACACCAGCAGCGCGAGGTTCACGAGCGCGGTGGAGAGGCCGACGGTGGCGAAGATCTGGATGTGCTCCTCGGCGCCCAGCAGCGGCTGGATGAGGAAGCGCTGCACCGCCGCGCCGATGGCGAACAGCAGGATCACGATGGGCACGGCGGCGGCGTAGGGATGCAGGCCGAACTTCGCGGCCAGCAGATAGGCCGCATACATACCCACCATGAGGAACTCGCCGTGGGCGAAGTTCACCACCCGCACGATGCCGAAGATGAGGGTGAGGCCGACGCTGATGATGGCATACATGCTGCCGAGCAATATGCCGTTGAGCACCAGCTGGATAAGAACGTCCATCGCGCTTGGCTCCAGTGCGCAGGTGGGTGAGGCGTGCTGTCGGGCGCATCGGTCCGGCGCCGCGCCAGGGCAGGGGCGCGACTTCGGCCGAGGACGCGGCGGGCTGCGCCGGTCCGGTATCGAGAGGTCCCCGCCCGGAGCCAGACCCGGGCGGGGCGCGGCGGCGCGGGAGGTGCGCCGCCTCAGTCGGAAGCTCAGTTGGCGCCGATGCCGGTCTTCATCTTGGCGACCGCGGCGTCCACCGGGAACACGGTGACGAGGTTGCCGCCCTGCCACTGCATCAGGAAGGGCACGGCGCGGGTGTTCTGCCCCTGCTCGGAGAACTTGGCGCCCCAGCCGGTCGCGGTCTGGCCGACGGGGATGTCCACCGCGAGGACGGCGGCGCGCACCTTGTCGGCGTCCGTGCTCTTGGCGCTGGCGATGGCGTCGAAGAACACCTTGGCGCCCATGTAGTTGGCGAGCGAGTGGCCGGAGCGCGGCTCGATGCCGTACTTGGCCTTGTACTTCGCCGCGAACTCGGTGATGCCCGGGGCCGCCTTGGGGTTGGTGTTGTACTGGGTGAAGTCGACGTCGAGGGCGCCTTCCATGTTTTCCGCGCCCACGGCCTGCATGGTGTCGCGGGTGGAATAGCCGCCGCCGGCGCCCATCACCGCCTTGGGCTTGTAGCCCTGGTCCTTCATCTGGCGGAAGAACAGCACGGTGTCGTTCTGGTAGGAGGTCTGGAGCACCACGTCGGCGCCCGCGGACTTCAGGCGCAGGATGACCGGGGTGAGGTCAACCGACTTCGCCGAATAGGGCAGCACCTCGACCACGTTGAGGCCCTTCTCCTTGGCGCGGCTCTTCTGATAGCCGGAGACGGTCTGCCCGTAGAGGCTGTCCTCGTGGATGATGCCGATCTTGAGATCGCCGGGCTTGGCGTTCAGCGCCGGGGCGATGGCCTCGATGATCGAATCGACCATGCGGTTGGCGAAGTCGCGCGCCGTGGCGTTGGTGCGGAACACATACTTGAAGCCGCGCTCGGTGATCGGATCGGAGATCGCGCCAAGCTCGAAATAGGGGACGTTGGCCAGCTCCGTCACCTGCGTCGCGGCCAGCGACAAAGACGAGGAATAGGTGCCGAAAATCGCCGAGACCTTGTCCACCGAGGTGAGGCGCCGGGCCTCGCCGACCGCCTGGTTGGGATCGACCGCATCGCCCTTGATGAATTCGATCTTCTGGCCGTTGAGGCCGCCGGCCGCATTGCGCTCTTCCACCGCCAGCTCGAAGCCGCGGAAGCTCTCGTCGCCGAGCAGCGCGAGGGTGCCGGAGAAGGGATAGAGGGCACCGAACTTCACGGTGCCCTGCGCCGCTGCGGGCTGGGCTACGGCCAGCGGAACGGCAGCAAGCATAGCGGCGGCGAGCGCCGCACGCGCAAACATCTTCATGGTTTCCTCCCTCCGCCGACCCCGGTTCGGGCCGGGCGATTCAAACCGTTGCTCGGGCACGGTTTTCGTGCCCTTCGGCTGCGGTCCGGCATGGCGGCCGGCCCGTCTGGCGAGGCGGATAATGCAGATAACCAAGTTGCCTGACAAGTACGACCTATGTATTTTCCTCGCCGACCAGAACGCGCCGTGATGAGGGCGCCGCCGGTGCCGGGCGCGCCCTCAAGGGACGCCGCCTAAAGGTGCCGGAAAGCCTCGCAGAAGGCGCAAGGGAGGAAGCCGGTGGCAGAGATTTCCAAGACGATGCGCCAGGTCCGCTTTGCGGGCGCGGGCGGTCCCGAGGTGGTTACGGTCGAGACGGCGGATGTCCCGCGTCCCGGCCCCGGTCAGGTGCTGGTGGAAGTGGTGGCGGCGGGCGTGAACCGGCCGGACTGCCTCCAGCGCGCCGGCAACTATCCCCCGCCTCCCGGCGCCACGGATGTGCCAGGCCTCGAAATTGCCGGCCGCGTGGTCGCGCTGGGCGAGGGCGTCACCTCCCCGAAGATCGGCGACGAGATCTGCGCGCTGGTGATCTCCGGCGGCTATGCGGAATACTGCATCGCCGAGGCGCCGCTCTGCCTGCCCATCCCGAAGCCGCTGTCGCTTCTGGAAGCCGCCGGATTGCCGGAGAACTACTACACCGTCTACGACAACGTCTTCACCCGCGGCGGGCTGAAGGCGGGCGAGACCATCCTCATCCATGGCGGGTCGAGCGGCATCGGCTCCACCGCCATCCAGCTCGCCCACCATGCCGGCGTGCGCGTCATCGCCACGGCGGGCTCGAAGGAGAAGTGCGACTTCTGCCTTTCGCTGGGGGCGGACGCGGCCATCAATTATCGTGACACGGATTTCGTCGCCGAGGTTAAGGCGCTGACCGACGGCAAGGGCGTCGAGGAAATCCTCGACATGGTGGGCGGCCCCTATGTGGCCCGCAACCTCCAGGCCCTCGCGGTGGAGGGGCGCCTGGTGCAGATCGCTTTCCTCCAGCCGAGCGAGGTCACCATCGATCTCATGCCGGTGATGCTGAAGCGCCTGACCTTCACCGGCTCGACCCTGCGCGCCCGTCCGGTGCCGCTGAAGAAGGCCATCGCCGATGCCCTCATGCGGGACGTGTGGCCGCTGCTCGACGCGGGCAAGGTGAAGCCCTTCATCCACGCCACCTTCCCGCTGGAACAGGCGCGGGAAGCGCATGCGCTGATGGAATCGAGCGCCCATCTCGGCAAGATCATGCTGGAGACCGGCCGGTGAGCGCGCGCGTTGCCTTTGTCACGGGCGCCGGTCGCGGCATCGGCCGCGCCCAGGCGGACGCCCTCGCCGATGCGGGCCTCGCCGTCGCCTATGTGGACCACGATGCGGCCCTCGCCAACGAGGCCGCGGAAGCCGCCATCGCCCGCGGCGTCGCCGCCATCGGCCTCGCCGCCGACGTCTCCGACTATGCCGCCGTGGCGGCCGCCGCGCAGGCTGCGGCCGCGGCCCTGGGGCCGGTGGAGGTGCTGGTGAACAATGCCGGCATCTCGCCCAAGAGCGGGGCGGATGGCCGCCGCGCGGAAGCCTGGGAGATGCCGCCGGAGGAATGGCGCCGCGTCATCGACGTGAATCTCACCGGCGCCTTCAACTGCGTGCGGGCGCTCTCGCCCGGCATGAAGGCGCAGGGGAAGGGCCGCATCGTCAACATTGCCTCGGTGGCGGGGCGCACCTATTGCGACATCGTGGGCGTCCACTATGCCGCCTCCAAGGCCGCGCTCATCGGCTTCACCAAGCATCTGGCGGGCGAACTCGGCCCCTACGGCATCACGGTGAACGCCATCGCCCCCGGCCGCATCGACACGCCCATGATGCGTGGCACCGCCTCCACCGCCAACGAGGCGGTGCGGCTCTCCACTCCGCTGCGCCGCCTCGGCCAGCCGGAGGAGGTGGCGGCCACCTGCGTGTTCCTCACCTCCGACGCCTCGGCCTTCGTCACCGGACAGGTGGTGGACGTGGCCGGCGGCTGGCTGATGACCTGAGGCGCGCCATGTCCGTTTCCACGTGTTTCGATTTCACCGGCAAGACCCTGCTGATGACCGGCGCGAACGGCGGCATCTCCCGCGCCATCGCGCGGGTGTTCTTCGACCTCGGCGCCAATTGCGTGCTCACCGATCTCGACCTCGAGGGCGTCTCCGCCTTCGCGGCGGAGCTGGACCCCACCGGCGCCCGCGCGCTCCCGCTGCGCCAGGATGCGGCGAAGCCGGAGGAGGCCGAAGCCGCGCTCACGGCGCTGGCCGAGCGGTTCGGCGCGCTGGACGTGCTCGTCACCTCCGCCGGCCTCTATCGCGAGCGGCGCGTGGCGGAGATGAGCGACGACTATTGGCGCACCGGCATCGCGGTGAATCTCGACGGGGTATTCTACACCTGCCGCGCCGCCATCCCGCATTTCGCGGAGGGGGCGTCCATCGTGAACGTCGCCTCCATGGCCGGGCATCGCGGCAGTGTCACCCATGCGGATTATGCGGCGGCCAAGGGGGCGGTGCTCACCTTCTCGCGCACGCTGGCCCAGGAGCTGGCGCCGAAGGTGCGGGTGAATGCCGTGTCTCCCGGCCTCATCGACACGCCCATGGTGCGCCCACTGATGGCGGCCAATGGCGGGGCGCTTCTCGCCAATACGCCGCTGAAGCGGCTCGGCACGGCGGAGGAGGTGGCGCGGGTCGTCGCCTTCCTCGCCTCCGACTGGGCGAGCTTCGTCACCGGCGAGACAGTGCACGTGAATGGTGGTCTCTATATTGCGAGCTGAGCCGAAGGGTGCCGTACCAGCACGGCGCCCTTCGCAAACGGCCGGCGGAGGTGAGGAAACAAGGATGGCGGAACCCCGCGAAACGCCCCGCGCGATGCCCCGCGATATTCTCGGCCGCGCGCCCTCGCTCGCCGACACGCTGGCCCAGCGCCTGCGCGAGGAAATCGCCTCCGGTCGCCTCCAGCCCGGCGAGAAGCTGCCCACCGAGCACCAGATGTCGGAGACCTACGGCGTCAGCCGCCCCATCGTCCGCGAGGCGGTGGGCCGGCTGAAGCATGATGGCCTCGTGACCAGCCGGCAGGGTGCGGGTGCCTTCGTCGCCGATCCCGGCGCCGCCTCCTCCTTCCGGCTGGAAATCGCCGATCTCAGCGACCGTGCGGAGATGAGCGCCATCGTGGAGCTGCTGATGGCGGTGGAGGCCAATGCCACCGCCCATGCCGCCGTGCGACGCTCCACGGACGATCTCGGCCGCATCCATGACCAGCTCGAGGCCATGCAGGCAGCGGTGTTTCGCGGCGAGCCGGGGGTGGACGAGGACATGGCCTTCCACCGCGCCATCGTCGAGGCCACGGGCAATCCCTATTTCCGCGACCTCTCCCAGTTTCTCGACCACCGGGTGCGCCATTTCATCCGCACCGCCCGCGCCAACACCGCCCGCCTCGGCGGCCTCGCCCAGGCGGTGCAGGACGAACACGTGGCCATCTTCTCCGCCATCGAGCGGCAGGACGCCACCGCCGCCCGCGCCGCCGCCGAGGAGCACCTGCGCAACGCCGCCACGCGGCTCGCGCTCTATCTGAAGCCGTGAGCCTGTCCCGGAACGGGACAGTGGTTTGGGCCGGGCGGGGACGCAGCGGGAACGGGCCGTGACCGAATCAGGCGGCGGCCGGTTTTCGGGATTTGTTCGCACCCCAGCGCTTTTCACGGCACGGCGACTGTTGCTGGTAGAGGTCGCTCTGGCGCCGTACCTCACCGGCGTCATGCCCGGGCTTGTCCCGGGCATCCACGTGGAGGGGCTGGGGGATAATCATCGGACGATTGCCCTGTCGGCCCGACGTGGATGGCCGGGACAAGCCCGGCCATGACGGGGGGATAGGCGGTGCGTTAGCAGTCCTCTGTCCCGAGATGGCACAGGGGCTCGGCCGCTGCGCGCACGCAGCAGGAACGGGGCGTGACCGAATCAGGCGGATGCCTGTTTTCGTCCTTTGTTCGCCCCTATCGCCCGCCCACCGCCCGGAACCCGGCCTCTCCGGCATCCGCATCGAAGAGATAGTCGAAGGCGTTCAGCGCTCGCACGGTGGTGTTGACGAAGGGCGGCCGGTCGCCGCGTCCGACGAGAATGACACGCTGCGGCGTCACCGGATTGCCGCGGTCGCCCACCGTGAAGCCGTAGGCCGGCGCCGGCTGGCCCGCGCCCGGCGATATTGCAAGGCTGGCGCCGTCCGCCACCACGCGCCCGCCGCGCAGGCCGGGCACGGCGAGGCCGTCCGTCTGCGCCGGCGGCAGGGTCAGGTACATGATGGACACGCCGGTATCGAGCAGCAGCGTGCCGCAGGCGGCGGGCGTGCGGGCGTTGAGCGCGAGGCAGACGGGGACGGGTTGCCAGTCGCCGGTGGCGGGGTCGCTGGCGAGCTTCACCTTCTGGAAGGCCCCGCCGGTATCCTTCGCCAGCCCCACCTGCACGCCGCGCCGCGTCACCACATAGCCGCGCCCCAAGGCGGGCGTGCCCATGCCGGCCACGTTAAGGAAGGGGTTGCGTCCCGGCCCCGCACCCGGCTGGCGATCCTTGGCCCGGGCGAAGCCGATGCCGAGCATGGAGACCCGGCGCGGCGCATCCATGGGGCGGCAGCTGCGGGCATTGCGCAGGCAGTCGATGCGCGTCACCGCCAGCACCGGGATGGGCTGGGTGGTGACGCTGGTGCCGTCCGCCCCGGCGACGGTCACCGGCACCATCACGTTCACTCCGCGCATGATGCGGCCGGAGGACGTGTAGGTGAGTTCGCCCGGCCCGAGGGGCGTCAGCTGGTCGAAGCCGGGGATGGCGCTGGCCGAGACGACCACGCCGGTGGAGCCGGTATCCATGATCGCGCGGCGCGCCGGCCCGCCATTGATAGAGAGTGAGAGCGTCGGCGGGCGCAGGATGGGCGCGCCCTCGGCCGGCGTATTGAGATAGGGCAGGAAGGCCGGCTGCTGCGCCAGCGCAGGGAGCGCCATGAAGGGCGTGGCGAGAAGCGCGAGGAGCGGGAGCGTGGCGGCGCGCATGGGCTTTTCCTCAGCTGTTGCAGGCTTGGCCGGAAGCGGCCGCTTGCGTGCGGTTTTCCTCACCCTAATGTCGGTGCGGCCTTACCGGGAGAGAAAACATGCGCCACGAGATTTCCGGAACGACGCTGCCCGTGCTCACCTTCACGCTGGCGCCGGGCGAGACCGTGCTGGCCGAGACGGATCGCCTCTCCTGGATGACGTCCAACGTCGCCATGCGCACCACCACGGCCACCGGCGGCTCGACCGGCTTCTTCGGCGCCATCGGCCGCGCGCTGGGCGGCGGCGGCCTGTTCATGACCGAGTTCACCGCCGAGGGCGGGGAGGCGCTGGTGGCCTTCGCCGCCACGGTGCCCGGCAGCATCTTCGAGATGCAGGTGGCGCCGGGGCGCGGCTATCTCATCCACCGCCACGGCTTCCTTGCCGGGGCGCCCACGCTCTCCATCGGCGTCGGGGTGCAGCAATCGCTGGGCGCCGGCGTCTTCGGCGGTGACGGCTTCATCCTGCAGCACCTTACGGGCGAGGGTTCGGCCTTCATCGAGCTGGGCGGCGAGATCGTCAGTTATACGCTGCAGCCGGGGCAGGATCTTCTGGTCCATCCCGGGCATGTGGGCATGTTCGAGGACAGCGTCGCCTTCGAGATCACCACCGTGCGGGGTGTGAAGAACATGCTGTTCGGCGGCGACGGCCTGTTCCTCGCCCGCCTCGCCGGGCCCGGCACGGTGTGGCTCCAGTCGCTCACCCCGTCCAAGCTCGCCCACGCGCTCCAGCCCTATCTGCCGGCCGGCGAGCGGCGGTGAGGAAGTCGGCCGCGGTCAGGCGACCGTGGCCAGTTCCTCCGCGATGAAGGCCACGAGGCGCGTGCCGCCTTCGGTGGGGGTGCCCACATTGTCGATGGTGAGGTCCGGGGCCACGTCCAGCTCCGGCGCGCGGGCGAGGCGTTCGGCGATGTCGTCGGCGCTCTCGCGGCCGCGCATGGCAAGGCGGGCAGCGCGCACCGGCACCGGCGCCGTCACATGCACCACCCTGACCCGCGCGAAGCGGCGGCGGGCCTCCGGCAACGTGGCACGGGAGCCGTTGGCCACCACGACGCCGCCCTGGGCGATCACCTCGGCAACCTCCGGTCCAAGGGCGTAGCTGAGCCCATGGGCGCGCCAGGAGAGGGGAAAGCGTCCCTCGGCCAGCAGCGCGTCGAACTCGGCTTCCGACAGCGTGCCATGCGCCTCGCCCGTGCCCGAAGGCCGGGTGACGAGGCGGCGTGCGAACAGCACCCGCGCGTCGCCGGCAAAGCGCGCGCGGGCGATGTCGATGAGGGTGTCCTTGCCGGCGCCGGAGGGACCGACCACGAGGAGCAGGGTGCCGGGGCCGAACCTGTCGCCTTCCCTTGCGCCGGCCGCAGTGTTCGTCATGCCACGCGCCGTCCTTCCCGCCACACGCCCTTCACCACCGGCATGTCGCCGGCCAAAGCCACCCGCACGAGGTCCGCGCGGCGGCCGGGCGCGATCTCGCCGCGATCGGCAAGGCCGGCCACCTCGGCCGGGGTCTTGGTGATCATCCGCACCGCTTCCGGCAGGGCGATGGAGGGCACCCGGCGGGTGAGGTCGAACGCCGCCCAGAGCAGCGAGGAGGGCACATAATCCGAGGAGAGGATATCCAGCCTGCCGCCGCGCGCCAGCGATTCCGCCGAGACGTTGCCGGTGTGGGAGCCGCCGCGCACGAGGTTCGGCGCGCCCATCAGCACGCGGATGCCTGCCTCGTGGGAGAGGCGGGCCGCCTCCTCGGTGGTGGGGAATTCGGCGATGGCAACGCCGTCGCCGATGGCCTCGGCCACATGCTCGGGGGTGCCGTCGTCATGGCTCGCGACCACGCAGCGGTGGGCTTGGGCGAGCGCAACCAGCCCCGCGCGGTTCTCGCGGGCGTAGCGCTCGTGGAAGTCGAGCCGCGAGGTGACGATCACGTCCATCTCCTCGGCGCTGATGCCGCTCTTCTTCATGTAATAGGAGCGGAACTGGTCGATGGTCGTAAACTGCCGCTGGCCGGGCGTGTGGTCCATGAGCGAGATCAGGTGGACGGGCGTCTTCTTCAGGATCGCCTCGGCGTCCTGAACCACCGTGTCGGTGGGCACCTCGCACCTGAGGTGGATGAAGTGGTCGGCGCGCAGCGCATCGGCGGCGCGGGCCGCCTCCAGAGCGGCGATAAGGAGCGGCGCGTCGCCGTCCATGCCCACCGCTTTCTTGTCCGGCCACACCCGCAGCGAGTCGAACACGGTGGTGATGCCCGAGGCGGCGATCTGCGCATCGTGGGCCAGCATGGCGGCGAGGGGGTTCCAGCGCACCTTGGGGCGGGGGGCGAGGTGGCCCTCCACATGGTCCGTGTGCAGCTCCACGAGGCCGGGCAGGAGATAATCGCCCTCCAGGTCCTCGGCGCCGGCCGGCACCACGCCGGTGCCGATGGCGGAGATGACGCTGTCCGTCACGCTCACATGGCCGGACACGATCTCGTCGGCGAGGACGAGGCGGGCATTGGCGAAAACCTGTCTCATGAAAGGGGCTCCGGGATCAGTCCAGCGGCCCCGGTCTTCGACCGGCGCCGAGGGGGCGCTCAGGCGCCGCGCGGGCTCGACCCGCGAGCCGGGCTCGCGGGCGTGGGATCAGGCTTCGAAACGGGTGACGTCCACCACCCGGTCGGCGACGGCCTCGCGGGTCTCGGCATCGTGGAAGATGCCGAGCAGGCCTGCGCCCGCCGCCTTCTTCTCGCGGATGAGGTCGATGACCACCTGCCGGTTGGCGGCGTCCAGCGAGGCGGTGGGCTCGTCCAGCAGCAGCAGCGGCTGGGAGCCGATGAAGCCGCGCGCCACGTTCACGCGCTGCTGCTCGCCGCCGGAGAAGGTGGCGGGCGGCAGCGACCACAGGCGCTCCGGCAGGTTGAGCCGGGCGAGCAGGGTGCCGGCGCGGGCCTTGGCGGTCTCTTCGTCCACGCCCTCGGCGCGTAGCGGCGCGGCCACCACGTCGAGGGTGGAGACGCGCGGGATTACGCGCAGGAACTGGCTGACATAGCCGACGCGGGTGCGCCGGAGCGCCAGCATCTGCCGCGGCTCGGCGCCCGCCACCTCGGCGAACGCCGCGCCATCGGCGATGCGCACGGAGCCGGCGTCGATGCGGTAATTGCCGTAGACCATCTTGAGGATGGAGCTTTTCCCCGCCCCCGACGGCCCGCCCAGCGCCACACACTCTCCGGCGCGCACCTCGAAGGTGACGCCGGACACCACCGGAAGGGTGAGCCCGCCGCGCAGGTGCAGGGTGAAGCTCTTGGCGAGGTTTTCGACGCGGAGAAGCAGGTCCTGCGTGTCCCGGACCAGCGACGGCGCAGCCGGAGCGCCGAGCCGGGACCCAGCGCAGGACTCCTGCGCAGCAGGCAAAGCGGAAGCGGTGTTCGGCATGGAAGCGCCTTCGGCGGAATGTTGCGCTGGGTCCCGGCTCGCGTTCCGCGCCACATGTGGCGCTTCACTTGGCCGGGACACGAAAGTCTCGATCATCATGCCGCAAGCACCGAGGAGACGAGGAGTTGGGTGTAGGGCTCGCGCGGGTCGTCGAGCACCTGGTCGGTGAGGCCCTGTTCGATCACGCGGCCGGACTTCATCACCATGATGCGGTGGGAGAGCAGCCGCGCCACCGCGAGGTCGTGGGTGACGATGACCACCGCGAGGCCGAATTCCTCCACCAGCTGGCGGATGAGATCGAGCAGGCGCGCCTGCACCGACACGTCGAGGCCCGAGGTCGGCTCGTCCATGAAGACGAGGCGGGGGCGGGTGACGAGGTTGCGGGCGATCTGCAGGCGCTGGCGCATGCCGCCGGAGAAGGTGCGGGGGTCGTCGTCGATGCGCTCGGCGGCGATCTCCACGCGGGAGAGCCAGTCGGTGGCCTCGCTGCGGATGTCGCCATAGTGGCGCCAGCCCACGGCCATCAGCCGCTCGCCCACGTTGCCGCCGGCCGAGACCGCCATGCGCAGCCCCTGCTCGGCATGCTGGCGCACGAAGCCCCAGTCGGTGCGCAGCAGCAGCCGGCGCTCGGCTTCCGAGAGGCTCGAGAGGTCGCGCGTCTCGCCGTCCCGCATGCGGTAGGCGACGCGCCCGGCGGTGGGGGCAAGCTCGGTGGAGAGAAGGCCGAGCAAAGTGGACTTGCCGGAGCCGCTTTCCCCGACGATGGCGAGCACCTCACCCTCGTGCAGGGTCAGGTCGACGTCGCGGCAGCCGAGGCGGTGGCCGTAATATTTGGCAAGGCCCTGGGCGGTGAGGAGGGGGGTGTCGGTCGTCATCGCGCCTCTCCGCTTTCGCCTGTGGCGAACCCCTCACCCGTCTCGCGGCTGGGCCGCGATCCACCCTCTCCCGCAAGGGGAGAGGGAATGCCGGTAGGGTTGCCCCCCTCTCCCCTGGTGGGAGAGGGGCTGGGGGTGAGGGGGGCGGGCTGAGCGCCATATGGCGCGCTCATGGTCCCGGTGTGCCCATCGGCCTGGCGGGTGGCGCAATGGTCGGTGTCGGAGCAGACGAACATGCGCCCGCCCTTGTCGTCGAGGATCACCTCGTCGAGATAGACGCCGGTCGCCCCGCACAGGGCGCAGGGCTCCTTGAAGGCCTGCACCTTGAAGGGATGGTCTTCGAAATCCAGCGACACCACCTGCGTGTAGGGCGGGATGGCATAGATGCGCTTTTCGCGTCCGGCGCCGAACAGCTGGAGCGCCGGGCTGTCATTCATCTTGGGATTGTCGAACTTCGGGATGGGGGAAGGGTCCATCATGTAGCGGCCCTCCACCTTCACCGGATAGGCGTAGGTGGTGGCGATGTGGCCGTGGCGGGCGATGTCCTCATAGAGCTTCACCTGCATCAGGCCATAATCGGCGAGGCCGTGCAGGCGGCGCGTCTCGGTCTCGCGCGGTTCGAGGAAGCGCAGCGGCTCGGGGATGGGCACCTGGAAGACGATGGTCTGCCCCGCCTTCAGCTCAGCCTCCGGGATGCGGTGGCGGGTCTGGATGATGGTGGCGTCCTGCGTGCGCGTGGTGGTGGCGACGCCGGCCGTGGTCTCGAAGAAGGTGCGGATGGCCACCGCATTGGTGGTGTCGTCCGAGCCCTGGTCGATCACCTTCAGCACGTCGTCGGCGCCGAGAATGGCCGCCGTCACCTGCACGCCGCCGGTGCCCCAGCCGTAGGGCATGGGCATCTCGCGCGAGGCGAAGGGCACCTGATAGCCGGGAATGGCAATGGCCTTCAGGATGGCCCGGCGGATCATCCGTTTCGTCTGCTCGTCGAGATAGGCGAAATTGTAGGTGATGGCCGGCATGGAAGAGGCCGGCGCGGTGGCGGGCGCGTTCATTCGGCGGCCTCCTTCATGTCCTCGGTGCCGGGGGCTGTCTCGGCCTCGGCGCGCATGCGGCGGATGAGGTCGAGTTCGGCCTGGAAGTCCACGTAGTGGGGCAGCTTCAGATGCTCCACGAAGCCCGTGGCCTGCACGTTGTCGCAATGGGAGAGGACGAATTCCTCGTCCTGCGCCGGGGCGCTCTTTTCCTCGCCCAGTTCCTTGAAGCGCAGCGCGCGGTCCACCAGCGCCATGGACATGGCCTTGCGCTCGCTCTGGCCGAAGACGAGGCCATAGCCGCGGGTGAACTGGGGTGGCTCGGTGGCCGAGCCCTTGAACTGGTTCACGCTCTGGCACTCGGTGACGGCGATGTCGCCGAGGGGCACAGCAAAGCCCAGTTCCTCCACATGCAGGCTCACCTCCACCGTGCCGAAGCGGATTTCGCCCACGAAGGGATGGGTGCGGGCATAGCCACGCTGGGTGGAATAGCCGAGCGCCAGCAAAAAGCCCTCGTCGCCCCGCGCCAGCGCCTGCAGGCGCAGCGGCCGGTCGGCTGGGAAGGAGAGGGGTTCGCGGGTGAGGTCGCGCGGCGGCGTGCCGTCATCGGCCGGTGAGGGCTCGATGAGCCCCTCGCCGCCGAGCAGGTCAGTGACGCGGGGCATCCGGGTTTCCCCCC
The DNA here is from genome assembly GCF_012932745.1 of Xanthobacter sp. SG618. NCBI lineage: Bacteria > Pseudomonadati > Pseudomonadota > Alphaproteobacteria > Hyphomicrobiales > Xanthobacteraceae > Xanthobacter > Xanthobacter sp. SG618. Next base: position 357,758 of record NZ_JABBHL010000003.1, on the reverse strand, counting down.
TCTCCCCTTGCGGGAGAGGGGCCGGGGGTGAGGGGTGTGATCCATCCGTGGGAACAGCGCCAAACTCCCGGCGCTCCTCCCCCTCACCCCAGCCCTCTCCCGCAAGGGGAGAGGGGGCGCCTTCGGCCTTGGTCGCCAGCCGCTCATCCATCAGGCGGTGGGTGTAGTCGAAGGTGGGGCCGAGCACCTGCCCGCCGGGCAGGTCCTTGAAGGTGGCGGAGATGCGCCGTTCGATGCGCATGGCGCCCGTATCCACCGGCACCGAGGCGCCGAAGCGGGGCAAGGTGGTGCGGAAGGCGCGGGCGAGAAAGATGGCCTCGATCAGGTCGCCCCGTGCCTGCTTGATGGCGAGGGCCGCCAGCTCCCGGTCATAGAGCGAGCCCTCGGCCATCACCCGGTCCACGGCGAGGGAGAGCTGGCCGGCGATCTGGTCGAGCCCGATCTCCGGCACGCTTTCCTCACCCCGGCGGCGCTTGGCGAGCAGCGCGTGGGCATTGCGGATGGCGGCCTCGCCGCCCTTCACGGCCACGTACATGGATCAGTCCTCCATCACGGGCTTCACCGAGCGCGGCAGGCCCATAACAGCCCCAAGTCCGTCAGGCCCTTGCGCGGTGAGGATGAGGTCGATGCCGAGCGGGTAGAGCGCGCGGTTCGCGGCGAGCCGCGCGGCCAGGTCGGCGGGCAGCGGCGCGGCGGAGAAGCCGCGATGGCCCTTGATGCCGGGACCTGCGATAGCGAGGGCACCGGCGCCTAGCTCCTGAACCTGCACGATCAGCGTCGCCGAGCGGTCCGGATAGTCGGGCTCGCCCTGCGCGAAGGCGCCGAAGTCGGGCAGCGCCGCGCCATCCGCGATCAGCGCGAAGCGCGCGGCGGCGGGGTCGTCCACCACCGGCGCGCCGGTGTGGAAGCGCAGGAAGGCGGCCACCGCCGGCGCAGCGGAGAGCGCCGCGTCGAGGAACACCGGCGTTTCATAATCCAGCAAGGCGAGGGCGCAGGCGGCGGCCTCGCGGGAGAGCGGGGCGGGCGGGTCGAGGTCGCTCGCCAGCGGCACGGCAAGGCCGGGCTCCGCCATGGCGCGCATCACCGCGGCGAAGCTACGCTGGGCGTCGTGGACCGGATCGGCGAAGCCGGCGGCCAGGGGCGCCGCGAGGGCAGGGGCGGTCATCAGTCTTCTCCCCGCGCCATGGTGAAGAAATTGACCTTGGTCGCCTCCGTCTCCTCCGCCGCGATCGCCGCTTCCACGGCGAGGCGCCGGCGCACGGGGGTGAGCGCATCGGTGACGGCGAGGCGCAGCGCCGCGTCCTGCCACAAGGCATCGAGAATGGCGGCGGCCTCCGCCTTCGCCGGGTCGCGGCCGAGCAGATAGGAGACCCCGGTGGCGCCGCCCGCGAGCTGCACGGCGGCACGCGTCACGGTCGCCTCGCCCAGGTTGAACGGGGCGCCGTCGCCGCCGGTGCGGCCCTGCACCATGATGAGGCCGGCTTCGGCCGGGCGCAGCTTCTTGAGCTGGGGCAGGGGCTGGAAGCGCTCCACGGCGGCCTGAAGCTCGGCGCGGGTGGCGCGGGCATAAAGACCCATCATCACCTCCCGCGCGGCCTGCTCCACGGCGGGGTCGGCAACGGCGGCGATTTGTGGCTCGGTGCGGGGCGGTTCGGACCTCACGGGCGGCCTCCAGATGTCCCTGACCCTGGCGCAAACGCTACCGCGGGGCCTTGCTGGACATAGTTTGTATAGTAGTCTATACAAATGCGCAAGAAGGTATCTGCGCCCTTGGCGATTTCCCGGGGCGGGGTTGGGGAGGCAGGAATGTCTGGTGCGCCGCGCAGTCTCGCCGCCGACGGTCACAGCCCGATGACGGAGGACGACATGGGCGCCGCGCCCGCCGGCTCCGTCGCGCGCGGCAGCGGCGTCACCCTCTGGCGGCAGATCGCGGAGAAGCTGGAGGCCGAGATCCTCGCGGGCGTGCTCGCGCCCGGCGTGCGGCTGCCGGTGGAGGCGGACCTGGCCGAGCGCTTCGGCGTCAATCGCCACACGTTGCGCCGCGCGCTCTCCCACCTCTCCGAGGCCGGGCTGATCGAGGCGACGGCGGGCCGGGGCACCTTCGTGAAGGAGCCGCCGCTGCGCTATCCCATCGGCCCGCGCACCCGCTTCTCTGAGATCGTGGCGGCGGGCGGGCGCGAGCCCTCCGGCCGGTTCCGCGGCTCCACGGTGGAGGCGGCGGATGCGGACGTGGCGCGCGAGCTGCAGCTCGCCATCGGCACGCCGGTGCTGCGCATCGAGACCACCCACGAGGCGGACGGCGTGCCCATTTCCTGCGGCTCGGCCTGGTTTCCTGCCGCCCGCTGCCGCGACCTCGATCTCATCTATGAAGCCACCGGTTCGCTGACGCGGGCGCTGGCGACGCTGGGCATCGAGGATTTCCGCCGGAGCGAGACCCGCATCACCGCCCGCCCCGCCAATCCGCGCGAGATGGACATTCTGTCCCTTGCTCCAGGCCGCGCCGTGATGGTGCTGGAGCGCCTCGACGTGGAGGCCAACGGCACGCCCCTGCAATGGGGCCGCTCCTCCTTCGCGGCGGACCGGGTCCAGCTGGTTTTCAAGCCCTAGGTGCTTGCGTCGGCCAAACCTTCTGCGCGAAAAACAGGTAGCCCCGAAGGAGATACCGTTCCATGGCCGTTGTCGCCGATGAAGCCGCCCTGCGTCGTCTCTATGGCTCCGCCGCGGGGCGCAGCGTCGCCAAGCAGCTGGATCGGCTGGACCATCACTGCCGGCACTTCATCTCGCTGAGCCCGTTCGTGCTCATCGCCACGGCCGATGCCTCCGGCGCCGCCGATGTCTCGCCGCGCGGCGATGTGCCGGGCTTCGTCGCGGCGCGCGAGCGGGAGCTGCTCATTCCCGACCGGCCCGGCAACAACCGGCTGGATTCCCTCACCAACATCCTCGCCACGGGGCAGGTGGGCCTGCTCTTCCTCATTCCCGGCGTGGACGAGACCCTGCGGGTGAACGGCAACGCCTTCATCCATGACGACGAGGAGCTGACGCGCCTCTTCACCGTCGCCGGCAAGGCGCCCCGCACGGTGTTGCGGGTGGAAGTGAAGGAGGCCTATCTGCACTGTGCCAAGGCCTTCATGCGCTCGCGTCTGTGGGAGCCGGAGGCGCAGGTGGAGCGTTCCGCCCTGCCCACCATGGGCGAGATGCTGCGCGACCAGATCGCCAGCAAGGACGCCGCCAGCGCCGCCTCGTCCTTCGCCAACGAGGCGCCGGAGAGCCAGGAGCAGATGGTCGCGCGCTATCGGGAGATTCTGTACTGAGGGCGGCGCCGGTCGTGTTGGGTTGTCATGCCCCGGCTTGTCCGGGGCATCCACCCCTCCGCCAATCCGGGTGCTTGCAATCCGGGTGCTTGCAGGCCGGACGCTTGGACAACCACACACCGCTCCGGCCCCGAAGTGGATCCCCCGCACAAGGCGGGGGATGACGGGGTGAGACCGGTAGCGCGTGGCCGTGCCCGTCGCGCGACGCTTCCGCAAGGCCCCGGCCGTCCCTCACCCGATGCGGGATTTGCCGATGATGGCGAAGCGCAGGCGGGAGGAGATGAAGTCGATCACCGCCACCATGATGAGCATCATCAGGATGAGGAACGACACCTTCTGCCACTCCAGCACGCGGATCTGCTCGGCCAGGTGAAGGCCGAGGCCGCCCGCGCCGACGATGCCGACGATGGTGGACTGGCGGGCGTTGGATTCGAAGTAATAGAGCAGCTGGCTCGCCAGCACCGGCAGCACCTGCGGCAGCATGCCGAAGCGCACCGCTTCCACGGGTGAGCCGCCGGTGGAGACGACGCCCTCCACGGGCTTCCGGTCCAGCGCCTCCACGGCCTCCGAGAACAGTTTGCCCAGCTCGGCGAAGCTCGCGGTGGCGATGGCGAGGATGCCGGCGAACGGGCCTAGGCCCACCACCGTCACATAGATCAGCGCCCAGATCAGCCGGTCCACGCCGCGCACCGTGTCCAGCACCCGGCGCACGGCGAAATGGGCGAAGATGTTGGGAATGACGTTTTTCGCCGCGAGGAAGCCGAAAGGGAAGGCGATGACGGCGCCGCCCAGCGTGCCCAGGAAGGCGATGGCCAGCGTCTCGCCCAGAGCATGCATGTAGAGCGGCAGCTGCGTGCCGGGATCGGGCGGCATCATCAGCGTGACGAAATGCGCGAGCTGCGCGATGCCGCTGCCGAGCCGGCTGAAGTTGAAACCGAGCTGCCAGAAGCCGAAGGCGGCGAGGCCGGCGAGCACCGCGATCACCGCGCCGGTGCGCACCCGCGTGCCGGCCGGCGGCGAGACGAGGTGCGGATGGGCGGCGGCAAGGCGCGCGCGCTCGGCGCCCGAGAGATGGATGCGGGCGCGGCTCATCGCTGTGCTCCGAAGCCGAGCAGGCGGTGGCGCACCTGCTCGGTGACGAGATCGATGATCATCACCGCCGCGATGATGAGGAGGAGGATGGCGGAGACATCGGAGTAATAGAACTTGCGGATCGCCTCCACGAGATCCTGCCCGATGCCGCCGGCGCCGACGAAGCCCATGATGGAGGCCTCGCGCACGTTGATCTCGAAGCGCAGCAGGCCGTAGGAGGCGAAATTGGAGAGCACCTGCGGCACCACGGCGAAGCGCACGGTGGTGAGCCAGGAGGCGCCGGAGGCGGTGGCGCCCTCCACCGGCTTCATGTCGATATTCTCCACCACCTCGGCGAACAATTTGCCGAGCGCGCCCATGGTGTGGATGGCCAGCGCCAGCACGCCCGGCAGCGGGCCGAGGCCGAAGGCGACCACGAAGAGAAGGGCGAACACCAGCTCCGGCACGGTGCGGCAGAATTCCAGGAAGCGCCGCGCGGCGAGGCGGATGAAGGGGCTCTTCACCAGATTGGCGCTGGCGAGGAAGCACAGGCAGAAGCCGCCGATGGCGCCGATGAGGGTGCCGAGATAGGCGATCATGATGGTATCGACCAGCAGTTTCAGCCAGTGGTCGAGATTCCAGTACCACTCGGAAAGATCGGCGCCGAGGGTGTCCCAGTGCAGGACCGGCGTGATGCTCCAGAAATAGTTGGGCAGCCGGTCGGCATGGGCGAAGAAGACGGAGGGCTTCACCTCGCCCATCCACGCGGCGAGGACGATGCACACGGCAAGCACGCCGAACACGATCAGCGTATGCCGCCGCCGCGCCCGCACCGCCGCATCGTAATGCGCGATCAGCGGGGCGATCTGCTCGTCGGGCAGCCGGGTGATGGCGTGGGACACGTGGGCTCTGCCTGTTCCTTCCCTCCGCCCTTGCGGGAGAGGGGCCGGGGTAAGGGGGGCGTCTAGACGCAGGATGCGATGGGCGCCGTCCGCGCCTTAGGAGCCGCCGTCATGGCCGGGCTTGTCCCGGCCATCCACGTCCCGCGGCCGGGACGCCACCGCGGAACGTCGCGCATGCGGCTCGACGTGGATGCCCGGGACAAGCCCGGGCATGACGCGCGTTTCTTCGCCGGGGGGCGTCAGTCTCAGTTCTTCTTCTTGCGCAGATCGTCCACGAACTTGTTCAGCTCGATGATCTGCACATAGGCCTCGTTGTCGATGGGCTGCCAGGGCTGCTGCTTGCCTTCATAGATCTTGTCGAAAGCGCCCTTATCGTTCTGCTGGATCGAGAAGAAGGCCTCGCGGATCTTCGCCTTCAGGTCGGAGGGCAGGTCCGAGAGATAGGCGTAGGGCGAGTTCACGATCAGGTCGGACTTGTAGATGATGCGGAAGTCGTCGTACTTCGCCATCCCCTTGCGCTCCATGCGCTTGAGGTTGGATTCCTGCTCGTCGTTCCACCAATTGAAGGCGGCGTCGCAGGTGCCCTGCTGCACGGCGATGACGGCGTTCTCGTGCGAGCCGGCATAGACCACCTTGCCGAAGAACTCGTCGGGCTTGAGGCCCATCTTGTTCAGGGCGAAGCGCGGCACGTTGTTGCCGGAGGTGGAGTTGGGATCGACGAGGCAGAGGTTCTTGCCCTTCAGGTCCTCGATGGACTTGTAGGGGCTGTCGGCCTTCACGTAGAGCACCGAGTGATAGCCCTTGGTGCCGTCGAGGTTCACCTCGATGGCGAAGGCATCGATCTTTGCGCCGGTCATCAGCGCGCGGGCGAAGGAGGAGGGGCCGTAGGAGGCGATGTGGATGTTGCCGGCGCGCTGGCCCTCGATCACCGCGGCATAGTCGTTGGCGATGCGGAGCGTCACCTTGGTGCCGAGCTGCTTGGACAGGTAGTCCATGAGCGGCTGGAAGCGCTCGGTCACGCCCGAGGCGTTCTCGGCCGGGATGATGGCGAACACCAGCTCGGGATACTTCGCCTTCCCGTCCTGCGCGGCGGCAGCGCCGGCGGACATCACGAGCGCGGCGGCGGCCGCGATCAGGCTACGACGGTTCAGCATGTCTCGTGCTCCTGTCGGACGAAATCGAAATTGGGCAAGCAGGGTCGGCCGGCCCGCGGTCGCGGGTCGGCGCGGAAGGCACGCGCTCAGGCGAGCGCGGCCGCTTCGGGGATGCCGTCGTTGGCGGCGACGGGACGCCGCGCGGGCATGTCCATCACCTCGCCGGCCTCCAGGCCGTAGAGATCGTGCGCCACCTGCTCGGTCAGCGCCGCGGGGGCGCCGTCGAACACCACGCGGCCCTGCGCCATGCCCACGAGGCGGTCGCAATAGGTGCGGGCGAGGTCGAGCGAGTGCAGGTTGCACAGCACGGTGATGCCGAAGTGCTTGTTGATGCGCAGGAGCGCATCCATCACGATCTTCGTGTTGCGCGGATCTAGCGAGGCGATGGGCTCGTCGGCGAGGATCAGCGCCGGCTCCTGCGCCAGTGCGCGGGCGATGGCGACGCGCTGCTGCTGGCCGCCGGAAAGGCTGTCGGCGCGCTGGGCAGCGAGGGGGGCGATGTCGAACTGGTCGAGGGCGGAGAGGGCGATGGCCCGGTCATCCGCGCTCCAGCTCTTGGTGAGGGCGCGCCAGGCGGGAACGGTAGCGAGGCGGCCCATGAGCACGTTGGTCAGCACGTCCAGGCGGCCGACCAGGTTGAACTGCTGGAAGATCATCGCCGCCTCGGCGCGCCACTGGCGCAGGGCGCGGCCCTTGAGGGCGGTGACGTCCCGTCCGTCGAAGGAGATGCGGCCGGAGGAAGGGTCCTGCAGGCGGTTGACCATGCGCAGCAGGGTGGACTTGCCGGCCCCGGATCGGCCGATTACGCCCACGAAGGCGCCCTGGCCGATGGCGAGGTTCACGTTGGATACGGCCTCCTTGTCGCCGAAGCGTCGGGTGAGGCCCTCGATCACCAGCATCCGGAGGCTCCCAGAGCACGCGCCGGCCCGCTTGCAGGGCAAGCCGGCCGGTCAGCGCGGTCTCGATCACTGGCCGGCGGAGAATCGGTCGGCCTGAGCCGAAACGATCCACGCCAGCGCGTCGGCCCTTCGATAGCGCGGCTCCACAACACCCATGTGACGATCCCGCGCCGCGCTTCTGCGTTGGGTCGGGCGGCGCCGGCGGGGGTTGGGTCGACGGTCGCGGCATCGCCGTGTGACAGGCGGTTTATGACGGCGATGGGCGTCCCGCGCCGTGCGGTGTCAACGCCCTGTCATGATGGGCAGGCAAAAGACGGCGGTATCCGGCGGCGCGACTGCCCGTGTTGCCGGACTCAGAAACGAACGGCGCCGGGGAGGTTGGCTCCCCGGCGCCTTCGATCGACCGGACCCCGGTTATTGCTGTTCTCGGGTCCCAAGAGGGCGGTGGCGGGTCCTGACCTCAGACCAGACCGAGCAGCACAGCGCCAACGAAGCCGAAGGCCGCGCACGTCTCGATCACGGTGAGGAGATGGCCGAATGTCACCTTTTGCCTCGCAGGGTCGATCTTGAGAGAACCTTAACAAACTCTCAGACTGCGAAAAGAGGTAAGTTGTGCTGCATCGCCGCTGCAAAGTGTTGCAGCGCATGACTTTATTTGGCAGGGCGGGGGCCAAGTCGAGCCCCCCTCTACGCTTTCCCTTCCGCTGCGGCGCACGGTACGCAGCGGTGGAATACTGCATATCAGGCGGTAATCGCGGCTTCCACGAGGTTGGCGACGGCCAGCGCCTGCCGATCGCGCCCGAAACGCCCCACCACCTGCACCCCCACGGGCATGCCGTTGGCGGCGGATAGGCCGGCCACGTTGATCGCCGGGCAGCCCATGAGCGTCCACAGCCGGTTGAAGATGGCCGAGCCGGTGGAGGCGAAGCCTTCCGGTGCGTGGCCGGGGGCGGAGAAGGTGAGGATGGCGTCGACCTCCGCGAACACATCCCCCAGTGCATGCCGCGCCCGCTTGGCGGTGCGTCGCGCGCCGTCATAGAGATCGGGCGGAATGGCGCGGGCGGCTTCCAGATGGCTGCGCAGCAGGGGCGAGAGGCGGTCGCCGTCGTAGGTGAGCTCGTCGCCCAAAGCGAGCGCGGCCTCGAAGTCCTGCACCGTGCCGTGGATGGTGTCGGCCGCCTCCAGCGCCTCGGGCAATTCCAGATCGAAGATGCGGGCGCCCCTCGCCTCGGCCGCGCGGGCGGCGGCCTCCAGCGCGGCGTGGGCGTCGGGAGAGGCGACGCTGGCGCGGGCGGTGCGCACAATGGCGATGCGGGGCGCCTCGGCGGTCTCGTCCCCGATATCGAGGCCGCGGCCGGCGATGGCATCGGCGGCGAAGGCCACGTCGCGCACCCGGGCGCCGAACAGGCCAACCGTGTCTAGATGCCAGGAGAAGGTCTTCATGCCCAGCGTCGGCAGCAGGCGGAAGGTGGGCTTGTAGCCGGTGACGCCGCAGAAGGCAGCCGGGCGGATCACCGAGCCGCCGGTCTGGGTGCCGAGCGCCAGCGGCAGCATCCCCGCCGCCACCGCCGCCGCCGACCCCGCCGACGAGCCGCCGGGCGAGAAGGTGAGGCGGCGCGGATTGCGGGTACGCGTCGGCTGGAGGAAGGCGAACTCGGTGGTCTCGGTCTTCCCCACGACGAGGCCGCCGGCCCGGCGGGTCATGGCCACCACCGGCGCGTCGGTGCGCGGGCGGTAGCCGGCATAGATGGGGCTGCCATAGGTGGTGGGCATGTCGCGGGTGTCGAGGATGTCCTTCACCCCCACCGGCAGGCCGGCCAGCGGCATCGCGGCGAGGCCGGGCACGCGGGCGGCGGCGCGAGCCGAATCGATATTGAGCGTCACGAAGGCGCCGACCGCCCCCTCATGCTCGGCGATGGCGGCGGCGACCTGTTCGAGCACGGCTTCAGGCGTGGTGCGGCCGGAACGGATATCGGCGGCAAGATCTCGGGCGGAAAGCAGGCTCATGCGCTCACTCTGCGGCATCCATGGGCCGCCACCATGCGCAACCCCCGCCGCCGACGCAATGGCGGGGCGAGGGCGCTCCACGGCTACCCGCTCTCTCCACGGCTACCCGCTCTCTGCGTCCGGGAGAGGGTCGGGGCGGGGGTATCCGCCGACAGGGGACGAGCCGGCGCTTTCGGAAAAGCCCGCCCCCTCACCCTCCTCCCCTCTCCCGCGAGGGGAGAGGGGAGGAGGGCGGTGCCTCGCGCCTCACATCCCCGCATACAGCGGGAAGCGGGTGCAGATGTCGCGCACGGTCGCCCGCGCCGCAACTTCGGCCTTGCCGTTGGCTTCGGCACCGTTCGCCGCGAGGCCAGTGAGCACGTCGGCGATCAGGTCGGCCACCGTCTCGAACTCGGCGACGCCGAAGCCGCGCGTGGTGCCGGCGGGGGTGCCGAGGCGGATGCCGGACGTTACGGCCGGCTTCTCAGGATCGAACGGAATGCCGTTCTTGTTGCAGGTCAGGCCGGCCCGCTCCAGCGCGGCTTCCGCCGCCTTGCCGGTGACGCCGAAGGGCCTGAGGTCCACCAGCACCATATGGCTGTCGGTGCCGCCGGAGATGATGGCCGCGCCGCGCTGCGACAGCCGGGCCGCCAGCGCCCGGGCATTTGCGACCACCTGCGCGGCATAGGTGCGGAACTCCGGCGTCAGCGCCTCGCCGAACGCCACGGCCTTGGCGGCGATCACATGCATCAGCGGGCCGCCCTGCAGGCCGGGGAAGACGGCCGAATTGAGCTTCTTCGCCAGCGCCTCGTCATTGCTAAGGATCAGGCCGCCGCGCGGGCCGCGCAGGGTCTTGTGGGTGGTGGTCGTCACCACATGGGCGTGCGGGAAAGGCGAGGGGTAGGCCCCGGCGGCGATGAGCCCGGCATAGTGGGCGGCATCCACCATCAGCAGCGCGCCCACCTGATCGGCGATGGCGCGGAAGCGGGCGAAATCGATGATGCGCGGATAGGACGAGCCGCCGGCGATGATGAGCTTCGGCCGGTGCTCCAGCGCCAGGCGCTCCACCGCATCATAGTCGATCAAGGCGGTGTCCGGCGCGACGCCGTAGCCGATGGCGTTGAACCACTTGCCGGAGAGGGTGGGCGGCGCGCCGTGGGTGAGGTGGCCGCCGGCCGCCAGCGACATGCCGAGCAGGGTATCGCCGGGTTTGAGCGCCGCCATCAGCACGGCCGCATTGGCCTGCGCGCCCGAATGGGGCTGCACATTGGCAAAGCCCGCACCGAACAGCGCCTTGGCGCGGTCGATGGCGATCTCCTCCACCACGTCCACATGCTCGCAGCCGCCATAATAGCGCTTGCCCGGCAGGCCCTCCGCATACTTGTTGGTGAGCACCGAGCCCTGCGCCTTCAGCACCGCCTCCGACACGATGTTCTCGGAGGCGATCAGCTCGATCTGGTCCTGCTGGCGCCGAAGCTCCGCGCGGATGGCATCGAACACGGCGGTGTTGCCGGCCGGGGCGGGGGAGACGTGGAGAGTCATGGGCGGTTTCCTTGTTTGGGGGTTATTCGGACAAAGTTTTCCCTCTCCCGTCGCGGGAGACGGGGCGGGGGTGGGGGCCTTCCCCGGTCTTCCGGGCGTCATGGCAAAGGGGCGCGAGCACCCTTCGCCCGCACGGGGAGAAAGCGGCGCCTCAGCACTCCGGGACGTTCACCGCGAGACCTCCCTGCGAGGTCTCCTTGTATTTGGACTGCATGTCCGCCCCCGTCTGACGCATGGTCTCGATGACCTGATCCAGCGAGACCAGATGCACCCCGTCGCCCCGGAGCGCGAGGGAGGCGGCGGCGATGGCCTTGTTGGCGCCAAAGGCGTTGCGCTCGATGCAGGGGATCTGCACCAGCCCGCCGATGGGATCGCACGTCATGCCGAGATGGTGCTCCATGGCGATCTCGGCGGCGTTCTCGATCTGCGCCGGGCTCGCCCCCAGAACTGAGGCGAGCCCCGCAGCGGCCATGGCGGCAGCCGAGCCCACCTCTCCCTGGCAGCCCACCTCCGCACCGGAGATGGAGGCGTTGCGCTTGATGAGCGCGCCCACCGCCGCGGCGGTGAGCAGGAAGTCGCGCAGCTGGGCGTGGGTGGTGTCCGGGCAGATGTCGCGCACATAGCGCAGCAGCGCCGGCACGATGCCCGCTGCGCCGTTGGTGGGGGCGGTGACGATGCGCCCGCCGGCGGCATTCTCCTCGTTCACCGCCATGGCGAAGACGGAGACCCAATCCATGATCTCGTGCGGCGGGCGGCGATTGGCGAGCCGGTCCGCCTCCAGCTGGTCGCGGATGGCCTTGGCCCGCCGCCGCACGCGCAGGCTGCCGGGCAGGGTGCCTTCCTGCGCGAGGCCGCGATCGATGGACGCGAACATGGCGGCGAGGATGGCATCCAGCCGTTCCTCAACCTCTTCCGCCGGACGCAGGGCGCATTCATTGGCCATCTGCAAGCCGGCGATGGTGAGGCCGGTGCGGGCGCAGGCGGAGAGCAGTTCGGACGCCGTGGCGAAGGGGTGGGGCACCTCCACCGGCTCCGGCTCGCGCGGCTCTCCCTCCGCCACCACGAAGCCGCCGCCGACGGAATAGAAGATCCGTTCATCGAGCACCGTGCCGTCCTGCGCCAAGGCGCGGAAGCGCATGGCGTTGGAGTGCAGCGGCATCAGCGTGTCGAAATCGAAGATCAGGTCGGCCTCGGGATCGAACGCGATCCGCGCGCCATTGACCTCGATGGACTTGCGGATGAAGAGCCGGGCCACCAGCGCCGGCACGTCGTCCGGGTCCAGAGTCTCCGGCCGCGCGCCCATGAGGCCGAGCGCGATGGCCCGGTTGGAGCCGTGGCCCTTGCCGGTCCAGGCGAGCGAGCCGAACAGCTCGGCGGTGATGCGGGCGGTTCCGGCGGGCAGCGCCTCCCGGAAGCGGCGCGCCGCCACCATCGGCCCCACGGTGTGGGACGAGGACGGCCCGATGCCGATCTTGAACAGGTCGAACACGCTGGTCATCCGTCTCCCTCCGGGAACGGCGCGATTATTCTATCGTTTTTTCAAATACTTGTCGCGCATCACTTGACCCGCCCCCAAGGCGGGGCGAAGCTTGATGATGCCTGCCGGCGGGGGCGCCCGCTCGACCCCGTGCGACTTTCGTCTGGAACAGATGCGACACGTCTCCACCGCCCGCCCCGCGCCCTCCGCCAAGCTCAGGGTGGGGTTCGTGCTGCTGCCCAATTTCACGCTGACGGCGTTTTCCAGCTTCGTGGACGTGCTGCGCCTCGCCGGCGACAAGGGCGACCGCTCCCGCCCCATCGACTGCTCCTGGCAGGTGATGAGCCCGCATCTGCGGCCGGCGCGCTCCTCCTGCGGCATCGACATCCAGCCCACCTCGGACCTGATGGACCCCAGGGGGTTCGACTATATCGTGGTGGTCGGCGGGCTTCTGCGCGGGGTGCCGGCGCGCAGCGATCCCGTGGGGGAGTATCTGAAGCGCGCGGCGGCGGCGGGCCTGCCCCTCATTGGCGTGTGCACCGGCTCGTTCCTCCTGTGCCGGCTGGGGCTCATGGCGCAGCGCAAATGCTGCGTGAGCTGGTATCACTACCGCGATTTTCTCGATGAGTTCCCCACCCTCGTGCCGGTGGCGGACCAGTTGTTCGTGGTGGATGGCGACCGCATCACCTGCTCGGGCGGCGCGGGTGTCGCGGACCTTGCCGCCCGCCTCGTCACCGAGCATCTCGGCGCCGCCACGGCGCAGAAGGCGCTGAACATCCTGCTCATCGACCGCCCCCGCGCGGCCGAGAGCGCCCAGCCCGCCCCGCGCCTCGCCGAGGGGACGGTGGATGATGCGCGCGTCTCCCGGGCGCTGCTTCTGATGGAGCAGAACCTCGCCGAGCCGCTGGCCATCGCCGATATTGCGGACGCCCTCGGCGTCGGCGTGCGGCAGCTGGAGCGGCTGTTCGCGGATCGCCTGCGCGAGAGCCCGCAGGAAAGCTATCTGGCGCTGCGCCTGCGCCATGCGCGGTGGATGCTGGCCAACACGCGCTTCTCCGCCGCCCGCATCGCTGCCGACCTGGGCTTTGCCGACGGCTCCCATTTCGGCCGCGCCTTCAAGGCCCGCTTCGGCGCCACCCCCGCCGCCTTCCGCCGGACGGTCGCCCCCCGCTCTGCCCGCAGTGAGGGCGATGGCGAAGGGCGGGTGTTCGAGACGCCGTAGGCGGTGTTCCGCGACGATCAGACCGTCGCCAAGATCAGATCGTCGCGAAGATCACACCGTCGCGAAGATTTTGGCGAAGTCCCAGTCGTGCTGCACGACGCCGCTGTTGTCGTGGGTCATGTGGCCCGCCGCGTCGCCATGGTCCCGGCCGAGGGACCACATGGCCAGAGAGGCGATGTGGTCGTTGCCATCCGCGAAATCCACCAGCTGCTGGGCGTCCTGCAGGGTGAAGACCTCGCTCTGCACATCGTTGATGCCCACCATGGGGGTGATGCCCACCTTGGCGTCGATGCCGAGGGCATGGAGCTGGGCGATGGTGGCCTCGGCGGCGTCGATGGCATCCTGCCCCATGTCGCCGGAATCGTGCGCCTCGCCGAAGTTCATCACCATGATGTTGACGGTGTCGATGTCGACGCCCGCCGCATGGGCCGCTTCCAGCAGCTTGATGTCGTCCTGCGTCAGGCCGGTGGGGTAGACCGGCAGGGTGAAGGAGATGGAGAGATCGGGATTGGCCTTCTCCAGCGCCACCAGGGCCTCGTTGCGCAAGGCGTTGGCGGCGTCGTTGGTGAGGGCGTCGGCCTCCACGTCGAAGTCGATGGATTTGACGCCATAGGTGTCGATCACGGACTGGTAGGCGGCGGTGAGCGCCTTGGCATCCGTGAAGTCGAGCGCCGGCTCTCCGCCATGGCCGCCGCCGAAGGAGATGGTCACGTCCACGCCCTCGGCCTGCAGGTCCTTGACCACGGAGGCGACGGTCGTGCCGTCCGCCAGCGCGTCGCCGGAGGCGAGGCCCGCCCAGCCGAGCTCGTTTGGTCCGGTGCCCACCACGAAGGCGAGGGTGACGGCGTGGACGCCGGCCGCGGAAACGTCCTGCATCAGGTCCGCCGCACTCGCCACCACGGAGAGATCGACGTAAGGCGAGAACACCTGATGGTCCGCCGCGTCGGTGCCGACGGGATCGGTGGTGACGGCAATGGCCGAAGAGGGGTGCGAGGCGCCGGCCTCGTCCACGGCGACGATGCTGAACGTATGGGTTGTGTCAGCTTCCAGCCCGGCCACCTTGAAGCTGCGCTGGTCGGTGGTGCCGATCAGTTCGCCGTCCTGATAGATGGCGTATTCGGAAACGGTGCCGACGCCGAATACCTCGGCCGCATCCCAGGTGAGCGTCACCGAGGTCTCGGTGGTGGTGGCGGCGTGGACATCCTGCGGCGTCTCGGGCGCCACGGGGGTGAGGTCCGAATAGCCGACCCGTGTCCACACGTGGCCGGAGCCCGCCGGGCCGTGATCGTCCTGCGGATTGCTGCCGAGGGTCCACCACTTGGCCTCGTAGACCACATGGCCGACCGTGACCTGATCGCCCGCCGTATAGACCGTGTCGGCGGACCAGTCCGGCGCCTCGATCACCGGGGGCGGCGTTTCCGTCGTGCCGCCGCCGGTCGTCTCCCCCTTGGCCTCGGCGATGGCTTCGGCCCAGGCATCGGTGAGGAAGCTGGTCTTGCCGATGATGTCGTCCGGCGTGAGATCGGCGAGGGTGACGCCCTGGAGCGTGACGGTCTGCTGATTGGCGGCCAGAACAATGACGAGGGAGCCGTTCACCTCGACCAGCGAGAAATCCTGCGGCTGGAGCCAGCCGAAATCGAGCTTGTCGTGGGCGGGGTCGAAGGAGATGACCTGCTGGCTGTTCCACTGCCAGCCGACGGAAAAGGTGGTGCCGTCCGTGGCGGCCGCGGGCTCTGCGGCGCTGGCGGCTACGCTGCCCGTGGCGTCGGCGGCCTTCAGCGTGGCGGCCCATTCGGCGAGGAGCGCGCCGTCGGCCCCCTTGATATTGTCGATGGACAGGTCCTGGAGGCTGACGCCCTCAAGAATGTAGGTCTGCTGGGACTTGGGCAGGAAGATTACGACCGAGCCGTTGGCCTCGGCAATGCCGATGTCGTCCGCCGCGAGGCCGGTAAAGTCCAGCGTATCGTGCTTCGGATCGAAGGCCAGCACGGTGTCGGTGCTGTGCGCCACGGCGATGATGTCGTTGACGCCGCCGGTGACGGCATGGCTCGCGGCAAGGGCATCGCTCCACTCGGCGAACATCGATGCGTCATGGCCGGTGACGTTGGCCAAGGAGAGGTCCGAAAGCGAGACCCCCTTCAGCGTGTAGCTGTGGTTGTTACCCGGCAGATCGATGACGACCGACCCATTGACCTCGGTGATGGTGAAGCTGTCCGCGCCGATCCAGCCGAAGTCGAGAGTGTCGGTTGCCGGATCGAAATCGATGGTGTCGTGGGCGCCCCAAGACCAGTTGATCGCGACGGTTGCCATGCAGCCCTCCACCGGGTCCTCCGCCGTGACGGCGGCAGGAGCTGAGCATAGCCCGGCCGCGCGCCAGCGACAGTGCAGAGTGGCGTCAAATCAGCAATAACATCTTGATAAATATCAGGAAACTTGTCGCAAATTGCGAAAACAAGAGGCTCGCGAAAGAGGGGTCGGTTGTCTGCCGCGAGCCCGCTATTTGAGGCTGAAGCATGACCTGAGCCGTAGATGGCCCGCGCCTGCGGACGACCAGCCGGGCCGTCCGCAGGCGCCTTCGGGCATTCCGGGATCTGCAATTGCGCCGATGGGGTTTTGAGGCGCGGGGCGCCTTCCCCCTACGCTTCCGGCACGTTGCGCTCCAGTTCCGCCAGCCACAGGCCGGGGCCGCTGTCGGAGGGCTGGCGCCAGTCGCCGCGGGGGGAGAGGGAGCCGCCGGAGGAGATCTTCGGCCCGTTGGGCAGCGCCGAGCGCTTGAACTGGCTGGTGAAGAAGCGCGAGAGGAACACCTTCATCCATTTTCGGATTTCGGCGAGGTCGTAGGCCCGCTTCTCGCCCGCCGGGATGCCCTGCGGCCAGCGCCCCTTTCCGGCATCCGCCCAGGCGTGCTCGGAGAGGAAGGCGATCTTGGACGGCGGAAAGCCGTAGCGGGTCAAATAGAAGAGCGTGAAGTCCTGGAGCGGGTAGGGGCCGATGATGCTCTGGGTGGACTGGATGGTGCCGCCCTCGGTGGCCGGCACCAGCTCCGGCGAGATCTCGGTGGCGAGGATGGCATGGAGGATGCTGGCCGTCTCCTCGCTCACGTCGCCCGAGGCGGCGACGAAGCGGATGAGGTGCTGGATCAGCGTCTTCGGCACCGAGGCATTGACGTTGTAATGGGACATCTGGTCCCCGACGCCATAGGTGCACCAGCCGAGCCCCAGCTCGGAGAGGTCGCCGGTGCCCACCACGAGGCCGCGATGGTGGTTGGCGAGGCGGAAGAGATAGTCCGTCCGCAGGCCCGCCTGCACGTTCTCGAAGGTCACGTCATAGGCCGCCCGGCCCTCCGCGAAGGGGTGGCCGAGATCGGCCAGCATCTGCCGCGCGGCGGGGCGGATGTCGATTTCCTCCGCACTGACGCCGAGCGCGCGCATCAGCGCCCAGGCGTTGCCCTTGGTCTCGTCGGAGGTGGCGAAGCCGGGCAGGGTATAGGCCAGCACGTTGGAGCGGGGATGGCCGCAGCGGTCCATGGCGCGCACGGCGACGATGAGCGCCTGCGTGGAATCAAGGCCGCCCGACACGCCGATGACCACCCGCGACATGCCGGTGGAGGCGAGGCGCTGGGCGAGGCCCTGCACCTGGATGTTGTAGGCCTCGTAGCAGTCTTCGCGCAGCCGCGCCGGATCGTTGGGCACGAAGGGGAAGCGCGCCACGTCGCGCTGAAGGCGCACGGGCTCGGCCGGCGGCTCGTAGGCGAAATGGGCGGTGCGGAAGGGCGGGGCGCGGTCGCGCTCCAGCCGCGCGCACTCCCCGAACGTGTTGACCCGCATGCGCTCCTGCCGCAGGCGGCCGAGATCGATATCCGCCACCGCCATGGTGGCGCCGGGGGCGAAGCGCTCCGCCTCCGCGAGGGTGTCGCCATATTCGAAGATGGCGGCGTGGCCGTCCCAGGCGAGATCGGTGGTGGATTCCCCCGGCCCCGCCGCCGAATAGGCATAGGCGGCGATGCAGCGGGCGGATTGGCCGCCGCACAGTAGGCGACGGGATTCCGCCTTGCCGATGGTGATGTTGCTGGCGGAGAGGTTCAGCAGCACTTCCGCGCCGGCGAGCGCGGCCCGCGTGGAGGGTGGCAGGGGCACCCACACGTCCTCGCAGATCTCCACATGGAAGGTGAAGGGCACCTCGCCTTCCGAGCGGAACAGCAGGTCGACGCCGAACGGCACCTCCGCCCCGCACAGTTCGATGAAGCCGTCATGCTCGTCGAGGCCGGGGGCGAAGTGACGGCGCTCGTAGAACTCGCGATAATTCGGCGGGTAGCTCTTCGGCACCACGCCGAGGATGGCGCCGCCATGGATCACCACCGCCGTGTTGTAGAGCCGCCCCTGATGCCGCAGCGGCGCGCCCACCGCGAGCACGGGTGAGAGATCCTGCGAGGCGGCGACCAGCGTCTCCAAAGCCGTTTCCACCGCGTCGAGCAGCGGCGTCTGGAAGAGCAAATCGTCGATGGCGTAGGAGGAGAGGCCCAGCTCGGGGAAGAGCATCAAGGCGACGCCGTCCTCATGGCCCTTCGCGGCCATCTCCAGCGTCTCGCGCACGGCGAAATCGGGGTCGGCCACGGCCGCGCGCGGCACGCAGGCGGCGATGCGCAGGAAATCGTGGCGGTAAAGGCAGCGGAAGTCTCGCATCTCGTCCCTGTCGTCCCGGATTCGTGCGGCGGGCAGGGCAGAGAATAGGGCGCGGGCCGGCGAATGCCAGCGAAAGGGCGTCGCTGCGGATGGTCCGCCCCGGCGCAAGGGCCGGGGCGGCAGGGGATCAGAACCTGCGGCAGCGGCGAACAGGTCGCGGTCGGCTGCGCCCACCAGCGCGTCGAAGAAGGTGCATCCCGTCCGCCGGGCGCGCCACCTTGAGGAGGCCGGCGACGCGGCGCAGCCCTTGATCGCCGGGGGAGTGAGCGCCCACAGCTCTTCCCCGCGGCGGCGCGCCGGCCGCATCCGGGCCGGCGGTGCGGGCCGTTCAGGGCGCGGGGTTTCCGTGCAGCTGGTGCAGGGCGTCGATGCGGTCCTCGATCTCCGGCGTCAGGGTCACGTCGAGCGCGCCGAGATCCTCCTCCAACTGCGCGAGGGTGGTGGCGCCGATGATGTTGGAGGTCACGAACGGCCGGCTGGTGACGAAGGCGAGGGCGAGCTGCGCGGGGCTCAGGCCCACCTCCCGCGCCAGCGCCACATAGGCGCGCACCGCCTCTTCCGTGCCGGGCTTCTCGTAGCGCTGGGCGCGGTTGAACAGCGTCTTGCGGGCGCCGGTCGGCAGGGCGCCGTCGAGATATTTGCCGGTGAGGAAGCCCTGCGCCAGCGGCGAATAGGCGAGCAGGCCCACATCCTCGCGCTGGTGGAATTCGGCAAGGCCGGTCTCGTAGACGCGGTTCACGAGGTTGTAGGCGTTCTGCACCGAGACGACGCGCGGGCCGATGCCCTTCTCCGCCGCCGCGAGGAAGGCGGACAGGCCCCAGGCGGTCTCGTTGGAGAGGCCGATATGGCGCACCTTTCCGGCCTTCACCAGCGCATCGAGGGCGGCCAGCGTCTCCTCGATCGCCACCTCCGGGCCCTCGCCGCCGCCCCGTGCGCGGGTGGTGGCGCGCTGGCCAAACAGGGGCACGGCGCGATCGGGCCAGTGGAGCTGGTAGAGGTCGATGTAATCGGTGCCGAGGCGCTTCAGCGAGCCTTCGACGGCCTCGTTGATGTTCTTCGCATCGAGCCGCGTGGTGCTGCCGTCGGCGCGGAAATAGGTGGCGTCCGAGCGGCCCACCACCTTGGTGGCGATCACCACCTTGTCGCGGCCGCCGCGCGCTTTCAGCCAGGAGCCGATGATGCGCTCGGTGGCACCCTGCGTCTCGGCCCTGGGCGGGATGGGATAAAGCTCGGCGGCGTCGATGAGATTGATGCCGCGGTCGCGGGCGATGTCGAGCTGGGCGTGGCCCTCGGCCTCGGTGTTCTGCTCGCCGAAGGTCATGGTGCCGAGCGCGATGGACGACACCGAGATGCCGGTGCGCCCGAGGGGGCGATAATCAAGCATGGGGAAATGGAAATCCGCAGGAGGGAACGGCGCGGAGGGTGACCGCGCCGGATGGGCGCGTCAATGCGGGAAGGGGACGCCGTGGCGCTCGGCGATCAGTTCCAGGATGCGGCGGGTGTCGGTGACGAAGCGGTAGGTGCCATAGGCCTGCGCATCGGCCGGGAGGGGCGCCGCGTCGCCGAGGATGAGGACGGGCAGGCCCTGATTGTCCGGCCCGAGCAGCGCCACCACCTCGGCCCGTGGCCGTAGGAAGGACACGCGCTTCACGGTGATGCGGCTCGCGAGGCCCGGATTGCTCGCGAGCACCCCCTCGATCTGGTTGCAGTCCGGGCAGAAATAGCGCCGGCCGGGCTTCTGCGGATCGGTGAACCCGGGGGCGAGGAGGATGAGGAAGTCGCGGCTCATTGGGCGGCACTCATGGGTTAGGGCATCCGGGCTGATGAAAAAGGCGGGCCCGCGCGGGTGTCGCGCAGGCCCGGAAGGCGGGGAGGAAGAGAAAGACGGGCGGGTCAGGCGGTGCCGGCGGTGAAGGCCTCCAGCGGCTCGCCCTCGATGATGCTGGAGGGGCG
Source organism: Xanthobacter sp. SG618 (assembly GCF_012932745.1). NCBI lineage: Bacteria > Pseudomonadati > Pseudomonadota > Alphaproteobacteria > Hyphomicrobiales > Xanthobacteraceae > Xanthobacter > Xanthobacter sp. SG618. The sequence continues at coordinate 337,559 of NZ_JABBHL010000003.1, read as the reverse complement.
CCCATCCACGCCCACCGGCACGTCGCCCTTGAGGGTTATGCGGTAGAGCTGGCGGTCGAAGTCGAGGGAATAGATGTCGCGCGGGGCGAGGTGGGCGGTGGTGCGGTTGTCCCAGAAGGCGATGGAGCCCGGCCGCCAGCGGAAGCGCACGGTGAATTCCGGCCGCGTGATGTGCTCGAACAGCAGGTCCAGCAGCTGCTGGCTCTCGCGCGGGGTGACGCCGGTGATGCTCTTGAGGAAGGAGGGGCTGACGAACAGCACCCGCTCGCCCGTCTCCGGGATGACGCGCACCAGCGGGTGCTCGCTCACCAGCGGACGGCGGCGGTTCTTCTCCTTGAAATCGGCGGTGCCGGCCTGTCCCTCCGGCGGGGCGAAGGCGTGGATGCCCCGCAGCGTATCCACGAAGCCGCGCAAGGTGGGCGACAGCGCCTCATAGGCGACGGCGAGGTTGGTCCAGAAGGTGTCGCCGCCATAAGGCGGAATGGTCACGCCGCGCAGGATGGAGGCGGCGGGCGGGTTCACCGCGGCGGTCACGTCCGTGTGCCAGCCGGTCCAGGGGCGGATCAGCGGCTCGCCGGTGTGGCGCGTGGCGAACCGGTCGCGGCCGATGGAATAGACCTGCGGATAGCCCTCGACGAAGCCGAACACGGGATGGCCGATGGTGGGCGCGCCGAAGGCCGAGGCCAGCGCCACATGCTCGGCATGGCTCAGAGGCTGGTCGCGGAAGAACACCACCTTCCACTTGAGAAGCGCGGCGCGGATCTCGTCCACCACTTCCGGCGACAGCGGACGGGACAGGTCCGGCGCCTCGATCTCCGCGCCGATATGGCCGGTGAGCGGATGCACCGCGATATGGCGCGGCGCCAGATCGGCAAATCCGCTTTCGCTGGAGGAGACGGGCGCGGCGCTCGGCATCGGTTTTCCTTTCGTGGCAGGCGGTTGGGGCGCCCGGTCGTGGCGCGGCCGGTCGCGCCGGATGGTCCTCCGGCGCGCCTTGAAGGACTATATTCTATCTTTTTCATAGATTTTATCAAAAAATAATTGACGCCCCGGACCCCGGCCATATCGTTGGGCCTCGCGATCCCCCGCATCGCGATCCCCCGCATCGCGATCCCCCATCGAAGGAGACCCGGCATGGCCCCGCCCGCAGACGCAGTCCTGTCCCTCGCCTCGCGCCCGCGCCGGGCGGTCCTGAAGGGGCTTCTGGCGGCGGCGTGCGTGCTGGGCGCGGCGGCGGGAGCGCCGGCCTTTGCAGCGGATGCCCAGCCCGCCTCCCAGCCGGTGCGCGGCGGCGTGCTGCGCTTCCTGGTGGAGCACGAGCCCTCCACGCTGGTGACCATCGCCCACACGGCGGGGCCGACCCAGCGCGTGTCGCCCAAGGTGACGGAAGGCCTCCTCACCTACGATCTCGACTTCAACCCCAAGCCCGCGCTGGCCACCGAGTGGAGCGTGAGCCCGGACGGGCTGACCTACATTTTCAAGCTGCGCGAGGGCGTGAAGTGGCATGACGGGCGCGATTTCACCGCCGATGACGTCGCCTATTCCATCCAGCTCCTGAAGGAAGGCCACCCGCGCGGCCGCGCCACCTTCGCCTCGGTGACGGCGGTGGAGACGCCCGATCCCCACACCGCGATCATCCGCCTGTCGAAGCCGGCGCCCTATCTCCTCACCGCGCTCGATGCCAACGAATCCCCCATCGTGGCGAAGCACATCTATGCGGGGACCGATCCGCTCACTAACAAGAACGGCGCGGCGCCCATCGGCACCGGTCCGTTCATCTTCAAGGAATGGGTGCGGGGCAGCCACATCATCCTGGAGCGCAACCCCGATTACTGGGACAAGGGCAAGCCCTATCTGGACCGGATCGTGGTGCGCTTCATCGCCGACCAGAGCGCGCGCTCGGCGGCGTTCGAGGCGGGCGAGCTCGATCTCGCCGGCGGCCCGCCCGTGCCCTATGCGGACCTCGCCCGCGTCTCCGCTTTGCCGGGGATCGGCGCCGAGACGCGCGGCTATGAATATGCCGGGCGGATGACCCAGCTCTATTTCAACTTCGAGCGGCCCATCCTGCAGGACAAGCGGGTGCGCCTCGCCATCGCCCACGCCATCGACCAGCAGAAGCTGCTGGACGTGGTCTATTACGGCTACGGCAAGGTCGCGCCCTCGGTCATCAGCCCCAAGCTGAAGGCCTTCTTTGATCCGTCCCTCGAGCCCTACGGCTTCGACCTCAAGGCCGCCAACCGCCTGCTGGACGAGGCCGGCTATCCCCGCAAGGCGGACGGCACGCGCTTTGCGCTGAAGCTCTACGCCAACCCCTTCAACACCCAGGCAGCCGGCGATTTCGTGAAGCAGGCGCTGGCGAAGGTCGGCATCGCCGTGGACTTCCAGTTCTTCGACTTTTCCACCTACATCCAGAAGACCTATACCGGCCGCGACTTCGACCTGACGCTGGAATCCCTGCAGAACCTGTTCGACCCCACCCTCGGCGTGCAGCGCACGCTGTGGTCGAAGAATTTCCGCGTGGGCCTGCCCTTCTCCAACGCCTCCCACTACAGCAATCCCGAGGTGGACCGGCTGCTGGAGGCAGCGGCCATCGAGCCGGATCCGGCCAAGCGCCGCCAGCTGTGGCTCGATTTCCAGAAGGTGGTCTATGCGGACGTCGCCGCCCTCGGCCTCATCGCCACCGACGGCGTCACCATCTTCAACAAGAAGGTGAAGAACCACACCATCGGCGTCACCGGCGTCGATGCCTCCTTCGCCGACGTGTGGATCGAGAAATGACCACGCGCCGTCTGCCCCGCATCCTCAAAGCCGTGCGGCGCACCGCGCTGCAGGCGGTGCCGACCGTCATCGGCATCCTCGTCCTCAACTTCTTCCTGCTGCGCCTGACCCCGGGCGATGCCGCCGACGCTCTGGCCGGCGAGGCCGGGGCGGCGACGGTGGAGACGCTCGCCGCGCTGAAATCCAAGTTCGGGCTGGACCTGCCGGTGCTGGAGCAGCTCGGCGGCTATCTCTCCAACCTCGCCCATTTCAGCCTCGGCGTGTCGCCGCGCTACAACCAGCCGGTGGCGGAGCTGATCGCCGCGCGGCTGCCCAACACGCTGAGCCTGATGGGCCTCGCCCTCGTGTTCGCGCTCGTCATCGGCATCACGCTGGGCGCGCTGATGGCCAGCTTCGCCGGGCGGTCCACGGACCGGGTGCTGAGCGTCGTCGCTCTGCTGTTCTATTCCATCCCGAGCTTCTGGATCGGGCTGATGCTCATCGTCCTGTTCTCGGTGAAGCTCGGCTGGCTGCCCACCGGCGGTGCGGAGACCATCGGCGCGAACCTCACCGGCTGGGATGCGGTGCTGGACCGGGCGCGCTACCAGATCCTGCCGGCGCTCTCCCTCGCGCTCTTCTATGTGGCCATCTACGCCCGCCTCACCCGCGACGACATGATCGAGGTGCGCACGCAGGACCATGTGCGCACCGCCCGCGCCAAGGGCCTCTCGCCCTTCGCCGTCACCCGCGACCACGTGCTGCGCAATGCGCTCATCCCCGTCACCACCATGGCCGGCATCCACCTCGCCGGGCTGATGGGTGGGGCGGTGGTGGTGGAGACGGTGTTCAGCTGGCCCGGCCTCGGCCGGCTGGCCTACGAGGCGGTGATGGGGCGGGACTTCCATGTGCTGCTCGGCATCCTGCTTTTGTCGTCGCTGCTGGTGGTGGCGGTGAACGCGGCCATCGACATCCTCCAGGCGTGGCTCGATCCGCGCATCGAGGTGCGCTGATGTACGGCACCGAAACCTTCCCCTCCGGCTCCCTTGCGGCAGATGCCGAGGATCGCGCGGCGGCCGCGGCGCTGGGCGCCGAGCGAGCGCCCACTACGCCGAGCGAGCCGGATTTCTGGCCCAACGTCCATGCGCCGGATGCCGCCCGCACCGTGACGGCGGATGTGGCGCGGCTCGCGCCCGTGGGCCGGCGCCATGCGCTTCTCGTGTTCCTATCCAATCCAACGGCGGTGGCGGGCCTCCTCATCCTCGCCGTCGTGGTGGGGGCGGCGCTGGCCGCCCCCATTCTCTTCCCCGACGATCCGCTGGAGATGGCCGGGCGGCCCTTGCAGTGGCCGGGCCAGAACCCGCGCTTTCCGCTGGGCACCGACGCGCTGGGGCGCGATGTGCTGGCCGGCCTCGTCCACGGCGCGCGGGTGAGCCTGCTGGTGGGCGCCTGCGCCACGCTGGCGGGGCTCCTTGCCGGCATCCTGGTGGGCGCCACGGCGGGCTATTTCGGCGGCGTGGTGGACGATGTGCTCTCCAAGCTCATCGAGATCTTCCAGACGGTGCCGGGCTTCATCCTGCTCATCGTGCTGGTGGCCATCGCCCAACCCTCGGTGCCGGCCATCGCGCTCGCCATCGCGGCGGTGTCGTGGCCGCAGGTGGCGCGCCTCGTGCGGGCGCAGTTCCGGGCCATCAAGGAGAAGGATTTCGTCGCCGCCGCGCGGGCGCTGGGCTTCGGCCATGGGCGCATCATCTTCCGCGAGATCCTGCCCAATGCCCTGCCGCCGGTGATCGTGCTCGCCTCGGTCACGGTGGCCACCGCCATCCTCATGGAAAGCGCGCTCTCCTTTATGGGGCTGGGCGATCCCAATGTGGTGAGCTGGGGCTCCATGATCGGCACCGGCCGCGATCTGCTGCGCACGGCCTGGTACCTCAGCGCCGTGCCGGGCGTCGCCATCGTGCTCACCGTTCTGTCGCTGAACCTCATCGGCGACGGGCTCAACGAGGCGCTCAATCCGCGCCTCGGCGGGGAGGGGTGAATGGCGCCGCTCATCGACGTGCGCGACCTCTCCATCGCCTTCCCGCGCGCCACCCCGGTGCGCGGCCTCTCCCTCACGGTGGAGGCGGGGGAGACGGTGGCGCTGGTGGGGGAGAGCGGGTCCGGCAAGTCGCTCACTGCCCTCGCCCTGATGCGCCTCTTGCCCGACACGGCGCGCATCGCTTCCGGCGAAATCCTGTTCCGGGGCCGCGACGGCGGCGTGACCGACCTCGCGCGGCTTGATGATCGCACCCTGCGCCGGGTGCGCGGGCGGGACATCGCCATGGTGTTCCAGGAGCCCATGACCTCGCTGAACCCGGTGCTCTCCGTGGGCCAGCAGGTGGCCGAGGTGGTGCGCCTGCATGAGGGCCTCTCCCGCCGCGCCGCCTTTGCCCGCGCGGTGGAACTGCTCGATCTGGTGCGCATCCCCGAACCCGGACGGCGGGTGGGGGACTATCCGCACGAACTCTCCGGCGGCATGCGCCAGCGGGTGATGATCGCCATCGCGGTCGCCTGCGCCCCCCGCCTCCTCATCGCCGACGAGCCCACCACGGCCCTCGACGTGACTATCCAGGCACAGGTCCTGGACCTGCTCGACGCCCTGCGGCGCGACCTCTCCATGGGCCTGCTGCTCATCACCCACGATCTCGGCGTGGTGGCCGAATGGGCCGACCGGGTGGCGGTGATGTATGCCGGCCGCAAGGTGGAGGACGCGCCCTTCGAGACCCTGTTCGGCACGCCGCTGCACCCCTACACGCGCGGCCTGCTCGCCGCCTCGCCCCGGCTCGATGCCGGCCAGCATTATTCGGCTGGCGCGCTCGCGGAGATCGAAGGCTCCATCGCCTCGGCGGCGGGGGAGGAGGGCTGCGCCTTCGCCCCGCGCTGCCCGAACGCGCGGGCGCTGTGCCGCGCCGCCGCGCCGGCCCTTGACGCCGTGGCGCCCGGCCATCTCGTCGCCTGCCCCGTCACCACGGCGGCCGCGCAAAGGGAGGCGCGCCATGCCCTTGCTTTCGGTTGAGAACCTGCACGCCGGCTACGAGTCCGGCGGACGCCTGCTGCGCGCGGTGGATTGCGTCTCCTTCGCCGTGGAGCCGGGGGAGACGGTGGGCCTCGTGGGCGAGAGCGGCTGCGGCAAGTCCTCTTTGGCCAAGGTCATCATGCGCCTCGTCTCCCCGGCATCGGGCAGGGTGGTGTTCGACGGGGTGGATGTGGGCGGCCTTCAGGGCACGCCGCTGAAGGCCTATCGCCGGCAGGCGCAGATCGTGTTCCAGGACCCGTTCGCCTCGCTCAACCCACGCCAGTCCATCGCGGACATCCTCACCGCGCCCTTGGCGGTGCACGGCCTCCTGCCGCGCCGCGAGCGGCTGGCGGCGGCGGGGGATGCGCTGGAGCGGGTGGGCCTGCCGCGCGAGGCGCTGACGCGCTATCCGCACGAATTCTCCGGCGGCCAGCGCCAGCGCCTGGGCATCGCCCGCGCGCTCATCCTTTCCCCGCGCCTCGTCATCTGCGACGAGCCGGTGTCGGCCCTCGACCTCTCCATCCAGGCGCAGATCCTGAACCTGCTGGCGCGGCTGAAGGCGGAGCTGGGGCTCTCCTATCTCTTCATCTCCCACGATCTGTCGGTGGTGCGCTATTTCGCCGACCGGGTGCTGGTGATGTATCTCGGTCGCATCGTGGAGACGGGCTCCTGGCAGTCCATCTTCGCGCGCCCGCTCCACCCCTACACCCGCGCGCTGATCGAGGCCGTGCCGACGCCCGGGCGGCGGCGCCATGCTGCCCCGCTCTCCGGCGACCTGCCGAGCGCGCGCAACGTGCCGACCGGCTGCCGCTTCCATCCGCGCTGCCCGCTGGCGACGCCCCTCTGCACCCAATCCGACCCGGCGCTGCGCCCCCTCGGGGCCGGCCGCGCCGTCGCCTGCCATCACGCGCCCGAAGAGGCGCTTCACTGAGGATTTCGCCAATGACCGCCCACGCCATCCCGCAGCCCCCCGCGAAGTCCGTGACGCCGCCGGACTATCGCTATCTCGGCAAGAGCGGCCTGAAGGTGCCGAAGCTGGCGCTGGGCACCATGATGTTCGGCGGGCCCACCGACGAGGCCACGTCCCACCGCATCATCCACAAGGCCAAGGAACAGGGCTTCTTCTTCCTCGATACGGCGGACGCCTACCAGAACGGGCGCACCGAGGAGATCGTCGGCCGCGCGGTGAAGGGGGACCGCGACGCCTATGTGCTCGCCACCAAGTTCGCCAATCCCGGCGGCACGGGGCCGAACCGGCAGGGCATTTCCCGCAAGTGGATCATCGAGGCGGCGGAGGGGAGCCTGAGGCGGCTCGGCACGGATTACATCGACATCCTCTATTTCCACCGCGCCATCTTCGACGCGCCGCTCGGCGAGGCGGTGCGGGCGGTGGCGGACCTCGTGAAGGCGGGGAAGGTGCGCTATTTCGGCGTCTCCAACTTCCGCGGCTGGCGCATCGCCGAGGTGGCGCATCTCGCCGACCAGTTCGGCATCGACCGGCCCGTCGCCAGCCAGCCGCTCTACAACATCGTGGACCGCACGGCGGAGGTGGAGCAGCTTCCCGCCGCCCACCATTACGGCCTCGGCGTGGTCACCTATTCGCCGCTGGCGCGCGGCGTGCTCACCGGCAAATACGTGCCCGGCGCGGCTCCGGCGGCGGACAGCCGGGCGGGGCGCGGCGACCGGCGCATTCTGGAGACCGAGTGGCGGGCGGAATCAATCGACATCGCCGAGGCCATCGCCCGCCACGCGGCCGAAGCCGGCATTCCGGCGGCGACCTTCGCCCTGTCCTGGGTGCTGAACAACAGCCTCGTCACCTCGGCCATCGCCGGGCCGCGCACGGAGGCCCAGTGGGACGAGTACGTCGCCGCCCTCGATTACGGCTTCACCGCCGCCGATGAGGCGCTGGTGGCCTCCCTCGTGCCGGACGGTCACGTCTCCACGAAATTCTACACCGACCCCAGCCACCCGGTGGAAGGCCGCGTGCCCCACACCGGCGGGGCCGATGCGGCCGCCCGCGTTCAGGAGCGCGCGCAAGAACGCGTGGCTACGCGCGTGGCCGCCCGCGTCGGCTGAACCAACCGAATGTTCTGCCCCTTCACGCCTTGAGCGATCAAAGGAGAGATCCCATGGCACTTGCATCGACCCAAGCCGCCCAGGCCCGGCGGCAGCTCGTCCTCAACCTGTTCATCTATCCCGGTGGACATCACGAGGCCGGCTGGCGCTATCCCGGCGCGCGGCCGGAGCGGCTGCTCGACATCACCTTCTACCAGGACCTCGCCCGCTCGGCCGAGGCGGCGAAGCTCGATGCGGTGTTCTTCGCCGACGGGCCGGCGCAGGTGGACAATATCCGCTACGCCTCGCGCTTCCGTCTGGAGCCGCTCACCTGGCTGTCGGCCATCGCCGCCGCGACCACCCATATCGGCCTCATCGGCACGGCCTCCACCACCTACTACGAGCCCTACAACCTCGCCCGGCTCTATGCCTCGCTGGATCATCTCTCCGGCGGGCGCGCGGGCTGGAACATCGTCACCACCGCCGTGCCCCAGGCCTCGGCCAATTTCGGCCTCGCCGAGACGCCAAGCCATGCCGAGCGCTACGCCCGCGCGGCGGAGTTCGTGGACGTGGTGACCAAGCTCTGGGACAGCTGGGAGGATGACGCCCTCGTGGCTGATCCCGTCTCCGGCCTGTTCGCCGATGACACCAAGATCCACCCCATCGAGCATGTGGGCCGGCACTATCGGGTGAAGGGCGCGCTCAACACCCCGCGCATCCCGCAGGGCCGTCCGGTCTATGTGCAGGCGGGTTCCTCGGACGACGGGCGCTCGTTTGCCGCGCGCTATGCGGAAGCCATCTTCACCGCCCACCAGACGGTGGAGAGCGCCAAGGCCTTCTATGCCGACATCAAGAAGCAGGCGGCGGGGCTGGGCCGCAATCCGGACCATGTGAAGATCCTGCCCGGCATCAGCCCCTATATCGGCTCGACGGAAGCCGAGGCGCGCCAGCTGCATGAGGCGTTCAGCGACCTCATCCAGCCGGAATACTCCATCTCGCAGCTCAGGCAGATCACCGGCGTGGACTTCTCCGGCCACCCGCTCAATGCGGTGGTGGAGCTGGACGCCTTCAAGGATGCCGGCCCGGCAAAGCTCGTGGCCAGCCGCTTCCAGCTGGTGGTGGACATCGTGCGGCGGGAGAAGCCGACGCTGCGCCAGCTCATCGACCGCCTCGCCGGGGCGCGCGGCCATTACGTGGTGGTGGGCACGCCGGAGAAGATCGCCGACGAGATCCAGAATTGGTTCGAGAGCGGCGCGGCGGACGGCTTCAACGTGATGCCGCCCTGGTACGCCGCCGGCTTCGACCTGTTTGCTTCGCAGGTGGTGCCCATCCTGCGCAAGCGCGGGCTGTTCCGCGAGGAGTACACCGGCCGGACGCTGCGCGAGCATTACGGCCTGCCGCGGCCGGAGAGCCAGTTCGCAGAGGCGGCGCGCGCCACCGCCTGAGCATTCCCCATCCCTTCGTGCCGGCGCTCCCCAGGCGGCGACACGGATCCGGCCCCTTTCCCGGTCGCTCGGGGAAGGGGCCGGGGCTGTTTCCGTCCTCCCGCGAGGTATGCCATGTCCGCTCTCGTGTCAGCTGTCCCCGCCGTCGCTCCCCTCCTGCGCGGCCCGCTCGACTTTCCCGACAGCCCGCTCTCCCGCTCGGCCCGCCAGCCGCTGATGCTGGGGCTGTTTCTGAACCTTCAGGACATCCATTTCTCCGACCATCCCACCAGCAACAGCTGGACCTACGACTACAATTCCGCCCTGGTGGAGAAGGCCGACGCGCTGGGCTTCGACATCGCCTTCTCGCGCACCCAGTGGCTGCCCAAGGGCGGCTATGACGGGGAGGCCTCGCTGGACAGCTTCGTGGCGCTGGGCGCCATGGCGGCGACGACGAAGAACATCCTCCTCATCTCCACTTTGCATGTGCTCTACGGCCCGTGGCACCCGCTGCACATCGCCAAGATCGGCGCCACCTTCGACCACATCTCCAAGGGGCGCTGGGGCATCAACATCGTCACCGGCCATCGCGCCATCGAGCATGAGATGTTCGGCTGGAACCGCATCGAGCATGACCGCCGCTACGACATGACAGGCGAACTGTTCGACGTGCTCCACCGCCTGTGGAGCGACACCGAAAACTATTCCGTCGAAGGCCGGCTGAACCCGTGGAAGATCGTCAACGGCTACATCACGCCGAAGCCGCTCTATGGCCGACCCATCCTCGTCACCGCGACGGGCTCGGAGGCCGGCATCGACTTCGCGGCGGGACATTCGGACCTGCTGTTCATCACCTCGCCGGGCGGCGCGCATATCGACAGCGCGCTGGAGACGCTGCCCGCCCACATCGCCGCCATCAAGGGGCGGGCGCGGGCGAAGGGGCGGGAGGTGAAGGCCATCATCAACCCCATCATCGTCAGCCGCCCCACCTCGGCCGAGGCGCACGATTATGCCCGCGCCATCGCCGCCGGCGTGCCGGCGCCGACCCACACCTCCTTCGGCCATCGCGGCTATGACAGCGATGCGGTGGCCTGGCTCGGCCGCCGCGATGCGACGCACAAGCAGGGGCTCAATCTGGGCGGCAACATCGAGATCATCGGCTCGCCGGAAGAAGTGGTGGACCAGCTCGCGGCACTGAAGCGCACCGGCATCGACGGCGTGCAGCTCAACTTCTATGACTTCGCGGCCGACCTCGACCATTTCGCCACGGATATCCTGCCGTTGCTGAAGCAGGCCGGCCTGAGGCTCTGACACCCGTTCCATCCACTTAAGGATTGCCCTATGACCGTTGCCGTTGCCCCCCGCCAGAGCGAGCACCCCGTGGAGCCGCTGTTCCTGGAGCGCTGGTCGCCCCGCGCCTTCACCGGCGAGGAGATTCCGCAGGCCGAGCTCAATTCCATCTTCGAGGCGGCGCGCTGGGCGCCCTCCAGTTTCAATTCCCAGCCCTGGCGCTTCCTCTATGCCCGCCGTGGCACGCCCGCGTTCGACACCTTCCTGAGCCTGCTCGTGCCCTTCAACCAGCAGTGGGCGCAGAATGCGGCGGTGCTCGTCTTCGTCGTTTCGGCCCGCAGCTTCGTGCGGCCGGGAACCACTGAGGCGGTGCCGGCTCGCAGCCATTCCTTCGATGCGGGCGCGGCCTGGGCGAACCTCGCCTTGCAGGCGACGAAGCTCGGCTGGCATGCCCACGGCATGGGCGGCTTCGATGGGGAGAAGGCCCGCACGGAGCTGAAGGTGCCGGACGATTACGAGGTGGAGATCGCGGTCGCGCTGGGCCGTCGCGGCGACAAGTCCCTGCTGCCGGAGAGCTTCCACAAGGGCGAGACCCCGAGCGGCCGCCGCCCGCTGGCCGAGACCGTGTTCGAGGGCGCCTTCCCGGCGGCATGACCCCCTAAAAAAGCAATGGCCCCGCCGGTGCGGCGGGGCCATCAGCGTGCGGCGGAAAACGCCGGTTCAGAAGAAACCTTTGGCCGGAAGCGGCGTGCCCTTCACCAGCAGTTCGCCGATGGCCTTCGCCTTGTAGCTCGACGGATTGTGCGAGGCGATGGTGCGGGCGTTCCGCCAGTGGCGGTCGAGGTTGACGGCCCGCTCGGTGGCCGAGGCGCCGCCGGTCTCGAACAGCAGCGAGCCGGACTTGAGCGCGAGATCATCCACCACCAGCTTGGCCTGCGCCGCCGCCTTCGCCGCCTCGGCGGCGAGCGCCTCAGCGTCCTCGCCGCGATCGCGGGCGTCGCTGGCGCGGTCGAGGGTCTCCGCCGCGGCGAGGATCACCGCCTCGGCGGCAAAGGCGTTGGCCGCGAGCTGGCCCACGGCCTGCTGCAGGAAGGGGTCGTCGGCGGGGGTGGGCACCGGCGCATAATAGAAGCTGCGCTTGCGGCGCTTCACCAGCGCGATGGCATCCTCCAGCGCGCCGCGCGTGATGCCGGCCACCACGGTGGTGAGGAAGAGCTGCGCCTGCGTGTTGGAATAAGCGAGGCCGTAGCCACGGCCGGGGCTGTCGAACACCGCCTCGTCCGCCTCCACCCGCACATTGTGGTAGCGCGTGGTGCCCGAGGCGGTGAGACGCTGACCGGCGCCGTCCCAGTCGTCCAGGATCTCGATGCCCTCGCGCCGCGTGGGGATGATGACCGCCGCCACCCGCCCGTCCGCCGTCGCCGCGCGGATCAGCATGGTTTCGGCGAACAGCGTGCCCGTGCTGTAATATTTGACGCCGTTGAGGCGGAAGCCGTCGCCATCGGGATCGAGCCGCGTGTCGGGTGCGAAACCGCCCGCGGGCTTGTCGCCGGATTCGGTGGAGGCGAGGCCGAAGATGGCGCCCGCCGCCACCTCCGCCTGCCAGCCCTTGCTCTTCGCATCATAGGGCAGGCGGGCGTACTGCTCGGCCACGGTGAAGTGGTTGCGGAAGATGTGCGCCACATTGGCGTCGGCGGCGGCGAGGTCCAGCGCCAGCTTGTAGGTCTGGCGGAAGGTCGCGCCCGCCCCGCCATCGGCCTCGGCGAGCCGCAGCGCGCCGAAGCCGGCCTGCTTCAGGAGCCCCACCGCCTCGAACGGCAGCACCCGGTCGCGCTCGCGCACGCTGGACCCGGCGCCGATCTCCGCGAACAGGTCGCGCCAGTCGGCAGGATCGGCCGAGCGGCGCTTGGAGGGTGCGACAGGGGGGAGGGGGATGACGGGCTTGTTCATGGCATATCCTGGTGCGTGACGCATGCGGGGCGCGCGGGGCGGCGCGGGCGGGGCAGGGGGGTCAGATTTTGGCGAGGTGGTCCGAGACGGTGATGGGCTCGGGCAGGATCTTGCGCGCCGAGAGCCAGTCCGCGGCCTTCTGGAGATTGGCGATGAATTTCTGGTCGGAGACCGGGATCGCCGTATAGGTGCGGTTGCGCGCGATGAACTGGTCGCGGATCACCGGGCTGTAGCCGGCGCGGGTCTGCACGATGGTCTCGGCTTCCACGATGTTGGCGTTGTTCCACTTCGTCTCGGCCTCGTAGGCCTCGGCCACCGCCTTCACGATCTGCGAATTTTCCTGAGCGAACTTCCGGCTGGTCACGTAGGAATTGTAGTCAATGAAGAAATCGAGGTCGCGGCCCTCGATGAAGACGTCATGCGCCTTGTATTCGAGCCGCGCGATGTCCACGCCTGGGCTCCACATGCTCCAGGCGTCCACCTTGCCGGAGGCGAGCGCCGGGGCGGCGTCGGGCGGGTTGAGATAGACGAACTTCACCTTGGAGCGGTCGATGCCGTGCTTCTCCAGCGCGGCGACGGCGAGGAATTCGCCGAGGCCGGAGCGGTTCACCGCGACGGACTTGCCGACGAGGTCCTCCACCTTCTCGATGCCGGACCCTTCCCGCGCGATGATGGCGGTGGTGCGCGGCTCGTAGAGAATGAACTGGGAGAAGACGAGCGGCGAGCCGGCAAGGATGGCGGCGAAAGCGGGGGTGGTGGAGCCGCCGAAGCCGTAATCGGCGCTGCCGCCGGTCACCGCCTGCAGGGTCGGGGCGTGGTTGGGGAAGGGGCCGAGCCATTCCACTTTGATGCCCTTCTCGCCCAAGGTCTTCTCGAACACGCCGCGCTCCTTGGCGATGAGCGTGAGCCCGCTATAGCCCCAGGTCAGGCGCACCGTGTCGGTGTTGCGGGTGTCCTTCTGCGCCTGGGCGGCGAAGGGGGTGAGGCCGGCTGCGGCGGCGCCGAGGCCGGCGGCGAGGATCTGGCGGCGGGAGGGCGTGAAATCGCGGGACATGGGGCTCTCGATGGGGCTCTCGGTTGGTTCAGGCGGCCGAAAGGTCGTTCTCGACCCCAAGCTCGGCGAGGAGGGTGGCGCGGTCGGCGGCGGGGTGTCCGGGCGCCGGCGGGCGATGCTCGGCGGCGATGACACCGGCGCGCATGACGAGGATGCGGTCGGCCAGCGCGATGGCCTCCTCCACGTCGTGGGTGACGAGGAGCACGCCGGGCCGGTGGCGGGTCACGAGCGCCTTCACCAGGACATGCATGCGGATGCGGGTGAGGGCGTCGAGGGCGGCAAAGGGCTCGTCGAGGAGCAGGAGTTCCGGCTCCTGCACCAGCGCGCGGGCCAGCGCCACGCGCTGCGCCTGCCCGCCGGAGAGGTTGCGCGGCCAGTCGTCCAGTCGGCCGCCGAGGCCCACTTCCTCCAGCGCCGCCGCCGCACGCTCGCGCGCGCCGCGCTCGGGCAGGCCGAGGCTGACATTGCGCCACAGGCTGTCCCACGGCAGCAGGCGGTGCTCCTGGAACACCACGGCCGGCCGCCCGGGCGCCTCGATGCGGCCGCCGTCGATGGGATCGAGGCCCGCCAGCGCGCGCAGCAGGGTGGTCTTGCCGCAGCCGCTCTCCCCCAGAAGGGCGACGAACTCGCCGCGCTGGATGGTGAGGTCGAGCCGGTCGATGACCACCCGGTCCCCGTACGCGCGGGTGAGGCCGGTGACGCGGGCGGCGGGCTTTGCCTCGGCGAGGACGGGGGCGGTCATCGGGCCGTTCCGCCGAAATTCGGGTGCCAGGCCAGCAGGCGCCGTTCCAGCAGCCGCGCCAGCGAATCCGCCACGACGCCGATGAGCGCGTAGATGACGATGGTGAGCACCACCACGTCCGTGCGCAGGAACTCGCGCGCATCCATGGCGAGGAAGCCGATGCCCGCCTGCGCGCCGATGGTCTCCGCCACCACCAGCGCCAGCCACGCGGTGGCCAGCGAATAGCGCACGCCGGTGAGGATGGAGGGCAGGGCGCCCGGCAGGATGATGCGCGAGATCATCTGCCGGGTGGAGAGGCCCTGCACCCGGCCCAGCTCGATGAGCTTGGGGTCCACCTGCCGGATGCCGAGGGTGGTGTTGATGTAGATGGGGAAGGCGACGCCCAGCGCCACGAGGAAGATCTTCTGCCCCTCGCCCACGCCGAACCACACGATCACCAAAGGCAGCAGAGCGAGGAAGGGGATGGCGCGCACCATCTGCACGCTGCGGTCCACCAGCGCCTCGGCGAGGCGCGAGAAGCCGACGAGGATGCCGAGCGCAAAGGCGATGCTGCCCCCCACCAGGAACCCCACCGCCGCCCGCACGAGGCTGGTGCCGAGATCGGCGAGAAGAGTGCCGGAGGTCGCGAGCTTGTAGGCGGTGCGCACCACCTTGCTCGGCGCCGGCAGCACATGGGGCGCCACATAGCCCACCTGCGCCAGCACCTCCCACACCACGACCAGCAGCACCGGCGCGGCCCAGGAGAGGAGAAGAAGCTGGCGCGGGCCGAGGCCGGCCCGCCGGGGCGCTGCGGCCGGAGCGGCAGCGGTTTTGGCGACCGGCCGGGCGACGGCGGGCAGGGGGAAGGTTGCTGTGTGGTCGGCGTTGCTCACGTGGGGCTCCGCGGGCTCGTCTTGAGGATTGGGCTCAGCTCGCCGCGGCGATGGTCCGGCCGGTGGCGGCCGAAGCGGGGCGGCCGAGGCGGGGGAAGACCTCCGCGGCGAAGCGCCGAAGCTCGGCTCGGAGCGGCTGGAACTGGAGCATGAACAGCTCGATGCCCGCGGCATGGAAGGCGTGGATGCGCTCGGCCACCTGATCGTAGCTGCCCACCAGCCCGGCGGCGGTGCCGCCATTGGTGCCGACGCGCGGCGATTTCGCGAAGGAGCGGATCATCACCACGTTGGGATCGGTGCGCGCGGCCTGCTCCTGCTTGGCGGGCGCATCCTTGGCGGCGAGGGCGAGGAGGCGGCGATATTCCTCTTCCGCCTCGCGCTCGGTCTCGCGGGCGATGACGAAGGCGGCAAGACCAAAAGCGAGCGGCGCGCCGGCGCGGGGACGGCGGGCAAGGTCGGCGATGATCGCCTTCACGTCCGCGAGGGGCTGGCCGTTGATGAAATAGACGTCGGCATGGTCGGCCGCCAGCGCCCGCGCGGGCTCGGATTCGCCGCCGAGATAGATGCGCGGGCGGGCGCGCACCGGGCTCTTCGGCGTGAGGCGATAGTCGGTGACGTCGAAATGCGCGCCCTTGTGGGTGACGCTCTCGCCGCGCAGCAGCGGTTCGACGAGGCTGATCCATTCCCGGCCATAGGCATAGCGCGCGTCATGCTCGCCGAAGGGGATGCCGGCCTTCTCGAACTCGGCGCGGTTCCAGGCATTGACGAGGTTGAAGCCGAAGCGGCCGCCCGAGATGTTCTCGATCTGCAGCGCCATCTTCGCCAGCACCACGGGGTGGTAGAGATAGGGCTTGATGGCGGCGAGGATCTCGATGCGGCTGGTGAGCGCGGCCAGCGCCGCCGAGGCGGTCCAGGCCTCGATCTGGTCCTTGTCCGCGAGGTGCGGATTGACCGTGTGCTGCGCCACCAGCGTCGCGTCGTAGCCGAGCGCCTCCGCCTCCAGCACCGTGTCGCGGTTGTGCGGCCAGGAGGCGTCGAACGGCTCGGCCGGATCCTGCCAGGCGGCCCGTGGGCCGTGAACCGGCGCCCAGACGCCGATGCGGAGGGGAGATGTCATGAGTCACCTATTTCTATTAAATTTATAGACAAACTAATAAGCTCAATTGTCAACCCCTCCGGATGCCCGTCTGTCCGCCTCCCTTGTGCGCGGTGCGACCCATCAGATCGCAGGCGAGAAAAAGCGTAGACACAGCCTTTCAGCTATGTAAATTAATTCCATCAAACTTATCGATTAATGGTTGGCGTCCGGATCCAGCGGGTGCCGCCCTCACCACCGCCGGCTCCGAAGCCCCCTCCCTCACCGGCCCCGCCGGTGCGGCTGAGGCCGTGCGTCCTGCCGCCCGACCCTGAACCAGGATTGATCCATGACCTCCCGCTTCCGCTCCCCCCTCGCGGCCCTCGTCTTCTCCGGCATCGCGCTGTTCGCGGCCGGCACCGGCGCGAACGCGCAGGCCCCGGCCGCCGACAAGCCGCTGAAGATCGGCGTTTCGGCAGGTCCTTACGGCGACATCCTGCGCGAGGCGGCGAAGCTCTCGGCCGAGCAGGGGGTGAAGGCGGAGATCATCGAGTTCACCGACTGGAACCAGCCCAATGCGGCGCTGCAGGCCGGCGACATCGACCTCAACAATTTCCAGAACCGGCCGTATCTCGCCAATCAGGTGAAGACGCGCGGCTACACCATCGTCGCGCTGGATGAATCCATCCTCGTGCCGGCCGGCCTCTATTCCAAGAAGTATACGAGCTTCGCCGACATCCCGGCCGGCTCCAAGATCGCCATTCCCAACGATCCCACCAATGGCGGGCGGGCGCTCCTGCTGTTCCAGAAGGCCGGGCTCCTCAAGCTGAAGCCGGGCTCGGGCCTTTATGCCAGCGTGCTCGACGTGGTCGACAACCCGAAGAACCTCAAGATCGTCGAGATCGACGCCGCCCAGCTGCCGCGCTCGCTGGACGACGTGGCCGCCGCCTTCGTCTCCTCCAACTATGCCTATCTCGCCGGGCTCCAGCTGAAGAGCGCGCTTCTGGCCGAGACGACGCTGGAGGAGGCCAAGCCCTATTTCACCCTGGTCTTCGCCGCCCGCGAGGATCGCAAGGACGATCCGCGCATCGCCAAGTTCATCGCGGTCTACCGCTCCCAGCCGGTGAAGGACTTCACCCTCGCCAAGTTCAACGGCAGCCTCATCCCCACCTGGTGAGCGCGCCTGCCGGACCCCATCGAGGAGCGTCGACCATGAACCCGCCTGCCGCCCGTCCGTCCCATTTGTCCCTCGCCCCGGCCGCGCCCGTGCGGCCCGACTGGATCGCCCTCGCGCAGGGTGTCGCCGACGCTTTGGCGCCGGATGCCGCCGAGCGCGACCGCCTCGGCGCCTCGCCCAAGCGCGAGCTCGCACTACTGCGCGAGGCGGGACTGCTCGAACTGCTCTTTTCCCCCGAGCATGGCGGGGGCGGCGGATCGTTCACCGACGCGCTCCTCGCCGTGCGGGTGATCGGCCGGGCGGATGCCTCCATCGCCCAGTTGCTCGCCTATCACTATCTCCACCTCACCAATGCGCTGTGGCGGGCGAGCCCGGAGCAGGCGGCGGCGCTGGCGCGGGCCTCGGTGGCCGGACGCTGGTTCTGGGGCGGCGCCTCCAACCCGCGCGATCCGGAATCGCGCCTCGCGCCGGTGGCGGATTTCTATCGCCTCACCGGCCGCAAGACCTTCGCCTCCAATGCCGCGCTAGCTGATCGCATCACGCTGCGCGCGCAGCTCGGCGACGGCTTCGCCGTGCTCGTCGTGCCCGGCGATCGGGAGGGCGTGACCCACGGCAATGACTGGGACGCCTTCGGCCAGCGCCTGTCGGAGAGCGGCACCATCACCTTCGCCGACGTGAAGATCGGCCGCGACGAGATCCTCGGCGATCCCGCCGCCCCGCCGCCGCGCACCAGCCTCGTGGTGCCGTTCCACCAGCTGCTCATCGTCAATTTCTACATCGGCATCGCCGAGGGCGCGCTGGCCGAGGCCAACCGCTACATCCGCGAGGTCTCCCGCCCGTGGCAGGCCTCCGGCGTGGAGAAAGCGAGCCTCGACCCCTACATCCTCGAGCACTACGGCAATCTCGATGTGGAGCTGCGCGCCTCCACCGCGCTGGCGGATGTGGCCGGCCTGCGCTTCGAGGCCGCGACCGCGCTGGGCAATGCCATCACTCCCGAAGAGCGCAATGTGGCCGCCGCGGCCATCTATGCGGCCAAGGTGCATTCCAGCCGCACGGCGCTGGAGGTGACCTCCCGCATCTTCGAGCTGATGGGCGCCCGCGCCACCGCCGGCCATTACGGCTACGACCGCTTCTGGCGCAACATCCGCACCCACACCTTGCACGATCCGGTGGTCTACAAATCCCGCGAGGTGGGCAATTACGCCCTCAACGGCGTCATCACGCCGACCCCGCTCTACAGCTGAGGGCGGACGCCGCCATGACCTCCAAACCGCTCAACCGCGACATCCGCTTCAACGCCTTCAACATGGCCTCGCCCGGCCACACCTGGGCGGGCCTGTGGGCGCATCCGCGCGACCGCGCCATCGACTATAACAGCCTCGATTACTGGATCGACCTCGCGGTGACCGCCGAGCGCGGCCTGTTCGATGGCGTGTTCATCGCCGACGTGTTCGGGGTCTACGACGTCTATGGCAACAGCCCGGACGCGGCGCTGATCTCGGCCGCGCAGACGCCGGACATCGATCCCGCTCTGGTGGTGCCGAGCATGGCGCACGCGACGAAGCACATCGGCTTCGGCGTCACCGCCAATCTCACCTACGAGCACCCCTACCAGTTCGCCCGCCGCTTCGCGACGCTGGACCATCTCACCAAGGGCCGCGTGGGCTGGAACATCGTCACCGGCTATCTGGACAGCGGCGCGCGCGGCATGGGCGACAAGGCCAACCGCGACCATGATGCGCGCTACGAGGCGGCGGAGGATTTCCTCGCCGCCGTCTACAAATTGTGGGAGGGCAGCTGGGAGGAGGGCGCCGTGCGCCGCGATCGCGCCGCCCGCGTCTTCACCGATCCCGCCAAGGTCCACCGCATCCGCCACAACGGTCCCTATTACCAGGTGGACGGCATCCAGCTCGCCGAGCCTTCGCCCCAGCGCACGCCGGTGCTCTACCAGGCCGGCACTTCGGGCCGGGGGCGGCTGTTCGCGGCGAAGCATTCCGAGGCCATCTTCCTCAATGGCCAGACCCGCCCCATCCTCGCCGAGGCGGTGCGCGCGGTGCGCACGGCGGCGGCGAGCTTCGGGCGCGACCCCTACGACATCCGCATGTTCCCCGGCGCGACGGTGATCGTCGCCCCCACCCGGGCCGAGGCCTTCGACCGGCTCGCCGAATATGCCCAATATGTCCACACGGCCGGGCAACTGGCGCTGCTTTCCGGCTGGACGGGCGTGGACCTCTCCACCCTCGATCCGGAGGAGGCCATCTCCTACGTGAAGAGCAATGCCATCCAGTCCACGCTGGAAAACCTCACCTTGCGCAGCGCCGAGCCGCTGAAGGTGAAGGACCTCGCCACCCTCTCCGCCACTGGCGCCCGCGCACCCTTCATCGTCGGCGCGCCCGGCGAGGTGGCGGACGAGATCATCTCCTGGGTGCGCGACACGGACGTGGACGGCTTCAACCTCAACCGCCTCGTCTCCCACGAGACGCTGGCCTCGTTCGTCGATCTCGTGGTGCCGGAGCTGCAGGATCGCGGCGTCTACAAGACGTCCTACGATGAGGGTACGCTGCGCGAGAAGCTGTTCCGCCGCGGTCCCCTCCTGCCCGACACCCACCCCGCCGCCGGCTTCCGCCGGAATGCGGGGGCCGTCGCCGTCGAGAAGCCGCGCGCCACAGCCTGATCGAGACCGCCTGATCGCATATGAGCGCCGTTCGCGGCGCCGTCCCACGGAGCTTGCCCCGATGTCCGACACTGCCGACACCTCCGGCGCCACCCTCGCGCCCGATGAAGCCGCCGCCGCCCGCGCCTTGCTGGAGACCCGCTACGGCGCGGCCGAGGCGCCGGCCGGCATCCTCCTCAACGACACCATTGCCGGCCTGCTGAGCCATCGCAGCGTGCGAGCCTTCACGCAGGAGCCCTTGCCGGAGGGGCTGCTGGAAACGCTGGTGGCGGCGGCGCAATCCGCCCCGTCTTCCTCCAACCTCCAGACCTTCAGCGTGGTGGCGGTGGAGAACCCGGCCACCAAGGCCCGCCTCGCCGAGATCGCCGGCGGGCAGAAGCATGTCATCGAGGCGCCGCTGGTGCTGGTGTGGCTCGCCGACCTCGCGCGCCTCGAGGAGATCGGCCGCCGCAACGCCCACCCCACCGATGCGCTGGGCTTCCTGGAGACCCTGTTCGTCGGCTTCATCGACGCTGCGCTGGCGGCGCAGAATGCGCTGGTGGCGCTGGAATCCCTCGGCCTCGGCGGCGTCTATCTCGGCGCGCTGCGCAACCGGCCGGTGGAACTCGCCGAGCTGCTCGGCCTGCCGCCCAATGTGATCGGCGTGTTCGGCCTCGCCATCGCCCATCCCGACCCCGCCCGCCCGGCGGATGTGAAGCCGCGCATCTCCCAGCGCCTCGTGCTTCACCGCGAGCGCTATGATGCGAGCCTGCCGCAGGATGCGCTCGACCATTACGAGGCGGCGCTGAAGGCGTTCCAGAAGGGCCAGAACATCCCCGAGATCGGCTGGATCGCCGCCGCCCTGCCGCGCGTGCGCGGCGCGGAATCCCTCGCCGGCCGCGACCGCATCCGCGATGCGCTGACGGCGCTGGGCTTCGGCCTGCGCTGAGGGCCGTGCGGCGGGGCGCCGCCTCGGCGTGCGGCTCGAAAACATGCCAGTCCCCGGCTATCCACGGATGGGCCGGGGAGGGCGATTTCCTGCGATTTTTCAGGCGGTTCGCCGGGGTTGCACGCCCGGGATCCGGCGCGCTTTGTTCAATTCATATAAAATAGATTGAAATTATCAAATTGATGTCGGATGCTTCCTCCGACCGGCTCTTCCGGCCGAAGCCATCCCACCGTTCCGCCCGCCGATCCTGCACCTCGCGGCGCGCGACCCGCCTGAGATTTCGCCCCCTGGAGGCGACAGATGACCAAAGCGCGACAGATCAAGCTCGGTGCCTTCCTGATGACGGACGGCCACCACATCGCCGGCTGGCGGCACCCCCGCGCCACCGCGAACGCCAACGTCCGCGTCGATCACTACCTGCGCCTCGCGCGCCTCGCCGAGGCGGCGAAGCTCGACGCCATCTTCCTCTCTGACTCCCTCGGCGTGCGCGACACGAACCTTGATTCGGTGCACCGCACCTCGCGCAATGTGGGCTTCGAACCGCTGACCCTGCTCTCCGCCCTCTCGGTGGTGACGCACCATATCGGCCTCATCGGCACCGCCTCCACCTCCTTCAACGAGCCCTTCCACATCGCCCGCAAGTTCGCCTCCCTCGACCAGCTCAGCGGCGGGCGGGCAGGGTGGAACCTTGTCACCTCCTCCGGCGAGGAAGAGGCGCGCAACTTCAACCTCGATGAGCACATCCCCCACGCGGACCGCTACGACCGGGCGCGCGAATTCATCGAGGTGGTGAAGGGGCTGTGGAACAGCTGGGAGGATGACGCCTTCCAGCGCGACAAGGTCTCCGGCACCTATTTCGATCCCGACAAGCTCCACGTGCTCAACCATCGCGGCAAGCACTTCAAGGTCGCGGGACCGCTCAACGTCGCCCGCTCGCCGCAGGGCCATCCGGTGGTGGTGCAGGCCGGCGCCTCCGAGGATGGCCGGTCGCTGGCGGGGGAGAGCGCGGAAGCCATCTTCTGCGCCCACCGGACGCTTGCCGAGGCGCGCGCCTTCTATGCCGACATCAAGACCCGCGCCGCCAATGCCGGCCGCGATCCGGACCATGTGAAGATCATGCCCGGCGTGTTCCCCGTCATCGGCCGCACGGAAGCGGAAGCGCGGGAGAAGTTCGAGGAGCTGCAATCCCTCATCCATCCGGCGGTGGGACTTCAGCTGCTCT
Source organism: Xanthobacter sp. SG618 (assembly GCF_012932745.1). Taxonomy (NCBI): domain Bacteria; kingdom Pseudomonadati; phylum Pseudomonadota; class Alphaproteobacteria; order Hyphomicrobiales; family Xanthobacteraceae; genus Xanthobacter; species Xanthobacter sp. SG618. Next base: position 315,287 of record NZ_JABBHL010000003.1, on the reverse strand, counting down.
CGGTGGTGGCCGGGGTCGGCGACCTCTCTGGCTACGATCTCGACGGGCCGCTGCCGGACCTGCCCGAGACCAACGGCCCCAAGAGCCGCCAGCAATTGGTGATCGACGCCGCCCGGCGCGACAACCTCACCATCCGCCAGCTCTATCTCTCCATCGCCGGGGCGCGCGGCCACTGGCAGGTGGTGGGCACGGCCGAGCAGATCGCCGACCAGCTGGAGGAGCGCTTCCGCAAGGAGGGCGCGGACGGCTTCAACATCATGGCGCCGCACCTGCCGGGCGGGCTGGAGGACTTCATCGAGCAGGTGGTGCCGATCCTGCAGGAGCGCGGCCTGTTCCGCACCGAATATGAAGGCACGACCCTGCGCGAGAATCTCGGCCTGCCATTCCCCACCCATCCCGCCGCGCGGGACGAGCGCCTGATCGCGGAAGCGGCCGAATAGGCCGCCGCCTCTGGTAGTATCGGCGCCCGCCGAGCGGGCGCCGGAGAGCCGCCTCAGGCGGCCTTCTTGTTCACGCCGGAGGAGGCGAGGCGGGAGAGGAGCTGGTCGGTCTCCTTCTCCTCCTTCAGGGTCGCCTCCAGCAGGGGCACCGCATCGGCGAGGCCGAGCTGGGCGGCCCAGGTCTTCAGCGTGCCGTAGCGGGCGATCTCGTAATGCTCCACCGCCTGCGCGGCGGAGAGGAGGCCGGCATCCAGCGCATCGGTGCCGGCGAAGTCCTCCATGATCTCCTTGCCCTCGTCCACGATGCCGACGATGGCCGGGCAATGCTTGCCGCGCGCCGCCTTGCCGAGCATGTCGAACACCTGCTCCAGGCGCTCGATCTGGCCTTCCGTCTGCTCCTGATGGGTGAGGAAGGCGGCCTTCAGCTCTTCCGACTGGGCCGATTTCGCCATCTTCGGCAGCGCCCGAAGGATCTGCTTCTCGGCGTAGTAGATGTCTTTCAGCGTCTCGGAGAAAAGATCCTGCAAAGACTTGGCCTGTGCCATGTGAGGGGTCCTTTCGGTTCGCGTTTCCGCCGGTTTTTTCGCGTTGCTCCAGGCCCGAGCGGAAGCACCGTCCGGCAAGACGGCGCCTGTCCGTCCTCGTGAGGCACGGGCGGAGCGGGGAGTGGTCTCAGGCGATGTCCCGGGAGCTGCGTGCTCGTCGGGCTGCGAGCACAACGGGCAGGGGGCGGCGGAGTTCCGCAGCGTCGCGTCGGGAGCGCCTAGCGCTGCGCCTCGCGCACGAAGGCGGCGACGGTCTTCTTGCTCTCGGCGTCGATCAGCTCTTCGCCATCCTGGGCGAGATCAGAAAGCGTCTGCGCCCGGAGCGACTGACGCCACAGCTCTTCCGCCGCCAGCATCCGGCGCTTGATGAAGCAGTCCGTCTTGTAGGCGCAGGGGTCCTTGGACTTGCCCGGTCCGCGCCGGCGGATCTCCTTGCAGGTGAAGGCGGGCTCCTTGCCGTCGATGGCCTCCACGATGTCGAGCAGGGTGATCTCGCCGGGGCGCCGCGCCAGCCGGTAGCCGCCGCGGGGGCCGGGCAGGGCTTCCACCAGGCCGGCCTCGGTGAGGGCACGCATGTGCTTGAGCAGGTAGCTCTCGGAGAGGCCGTGCATCTCGGCCAGGCTCTTGCCCGGCAGCACCTTGCCCGGCTCCAGCCAGCAAAGCACCAGCGCGCAGTGCAGCGCCGCCTCCACCCCGTCTCCCAACCGCCTCATGCCTGCTCCGGATACTGCCTCGGGTCCACTACCGGCTCGCCTCTTTCCTACTCCGATAATCATCGATATAATATGTCCATGATTCTCCGCCAGAGGCTGGCGGGATCGCAAATCCGAGAGCAGGCAGGAGAGCCGCATGGAACCCAGGATGAACGTGGCCGAGGCCGCCCCCGCCCTTTATGCCGCCGTGCGGGCGCTGGACGGGGCGGTGATGAAGTCGGGGCTGGAGAAGCGCCTCCTGCATCTCGTCAAGCTCAGGGCGTCGCAGATCAATGGCTGCGCCTACTGCATCGACATGCATGTGAAGGAGTCGCTCGCCGACGGCATTCCCGCCCAGCATCTCCACATGCTCACGGCGTGGCGCGAATCGCCCCTCTACAGCGCCCGCGACCGGGCGGCGCTGGAGTGGATCGAGAGCGTGACGTTGGTGTCGCAGACCGGCATTCCCGACAGCGCCTATGCGGCCGTTACGGCCGCCTTCTCGCCCGAGGAGATCGCCAAGCTCACCATCGCCATCGGCACCATCAATGTGTGGAACCGCATCGCGGTCTCCTCGCGCATGCTGCATCCGGTGGATCGCGCCGTCGCCGCCTGAGGCGAGACCACCGGCGCGCGGGGAGGCACTATCCCCGCGCGGCCGCGCCCCGGAGGCGTTCGGTCAGCTCCTCGATTGTCCCGACGAACCACAGGCTTTCGCCGCCATTGGCCTCGCGCACGAAGTCGCGCAGCGGCCCGCTCAAAGCCAGATGGGCCGAGATGTCGCCGATCACCGCGAGGTGCAGCCGATAGTTCACGAAACGCTGGGTGATACGCCCGGCAAGCCCGCTCGCCAGACGGAAGAAGTCCGGGCTGAGGCGCGCCGCCGGAATGGCAATGAGCTCCGCGCCCTCGCCGAAGGCCGTGCCGAGCAGATCGTCCGTGTCGCCCTCGCTGGCAATGGGCGCCGCGTCGGCCGCGCACAGGAGCACCCGCAGCCCGCTGATTTCGATCACGACATCGGTGCTGGGGATACCCATGGGACTTCCGTTGCGTTCGGGAGGATGATCCGAGCAGATTGAATCGATCCAGCGGGTGCACGTCCAGAGGGTGCGCGCGGCGCGAGGCGGGAGAGATCGGAATGGTGGACAATCGCACGCCGGGTGGCTCACCCATGGATGCGAGCGCAGGCCGCGACTTCTGGCTGCGCGAAGGGCCCTATCTGGCCATCCTCGCCCTCACCGTGGGCGGCGTCGCCTATGTGGCGATGACGCGCCGGCCGCTGGTCACGTTCTGGGAATTCGTGGCGCTGGCGAGCTGCGCCGTGGGCATCTTCGCCGGCTGGGGGCGCGCCACGCTGAAGGAACAGCGCGTGCGGCTGGTGGTGACACAGCTCCTCCACTGGGGCGCCTTCCTCGCCGCCATGAATCTCGTGTTCCTGCCGAGCGTGCAGGCGGTGGCGGATGCGGATTCCACCAGCCTCATCGTGCTGCTGCTGCTGGCGCTGGGCAGCTTCGTGGCGGGCGTGCACACCCAGTCGTGGCGCATGGGGCTGAACGGCGTGTTCATGGCCTTGTGCGTGCCCGCCGTGGCGTGGCTCGACCAGTCCGCCCTCTTCGTGGCGCTGATGGGCGCCGCCGCGGTGGTCGGCGCCGGCTTCATCCTGTGGGCGCGCCTGCGGATCTGAGGTGTTTCCCGGCCGCACCGCTGAGACAATTGCTGTTCCCCGGACAAGCGACGGCAAAGCCGGAGCGCGGATCCGGGGGCCAGCGCAAGGGTGCCCGCGCGGCGGGGCAAAGCTGGGGAACGGTGGGATCAGGAAGCGCCTTCGGCGGCCCCTTGCGCCGGGACCCGGCTCGCATTCCGCTATCGATGCGTGCGTCCGGGCCGCGAGGGCGGTTCACCGGACGGGCGTGGCTGGTTGCGCAATCCCAGCGTTGGGGCAAATGGCGCGATACCCCTCACCCCAGCCCTCTCCCGCAAGGGGAGAGGGGGCCGGCCGGTTCCGATGCGAGCGCCCCGCCCGGTCAGCTCCGCCCGAGCGCCCTCGCGATATCCGCCTGAAGCTGCGGCAGCAGTTCGGCCTCGAAATAGGAGTTCTTCTTCAGCCAGCCGGTGTTGCGCCACGAGGGATGGGGCAGGGTATAGACCGCCACCGGATGGGCGAGCTTTTCCCCCGCCGCGCGCACCGCCCGCCAGTTGGCCACCGTCTCGGTGAGGCTCGGCTTCAGGTGCGCCGCGAGGCCGAGGCGGGCGAGGTGATAGGCCTGCGCAGGCCGTCCCACCGCGAGGATCAGCCGGAACGGGGGGAGGGTGGCGAACAGCGTGTCGTGCCAGGTCGCGACGCATTCCCGGCGCGGCGGCAGGTCGCCCCCCGCCGCATCCTGCCCCGGAAAGCAGAAGCCCATGGGGGCGATGGCGATGTGGGCGGCATCGTAGAAGGTGTCCTTGTCCACCCCCATCCAGGCCCGCAGCCGGTCGCCCGAGGCATCGGTGAAGGGCAGGCCCGAAAGGTGCACCTTGGTCCCCGGCGCCTGGCTCGCCACCAGGATGGAGGCGGTGGCGGACACCCGCAGCACCGGCCGCGGCTCGTGCGGCAGGGCCGGTCCGCGCGGCGCCTCCCGGCACACCCGGCAGGCGCGGATGCGCGCGACGAGCGCGTTGAGGCCGTCCTCAGATGCTGAGCTCAAGCCCGTCCTCGGCCACGGTGAAATGGGTCTTGTCCACCTCGCCCCGCCGCGCCCACATCTCGTCGCCCATATGGGTGAGGAGGATGTGCTTGGCGCCCAGCACCGCGCGCTTGGCCGCGATGGTCTCATAGGCCATGTGGCCATGGGGACTACCGGCGAAGGCGAAGCACTCGCAGATGAAGAGGTCGGCGCCATCGGCGATGGGCAGGAGCGCGTCGGTCCATTCCGTATCGCCGGAGAAGGCGAGGGTGCGCTTGCCGTCCGTGATCCGCAGCGCGGTGGAGGGCGCCCCGGAGGCGTGGATCACCTGCGCCGTGGTGAGGGTGAGGGGGCCGTGTCGGGAGGTCGAACCGGGCTCCACCTCCTTCACCTCGAAGTCGAACCGCCAGTCATTGGTGGCCATCTTCGGGAAGAGCACCTCCATGGCCGCGTCCAGACGTACCCTGGTACCGGGAGGGCCGATGATGGTCAGGGGCGTCGTCCGGCGATGGACGAACTGGCCGTCAAGCAGGAGGAAGGGCAGGCCGCCGAAATGGTCGCCGTGCAGATGGCTGATGAATACCTGGTGAAACCCACTCGAATCGATGCCGAACCGGTGCATTTGAACGAGTGAACTCGCACCGAAGTCGAGGGTTGCGACGTGTCCGTCGGTCTCCACGTGGTAGCAGGAATTTCCCCGCCCGCCGGAGCCGAACGCATCGCCGCAACCCACCACCTTTAGCTTCATGATTTCAAGCCTTTGCGCTCGGCCGCTGAGAGACCACATCGTACCAGCGCTTGAGGTGGGTGTGGTGCTCCGGCACCTCGGTGCGGATCACCCGCAGGAAATCCACCGCCACCAGCATGGTGATGTCCGCCACCGAGAAGCGGGACCCCGCCACGAACGCCCGGTCGGCCAGCTGATCGTTGAAAAAGCCGAGCGCTGCCAAGACCTTGGGCTTGTTCGCTTCGCCCCATTCCGGCACCTGCGGCACCTCCATCTGGGCCATGGCCGGGTTGAGATGCCTGAGCACCATCATGATGGGGTAGAACAGATCCAGCTCCACCTGCCGCTGCCACATTTCCACCAGCCCCTGTTCCTCCGGCGTATGGCCGAACAGGTTGGGCTCGGGCTGCAAGGCCTCGAAATAACGGCAGATCGCCATGGTTTCGGCGATGGCCGTGCCATTGTCCAGCACCAGAAGGGGCACGCGCTGGCGGGGATTGAGGCCGGTGAATTCGGCGCTCTTGTGCTCGCCCTTGCCCAGGTCGACGGGCTCGAGCGGAACCGAAATTCCCTTTTCCGCCAGGAAGATGCGAACCCGGCGCGGGTTCGGCGCCCGGTTGGTGTCATAGAGCTTCATGGTGGCGCGCCTCCCGTGCGGTGATTGTTGAGGCCAGCGAAAGACCATGCCTGCGGCGACCGCGCAAGGGTCCGCCCGTTCCGCGATCAGGGCGCGCGCGGATGCTCGGCCCGATAGTCGGCGGGAGGTTGGAAGGTGCCCGCCCACAGCCCCCGCCGCGCCGCCCGCGCGTCGTCCTCATCCCTGCGATACGCCTTGCCCAGATAGGCGACGGCCAGTCCCTTCTGGACCATCAGCGCGGAAAGGTCGGTGCCGCCGACGGTGCAGAAACCCAATGGCCGCCTGTATTTGTCGCGCTTCTCGGCCCGGCATGACACCGGGCCTGCAGCCAGCGCCTCGTCCAGCGCCTCCCGCGCGGCCTCGCCGCAGCGCCAAGTGCGGCCATCCCTCTCACACGTCTGGCGCAGCTCCGGCGCGTCGATGCCGGCAAGGCGGACGTGCGTGCCCGCAATGTCCAGCGTGTCGCCATCCACCGCCTCGGCACGCCCCTCCAGATGTTCGGCGCGCGAAAGCATTTCCAGGGCGGCGGCCAGCACGGCGAGGATGATTGCGGCGCGCAGAATATCAAACAAACGCATGGCGTTGGACGATCCCGCCTCGGCCGCGCGATGGGCTTGGCACGGCTCGCCGGGAGGATGGGGCGAGGGCGTTAACCAATCGTTAACCCACCTGCCGCAGGAGTCGGTGCCTAGGTGATGTCACGCAGGGTGGTCGATTCCACCGGCACTCCGTTCGCGAAGGGCTACCGCCGCATGTCCGGCCCCCTCTGCCTCCCGCTCGGCAACGCCGCGGCCTCCAAACCGGAGCCGGCGGAAGCGGGGGAGGGATTCGCGGGGCCGGCTCTCCTGTCTTCCAAGGCCTTGATCCTGCTCGCCATACTCGCCTCCGGAGGTCTTGGGCTGGCGGGCGGTCTCGCGGCCGGCCTTGCCGGCGCGATCCTCGGGGTTGCAGTCGCGGTCGTTGCCTTCGTGGGTGTGGCCCGTCACGTCCGGCGGCTCCATGCGGCGCGTGAGGCGGCCGAGGCGCGGGCTCTGGCCGCCGAGGCGGAGAGCCAGCGGGCCGCGGCCGAAAGCCTTGCGAAATCTCGCTTTCTCGCCGAGATGAGCCACGAGCTGCGCACCCCGCTCAACACGGTGATGGGTTTTTCCGAGATGATGGCCGAGGAGGTGCTCGGTCCGCACCGGGTGCCCGCCTATGCCGGCTATGCCCGCGACATCCACGGCGCCGGCCGGCACCTGCTGGCGCTCGCCGACGACCTGCTCGACCTTGCCCGCATCGAGAGCGGGCACCGCACGCTGGTGGAGACCCCGGTGCGGCTCGATGCGCTGGCGGAAGACTGCCTCGCCATGATGCGCCCCCTCGCGGCGGAGCGGCGCCTCAGCCTTTCCCTGGAACGGCTTGGCACGCCCCGGCTGTGGGGCGACGAGCGGGCCATCCGGCAGATCGCCCTCAATCTGCTGGCGAACGCCGTGAAGTTCACGCCTGTCGAAGGCCAGGTGCGGCTCGTCGCGGCCGTCGACGCGAGGGGTAATGCCGTCCTCATCGTCGAGGACAGCGGGCCGGGAATCGCCGACAGCGAGCTGCCGCTGGGCGGCGCCCATGCGCGCGAGAGCCGGCTGGACCTTGCGACCGGTCGGGGCGCCGGGCTCGGCCTCGCCATCGCCCGAGGGCTCGCGACACTGCACGGCGGGGAGCTGGAGCTGGCCCGCCGCGCGGGAGGTGGAACGCGGGCGCGCGTGACCTTCCCGTCCGCCCGGACCCTGCCCGGAGCCTGATCGGCCTCAGCCCTCGGAGACGCCGGCCTCGGCGAAGGTCGCCATGCCACGATGGCAGGCCACAGCCGCCTTCACCACGCCGATGGAGAGCGCGGCTCCCGAGCCTTCGCCGAGCCGCATGCCGAGATCGAGCAGCGGCACGAGGCCGAGACGGTCCAGCAACTGGCGATGGGCCTTCTCCGCCGAGACATGGCCGGCGAGGCAATGGTCGAGAGCGCTCGGGTTCATGGCGTGGAGCACGGCGGCGGCGGCCGTCACCACAAAGCCGTCCAGCACCACCGGCACCTTCTCGTGCCGCGCGGCGATGATGGCGCCGGCGATGGCCGCGATTTCCCGCCCACCGAGGCGGCGCAGCACTTCCAGCGGATCGGAGAGATGCTCCTTGTGGAAGGCGACCGCGGCGCGCACGGCGGCGATCTTGCGCTCCAGCACCTCGCCGGCGGCGCCGGTGCCGGCGCCCACCCATTCCTCCGCCGTGCCGCCATAGAGGCCGTGGCAGATGGCGGCGGCGACCGTGGTGTTGCCGATGCCCATTTCGCCGAGGCAGAGCAGGTCCGAGCCGCCGGCAATGGCCTCCATGCCGAAGGCCATGGTGGCGGCGCAGGCCTTCTCATCGAGGGCGGCGTTCGTGGTGATGTCCGGGGTCGGATAATCGAGCGCGAGGTCGAACACCCGCAGCCCGGCGTCGAAGGTGGCGCAGATCTGGTTCACCGCGGCCTTGCCGGCGGTGAAGGTGGCCATCATCTGCTTCGTCACCTCACCGGGATAGGGCGAGACGCCGAGATCGGCCACGCCGTGGGTCGCGGCAAACACCGCCACCATCGGCCGGTTGACCGTGGGCATGGAATTGCCCTGCCAGGCGGAAAGGTGGGCGGCGATGGCTTCGAGCCGCCCCAGCGCGCCCGGGGGCTTCACCAGCTGTTCCTGCCGTGCGAGCGCTGCCTCGCGCGCGCCTTCGTTGGGGCCGGGCAGGGTGGCGACGAGCTGGCGGATGTCGTCGAAGGGCGAGCCGGGATCTTGCGGGAACATCGGGCGGAATGACCTCTGGGCGCCGGCTTCGCCGGGCGGGGAACGCTGCCGCTCAATAGAGCGGGCGTCCCGATCCGGCAAATCCGACCCTCCGCCCGGTGGAGAGAAACCGTGGCTCAGCGCTCTCCCTGCTGGGCCTGGGCCACATGGTCGCGCAGTTCCTGAAGCGAGGCAAAGCGGACCACGCCGGTGGGCAGCTCGGCCTGGATCGAACCGTCGGAATAGAGCGTGTAGGCCATGCCGCCGACAATGCCGGACTTGAGGATGCGCGGCTCGTCCGGCTCGCGGGCGGGAGCCGGCGCGGGCACCGGCGGAGGCGCCTCGGTGGGGGCGGCGCGGGCCGGGCGGGGCGGCGGCTCATAGCCGGTGCGCGGACGGGGCGGTGCCGGCGGGGCGGCCGGCGCCTCGGGAGCCGGCTCGGGACCACGCTGAACCCGCTGGCGGCGAGCCTCGACCATTGGGTCAGCGGGCTGGCCGGCCTCGGGCGGAGGCAGCAGCGGGGAGGGGCCGGCGGGTCGGCGGGGCGCCGGGGTGCGCTCTGCCTGACGCTCCTGCGGGCGTTCGGGGGCGCGCTCCGGAGCGCGTTCCTGCGGACGTTCCTGGGGCCGGTCGGCCGCACGTTCGCGAGCCGGCGGCGCTGCGGCCTCGGCATCCGTCTCCTCGGAGCCGACCAGATCGTCCACGGAGAGGCGCGGCGCTGCGCCGCGGCCGGCGCGGGCGGAACGGGCCGCCGGCTGGGCGGCGGCTTCCTCGGCCTCGGCCTCACCGGCCGGGTAGGAGCGCTCGATCTGCCGGGTCAGCCGGTCCAGCTGGCGCAGCACCAGCCCCATGGCGGTTATCACGAAGCCGCCCGAGGCGGCGACGGCACCGGTGGTGATGAGGGTATTGCCGAAGGCCGAGACGTAGATCGTCACCCCGAGGCCGATGACCGCAAGCCCGGCCAGAGCGATGAGAACGCCGAGAAGGACCAGGAACCACCACATCTCGCACCCCGCTTCCGCATGCCGGCCTCGGCCGGTCTAATCAAAGGTGGTACCTCGGCGCGAAAATCGGCCGCTTCAAGGTTGTTTGATGGCGAGCGCGACCCTATCTAGGTCCACGCTCGGACATGTCGTATACCCGGTGTGGCGCCGGGGCAGCGATTTCGCCCCGGGCGAGACGCCGGATAGATTGCGGAGATGTTTCATGTCCTTCACGCTGCCCGACCTGCCCTATGCCTATGACGCGCTTGCGCCGTACATGTCGCGCGAAACGCTGGAATACCATCACGACAAGCATCATCTCGCTTATGTCAACAATGGCAACAATCTCCTAAAGGGAACTGAATTTGAAGGGAAAACCCTTGAGGAGATCGTCGTGGGCTCGTTCGGCAAGAACGCCCCGCTCTTCAACAATGCCGGCCAGCACTACAACCATCTCCACTTCTGGAATTGGATGAAGCCCAACGGCGGCGGCCCCATCCCCGGTGAGCTCGAGAAGAAGATCATCGAGGACATCGGCTCGGTCGAGAAGTTCAAGGAGGACTTCATCGCCGCCGGTGTCGGCCAGTTCGGCTCGGGCTGGGCCTGGCTCGCGCTCAAGGACGGCAAGCTCGTCGTGCTGAAGAGCGCCAATGGCGAGAACCCGCTGGTGCAGGGCGCGACCCCGATTCTCGGCGTCGACGTGTGGGAGCACTCCTACTACATCGACTATCGCAATCGCCGCCCCGACTACCTGAAGGCGTTCGTCGACCACCTCATCAACTGGGACTACGTGGCCGAGCTGTACAGCAAGGCCGTCTGACGGTTTCTCATCCCGGGCCTGCGCCTTCCTTTGCGGGGCGCGGGCCCGCTCCGTTTTTCGAGGCCCGCTTAGCTCGAGAATGCCTAGCAGGCGATCAAGTGCACAACTCAGACGCGGCCTTTATGTGTTTCTTTTCCCGCCAGTGATTGACTCTGCCTGCCAAGAACATTTTGCCGTTTAACCTTACCATCGGTCAGCTGTGCTGCCACAATTGCTCCTGAGGCTGCCTTAATTTTTCGCAACGCACAGCATAATTTTGTTGCGATCCTCCTCTACTCCATCTTAGCTGTGATCCGCGTAGCCATCTGCGGTATTATGGTGGCGTATCGCGCTGGGGGCTTGGGAGCGATCCCGGAAACGGCGCGACAGGAGTTGGGTTCGGGATCCTCCATCAATGTCGTTCCTCGAAATCGAACGTCGGCCGGGCGCGATTGCGGACGCCTGCGCCCTTGTCCTGATCGCCGGTGTCGCGGTCATCGCCGCGCTCACCTTCTCCGACTACGGCCTCGGCTGGGATGACTTCACCCATTCCCAGTATGGCGACCTGCTCTATTCCTATTTCTCCTCGGGCCTGACGCAGCGGAAGGTCTTTTCCTTCGTCAACCTGTATTATTACGGCGGCGGCTTCGACCTTGCCGCCGCGGCCATCGCCAAGGCGCTGCCTTTCGTCGAGGTCTTCGACGTCCGCCGCCTGCTGGGCGGGTTCGTGGGCATCGTCGGCTTTGTGCTCGTATGGCGAACCGGGCGGCGTCTTGCCGGCCCCTGGGGCGGCCTTGCCGCTGTCGCCCTGCTGATGATCTGCCCGCTCTATTACGGCCACATGTTCATGAACGCGAAGGATGCACCCTTCGCCGTGGCCGTGGCCGGCGTACTCTATGCTTGCGTGCGGGCCTTCGACGAGTTCCCCCAGCCGTCGCCGCGCACCGTCACCTTCTTCGGCCTGTTTCTCGGCCTCGCCATCGGCACGCGCGTCCTCGGGCTGCTGTGCGGCGTGTATCTGGCCGCGGCCATCGCCTTCGTGCTGGCCGTGGAATGCGTGCGCCTTGGCATCAAGCCGGCGCTGCTGCGCACGCTTCGCTTCACCGGCCTGCTGATGCTGGGCCTGCCGCTCGCCTACTTTGTGCTCGGCATGGTCTGGCCGTGGGGCGTGGTGGAGCCGCTCAATCCGCTGATGGCGCTCAAATATTACTCCCACTTCTGGGAAGTGCCCTGGCGTGAAATGTTCGAGGGGCGGCCCATCCTGGTGCCGGACATGCCCCGCACCTACGTGCCCACCCTCTTCTCCGTGCAGATGCCCGAGCTGTTCCTCGGCCTTGCGGTGGCGGGCGCGGCGGGAGCGATCGTTTCGGCCTTCGTCGGCAAGGACACGCCGGCGAAGCGGGCGCGGCTGGTGCTCATCGTCACCGCGGCGGCTTTCCCCATCCTGCTCACCGTCGTCACCCGCCCGGTGATGTACAACGGCATCCGACACTTCGTGTTCGTGACGCCGGCGCTGGCGCTTCTCGGTGGCTATGCTGCTTCGTGGCTGTGGCAGAAGGCTCAGGCGCTGCCGCGCCTCGCCCAGGGGGCCGTGGCTGCGACCTTCGCCTTGGGGCTCGCCGTGCCGGCGGTGGACTTCCACAACCTGCACCCTTACGAATATACCTACTACAACCACTTCGTCGGCGGCATCAAGGGTGCCGACGACCTGTTCATGCTCGATTACTGGGGCCTCGCCTTCAAGCAGGCGACGGAGGAACTGGACGAGTATGTGGAGCAGCACCGGCGGACCCTGCCGCAGGGCCGCAAGCTGCGCGTGGCCGTCTGCGGCCCCCACTTCGCCGCCGCCGCCGAATTGGGACCGCGCTACGAGACGACCTACGACAGCAGCAATGCGGACTTCTATATGCGTCTCGGCGAGTTCTACTGCGCCGACGTGAAGGCGCCGCTGCTGGTGAAGGTCGAGCGCGAGGGCGTCACCTACGCCACGGTCTACGACGTGCGCGGCCGCCCCTTCCCCAGCGTCTTCGCGGCCGGCCAGTAAGGCTAGCCATTCCCAGCGAATCGAAAAGGCCGGGCGCGAGCCCGGCCTTTTGCATTCATGCGCCGGTCTTCCGGCTCACTTGGCGCCCAGCAGCTCCGGCACGCTGAGGAGGACGAACTCGTTGTCGTCGTTCTTCTGCGGGCTGCGGCCGGCCGAGTAGGGCAGGTTGTTGTCGTTGCCCACCACGATCTCGGTGGGGCTCACCATCACCACATCCTCGATGGTGAAGAAGGGCAGGTCCAGCACGCCCTCGGTGCCGCCCTGCTTCGCCTTGCCGTTCGGATCCTTGATGGAAAGAAGGTCGATATAGCCGACCTTGCGCACCGCCTGGCCGGCGGTCTCCGGCGAGAAGGCGATCTTGTAGATGCGCTTGAACTGCGCCGGCTTGTCGAAGCAGGTGGGCTCGACCTTGCCTGCGGCGCAGGCCTTGAAGCGCGAGCCTTCCAGGCTATCGCGCTCGATGACGAGGCCGTGGGTGTCGTCGATCATGTTGAAGTCGCCGATAGCATTGCCCGCCATCGCCAGCGGATATTTCCACGAGCGGCCGGTCCACTCGCGCTCGCCGAGATCGAACTCGGCGATGCGCAGCACTTCGGCGTCACCCACCTTCTCCTTGCCGACGGCGGCCGCATCGAACAGCGGGCCTTCGAGCAGGGCGTAGAGCTTCGTCTTGTCCGGGGAGAGCGCCATGCCCTCGAAGCCCTTAGAGCGATAGACGTTGAACGCAACCTTGCCATCCGGCGCGCCGGGCGTCGTGACGGCCGGGTGATCCGGCGAGCGCACCACCTTGCCGTCCACCTTGGTCTCGAACACGGCCTTCACCTTGCCGTCGATATCGGTCTCGATGAGGAAGGGGCCGAACTCGTCGCCGAACCACAGGCTGTCACCCACGCGCTGGATCGATTCGAGATCGAAGTCCGAGCCGGTCAGGTAGCGCGTGGCGGTGCCTTCCATCGTGATCGGGTAGGGCACCTTGCGGTCCGGGTCGCTGATGAAGATGGTCTTGAGACGCTCGATGGTGCCGGCCTTGAAGTCCATCTTCAGCCGATGGGCGGTCAGCATGGCGTCCGGCGAGTTGGCCTTGGAGCCGAAGCCGTTGTCTGTGAGCACCAGGAACGTCCCGTCGCCCTCGGAGACGATGCCGGAGAAGCCCTGCACCGGCTGGCCCTGGAACGGCAGGGAAAGGCCGGTCTCGCGCGGGGCGGCCGGATTGGACAGGACGCTCACGCCCTTCACGCTACCGATGGCGTCGATGCGCGCACGGTCGGCATTGGTGAACTTGCCCGAGGTCTTCAGCGCATCCGGCGCGTCGGCGGGGGCGGGGACGAAGGTGGCGGCCGGCAGGACCACATGCCCTGCGAGGACGGCCGGGAAGGCGGTGCCTTCGGCGGCTTTTTCCTGACCGTTCTTGTCCTGGGAGAGGGCAGGGGAAACGAAGGCGGCGCCGGCAAGCAGCGCGAGGGCGATGCAGTTCAGGGTGCGCATGGGAAACCTCCAAAGGTCCGTGCGCACCGCATCTGCGGCACCATCCTTGACGCAGCGGCGACAGCCACGCGAACTTTGCATGACCTAGAGGAAGATCAGATCCATTTCAGCCGGCGGAAGGTCCACAGCAGCACGAAGCCGAGCAGCAGCAGGAACACAGAGAGCGCCCAGAAAGCGGCCGGATCGCTGCTGCCGGGGATGCCGCCCACATTCATGCCGAACATGCCCGAGATCAGCGTCATGGGCGCGAACACGACGGTCACCACGGCGAGCACCAGCATGGACTTGTTCATCTGCTCGGCGCGGGCATCGACCATCTGGTCGCGGATGACGGAGGCGCGTTCGCGCACGCTGTCCAGTTCCTCGGAAAAGCGGGCCACCCGGTCGGCGGCATCCCGCAGCCGGTTCCGGTCCTTCGGCCCCATCCAGGGATCGTCTTCCAGCGCGAAGTGATTGAGCGCCTCGCGCTGGGGCGCGATGTGCCGGCGCAGCTTGATGGCCACCCGGCGCAGCACGGCAAGCTTGGGCAGGAGCTCCGAGGTTTCCGTGATGAGCACGGCGTCCTCAAGCTCGTCCGCCTCCTCGATCAGCGTCGTCACCACGGCATCCACCCGCTCGACGAGGCGCATGGAGAGATCGGCCACGAACTCGCCCTGGGAGCGCGGGCAGCGGCCGCGGCCGAGCGCGTCCTCGAAATCGGCGATGGCCGAGAGGAAATCGTGCTGAACCGACACGATTCGGCGTGCATCCACCCACAGGTGGACGGTGATGAGTTCCTCAGGCAGCGCGTTGCGCTGCAGGTTGATGCCGCGCAGGGAGAGCAGGGCGCCCTCGGCGAACATCACGCAGCGCGGGCGGCAATGCTCTTCCGCCATGCTCTCCAGCGCCGGAGCGTCGAGGCCGACGCCCTGCCGCAGCCACGTCTGCGGCATCCGGGGCAGATGGCGGAAATGCAGCCAGACGAAGCCGCCGTCGGGCGCCGTGGCCGAGACCGCGTCTTCCGGCCGGAGACGGCTGGCACCTCCTTTGCCGTCGAACATCCACGCAGAGAGAAGGCCCTGCGTGTCGATGGTGGAGGCGAGTGCGGCCATGGCGGGTCCCGTCGCTGACGTATCGTGCGTTCCTCGCACGATTGCACGACGCGAAAAAGTCTTGGCGTTACGTCACTTCAGCGATGGGACAGGGCGTCGAGAATCCGCACCCAGCTTCGCGTGCCCTTGTGGAAGGACGTGAGGTCGTACTTCTCGTTGGGCGAATGGACGCGATCATCGTCCAGCGCGAAGCCGATCAGCAGCGTGTCCACCCCCAGCCGGTCCTTGAACTGGCCCACCACGGGGATGGAGCCGCCCGAGCCGATGGTGACCGGCGCGACGCCCCATTCGGCCTCGAGGGCCCCGGCGGCGTGGCCGAGGTCCGGACTCTCCGGCGGCACCAGGAAGGCGCGGGCGCCCTCGCCCCAGTGGAAGACGGCCCGGCAGTCGGCCGGCACGCGCGCAGCCACGAACGTTTCGAAGCCCGCCCGCAGCTTGGCCGGATCCTGATCCGCCACGAGGCGGAAGGAGATCTTGGCGGTCGCCCGCGCGGGGATGATGGTCTTGGTGCCGGCGCCGGTATAGCCGCCGAACATGCCGTTGACCTCGAAGGTCGGGCGCGACTGGATCTGCTCGATCACCAGCCGGTCGCTCTCGCCGGCCGAGACTGAGAGGCCGACCGGCTTCAGGAAGGCCTCGGCGGTGAGCCCAAGCGCCTGCCAGCGGGCGCGGACCTCGGCGGGAGGCTCGCGCACGTCGTCGTAGAAGCCGGGCAGGGTCACCCGGCCATCGGCGTCATGGGCATCGGCGAGGATGGCCGCCAGCACATGGATGGGATTGCGCGCGGCGCCGCCGAACAGGCCCGAATGCAGGTCCCGGTCGGCGCCCTCGATGGTGAGCTCGGTGTGCAGGATGCCGCGCAGCGAACTGGTGATGGAGGGCGTGCGCTGGTCCCACATGCCGGTGTCGCACACGAGCGCGAGATCGGCCGAAAGTTCGCTTGCATGGGCGGCGAGGAAGCCGGGGAGGTTGGGCGAGCCGCACTCCTCCTCCCCCTCCAGCAGAACGGTGACGTCCACCGGCAATGCGCCACGGGTCGAACGGAACGCCCGGAGCGCCTCAAGGAAGGTCAGCACCTGTCCCTTGTCGTCGCACGCGCCGCGCCCGACGATGGTTCGCCGCCCGTCC
This sequence comes from Xanthobacter sp. SG618, assembly GCF_012932745.1. Taxonomy (NCBI): domain Bacteria; kingdom Pseudomonadati; phylum Pseudomonadota; class Alphaproteobacteria; order Hyphomicrobiales; family Xanthobacteraceae; genus Xanthobacter; species Xanthobacter sp. SG618. Next base: position 299,267 of record NZ_JABBHL010000003.1, on the reverse strand, counting down.
GGCGTGGTGCCGAGGCGAGGCTCGAACGGAGGGGTTTCCCACAGGTTCAGCGGGTCCACCGGCTGCACGTCATAGTGCCCGTAGAACAGCACGCGCCGCGACGCACCGGTGTCAGTCCGGGCGACCACCACCGGATGGCCTGCGGTTGGGTGCACGACGGCGGTGAAACCGAGGGCTTCAAGCTCTCCCGCCACCCAGTCAGCTGCGCTCCGGCAGGCGGAAGCGTGGGCGGGGTCGGTGGAGATGGACGGGATCCTGAGGAAGTCGAACAAACGCGCCAGCGCCCCGTCGAGCCCTGCATCCACCGCCTTCAGAACCGGATCGAGTTCCGTTGCCGCCATCTCGCCCTCCGCCAGCGCAACCTCTGTCACGGGTCGCGATGGACCCGGAATCGCTGGGATGCTGGCGGTAGCGGGACCGTCTGGCAAGGTGCCAGACGGTCGGGCGCCAGATCAGCTGGCGGTGACGAGATCGGCGGGCGCAGCAATCACTGCGGAAGCCGGACGCCCTAGACGGCGCGCGCGCTGGAGGACCGAGCCGATGCGGCGGTATAGCAGCCGCGGGGCGACCGGGGTGCCGAGCGCGGCGTCATAGCCGGTCCGGCCGGCGACGCGCACCAGCTGCTGCGCAGGAACTTCGGCAACGAGCACGGCAGGAATGCCGGCACCGAAGCGGAAGGGATTGGTGGGGGCGTCCTCCGGATCGTCCACCTGAACGACGAGCACATCGGCCGTGCCCTGGGCGGAAGGATCGGTCACTTCGTCGATGGACGCGACCTCGCGTACCGATCCCACACCAAGTGCGGACAGAGCGAGGCGCGTCGCCTGGCGACGTTCCATATTTGCATCAAGGAGGACGATGCGGGCAGTGGGTAACACCTTCATGAGGCGCTCCAGTTCATGGCGCGCCTCGGTCCCCATCCGCACGGAAGAAGGCTCGGGCACGCGTGTTGAGCATCTCTGTCGGTGCGACCCCGCAATCCCACCGACACGCTATGAACCTACCGCTAGGAGACTTCTGACGCAACACTTTCAACGCCGCCACCGCAGAGCTGCCGCCCGGGCCGACAGCGATCGCGGCCAAGCTGCCGTTAGGTACCTGCGGGCGGTGCAACAGCACCTTGAGCGGTGCTGTGGCCGGATCGACCTGTGGAAGGCGTGCCTCAGCGCTTGCTGATGCTGCCTAGGATGCCCCTCAGGATGGCCTTTCCCAGCTGGGAGCCGACCTGAGTCGCCACCGAGCGCGCCACCTGCCGCACAACCACCTCGGTGGTGGACATGCGCGTGCTCGGCCGGGGGGCGGTGGAACCGGTCCCGGCCGATCGTCCGGCCGTGGTGGTGGAGCGCGGGGCCGTCGAGCCCTGCCGCGGCGCACCGCTGCGCTGCGCGGGCTCCACTTTCGGCGTGCCCGTGGCGGTCCCCAGCACCCCGCCAAGGATGCTGTCTAGAATGCTGCCGCCGCCCGAGGACGGCGCCGCCTCCTCCGCGTCCGGCTGGGCCTTTTCCTCGGCCCGCGCCTGGAGCATCTCGAAAGCCGATTCGCGGTCCACCGGCGTATCGTAGAGGTGCCCGACCGGGCTCTTTGCCAGGATCGCGGCGCGTTCGGCCGGCAGGAGCGGGCCGATGCGGCCGGAGGGCGGGCAGATGAGTGTGCGTTCCACCATGGAGGGGATGCCGTTGCCCTCTAGCATGGAGACCAGCGCCTCGCCCTTGCCCAGCTCCATAATGGCCTTGGCCGTGTCGAGGTCCGGATTGGGACGGAAGGTCTCTGCGGCCGCCTTCACCGCCTTCTGGTCGCGCGGGGTGAAGGCGCGCAGCGCGTGCTGCACCCGGTTGCCGAGCTGAGCCAGCACGGTCTCCGGCACGTCGAGCGGGTTCTGGGTGACGAAATAGACGCCGACTCCCTTGGAGCGGATGAGGCGCACCACCTGCTCCACCTTCTCCAGCAGCGCCTTGGGCGCCTCGTTGAAGAGGAGATGGGCTTCGTCGAAGAAGAAGACGAGCTTGGGCTTGTCCGGATCGCCCACCTCGGGAAGCCGCTCGAACAGCTCCGACAGCAGCCAGAGCAGGAAGCAGGAATAGAGGCGGGGTGAGCCCATCAGCTTGTCGGCGGCGAGGATGTTGATGGTGCCGTAGCCGGAGCGGTCGACCCGCATGATATCGGCGATATCGAGGGCCGGCTCGCCGAAGAAATTGTCCGCGCCCTGGTTCTCCAGCACGAGCAACTGGCGCTGGATGGCGCCGACGCTCTGCGCCGAGACGTTGCCGTAGGTGGCCGTCAGCGTCGCCGCATTGGCGGAGACGTGGGCCAGCATGGCCCTCAGGTCCTTCAGATCGAGCAGCAGCAGGCCCTGCTCGTCGGCGATGCGGAAGACGATGTTGAGCACGCCCTCCTGGGTCTCGTTCAGGCCCATGAGGCCGGCGAGCAGCAGCGGCCCCATCTCGGAGATGGTGGCGCGCACCGGGTGGCCCTGCTCGCCGAACATGTCCCAGAAGATCACCGGGAAGCTGTCGGGCGTGTAGGTGATGCCCACCTCTTCGGCGCGCTTCAGCAGGAAGTCCTTGGCCTCGCCCTGGGCGGCGACGCCGGAGAGGTCGCCCTTGATGTCGGCGGCGAAGACTGGCACGCCGGCCCGCGAGAAGCCTTCCGCCAGCACCTGCAGCGTCACCGTCTTGCCGGTGCCGGTGGCGCCGGTGACGAGGCCATGGCGGTTGGCGAGGCGCAGGGTGAGATATTCGTCCTTGGACTTGGCGTGGGTCGCCGCCGCCTCCGACCGGCCGAGGAAGCTGCGTCCCACCAGGATGCGGCCGTCGGATTCGGGGGCCGGTGCCCGCCCGCCGGACGGCGCTGCGGACGAGGTTCTCGGAACTGACGTGCGGCTCCAGGGGCCGGCCGGCGGCGCGGCATTGGCCGGGGCGCTCTGTTCAGGGCTCGTCCCGGAATTCGTCCCTGGGCTCTTGACCATGGCGGTGTCCTCACTCGGGGCACGTGGTCCAGCCGAATCGCGCGTTCGGGTCCGGCCGCGGCATCGGGGAGTTTTCGCCCGCCTTCGGGACGCGGGCAAGCCCGTCGCTGCACCGCTTGCGCTTGAGGGCACCGTCTGGCCGGGGCGGCCGGCCGCGCTTGCGAAAGTGCGCCGTGCCCGGCAATCTCACGCCAGTCTCGCCTGCGATTGCGGCGCAAGGAGATGGCATGGACGAGTTGATTGCGCGTCTGACCGAGCGTGTCGAAGTGAATGGCCCGACGGCCGAGGCCCTGGTTGCCCTCATCATCCAGTTTCTCGCCCGGGAGGCGCCGGCCAGCGCCATGGCGCCCCTCTACGATACCCATCCCTGGGCGCGGGCCCTTGCCGATGCTGCCCCCCGCGAGGATGCGACGTTGCCCTCTGAGCGTCATTTCGGCGGCATGGCGCGGCTCATGCTGGTCGCCGACCGCATGATGGCCCATGGCCTCACCATGCCGCAGGTGCAACTCGCCGTGCGCGAGACGGTGGCCTATGCCCGCGAGACGGTCGGTGCGGAACCCGTGAACCTCCTCGTGCGCTCGGTGCCCGGCCTCACCCACGTGGTGTGAGGCGCCGGGAAGCCGGGCAGTTGACTCGGCCCGCGGTTGTGGCCTGATCTTGCTGCCGGCATGCACAAGCCGGGTTTGAAGGGGGGTCGAATGTCCTATCCCATCATCGAGATCGAAGGCGTCGGCGTGGTCTATGCCGAGAAGCTGAAGACGGCCGGAATCACAACCACCGAGGGACTGCTGGAGAAGGCCAAGTCGCCCAAGCTGCGCAAGGAGCTCGCGGCGGCCACGGGGATCGACGAGAGCCGGATCCTGAAATGGGCCAACATGGCCGACCTGATGCGCATCAAGGGCGTGGGCGAAGAATATTCCGAGCTGCTGGAGGCGGCGGGCGTCGACACGGTGAAGGAGCTGAAGACCCGCGTTCCCGCCAATCTCACCAAGGCCATGGCCGAGGCGAACGCCAAGCGCAAGCTGGTGCGCGCCCTGCCCACCGAGAGCATGGTGGAGAAGTGGGTGGCGCAGGCCAAGGAACTGCCGCCCGTGCTCACCTACTGAGCCCATCCCATCCCGCACCGGCCGCACCGGACCCGCCCGCCGGCGCGGCGCGCGTGGGGATGCATTGCGGCGGACCCTTGAAAACCGATCGTCCTCCCCGTAATAGAGGCGCGCGTGCCGCGGTAGCTCAGCTGGTAGAGCAACGCATTCGTAATGCGTGGGTCGGGGGTTCGAATCCCTTCCGCGGCACCATTTGCCCATCTGCCAGCGTCGATAGACGTCGAAAAATCAAAGAAAATCAATCAGTGGGCCGCTCTGGGCGTCGCAGGGTGTCGATAGCTGTCTGTTCACATCGATCAAATTTGTTGGCATGATTGTTGGTTCGGCGAGTGCCAACAAATCCGAATGCCAACACGATGCCCCTGAAGATGGAGCGGCAGCACAAGGCGGCGCTCGGCGAAAGCCGGAAAGGTCGCGACTTAGCCGGTGTCGAGCTTCAGCGCGATCGCCTTGCGCCCCAGCGCCTCGATCTGCGCGACCACCGCCGCAGCGACGTTGGCGCGGCTCTGATCGGCGATGACTCCATCGCCCCCGTGGCGGGCTAGGTCGAGGGCGCTTTTGCGGCCCCGGTGGCTCAATCGCTGGTCGAACGGAACAGGCCTGGCGTAACGCCCATATGCTTGCGGAAGGTCGCGGCGAGATGGCTTTGGCTGGAGAAGCCCGTCTCCAGCGCGACCTCGGCGATGGGTAGGTCGGTTGAGATAAGCAGTTCCTTCGCCCGCAGGATTCGCTGAGACAAAATGTACTGATGAACGCTCATGCCGAACCGGCGATTGAAGGCCCGCGACAATGATCGCGGCGACAGACCGGCCTCGCATGCCAGCAGGTCCAGTGGCAATTCCTCCGCGAGGCGGTCCGCGATCATCTCGCACACACGGTGCAGCAGATGCTCGGGCGCTGCACTGGTGTCCTCGCCGATCCTGGATGATCGCCCCGCAGCGGTGTAGCTGCGGACCACATGGGCATATGCGGCGTGGGCCAGTTCGTCGGCATAGATCTGCGAGCTGCCATCCTCCCTGTCCCGCAACACCGTGAGAACCGACAGGGCCAGCTGTTCCAGCAGCGGATCGTTCACGCCGAGAGGAACCTCCAGCTCGACCCGCCCCACATGCGCGCTGCAGATACGGCCGGCCATCTCGTCCAGCCGCTCCTGCCGCAGGTACAGAGTGAGCATCTCTGAACGGCCGTGCCGGTGCCACTCGCTGGCTTCGAGCCCAGGGATGAGATGAAACTGCCGCGGCCGCAGGGTCGCGTCCTCCACCCGGCCGCCACGGCTGACCCGCCGCCGGATGCGGGCCGGCCGACTGACGCAATAGCCGAGGCAGGGATTGCCCACCGGCGTCAGCTCTCCCGCCCAGGTATCGACCGCGATGAGCGCGGCGTGGATGTTCGACCAGCCACGGCCCTCGCTGCTCGCCAACGTCGCATTTCGCGGCCAGGACCCAATGTCGTGCGTGCGCATGGCGATCTGCCGCCTTTGCCTGCGGACCCGCCGGCTCGCCCATGACCGAAATCTGTTCGCGGTCGGCCGGTTTCTGAAAGATGAGCCGACAGTTTCAGTCGCACTATCCAGCATCGTCAATCGGAAGGCTGGCGCAAATCGCGGCAACCGCTGCTGATTTCATGAGGTCTATGCTCATCGCGTAAGCAGGCGCGGCTGACATCACGTTCTGTGGTCTTGGTTATTCGGTGTCCAGCCCAGATCAGATGAGGGGAGTGGGGTTAGACATGGCATCTCTTTTCAGCGAGCTGAAAGTCAGGGACGTACTGCTGCGAAACCGCATAGCGGTGTCGCCGATGACGCAGTTCTCGTCCCCGGACGGACTCGTCACCGACTGGCACTTGGCCCATCTCGGCTCGAAGGCCGCCGGCGGTGCCGGCATGGTGGTCGTCGAACAGGCGGCTGTCGCACCGGAAGGGCGTATGTCCACCACCTGCGCCGGGCTCTGGAACGACGAGCAGGGCGCCGCGCTCGGACGCATTGCGCGCTTCGTCAGCTCGGTGGGATGCGTTCCGGGCATTCAGCTCGGCCATTCCGGCCGGCGCGGCTGCGTGGAACCGCCGTGGAATGGCGGCGGCCACCTCCCACCCGATCATCCGGAGGCGTGGGAGATGATCGGCCCGTCCGCGATCCCGTTCGGCGGGGTGATGCACCGGACCCCCCGCGAGATGACGGGCGAAGACATTAAGGTCACGGTCTTGAACTATGCCGCCGCCGCCCGTCGCGCGCGGGACGCCGGCTTTGAGTGGCTGGAGATCCACGCTGCGCACGGCTTTCTCCTGTCTAGCTTCTTCTCGCCGATCTCCAATCACCGCACCGACGAATATGGCGGTGATTTCGCCGGCCGCAGCCGCCTTCTCGTCGAGGTGGTCGAGGCGGTGCGCGAGGAGTGGCCGGAGAGGCTGCCGCTGTCCATGCGCTTTGGCGTTACCGAATTCGCCCCCGGCAGCCAGACCGTTGAGGAGTCCATCGAACTGGCCCGCCTGCTGAAGCCGCGGGGCATCGACCTGGTCGACGTGTCGTTCGGTGGCAATTCGGGAAAGGCGCAGACCCCCTGGGAGGCCGAAGGCTTCATGGTGCCGGCCGCGGAGCGCATCCGCAAGGAGGCCGACATCCTCACCGCGGCCAACTGGAACCTCGCCGATCCGCAATTCGCCGATGCCATCCTGAGCGAGGGGCGGGTCGACTTGGTGATGCTCGGCCGGCCCATGCTCGCGAACCCGCACTGGCCGGTCTACGCCGCGATGGTGCTCGGCGAGGAGCGTCCCTACGACATGCTGCCCGTCCAGTTCAGCACCTGGCTCAACAAATACCAGCGTAGCCGCGTCAACGACGGCTTCGGGCACATCACCGGCCGGGCGACACCGCCCGAAGCCGCAGCGGCCGAATGATCTCGCATCCCGCACACAACATCCCGCCTCCAGCACCGGAACCTGAAAGCATGTCAGCGATCAACTCTCCCACCTCTATTGGCGCGCTGCCAGCGGCTCGTCTTGGCTGGCTCCTGGCAGCTGTCCAGGCTGTCATCTACGGATCCTTCGTCACGGCCTTCATGCTCGATCCGTCCGCCATGACGCGACCGCTGGCGCCCGGCATGTCCGTCACCGTCGCCACGGTGTTCGGCCTTTGCGTGGTGTTCTCCACGATGGCGCTCGTCGGCGTGTACGTGCTGATCGCCAATCGTATCGCCTCCGACCGGGGAGCCTGATGCCATGACCATCGACAAGCTCTTCCCAACTGCCTTTCTGGCTCTTCCCGCTCTTCTCTTCGCAGGCCCGGCCATGGCTGCCGGTGCCGCCGGAGGGGGCGGATCGAACGCGACGGCCATCTCCATGTTCGTGGCCATCGTCCTGGTCACGCTCTGCATCACCGCCTGGGCGGCGCGGCGCACCAAGTCGACCTCGGACTTCTATGCGGCCGGCGGCCACATCTCCGGCTTCCAGAACGGCGTTGCCCTGACCGGCGACATGGTGTCGGCGGGCGCCCTGCTCGGCCTCGCCGGCCTCGTCTTCGCATCCGGCTTCGACGGGCTGGTCTTCGCCGTGGGCTACTCGACCGGTCTGCCGCTTGTCGTCTTCCTGGTGGCGGAGCGCCTGCGCAAGCTCGGCCGCTTTACGGTTGCCGACGTACTCTCCACCCGGCTGGAGGAGCGATCCATTCGCATCTTTACTGCGTTCGCGACGCTGGTAATCGTGATCTTCTACCTGATCGCCCAGATGGTGGGCGCAGGACAGCTGATCCGCCTGCTCTTCGGGCTCGATTACATCTATGCGCAGATCCTCGTGGGCGCGCTCATGATCTGCTACGTCATGTTCGGTGGCATGATGGCGACGACCTGGGTGCAAATCATCAAGGCCCTGCTGCTGATCGGCGCGGCTGTCTTCATCGCCATCGCCGTGCTCGCCCATTTCGGTTTCAGTTACAATGACATGGTCGCGCGTGCCGTATCGGTACATCCGCGGGGCGAAGCCATGATGCTGCCCAAGGTGTTCTCCGGCGGTCCGCTTCAGACCATCTCGCTCGGCCTCACGCTGATGCTCGGCACCGCGGGCCTGCCTCATGTGCTGATGCGCTTCTTCACCGTGCCCGATACCCGCGCCGCGCGCGTATCCGTGTTCTGGGGCACGCTCGGCGTCAGCGGCTTCTTCGCCCTGATCTTCGTGATCGGCTTCGGCGCACTCGCCATCATCGGCGGCGACCCGGCCTATGTGGATGCCAACGGCGCCCTGCGCGGCGGCGGCAACATGGCGACGATCCACCTCGCGCATGCCATAGGCGGCGACCCGCTCATGGGCTTCGTGTCGGCGGTCGCCTTCGCAACGATCCTTGCGGTCGTGGCGGGCCTGACGCTCGCGGGCGCCTCCGCCGTCTCCCACGATCTCTATGCCCGGGCGCTGTGCCGCGGCGCGGTCAGCGAAGCCAGGGAGATCCTGGTCTCGCGGATCGCCACACTGGTGCTCGGCGTGATCTCGGTGCTGCTCGGCATCGTGTTCCAGACGCAGAACGTGGCCTATATGATCAGCCTCGCTTATGCCATCGCCTGCTCCTCGACCCTGCCCCTCTTGATCCTCACCCTCTATTGGTCCGGCCTGACGACGCGGGGCGCCATCACCGGGGGCGCGATCGGCCTCACCGCCGCCGTTGCCCTGACGGTTCTCGGGCCGCCGGTGTGGGTGAAGGTGCTGGGCAATGCCGCGCCCATCTTCCCCATCGACCCGCCCACCATCGTCTCCATGCCCCTCGCCTTCTTCACGGCCTGGCTCGTGTCCGTTCTGGATCGCCGCGCGCGCGAAGGTGTCGGGATGGGCGGCGGCCTCGAAGCCGCGGAATAGTCGGACGGGACGAAACGATAACTGCTGGAGGCCGGCGGACGACAGTATCGTCCGCCGGCCTCTTCACGCCGTGGTCCCTGCTCGGGTAGTTGGCGGCACGCTTGCCACTTATCGTGGCCATTAAAGCTGGGCCACCGATCTCGAATTCTGTCGGCTCCGGCGGTCACTGCGCCCCCTTCGTTCGCGCTCCGGGCCTGCCAGGCCGGAGCCGGGAGATGCGGACTCGCGCCCGAAAGGTGCCGCCGCCCGCGGGGCACCGCCGTCGCGTTGCCAAGAGAGCATCTCCGCCTGCAATACGCGGCATTTGGCTGCGATCTAAGTCTGGTCGGAAGGATCTACGGGGTCGAAGTGGATTCTCACCGTGGACGGCTTGAGTGCCTTGCGAAATGCCGCACGGCCTCAAGGGTTTTGGCGAAAGAGACTGGCATTGCCGTTCGCCTCGCCTTCCCTTTTGTCCGGTGAGCAGTCACAGGTCACCACCCGCGGCGCGTTGCTCTTGTGGCAGCGGGGGCATTCCCACCCGGGCCGGTAGGGCGGCGGCGTGATATCCGGGACAGGCAGGCTCATGATGAGCGGATCGCAGTGCTCGCAGCCTGGAGACGGGCACGGGAATCGACCACAGACATATGGCATCACGCTGCCTCCTCTCGCTTCGGTGGGGCGACGAGACAATAAGCACGGCCAGAGTATTCTGGCTATCATGCCATTCTATTTGTCCCGTTCCGGTTCTTTTTGGCGAGCACGTCGTCATCGTCTTTGATCGATCCGGCCGGTACTTCATTACATGTAGGTATCCGAAAACTGACGATGGCGAAGGGAAGCGCAGGATTCCGTTTGCTAGGAAGCCATGCCCGCGCCGTCTGCCGGATACCGCCGCTAAGGCGCAGTGCCAACAACTCGCCTCAGCTGACGCTTCGGAGGGGGGCTTCTGCAGCATAGGTCATGCGGTCCCAAGGTCAGTATCGGGATGCCGTTCCGGCGACCCCAGCGTCAATCGTCAGCATAATCTCCGAACAGCTCGAACGCGGCGCCGTCGATCACGTGCCTCTGCGAAAGTCGGCGTTGCGACGATCAGGCAATTTGAGGGAGGAGCGTCTGCGCCAAGAAATACCACTCTCACGGTGATCCGCGCCGCCCTCGAAGCCGCCGGCGTGATCTTCGTCGCGGAGAACGGCGAAGGGGTGGCTGAGGAAGGGCGGGGGAGCCCATGAGCAGGTTCGGCGGCATTTAGTCGAGGATGGTATTTTCGCGGTTCGAGGCCGTGGAAGGCGTGATCCCGCCGCGCCTGATTACTGATCTGGCTGAGCGAGGCGGACAAACCGAGGTGGCGGATTCGTTCCGCCACCTCTTGAGCCGGTGCCACCTGAACGGCCGCTTCCGGCGCTACGTCGGGATGAATTCCGGTACGTGGCTGGCGGATAACGCGCTTCTGGGCCATGACCCGGCTTGCGCCGGCGCGTGAAAGGCGCTCAGGCGGGAAGGGCGGCGATGAAGTCGGCCGCATTGGACACCGCGCCGAAGACGCCGCCCTGCATCTTCACCATCTTCACGGCGGCCGCATGGTTGCCGGCGTCGGTGGCGCCGCAGCAATCCTCCAGCAGCAGGCATTCGAAGCCGCGATCATTGGCCTCGCGCATGGTGGTGTGGACGCAGACATCGGTGGTGATGCCGGTGAGGACCAGATTGCGGATGCCCCGCGTGCGCAGGATCATCTCCAGGTCGGTGGCGTAGAAGGAGCCCTTGCCCGGCTTGTCGATGACGATCTCGCCCGGCAGCGGCGCCAGTTCCGGCACGATCTCCCACCCCGCCTCGCCGCGCACCAGAACCTTGCCGCACGGCCCCGGATCGCCGATGCCGGCGCCGATCTGCCGCGACCGCCAGCGCTTGTTCTCCGGCAGGTCGGAGAGGTCGGGCCGGTGCCCCTCGCGGGTGTGGATGATCCAGTATCCCGCAGCGCGCATGGCCGCGAGCACGCGGGAGATGGGCTCCAGCGGCGCACGGGTGAGCGAGATGTCGTAGCCCATCGCATCCACATAGCCGCCGGGGCCGCAGAAGTCGGTCTGCATGTCGATGACGACCAGCGCGGTGTCCTTCGGCGAGATGACGCCGTCGAAGGGCCAGGGATAAGGGTCGGCGGCAATGACGGGCACGGGCTCCTCCAGATTGACCGGGCGCCGCATCCAGCGCCCGCCCGGCGCGGAGCAAGATGCGGGCCGCGATCTATCGTGAAACTGAAACTGAATTTTATTCAATGACTTGGCGCGAGCGGGCGGCAAGCGAAACCGCACCACAGCGGCCACGCGAGACATCTTGCATACACTAGATATGCATTTGCCTAAGTTTTAGTCTTATTTTATCACGAGCGATCTAAATCAGAGGTAGCGTGGCCCGCGTGCTACCTCTTTTCGATGCGTGCGCCGTGCCCATCTCGCCATGGCATAGGCTTTTGAGCCAACGGGCTTTTCTGCGCTGGGCTGCCGCGGCCGCGCGAAACCACACCGACGCCACCGGCAGCTGGCCCCGCGCTTGCTTGGGAACCTACGGCGGACGCCCCGCTTGCGCGAGCGAAGTCGCGGGCGTTCAGACATCACGGTCCCAGTATGCAACCGTCCATTTCTGATTGAAAAATAGGCAAATAAATGCAATCCGACATTTCGGGATGGCGTCGCTGGGGGTTCATGGCCATCGGGCCGCTGGCCCTCTTTCTCATCTGGTATGGCGTCTTCGTCGCCGGCCTCGTCACGCCGAAGCTCCTCCCTTCCCCCGTGCGCACTCTCCAGGCCATCTGGGAGAACATGGGCACAGGGCTCGGGCAGGACTTTCTCTACACGCTCCAGCGCACGCTCCATGCCTTCGCCCTCGCCGCCATTCTGGGCGTGCCGCTCGGCATCGTGGTGGGCGCCAGCGAGAAATTTTATCGCTCCATTGAATTCCTGATCGACTTCTTCCGCTCCACGCCAGCCACGGCCATGTTTCCACTGTTCATGATCATTTTCGGCCTCGGCGACTTCTCCAAGATCTCGGTGGCGGCCTTCGCGGCCTTCCTCGTCATCCTGTTCAACGTGGCCTATGGCGTGATGCACGCGCGGCCCACCCGCATGCTGGCGGCCCGCGTGATGGGCGCCTCCCGCCTGCGCGTGTTCAAGGACGTGATGTTCTACGAGAGCCTGCCGCAGACCTTCATCGGCCTGCGCACCGGCGTGTCCATGGCGCTGGTGGTGATCGTTGTGGCGGAGATGTTCATCGGCTCCGACAACGGCCTCGGCAAGCGCATCATCGACAGCCAGATCACCTTCGACCTGCCGCAGCTCTACGGCACCATCCTGGTGTCCGGCATCCTCGGCTACGGCCTCAACCTCCTGTTTCTCGCCGCCGAGAAGCTGCTGGTCCACTGGGCCGGCCGCTGACCACCCCCGCCTTGTCCCGACCTGCTCTGTCCTGCCCCTGAAGGAACCGACCATGACCACCCGCCGCAATTTCGTTCTCGGCGCCGGCGCCGCGACGCTCGCCGCCGCCTCGTCCTTCCCCCGGCCGCTCCGGGCCCAGCCGAAGGAGAAGGTGGTGGTCTCCTGGCTGCCCATCATGCAGTCCTTCGCCTATTACGTGGCGCTGGAGCAGAAGCTGTTCGAGAAGCGCGGCATCGAGATCGAGTCCGTGCGCTTCCAGGCGCCCAACCAGATCATCGATTCCCTCGTTTCCGGCCGGGCCGATGCCGGCGCGCCGGGCGCCGCCGCCGGCATCGCGGTGATCGCCGAGACGCAGTTTCCCGGCACGTTCAAGGTGTTCGGCCTGCAGGGCGGCGGCATCAAGGTGAACCGCATCAACGATGCGCTCATCGTCGCCAACAATTCCCCCATTGCCACCTTCGGCGATCTGAAGGGCAAGTCGCTGGGCCACCTGCCGGGCATCCAGTGGCGCACCCTCTCGCGCTACATGGTGCGCAAGGCGGGCCTCGATCCGGACAAGGACGTGCGCCTCGTGGAGCTCGCCGTGGGCCTTCAGGTGCAGGCGGTGGTGGCGGGCACGGTGGATGCGACGCTCTCGCTGGAGCCGGTCGGCTCCATCGCCGTCGCGCTGGGCGAGGCCAAGCGCGCCATCACCAATCCCATGTCGCTCGCGGTCTACGACCCCTTCTATTCGGGCGTGTCGCTGCTCACCACCAAGTTCATCAAGGAGCGGCCCAAGGTGGCCAAGGCCTTCGTGGAAGCACTCGACGAGGCCACCATCATGGCCGAGAAGAACTACACGTCCCTGCGCTCCATCCTGCCCGCCTACACGGCGGTGAAGCCGGACCAGGTGGAGATCGTCGCCCAGCCTTATCTGCGGCCGTGGACCGAGCTGAACGAGACCGACCTCACCTCCTACCAGACCTTCGTCAACGTGTTCCGGTCCGAGGGCGCGCTGAAGCAGGACTTCGACATCAAGCCCTTCATTCTGAAGCCGTCCGACCTGTCATGACCGCCCCTGTCATGACTACGGTGGAGCCCACCACGCGTGAGCCGGCAGGGGGCGCCCCCCTGCCGGACCTCACCTGGTTCACGCCCGGCACGCACATCACCATCCGCGGGCTCACCAAGACGTTCCGCGGCAATCCGGTCTATACCGGCTTCGACATCGACTTCCCGCGCGGGGGCATCGTCTCCATCTTCGGGCCGAACGGCTGCGGGAAGTCCACGCTCATCAACATGATCTCCGGCATCCTGCCCTATGATGCCGGCCAGATCCTGTTCGACGGCAAGACCATCGCCGAGACGCGCATCGGCTATGTGTTCCAGAACTATCGGGAGGCGCTGTTTCCCTGGCAGAGAGCCATCGACAACATCCATTATCCGCTGAAGATGATGGGCGTGCCCAAGGCGGAGCGGGAGCGGCGCATCGAGAAGCTGGCGGCGCAGTTCGACCTCAAGTTCGACCTCAACCGCTACCCCTATGAAATGTCCGGCGGCCAGCAGCAGACGGTCTCCATCATGCGCGCGCTGGTGGTGGATCCGGAGGTCCTGTTCCTCGACGAGCCCTTCTCCGCGCTCGACTACGAGATGACGCTGACCATGCGCGACCTTTTGCAGAAGGTGCTCACGGAGACGCGCACCACCACCCTGCTCGTCAGCCATGACCTGGAGGAGGCCGTCTGGCTTTCCGACAAGGTACTCCTGCTCACCCGCCGGCCGTCCCGCATCGCCGAATACATGGACATCGACTTGCCTCGGCCGCGCAATTCCGAAACCATCTCGGACCCGCGCTTCGTGGCGCTGAAGGCCCATGCGCTGGAGGTGTTCCAGACGGCGGTGAGGAGCAGCGCCCCATGACTTCAGACGCGCCCCGGGGCCAGCCGGAAGGCCCCTTTCGCGGCTATCACGACATCGGCGGCCGGCCGGCCGGCGCGGTTGCGAAGGACGAATACGCCTTCGCCGACTGGCAGAAGCTGTCCGAGGCCATTCGTGGCGCGCTGGAGGCCAAGGGGCGCATCGTCTCCCTCGACGAGATCCGCCGCGTGTTCGAGAGCTTCGGCGAAGATCTCTACAACACCCTCGGTTTCTACGAGCGGCGGGCGGAAGCTCTCACCGTGCTGCTGGACGAGAAGGGCATCGTGCCCCGCGCCGCCGTGCTGGCGCGGATGGAGGCCATCGCCGCCATGGAATGCCGACAGGTGGACCACGTGACCAAGACGGTTGCGAACAAGCCCGCGATCTCCCTGCCGACCGGGAGCGCCGCACTATGAGCGCCCCCCGCTTCGCGCCGGGTGATCGCGTGCGGATCCTCGACATAGGCAAGCCGGGCCATGTGCGCATTCCCTGGTATGTGCGGCACAAGGTGGGGGTGGTGGAGCGCCATTGCGGCGCCTATCCCAATCCCGAGGAATTGTCCTGCGCCCGGCCGGGCCTGCCGGCCATCGACCTCTATCGCGTGCGGCTCGGCCAGCGCGACCTGTGGCCCGATTATGCCGGGGCGCCCGACGACACGCTGGAAATCGAAGTCTACGACCACTGGCTCGCGCCGGCACAGGACGACGCCCCATGACCTCCACCCCCGCCGAGATGAGCGCCATTCCCGTGATCGAGGGGTATGACGGCGCGGACTATTACGCCCTGATGACCCGTGCCCTGCACCAGATCCTTCTAGAGGAAGGCCTCCTCGCTCCCGAGGAGACGGACAAGGTGATCGCCGCTTTGGAGGCCCCCCGGCCCGAATGGGGCGCACGGCTGGTGGCGCGGGCGTGGGTGGACCCCGCCTTCAAGGCCCGCCTTCTGGCGGACGGCGCCAGCGCCGCCGCGGAGTTGGGCTTCACCATCAAGGAGGCGCAGTTGGTGGTGGTGGAGAATACCGACGATCTCCACAACCTCATCGTCTGCACCCTGTGCTCGTGCTATCCGCGGTCTCTGCTGGGCCAGCCGCCGTGGTGGTACATCTCCAAATCCTACCGCGCCCGCGCCGTGCGCGAGCCGCGCGCGGTGCTGGAGGAATTCGGCATGGCCCTGCCGGAAAACGTGCATGTGCGCGTCCACGACAGCAATGCGGACATGCGCTACCTCGTGCTGCCCCGCCGCCCAGCCGGCACGGAGGATGCGCGCGAGGAGGATCTCGCCCGCCTCGTCACCCGAGACAGCATGATCGGCACGGCCCAAGTCTCCGCGTCGTAGACTGCCGGCGGTCGCCGGGGCAAGCCGCAAGGAATTCGCCGTCCTCGCCCTCCTGGTGCGCCATCATGGCTGCCTCGTCGCCCACCGTCAGTTCCTCGCTGCGGTATGGCCCCGGCGCATGTAGACCCCTGTCCACTCATCGCCATCAGCCACACCCGCAACACGCTGGGGGATGATGCGGCACCCCGCTTGATCCTCCTCAAGGCCGGGGTGGGCGATCGGCTCGGGGAAGGCGGATGGGCGCCAGCGGGGACACGGCCGACCTGCCCTTCAGTCCGCCACGGCCTGGAGATAGGACGGGACGGGGATCGGCTTGCCCTTGGCGGTGATCTCGAAGCGGCGGAGCCAGCGCTCGACGGCGTCCCTCAGATGGGCCTCGAGCGCCTTCGCGGCACGCTCCGGCTGGGCGTCCAGCAGCAGGTCGATGATGTCGATGTGCTCGTCCAGCGCTGCCACGATCAGCCGGATGGGAATGCCCAGGAACGGATCGAAGAGGTGGCGGGTGGGGCCGAACAGCAGGTGCGTGCGCTTCAGGGCGCGCATGATCTCCGGGTTCGCGCAATAGCCGAGCAGCGTGATGTGAAGATCGGTTTCCGCCTCGTCGAAGCGCGTGCTGCTGATGGGCGTCTGGGCGCGGGTGGCGAGGATGCGGGCGCGCATGTCCGCCAGCACGGTGGCAGGCACGCGGGGAGCCGCCTGACGCAGGGCCGCCGGCTCCAGCAGGCAGCGCAGCTCATAGAGATGGCGGATGCGATCCGGCGTCATCTGCTCGGCGATCCAGTGGCCGGCATGATCCTTGGCGATGAGGCCGACGCCGTGCATCCGCGCCAGCAGGTCCCGCGTCACCGTCCGGCTGACGCCAAAATGCTCGGCGAGGCGTAGTTCGTTCAGCCGCACCGAACCGAACAGGGTGCGCACGAACAATTCCTGCTCGACCTCCTGATACATGCGCTCCCACTGCCGGGGCGCCGACACGTCCACCGGATCGAGCACCGCGGTGTCGGAGGCTTCGCCGCCGGGAACCCGGTAGCCGCGCCCCTCGAGCGGCTCCACCACGCCATCCTCGCGCAGCCGCTCCAGTGCCTGACGCGCCGGCGACCGACTGATCCCGAAAGCGCGGACCACCTCCGCCTCCAGCAGGCGCTCGCCGGGACGGATCTGGCCGGCGGCGATCATCTCGCGGAGCTGGTGATAGGTCCGATCCTGGAGGGAGCCGCCCGCCGCGGCATCAGCGTCCTTGCTGGTTTTTGCGTCCCCCATGGCCTGCTCCGTTCCTCCGGGCCCTGCGCGGCATCGCCCGCGCCTATCGGCAGCGACGGGCCTGCGCAAGAGGCACGTGCCCTTGACAGGACCCGTCGCATGGCTTCTAACATAAAACGTACTTTGAATCCAAAGTACGTTTTGATCGCGCCCAGGACAGCCAGAGTGATATTCCCGAATGCGCCCATCACCTGCGTCGAGGACCTGCGCCGCCTCGCTACGCGCCGGGTGCCGCGCATGTTCTACGATTACGTGGATTGCGGCTCCTGGACCGGTGCGACCTATCGGGCGAATGAGGACGACCTTGCCGCCATTCGCCTGCGCCAGCGGGTCGGCATCGACATCTCCCGGCGCAATCTCTCCAGCCGCATGCTGGGCGAGGATGTCGCCATGCCGGTGGCGCTCGCGCCCACCGGTCTTGCGGGGATGCAGTGGGCGGACGGGGAGATTCTCGCCGCACGCGCCGCCGAGCGGTTCGGCGTGCCCTTCACCCTGTCCACCGTCAGCGTGTGCTCCGTCGAGGACGTGGCCGCCCAAACCTCGCGCCCCTTCTGGTTCCAGCTCTATCTGATGAAGGATCGCGCCTTCATGGAGCGGCTCGTCGCCCGTGCCCGCGATGCCGGCTGCTCGGCGCTGGTGCTCACCATGGATTTGCCCGTGCAGGGCCAGCGCCACCTCGATATCAAGAACGGGCTCTCGACCCCGCCGCGCCCCACGCTGCGCAATCTCGTCAACCTCGCCACCAAGCCGCGCTGGTGCCTGAACATGGCGCGGACCGAGCGGCGCACCTTCCGCAACATCGTCGGCCATGTGGAGGGGGTGAGCGATGCCTCCTCTCTGGCTCACTGGGTGTCCGAGCAGTTCGACCAGACGCTCGGCTGGGACCATGTGCGGTGGCTGCGCCGCATCTGGGACCGAAAGCTCATCGTGAAGGGCATCATGGACCCGGAGGATGCGCGGGCCGCCGTTCGTGCGGGGGCGGATGCCATCGTTGTGTCCAACCACGGCGGTCGCCAGCTGGACGGGGCGCCCTCCAGCATCTCCGCGCTGCCGGCCATCGCCGAAGCGGTGGGCGCACGCACCGAGGTCCTGTTTGATGGCGGCGTCCGCTCGGGGCAGGACGTGCTGAAGGCGCTGGCCCTGGGCGCAGCCGGCGTGCTCATCGGCCGGGCATTTCTCTATGGCCTCGGCGCCATGGGCGAGGCGGGGGTGACGCGCTGCCTCGAACTCATCCATCGCGAGCTCGACCTCACCATGGCCCTGTGCGGCCTCACCGACACGTCCGACGCCGCCCGCGCGTTGCTGGACGCGCCCGCTTATCCCGAACCCGCCGCGCGCATTGCCGCGCCCGTCTGAACGACACGCCCCGCGCGCCGGGGTCCGCCACAAAAGGAGAGGACCGATGTTCGGCAAGTATCAGATGCACCCCGGCAGCGGGGTCAACCCGCCGTATTCCCCGGCCTATCCGGTGGAGTGGGAATGCGCGCTGCGCACGCTGGAAGTGATGACCCGCGTCGATCCCGCGAAGACGCGGGCGCTGCTCGCGGACACGCCGTTTGATCTGGTGAACGACCGAGTCGCCTTCCGCTTCATGGCCTCGCCGGGACACACACTCTCTCTCCATCAGGGTCGCATGTTCGACCTGATGGTGACGGTGGCGGTGCGCTACGAGGACCTGTTCACCCAGACGCACATCTACATGTACTGCTCCGACCCCATGGGCATCGCGGCCGGCCGCGAGCTGTTCGGCTACACCAAGAAGGACTGCACCTTCCGCTTCGACGAGGCCGAGACCGGCGCCATCGAGAGCGCGGTGATCCGGCGCGGCGTGCCGCTTGCGGAGGTGTCGTTCACGCCCGATCCGCAGGCTCCCATCGTGCGCCTCGTGGACGACGGCGAGCAACCCGGCGGCGAAATCCATGTGCGTCGTCTGCCGCACCCCGAGCGGCTGGAGACGGCCTATGCCGATGTCGTCTACCGCCGCACGCCCATCGCCTATTCCGCGCCTGTCGCCGGCCGCGCGGTCATGAACCTGCACGAGAGTGTCTTCGATCCGCTGACCGAGCTGGAGCCGGAAGTCCTCTCCGCGCAGTTCATGGTCTCCGACGTCTACGGCGGCGGCTTCGCGGTGGAGGACCGTCGTCTGCTCAAGCGGCTCATTCCCTGAGCTGACACCAGAACAAGAATGAAGGGAGGAATATCATGACCCGCAAGACAGACGAGACCATCGCCCGGTTCCGACGCCCGCCATCGCTCTCCCGCCGGGCCGTGGTGGCCGCCGGCGCGCTGATGCTGGCGATGCCGGGGATCGCCTTCGCGCAGGACCAGAGGACGATCAAGATCGGCGTGCTCACCGACATGTCCAGCCTCTATGCGGACGTGACCGGCAAGGGCTCGGTGGTTGCCACCCAGATGGCGGTCGAGGATTTCAATGCCGCCGGCAAGCCGCTGAAGGTGGAGGTGATTGCTGCCGACCACCAGAACAAGGCCGATGTGGCCGCCGGCATCGCCCGCAAGTGGTTCGACACCGAGGGTGTCGACATGATCGTGGACGTGCCGAACTCGGCCGTCGCGCTCGCCGTGGCCGCCATCGCCCGCGAGAAGAACAAGGTGATGATCGCCTCCGGTCCCTCCTCCTCGGACCTCACCGGAAAGGCCTGCTCGCCCAATACGGTGCACTGGACCTACGACACCTATGCCCTTGCCACCGGCGCCGCCACCGCGGTGGTTGAATCCGGCGGCAAGAACTGGTTCACGCTCACCGCCGACTACGCCTTCGGCCACGCCATGGAGCAGGACGTCCGGAACGTGGTCACCCGCACCGGCGGCAAGGTGATCGGCGGCGTGCGCGCGCCGCTCAACACGCAGGATTTCTCCTCCTTCCTCTTGCAGGCGCAGGCGTCGGGCGCGCAGGTGGTCGGCCTCATCAATGCCGGCGGCGACACCATCAATTCAATCAAGCAGGCGGTGGAATTCGGCATCCCGCAGAGCGGGCAGCGCCTCGTGGCCACCGTGCTCTATGTCACCGATGTCCACTCCCTGGGACTCAAGGTGGCGCAGGGGCTCCAGTTCACGGAGTCCTTCTACTGGGACCTCAACGAGGGCACCCGCGCCTGGACCAAGCGCTTCGCGCCGCGCAATGACGGGCGCTATCCGAGCGCGCTGCACGCCGGGGCCTATGCGTCGACCCTGCACTATCTCAAGGCCGTGTCCGCCGTGGGTGGGGCCACGGACGGCGTAGCCGTGGTGGACAAGATGAAGGCGCTGCCCACCGACGACCCGCTGTTCGGCAAGGGCTCGATCCGCGTCGACGGCCGCAAGATTCACCCCATGTTCCTGTTCCAGGTGAAGACGCCGGCTGAATCCAAGTATCCGTGGGACTATTACACGGTGGTGAAGTCCATTCCGCCGGAGCAGGTGTGGCGTCCGCTGTCCGAAGGCGGCTGTTCGCTGGTCAAGTCGTGAGCGTCGCGCTGGTCACGGGCGGCGGCGGCGGCATCGGGCGCGCCATCGCGCTCAAGCTGGCCGCTGCCGGGCACGACGTGGCGTTGATCGACCGCGACGTGGCGCTCGGCGCCGAGACGGCCCGGCTGGTGGAAGGGGCGGGTCGTGCCGCCCTGTTCCTCGCGGCCGATGTCTCGTCGCCGGCGGAAGTCGCGGCCTTCGTCGCCGAGACCGAGGGGCAGCTCGGCCCCATTGAACTCTTCGCCAACAATGCCGGCATCGAGGGGGCTGTCGCGCCCATCTTCGACTACCCGGACGATGCCTTTGACGCCGTGATGGCGGTGAATGTGCGTGGCGTCTTCCTCGGCCTCAAGCACGTGCTGGCGCGGATGCGGCCGAGGGGGCGGGGCGCGGTGGTCAATATGGCCTCCACCTCCGCCATCCGGGGACGGCCCGGGCTCGCCGGCTATGTGGCGAGCAAGCACGCTGTCCTCGGCCTGACCCGCGTCGCCGCTCTCGACATGGCGGGCACCGCCATCCGGGTCAATGCCGTCCTGCCCGGCCCGGTGGAGACGCGGATGATCCGCGCGCTCGACGATAAGGCGGCCGCCGCCGGTGGCATCCGAAGGGCCGGCACCGCGGTCTATGGTGCGCCGGAAGACGTGGCGAGCGTGGTCGCCTTTCTGCTCTCGCCGGCTGCTGCCCATGTCAACGGCGCCGCGTGGACAGTGGATGCAGGCGTGACGGTGGCCTGACGGGCCGGCTGCTCGACGATTTCTTTCAATCTGGGATGAACGACTATGAAGCTCTGCCGCTATGGCGCCCCGGGCGCGGAAAAGCCGGGTCTCGTCGATGGTGACGGCCGGCTGCGCGACCTCTCCGGCATCCGCGCCGACATAGGCCCCCGGGAGATATCACCCGAGGGCATCGCCGCCCTGGCCGCAGTGGATCCCGCCTCCCTGCCCGAGGTGGAGGGCCGGCCCCGCTTCGGCGTGCCCTACAGCGGCATGGGCAAGTTCATCTGCATCGGCCTGAACTACTCGGATCACGCCGCCGAAGCGGGGATGGCGGTGCCGGACGAGCCGATCATCTTCCTCAAGGCGCCATCGGCCCTGTCGGGGCCGGACGACCCCATTATCCAGCCGCCCCATTCGACACGGCTCGACTGGGAGGTCGAACTCGGAGTCGTGATCGGCACAACCGCTCGCCATGTGAATGCGGCGGACGCGCTCGACTTCGTGGCCGGCTACTGCGTCGTGAACGACGTATCGGAACGCGCCTTCCAGATGCAGTCCTCCCAATGGGACAAGGGCAAGGGCTGCGACACGTTCGGCCCGGTGGGGCCTTTCCTCGTCACAAGGGACGAGGTGCCAGACCCGCAGAACCTCGACATGCGGCTGGACGTAAACGGGCGGCGCATGCAGAGCGGCAACACCCGCACGATGATCTTCGGCGTCCGGGAGATCATCGCCTATTGCAGCCGCTACATGACCCTCCTGCCGGGAGACATCATCGCCACCGGCACCCCGCCGGGCGTCGGCATGGGGATGAAGCCCGAGCCGGTCTGGCTCCGCCCGGGGGATGTGGTGGAACTCGAAATCGCCGGGCTTGGCCGGCAGCGGCAGCAGGTGACTGCCTATCGATGAGCCTGGTCCCGCCCGCGCCCGCACGCGGTGCCTCCCTGTCTCGACGGGCGCCGGTCCATTGATCTCACCGCCCCTGATTGGATCTGGGGCGCCCCCATGGTCATCCACCGCTCGCCCGCTTGCAATGGATTGAAAATCTTCGCACTCCTCGGTTCCATGACGACCTGAAATCCAGCTGGCCCTCACTTATGGCTGGCGGGAAAATATGGAGCCTGTGTGCATGCCGGACATCGATGCCTTCCGTCTGTTTGTCGCGGTGGCGCATTCGGGCAGCATCGCGGCTGGTGCGGAGGCTCTGCGCATCTCGCCGTCCCTCGCCAGCCGGCGGATCGCGTCGCTCGAAGAGACGATGGGCGCGCGGCTTCTGCTCCGGTCGACCCGAAGGGTGCAGCTGACCGATGCGGGCGCGCGGTTCTTCCGGTGGGCCGAGCAGACCATCGCCAGCTACGAGGACATCAGCAGCGAGATCGGCATGCAGGCGCAGGAGCCGGTCGGCACCGTCCGCATCGCCGCCAACGACTATATGGGGCCAAGGTATCTGCTCGACGCGGTGACGCGGTTTCGCGAGCAGTATCCCCGGGTCCGGCTCGTGCTCTCCCTGCAGGAGGACCCGATCGCCTCGATCAAGCTGGGATATGACATCGCCATCCATGTCGGTCCGACTCCGGAGGGGACACTGGTCGGTCGACGGATCCACACCTATCGCCGGCTCATCTGCGCCGCGCCGGACTATCTCAGGTCTCACGGGACGCCGACCTCGCCCGACGACCTGGAAGGGCACAACTGCCTCGTGCACAGCCTGAACGACACGCGGCGCTGGACCTTTCGCAATCAGGAAGGCGCCTTCGTCACGCGCGACGTGCGTTCGGTGATCGAGACGAACAGCTATCCGGCTTTGCTGAACCTGGCGATACGCCGGCTGGGGCTGATCCGGATCGCCGACCTGATGGCTGCGCCGCCGATCGCGAGAGGCGATCTGCAGGAGGTGCTTGCCGATTTCAGGAGTGTCGACCCCGATGGCCGAGACCCTGCCGTCTGGCTCACCTATGCGGAGCGGCCGCGCCTGCCGAGGGTGCGCCTGATGGCCGACTACCTGCTCGAAACCCTGAAGGCCCTTTCGGAACCCGCTACGGATTGATGTAAAATCTGCACGCCAGTCCGTCGCCGCGCGGCCTTTTTCGCCTTTTCCCCTTCGCTAGGCTTGGCGAAACAGGAAGGGCGGGATGCGATACCTCATTGCGGCAGATACGGGCGGGACCTTCACGGATCTCGCCGTCCACGACACCCAGAACGGCCAAACTCACTTCGGCAAAACGCTCACGAACTACGGCGATCTTGTCGCCGGAGTGCTTGAGGGCCTGCGCGATACGTCCGCCGAACTCAGCGAGGCGCGCCTCCTCAAGCACGGAACGACCCATGTCATCAATGCGATGATCCAGCGGAGCGGCGCCCGGGTGGCGCTGGTGACCACCGACGGGTTTCGCGATGTCGTGGAGATGGCGCGCGGAAACCGGCCGATCCCGTTTGAAATCGGCTTCCGCCGCAATCCCCCGCTGGTGGACCGGTCGCTCTGCTTCGAGGTGCCGGAGCGGATCGATCACAGCGGCGCGGTGCTCGTCCCGCTGGATGAGCCGGCGCTGGAGACGGTGGCGGAGGCGATCCGGGCGGCGAACGTGGAGGCGGTGGCCGTCTCCTTCATCAATGCCTATCGCAATTCGGACCACGAGGATCGCGCCGAGGCGATCCTGGCTCGCCTTCTGCCCGGTGTGTTCGTCACCAGCGGGACGCGGCTCAGCCGGGAATGGTCGGAGTTCGAGCGGGCGACCACCGCGGTCGCCAACGCCTATGTCGGCACCAACATGGACCGCTACATCTCTGATTTCGTTGCGCGGCTGCGGGAGCAGCGGTTCGACGGTCCCCTGTACATGATGGGCTCGAACGGCGGGATCATGTCGACGGCACAGGCGCGCCGGCAGCCTATCGCTCTTCTGGAGTCCGGCCCCATCGGCGGGTGCATCGGGGCCGGCGCCTATGCAACGGCCCTCGGGCTTGACCGTCTGATCGCATTCGACATGGGCGGCACGACGGCCAAGTGCGCGCTGGTCGAGGATGGCAGCTTCGACGTCCAGAGCACCTATTATGTCGGCGGCTATGAACGGGGCTTCCCGGTGCGCACGCCGGTCCTCGATATCGTGGAGGTGGGGGCAGGCGGCGGGTCGATCGCCTGGATCGACGCGCAGGGCCGCCTCAGGGTCGGCCCCCGCAGCGCGGGGTCTGATCCCGGCCCCATCGCCTTCCGCCGGGGTGGCGTCGAGCCCACCGTCACCGACGCCAACGTCGCGCTCGGCCGCATCGGTCCCGACAGCTTCATGAACGGGCGCCTGCCCCTCGATCTTGATGGGGCCCGGGCCGCGATCCGCGATCACCTCGCCACGCCCCTCGGCTTCGAGGGCGAGGGCGGCACGGACCGTGTCGCGCAGGGCGTCCTGGACCTCGCGGTTGTCACCATGACCGGCGCCATCAAGGAAATCACCATCGAGCGCGGACGCGACGTCCGGGACTATGCGCTGTTCGTCTTCGGCGGCGGTGGCCCGATCTTCGGCAGCGAGCTTGCCCGCGAGTTGGGGATCGGCCTGGTGGTCGTGCCTCCCCAGCCAGGCGCTTTCTCCTCTCTTGGCATGCTCATGGCGGAGGCGCGGCTCGACCTCGCACGCACCATACTCACGCGCCTCAGCGACGCTGGGATAGAGGAGGTCCGCGCCGGCTTCGAGGCGCTGACCGCCGAGGCGTCGGACAATGCCGCCGCCGAGTTCGGCGTGGCGGGCGCGACCTTCGAGTATGAAGCGGACATGCGCTACCGCGGCCAGAAGCACACCGTGCGCGTGCGCCTGGAGCAGCCGTTCACCACGGCGTCGGCGCGACGGGCCTTCGAGGCCGGCTACAAGGCCCGCTACGGGCGGCTGAATGACGGCGGCGAGATTGACTTCGTGGTGCTGCGCGTCGGCGCGCTGGTGGCCATCCCGCGCCCGAATCTGTCTGACCTCGTTCCCGAGGTCGAGGCCACAGCGGCACCCGTACCGCGCTGGAGGCAGGTGCATTTCGAAGCCGCGGGTGGGCGCCTCGCCACGCCGATCTATCGGCGGGCGGAACTGCCGGTGGGATTTGCTGCCGAAGGGCCGGCGGTGATCGAGGAATACAGCGCCACCACCATCGTCGGCCCCCACGATCGGGTCGAGGTGGGCCGGCTCGGCGAACTCCGCATCACCTGCCCGGGGGCTTCTAGGAGATAATCGTGACGACGCTTGCAACCCGCACCACAGGTGCCATGGCGGCCAGGCCGCCGATCGACTCGATCACCCTCGAGATCATCCGCCACCAGCTCGCCGCGATCCCCAACCAGATCGAGCGCAACATCGAGCGGACCGCCTTCAGTCCGCTGGTCTACGAGTACAAGGACTATTCGGTCGGCTTCGTCGATCCCGTCGGCCGCCTCGTCGTGCAGTCCCGCGGCAGCCTGCCGATCTTCGTCGCGAACGCCCTGGGAACGGCCGTCCGCGAGGGGTTGGAGGTTCTGGGGCCGGACCATATCCATGACGGTGACATCGTCGTCACCAACAATCCGGCCTGGCTGGGGCAGCACCTCAACAACGTGGTCGCCTACACGCCTGTCCGGGTCGAGGGCGAGCTGATCGGGTTCTTCGCCGTGCTCGTCCATTGGGTCGACGTGGGCGGCTCGGTGCCCGGCTCGTGCGTCGCGAGCAACACGACCGACGTGTGGCAGGAAGGACTGCAGCTGCCGACACTGAAACTGCTCGAACGCGGCCGCAAGCGGCCGGAGCTGTTCAGGCTCATCGCCGCCAATACCCGCTTTCCGGCCTTCCTGCTCGGCGATGTAGAAGCCCAGATCGCCGGCTGCCAGACCGGTCACGATCTGGTTCAGGAGATCACCGCGCGCCACGGCCTCGAAGCCGTCAAAGCCGCCATCGTGGCCATGTGGGACGGCGCGGACCACGCGGTGAAGGCTGCCCTCGCGCGGGCCAGGCCCGGAACCTACATCGCACGCGCAGAACTCGACGACGACGGTGTCACGCCCGACCGCCGGGTTCCCGTCGACATCTCCGTCACGCTGAGCGCCGAGGAGATCCTCGTCGACCTGTCCGGCCTCGGCCCCCAGACGGCGGGCCCGTTCAATGCCGGTCGCAACGGCGGCGGGATCGCCGCCGCCCGCATCGCCTGCAAGTACATGTTCTCTCCCGACACGCCGGTGAACGATGGTGATTTCAGGCGCTTGCGGGTCGAGATCCCGGATGGCCGGTTTCTCAGCGCATCCCCGGACGCGGCCATAGGGCATTCGGGGTCGACGGTTCCGACCGTTGTCGATGCCATCCTCAATGCCTTCGGCCAGGCGCTGCCGGAGCGGGCGGCGGCGGCACATCACGGCATCTACGGCATCCACGCCTTCGACGGCCGCAATCCCGAAACCGGCGAGCGATTCCAGCATCTCGATACGGTGACGGGCGGCTGGGGCGCGACGGCAGTCGCCGACGGACCAAGCCCTTACCGCTCCAACGGCCACGGCGATGTGCCTGACGTGCCGGTGGAGATGCAGGAGAGCTTCTTTCCCTATCGCATCGAGGCCAAGCGCCTGCGTCCCGACAGCGGTGGTGTCGGCCGGCACCGCGGTGGGCTCGGGGTCGAGAAGGTCTATCGCATCCTCGGTGACTGCCGTCTGGTGGTCGGGTTCGACCGAGTCGCCTGCCCGCCCTGGGGTGTGCATGGGGGCGGCGCCGGCCTGTCCGCGAGCGTGGAGATCCTCCGCGCGAACGGAACGCGCGAAAGCTTCAGCAAGGGCGAACGCCGGCTTAGCGCGGGTGACTTCGTCTATGTCCGCAGCGGCGGCGGCGGCGGGTTCGGGCCCGCGGTCGAACGGGCCGTGGAGGAGGTCCTTCGCGACGTGCGCCTCGGCTATGTCAGCCGGGAGGGCGCCGAGCGGGACTACGGCGTCGTGCTGAGCGACGACGGCATCGACGAAGCGGCCACCGCGGCACGCCGAAGCACCATGTCGAGCCGATAGAAATTCAAATAAAAATTGGGAGGAAACAAAATGAATCTGCGATCCAGATGGGCCGCTCTGGTGCTTTCATTTGCGGCGCTGTCCGCGAACGTGGCCGTCGCGGCCGAGCCGATCAGGATTGGCGTGCTTTCGGACATGAGCGGGGTCTTCTCCGACTTCTCCGGTCCCGGCTCGGTCGTGGCCGCGCAGATGGCGGCGGAAGAGTTCAAGGATCTCGGGCCGATCGAGATCTTGCGGGCCGACCATCTCAACAAGTCGGACGTGGGGGCCGCGATCGCGCGCCGCTGGTTCGACGTGGACAAGGTCGACATCATCGCCGACACCATCGGCTCGGCGGTCGGCCTCGCGGTTGCGGCCGTGGTACGAGAAAAGGGGAAGGTCGCGATCTTCTCCGGTGCCGGCGCCAACGACCTGTTCGGCGTCGCCTGTTCCAAGGGTGGTTTCGTGTGGGCGTTCAACGCCTATTCCAACGCGCATGTCATTGCGTCTGCCCTGATGGATAAGGGCTTCAAGAGCTGGTACCTGATCTCCCAGCAATCGGCCTGGGGCCGATCGACCGAGGAGACGATGCTCGCGGACCTCAACAGCCGCGATGCACGGGTCGCAGGCGTGGTCCGCATTCCCATCCTCACCGAGGACTTCACCTCGTTCCTGACGACCGCCCAAGCCTCCCGCGCCGACGTGGTTGCGATCCTGGGCGGGGTCGTCGCCAACCAGGTGAAGCAGGCGACCGAGTTCGGCGTTCGCCAGGGAGGCCAGCAGCTCACCAATCCCATGATCTGGGAACATCAGGTGTTCGGCGCCGGACTTGAGAACGCGCAGGGAATGTACGTCGCGGCGCCCACCTATTGGGACCTCGATGAGGGCACGCGGGAATGGGCCAAGGCGTTCAGCAAGCGGACGGGCTACGCGCCATCCATGACGCACATGGGGACCTATAGCGGCGTCCGACATTTTCTGCAGGCGGTGCGCAAGACCGGCAGCCGCGACCCGTCCGTGGTGACCGAGGAGATGCGGCGCACGCCGGTGGAGGACGCGACAACCCATGGCACCATCCGCCCCGACGGTCTGGTTTCGCGTGACTACTACCTGTTCCAGGTGAAGTCCCCCGCGGAATCCAAGCAGCCCTGGGACATCTACAAGGCGATCAAGAAGATCTCCTCAGCTGACGCCATGCCGCCCCTCAAGGGCAGTGCCTGCCCGCTGGTCCACGACTGAGACGCCGAAAGGACGCATCATGAAGCTTGCCACCTATCTGACGGACAACGGACAAAGGCTGGGCGTCGTCGACACGGAACGCTCGATCATCTTCGATCCCTACGCCGCCTCCAGCGCGCAGGCAGGCGGGCGGGATGAGCGGCTGCGCACCATGGAGGCGCTGATAACGGCCGGACCGGATGCCCTCGCCGACCTGCGACGGCTGGCGGCCGCCGGCACGTCGCAGGGCGACTTCACGACTCCGCTTTCGGAGGTCCGCCTTCTCGCGCCATTGCCGGTTCCGGCCCAGTTCCGCGACTGCTGCGTCTTCGAACGCCACATCCGCGACGGCGCCGCCGGCATGGCGCGCGTCTCCGCGCGTCTCCAGGGGCGGTCGCCGCCCGAGCCCGCAGGTGGAGATGGCATCCCTGCCGTCTATCGGCAGCTGCCGGTCTACTACATCAGCAACCGCTTCAATGTCGTCGGCCCGGATGCAGAGATTGCCTGGCCGGGCTACAGCAACATCATGGACTTCGAGCTGGAAATTGCCGCGGTGATCGGCCGGGGCGGGCGCAACATCGACGCGTCGCAGGCGGCCGGACACATCTTCGGATACACGATCTTCAACGACTTCTCGGCCCGCGACCGGCAAAGCGTCGAGATGACCGGCTGGCTTGGTCCGGCCAAGGGCAAGAGTTTCGACGGCGGCAACGCCTTCGGCCCATGGATTGTCACCCCGGACGAGCTTGGTGACTACCGCGATCTCAAGGTCTGCGTGAAGGTCAACGGCGAGGAATGGATCCGCACGGACATGCGCGGAATGCTGCACGGCTTCGAGGACATGATCGCCTACATCTCCCGTGACGAAACCTTGCATCCCGCCGAGATCATCGCGTCCGGCACGGTCGGCGGCTGCTGCGGGCTCGAACTCGATCGCTTTCTCGCGTATGGGGACGTCATTGAACTGGACGTCGACCGGATCGGCATCCTGCGCAACACCGTGCGGATGAGCCGGGATGACGCAAGCCGCAGGGAAACCTAGGCTGCGTCGCTGGCCGCGGGGCGCTGTCGGCGTTCCGGCGATCGCGGGTGAGTCACTACGCCCTCGCCCCGCTGTTCCGCCGTGCGGTCACGCTCGCCTCCGCCTTCGGCACGCCGGAGGCGTGTTTCGCCGAGTTGGGCTGCGGGACCTGAGCGGCTCAGGGCAATCCGGCGCTTGCGGCGCTCAGTTCCGCGGCGCGGGAGAGGAGCCTTTTGGCGGCGAGATAGAAGGGCACCTCGATGAGGAAGTCTCCGAGCCGGGCGCGGTCGAGCCCCGCCGCCCGCGCCTCTTCGAAGGCCGCGACGATCTCGCCTGCCTCGGCGATGTCGCCGTCCGAAGGCGTCAGCACGGCGTTGATGACCGCCACATGGGCCGGATCCACGGCGCTCTTGGCCGCGTACCCCAGTTGGCGTCCGTAGCGCGTATCCGCCTCGCATCCCTCCACATCGGCGAAGGTGTAGGGGCAGTCGATGGACACCACCCTGGCGGCCCGTGCCTCCAGATGCAGTCGCTGCCGGGCATAGGCGAGTTCCGTGGCCGCCCGGCTGCGCGGGGCGCCGAGGTCCTCGGCCAGATCTTCGGTGGAGCAGAGCACGGCACTGACCCGCGGGCTGGCCGTGGCAATGGCGTAGGTCTGCATGATACCGCGGGCCGTCTCGATGTTCGGGACGATCTCGATGGCGCCGGCCGGCAGGCCGAGCCGCAGTTCATGCCGAGTGATCTCGGCGTCGAGGGCGGTGATCTGGGCGGGCTCGGCAACCTTGGGCAGATGCACTGCGTCCGGCCGGCCCGCAATGACCCCCGCGAGGTCGGCGAGGCCGTCGCCCTCCAGCGGATTGATCCTGACGCAGGCGACGATGCCGGTCGCGCGCCAGGCTGAGAAGACCTCGGCGGCCATGGCCCTCGCCTGAGGGCGAAGGTTGGGCGGCGTGAAGTCCTCCAGTTCCTGGATCAAAGCGTCGGCGCCACACTGCGCCGCGCCGAGCAGAGCGGCGCGATCACCCCCGGGCACGAACA
This sequence comes from Xanthobacter sp. SG618, assembly GCF_012932745.1. NCBI lineage: Bacteria > Pseudomonadati > Pseudomonadota > Alphaproteobacteria > Hyphomicrobiales > Xanthobacteraceae > Xanthobacter > Xanthobacter sp. SG618. The sequence goes on along the minus strand of NZ_JABBHL010000003.1, from coordinate 269,045 downwards.
GCCAGCTCCGTCGCAGGGCCGGCCGGCGGCTGTCCCTTTGCGATATCGGGTGCGTCGGTCCCACGTCTTCCTTCGGCATGATCGGCTCTCTCTTGCGAACGGGCGCAAGATGGGCCGGAGGCGGGGCGCGGCGCAAGAACGGTGTCTGATCCCCTCAGACCACTGCGCCGCTGGTCGCCGCAAGCCGGCGATATCCGCCATCGAAATAGAGCAGCGGCTCGGCACCGCGGCAGCTGACGCCGACCACCTCACCGACGAAGATGGTGTGAGTGCCGGCGTGGTGGCGCTCGCGCAGCCGGCACTCGATCACGGCCACCGCTTCAGCAAGGAGGGGGCAGCCGGTCTCGCCCCACCCGTGCGCGACGCCCTCGAACGGCTGGTCCAGCCGGCGGGCGAAGCGGCCCGCAAGATCCTGCTGGTGCGCGGCGAGGATGTTTACCGCGAAGGCACCGGTGTCGGCGATCAGCCCGTGGGAGGTGGTCTCACGGTTCACCACGGCGAGAATCTGCGGTGGGGCGGTGCTGACGCTGCAGACCGCCGTCGCCGTCATGCCGTTGAGCTGGTCGCCGCGGCGCGAGGTGATGACCGTGACGCTGGCCGCCAGCGCCCGCATGGCGGCCTTGAAATCCGCCGCCTCCACGGGCGGCGCTGCGACGGGAGCGGCGCGGCTCATCAGGCCGCCCCCTCTGCGAGGAGGTCGCGCAACTGGCCGCCGGCATATCCACGCCGCAGGTAGCCGCGGGCCTGCAGGAGCGGCACGACCTCGCGCACGAAGTCCTCGAACGTGTCGGGCAGGAAGGCCGGCGACACGACGAAGCCGTCCGCCGCCCCGCTGTCGATGATGGCGATGAGCTGGTCCGCCACCTCCGCTGCCGTGCCCACCGCGCGCGGGCACATGACGCCGCGCGCATAGACGCCGCCCGCCTCGGCGATGGTCATGCCGCCGTCGGGGGTGATGCTGCGGAGCGCCGCAAGGTTCCCCTGGCTGCCGGAGGCGGCGATCTCCTTCACCGTGGCGTCCATCGGCAGGCTGGAGAAGTCGGTGTTGGCGTGGGCGGCCAGCGTCGAGAGGCCGGCGACCGGGTCGGCGAGGGAATCGTGCAGGGCCTCTTTCTCCTCCGCCTCGGCGCGGGTAGCGCCGATGAAGGGCATGATGGCCATCAGCACCTTGCTGGCCCCGGGGGGCCGCCCGGCGGCTTCCAGCGCGCCCGCGACATCGGCCTTGAAGGCGTGCATGCGCTCAAGATTGGGCTGGAGCGCGAAGATGACGTCCGACCAGCGCGCCGCGAACGCCTTGCCGCGCCCGGAGGAGCCCGCCTGCACGATCACCGGCCGTCCCTGCGGGCTGCGCGGGATGTTGAGCGGCCCGCGCGACTGGAACCACGGCCCGCGATGGTTCACGTAGTGCACCTTGGCGGGATCGGCATAGATGCCGGCTGCCCGGTCGAGGACGAGGGCGTCTTCGTCCCAGCTGTCCCAAAGGCGGAAGGCGAGTTCCATGAACTCGTCGGCGCGGTCGTAGCGCTCGTCATGGCCGAGATGGGGCACGGTGCCGAAGTTCAGCGCCTCCCCGTCATTCATGGAGGTGACGACGTTCCATGCCGCCCGTCCGGCGGAGATGTGGTCGAGCGTCGCGAACTCGCGGGCGATGTTGTAGGGCGCGTCGTAGGTGGTGGAGCGCGTGGCGCCGAGGCCGATATGGCGCGTCACCGCCGCCATGGCGCCGAGGATGGGCATGGGGTCCATGCGGGTCGCATCCTGGTCGCCGCGTGCGAGGCCGGCGGCATGGCTGTCGCCATAGCGGTCCGCGATGGCGAGACGATCGGCGAAGAAGAGGAAGTCGAAGCAGCCCTGCTCCAGAAGGCGGGCGATGCGCACATAGTGGTCGAGGCTGAGGAACGGCGTGTCATGGGCGGGATTGCGCCAGATGGCGTGGCTGTGGACCACCGGGCCGGCGATCAGGAAGCCGCACAGATGCATGGGTCTTGGCATGGTTGATCCTCCCTGTCCCGATTTCGGGCAAGGCTTTCCGGTTCACGCGCCGGATGCCCCGCGCATGCTGATGATGAGACTTTGATGGTCATACTGGATGGCCCTTCCCCGACCGTGTCGGGGAAGGGTGGGCTTGGAATTGGCGTCAGGTAATGATGCCGAGGGAGACGTTCTTGCCGCCCTTGATCTCCTGGACCAGGAAGGAGCGGTTGATCTGGTCGCCACGGGCGTCGAAGTCGCAGGTGGCGCCGGCGCCGACGAACTTGATCTTCTTCCCGGCGCGGATGAGTTCGAGGCCCTTGACCACGTCGTCCACCTCCTCGCCGGGCGGATTGCAGACCTCGAACACGGATTTCGCCCACACCTTCGCGTCGGATGACTTGGCGTGCTCCATGGCGAGGGCCGTCACGCACATCTGGTCATGGGCATTGCCGGCGAAGAGGAAGACGGTGCCGGGCGCCGCGCCCATCTCCTTGACGAACCTCTTGTAGGAAGGCGCGTCCAACGGCGGCGCGGGCTGAAGGTGGTAGATGCCGTTCGCCACCTCCGGGCCCACCGCCTGGAGGAACTTGCCCTCCGCATCGGCGCCGATGGAGAGCGCGACGATCTTGGACTTGAAGCCGCCGCGATAGACCTCCTTGGCGATGGAGACGAAATCCGTCAGCAGCGACAGGCAGAACACCGCATCCGGATCGCCGCCGAACGCCTTCTCGACTTCGGAGCGGTAGGAGGGCTGGTCCGGGTTGTACATCACCACGTCGAGCACCTTGCCGCCGAGCTTGGCGAACTCCGCCTTGAACGGCTCAATCATGGCCACGACGAAGGGGTTCTGCTGGGCCAGCACCACCGCCGTCTTGGCGCCGATGGTCTTCATCACCTTCGCGCCGGCGGGTCCCCAGGACGTGCTCTTCGCCTGGAAGCGAAAGACCATGCCCTTGGTGTCGCCCTCGGTCACCGCATTGGCCGAGCACGAGACCATCTGCACCTTGTCGGCGGCGAGGATGATGGGCTTGGCCGCCAGTGCGATGGGGCTGCCCCAGAAGCCGCCCACCAGTTCCACCTTGTTCACTTCCAGAAGTTTCTTGGTAGCGGTGACGCCCACGGTGGGGTTGGTCTCGGAATCCTCAATGAACAGCTTCAGCGGACGGCCGCCGAGGATGCCGCCGGCATCGTTCACCCATCTGACCACCATCTCGGCGGCCTTCTTCATGTCCGGGCCATAGGGGCCGGTTGCACCTGAGAAGGGCAGGACCATGCCGACGGGGATCTCGGCCGCCTGTGCCGCCGCGGGCCGGCCCAGCAAGGCGGCAGCCGGAAGCGAGGCGAGGCCGGCGACCACGTGCCGGCGAGTGAGGGGCAGACTGCGCGTCACGGCTGTTCTCCTGCTGCTGTGTCGGGTTCGGGTTCGGGGTGGAGGTGGAGCAGCGCCTCCGCGGCGCCGTCATCGATCTGCAGTGCGTCGTTGAAGCGGTTGAAGAAGCCGGCGAGCGCCGCGCGCAGCGTCAGCTCGACGATCTGCGCCTCGGTGAAATGCTGCCGGAGGTCATCGAACACGTGATCGCGGATGCCCCAGGCGCGCTGGGTGACGAGCCGGGCGTAGTCGATCACCGCGCGGTCGGCGGCATCGAAGGCGGGATGGTTGCTCTCGGGGAGGGCGGCCACCGCGTCCGCCGGCACGCCCTCGACCTCGAGCAGGGGGGTGTGGTGGGAGACGCAATAGGGGCAGGCATTGAGCTTCGAGACGGTCACGACCGCCAGCTCGATGTAGCGGAACGGCACGCCTTCCCGCGCCCGCAGCTCCATCAGCATCCGGTAGAGATGGTCGAGCGCGGGCGGCACGTGGGCGAGCACCGACGCCTGGTCGCGAAAGTCGGAATAGCCGCCGGCGAAGGCTGTGAAGACCTCCGCATAGGGGGGCGGCAGGTCGGTCGCGGTGAGGGGGGCGACGCGGGGCATCAGGCTTTCTCGCTTTCGGGCGGGAAGAAATCGGCGAAGCGGCGCTTCGGCTCGGAGACGAGGCCTTCCGGCCGCAGGATGAGGAGCAGGACGATGCCCACCCCGATCATGCCGAGCCGCAGCGCGGAGAGCTGGACGCCATCGACGCCCGGGATCACGTCCTTCAGGAAGCGGGTCGCTTCCAGGATCAGCATGATCGAGCCGGCGCCGAGCACGAGGCCGAGATTGGAACCGCGCCCACCGGCGATCACCGCCATGAAGGCATAGGCGGTGATGATGGGGGTGAACTGGCTCGGGTCGATATAGGTGAGGAAGAAGGCGTGGAGCGCCCCCGCGAGCCCCATGATGGCGCCGCCGATGGCGAAGGCGCGCACCCGCAGGGCCAGCACCGGCTTGCCGAGCGCCGCTGCGGCCGTCGCATCGTCGCGGACCGCGCGCAGCGCCCGGCCGAAGGGTGAGCGGACCAGCGCCTCGCTGAAGGCGAAGACGATCACCACCAGCCCCAGCGCGAAGGCGAGGATCACCGCATCGCCCCACCCCGCCGGCGTGATGCCCGCGAAGGGGCGGGGAATATCGGCGATGCCGAGCGCACCGCCGGTCAGGTCGCCGAGATTGAGCAGCAGGATCCGCACGATCTCGGCGAAGCCGATGGTGACGATCGCGAGGTAGTTTTCCTCCAGCCGGATGGTGAGCAGCGAGAGCAGCATGGACAGCCCGGCGCAGACCGCCGCGGACAGCGCGAGACCGGCGAGCCAGCCCACATGCGGCGCGCTGATCGCCAGTGTGTAGGCGCCGAGCGCGACGAAGCCGGCGACACCGAAATTGACCAGCCCGGCAAGGCCCCATTGCAGGTTCAGCGCCAGCCCGACGAGGGCCGCGATGGCGACGAGGATGATGACGGTGACGAGGTAGGAGATCATTGCCGCACCCTCACTTTCGGATGGCCTTGGCCCCGAACAGGCCGTTGGCGCGGAACAGGAGGAGCAGCAGGATGACGCCGAAGCTGACGATCTGCCGGAAGGAGACGGGCAGGATGAGGGCGGACATTTCCTCCGCCACGCCGATAAGCAGCGCGCCCGCCACCGCGCCGATCGGGCTGCCCAGCCCGCCCAGGATGGCGGCGGCGAAGATGGGGATCTGGTAGTTCCAGCCCATCAGCGGATCGATGGCGCGATCAAGCCCCGCCAGCACACCGGCGAGCCCGATCAGCGCGCCGGTGAGGGCGAAGGTGATGCGGGCGATGGTGCGCCGCTCCACCCCGCGCACGGCGGCAAGGGAGGCATTGTCCGCCACCGCCCGCATGGCCCGGCCGAGCGGCGAGGCGGTGATGAGAAGGTGCAGCAGCACCAGCGCGATCACCACCACGCCGGCGATGATGAGCTGTTCGTGATTGATGCGCAGGCCATTCCAGCGGATGGGCCGCGCCACCGCGAGATCGAAGCTTCTGGCCGCATTGCCGAAGATGAAGCGGCAGATGTTCTCCACCACCAGCGACACCCCCATGGAGGCAACGAGCAGCGTGATGGACCCCCGCATCCGCAGCCGCTCGAACACCAGGGCATCGGCGATGATGGAGGCGAGCGCCACCGTCGCCGCGGCGACGGCGGCAGCGATGGGCAGCGGCAGGCCGAGCACCACGTTGGCGGTGTAGGCCGCATATGCTCCGAGGGTGAGGAACGCCCCCACCGCGAAATTGGCGAAGCGCAGGATGCCGAAAACCAGCGTCAGCGCCAGAGCAGGCAAGGCGAGCAGAAGGCCGGTGACGAGGCCGTTGAGGAAGAGCTGAAGCGCCATGGCTCAGGCCGCCTTTCCGAAGAAGAGGCCGGCGAGGTCCGCCTGGCGGATGTCTGCGGCTGAGGCGCGGAGCGTGAGCCGGCCGGCGACCAGCACCACCACCTCGTCGGCGATGCCGAGCGCGGCGGCGACGTTCTGCTCCACCAGCAGCACGGTGACGCCCGCCTCCCGCACGCGCACCACCGCCTCCATGGTCTCGCCGACGATCTTGGGCGAGAGGCCGGCTGAGGGTTCGTCGAGCAGCAGCACCTCGGGATTGGCGAGGAGGGCGCAGGCGAAGGCCAGCATCTGCCGCTGGCCGCCGGAGAGATTGCCGGCGAGCGTGCGCGGCCTGAGCCGGAGTTCGGGGAAGAGATCGAGCACCTTCTCCCGCTGCTCCGGCCCGACGCCGGCCCGCCCGCGCAGGAATTCGGTTGCGAGCTTCAGGTTCTCGGCGATGGTGAGGGTGGCGAAGATGTTGGCTTCCTGCGGCACATAAGCGAGCCCCGACGCCACCCGGCGCGCCGGCGAGAGCGTGGTGATGTCCCGCCCGGTCACCGCCACCGTTCCGGCCCGTGTCGGCACGAGGCCCGCGATGGTCTTGATGAAGGACGACTTGCCCGAGCCGTTCGGGCCGATGACGGCGACGATGCTCTCGGCCTTCTGGGCGAGATCGATGCCGCACACGATGTCGCCGCCCCGGCCATAGCCGGCGCGCAGGCCGGAGACGGCGAGCGCGAGGGAGAGTTCTTCCGCCTTCGGATCGCAGGGGCGCGCATTCATGCCGCCACCCCGAGATAGGCGGAAACGACGCGCGGGTCCGCCGTGGCCTCGGCGAAGGTGCCGGAGACGAGGGCGCGCCCCTGGGCTAGGACGTGAACGTGGTCGCACACCTCCTCCACCAGATGCATGTCGTGCTCGACGATGCCGAAGGAAAGGCCCTCCGCCTTCAGCTCCCGCACCAGCCGCACGATCTCCAGCCGCAGCGGCGGCGAGACGCCCGCGCCGGGCTCGTCGAGCAGGATCAGTCTCGGCTTCATCAGCAGCGCCCGCGCCATTTCGAGCAGCTTTTTCTGGCCGCCGGAGAGCATGGCGGACGGCTGGTCGGCGAGCTTCACAAGGCCCACCCGTTCCAGCAGCGCGCGGGCGAGATCGGCGTTGGCGCGCTCCTGCGCCCACCATTTGCGGCGGCCGAACAGGGCGCCGGCGACCGTCTCGCCGCTCTGGGCCGGCGGAGCGGCGAGAAGCGTCTCGAACACGGTGAGGCTGGCCAGCTCGCGCACGATCTGGAAGGAGCGGACCACGCCCTTGCCGGCCATCACATGGGCCGGCAGGCCGGTGACATTCTCTCCCTCCAGCAGCACCGCGCCGCTCTCCGGCCGTGCGAGCCCCGTCAGCGCGTTGAGCAACGTCGTCTTGCCGGCGCCGTTGGGACCGATGAGGCCGGTGACCTGGCCGCGGGCGAGATCGAGGGTGACGCCGTCGAGTGCGGCGACGCCGCCATAGCGCCGGGTCAGACCTTTGACCTGAAGGAAGGAGCTGGGGTTCACATCGTCTCCACGGCGCAGGGCGACAGTGCCTCGCTGTTGCGCAAATGCCTTTTTGATGTGCATCAAAATCTCAGATCTTGAGCAGTTATCAGATAGTCAATCCTGATCGCTCATAGATTAGATAGGTGCATTCAGATCAAATCAAATTTATATTGCTTTGCACTTTCCAAAGTTATTTTAATGATCGGCATGTCCCGGTCGCTGGAAATTGCCCTGCTGCGCACCTTCGTTCTCCTGGTGGAGGAGAAGAGCGTGACCCGCGTCGCCCGGCGCCTGAACCGCACCCAGCCGGCCGTGAGCCTGCAGATCCGGCGGCTTGAGGCGGCGGCGGGCTTTCCCCTGTTCGAGCCGGACTTGCGGCATCTCAAGCTGTCGCGGCACGGAGAGATGCTGCTGCCCCATGCGCGCACCATGTTGCGGCTGGATGAGGAAGCCCGTCTGCGGCTCTCCGCGGACGATGTGGCGGGCCGCGTCACGCTCGGCTGTCCGGATCTCTATGCCGCCTTTCTCCTGCCGGAGACCCTGGCCCGCTTCCGCGACACCTATCCGGGTGTGGAGGTGACGGTGCGCTGCGCGCTCTCGCGGCAGCTGGCGCAGGACATGAGCGAGGGTCTTCTCGACATCGCCATCGCCACCCGCATGCCCGGCGTTTCGCCCCGTGTCGGCACCGGTACGCTGCTGCGCCCCGAACCGCTGATCTGGCTCGGCGCCGAAGGCGGGAGCGCGCACCTTGCGGACCCCATCCCACTCGCCATGCTGCCGGACGGCAACCTCTATCGCGATTACGCCCTGGCGGCGCTCGACCGGATCGGCCGGCGGTGGCGCATCGCCTGCATCTCCGAAAGCATCGCCGGGCTGCAATCCATGGCGCTGGCGGATTCCGCGGTGTGCGTTCTCGCGCAATCCGTTCGCACGCAGGGGCTCGTGCGGCTCGGCAGCGCGGAAGGTCTGCCGGCGCTCGAGAGCGTTGATCTCATCCTGTGGGAGCGCCATCCCGGCGGCTCGTCGGCGGCGGATCACCTCGCCGCCCACATTCGCCGCTCCGTGTCGGACCGGAACTGATCGCGCCGCTCCCGGGGCGGGTGTTCAGGTGAGCGCGAGCAGGCGGGCGAGGGCCTGATCGTCGGCGAGGGCCGCGGCCTTTTCCCTGGGCGAGAGCAGGGCCAGCGCCTCGCCGCGCGAGCGGGCGTCCTCGATCTTGGCCCGCGCGACGAGGCGATCGGGCCGGACATCGCCGGTCAGGCGCTTGCCCTGCGCGGGCAGCTCATTGCGATGGAAGGCGAGAAGATCGGCATCGCCGGCAAGGCGCTCGACGGCCTCCGCCGGGCCATCCGTTCCCGTAAGCGCGGCGCGCAGCTCGGTGGCCGCGCGCAGGACCGGCGGCGGGTGCTGGGCCTCCGGGGTCGATAGAAGTCCGCCCGGGCGGCGCGGACGACTGGTCCACACCGCGAGCGGCACGGCGGTGAGTAGCCCGAGGATCACCGGCGACATCCACGCCATCAGCGGCCACGCAATGGCGGCGGTCGCGGCCGCGAAGCCGAGGCCGAGCAGCGTGTGGGGCCAGAAGTGCCGGAAGGCCTCACGCCAGCCGAGGCTGCCGTCATCCCGCCGCTGCGGATTCCACCCGCCGTCGCGCCCCATGAGGATGCTGACCACCGCGAAGGACTGGGACACCATGGTCACCGGCGCCATGAGGCCGGAGAGGAGGATCTCGCTGATCATGCCGAGGAAGGTCCGCCCGCCGCCGCCGAAGCCGCGTCGCGCCGTGCCGTCACCGAGCATCAGCGCGAAGGCGATGAATTTGGACATCAGCAGCACTGCCATGGTGCCGCCGAACACCCACGCCGCGCGCACAGGATCCTGCGCTGGCCAGACCGGGAATAGGGCGAAGCCGGAGGGGAAATAGTCCGGCGGCACGAACCGCGCCTGGAGCGATGTGAGAAGGCCGGCCAGCAGCATCAGCAGCCACAGTGGCGCCGAGACATAGGAGCCGATTCCGGTGAGGAGATGGATGCGGCTCGCCGCGCTGAGCCCGCGCACCGGCAGCACGGCCGCGTGCTGGAGATTGCCCTGGCACCAGCGGCGGTCGCGCACGGCGAGATCGGTGAGGGAAGGGGGCCCTTCCTCATAGCTGCCGGGAAGCCCGGCGACCATGTACACGCCCCAGCCGGCCCGCACGAGCAGCGCCGCCTCCACGAAATCGTGGCTCAGGATATGCCCGCCGAACGGCTTGCGCCCCTTGAGATGGGGTAGGCCCGCCGCCTCGGCAAAGGCGCGGGTGCGGATGATGGCATTGTGGCCCCAGTAATTGCTCTGCGGCCCGTGCCACCAGGCAAGCCCCTGGGCGATGAGGGGGCCGTAGAGGCGTCCGGCGAATTGCTGGAGCCGCGCGAACAGTGTGCGCCCGCCCACGATCACCGGCAGCGTCTGGATCAGCCCCGCGTCGGGGGTGCGCTCCAGCGCGTCGGCGAGGCGGACCATGCAGTCGCCGGTCATCACGCTGTCGGCGTCGAGGATAAGCATCGCCTCGTATGCCGCCCCGAAGCGGGTGACCCAGTCTGCGATGTTGCCGGCCTTGCGGTCCGTGTTCTGCGCGCGGCGGCGATAGTGGAAACAGCCGCCGGTGCGGCGGCGCAAAGCGAGGAAGGCCGCTTCCTCCGCCACCCACACGTCGGGATCGGTGGTGTCGCTGAGGATGAACACGTCGAACAGGTCGCCGCGCCCGGTCGCCTCCAGCGAGCGCCATGTGGCCTCCAGCCCGGCGAAGACGCGGTGCGGCTCCTCATTGTAGCAGGGCATGAGGAGGGCCGTGCGGATCGTCAGGGAGGGCAGGGGGGCGTCCGGATCGATATCGAGCGCCTTGCGTCCCGACAGAACGCTGATGGCGCCGCCGAGCGCATTGGTGAAGGCGAGGCCGATCCACGCGAAGAGGACGACGAATAGCACCAGAACGGCGTATTCGAGGTAGGTGAGCCCGCCCACGTCGAGCACCTTGTACATCTCGTAGGCGGCAAGGCCGGTCAGCGCGATGGCGCCGCCGAACACGAACGCGCGTCGGGCGATGAGCGATGCACCGAGCCGGGTGCCGGACCTGACCCGCTGCGGCCTGCGGCGGAAATCCTGCGCCGGCATGGCGAGGGGCGCTTCCGGCGGCAGAGCGGGTTCCGGCGCCAAACGCGCTGCCGGAGCGGCGTCCGTCAGGGCGTCCATCGGTAGAGCCAGGTTTCGGTCAGGGGAACGTCACCCTTGAAGACGCGTGCCCTTAGTTCCGAGAGCGCCGCACCCTTGGGCTCGAAAGCGAAGGAGAGGCGCGTGCCGGAGATCTCGGGATTGGGCTGGAGCACCACGTCGCGGACCTCGCCCTCGCTCGCCGAGACGTCCACGCGCACGCTGTCGAGCGCCAGTCCCGGCATGGGTCCATCCACGAGATCGATGACGAACAGCCGCCGCTCGTCGGTGCCGCCCGCGCGCACGCCGGCGACGCGGCCAAGGCCCGGCGGGGTGGGCATGTCCCAGGTCCAGTGCAGGCGATAGGTGTAGGTGTATTCACTGCCCTTGCGCAGGGTGTCCTTGGGCCGCCAGAAGGCGACGACATTGTCGTGCACCTCCTGCGGGGTGGGAATTTCCACCAGATGCACCGCGCCCTCGCCCCAGTCGCCGATGGGCTCCACCCACACGCTCGGGCGCTTCTCGTAGCGCGCTTCCAGATCCTGATAGTCGAAGAAGGAGCGCTGGCGCTGCATCAGGCCGAAGCCACGGATGTTCGAGCCGGAAAACACGCTGATCTGCAAGCGTCCGGGGTTTGAGAGCGGCCGCCAGAGCTGTTCGCCCGTGCCGTCGGTGATGGCGAGGCCTTCGGCATCACGGACGGCGGGACGGAAGTCGTCGAAGCCCGCATGATCGGCGGGTCCGAACAGAAACATGCTGGTGAGCGGCGCGATGCCCGCCTCGGTGAGGTCGGTGCGCGGATAGAGCGCCATCTCCACCGTCATCACCGTGGCGTCTCCGGGCCGGATGGTGAAGCGGTGGGCCGCCGTGGCGCTGGGGCTGTCGAGCAGAGCGTGAACGACGATGGAGGGCACGTCCGGGCGCGGCTGCTCCACATAGAAGGCTTTGAACACCGGAAATTCCTCGCCGGAGGCCGAAGCGGTCTTCACCGCGAGCCCGCGGGCGGAGGTGCCGTAGCCCTGCCCCTTGGCGACGGCGCGGAAATAGCTCGCGCCCTGAAACACCGCGATCTCGTCGAGATAATCGGGCCGGTTGAGCGGGCCGTGCAGGCGGAAGCCGGAAAAGCTAAGGTCCGTGCCGCCCTGGGGCGCCTTCAGCCCATGCTCGAAACGGAACAGGCCGGGATCATAGGCGATGCGCCGGGCGCGCCCGTCGGCCACCACGAAGACATCCACCTGGTCGCGGAACAGGAAGCCCCGGTGCAGCAACTGCATCTCGAAGGGCAGCCGCTGGCCGCGCCAGATCGAGCGGTCGGCATTGAAGCGGATGTTGCGGTAATCGTCGTAGCTGAGCTTGTCGAGCTCGGCCGGGAGGGATTGGTTGCCCTGCTTGAACGGCTTGGTGGCGAGCTGGCGCGCCATGTTGCGCACCGTTTCGGCATCGAAACGCTCGCCCTCCTGAGCAGAGGCTTCGGAGGTCGCGACGACCTGAATTGCCGAGAGCGCGGCGGCGCCCAGCATGAATGACCTGCGGTCGAGCAATGCGTCCCTCCGCCCCCGGCTGTTCGGACATGCCTCGGCGGCATGTGGACAGGAAGGCGCGAAAGCGCGTCACGGTTCCCCGACGAGAGCGCGACATTGGGTCTCGCATGAGGGCGCCGAGACTTGAGGGGAGCCTCGGACGGCGGATCGTCCCTTTACGGGCGTTGCGCAGAGGCCGCGTCGGCGAGGGCACGAATGCCCGACCGGTAGGCTTTTCCCGTGGGTCCGGTGGGGAGCGCGGCCACCACGTGGATAGCATCCGGCACCTTGAACCGCTCGATGCGCGCCGCGCACCATGCGCGCAGTTCCTCGGCAGAGGCAGCGCTTCCCGCCCGCAGCACCACGGCCGCATGGAGCGCCTCGCCGAGGCGGGCATCGGGCACACCCGCGGCGAGGGCCTGGGCGACGGCGGGATGGGCGCAGAGCACGGTCTCGATCTCCGCCGGGGCGATCTTGTTGCCGCCGCGCGAGACGATCTCCTTGATGCGGCCGACGATCTCCACGCAGCCGTCCGGGCGCCGCCGCGCCACGTCGCCGGTGCGGAAATAGCTGTCTCGGAACGCGGCCTCGGTGAGGTCGGGATTGTCGAGATAGCCGATCATGCCGAAGGGTGTGCGGATCAGGAGCTCGCCCGCCGCGTCCGGCCCCGCGCCTGTGGCGCCGGCGGCAGGATCGTCCGAGATGAGGTATTCAATTACCGGCATCGGCCGGCCGATGGAGCCGCGCCCGGTCACCGCCTCCGCGGGTGTGAGGCAGAAGTCGCACGAACCGGTTTCGGTGAGGCCATAGAGGTCGAACACGCCCGCGCCGGGCAGCTGCGCCGCGATGGCCTCGGACAGATGCGACCCCAGCCCCTCGCCGCCGGTGAGGATGGTCTGCAGTTGCGGCGCGGCCACTTCTCCCTCGCCGAACAGGGTGCGCAGCATGGAGGGAACGGTCGCGAGCACGGTGGCCTCGCCAAGGCGCGCCTTGAGGCCGGCGGGCGTGAACTTGCCCACCAGATCGAGCCGCGCGCCCGTCTTCAGGGAGAGCAGCGCCACCCACAGGCCGAAGATGAAGATGAGCTGGAGCGGCAGCACCACTTTGTCGCCGGGCGTGAGGGCGAGCAGCGCCTGAAGCGCATCGAGTTTTCCGGCAAAGCGCTCGTGGGCGAGCACCACGCCCTTGGGCTTACCGGTGGAGCCGGAGGTGAAGACGATGAGGGCCGCGCCATCCAGCAGCGGCCGGGCCGGCGGCGGCGTCTCCGCAAGGCGTGACACGGTACCATCCGCCACGAGAAAGCGGGCGGTGGTCTGGTCGAGGATGGCGGCGCGCGTCATCTCGGCCGCGCCGGCGTGGAGCGGCACCGCGACGCCGCCCGCCTGCCAGACGGCGAAGAACGCGGCAATGTCCGCTGCACGGTTGGCGACGGCGACGATCACCGGCTCATCCGGCCCGAGCCCCTCGGCGCGCAGTTGCGCGGCGAGGTCGGAGGCCGCGAGGCGCAGGGCGTCGGCGGTGTGCGTGGCGCCGCTGTCCTCGGCCACGGTGCCGGCCGCTTCGTCCAGGATGCGGCAGAGCGCGCCCGTCTTCGCCATCATGGCCTCCTCAGCCTTCGCGGGTCGGGAAGCGCGCGTCGCGCCAGGCGATGGCGGCGCGCAGCCCCTCGCGGCGCGCGACGTCGAAGAAGGCGATCTTGTCCGCCGAGCCCGCGCCCTCGATGGCGAGGTCGATTTCCAGCGCGCTCTCCAGCGCCTGCAACATGCCCTGCGTTTCCAGCGCCCGATTCAGGGCGCGCTTGGTTTCCTTCACGAGGCTGGGGTCGATGGCGCCGATGTGCCGGGCGATGCGCAGCGCCTCTTCCTCCAGCCGGTCGGCGGAAACGACGCGGTTGATCATGCCGATCTCGGCCGCGCGCCGGGCGCTCACCCGGTCCTCGCCGAGCAGGATGATCTCCTTGGCGATCTTCGGGCCGACGATCCATGGCAGCAGCATCACCACGATGCCGGCGCCGAACTTCAGCTCCGGCTCGCCGAAGAAGGCATCGTCCGAGGCGATGGTCATGTCGCAGGCGAGCGCCAGCTCGCAGGCGCCGGCAAGGCAGGCGCCGCGCACCATGGCGATGGTGGGCTTCGGGCAGTGCCAGAAGCGCATCACCGTGTCGAAATCCTTGCGCAGCACGGGCCGCCACGCATCGACGCCCACCGGCCGGGCCTCCATCTGCGCCTTCAGGTCGAAGCCGGAGGAGAAGGCATTGCCGGCGCCGCGCACGATCACCGCCTTCACGTCCGCATCCGCCTCGGCGCGGTCCATGGCGGCGTTGATCTCGCCGAGCATCTCCTGGTCCAGCGCATTGGTGCGCTCGGGCCGGTTGAGGGTAAGGAAGGCGATGCCGTCGCGGGTTTCGTAGGCGATCTTGGTGAAGGTCATGGAAGCCTCGTTGAGAGGGATCAGCGCCGGCCGCCGGCCATCGTGGCAGCCTCGGGCCGTAGCCGCAGGCGCAGCATGGCGAGGACGCCCAGGAAGGGGCCGATGGCGAGGATGAGGAAGGCGAAGCGCCAGCCAAAGGCATCCACCGCATAGGGCAGGAGGTGGATGCTTACCAGCGTGATGAGAAAGCCGACGCAGGTCTGCACCGTCAGCATGGTGCCGATGAGGCTGCGGTCGGACAGCTCCGTTACGGCGGCGGAGAATTGCGCGGAATCGGAGATCACCGTCACGCCCCACACCAGCGCCAGCGGCAGCACCAGCCAGATCGAGGCGCCGAACAGGAAGCCGATGCCCGCCGCGCACAGGCCGCTCACCGCCATGGACAGCGCCGTGACGAAGGTCCGCCCCAGCCGGTCGGCCGCGAAGCCGCCGCCCAGCGCCCCCACGGCGCCGATGGCGACCACGCAGAAGGTGGCGAGGCGGGGATCGAGGGGCGGGGCATCGCCATAGCGCGCGGCGAAGCTCGCGGCGAAGAAGGCGCCGATCCACGCCCACATGGCGTAGAGCTCCCACATGTGGCCGAAATAGCCGAGATTGGCGAGCCTGAGTGCCGGGCGCCGGAACGCATCAAGAGCGTTGGAGAGCTTCAGCGGCGGAGCCTTTGCATGGTTGGGGCCGACCTTGGCGAAGCGGATGAGAAGGGCGGCCAACAGCGCGCTTGCCGCCGCGCCCGCCACTGGAGCCCGCCAGTCGAGACCTCCCATCGCCGCCATGGCGTGAGGGGACGCCGAGCCCAGCGTGAGGGCCGCCACCAGCATGCCGATGAGCAGGCCGAGGTCTCCCTTCGCCCAGGTGGCCGCGAGCTTCATGCCCACGGGATAGACCCCCGCCATGCACATGCCGGTGAGAAACCGCAGCAGCGGCACGGCCGGATGGGTGGGCTCGAACAGGAGGATGGCTCCGTTCGCCAGAGCGGCCACGAGGGCGGAGACGGAGAAGAGCGTCCTCAAATCGGCGCGGTCGGCCAGCGAGAGCAACGCGCTGAGGAGGGTGCCGGCGACGAAGCCCGCCTGCACGGAACTGGTGAGCAAGGCCTCCTGAAAGGGCGACAGGCTCCACTGCGCCCGGATCGCCCCCAAAGAGGCGGTGGTGGCGAACCATGTCGCCATCGCCGCCACTTCCGCGACCACGAGGATCGCGAGGGAGAAGGCCTTGCCGTCCGTGCGGGCGGCTGTCGCCGGCGCCGTCACCTCAGCCGGCCTTCTTCAGCATGGGGCAGGTCTCGGGCGACATGGGGCGGAAGGCCTCGTCGCCGGGGATGGTCGCCACCAGCTTCAGATAGTCGTAGGGGCCCTTGGACTCCTCCGGCGTCTTCACCTGCCACAGATACATGTCGTGGATGGTGCGGCCGTCGGCGCGGATGTGGCCCTTGCCGAACAGCGGGTCGTCGGTGGGCATGGCCTTCATCTGCGCGACGACGGCGGCGCCGTCATGGGCCTTCGCCTTGTCCATGGCGGCGATGGCCTTCATCCAGTGCAGAGTTGCGGCGTAGGTGCCCGCCTGGTTCATGGTGGGCATGCGGCCGTTGTTGCGCGCGCCGAACGCCTTGCCGAAGGCGCGGGTGCCGTCATTGAGGTCCCAGTAGAAGGCGTTGGTGAGCATGAGGCCCTGCGCCGTCTTCAGGCCCAGCGAGTGGATATCGGACAGGAAGATGAGAAGGCTGACGAGCTTCTGCTTCTGCGACAGGCCGAACTCCGCCGCCTGCTTGACCGAGTTGATGGTGTCGCCGCCCGAATTCGCCAGCGCAACCACCTTCGCGCCCGAGCCCTGCGCCTGCAGGATGAAGGAGGAGAAGTCCGAGCTCTGGAAGGGTGCCAGCGCGCGGCCCATCACCTTCCCGCCATTGGCCTTCACCACCTCGGCCGCGTCGCGCTCCAGCGCATGGCCGAAGGCGTAGTCGGCGGTCAGGAAGTACCAGGAATCGCCGCCCTGCTTGATCATGGCGCGGGCGGTGCCGTTGGCGAGGGCCCAGGTGTCGTAGGTCCAGTGGACGGTGTTGGGCGTGCAGGCCTTGGCGGTGAGGTCGGACGTTCCGGCGCTCGCCACCAGGAAGACCTTATTCTTGTCGCGGCTGATGTCGGCGACGGCGAGGGCAACGGAGGAGGTGGGCACGTCGACGATGGCGTCCACCTTGTCGAGGTCGTACCAGCGCCGCGCCACGGAGGAGCCGATGTCTGCCTTGTTCTGGTGATCGGCGGAGACCACCTCCACCTTGAAGCCATGCTTCTCCGGATTGAAATCCGCGACCGCCATCTGCGCGGCGGTGACGGAGCCGGGACCGGCGATGTCGGAATAGAGGCTCGACTGGTCGTTCATGACGCCGATGCGGAACGTCGGCAGATCCTGGGCCGAGGCTATCTGGGCCGAAGCCTTGTGAGCGGTCGTGATCGGGACGGCGACGGCGCACGACAGCACGGTCGCCGCTACGAGGGCAGCGCGCATTTCTTCTCTCCCGGCGTTTCCAGTGTCTTCTTGCGTCGCGGCATCTCCGTCCGCGATCTGTGGAACCAAAAGGCTCATTTGAAGATTTGTCAAACGAATAATATTTCGGTTGATTTGACGCGGCCGATCTGAGACCAAGGGGATGACCACAGGCGTCCCCGGAACGGATCAGATGGAACCGAGCTACGGCCAGATCGTCACCACCAGTGCGGCGAGCCAGATCGCCGATCAGCTCCAGCAGGCCATCATGGACGGCCGGCTGAAGGTGGATGAGCGCCTGCCGACCGAAGAGGAACTGGCGGCGCAGTTCGGCGTGTCGCGGCCCACGGTGCGCGAAGCGCTGAAGCGGCTTGCCGCGCGCCACCTCATCCGCTCCCGGCGCGGCCCCACGGGCGGAACCTTCGTCACCGGCCCCTCGCCGGAGGAACTGGCCACCAGCCTCGGAACATCCGTGACCCTTCTCGTTGCCACAGGCGGCGTCTCGCTGGAGGAGATGGCGACGGCGCGGCTGGAGATGGAAGCCGTCTGCTGCCGTCTCGCCGCCCAGAACCGCACGGACGCGCACCTCGTGGCGCTGGAGGCGGAGATCGCCCTGCAGCGCACGGCGTCCCTTTCGGATCAGGATTTCTGCGCCTCCGACGTGCGCTTCCATCGCACCATCGTGGATGCGGCGGGCAATGCTTTGCTGCGCTTCCTGATGAACGCGGTAGTGGAAGCGCTCATGCCGGTGAGCAACATGATCATCTTCCGCGTCCGCGACCGGAAGGAGATCGTCGCCCATCACGAGACGCTTCTCGCGGCATTGCGGGATCGCGACGGCGAGGCAGCTGTGGCCGCGCT
Organism: Xanthobacter sp. SG618; assembly: GCF_012932745.1. Lineage (NCBI taxonomy): Bacteria > Pseudomonadati > Pseudomonadota > Alphaproteobacteria > Hyphomicrobiales > Xanthobacteraceae > Xanthobacter > Xanthobacter sp. SG618. The sequence continues at coordinate 251,314 of NZ_JABBHL010000003.1, read as the reverse complement.
CGGCGGCCTCGTGCGCTATATCCGCGCCCAGTACGAGAAGGCCGAAGAGGCCCGCAAGGCCGTAAGGCCCTGAGCAAACCGCCTGCGCGGTCCACGCACATCACAGGGAAACGTCCAATGAGCACCGAGACCTTCCGCGCCCTCATGGCGCGCAAGACCGACGCCGGGCAGGCCATTGCCATCGAGACCATCACCGAGGCCGATCTGCCGGCTGGCGACGTGACGGTGGACGTCGAATATTCGTCCTTCAACTACAAGGACGGCCTCGCGCTGAAGGGCATGAGCCGCATCCTGCGCGCGCTGCCCATGGTGCCTGGCATCGATTTCGCCGGCACGGTGCGCGCGAGCGACAACCCGGGTTTCGCGCCCGGCGACAAGGTGGTGCTGACGGGCTGGGGGGTCGGCGAGAACTGGTCCGGCGGCTTCGCCGAGCGGGCGAAGGTGAAGGGCGAGTGGCTGGTGAAGCTGCCCGATAGCCTCACCCCGCGCCAGGCCATGGCCATCGGCACGGCCGGCCTCACCGCCATGCTCTGCGTCGATGCGCTGGAGCGCTACGGCATCACGGAAGGCGGCGACGTGCTCGTCACCGGCGCGGCCGGCGGCGTTGGCAGCGTCGCGGTGTGCCTGCTCTCGCGCCTCGGCTACAAGGTGAGCGCGCTCACCGGCCGTCCGGCCGAGGCGGACTTCCTGAAGAGCCTCGGCGCCACAGACATCGTGGACCGCGCCACCTACGCCGCCGCCGGCAAGCCGCTGGCGGGCGAGCGCTGGCATGGGGCTGTCGACACCGTGGGCGGCACCATCCTCGCCAACGTCCTCGCCGCCACCCGCTACGGCGGCGCGGTGGCCGCCTGCGGCCTTGCTGCGGCGACGGACCTGCCCACCACGGTCTTCCCCTTCATCCTGCGCAACGTGGCACTGCTGGGCGTCGATTCCGTCAATTGCCCGACCCCGCGCCGCCTCGCGGCCTGGACCCGGCTCGGCGAACTCCTCACCGAGGCTGATTTCGATCTCGTCACCCGCGAGGTCACGCTCGAGGACCTGCCGCAGGTCGCCGAAGACATCATCGCCGGCGGCGTGCGCGGGCGCACAGTGGTGCGCATCTGAGCGGGCAGAGCGGGCGTGCCGCTTGGCGCGCCCGTTCGTCCTCCCCGGACCAGGGTTGAAGGCAGTCGCAGGCGCGACGTGAAGGGAATGGCTGCTAGAAGCTCGGCGGGGTGCAGGCGCTGATGACCTCGCAGGGGCGCGGGCCGATGCAGCGAAAGCGGTGCGGGCGGCGGCTCTCGAAATAATAGGCATCGCCCGGACCAAGGATGCGCCTGACGTTGTCCACCGTCACTTCCAGCCGACCAGACAGGACAATGCCGCCTTCCTCTCCCTCATGGACGAGCGGCACGACGCCCGTGTCCGCTCCGGGCTGGTAGCATTCCTTGAGGATCTGCAGCTTGCGGCCGAACACGCGCTCGCCAATCTGGCGATATGAGATCGCGCCCTTGCCGATCTCGGTGAGTTCGTCGGCGGCATAGAACGTCTTTTTCGGCTTTTCCGGCTCGAACGCGAAGAATTCCGCCAGGCCGATGGGGATGCCCTCCAGAATCCGTTTCAGGGCGCCGACGGAGGGGTTCGAGGTGTTGGACTCGATCAGCGAGATGGTCGAGTTGGTCACGCCGGTCCGCTTGGCAAGCTCCCGCTGGGAAATGCCGTGCAGCAGCCGCAGCTGGCGCAGCCGGTCCCCGATGTCCATGGCGGAAGCCCCCGTTTCGGGTGTTGCGAATATCGCAAATGATGCCATTCGAGACGTGTATTTTCAATGAGATAGTGGGTTTCAGAAAACGACTTGTTCGGTCTTCCCAATTGGCCGATGTGAGGGCAGCCATGAGGAGAGCGGCATGACCCTTCACGTCCGGACCAACCAGCCCAATCTTGAAAATTTCTGGATGCCGTTCACGGCGAACCGCCAGTTCAAGGCCGCGCCCCGGCTCCTGTCGGGCGCGAAGGGCATGTACTACACCGACATCGACGGCAACGAGGTTCTGGACGGCACGTCCGGGCTCTGGTGCGTCAATGCCGGGCATGGTCGCACGCAGATTGTGGAGGCGGTCGCGCGGCAGCTGGGTGAACTCGATTTCGCCCCGACCTTCCAGATGGGCCATCCCATCGTCTTCTCGTTCGCTGAGAAGCTCGCCGCCATTGCGCCGGGCGGGAAGGACGGCGGTCTCGACCGTGTGTTCTTCACCGGTTCGGGTTCGGAATCCGTGGATACGGCCCTGAAGATCGCCATCGCCTATCAGAGGGCGATCGGGCAGGGCACCCGCACCCGCATCATCGGCCGCGAGAAGGGCTATCACGGCGTCGGGTTCGGCGGCATCTCAGTGGGCGGCCTCGTCAACAACCGCAGGGTTTTCCCGCAGATCCCCGCCGACCACATGCGCCACACGCTCGACATGGAGCGCAACGCCTTTTCCCGAGGGCTGCCGGCGCATGGCATTGAACTGGCCGAGGATCTGGAGCGGCTCGTCGCCCTGCATGGCGCGGAAACCATCGCCGCGGTCATCGTCGAGCCCATGGCCGGTTCGGCCGGCGTCATCCTGCCGCCCAAGGGATATCTGGAGCGCCTGCGGGCCATTGCCGACAAGCACGGCATCCTCCTGATCTTCGACGAAGTCATCACCGGCTTCGGCCGCTTGGGCACGCCGTTCGCGACCGACTATTTCGGCGTCATGCCCGATCTCGTCACCACCGCGAAGGGCCTGACCAACGGCGCGATTCCCATGGGCGCCGTCTTCGCCTCGCGGAAGGTCCATGATGGCCTCATGACCGGCCCGGAAAGCCAGATCGAATTGTTCCACGGCTACACCTATTCCGGCCATCCGGTGGCGTGCGCGGCCGGGCTTGCGACGCTGGGCATCTATGCCGAGGAGGGGCTCCTGACCCGCGGGGCGGAGCTTGCGAACTACTGGCAGGAGGCCCTGCATTCCCTCAAGGGGATGCCCCATGTCGCGGATATTCGCAATCTGGGCCTCGTCGGTGCCATCGAGCTTCGCTCGCGGGATGGCGCGCCGGGTGCGCGGGCCTATGACGTCTTCGTCGAGTGCTTCCGCAAGGGGCTCCTCATCCGCGTCACCGGCGACATCATCGCCTTGTCGCCGCCCCTGATCGTCGAGAAGCATCAGATCGACACCATCGTCTCGGTCATCGCCGACACGCTGAAAACCGCCGCCTGACGGTGAAGCGCAGCCGCCGCAAGGTCCTTGCGGCGGCTGGCCTGATCATACGGCCTTCAAGGTCTCGGCCAGGGTGGCGAGGAGGCGGTCGGCATCCGCCGCCGAGAAGACGAGCGGCGGCCGGATCTTCAGCGTGTTGGCGTGATATCCGGTCGCCGAGATCAGCACCCGGCGCTGGCGCAGCCCGTCCACCACGGCGAGGGCGGTCGCGGAGTCCGGTTGCTTGGTGGACCGGTCCTTCACGAATTCCACGCCGATATAGAGGCCCGCGCCCCGGACATCGCCGATCCGCTCGTCGGATTTGGCGATCTCCCGGATGCCGTCCTGGATCATCCGTCCGATGCGGGCCGCATTCTCCTGCAGCCCCTCCGATTTCAGCACATCGAAGGTCGCCCGCGCGGCGGCGATGGCCACGGTGTTGCCGCCGAAGGTGTTGAAATAGCGCATCTCGTTGCCGAAGCGCTCGATGACATGGGGCGCCACCGCCACGGCGGCGACGGGGAAGCCGTTGCCCATGGGCTTTCCCATGGTGACGATATCCGGCCGATGGCCGTGGCGCTGGAAGCCCCAGAATTTGTCGCCGGAACGTCCGAAGCCCGCCTGAACCTCGTCGGCGATCACCACGCCGCCGGCGGCGCGAACCACCTCGGCGATGGGGGCGAGGATGTCGGTCGGATCGGCATAGATGCCATCCGACGAGAACAGGGAATCGGCGATGAAGGCGGCGAGCCCCTGGCCCCGCCGCTCCAGTTCCTCGATCTCGTATTTCAGCTGGCGAATGAGCGTCGCCGCGATATCCGCGCGGTTCATCCGGTAAGAATCCGGCCCCGGAATGCGCCGGACCCACTCGCCGAGCGGGGACTTCCGGCCCAGCGACGGCGACAGCCCGGCGGTGAGGAAGGAATTGCCGGTATAGGCCTCGGACGTGATGACGATGCCCTTGCGCCCGGTGTGGTGCATGGCGATCCGCAGCGCGAGATCGTTGGCCTCCGACCCGGTGCAGGTGAACATGATGTGGCGGATGGGATCGCCGAAGGTCGGGACGATCTGGCTCGCGAATTCCAGAATGCCGTCCTGCAGATAGCGCGTATGTGTGCACAGCGTCTGCATCTGCTCGTAGACCGCTTCGACCACCCGGGGATGGCAGTGGCCTACGGAAACGACGTTGTTGTAGGCATCGAGATATTCGTTGCCCGCGCTGTCCCACAGGAGGGTGCCCTTCGCGCGCCGGATTTCCACCGGGTTGGCATACATCAGCCGGTAGGCGGGCCCGAGCAGCGCCTGCCGGCGCTCGATCATGTCCCGGGTCGCGGGATCGAGGGCCGAGATGTTGGCCGGATCAAAGCCGTTCACCATCCCGACGTTGACCTTGCGTTCCTTCACTGCGGTCATGACGGAAACGCCTCCTTCACATGGCGGGCTGAAAGCGGGGTCGCTGCGCCGAGAAAGGTCTCGCTGATCTCGTCGGCGGAGCGGCTGAGGAAATGGTCGAGCTGCGACCAGCTCTGGTGCGTGTTGCGCAGGATGTAGGTCGCGTTGTCGGGGAATTGTTCCGCCCGCCAGGTGGTGATCAGCGCGCGGGCGATGACGCGGCCCATGACCATGTGCGGCAGAAGCAGCACCTCGTCCTCCGTGAGGTCGGCGATGCTCAGGTAGCCGCGCAGCAGGTCGCGGCCGGCATCGAACATGCGCTCCGATCCTGTCGGGCTCAGATGATTGAGAAGGGCGGTGGAGAGGTCGATGACGATGGCGGTGCGCACCACGTCGCCGAAATCGATGACGCCGGCGATGAACTCCGGCTTCTTGCGGTTGACCACCACGTTCGAGCGGCTGAAATCGTTGTGCAGCACCTGCGTGCGGCAGGCCGCGAGCCGCCCCTGCAATCCTCTGAAGCGCTCCAGCCCCTGTTCCAGCTTGGCGCGACGCTCCCGGTCGTCGATCCGCTCCAGCAGGAAGGCGAGCTTGGGAAGATGACGGACGTCCCAGGCGATCTCGCGCGTGTCGTGCGGGTGTGAGAAGCCGGCCATGGCAAGACGCAGGCGGCCGAGGGTCGCCCCCACCTTCTCCCGCTCTTCACTGGTCGCGTCCAGCCGGTCGAGCGGCGTGCCATCGAGATAGGTGAGCACCCGCACGAGCCGCATCTGCCCGTGCCCGTCCTCATGGGGGAGAAAGGCTTCGCCCGCAGACGTTCGCACCAGGCGCGGGACAGGCAGGAGGGGATCCGTCAGGGCCACGTGATCGAGCAATTCGGATTGCAGCGATATCTCGCGCGGGTCCTCGTCCGGATTGGAGAACTTGGCGATGTGGCGGCCCTGCGCTCCGTCCACGAGGAAGGTGTCGTCCTTCTCCGTGTCGAGCCGCGTCAAAGTCCCCGAGAGGCCGAAATGGCGGTGGAGGACGGCGGCCGCCTCATCCGGCGAAATGGTGCGGAACGCGGTGGCCAGTCCTCCCGACATGAGAAGGGACTCTGGGGCGCGGGAGGGCAAGCTCGGCATCGCAGTCAGCTTCCTGGGAACAGGCTTCCTTGGAACGGGAGGGCGCGGTTGGCCAATCAGGATCAATCAGACCTTGGCGATCACGCGCTTTCTTCGACCGGTCTCGGCAGGAGGGGGAGCGGGCACCGAATGTCCGTCGGCCGGCTCCCCGGGCGTCGGGCCCTTGGGAGCCCCCTGGGTGAGATAGGCGAGGGTCATGTCGATGATGGTGGTCCGGTGCTGCTCCAGATAATCCGCGCGCATCAGGTCGCGATCGAAGATCATGGACAGGGTGAAGCGGTTCGAGATGTAGAAATAGCCCAGAGCGGAGATGGAGATGTAGAGGTCGATTGCATCCACGCCCGGCCGAAACACGCCCTGCCGTTCGCCGTCGCGCAGGATCGCGTCCACGGTGCCCGCGAGGCGGCTGTACAGCTGGCGGATGATCGGAGACTTGGCGACGTGGCGCCCGCGGTGGATGTTCTCCGAGTTCATCATCACGATGACCTCGGGCTCCTCGATGAAGGTCTGGAAGGTCGCCTCGCACAGACGGCGGATGGCGGCCAGGGGCGCAAGGCCCGTGAGGGGAATTTCCTCCTGCCGGCGCCGCATCGCCTCGTAGGTGCGCTCAAGCACCTTCACATACAGCTCCTCCTTGGAGATGAAGTGATGGTAGAGCAGGTTCTTGCTGATCTTCGCGCGTGCGATGATGGCGTCCACGCGGGCTCCGTCGTACCCCTTTCTGGCAAACTCCACCTGTGCAGCCGCGAGGATCTTGTCCTGCGTGCCGATGGAATCGCGCTTGCGGGGTTTTTCGCTCACGATCGGGCCTTCCTTGTTGACGACAATGCCATGAGGGTGCGCGCCACCGTGCCCGTCAACCGCAAACTGCGGCGCCAGGGCGTGGTGCGACGAAGGGTTCGCACCGTTCCAGGCTGATGCGCGTTGTTTCGGCGGGGTCCCGCGTCCACCAGTCGAGCTTCGAGAAGATTTCGATCTCGAACGGGCCATCATATTCCAGCTCGTCCAGCAGACGGCGATAGAAGGCGATGTCGATGATGCCATCGCCCACCATGCCGCGGTCCTGATAGACGTCGCGCGTCGGAACCAGCCAGTCGCACAGGTGGAAGGTGAGGATGCGATCCGCGCCGGCGGCCTTGAGCCCTTCCGGGAAGTCGGGGTCCCACCAGCAATGGTAAACGTCCGCCACGATGCCCGTACCCGCGCCCATGACCTCGACCAGATCGAGGCAATGCCGGAATGTGTTGAGGCACGAGCGGTCGGCCGCGAACATGGGGTGCAGCGGCTCCAGACCAAGGGCGACGCCAGCCGCGCGCGCATCCGGCAAGAGTTCGGACAGCGCATCTGCCACCCGGCTGCGGGCTGCGGCGATATCTTTCTCGCCCGTGGCGAGACCGCCGGGAACCACGACCAGACAGGTCGCTCCCAGCTCGTGGGCGGCATCGAGCCGCCGGCGATTTTCGTCGATGGCCGCCGCGCGGGCGAGGGGATCGGCGAGGTTGACCCATGCCGTCGTGCACAGGCAGGGAACGAACAATCCGGCGTCGCGGATCAGCCGGCCGGCCGCCGAGGGAGCGATGCCCTCCAGATACTGGTTCCACACGCCGATGCCCCGCGCGCCATGGCGCGCATAGGTGTCCACCGCCTCGGCGAGGGAGAGGGAGGGCGTGGTGATCTGATTGATGGCGAAACGAGAGAAATCGCCGGGCACCAGACTCATGCCTGTTCTCCCGCCATGGCACTGCGCAGGGCCGCCGTCGCGGGGGTATCGACGGCGCCGTTCACCACCAGGACGCCGAAGCCGTCGCGGGCATAAGCGGGGCTGATCTTGCCGTCGAGCACGTCTTCCAGCACCAGTTCGGGCGGACGCGCCAGAGGATTGCCATAGCCGCCGCCGCCGGCCTGTTCGTGTCGGATCACCGTGCCCTTGGTCACGTTGCGCGTGACCTTGCTGGCCAGCAGCTCGAAATTGCCGGACTCGGACAGGAGGTTGCGCGAGAGCGCCCCGGGCTTGCCGCCGAACAATCCATACGGCGCATGGGCATAACGGTCCGCGCGCAGCTGCATCACCGCCTCGTCGGCAAGGAGGCGGTATTGCCGGACGACGCCGAGGCCGCCGCGTGTCTTGCCCGCGCCGCAGGAATCGTCGCGCAGCGCATATTCCTCGATCATGAGCGGATAGGTCGCCTCCATGATCTCGACCGGCATGTTCGACATGTTCTGCGAGGGGTTCGTCACCGCGTCGATCCCGTCCCGTGTCGCCCGCGCACCGAGCGCGCCGTTGATCATGTCCACCACGATGAAGGGCTCGCGCGTCTGGGTGTCGTAGCCACCGAGGCAGACCACCGTGTTGCCGCCTTCGCCTGCCGCGCAAACCCGCTCGGGCACGATGGCGGCGAGGGCGCCGAGCACCGTATCCACCACCCGGTAGCCGGTCAGCGCGCGGGCGGCGACGGGCGCGGGGAATTCGGGATTGAGCACGGTGCCCTTCGGTGCGGTCACGTCGACGCAGCGATAGAGGCCCGCATTGTTCGGAACGTCGGCATCCAGCACGCAGCGCACGGCGAGGTAGGTGGCCGACTTCACGAAGGACAGCGTGGAATTGATCGCCCCCTTCACCTGCGGCGACGAGCCTTCGAAATCCACGCCGATATGGTCGCCCTTGACCGTGATGGTCACGTGGATCGGGATTTCGCTCTCGTCGAAGCCGTCGCCGTCGATGTAGTCGGTGAAGGAATAGGCGCCATCGGGCCAGGTGGCGAAGGCCTTGCGCACGAGGCGCTCGCCATAGTCCAGGAACTCCGCGAGGAATTTCTCCACCATCGGAATGCCGTACTTCTCGGTGAGGCGCAGGAACTCGCGCTCACCCAGGGCGCACGTGGCCAGCTGTGCCTCGAGGTCGCCGATGACGAGATCGGGCAGGCGGACGTTCTTCGAGATGATGTCGAAGAGCGTCTTGTTGCGCACGCCCCGGTCGAACAGCTTCAGGGGCGGGATGCGCAGGCCTTCCTGGAAAATCTCGGTGGAATCCGAGGCATTGGAGCCCGGCACGCGGCCGCCCACGTCGCAATGGTGGCAGATCACGACGGCATAGCCGATGTGCTGCGCACCGTCGAAGATGGGCTTGAACATGAAGATATCAGGCAGGTGCATCCCGCCGTCATAGGGGTCGTTCAGGATGATGACGTCGCCGGGATTGAGGTCGTCGCCATAGTGGCGCTGGATGGCCTCCATGGCGTCGGGAACGGCACCGAGATGCAGCGCCACGGTCTTCGCCTGTGCGAGGATGCGCCCCTTGGCGTCGCACATGGTGGCGGAATAATCGAGCACGTCGCGCACGATGGGGGAGCGGGCGGTGCGCATGACCGTGTAGGCCATGTCGTCGACGATGGATTCGAACGCGCTCTTGAGCACCGCGAAGGTGACGGGATCTATGGTCTTGTCGGTCTGGTCGAGCATGGCGCGATCCCGTCAGGCGAGGGTGATCAGGAGATTGGCGTGGGCGTCCGCCTCGGCGGTAGCGCCGGGGGGCACCACCACGGTGCTGTCAGCCCCCTCGATGACGGCGGGGCCGACGATGCGCGCCGGGCAGCGCGTGCGCTCATAGACCGGCGTCTCCATATGGCCTTGCTCCGCACCGTAATAGACGTGGCGGATGCTCGCGGGTTCGTTCGAGCCTTCCACCCGCGCATGGGCGGCGCGGAAGTCGATCTTGCCGGGCCTCAGGCCACGGCCGATCACCCGCAGGCTTACCACCTCGATGGTGTCGGAGGAGGAGTAGCTGTAGATGGCCTCATAGGCCGCCTTGAAGGCCGCGTGCAGCTCATCCCGGTCCGCGAGATAGGGCACGGAGAGGGACATTTCCTGGCCGCGGAAGCGCATGTCCACCTCACGCGTCACGCTCATCAGGTGCTCGGCCACGTCCTCGCCGGCGAGGGCGGCGCGGGCATCGGCTTCCAGCGCGGCGAAGGCCATGTCCGCCTCGGACGGCAGGAAATCGGCGAGCTTCACCGCGAACGGACGGATGAAATAGCGCTCCACGTCGCCCGCCAGCATGCCCATGGCGGTGAACACGCCGGGCGAGGCCGGCACCAGCACCCGCGGCATGGAGAGAAGGCGCGCAATGTCCGCCGCATGCACCGGACCCGAGCCGCCGATGGCCACCAGCGTGAAGTCACGCGGATCGACGCCGCGCTCCACCGTTACCGCGCGGATGGCGCGGGCCATGTTGGCGTTCACCACGTCGCGCACGCCGCAGGCGGCATCCTCGGGGGTGAGATTGAACGGGTCGGCGAGATCGCGGGCGATGGCGGCGCGCGCCGCATCCACCGAGAGCGCGCGGGAGCCACCGGCGAGCTGCGCGGGCAGGTATCCGAGCAGGAGATTGGCGTCCGTCACCGTCGGCCGCGAGCCGCCGATGCCGTAGCAGGCGGGGCCGGGATCGGCGCCGGCCGAGACGGGACCGACGCGCATCAGCCCGCCCTGGTCCACATAGGCGATGGAGCCAGCGCCGGAGCCGACCTCGGCCACGTCGACGGTCGGCACGCTCATCATGTATCCGCCGGCCTTGATGAAGCGGCTGGGCGTGGAGATGCCGGCGCGGAACTCGTATTCGCTCACCCGCGTCAGCTCGCCATTCTGGACCAGTGATGCGGAGGCGGTGGTACCGCCCATGTCGAACACCACGAGATCCTTGATGTCCAAAGCTTCGCCGAGGCGCGAGCCGCCGACGACACCGGCCGCCCGGCCGGACGAGATGAAGAAGACGGGCTTTTCCCGCGCCGTGCCGGAAGAGGCGAGGGCGCCGTTGGAGTTGCACACCAGCAGCGGGGCATCGATGCCGGCATCGGTGAGGCCGCGCTCCAGGCGCGTGAGGTAAGCCTCCAGAACGGGCCGGACGTAGGCGTTCACGACGGTGGTGCTGGTGCGCTCATATTCCTTGGCTTCGGGCAGCACGGAAATGGAGCTGGTGACCTGCACCTGCGGGAAGTGCTCGGCGATCAGATCGGCGGCGCGCTGCTCGTGCGCGGGGTTGCGGTAGCTGTTGAGAAAGCACACGGCAAAGGACGTAATGCCCGCCTCGACCAGTTCTTGCGCGGCCTTCAGGACGGCCGCCTCGTCGAGCGGGAGAAGGATGGTTCCATCGGCACGAATGCGCTCCGCCACTTCCTTGCGGTAGCGGCGCGCGACGAGCGGAACCGGCTTTTCCCACTGGAGATCGAACATGGACGGCGTGCGCAGCCGGCCGATCTCCAGAACGTCACGGAAGCCCTTGGTGGTGATGAGCCCGGTGGGCGCGCCCACCTTCTGCAGAAGGGTGTTGGAGCCTACGGTGGTGCCGTGGACCACCTCCTTCACGGCGTCGGGCGTCAGCCGGGCATCAGCGATGATGGCGGCGACCCCTTCGAGGACCGCCTGCTCGGGCGCCGCGGGCGTGGAGGCGACCTTGCGATGGAACACTGCGCCGCGTCCGTCGGCAAGCACGAGGTCCGTAAAGGTGCCGCCGATATCGACGCCAATGCGGGCGCCCGTCGGAGCGTGCTCCAGGCCGGTGATTGTCCCCACGACATGTCTCCTGCGTTATTGGACTGAATGGTTAGTTCTGATCCATATACGCGTCAAGAGACGAACTGCACAAACCATTTGCGGCCGATGATGCATAAATCCACTTGCGTGACATATTGGACCATATAGTCTCATCTCGATGCCGAAGAGGGGATCGCAATAATGAAGATGACGTCCATCGCCGCCCGCCTCGCCCGGGCCGCCGCCGCCACCGCTTTGCTGGCCGGCCCGCTCGCCGCCGGCGCCGCCGCGGCAGAGGAGAAGATGACGATCCGTCTCGATTTTTCGCCCTGGGGCGTGCATGCCGGCATGCACCTCGCCAAGGAAAAGGGATGGTTCAAGGATGCCGGCCTCGATGTGGACATTCAGGACGGCCGCGGCTCCGGCAACACGCTTCAGCTGGTGAATGCGGGGCAGGTGGATGTGGGCCAGATCCAGGTCGGGCTTCTGCCGCAGGCCCGCGAGAACGGCTCCACCGCCAAGGCCTTCGCGGGCATCGACAAGCGCACGGACCTTGCCGTCCTCGTCGACCAGGAGTCTCCCGTCGCCAAGGTCGCCGACTTTAAGGGCAAGAGCCTCGTGGTCTTCGCCGCGAGCCCCTGGGCGCCCTTCATCGATTACTGGCTCAAGCAGGGCGGCCTTGATCGCACCACGGTCAACGTGATGTTCGTGGATCCCTCCGCCGTGTGGGGCACCTATACCGCCAAACGCGCCGACGGCCTGATGTCCACCGAGCCCTCCGCCATTCCGGTGGCCGCCGCCAATCGCCCCTCCAAGGCCATCCTTGCCGAAGATGTGGGCATCACCTTCCCGAGCTACGGCCTCGTCGCCACCGAGAAGACCATCGAAAGCCGGAAGGAAGCACTGAAGAAGCTCGTCGAGGTGCAGCAGAAGGCCTGGACCTATATCCGCGACGGCCATGTGGACGAGGCGGCTGACGCCATCATCAAGCAGCGCCCCAATGCCAAGCTGGACAAGAAGGTGCTGGCCGACCAGATCAAGCTCACCATCGACTTCTTCGATACGCCGAATACGAAGGGCAAGCCCATCGGCTACCAGTCGCCGGAGGACTGGGCCAAGGCGGCGAAGTCCGCGGTGGACGCCGGCGCCATCAAGCCGGGGACGGACCCCGCCACCTACTTCACCAACGAGTTCATTCAGTGAACGCTCACGTCGCCTCCATGACGGATGCCTCGACGATGGCCTATCTCTCGATATCTGGCGTCCGCAAGACGTACGGCTCGCCCCGCGGACCCGTCACCGCGCTGAAGGGCATCGACCTTGAGGTGAACGAGGGGGAGTTCGTCTCCATCCTCGGGCCCAGCGGTTGCGGGAAGTCCACGCTGCTCAAGTGCATCGCGGGGCTGGAGGATGCCAGCGCCGGAACGATCGCCGTGGACGGCCGCGCCCTCAAGGGGCCGCCCCAGAACATGGGCATCGTGTTCCAGCGCGACGTGCTGCTGGACTGGCGCACCATCCTCGACAACGTGCTCATCACAGCGGAGTTCGCCGGGCTGAAGGGCCCGGCGGTGCGGGAGCGCGCGCTGGCGCTTCTGGGGCGCTTCGGGCTCGGCGGGTTCGAGAGCCGCCATCCCTGGGAACTCTCAGGCGGCATGCGCCAGCGTGCCGCCATCTGCCGGGCTCTGCTCTGCGATCCCAAGCTGCTGCTCATGGACGAGCCGTTCGGCGCCCTCGACGCCATGACGCGCGACGACCTCAATCTTGAACTTGCGCGCATCTGGCAGGACACGCGCAAGACCGTGGTGTTCGTGACCCACGGCATTACTGAAGCCATTTTCCTCTCCGACCGGGTCGTCATGATGGACCGCAACCCGGGCCGGATCGTCGAGATCATCGACATCGACCTTCCCCGGCCCCGTCATCTCGCCGTGCGGGAGAGCGCCGAGTTCGGCCGATATGTCGCCCATGTCCGCCACCTCTTCGCCAGCCTGGGCGTGCTGAAGGACGATGCCCCATGAGCGCCACCGAGAATCTCGACCCGCCCATGCCCCGTCGCCTGCCCACATCGGTCGTCGAGGCCGGCATGGTCATCGGCCTGCTCGCCGTTGCCCTCGTTTTGTGGGAGGCGGCGGTCTACATCTTCAAGCCCGCGCCCATCATCCTGCCGGCGCCCAGCGCCATCTGGCAGGAATTCCTGCTCTCGCCGGGCTACTTCCTCCAGATGTCCGCCTTCACGCTCTACACCACCCTCGCGGGTTTCGGCCTCGCGGTGGTGCTGGGGCTGGCGCTGGCGGTGGGCATCGTCCATTCCAAGTTCATCGAGCGCACGGTCTATACGCTCCTCGTCGCGCTCAACAGCGTGCCGAAGGTGGCGCTGGCCCCGCTGTTCGTGATCTGGATGGGCACGGGTGTTGAGCCGAAGATCGCCATCGCGCTCATGCTCGCATTGTTCTCCGTCGTCATCGACGCCGTGCTGGGCCTGAGGTCGGTCGATCCGGACATGGTGAACCTCGCCCGGGCGAGCCGGGCCTCGTCCTTCGACATTCTCCGCAAGATCCGGTTTCCCAATGCTTTGCCCAGCATCTTCGCGGGCCTGAAGGTGGCGATCTCGTTCGCGCTGGTCGGTGCCATCGTCGGCGAGTTCGTGGCGGGGTCGGAGGGGTTGGGCTTCGCCATACTGACCGCGCAGGGGCAGTTCGACACGCCGCGGGTGTTCGTCTGCCTCATGCTGCTCGGCCTGCTGGGGACGGCCCTGTTCTTCGTGGTCGAGGCCTGCGAGCGCCTGCTCCTGCCCTGGCACGTGTCGCAACGCGGCGGTGGCGGCTCAGGTCACTGAGGTGGCGGCGCAGGGGAAAGCACCCCTTTCCGCCATCCTCGCTTTGCTGGCCACGGCCCTCCTGTGGGGCAGCAACCATGCGGCGGCACGGGCGATCCATGACGCCCTGCCGCTGCCCTCGCTGGTCTTCTGGCGCTGGGCGATCGCGCTCGCACTGCTGCTGCCGATCGCCTTGCCAGGACTGCTGCGGGAGCGCAGCGCGATCGGCCGAAACGCAGGTCGCATCGCGCTCCTGGGCCTGGTGGGCGTTGGCCTCTTCTCCGTCTGCCTCTATGCCGGAGCCTATCTGAGCCCGGCGCTGGAAGTCGGCCTTCTGAACGCAACGACGCCCATCTGGGTTCTGCTGATCGCCACCTTCGTCGGGCGCGCGCGGCCCCGCTTCGCGCAGATCGCCGGCATCCTCATCGCCATGCTGGGGGTCACGCTCGTCCTGATGAAGGGCCTGCCCACGGAGCTCCAAGGCTTCCATTTCGGAGCGGGCAATCTCGCTTCCATCGCCGCCGCGGTGCTGTTCGCCGTGTACACCTACAGCCTCGGGCAAAATCCCATCGGCATCTCCGCCTTGAGCCTCACCGCGCTGACAGCGCTTGCCGGCTTCGTGCTCGTCTTCTGCCCGGTGTACGCGGTCTTCCTCTGCCTCGGCGGGCAGGATCCGTTCACGACTGGGCTGCGGGTGGAGCCCGTCACCCTAGCGGTGCTGTACATCGCGGCAGGCCCGACGCTCCTGGGCAACCTGTTCTGGATCTACGGCGCGGCGCGGGTGGGCGCGGCGCGGGCCGGCCCGTTCCTTTATTTCTCGCCGCTGGCGACCATCGCGCTGTCCGCAACGTTGCTGGGCGAGACGATCATGCCGATCCAGATCGCGGGCGGCGCGGCCATTCTGGCGGGCCTCTGGATATCGACTCGGGCGGGATCGGGGCGGCCTGGGCCCGAAGTCCGGCAGGGCACGCCGAGCCCATAGGCTCGGCTGCCTTTTGCGGAACCCCGACGGGGCCGTTCTCAGGCTCGGTTATCGGCAACCGCGCTCCGCACCTCGTGCTCGATGAGGTGCCAGATGCGGTCCACGAGCGCGCCGAAGGCCTCATGCCGTTTCACTTCCAGCGCCCGCGGGCGCGGCAGCGGGATCGGGATTTCCTCGCGCACGGAGCCGGGCCGGGCGGAGAAGACGATCACGCGGTCGGAGAGGAACACTGCCTCGTCGATCTGGTGGGTGATGAGCAGCACGGTGGTGCCGCTCTTCTGCCAGATGTTGAGTAGCTCCGTCTGCATGATCTCCCGCGTCTGGGCGTCGAGTGCAGCGAACGGCTCGTCCAGCAGCAGGATCTTCGGGTTCACCGCCAGCGCGCGGGCGACGTTCACGCGCTGGCGCATGCCGCCGGAGAGCTGGTGCGGATAATGCTGCTCGAAGCCCTTGAGGCCGGCCATGTCGATGAAGCGCTGGGCGGTGGCGTGGGCGTCGCGCTTCGGCGTGCCGGCGATGGTGAGGCCGTAGGCGACATTCTCGATCACCGGTTTCCACGGCAGCAGGGCATCCTGCTGGAACACCATGGCGCGGTCGGCGCCCGGCCGCGTCACCGCATGGCCGGAGACCTTCACCACGCCGGAGGAGGCCGGCAGCAGCCCGTCGATGATGCGCAGGAGCGTGGACTTGCCCGAGCCGCTTGCCCCCACGATGGAGACGAACTCGCCCTCCCGGACGGTCAGGTTGATGTCGCGCAGCGCCTCCACGGAGGGCTTGCCCGCGCGCTCGAAGACCTTGTTGATGCCTTCGATGGAGAGTGCTTCGGCCATCTGGTTCACACCCCGGTTCATTCTTGCCGCCACGGCGCGAGCCGGCGTTCCAGCCATTCGAAGAAGATGCTGCCCATGAGGCCGAGCGCTCCCAGCATGATCACGTAGGCGAGCAGCGTCGCGGTGTCGAAGCTCTGCCCGGCGGCGAGGATGGCGAAGCCGAATCCGGCGAACGAGCCGAAGAATTCGGCGATAATGATGGCCACCAGGGCCCGCGCCCAGGCGACGCGGATGCCGGAGACGATGAACGGCACCGCGAAGGGCAGCGTCACCGTGGTGAACACCTGCCAGCGCGAGGCGTTGAACGAGCGCGCCGCCTCGATGAGGATCTTGTCGGTGGCCTTCAGGCCGGTCTCCGTCGTCACCAGCACCGGGAAGATGGTGAAGATGGTGACGAGCACGAACTTCGACGCGAAGCCCAGACCGAGCCACGCGATGAAGAGCGGCGCCAGCGCCACCAGCGGCACCGAGTTCAGCGCCGTCAGCATGGGTCCGGCGGTGAGCGCCAGCAGGCGGCTTGATGCCAATGCGAGGCCGATGGCGACGCCGATCAGCACCGCCACCGGGAAGGAGGCCGCCACCGCGCTCACGGTGGCGAGCGCATTGGTCCACAGCGCGCCGTTGCCGCTCTCCTTGGCGAGGGCGCGGAACACCTCCGCCGGCGGCACCAGCAGGAGCTTGTTGGTGACCACATAGGTGGCCAGCACCTGCCAGACCGCCAGCACGAAAGCGAGCGAGATGAGCATCCGCAGGAGGCCTGCGGCGCGCGAGCGCCCTTCGAGGAAGTCGTAGACGCTGCGCCAGAAGGGGGCGGCTGCGGTCATTCCGCCGCGGCCTTGTGCGCGTGGCGGGCGGTGGAGACCGCCTGCCGCCCATAACCCTTCTCGCCCACCACCTTGCCGTCCAGATAGATGGTGCGGCCGCGCAGGATGGTGCGCACCGGCTTGCCCTTGAAGCGGCGGCCGGCATAGGGGCTCCAGCCGACGAGGGAGAGCACGTCCTCGTCGCGCACCTCATATTCGGTCTCGAGGTCGACCAGCACGAGGTCGGCGTAGTAGCCGGGCTTGATCTCGCCCTTGCGGTCGAGGCGGAACAGGCGTGCCGGGCGGGTGGAGGTGGCCTCCACCACGCGCTCCAGCGGCAGCTTGCCCTCGGTGGCGGCGGTGAGGAACATGGAGAGGTAGAACTGGGTGGACGGCGTGCCGGTGTGCGCCTTCCAGCCGTCGGTCCAGCCGATCTCCTTCTCCTCGCGGGTGTGCGGGGCGTGATCGGTGGCGATGATGTCGATGGTGCCGTCGCGCACGCCGTCCCACAGGCCGGGCACGTTCTTCTCCGGCACCCAGTAGGACAGGGCATAGGAGCCGAGGCGCTGGATCGCGGCCCACTCGCAGCCGAGGAACAGCGCCCAGGGATTGAGTTCGCAGGTCACTTTCTGGCCGCGCGCCTTGGCCTCGCGGATGAGCTGCACCGAGCCGGCGGTCTGGGTGTGCAGGATGTGCAGGTGGCAGCCCGCCGCCTTCTGCAGGCGCAGCAGGGTGGCGATGGCGGTCTCCCAGATCACGCCGTCATGGGCGGCGTAGGCCTTGGCGTAGGCCAGGGCGTCGCGCTCCCCGCGCGCCCAGAACTCCTGCTCGATCACGTCCATCAGTGCCTGGTCGTGGGGATGGATCATGAGCGGCACGTCGTGCGCCGCCGCAGCCTGCATGATCTCCAGGATCTTGCCATGGTCGTGCACGCCGATGCCCGGCATGTGCGGATAGGAGCGGCCGGTATCCACCACCATGAAGAATTTGAAGGCGGCGATGCCGGTAGCGGCCATACCCGGCACTTCCTCGAGGATGGTGGGGGCGGGATTGAAGTTCCAGTCCACCACCGCGTCGCGCTCATAGATGGCGAACTGCTTTTCCAGCAGGTCCAGGGTGTTGGGCGGCGGGGTCACGTTGGGCATGGCGACCGAGGTGGTCACGCCGCCGGCAGCGCACTGGAGCGTCGAAGTGTAGATGGTGTCCTTGTATTCGAAGCCCGGCAGCGAGCCCTCGCGGTGGTGCGAGTGCATGTCGATGACGCCGGGCAGGATGGCGAGGCCCTTGGCGTCGATGATCTCGGCGGCCGCCGGCTCCAGCCCGGGCTCGAAGATTCCGGCGATGGCGCCGTCCTTGATGCCGATGGAGGCCTCGAAGCGGCCATCCGCGGTCACGACGAGGCCGTTCTTGATGATGGTGTCCAAACTACTCTCCCGAGGACGAGGCCCGCACGGGCCAATTTGAAAAGGAAGGGCCCGAGGCGGTCAGGACGCCATGTCGAGCGGGATTGGGCGGGTGCGGATCACGTCCAGCACCTCGGTCACGTAGTCCTGCGACAGCCCGCGCGTGATGAAGACGATGCGCGAGCCCGCCATCCCTTCCGGCCAGGCGGACAGCTCCACCGGCGGTGAGAAGAGCCGCTGCACCGCCTGCACGACCACCGGCTTGCTGCGGCCGGCGACGGCGAGAATGCCCTTCACCCGCAGCAGGTCGTCTCCATGGGCGATGGCCAGCGCATCGAGCCAGGCCGAGACGTGCTCCCAGTGGAGCGGCTCCTCAAAGGCGAGGCAGAAGGAGCCGATATCCTCGCGATGCTGCACCGGATCCGCCGCCTCGAACGCCTCCGCCCGCAGCCACGCGCGCACTTCGCTCGGGCGGGTGTTCGGGTCGGCGGGGTCGATGCCGTCGAGCAGCGTGGGCTGCGCAAGGTGGCTGAGCGAGGACAGATGCAGGCGCGCGCCGGGCGAAAGGCCGGCGATGCGCGCTTCCAGCGGGGCGAGGCGGTTGCCTGCCGATTCCGAGCCCGCGAGGTCCGCTTTGGTCAGCACGACCTCGTCGGCGACGCCCACCTGCTTGCGCGCCTCCGCGTGGCGGTCGAGCGTGCCCATGCCCTGCACCGCGTCCACCGCCGTCACCACCCGCCCGAGGCGATAGGTGCGCGCCACGGGGAAGGTGATGAGCGCCTGGATGACCGGGCCGGGATCCGCCATGCCGGTGGTCTCGATGATGACCCGCGCAAACGCCTTCACCTCGCCCCGCGCGCGCTTTTCGGTGAGGTCGCGCAGCGTCTCCACGAGGTCGCCCTTCACCGTGCAGCACAGGCAGCCGGTGGACAGCTCGATGGTGTTGTCCGAGCTGGCGGCGATCAACGCATGGTCGATGCCGATCTCGCCGAACTCGTTGACGATGACGGCGGCGTCGCTCAGCGCCGGGTCGCGCAGCCAGCCGTTGAGCAGCGTGGTCTTGCCCGATCCGAGGAAACCGGTGAGCAGCGTCACCGGCGTCCGCATGTCGCGAAAATGGGCCATGGCGGCGGCTCCTCTCGCTGCGCTCAGCTCACTTGCCGGCGATGTAGCTCGGGTCGTAGTAGCGCTTGAGGTCGAAGGGCTGGCTCTGGGGATCTCCACCCACCGCGGCGTCGATCTTGTAGAGGTTTTCAAGGCCCGCCGCCGGAACGGAGAGGTCGGCTGGAATGGCCTTCTGCTCCTTCACGATGAAGGCGTAGGAATCCTCCACCACGTCGCGCGGTGTCTTGGTATAGGCGGCGAGCACGTCGATGGCCGCATCCTTGTTGGCGGGATTGTCGATGAAGGCAGCCGCCTCCTTCAGTGCATGCGTCACCGCGATGGCGGCCGGGCGCGTGGCGGGTGCTTCGCCCCAGGACTTGTTCAACACCAGGGGGGTCTGGACATAAGGCTCGCGATAGACATCGAGCAGCACGGCGCCCTCGCGCCCGGCGAGGGTGTCGAAGGGGGCGATGAGCAGCGCGCCGGCGACCTGACCATTGCCCATGGCGATGATGCGGTCGCGGGAATTGGCGATGGAGACCATCTGTACCCCGGCCGGGTCCACACCCGCCTGCTTCACCTGATACTTCAAGAGGTTGGCGGTGCCGCCCTTGACCGCGCCCGCGGTGAGCGGCTTGCCGGCGAGGTCCTTGATGGAGGCGGTGCCCTTGGCGCCGTAGAGGCGCAGGATGGTCTTGTCGAGCACCGCACCGGCGATGATCACCGGGGCGCCCTTGTCGATGGCGCGCACCGCGAGATCGCCGAGGGCGATGCCCGCATCCGCGCTGCCGGATGCCACAGCCTGCAGCAGCGCCGGGCTGTCCGACGCACGCAGCTCGCGCACGGCGATGTTCCGCTTGTCGTAGAAGCCCTTGTCCATGGCGATGGCGTGCAGCCACAACAGCGCACTCGGGGCCAGAACGGCGAGCTTCACTTCGGTTTTCGGCGCCTGCGCCTGAGCCCCGGCGAGCGGAACGCTGAGGGCCAGGGCGGCGGCAACGAGGCGGGGAAGGACGCGCTTCATCATCTCTCTCCGGGAAGGGGGACGCGTCTTGCCGCGCGTCATCTGCCGAAAGAGTGCTCGATCTTTGAAGGTGCTTCAAGCATAATTCGCAATAGATAGGAATTTTGCGAAATTCCTACTGAATGATATAAAGTATCATTCGTTGGGGGAGGGTGCGGTTGGCCAGCAGGATTCTTCAGGTCATGGGTTTGTTTCGCGGACGCCCATGGCCGCTGACGGTGGAGGAGATCGCCCAGGAGACGGGCGTGTCCCAGAGTTCCGCCTATCGGGACGTGCAGGAGCTCTGCCGGGCCGGCTTCCTCGATCCCGTCATCGGCGCCGGCTATGTGCTCGGCCCCGCTTTCATCGAGTATGATCGGCTGTTGCGGCAGGGGGACACGCTGATCCCCATCGCCTCGCGGGTGATGCACGAGCTGCTCGACCAGACCACCCAGCGCGCGACGGCGATCCTCTGCCGGCGCTACCGCGACACGGTGATGTGCGTGCACCAGGAGCACGGCACCGCGCCCCATCCCATCACAACCTACGAGCGGGGCGTGGCCATGCCCCTGTTCGCCGGTGCGTCATCCAAGGTGGTGCTGGCCCATCTCGACGATCGCTCGCTGAAGCGCATCTATCTCGACAACGAGGACACCATCCGCGCCCGTCTCGGACACGGCGACTGGAAAGCCTTCAAGGCCGAGGTGCGGGCCATCCGCCGCGACGGTGTGGTCGAGACGGTCTCGGAGGTCGCCGAGGGGCGCGCGGGCATTGCGGCGCCGGTGCTGGTCAACAAGCAGGTGATTGCGGGGGTCAGCCTCGTGCTCGCGGCCGACGATATCGCCGGGGCGTCGCTGGCGTTCCGGGCCGCGGTCATCGATGCCGGGAAGCGGATTTCAGAGGAGATCGCGGGCAGCGGCACCTGGGTGGCGCGGTAGATCGCGCGGACCAGCCCGATCCTGCTTCAGCAAAAAAGAACCGCGGCGGCCCGTCTGCCCGGGCGCCGCGGTCCAATGCTTCAAACCTGCCGCTCAGACCAGCGCGCGGGGATCATGCCGGGCGAGGCGGGCCAGCAGATAGTCCACCTCGGTCCGCGCGGTTGCGGAGAGCGCCGAGCCCGGCTTGCGCTGCGCGTCGGAGGCGATGAAGCCGCGCTTCATCATCACATATTTGCGCACCGCGAGGCCGACGCCCTGCTGCTGCTCGTAGCGCATGAGCGGCAGGTGGGCATCGAACAGATCATGCGCCTTGTCCCGTTCGCCGGCCTTCTGCAGGCGCACCACGTCGCCCAGCATCTCGGGGAAGGCGTAGCCGGTCATGGCGCCGTCCGCCCCGCGCTCCATCTCGAAATCGAGGAACAGGCCGCCATTGCCGGTGAGGATGGAGATGGGGCGCATGGAGCCTTCCTTCTGGAAAGCGCGTAGCGCCGTGATCTTCTCGAGGCCCGGCCAGTCTTCGTGCTTCAGCATCACGCAGGAGGGGTTCTCCTCAACGATCTGGCGGATGACCTTCGGCGTCATCTGCACGGTGAGGGTGAGCGGATAGTCCTGGATGACGAAGGGGATGTCGGAGCCGATGGCCTCGATGGCCTGTCGGTAATAGCCGGTGATCTGGTCGTCCGTGCGCAAGGCCGGGGGCGGGGCGATCATGACGCCGGCCGCGCCCTTGTCCATGGCGGCACGGGCCAGCCAGCGCATGGCCGCAAGGCCCGGCGCCGAGACGCCGACGATGACCGGCAAGCGGCCGAAGCCGGCGATGAAGCGCGCGGTGACGGCGAGGGATTCCTCCGGCTCCAGCTTGGGCGCCTCGCCCATGATGCCGAGCACCGTCACGCCGGTGGCGCCAGCCGCGAGATAGCGGGCGATCAGGGTGTCGAGGGAGCCCTCGTCGATCTTCCCGTCCGGCGTGAACGGGGTGGGGGCGATGGGGAACAGGCCGGAGGCGCTGGCGTCGAGAAGCATGATGAAACCGATCAGATGCTGGCGATGAGGCCGCCATCCACGCGGATGACCGAGCCGTTGACATAGGACGACGGCGTGCCGGCGAGGAAGGCCACCACGTTGGCATATTCCTGCGGGTCGCCGTAGCGGCCGACGGGGATGGTGGCCGTGCTTTCCGCCGCCACCTCTTCCACGGTGCGGCTCTCGCGCTCGGCCTTCTTGGCATCGAGGAACTTGATGCGGTCGGTGGCGATGCGGCCGGGCAGCACGATGTTGGCGGTGATGCCGTCGCGCGCCACCTCGCGGGAGAGCGTCTTGGACCAGCCCACCAGCGACAGGCGCAGCGCGTTGGAGATGGCGAGGTTGGGAATCGGCGCCACCACGCCGGAGGACGTGGAGGTGATGATGCGGCCCCACTTGCGCGCGCGCATGCCGGGCAGCACCCGGTCGGCGATGGCGATCACCGAGAGCACCATGTCGTTGAAGCTCTTGGCCCACAGGGCCGGGTCCTGCCCGGCGGCCGGGGTGGGGGGCGGGCCGCCCGTGTTGTTGACGAGCACGTCCACCGGGCCGAGCTTCGCCTCGATCTCGGCGATGCGCGCATCGATGCCGGCGAGGTCGGAGAGGTCGAACTTGAGCGCCATCGCTTCGCCGCCCACGGCCGCGATGCGCTCTGCTACCGCACCTGCGGCGGCCAGATCGATGTCGCCCAGGGCGACCTTCGCGCCTTCCGCCGCCAGCGTCGCCGCGATGGCGCTGCCGAGCCCGCCGCCCGCGCCGAGCACGAGGGCCGTCTTGCCTTTCAGTCCGAGATCCATGGTCCATCCTTCGTCATGTCGGCGCGCGGCAAATCCGTCCGCGGGCATTCAGTCGGCGATCGCCAGTCGACCCGAGGCCGCCGTGCCGGCGGTGCGCGCAAGGTAGTCGGCCTTGCTGTACTGCATGTGATCGACGCAGAGCTGCGCCAGCGCCCAGCTGTCCGTGCCCTGGAGCAGCTCGATCATGATGTCGTGCTGCCGGCGGGAGAGCTGGAGCCCGGCGTGATCGGCGAGATTCTTGGCGCGCATGGGCAGGGTATAGCCCATGTAGTCCTGCAGCGTGCGCACCAGATAGGGGTTTCCGCAGCCCGAGAACAGCGTCAGGTGGAACAGGTCGTTGGTCTCGTGGATGCCGCGCAGATTGCCGGCATCGGCATGGCGGCAATAATCGGCCTGGATCTCCTTGAGGTGGGCGATCAGCTCCGGCGGGGCGGGCAGGGGGATCATCAGCGCCGCCTGCCGGGTGAGCATCTCGCGCACCGCGTAGATCTGCTGCACCTCCTGCGCCGAATAGGAGCAGACGGTGGCCCCCACATTCTTCTCGCGTCGCACGACGCCGGTGCGCTCCAGCTGCACCAGCGCCTGGCGGATGTAGTGCCGCGAGGCGCCGTAGCGCGCCATCAGTGTGTCTTCCACCAGCCGGGAGCCGGGGGCGAAGCGGCCGAAGATGATGTCATCCTCCAGCCGGCGCTGCACCTCGGCCTGCTCGTCGGCCCGCGATGCGGGAAGGGACGCTTCGCTCATGCGGCGCTCCTGTTCGCCGTCTCGAATCGGGAAAGCCTGTAGCAGTCTTCCACCAGCCGCAAGGTCTCCAGATTGTCCTCGGGCGAGGTCTCGAAAGGGCCCCCGCTCGCGAGGCAGGCGACGAAATGGGCGATCGTCGCCGCGTAGGAGCCGAGATAGGTCGCCTCGGGATCATAGTCCAGCCGTTCCGCCTCAGGTCCGGCGACGGAGAGGGCGGTGCCGTCGAGCCGAAGGGTACCGGCCTCGCCGAGGATGGTCAGCCGGTCCGCCTGCTGCGCGGGCACGCCATAGGCGGCGAAGCTCGCGAAGATGGAGACGCCTGCGCCATCAGCGGTGGAGAGCTGGATGACGGCGCCGTCCTCGCCCGCCATGGCGTTGCAGGTGCGGCTGAGGGCGGCGGCCTCCACCTTCAGCGGGCCGAGCAGCATGCGCAGTGTGTCGAGGTGATGGATCAGCACCTCCGCCACCAGCATGCGGCGTTCCTCGCGCATGAAGGGCTGGCGCTCCAGCGCCTGGAAACGTCCCTCCGCATCCGGCACGGTACCGGACGTGACGAGGGAGAGGTGGGCGGCGCGCACCGCGCCGATGCGGCCGGCCCGCAGCCATTCGGCGGCCTGCCGGTAATAGGCGCGGAAGCGCCAGTTCTCATGCACCATCAGGCGCACCTGTCCGCCGATGTCCGCCACCAGTTGCTCGGCCTCCGGCAGCGTGGGGGCGAGGGGCTTCTGGCACAGGATGGGCAGGCCGTGGCGCGCCGCGAGGCGGGCGAGCACCGCATGGACGGCACGTGGCGCGGCGATGTCCACGGCATCGAGGCCACCCGCCTCCAGCATCGCCTCGGCGCTGGTGAAGACGGCGGGAATGTTGAAGGCGCTCGCCCGCTCGGCGGCGCGCTCGGCGGACGGATCGGCGATAGCCACCACCTTCGCGGCGCCGCCCAGCGCGGCCCAGCCCTTCAGATGATGCTGGGTGACCCAGCCGGCGCCGATCAGCCCGACGCGGAGCGGCGCGGCCATCAGTGCGTCCTCCGCTGCACGGCAGCGCGAACGGCGGCGTCGCCCGTCTCCAGCGGGGCGATGGCGTCGCCCGTCTCGGCGTCGAACAGATAGGCGGCGTCGGCCCGGAAGAAGAGTTCCACCTCCTGGTCCGGCGCGGCGGTGACGTGGCGCGGGAGGCGGGCGGTGATCTCGCCGCCCCCGGGCAGTTCCAGCAGGAGCAGCGTCTCGGCGCCCAGCGGCTCCACCGCGATGGTGCGCCCGGTGACGCGCCCGCCCGGCGCACCGTCGAGGGCGGCGGGATCGATCGCCATGTCTTCCGCGCGCACGCCGAGCGTCACCTTGCGGCCGTCCCGCGCCTGGAGCACGCCGTCGCTCCAGCGGGCAAGCGGCGCATCCAGCGCCGGGCTCGACGCACGGCGGGTGGCGGCGGAAAGCGTCGCGTCCATCAGGTTCATGGGCGGCGAGCCGAGGAAGCGGGCGACGAAGGTGTTGGCCGGTTGCCAGTAGACATCCAGCGGCGCGCCGATCTGCGCCACCTTGCCGGCGTTCATCACGCAGATGCGCGTGCCCATGGTCATCGCCTCCACCTGGTCGTGGGTGACGTAGATCATGGTGGAGCCGAGGCGGTGGTGCTGCTTGATGATCTCGCTGCGGGTGTTGACGCGCAGCGCCGCGTCGAGGTTCGAGAGCGGCTCGTCGAAGAGGAACACCTGCGGCTCGCGCACCATGGCGCGGCCCAGCGCCACGCGCTGGCGCTGGCCGCCGGAGAGCGCGCTGGGCTTGCGGGCCAGCAGCGGCGCGAGGCCGAGGAGCGCCGCCACCTCCTTCACCCGCCGCTCGATCTCGCCCCCCGGAATGGACCGGCGGCGCAGGCCGAAGGCGAGATTGTCGGCGACGCTCATGTGCGGATAGAGCGCGTAGGACTGGAACACCATGGCGATGTCCCGGTCCTTGGCCGGCACGTCGTTCACCACCCGCCCGTCGATGGAGAGCGTGCCGCCGGAGATGCTTTCCAGCCCCGCAATCATGCGCAGCGTCGTGGACTTGCCGCAGCCGGAAGGGCCGAGCAGCACCATGAACTCGCCGTCGTCTATGGTGAGGTCCACGTCCTCCACCACGACGGGGCCGCCGCCTCCGTAGCGCTTCACGATCTTGTCGAGTTTCACCACCGCCATGGCAGCCTCACTGGATTCAGCCTCACTTGATCGCGCCGGCGGTCATGCCGCGGATCAGCTTTTCGGAGAAGAAGACGTAGACGACGATGACCGGGATGACCGAGATCATGACGCCGGTGGCGATCATGCCGATGTCCTGGAAATGGTCGCCCATGAAGGCGCGGATGCCGATGGGCAGGGTGCGCTTGTCGGGATCGGTGATGAGCACCACCGCGAACAGGAACTCGTTCCAGAGCTGGATGAAGTTGAGGATCAAAGTGGTGGCGATGGCCGGCATGCCCACCGGCAGCACGATGCGCCAGAAGATCTCGAGGTCGCCGTACCCGTCCATCTTGGCCGCGTCGAACAGGTCCTGCGGGATGCGCGCGAAGAAGCCTTCCAGCAGATACACGGTCAACGGCAGCTGGAGCGAGATATAGACCAGCGCCAGCCCGAACAGGCTGTTGTAGAGATTGTAGTCCACCAGGATCTGGTAGAGCGAGATCAGGGTGATCTGCGGCGGGAAGATGATGGACGAGAACAGGATGCCGTAGATGATCCGGTTGCCCCGGAAGCGGTAGCGCGCCAGCGCGTGGGCCGCCGCGGCGCCGATGAATGTGAGCACCGCCACCGCGCCCACCACCACCATGGTGGAGTTCCAGAAATAGGTGGCGAAATCGGAATCCACCCAGGCGGTGCGGAACTGGTCGAGATGCATCGGGCTCGGCCAGGCATAGGGATCGGCGCTGATCTCCGCCGTGGTGCGCACCGACATGGTGGCGAGCCACAGGAACGGCCCGAGCTGGTAGATGGTGTAGACGCCCAGCACGAGCGCGAGGATGCCCCGCGAGAACAGGCGCGGCAGAGGCGCGCGGCCGGAGGCGGCGGCGAGGGATGCGGCCATCTCAATACTCCAGCCGCTCGCGTGAGCCGAGCACGCGGTTGAGGATGATGACCGCGGCGCACACCACCAGGAACCACACGGTGGCGATGGCGGAGGGATAGCCGAGGTCGAAGGTGTTCCAGTTGAAGGCGCGCTTGTAGACGTAGGTGGAGACCGTCTCCGTCGCCCACAATGGCCCGCCCTGGGTCATGATCCAGACGAGGTCGAACACCTTCATCTTGCCGATGAAGGACAGGATGTAGAGCGACAGCAGCGTCGGCCGCAGCATGGGGACGATGATGTAGCGCAGCTTCGCGCCCCAGCCGCAATTGTCGAGGTCGGAGGCTTCCAGCACTTCCTTGGGCAGGGAATGGATGGCGGCGAGGCACACCACCATGTTGAAGCCGGCCCACTTCCACGCATGGGTGACGATGACGGCCGCGAGCGCGAGGTTCGGATCGCCCAGCCAGGAGGAGGCGAGGTCGCCGAGGCCCACCGCCCGCAGCATCACGTTCAGCACGCCCCAGTCGTAATTGTAGATCCACATCCACAGGATCGCGACGACCACATAGGAGAGCAGAACCGGCGTGAACCAGGCGACCCGCAGGAAGCGCGCGAAGGGCACGCCGGCATAGAGCGCGAGCGCCAGCAGGAGGCCGGTGGCGACATCGATGACGGGGGCGACGAAGGACCAGATGAAGGTGTTGCGGACGGCGACCCAGAAGGTCTCGTCCCCCATCAGGTCGCGATAGTTGCCGAGTCCGACGAAGGTAGCGTCCATCCCCTCGATGGTGAAGAAGCTGTCATAGATGGTGCGGAACGCCGGATAGGCGGTGAGCCCGCAATAGACCAGCAAAGCCGGCCCGAGAAAGATGGCGAGGACCAGCCGCGTGGCGCGCCTGGGGTCGGCGAGGGTGGCCCGCGAGGAGGCTTTCGCCTCCCCGCTCTTGGCCGTGGTTTGAAGGGAAATGGCGTCGGGCATCGCTCACTTCTTCAGGCAGGCGGCGTCCATCTTCTCCGCCGCATCCGCAACGCTGATGAGGCCGGCGGGGAAGGCGTTGTTCATGACCTGGATGTAGGTCTCGGCGCACTTGGCGCGGTAGTAGAGCAGGGGTGTGCCGAAGAAATAGGTCACGTCCTTGTTGCGGGCGTTCAGCTCGTCGAAATAGGCCTTGTGCGGGCTGACGATCTTCGCCGGATCGGACTTGAGCCCGCTCTGCAGCGACACCTCGCTGATCCACTTGGTGCCGTTCTCGGCATTGGCCATGGATTTGAGCAGCGCTCCGGCGCAATCCTTGTTCTTGCCCTTGGAATACATGACGAAGCTGCCCGCCACCGCCAGCGTCTTGCAGTTCGGGCAGGCGCCCTTGTCCATGGCGGGGAACTTCATGATGCCGAGCGGGAAGTTCGCCGGCATGCCGCCCTTCTCCGGCGCGGCGAAGGCGCGGCCGGTGAACCAGCTGGGATCGGGGAAGGTGAGCGAGCCCGGCGAATTGTAGAAGTAGAAGTGGGATTCGCCCAGCTTCAGGGTGGAGAAGCTCTTGGGATAGGCGCCGGCATCCACCAGCTCCTTCACCCAGGTCATCACTTCCTGAACGCGGGGATCCTTGAAGGAAAGCTCGCCGTTGAGAAGCTTGCTGTAGTCATCCGGCCCGAGCTTGCGCAGCAGCGACTCGAACAGCAACTGGCCGCCCGGGAAGGGCCGGTCGCCCACGCCCTGCGACACCGGCGTGATGCCGGCGGCGACGCCCTTCTTCACCAGATCGGTGAACTGCGCCTGGGTGAGCTGGAAGGAGGCCGGCACGTCCACGCCGACCTTCTTCACCAGATCCTTGTTGTAGTAGAGCTCGACCGTATAGGCCTCCACCGGCACGCCATAGACCTTGCCCTTGGAGGTCCAGGCGGGCTTGGCCCAGTCTTCGAGACCGTTGAGATCGATGTAGCCGTCGAGGGGCTCCAGGAAGCCGCCGGCGAGGAATTCCGGCTGGTCCGGCTCCATGTAGAAGATGTCCGGGGCCTGGCCGGTGCGCACGGCTGACTTCGCCTGGGTGTAGATGTCGGCCTTGGGGATGAAGCTGAGCTTCACCGTGCATTGCTTGTTGGCGGCCTCGAACTCTTTCACCCGCGCCGTCACCCACTCCTTCTTGGCCGGCTCGTCGGGCCAGTTGCTCCACATGGTGATCTCGGTCTGCGCGAAGGCATGTCCCCCGCCCATCGCCGCCGTCATGGCGATCGCCGCGCACAGGCCGCGACCCCACGACGCTTTTCCGACGCCTCGAATGCTCGTCATCCACGTTCCTCCCGCTAAGTCCCGTTATGCCCCGGGTTTGCCGGGAGACTGGGCGGCGGTCGGATTATTGTCAATAATGATTCCGAAGATCGGCGCAATTTTCGTCTCATTGCGCATATGAAGGCTTATATTATTGACAATCATGCGAGAGGGGGAAATTGTCCGCATTCAGGTCGGCGATGATCGGCACGAGGAAGGCGAGGATGGCGCGGGGACTGCGAAAAGGATTGACGAGCTACGGCGACGACGGGTTCGCGCTGTTCCTGCGCAAGGCCTTCATCAAGGCCATGGGCTATTCGGACGATGCGCTGGACCGCCCCATCGTCGGCATCACCAACACCTACAGCGACTACAACCCCTGCCACGGCAACGCGCCCCAACTCATCGAGGCGGTGAAGCGCGGCGTGATGCTGGCCGGGGCCATGCCCATGGTGTTTCCCACCATCTCCATCCACGAGAGCTTTGCCCATCCCACCTCCATGTTCCTGCGCAATCTGATGGCCATGGACACGGAGGAGATGATCCGCGCCCAGCCCATGGATGCGGTGGTGGTGATCGGTGGCTGCGACAAGACCCTGCCGGCGCAGATCATGGCGGCGGCGAGCGTCGACCTGCCCACCGTGGTGGTCCCGGTCGGCCCCATGGTGGTGGGCCATCATCGTGGTGAGGTGCTGGGCGCCTGCACCGATTGCCGGCGCCTGTGGAGCGCGCACCGCGCCGGCGAGATCGATGAAGTGGAGATCGATACGGTGAACGGGCGACTCGCGCCCTCGGTCGGCACCTGCATGGTTATGGGCACCGCCTCCACCATGGCCTGCATCACCGAGACGCTGGGCCTCTCCTTGCCCATGAGCGCGTCCATTCCCGCCCCCCATGCCGAGCGCGTGCGGCTCGCCGAACAGAGCGGCAAGGTCGCCGCGCGCCTCGCGGTGGAGGGTGGCCCCAAGCCGAGCGAACTCCTCACCCCCGCCGCCTTCCATAATGCGCTGGTGGTGATGCAGGCCATCGGCGGATCCACCAACGGCATCATCCACCTCACCGCCATCGCCAACCGCGCCGGCGTGAAGCTGGAGCTGGAGACACTCGACGCCATCGGTCGCGACGTGCCGGTGCTGGTGGATCTGAAGCCCTCCGGCGCCCATTACATGGAGCACTTCCACCATGCCGGCGGCGTGCCCAAGCTCTTGAAGCAGCTCGGCGATCTCATCGACCTCAATGCCCCCACTGTGCATGGCGGCACACTGCGCGAGATGGTCGAGGCCGCCGAGGAGGTGCCCGGACAGGATGTGATCCGGCCCCGCTCCAACCCCATCAAGGCGCAGGGCTCCATGGTAGTGCTGCGCGGCAATCTCGCCCCCGGCGGCGCCATCCTGAAACAGGCGGCGGCGAGCGAGCGGTTGCTCCAGCACACCGGCCGGGCGGTGGTGTTCGATTCGGTGGCCGACATGGCCGCGCGCATCGATGATCCCGACCTCGACGTGACCGCCGACGACGTGCTGGTGCTGCGCAACACCGGCCCCAAGGGTGCTCCGGGCATGCCGGAGGCGGGCTATCTGCCCATCCCGAAGAAGCTCGGGCGGCAGGGCGTGAAGGACATGGTGCGCATTTCCGACGCGCGCATGAGCGGCACGGCCTTCGGCACCATCGTGCTGCACATCACGCCGGAATCGGCGGTGGGCGGGCCGCTGGCATTGGTCGCGAGCGGCGACATGATCCGCCTGGACGTGGAGGGCCGGCGCATCGAACTTCTGGTGGCGGAAGACGAACTCGCCCGCCGCCGCGCCACCCTCGCGGATGTGCCCGAGCGGCCGCTGCCGGAGCGGGGCTACGCTCGCCTGTTCCAGCAGAGCGTGCTGCAGGCCGATGAGGGCTGCGACTTCGACTTCATGGTCCCGCGCTGAGGCGCGCGATCATGAGCGACGCCCCGCTCTGCCTGCCGCCGCGTCCTCTCACGGGCACGGCCTTGCGCATGCTGCCGGACGGCGCCTGCGACACGCACATGCATGTGTTCGGCCCGCCCGAGCGCTATCCGCTGGTCGGCGGGCGCAACTACACGCCGCAGCCGGTGACGTTCGATGCCTATAGGCCGGTGATGGCGGCGCTGGGTATCGACCGCGCGGTGCTGGTGCAGCCGAGCGTCTACGGCACCGACAATTCCGCCCTGCTCGACACGCTGCGGGGTGATCCGGAGCGCCTGCGTGGCGTCGTCGTGGTGGCGCCGGAGTTGAGCGATGCGGAGCTGGCTGCGCTCCACGGGCTGGGTGTCCGCGGCATCCGCATCAACCGGCGCAATCCCGGCGGCCTCTCGCTGGAGGATCTGGCGCGCCTCGCCGTGCGGATCGGGGCATTCGGCTGGCACATCCAGCTTCAGGCGGTGATCGGGCCGGGCTTCAGCCTTGCGCCCATCGTGCGCGCCTGCCCGGTGCCGGTGGTGCTCGACCATATGGGCTTCCTCGCCCCCGGCCTGCCGCTGGCTGGCGGCCCCTTCGGCGAGGTGCTGGACCTTCTTGGTGAAGGCAATCTCTGGGTGAAGCTCTCCGCGCCCTACCGTCTTTGCCGCCGCGGGCCGGACGGATATGGCGCGCTTGTGCCTTATGTGGCCGCGCTCGTCGCCTGTCGTGCCGACCGGCTGCTCTGGGCCAGCGACTGGCCGCACACCGAGCTTTTCGAGGGGATGCCTGAAGACCTCGACCCTGCCCTCCTGCTGGGCCTCGACCGCGCCGATCCGGACACGCGCCGCCGCATCTTCATCGACAATCCCGCCGCGCTCTATGGCTTTGATTGAGATCAGGCGTCCGCCAATATCTCGGCCATGAATTTCTCGAAGCGCGGGTCGTCCGCATAGGCGACATTGATGCGCAGCGACGGTCGACGTGGCTCCGCATCGGGATGAAACACCGCGCCCGGCGCCAGCAGGATGCCGCGCTCGGCGGCGCGGCGGGAGAGGGCACTGTCATCCAGCCCCTCCGGCAGTTCGCACCACAGATAGAAGCCGCCACCGGGCGGGCCGAAGATGGGCAGGCCGAGCCGGCCCAAAGTCGCCTGAGCCTGGTCGGTCGCGGCGGAGACGCGGCCGCGCAGCCGCTTGAGGTGGCGGCGATATTGGCCGGACGTGATGAGATCGTGGACGATGCGCTCCACATAGCCGGAGGAGTTCACGCTCGTCACCATCTTGAGCGCGCCCAGCCGCTCGATCAGGTCGCCGGAGGCCACCACATAGCCGCAGCGCAGGCTCGCCGAGAGTGTCTTGGCGAAGGTGCCCACATGGATCACCCGCTCCAATTGGTCGAGCGAGGCGAGGCGGGGGTGGGAAGCGGGGAGGATGTCTGCGAACGGGTCGCTCTCCACCACCAGCAGGCCGTGGCGCGTGGCCACCTGTAGCAGCCGGTAGGCCACCGCCGGAGTGAGGGACGAGCCGGTTGGGTTGTGGGCCAGCGACTGGGTGAAGAACAGCTTGGCGCCGGATTGCGCCGCCTTCTCGGCAAGGTCCGCCACGTCCGGCCCCTCCGGCGTGCGGCGGACGCCGAGCGTGCGCGCCTTGGCGAGACGCAGCTTGCCGAAGAGGGGATAATAACCGGGCGAATCCACCAGCACCGTGTCGCCCGGCTCCACCAGCATGCGCACGATCAGATCCAGCGCGTGATTGGCGCCCTGCGTCAGCAGCACCCGGGCAGGATCTGCGGCGATGGCCCGCTCGGCAAGAAGGCCGGCAATGGCCTCGCGCAGCAGAGGAAAGCCGAAGGGGCTGCCATAGCTGGCGGGGAAGGGGCGGCGGCCGGGGCGGTTGATGGGCTTGAGATAGCGCCCCACCTCCGAGCCCTCCATCCATGAGGGGGGAGGGCGCCCGTCGCCCACGCGCACGTCGTAATGCTGCTCCAGCTGCTCGCGCAGCAGCCACACGCTGTCCACCGCCTCGATGACGGCGGGCACGGCGGGCGGACGCACCGGCGCGGCGCGCGTGCGCATCACATAGAAGCCGGAGCCGGGCCGCGCCTCGATGCGGCCGGAGGCGGCGAGCCGTTCATAGGCTTCCACCAGCGTGTTTCGCGACACTCCGTAGGCCGCGAACGCGGCGCGGATGGAGGGCAGCTTCTCCCCCGGCCGCAACTGGCCGGCATCGATGCGGCGCGACAGGAGGCGGACCACGGCGTCCACCCGCGTCAGGCCCTCTTCCTCCTCAAGAAGCTGCTCAATCGTACCCATGAAGTGAAGGGTACGGCGACATCGTTTCCGACGCAAAGTGTTCCTTGCCGTACCCCTCGCCGCAGCGGAAAGTCCGCTCCAACAGGCACGCCATGCGCGGCCGACAAAAGACAGGGACGAAACGCCGGAGACCGCGCCACCCCTCGGGGGGCGAGGGGCCTTGCCTTCGCGCCTGCCTTGCGTCCGCCGCCCGGCGATGTCGCGAGACCACAGGAAGGCCCGAAGATGACCATCGCCGCCGGCTCCAACCGTTCTTCCCGCATCGCCGGCTTCCACAAGCTGAGCCCGCGCGAGCGGCTCGATCTCGTCGCCGGCTTCGCCGGGCTGGACGACGCGCAGGTCGCCCACCTCGCCAACATGGGCAATCTCGATCCGGTGCTGGCCGACAAGCTCATCGAGAACGTCATCGGCACCATGAACATTCCGGTCGGTGTCGCCACCAACATGAAGATCGACGGCGAGGACGTGCTGATCCCCATGGCGACGGAGGAATCCTCCGTGGTCGCGGCCGTCTGCAACGCGGCGAAGCAGAATTACGAGACGGGCTTCTTCACCTCGGTCTCCGGCAACCTGATGATCGCCCAGGTGCAGGCGGTGGAGGTGGCCGACCCGGCTGGCGCGCGCATCCGCATCCTGGAGAGGCGGGACGAGATCAAGGCTGCCTGCGATGCCTGCGACCCTGTGCTGGTGTCGCTGGGCGGCGGCTTCCGCGATCTCGAGGTGCGCCTCCTCGACACGCCCTCGGGCACCATGGTCGTCACCCATCTCATCGTTGATACCCGCGACGCCATGGGCGCGAACGCGGTGAACACCATGGCGGAGAAGCTCGCCCCTGCCATCGCCGCGTGGAGCGGCGGTCGGGTCTATCTGCGCATCCTCTCCAACCTCGCCGACCGCCGTTTGGCCCGCGCCCGGGCGGTGTGGAAGGCGTCCGACATCGGCGGCGAGGCGGTGCGCGACGGCATGATCAGCGCCTATGAATTCGCGGCGGCCGATCCCTATCGCGCCGCCACCCACAACAAGGGCATCATGAACGGCATTTCTGCCGTGGTGCTCGCCACCGGCAACGACACGCGCGCGGTGGAAGCCGGCGCCCACGCCTTTGCCGCCCGCTCGGGCCGCTATACCTCGCTCACCACCTATGAGGTGGACAAGGACGGCAACCTTTCCGCCTCCATCGAGTTGCCGCTGGCGGTGGGACTCATCGGCGGCGCCACGAAGGTGCATCCCACCGCCCGCGCGTGCCTCGCCATCCTCGGTGTCACCACCGCCGAGCGGCTGACCCGCATCATCGCGGCGGTGGGTCTTGCGCAGAATTTCTCTGCGCTGAAGGCCCTCGCCACCACCGGCATCCAGAAGGGCCACATGGCGCTGCATGCCCAGAACATCGCCATGATGGCCGGAGCCGTGGGCGAGGAGATCGACCGCGTGGCGCGCCTTCTGGTGGAGCGGGCCAGCGTGCGCATGGACGTGGCGCAGAAGGTGCTCGAAGAGGTGCGCGGCGGCTGACCGCGCGGCGTTTCAAGAACAGTCAAAAGAACACACAAGGGAGAGAACCATGCTCAGGAAGACCCGGCTCGCGCTCGCCGCGGGCGCCGCATTCCTCGCCGCGGCGCATTTCGCCGCGCCGACGCCCGCCCGCGCGGAAATCCCCGGCAACAAGATCCGCCTCGGCGTGCTGACCGATCTCTCGGGCTTCGCCTCCGATTCCACCGGCATGGGCTCGGTGGTCTCGGCGCGCCTCGCGGCTGAGGATTTCAAGAAGGAGCATCCCGGCATCGACGTGGAGGTGATCTCCGTCGATCACCAGAACAAGCCGGACATCGGCTCCGCCACGACGCGCAAGTGGATCGCCGACGGCACGGTGGACGTCATCCTCGACGTGCCCTTCTCCTCCGTCGCCCTGGCTGTCCAGGAAGCGGCGCGCGGCTCGAACGTGGCCTTCATCGCCTCCGGCCCCGGCACGGCGCTGCTGACCGGCGAGAAGTGCTCGCCCAATACGGTGCACTGGACGTACGACACCTGGGCGCTGGCCCACGGCACGGCGCTGGCCCTGCTGAAGGCGAAGAAGGACACCTGGTTCTTCGTCACCGCCGACTATGCCTTCGGCCACGCGCTGGAGGCCGATGCCATGGCGGTGGTGAAGGCGGAGAACGGCAAGATCCTCGGCTCCGTGCGCCATCCCACCAACGCCTCGGACTTCTCCTCCTTCATCCTGCAGGCGCAGGCCAGCGGCGCGCAGGTGGTGGCCCTCGCCAATGCGGTGGGCGACACCATCAATTCGGTGAAGGCGGCCTCCGAGTTCGGCCTCACCCAGAAGCAGAGCCTCGCTGCCCTGCTGATGCAGCTCACCGACGTGCATTCCCTCGGCCTGCCGGTGGCGAAGGGCCTGTTCCTCACCGAGGG
This sequence comes from Xanthobacter sp. SG618, assembly GCF_012932745.1. Taxonomy (NCBI): domain Bacteria; kingdom Pseudomonadati; phylum Pseudomonadota; class Alphaproteobacteria; order Hyphomicrobiales; family Xanthobacteraceae; genus Xanthobacter; species Xanthobacter sp. SG618. The sequence continues at coordinate 215,696 of NZ_JABBHL010000003.1, read as the reverse complement.
CTTCTACTGGAACATGAATGACGGCACCCGGGCCTATGCCGACCGGTTCGCGGCGCAGATGAACGGCCGCCGCCCGACCGCCAACCAGGCGGGCGTCTATTCCGGCGCGCTCCACTATTTGCGCGCTGCCGCCGCAGCCAACACCACCGAGGGCCAGAAGGTGGTGGCGAAGATGAAGGAGATGCCCTCCGACGATCCGCTGTTCGGCAAGGGCCAGGTCCGCGCCGACGGCCGGCACATCCACAACATGTACCTGTTCCAGGTGAAGACGCCGGACCAGTCCAAGGGGCCGTGGGACTATTACAATCTCGTCGAGACCATCCCCGCCAAGGACGCCTTCCGCCCCATCGCCGAGGGCAACTGCCCGATGGTGAAGAGCTGAGCCAGCAACTGCGCCGGACCCTCCGGAGCGGCCCTCTGACATCCCACCCCGGCCTGTCCTTCAGGCCGGGGTTTTTTGTTGGCTGGTCAAGCCGGCACGCGCCGCCGGATCCGGCCGGACGGGTCGGCAAGGCTGAGCAGATAGCGCCCCGCTTCCTCGATGTCGGCGACGATCTCCGCCTCGGCTGCGGCGCCGTCGCGGCGGCGCAGCGCATCGAGGGCGGCCTGGTGGTGATCAGTGCCCTTCAGCAGCACCACATATTCCGGCACGACGAAGGACAGGATGGGCCCGCAGCGTAGCCACAGATTCTCGATCATCTCGTCGAGGATGGGGATGCCAGCCAGCGCATAGATGCCGAAATGGAAGCGGCGGTGGACGTCGAGATAGGCGTCGAGCGCGCGCCGGGCGATCATGCCCCGCATGTCCGCGAGCAGGGCGTCCAGCGCGTCGATGTCGGCCGGCGTCGCCTTCTGCGCGGCCTCGCGGGTGGCGCGGCCTTCCAGCTCGCAGCGGACCATGGTGATGTCGACCAGCGCGCTCTTGCGCAGGTCCGGCACCAGCGCGGAATTGCGCGGCCCCTGCTCCAGCACGCCTTGCGCCACCAGCCGGGCGATGGCGTCGCGCACCGGCGTGATGGAGGTGCCGAACGTCTCCGCCAGATGCCGCAGGACGAGGGCGCTGCCCGGCTCGAACCGGCCGGCGAGGAGCGCCTCGCGCAGCTGCGCATGGGCGCGGTCCCACAGGGGCTCGCGGGAGAGCCGGGAGAGGTTGCGGTCGGCGACGGTCGCGTTCGTGTCCATCATCCAAGGGGAGCACCGGAAAAGCGCGTTGACAAGCAGCTTATATGTCGTTTGTTATAACAAACAACAAAAGGGAGACGCGCCAATGAAGCACAGCCTTGCCCTCGCCCGGGGATTTGCCCCGGCCCTGGCCCTCGGAGCGACGTTGGGGGCGGTCCTCCTCGCGTCGGCCGGGAGCGCCAATGCCCAGGACAAGTTCCCGAGCCGCGAGGTGCGCCTCATCGTTCCGTGGAACGCCGGCGGCTCCAACGACATCGCGGCGCGCGTGCTGGCGCCGATCCTCGCCGAGAACGGCGTGCGCATCATTGTGGACAACGTGCCCGGCGGCACCGGCACCATCGGCATGGGCCGGGTCGCCGGCTCCAATCCCGATGGATACACCATCGGCATGGGCACCTCGTCCACCCTCTCCATGATCGCCCAGAACAAGACGCCCCTGCGCAACGACCAGTTCACCGGCATCGCCCGCGTCTCCAGCGATCCGCTGATGCTGCTGGTGAAGACCGACGGCGCGAAGGACGTGGATGCCTTCGTGGCGCAGATGAAGGCCAATCCCGGCAAGGTCACCATCGGCACGCCGGGCAGCTACAACATCAACCACATCTTCGCGACCATGACCGCCAAGGCGGCGGGCGTGGACTATGTGAACGTGCCCTATCCCGGCGGCGCCAAGGTCATCACCGACCTGGCCGGCGGCCAGATCGACGCGGCGGTACTGAAGCCGTCCGAGAGCATCGCGCAGATCAAGGCGGGGCAGGTGAAGCCCATCGCCATCTTCGACAATCAGCGCCTCTCCGTCTTCCCCGACGTGCCGACCATGAAGGAGAAGGGCTACGACGTCTTCCCCTACGGCCCGGTGGTGCAGATGGCCTACATCGTCGCCCCCGCCAAGATCCCGCCGGAGGTGCGCAAGGCGCTGGTCGAGGCCTTCCGCAAGTCCATCCAGGACCCGCGCTTCAAGACCTTCGCGGCCGAGAACGGCGTGCTGGTGGACGACCTCACCGGCGACGCGCTCGATGCCGAGGTGAACGCGGTCCAGAAGTCGCTGAACGCGGTCGCCACCCAGGTGTTCAAGGGCGCGGAATAGCGCGCCGACACGCGCGGGCGTCTCATCGCCCGCGCCCTATTCCCTTACCCGATCCCAGCAGAAAGGGCGCGACGTGAGCGTCATCAAGAGTGTCCGGGCCCATGTCATGGCGGCGCCGGTGGAAAAGCCGTTCACCTCCTCGCGGGGCTGGCTCTACAAGACCCGCGGCACCTGCCTGGTGGAGATCGAGACGGCGGACGGCATCGTCGGCTGGGGTGAGTGCTACGGCCCCTCGGCGGTGGCCAAGGCCTTCATCGAGACCCAGTTCGGCCCGCGCATCCTCGGTCGCGACCCGTTCGACGTGGAGGTGATCTGGGAAGACCTCTACAACCGCATCAAGGATTATGGGAACAAGGGCATGTCCATTGCCGCCATCAGCGGCATCGACATCGCCCTGTGGGACATCATCGGCAAGAGCTGCGGCAAGCCGGTGCACAAGCTGCTCGGCGGCGCCTTCCGCACCGAGGTGGATTGCTATGCCACCGGCCTCTACTTCACCGATTTCGACCGGCTGGTGGAGGAGGCGGTGGAGGAAGCCGCCGGCTATGTGGACGAGGGCTTCAAGGCCATCAAGATGAAGATCGGCCTTGGCAACATCACCAAGGACTATGAGCGGGTGAAGGCGGTGCGCGAGGCCATCGGGCCGAACATCCGCCTCATGGTCGATGCCAACCATGCCTTCTCCGTGCCCGTCGCCATCCGCCTCGGCCGCAAGCTGGAAGAGCTGGATGTGGAGTGGTTCGAGGAGCCTATCTCGCCGGAGGATATCGATGGTTATGTGGAGGTCTCCCGCGCCCTCGACATGGCGGTGGCCGGCGGCGAGAACGAGTTCACCCGCTGGGGCTTCCGCGATGCCATCGTGCGCAAGGCCATGGACATCGTGCAGCCGGACGTGTGCGCCGCGGGTGGCCTCTCCGAGTGCAAGAAGATCGCTACGCTTGCCTCCACCCACGGCGTCGAGTGCGTGCCCCACGCCTGGGGCTCGGCGGTGGGCATCGCCGCGACGCTGCACTTCCTCGGCTCCCTCGCCGACCAGCCGCCGAGCCTGTTCCCGTTCGAGCCGCTGCTGGAGTTCGAGCAGTGCGAGAACCCCTTCCGCGATCACCTCGCCAAGGAGCCCATCGTGCAGGAGCGCGGCCGGGTGAAGATCCCCACCGGCCCCGGCCTCGGCATCGAGATCGACCGCTCGGTCATCGACCGCTATCGGGTGGGCTGAGCCATGCGCTTCGTGAGCTTCCGCCACGCCGGCGAGGACCGCGCCGGCGTGCTTGAGGGCGATGGCGCGGGTGCCGAAGACGGGGTGTTCGACCTCGCCCATCCGACCATGGCCGATGCTCTTGGCGGGGTGGCGCCGAATGTCCACGCGCTGATCCTCGCGGGCCTGCCCGAGATTGTCGCGCGCCTCGCCGCCCATGGCCTCGCCGATGCGGCGCGCCTGCCGCTGGCAGAGGTGGACCTGCTGGCGCCCTATGTGCCGCCGCGCATCTACGCGCTCGCCTTCAATTATCGCGATGCTCTGGCCGAGCGGGGCATGGCGCCGCCGGCCGAGCCGGTTCTGTTCATGAAGCAGGCCTCCACCGTGGTCGGGCCGGGCGCGCCGATCCTGCTGCCGCCGGATATCGGCGGCTGCACCTATGAGGTGGAGATCGCCGCCGTCATCGGCCGGCGGGCGGAGAAGGTGGCGCGGGAGGATGCTCTCTCCCACGTCGCCGCCTACGCCGTCTTCAACGACATCAGCGCCAGCGAGATGATCAAGCGCGACGGCGGCTTCACCCGAGGTAAGAACCTGCCGACCTTCGGGCCCCTCGGCCCCTTCCTCGCCAGTGCCGACGAGATCGCCGATCCCCATGCCCTTGCCCTCTCGCTGGAGGTGGACGGCGCGCGGCTGCAGGAGGGCGTCTCCTCCGATCTCGTGTTCGACATCGCCGATCTCGTCTCCCGCCTGTCTCAGGCGCAGGTGCTGGAGCCGGGCGACGTGATCGCCACCGGCACGCCGGCCGGCGTCGCAGGCATGCGCAAGCCGCCGGCCTGGCTTCGGCCCGGCTCAGTGGTGCGCGCCCGCGTCGAGGGGCTCGGCGCTCTGGTCAATCCCATCGTGGAAGGTGCGCCCTATGGCGAATGAGCGGCCCATCGTCTTCGCCACCAATGCGCTGCACCCGGATGGCGCCGCGCTGCTGAAGGGCGTCGCCGAAATCGTCGTCGGCCCCGACACCTCCGACGACACATTGCGCCGCCTCACCCGCGCCGCCGATGCGGTGATCGTGCGCGCGAAACTTCCGGACGACGTGTTCGAGGGCGCGGATCACGTGAAGGGCGTGGTGCGGCACGGGGTGGGACTCGACTTCATCCCCGTCGCGGCGGCGACCGCGCGGGGGATCCCAGTGGCGAACCTGCCGGGCAGCAACACCCAGACCGTGGCGGAATATGTGTTCTCCGCGCTCTTCCACCTGCGCCGCCCGTTGGCGCGGATCGACGGGCGGCTGCGGGCGGATGGCTGGAACCCGGCGCGCGCGCTGGGCGACAGTACCAGCGAGATCGCGGGCTCGACCCTCGGCATCATCGGGCTCGGCGCCATCGGCCAACGGGTGGCGGCCATCGCGCGGGCCGGGTTCGGCATACGCGTCATCGGCGCGTCCCGCTCGGGCGCGGCAGTGGAGGACGTCGAGGTCGTCGATCTCGAAACCCTGTTCGCCCAGAGCGATGCGGTGGTCATCGCCTGCCCGCTGACGCCGCAGACGAAGGGTCTGGTGGACGGGCGCCTCCTGGCGCGCATGAAGCCCTCCGCCGTGCTCATCAATCCGGCGCGCGGCCCCATCGTCGATACGGATGCGCTCCTCACCGCCCTCAAGGCGGGGTGGATCGCGGGCGCGGCGACCGATGTCTACGACACCCACCCGGTGCCGCCCGACAGCGCGCTTTTCGGCCTGCCGAACCTGCTGATGACGCCACACCTCGCCGGCATCACCGCCACCTCCATGCGGGCCATGAGCATCGGTGCCGCCGAGGAGGTGCTGCGCATCCTCAAGGGCGAGGCGCCGAAGAACCTCGTCAATCCCGACTACCGCGCCGCGCGCACCTGATCCGCGCCGCCAGATTAGAACCGAGAGGGCCCCATGCGCATCGCCTCCGTCCGTGCCGTCCCCATCTCCTTCCGCGTGCCTGAGGGCAAGAACGTCACCCTCGGCATCGGCCGGGCGGTGAAGCGCGATGCCGTGCTGGTGCGGGTGGAGACGGATGAGGGCCTCGTCGGCTGGGGCGAGGCCCATCACGGCCGCTGCCCCGGCGCGGTGGCGAAGCTCATCGACACCACTTTGTCCGAGCTGGTGCTCGGCATGGATGCGCTGGACGTGGTGGGCGTGTGGCAGAAGGTCTACCGCATGCAGCTCGCCAGCCACGGCATGGGCGCCGCGGCCGCCTTGGCCCTGAGCGGGCTCGACATCGCGTTGTGGGACATTCGCGGCAAGGCGATGAATGCCCCCATTCACCGGCTCCTCGGCGGCGCACCGAGGAAGATCAAGGCCTATGCCGGCGGCATTTCGCTGGGCTGGCAGGATCCGGCGGCGCTGGCGGAGGAGGCGCAATCCTACGTGGCGCAGGGCTATCGCGCCCTGAAGCTGCGCGTGGGCGATACGCCCGGCCGCGACATCGCGCGGGTGGAGGCGGTGCGCGCCGCGGTGGGTGAGGACATCGACATCCTCGTGGACGGCAACACCGGCTGCTCGCTGGACGACGTGCGCCGGGTGATGCCGGCCTATCAGGCGGCGAAGGTGGGCTGGTTCGAGGAGCCGTTCCCGCCGCATGATTATCGCAGCTATCTCGACGCCACGAAGCTCGGCACCGTGCCGCTGGCGGCGGGGGAGAACCACTATACCCGCTTCGAGTTCACCCGCCTGATCGCGGATGGTGCCGTCTCCTTCGTGCAGCCGGATCTGTCCAAGGCCGGCGGCATCACCGAATGCCACCGGATCGCGGTGCTCGCCTCCGCCTGGAAGATGTCGTTGAACCCGCACACCTCCGCCACCGGCATCAACATGGTGGCGACGCTGCATCTGATGTGCGCGGTGGACAATCCCGGCTATTTCGAGGGCGATGTCGCCCACCACAACCCGTTCCGCGACGAGGTGTGCGGCCTGCCGTACCAGCTTTCGCCGGATGGCACCGTCACCTGTCGCGAGGGTCCAGGCCTCGGCATCGAGGTGGACGAGGCCTTCCTCGCCGCCCATCCGCTCATCGAAGGCCCGTGCTACGTGTGAGCCGGAGCATTTTCGAGCGAAGTGGATACCGGTTCGCGTGAAGAAAATGCGACAACCCGATAGCCTCGGCGCTCACAGGAAGCCGGTCGAGATCCACGGCACGGCGGCGACGATGATGAGGCCGATGAGCAGGGCGATCATGTAGCCCACGATGGGCTTCATGCCGGCATCCGGGCTGATGCGGCTGATGGCGCAGGCGGCGTAATAGCCGACCCCGAAGGGCGGCGCGAACAGGCCCATGCCCATGGCGAGGATCACCACCATGGAATAGTGCACCTCGTTCACCCCCACCTGCTTGGCGATGGGGAAGAGGAGGGGGCCGAACAGCACGATGGCGGGGATGCCCTCCAGCACCGAGCCCAGCACCACGAAGGCGACGATGGAGACGGCGAGGAAGCTCGCCGACCCGCCCGGTAGCGCGCGCATGGCCTCGGCCAGCGCGTTGGAGAAGCCTGACTGGGTGAGGGCCCAGGCCATGCCTGTGGCGGCACCGATGATGAACAGGATGGCGCCGGAGAGCGCCGCCGTGTCCACCAGCATGGGGAACAGGCGGCGGAAATCGAACCGGCGATAGATGAGCAGGCCCGCCACCACCGAATAGACGATGCCGATGGTGGACACCTCCGTGGCGGTGGCGACGCCCTCGATCACCGCCGCGCGGATCACGAAGGGCAGGGCGATGGCCGGCACGGAGATGATGAAGGCGCGGCCCACCTCGCCCCAGCTCGCCTTGGCGACGCCGCTCAGATCCTCGTCGCGATAGCGCCACCACACCACCGAGCACAGGGCGATGGCGAGCACCAGTGCCGGCAGCAGGCCTCCGGTGAACAAAGCGGCGATGGAGACGCCCGTGACCGAGCCGATGGTGATGAGCACGATGGAGGGCGGGATGGTCTCGGTCTGCGCGCCGGTGGCCGAGAGCAGTGCCACGAGGTCGCCGGGCTTGGCGCCGCGCTTCGTCATTTCCGGGAACAGCACGGGGGCGACGGCGGCCATGTCCGCGGCCTTCGAGCCGGAGATGCCGGAGACCAGGTACATGGCGCCCACCAGCACATAATGCAGGCCGCCGCGCACATGGCCGAGGAGGCTCGCGAGGAAGGCCACCATGGCCTTCGCCATGCCGGTCATCTCGATGAGCTGGCCGAGGAACACGAACAGCGGCACCGCGAGCAGGATCAGATGGCCCATGCCCTCGTCGAAGCGGCCGATCACCACCATGCTCGGCGTGTGGGTGGAGAGCGAGATGTAGGCGAAGGTGGCGAGGCCGAAGGAAAAGGCGATGGGCACCGCCATCAGCACCATCACGCCCACGCCGAACAGGAAGAAGATCAGGAGGTTGTAATTGCCAAGGGTGCGGAACACCGGACCCAGCGCATAAAAGCCGCCGACGATGGCGGCAACGACCAGGATGGCGATCACCGAATCCCGCCCGGTGGCGTGCTGGGCCAGCTTGAGCAGCCCCACCATCAGCATCAGCGCCGTGCCTACCGGAATGGCGGCGGCGCGCCAAGTGTTGGGGATCTCCAGCGCCGGCATCACCACATAGGCTTCCTCCTGCGCATATTCGATGGCCGGGTGGAGGATCATCAGCAGGAAGGCGACGGCGGCGGCAATGGCGATCATGTCGAAGAAGGCACGGGCGCGCGGCTTCATCATGCCGACGATGGCCGTCATGCGCATGTGCTCGCCCCGGTTCAGCGCGATCACCGAGCCGAACAGGGACAGCCAGAGGAAGAGCATGGAGGCGAGCTCATCCGACCAGATGAGCGGCTTGTGCAGGGCATAGCGGAAGATGACGCCGGCCAGCAGCACGAGGATTTCGGCCACCACCAGCACCGCGGCGGGGATCTCCGTCAGCCATCCGAGGACGGCGCTGGCCTTGACCGCCCAGGCGCGTCCGATCACGTCCGAAGGGTCATGGGTGTGTAACGACATGGAGACCTCTTGCCCGGATGCACGCCAGCGCATCGACTCGCCAGCGCGCTGAACGGTCTGCGAAACTCGCTCCCGGCTCAAGGGGCTAGAGGGCCGATGGGGCGAGATCCCGCCCGCCGCGCGGGGCTTGCCCACGGCATTTTTGCTTTCGGGCGCGCCGCACAACGCTTTCGCCACGTTTTGTGCGCCGCATCAATATCTTCCGCCGCGAGGTCGGCCCCGGCTGCACCGCCGCGCCGATGCGGCCTGCGGCCGCTCGCTTGGGAGGAAGAGACAGGCCGGAGGCTATTTCCGCAGCGCCACCCGGTGGCGCGCCATGATCTCGTTCATCTCCGCCCGCAGGAGGCTCATGCTCTCGGACAGCCGCATGGCCATCTCCTGGATGGCAGCCTGCGCGGGATCCTGCAGCACCAGCTTCTTGGCCTTCTCGATGCAATAGCCGGTGAACAGCGCGTCCTGCTCCGGGCTGAGGGCGAGGCCGGACTTGAGCGCGTGCACCTCGGCCGCGTCGGTGCGGTGGGACGTGACCTTCGGACTGTAGAGCAAGGCGTGGCGCCGCCAGTATTCCGCCTCCGCCGCCTGTCCGGCCATGAGCACGACGATGGCGTCGGCGACGCGGCGCCGGTCGGCCTCCAGAGTGAGGTCGAGGGGGAGGCTTTCGGCGCTGGCGAACCGGGTCTCCCCGCTCAGGCCGTCCGGCGGATGCAGCATCGCCTCGGTCACGTCCCGCTTGAGCAGGATGGCCACCAGCGCGTGCCCCGCTTCATGGACGGCGATGGCCTTGCGGCGGATGCCTAGGGGAATTTCGTGGGCGGGCGTGACGGGCATGGCGGGTTCGCGACAGCGGGACGTAAGCGAAGCATTTCCCGTACCAGACGCGGCCCGCCGGCGGCCTAGCGTGGGCGCTTCACCACCTCGCCATCCTCCTTGGTGAAGCTCTCGGGCGCAGTCTCCAGCAAATCGAGCACGAGTTCAGAGGGGCGGCACAGGCGAGTGCCCTTGGGCGTCACCACGATGGGCCGGTTCACGAGGATGGGGTGCTCGACCATGGCGTCGAGCAAAGCGTCGTCGGTCACATCCGGCCCGGCGAGCTTCAGCTCGGCGACGAGAGGCTCCTTGGCGCGCAGCAGGTCGCGCAGGGGCGCGCCGGTGGCGGCGGCCAGATCCTTGAGCTGAGCCTTGGTCCATCCGGTCTTCAGATATTCGATCACCGTCGGTTCGGTGCCGGCGGCGCGGATCATGGCGAGGGTGTTGCGGGACGTGCCGCAGCGCGGGTTGTGATAGATCGTGATGGGAAAGTCGCTCATGGCGGGATCTCTCGCGGAAAAGCCAGCCGCACGCAGCGGCGACGGCGCCCGCCCGTTGGGCGAGCCGGAACAGGAACGGACTGCGGCGCGATGCCGGCGCCGGTATCGCTCAGGCTGCGAATAACGGAATTCTGGCTCTCCGGCGACCGCCGGACTAGAAGTGACCCGACGGGAGATGACGTCTGTTCTGCCTAGCGTTTAAGCAGCGCTCATATGTCGGGCTTTGCAGTCGGCGCCTCTCGTGCGAATCAGAAGATGATTTCAAATCATTCCAGCCCGGCCTCCGCGCCTGCCCCACATGCGCGTCGCCCGGCCGGGGAGTTGAGTGACATGATGAGCCACACGGCCGAGCTTTCCGAGGACACCGTCCGTTCCACCCTGGCCAAGGTGCGCACGCCCGAAGGCGTGGCCCTCTCCGTATCGCCGGCCCTCGCTGGCGTTGTGGTCACGTCGGGCAAGGTCTATCTCTCCATCAACATCGATCCGGCCCAGGCGCGGGCGTGGGAGGATGTGCGCATCGCCGCCGAAAATGCGGTGAAGGCGCTGCCGGGCGTCGCCTCGGCCCTCGTCACCCTCACCGCCGAGCGCAAGCAGGCGCCGGCCGCCCCGGCCCCGGCCGCGCACAATCACGGCCACGGTCACGCCCATGGCGGCGCGCCGGCCCCGCGCGGCATCGCCGTGCCGGGCGTCGCCTCCATCATCGCCGTGGCGTCGGGCAAGGGCGGTGTGGGCAAGTCCACCACCTCCATCAACCTTGCCATTGCGCTGCGTGACCTCGGCCTCAAGGTCGGCCTGCTCGATGCGGACATTTACGGCCCCTCGGTGCCGCGCCTCACCGGCGTCGCCCAGAAGCCGGAGACGACCCCCGACGGCAAGACCATGCTGCCGCTCGAAAATTTCGGCCTGCAGCTGATGTCCATCGGCTTCCTCGTGGAGGAAGACACGCCGATGATCTGGCGCGGGCCCATGGTCATGTCCGCCATCTCGCAGATGCTGAAGGACGTGAAGTGGGGTCCGCTCGACGTGCTGGTGGTGGACATGCCCCCCGGCACGGGCGACGCCCAGCTCACCATGGCGCAGCAGGTGAACCTCGCCGGCGCGGTCATCGTCTCCACCCCGCAGGATCTCGCGCTCATCGACGCCCGGCGCGGCGTCGCCATGTTCGAGCGGGTGAACGTGCCGATCCTCGGCGTGGTGGAGAACATGGCCTATTTCGTCTGCCCCCATTGCGGCGGGCGCTCGGACATCTTCGGCCATGGCGGCGCCCATGCGGAGGCGGACAAGCTGGGCGTGCCCTTCCTCGGCGAGATCCCGCTGCACATGCGCATCCGCGAGATGTCTGACGCCGGCCTGCCAATTCTTGTTTCCGATCCCGACAGCCCGCAGGCGGCGGCCTACCGGCATGTGGCGACCGGTGTGAAGGCGGCCCTCGACAAGGCTACGGCCCAGAGCCGGCAGGCGCCCCGCATCGTCATCGAGTGACGTAACGGCACTTCCGGCCGGTCCAGTGCCATCATTTTGAGCCGCCGGGGCATTTTTTCCCCGGCGCGCCGCTTATCATACCTTCCTCTGCGTTGAGCCGGAACGACGCGTGCTCTAAAAGCGGTATGACGGCCCGCCCCAGAAGCGGCGCTGCGTTGAAAGAGCCCCAGGGAGTTCTCCATGAAACGCCGTGAGTTTCTCACCGCCGCCAGCGCGGGTGTCGCCGCTTCCGCAGCTGTGGCCATGCCGGCGATTGCCCAGTCGGCGCCGGAAGTGAAGTGGCGCTGCACGTCGTCCTTCCCCAAGTCCCTCGACACCATCTATGGCGCCGCCGAGCTGATGGCGAAGCAGGTGGCCGACGCGACCGACGGCAAGTTCCAGATCCAGGTGTTCGCGGCGGGCGAAATCGTCCCCGGCCTGCAGGCGCTCGACGCCACCACCAACAAGACTGTCGAGATGTGCCACTCGGCGTCCTACTATTACGTGGGCAAGGACCCGACCTTCGGCCTCGGCACCGCCGTGCCGTTCGGCCTGAACGCCCGCCAGATCAATGCGTGGTTCCTGTTTGGCAACGGCATGAACCTGCTGAACGAGTTCTACAAGAAGTACGGCGTCGTCATGTTCCCGGGCGGCAACACCGGCGGCCAGATGGGCGGCTGGTTCCGTAAGGAAATCAAGACGGTCGAGGACCTCAAGGGCCTCAAGATGCGCATCGCCGGCATCGGCGGCCAGGTGCTCGCCAAGCTCGGCGTCGTGCCGCAGCAGCTCGCCGGCGGCGACATCTATCCCGCGCTCGAGAAGGGCACCATCGACGCGGCCGAGTGGGTCGGCCCGTATGACGACGAGAAGCTCGGCCTCTACAAGGTCGCGCAGTATTACTACTTCCCGGGTTGGTGGGAGGGCTCCGCCGCCCTCAACTTCTTCGTCAATCAGGACAAGCTCGCCGAGCTGCCGAAGAACTACAAGGCCATCCTCACCGCCGCCATGGCGCAGGCCAACGAGAGCATGCTCGCGAGCTACGACGCCAAGAACCCGGTGTCGGTGCAGAGCCTGGTGAAGGCCGGCACCCAGCTGCGCCGTTATCCCAGCGACGTGATGGATGCGGCCTACAAGGCCTCGCAGCAGCTCTATGAGGAAATCAGCGGCAAGAACGAGGACTTCAAGAAGATCTACGAGGACATGAAGACGTTCCGCAACAACGCCTATCTGTGGTGGCAGATCGTCGAGTTCACGTACGACGACTTCATGGTCCGCGCCCGCACCCGCGGCTGATCGCCTCTTCGGTCAAGACAAAGCCCCGGAGCATCGCTCCGGGGCTTTTCCTTTGGTCAGTGCGTTCAGCGCGTGCCGCCGGGCGTCGCCTGCGTGCGGCCGCCTTCCTGCGCGGGGCCCTTGTGCGGGTCCTGGCCCGCGGCGGTGCCGGAGCGCGGGGTCACCGTGCCGGTGGTGTCCACGGCGGGCGTCCCCGCGGTGGAGGAGCCGCCGGGCGTCGCCTGCGTGCGGCCGCCTTCCTGCGCCGCGCCCTTGTGGGAATCCTGGCCGGCGGAAATGCCGGAGCGCGGCGTGGACGGAATGCCGGGGCTCGGCGCGGTCATGCCGCTGCCGCTGGGGCCGGGGGTGGCCTGGGTGCGTCCACCTTCCTGCGCGGGGCCGCTCTGGGTGTTCTTGCCGGGCGCGGTGCCGGACGACTGGGCGCTGGCGGCGCCGGTCATGGCGATCATGGCGGCGGCGGCGACGGGAATGGCGTACTTCGCGATGTTCATGCGGGGTCTCCCTCCAATTGACTGCACGGCAGGACAACCGCGGAGACCGCATTTCGGTTCACTATGGATTTTCGATTGGCGAAAGCGAAGTTGCTGCCGCCACGTTGCAATCGCGCGGCCCTCTGCCTAGTGTCCGCGCGCCTGAGGCCCCCTTGTCCCGCCCCGCCGGGGAGGGTGCGCCTCGGTCACGTTGATGCGAGCTGTCCCGATGATCGACCAGAGCCTTCCCGCCCACATGCGCCCCGACCGCTCGTTCCAGGCGCTGCTCCTGACCCTTCAGCGATTCTGGGCGGACCAGGGCTGCGTGGTGCTCCAGCCCTACGACATGGAAGTGGGCGCCGGCACCTTCCATCCGGCGACGACGCTCCGCGCCCTTGGCCCGAAGCACTGGAAGGCGGCCTATGTGCAGCCCTCGCGCCGCCCCAAGGACGGCCGTTATGGCGAGAACCCCAACCGGCTCCAGCACTATTACCAGTTCCAGGTCATCCTGAAGCCCTCGCCGGAGAACCTGCAGGAGCTTTACCTGCAATCGCTGGCCGCCATCGGCGTGGACCTGAAGCTGCACGACGTGCGCTTCGTGGAGGACGACTGGGAGAGCCCGACGCTGGGCGCCTGGGGCCTCGGCTGGGAATGCTGGTGCGACGGCATGGAAGTGTCGCAGTTCACTTACTTTCAGCAGGTCGCCGGCTTCGAGTGCGCGCCGGTCTCCGGCGAGCTCACCTACGGTCTCGAGCGCCTCGCCATGTATGTGCAGGGCGTGGAGAACGTCTACGACCTCAATTTCAACGGCCGCGAGGGCGCCGAGAAGACCACCTACGGCGACGTCTTCCTCCAGGCCGAGCAGGAATATTCGCGGCACAATTTCGAGGCCGCCGACACCGCCATGCTGTTCGAGCAGTTCCGCATGGCCGAGGCCGCCTGCCACAAATATCTGGCCTTCGGCGACAAGGGCGAAACGCACGAAATGGCCCTGCCGGCCTATGACCAGTGCATCAAGGCGTCCCACGTCTTCAACCTGCTGGACGCGCGTGGCGTGATCTCCGTCACCGAGCGGCAGAGCTACATCCTGCGGGTGCGCGAGCTGGCCAAAGCCTGCGGTGCCGCTTGGCTGAAGACGGCCGGCGGCGGCGCTGCGGCCTGAGGCTCAAGCGGTAAGGGATTGCCCCGGCCCGGGGCCGGGTGTTAGCTGAAGCGGAGCCACAACCGCCCGCCTGTCCGGACACGCCATGACAGCTACCGATGCCGGCACCCGTGACCTGCCCGGCATCAGGCCGCCGGGCGCGTCCAATCCGGGCGGCTCATCGCCGCGCCTGCTCGCGGCGGGCGCCATCGGCAATGTGCTTGAGTGGTACGACTTCGCCTCCTACGGCTTCCTCGCGCCCATCTTCGCCCGCACCTTCTTCCCGGCCGAGGATGCGCTGGTGGGGCTCATCTCCGCCTTCGGCCTGTTCGGCGCAGCCTTCCTGATGCGGCCGCTGGGGGCGATCCTGTTCGGCCATGTGGGCGACAGGTTCGGCCCCCGCATCGCGCTCATCGTCTCGGTCTCGGTCATGAGCTGCGCCACGGTGGGCATCGGCCTGCTGCCCACCTATGCCACGGCCGGCTTCCTCGCCCCCCTGCTGCTCCTCATCCTGCGGCTGGTGCAGGGCCTGTCCATCGGCGGGGAATACACCACCTCCGCCATCTATCTCGCCGAACACGCCGTGCCGCGCCATCGCGGGCTCACCGCGGCCTTTTCCACGGCGGGCGGGCAGACCGGCACGCTCATCGGCTCCGGCGTGTGCGCGCTGCTCAGCGCGCTTCTCTCGGCGGAGGCGATGCAGACCTTCGGCTGGCGGGTGCCGTTCCTGTTCGGTGCGGTGCTCGGCATCACCGCGCTGGTGCTGCGCCGGCCCCGACCGGGCGATCGTGGGGGCAGCAAGGCACGGGGGCTGCCGCTGACACGGGCCTTCCGTGAGGCGGGCGGCTCCATCATCGCCGCGATGCTGGTGACCCTGTTCATCGGCTCCGACACCTACCTCCTGTTCGTCTACCTGCCGACCTATATCGAGCAGGAGGCCGGCCTTGCCCCCGCGACAGCGCTTGCCTTCACCACCCTCGGCCTCATCGTGTCCGGCACCTGCTGCCTCCTGTTCGCCGCCTTGTCGGACCGGATCGGGCGGCGCCGCATCGTGGCGGCGGGGCTTGCCGGCTTCGTCGTGTTGTCCTGGCCGCTGTTCCTGCTGCTGCGCGGCGGCAGCCCGGGGGAAGTGCTGGCGGCGCAGCTGGTCTTCTCGGTCATGGCCGCGGCGGTCACGAGCCCGATGCCGTCGCTGCTTGTGGAGCTGTTCGAGACGCCGGTGCGCTGCAGCGCCATAGGTTTCGCTTGGAATCTCGGCATCGGCGTCTCCGGCGGCCTTGCGCCCATGCTCGCCACCTATTTCGTGACGGGCCTCGGCCTCACCATGGCGCCAGCGGTCCATCTGATGCTGCTGGCGGCCGTCGCGCTGGTGGGCGTCTCGGCCCTCACCGAACGGCGGGGCCGGGTGCTGGACGGGCCTTCCGATTGGCCCTAACGCTTGAGCGGAGCAGGAACGGGATTGATGAGCAGCATCACGCGCACGGATGCCGGAGGCGTCTCCGACGGGGCGACACCGCAGGGCGTCCCCGTCCTCTCCCGCCGGCTGATGGCCGCCGGCATGCTCGGCAACGTGCTGGAATGGTACGATTTCGCCGTCTACGGCTTCCTCGCCAGCATCTTCGCCCGCAACTTCTTTCCCGAGAACAGCCCCACGGCGGCCATGCTCTCGGTGTTCGGCGTGTTCGCCGCCTCCTTCCTCATGCGGCCGCTGGGCTCCGTCCTGTTCGGCCATATCGGCGACCGGCTGGGCCGGCGCGCGGCGCTGATGTCCTCCGCCGCGCTCATGAGCATCTCCACCTTCTGCGTCGGCCTTCTGCCCACGTATGAGACGGCCGGTGTGTTCTCCGCGGTGCTGCTGCTGATGCTGCGCCTCGCGCAGGGGCTGTCTGTGGGCGGGGAATACATGACCTCCGCCGTGTTCCTGGCGGAGAATGCGCAAGTGCGCTGGCGCGGGGCGGTCACCTCGCTCGCCGTCGTCGGCTGCAATGGCGGAATACTGCTGGGCTCGGTGGTGGGCGCGATGGTGTCCGGCCTCATGTCCACGGACGATCTCGCCGCCTGGGGCTGGCGCATTCCCTTCCTGCTGGGCTGCCTGCTCGGCGGCTTTGCCTTGGTGCTGCGCCGCGCGGTGGCGCGCGACGTGAAGCGGGTGCATCGCCCGAGCCTGCCCGTGGTGGAGGCGTTCCGCGAGAATGGCGGCGGCATCCTTCGGGCGACGCTCATCAACATCGTGCTGGGCATCGCCTTCTACCTCGCCTTCGTCTACCTCACGACCTGGCTGCAGCAGGCGGATCACTTCACCCCTCATGTGGCACTGGAGCTGAACGCCGTGAGCATGGCGGTGGTGATGGCGGCCTGCCTGGGCTTCGCCGCGCTCTCCGACCGTATCGGCAGGAAGCCGCTCATCGCCGGCGGCTTTCTCGCCCTCGCCGTGTTTTCCTGGCCGCTCTTCCTGCTGCTCCAGTCCGGCTCGGTCGGGCTGGCGCTGCTGGGGCAGCTGGGCTTTGCGGTGATTGTCTCCATCTATGGCGGCCCCATGGCGGTGACGCTGGCGGAGATGTTTCCCCGCCACACCCGCTGCACAGCAATGGGGTTGAGCTGGAATCTCGGCGTTGGCCTCGGCGGCGGCACGGCGCCCATGGTGGCGGTCTTGCTGGTGAGTCTCACCGGCAATACCATGGCGCCGGCCTTCTACCTGATCGTCGGCGGCGTGGTGGCCTTCCTCGCCGCTCTGGGCCTCAAGGAGACGCGCGGCCAGCCGCTCGACTGAGCCCGCCCCCTCGACGCGGCGGCCGAAAGGCACTAGCACAGGCCCCGAAATTCACCCGCTGCGCGCAAGCGCCAGCCTCCCCGCATGGGGAGGACGAGCCCGAACCGATGCCCGATCTTCTGCTCGAACTTTTCTCCGAGGAAATCCCCGCCCGCATGCAGGCCCAGGCGGCCGACGCGCTGAAGAAGCTCGTCACCGACGCTTTGGTGGAGCGCGGCCTGCTTTACGAGGGCGCTAAGGCCTTCGTGACGCCGCGCCGCCTCGCGCTTGCCGTGCATGGCCTGCCCGGCCGGCAGGCGGACCAGCGGGAGGAGAAGAAGGGGCCGCGCGTGGGCGCGCCCGAGCAGGCGGTGGCCGGCTTCCTGAAAGCTGCGGGCCTTGCCTCCCTCGATCAGGCGACCATCCAGTCCGACCCCAAGAAGGGCGATTTCTACGTGGCCGTGGTGGAAAAGCCCGGCCGCGCCACCACCGAGGTGGTGGCCGAGATCGTGCCGGACATCATCCGCAAGTTCCCCTGGCCGAAATCCATGCGCTGGGGTTCCGGCACGCTGCGCTGGGTGCGCCCGCTGCATTCCATCGTCGCCACCTTCGGCGCCGAGGGGGATGAGCCGGAGGTGGTGCATTTCTCCGTGGACGGCATCGAGGCCTCCAACGTCACCCGCGGCCACCGCTTCATGGCGCCAGAGCCCTTTACCGTGAAGCGGCTGGACGACTGGATGGCGAAGCTGGAGGCCGCCAAGGTGGTGGCCGATCGTGACCGCCGCAAGGAAATCATCCTCAACGACGCCAAGGACCTCGCGCTCGCCGCCGGCCTTGAGCTGGTGGAGGACGAAGGGCTGCTGGACGAGGTGTGCGGGCTGGTCGAATGGCCGGTGGTGCTCATGGGCTCGTTCGAGGCGCGCTTCCTCGACATCCCCGACGAGGTGATCCGCGCCACCATCCGCGCCAACCAGAAGTGCTTCGTGCTGAAGGACCCCAAGACCGGGCGCCTCGCCAACCGCTTCATCCTCATCTCGAACCTCGTCGCCTCGGACGGCGGCAAGGCCATCGTCGCCGGCAACGAGCGCGTCATCCGCGCCCGCCTGTCGGATGCCAAATTCTTCTGGGACACGGACCGGCTGAACGGCCTCGCCAGCCGCATGCCCAAGTTCCAGTCCATCACCTTCCACGAAAAGCTGGGCTCGCAGGCCGAGCGCATCGAGCGCATCGTCCGCCTCGCCAAGGAGCTGGCCCCCAAGGTGGGCGCGCCGGTGGCGCTGGCCGAGGAGGCCGCTTTGGTGGCGAAGGCGGACCTGCTCACCGAGGTGGTGGGCGAGTTCCCCGAGCTGCAGGGCCTCATGGGCCGCTACTACGCTCAGGGTGAGAACCTGCCGGCTGAGGTCGCGGCCGCCTGCGAGGAGCATTACAAGCCGCAGGGGCCCAACGACCGCGTGCCCACCGCGCCGGTTTCGGTGGCAGTGGCGCTGGCGGACAAGATCGACACCCTGGTGGGCTTCTGGGCGATTGATGAGAAGCCCACGGGATCGAAGGACCCTTATGCGCTGCGTCGCGCGGCGCTGGGGGTGATCAGGATCGTGCTGGAGAATGGGCTGCGGCTGAGGCTCTCAGCTTTGATGACTGTACTTTTCCGGCAGGGGATTACTTCTGAAGGCACACTCGGAGGTGACCCCCAGATTTTGACGATGTTTAGATCTCGCCTACTTCGGTCGACGCCGCAGGCAAGCGGGGTTGATCCTTTCGAAGCTTCTCAACGCGTTGCCGAAGCCGAGGCGTTGCTTCTTGCTTCCGACCTCCTCGCCTTCTTCGCCGACCGCCTGAAAGTCTACCTGCGCGACCGTGGCGCCCGTCACGACCTCGTCGATGCCGTCTTCGCCCTCGAAGGGCAGGACGACCTCCTCCTCGTGGTCCGCCGCGTGGAGGCGCTGGCCGCCTTCCTCGCCACCGAGGACGGAAAGAACCTCCTCGCCGGTTATCGCCGCGCGGTGAACATCCTGCGCATCGAGGAGAAGAAGGACGGTCGCGCCTTTGCCGGCCCCACCGTCGCCGCCTTGCTCAAGGAGCCGGCCGAGGAACACCTCGCCGCGGCCATCGACGACGTGAAGGCCCGCGTCTCCAAGGCCGTCGCGGCGGAGGATTTCGAGGCGGCCATGACCGCGCTCTCGGACCTGCGCCAGCCGGTGGATGCCTTCTTCGACGCCGTGACCGTGAACGACGTCGATCCCGCGCTGCGCGAGAACCGCCTGAAGCTGCTCGACGAAATCCGCGCCGCCACCCGCGGCATCGCCGATTTCGACCGCATCGAGGGGTAGGGCAGGGGGACTTTCCCCACTCTCGCCGTCTTGCCCGGGCTTGTCCCGGGCATCCACGTCGGGCCGAAAGTACTATCGTCTGAAAGGTGTTCCCAGCCCCACGACGTGGATGGCCGGGTCAAGCCCGGCCATGACGGGCGCGAACAGCGGGTCGAATTGTCGGGCCACGACCGGCCACACATGCCGCTCTCGCGTCCCGGCCGACTGCAACGCAGCGCAGCGGAGTGGAAGGAGAGCCGGGGCCCAGCGCAAGGATTCCCGCGTAGCGGCCAAATCCCGGGAGCGCTCGATATCGAAGCGCCTTCTGCGGTTTCTTGCGCTGGGCCCGGCTCGGCGCCCACCTTCGGTGTCGCTGGTTCGGGGTACGAGAGCGGTTCCACGCCCCTCATTTGACAATCCCGCCCGCCCTGCCTTTAGTGGCGGCGTCGAAGGTCCCGTGTTCCCACACGGGCGTAAAAGGGAATGCGGTGCGGAAGGGAAGACCTTCCAATGCCGCGGCTGCCCCCGCAACTGTCGGCGGTGAGCCCCTGCCAGACGCCACTGGATCCATCCGGGAAGGCGGCAGGGGCGGTGAACCGCGAGCCAGGAGACCTGCCTTCGACGAGGTCCGCGCCGGGCGGGGTGCTCCGGTTCTGCGTCCCTTCGAGCCCGCATGCGCGGGCGCTCGCACCCGTGGACCGTTCCGTGGAGCGAGGCGCGATTCCCGACAGCACGGGGCCTGAGCCGGCCGGCGACAGCGCGGAAACCGGCTGTGCGCCCGCGACGGCGCGCGCTCCCGCCCCGGCCGTCACCCTCCTCATCTGCACCACCTGCCGCGCCCCCGGCGTCGAGGCTCCGCAGGAAACTCAGCAGTTGGCCGAGCGCGACGGTGCGCGCCTCCTCGCCTCGGCATGCGCCACGACCGTCCCCGAAGGCGTGGCCGTGGAAGGCGTCGCGGTCGTAGGGGTCTCTTGCCTCGCCAACTGCAAGCGCGCGCTTTCCGCCGCCATGGTCCGCCGCGACGGCTGGACCTATGTGTTCGGCGACCTCGCCCCGGACAGCGCCGCCGATCTCCTCACCGGCGCGGCCCTGCTCGCCGGCTCCGAAGACGGCCTGATGCCCTGGCGCGGCCGGCCGGATGTTCTCAAGCGCGGCATGGTCGCGCGCATTCCCCCGCTTTCCGCTAAGGAGACCCGATGACCTCGCTCGCCCGCGTGCCCTGTACCATCGTCACCGGCTTCCTCGGCGCCGGAAAGACGACGCTGATCCGCCACGTGCTGGAGAATGCCGGCGGCAAGCGCCTCGCGGTCATCGTCAATGAGTTCGGCGACGTGGGCATCGACGGCGAGATTCTGAAAGGCTGCGGCATCGAGAGCTGCGACGAAGGCTCCATCGTGGAACTGGCCAATGGCTGCCTGTGCTGCACCGTGGCGGATGATTTCGTGCCGGCGCTGGACCAGATCCTCGCCCGCGCCCCGAAGGTGGACCACATTCTCATCGAGACCTCCGGCCTCGCGCTGCCCAAGCCCCTGGTGCAGGCCTTCCAGTGGCCGGCCATCAAGGGCCGGGTGACGGTGGATGGTGTGATCGCCGTGGTGGATGGCCCGGCGCTGGCGGAAGGCCGTGTCGCTCCCGATCTCGCCGCGCTGGACGCGCAACGGGCCGGGGACGAGAGCCTCGACCATGATGATCCCGTGGAAGAGGTGTTCGAGGACCAGATCGCCTGCGCCGATCTCGTCGTGCTCTCCAAATCCGACCTCTTGGACGCGGCCGGCTTCGCCGCCGCCGAGAAGGCCGTGGCCGGCGCCCTGCCGCGCGCGGTGAAGCTGGTGCGGGCTTCCGGCGGCAAGGTGGATCTGGCGGTCCTGCTCGGCCTCGGCGTCGGCGCGGAGGATGTGATCGACGCCCGCCGCACCCACCATGACGACGAGGAAGACCACGACCACGACGAGTTCGAGAGCATCGTCCTCGCTTTGCCGGAGATCGCCGATCCCGCCGCTTTGGCGGCCCGCGTGGTGAAGGCGGCGGAGACGCCGGACGTGCTGCGCGTGAAGGGCTTCGCCGCCGTGGAAGGCAAGCCGCTGCGCCTGCTGGTTCAGGGCGTCGGCCCGCGCGTGTCGCACCATTTCGATCGCGCCTGGACTGCGGGCGAGGCACGGCGCGGGGCGCTGGTGGTCATCGGCCTCAAGGGCTTCGACCGCGCGGCCGTGGAACAGGCCATCCTCGGCTAGCCCATGCACATCCTCGCCACCACATCGACGAGCCTGGAGGAGTTGGCCGAGCCGGTCGACCTCGCCCAGCCGCCCGGCGACATGGTGGCGCTCTCCTTCACCGATAGCGATCTCATCGGCCTGTCTGCCGCCTGGCGGGCGCGCGGCGATGCGGCCCCCAGCCTCCGCCTAGCGAGGCTCAAGGACCTGCGCCACCCCATGTCCGTCGACCTGTGGGTGGAGAAGGTCGCGGCCAAGGCGAAGGTGGTGCTGGTGCGCCAACTCGGCGGGCTGGACTGGTGGCGCTACGGCGCCGAGCAACTGGCCGCCATGGCCCGCGCCCGTGGCATCGCCCTCGCGCTGCTGCCGGGCGAGGACCAGGACGACCCGCGCCTCGCCGCCCTCTCCACGCTCCCGCAGGACACGCTTGCCCTTTGGCTCGGCTATTTCCGTGCCGGCGGGCCGGACAATATGGCGGCCCTGCTTTCCGCCATGGGCAAGGCGGCGGGCTTTCCCGCACCCTATGCCATCCCCGCGCCGCACCCGGTGCCGGCCACCGCCTTCCACCGCCCCGGCGCCGGCCTCGCGACGCTGGAGGAGGTGCGGGCGGCGGGACGGCCGAACGCGCTCATTCTCTTCTACCGTTCCCAATGGCTCGCCGCCGACACCGCCGCCGTGGATGCGCTGGCGGCAGCGCTGGAGGCGCGAGGCATCGCGGCCCAGTGCCTGTTCGTCTCCAGCCTGAAGGCGCCGGACGCCCGCGCCGCCGTGCGTGCGGCGACGGCGGCGCTTAATCCCGCAATCATCCTCACCACCACCGCCTTCGCGGCGGGGGAGGCGGCCGAGCTGTTCCCGGAAGGCGGCCCGCCGGTGCTTCAGGCGGCTCCTGCCACCACGGCGCGGGAGGCGTGGGCGGGGAGCCCGCGCGGCTTCTCGGCGGCGGACCTCGCCATGCACGTGGTGCTGCCGGAGCTGGACGGGCGCGTGCTGGCCGGCGCGCTCTCCTTCAAGGATTTCGCCCCGCCCGACGCCGACCTCGCATTCACCGCCGCCATCAACCGGCCGGAGCCGGAGGCGGTGGCCCATGTGGCGGATCGCGCGGCCGCGCTGGTGCGCCTCGCCGCGATGCCCCGCGCGGAGCGGCGCCTCGCGCTGATCTTGCCGGACTATCCCGGCGCCGAGGGGCGCTCCGGCTATGCGGTGGGCCTCGACGTGCCCGAAAGCGCGCGGCGGATGCTCGGAACGCTCGCGGCGGCCAGCTACGGCACCGGCCCCGTGCCCGACGATGCAAAGGCGCTCCTCGCCGCGTTCCGTCCCGAACCGGCACTGACACTGGAGGCCTATCGCCGCCTCTTCGCCACCCTGCCGGAGGCGGCACAGGCCGCCGTCACCGCCGCATGGGGCGCGCCGGAGGACGATGCGGATGTCGTCGACGGCGCCTTCCGCTTCCGCCTCGCTTGCTCCGGCGCCATCACACTGGCCTTCGCCCCCGATCGCGGCGCGAATCTCGACCGGCGGGTGGATTATCACGACGCCAGCCTGCCGCCGCGCCATGGGCTCCTCGCCTTCGGCCTGTGGCTGCGCGCGGCGCTCGATGCCCACGCGGTCGTCCATCTCGGCGCCCATGGCACGCTGGAATGGCTGCCGGGCAAAGCGGTGGCGCTCACGCCGGCCTGTTTCCCGCAGGTGGTGATGGGGGCGCTGCCGGTGGTCTATCCCTTCATCGTCTCCAATCCCGGCGAGGCGGCGCAGGCGAAGCGGCGGCTTGCCGCCGTCACCATCGGCCATCTGCCGCCGCCGCTCGCCAGCGCGGGCCTCAGCGAGGCCGAGCAGCGGCTGGAGCGGCTGGTGGATGAATATGCGCAGGCGGATGGCCTCGACCGCCGCCGCCGCGAACGTCTCGCCGGCCTCATCGTGGAGACCGCTGCCGAGACCGGCCTTGCCGCCACCGCCGGCGTCTCCGCCGCCACCGACCCCGACGAGGCGCTGCGCCGCATCGATGCCTGGCTGTGCGACCTGAAGGACCTTGCGGTGAAGGACGGCCTCCACATCTTCGGCGCCATGGCCGAGGGCGAGGCCGACCCGCTGCGCGCCGCTTCGGCGGAGGCGGAAAGCCGCGCGCTGCTGACCGCCCTCGACGGCCGCTTCGTGCCCGCCGGCCCGGCCGGTGCCCCGGCGCGCGGGCGGCGGGACGTGCTGCCCACCGGACGCAACCTCTTCACCGCCGATCCGCGCACGCTGCCCACCCCCACCGCCTGCGACCTCGCCCGCAAGGCGGCGGACGAGGCGCTGCGTCTGATCCTGCAGGAGCAGGGCGACTGGCCCCGCGCGCTGGTGCTGGACCTGTGGGGCAGCGCCAGCCTGCGCACGGGAGGCGAGGAGATCGCCCAGGGCCTCGCCTTCCTCGGCTGCCGGCCGGTGTGGGAGGCGGCGACCGGCCGCGTCACTGGGGTAGAGGTGTTGCCGCCCGCCGTGCTCGGCCGCCCGCGCATCGACGTCACCTTCCGCATCTCCGGCCTGTTCCGCGACATCTTCCCCGCCCAGATCGCTTTGCTGGATGCCGCCGTGCGCGCGGTGGCGGCACGCGACGAGGAGGGGAGCGAAAACCCCCTCGCCGAGGCCCGACGCAAGGGCGAGGACCTCTCCCGCCTGTTCGGCTCCGCCCCCGGCGCCTATGGCGCGGGCATCGAGGCGAACCTGCAGCGCGGCGCCTTCGAGACGCGGGAAGAGCTGGGCCACGCCTATCTCGCCGCCGCCTCCCACGCTTATGGCGGCGCGGACGGCGTGGCGCGCCCGGCTCCCGGCCTGTTCGCGGCGCGGCTCGCGGAGGCTGATGCCCTGGTACACGGCGCGGACGATGCGGCCCGCGACCTCCTCGACGGTAGTGAGGATGCGGCCTTCATGGGCGGCTTCGCGGCGGCGGGCGCGGCGCTGGGGCGCTCGGCCCATCTTGTCGTGCTCGATACCACGGACCCCGACCGCCCCCGCGCCCGTCCGCTGAAGGAGGCGCTCACGCGGCTGGTGCATGGGCGGGTCTCCGCCCGCTTCATCGCCGGCCAGATGCGCCACGGCCCGCGCGGCGCATCTGAGCTGGCGGAGACAGTCGACCGCCTCGTCGCCTTCGCCGAGACCACCGAGCAGGTGCCTTCCGCGCTGCTCGACCGTCTCCATGCGGCCTATCTGGGCGATCCGGCGGTGCGCGCCTTCCTGCTCGCCCAGAACCCGGATGCCGCCCGCGCCATCGCCCGCCGTTTCGCCGATGCCCGGCGGCGCGGCCTGTGGCATGCACGGCGCAACGATCTCGATGCCGATCTCGACGCGCTCACCGCCGAAGCCGGCCGGGAGGCCGCGGAATGACGCCGATCCCCCCCACCCGCCGCGGTGCGTGCCCGGCCTTCCTCGCGCCCATGGAGACCGGCGACGGCCTCATCCTGCGCCTCGTGCCCGCCGATGGCCGCCTCTCCCCGGCGCAATTGCGCGGGCTGGCGGAGGTCGCCCGCCGCCTCGGCAACGGCATGATGGAGGTGACCGCGCGCGGCAGCCTTCAGGTGCGCGGGCTCACCGTCGAAACTGTTCCGCTGCTTCAGGATGCGGTGCTGGCGCTGGGCATCACGCCGCGCCTCGGCCTCGCGGTGGATGTCTCGCCGCTGGGCGGGTTCGATCCGTCAGAGATTGCGGACGGGCATAAGCTGGCCGCCGAAATCATCGTCGGGGCGCAGCCGCTGGCGGGGAAGCTGGGGCCGAAAGTGTCGGTAGTGGTAGAGGGCGGCGGCGCCGTCAGCCTCGCCGGGCAGAAGGCCGACGTGCGCCTCGTCGCAACCGGGCCGGGGCAGTGGGCGCTCACCATCGGCAATGTGCCCGCCCGCGTGCTGCCGGAGGCGGAAGCCGCGGCCGAGGCAGTGGCCGCGCTCGCCTCCATCGCCACACTCGGCCGGGCGGCCCGTGCCGCCGATTTACCGGGCTGCGGGGGGCGGGCGCGCCTGGCCGAAGCCGCCCCGCCGCTGGGGCGCATTCCGCTTGCCGACGGCGCGCTGGCCTTCGGCTTCGGCCTGCCGTTCGGGGCCGGCGATGCCGCGCAGTTCGAGGCCATCGCTGATGCGGTGGACGCCGCCGGCGCACGCGACGTGCGGCCCGCGCCGGAGCGCACCCTCATCGCCACCGGGCTTTCGGCAGGCGCAGCCGAGGCTTTCGCGGCGCGCATCGCCGCCCTCGACTGCATCACGGCGGCGGGCGATCCGCGCGCCCACGTCGCCGCCTGCGCCGGGGCGCCGGCCTGCGCTTCGGCCCATATCCCCGCCCGCGCGCTGGCGCCGGTTCTGGCAGAGGCGTTCGCGCCGCTCATGGATGGCACGGTGTCTTTGCACCTCTCGGCCTGCACCAAGGGCTGCGCGCACCCTGCGCCGGCCAGCCTCGCCTTCGTGGGCATGGACGGCGGCGTCGCGCTGGTGCATGACGGCCCGGCCTCCGGCGCGGCGCGCCCGGTGCGGCCGGTGGCGGACTTTCCCGCCGCCGTCGCATCCCTCGCCGCGACGCTGGCGGCCCGGCGCACGCCGGGCGAAACCACCCGCGCGCTCCTCGCCCGCCTCGATCCGGCGGGCCTGTGGGCGGACGGGGCAATGAACAGACGGGCCGGAAAAGACCACGTGACGAGCCGCGCAGAATGACCCTTCCCCTCGATTACGTGCGCGACGGCACGGCCATCTACGAGCGATCCTTCGCCATCATCCGCGCGGAAGCCGACCTCTCCCGCTTCTCGCCGGAGGAGGAGGACGTGGCGGTGCGCATGATCCACGCCTGCGGCCTCGTGGAGGCAGCGCGGGACTTCGTGTTCGGCCCCGGCTCGGTTGCCGCCGCGCGGGCCGCGCTTCAGGCCGGCGCGCCCATCCTGTGCGACGCGCAGATGGTGGCCCATGGCATCACCCGCGCCCGGCTCCCGGCCGGCAACGACGTCATCTGCACCCTGCGCGATCCGGCGGTGCCGGCGCTGGCGGAAAAGCTCGGCACCACCCGCTCCGCCGCCGCGCTGGAATTGTGGGGCGATCAGCTCGCCGGGGCCGTGGTGGCCATCGGCAATGCGCCGACCGCGCTCTTTCACCTGCTGGAAATGCTGGATCGCGGCGCGCCGAAGCCGGCGGCCATCCTCGGCATGCCGGTGGGCTTCGTCGGCGCGGCGGAATCCAAGGATGCGCTGGCGGACGATCCGCGCGGTGTGCCCTTCGCCATCGTGCGCGGGCGGCTGGGTGGCAGCGCCATCACCTCGGCCGCCGTGAACGCGCTTGCGAGGGCCGGGCTGTGAAGGGACATCTCATCGGCGTGGGCGTCGGCCCGGGTGATCCCGATCTGCTCACCCTGAAGGCGGTGAAGGCGCTGCAGAGCGCGGACGTGGTGGGCTATTTCGCCAAGGCCGGCAATGTCAGCCACGCCCGCACGGTGGCCGCCGCGCACTTTCCCGCCGGCGCGGTGGAGCTGCCGCTGCTCTATCCCGTCACCACCGAGATCCATCGTCACGATAACGCCTACCGCTCGGCCATCGGCGCCTTCTACGACGCCTCCGCCGCCGCGGTGGCCGAGCATCTGATGGCCGGGCGCACGGTGGCGGTGCTGAGCGAGGGTGATCCGCTCTTCTACGGCTCCTACATGCACATCCATGTGCGCCTCGCCGGTCGGTTCCAGACGCAGGTCATCCCCGGCGTCACCGGCATGTCCGGCTGCTGGTCGGAAGCCGGTGCGCCCATCGCGCAGGGCGACGACGTGCTGATGGTGCTGCCCGGCACGCTGGACGAGGCCGAGCTGGCGCGGCGCCTCGCGGAGGCGGATGCGGCGGTCATCATGAAGGTGGGGCGCAATCTGCCGAAGATCCGGCGCGCGCTCGCCGCCGCCGGCCGGCTCGACCGGGCCGTCTATGTGGAGCGCGGCACCATGGCCGATTGCGCGTTGGTGCCGCTGGCCGAGCGGGCGGAGGAGCACGCGCCCTATTTCGCCATTGTGCTGGTGCCCGGCTGGGAGCGCGCGGCGTGAGCGGGCGGCTCACCGTGGTCGGCCTCGGTCCCGGCGCGGCGCGGCAGATGACGCCGGAGGCGGCCGAGGCCGTGGCGGCGGCGGACATCCTGTTCGGCTATGTGCCCTATCTCGCCCGCCTGCCGGAACGGGCGGGGCAGGAGCGGCGCGCCTCGGACAATCGTGAGGAGATCGCCCGTGCGTCCGCCGCCCTTGAGGCGGCCGTGGCCGGGGCGAAGGTGGCCATGGTGTCGGGCGGCGATCCCGGCGTGTTCGCCATGGCGGCGGCGGTGTGCGAGGCCATCGAGCATGGCCCGGCGGAATGGCGCGCGCTGGACGTCGAGATCGTCCCCGGCGTCACCGCCATGCTGGCGGTGGCCGCCCGCTGCGGCGCGCCGCTGGGGCACGATTTCTGCGCCATGTCCCTTTCGGACAATCTGAAGCCCTGGCCGCTGGTGGAGAGGCGCCTCGCGCTCGCCGCAGAGGCCGGCTTCGTGATCGCCCTCTACAATCCCATCAGCAAGGCGCGGCCCTGGCAGCTCGGCCGCGCATTCGAGCTGCTGCGGGAAAAGCTGCCGGTCTCCGTGCCCGTGGTGTTCGGCCGCGCGGCGGGGCGGGAGGACGAGCGCATCGCGCTTGCGACGCTGGCCGAGGCCGATCCCGCGCGGGCGGACATGGCCACCTGCGTCCTCATCGGCACCGCCGAGACGCGCATCGTGCCGCGCGCGGGGATGTCGCCCCTCGTCTACGCGCCGCGCTCGGCGCCCGCGCCGTGAGCGAGGATGCCGTCGAGCCACGCCTCGGCCTCGGCCGGGCGCTCTACGGCGGTCACGTCCGGCACGGGCGGGCGGGCGATCAGGATCACCTCGATGCCCAGCGCCCGCGCCGCCGCCATCTTGCCATAGGTGGCGCTGCCGCCGCTGTTCTTGGCCACGATGGCGTCGATGCCATGGGCCTTGAGCAGCGCATGGTCCTCCGCCTCGCCGAACGGCCCGCGCCCGAGCACGTATTCGGCCTGCGGCACGTTGAGCGGTGGCGTGACGGGATCGACGCTGCGCACCAGGTAAGCGTGCTGCGGCGCCGCCTCGAAGGCGCGCACCTCATTGCGGCCGAGGGCGAGGAAGACGCGGCGGGGCACGTCGCCCAGCGCCGCCACGGCGGACGGCACGTCGGCCACCTCGCGCCAGCGATCACCCGGCTGGGCCTGCCATGGCGCGCGGCGCAGCGCGAGCAGGGGCACCCCCGCCTCCGCGCAGGCGAGCGCGGCATTGAAGGACATGCGCGCGGCGTAGGGATGCGTCGCATCGATGACGGCGGCGATGCCCTCCGCCTTGAGATAGTCTTCCAGCCCGGTCGGCCCGCCGAAGCCGCCGACGCGCACCGGCACCGGCTGCGGCGCCGGATTTTCCGTGCGCCCGGCCAGCGAAAGGGTGACGCGGATATCGGCGCGGGGCGCGAGGCGGGTCGCGAGCGCACGGGCATCGCCGGTGCCGCCGAGGAGGAGAATGTGGGGTTTCATGGCTGACGCAAAGGGGATCATCACCGCCGACACTGCCCCGGCCGGGCGCTGGCTGTCCATCGTCGGCATCGGCGAGGAGGGGGCGGATGGGCTCTCCCCCGCCGCCCGCTCCGCCGTTTCCGCCGCCGCCATCGTATTCGGCGGGGCGCGCCATCTGGCGCTGGCCGGCGATCTGGTGAAAGGCGAGGCGCGGGTGTGGCCGAGCCCCTTCAGCCTCGACGGCGTGCTTGCCGCGCGCGGGCGACGGGTATGCGTGCTGGCCACGGGCGATCCGTTTCTCTACGGCGTCGGCGCGAGCCTTGCCCGCCATGTGCCGGCGGAGGAGATGGCCGCCTTTCCCGCCCCCTCCGCCTTAGCGCTCGCCGCCGCCCGGCTCGGCTGGGCGCAGCAGGAGGTGGACCTCGTTTCCCTCCATGGTCGCCCTCTGGCGCGGCTGCGGCCCTTCCTGCAGGACGGCGCGCGGCTGCTGCTGCTGACTTCGGATGGCGACGGCCCGGCGCAGGTGGCGGCCTTCGCCACCGCCCATGGCTGCGGCGCCTCCCGCCTCACGGTGCTGGAGGCGCTGGGCGGGCCGGCGGAGCGCATTCGTAGCGCCATCGCCGAGGGGTTTGATCTCGGCGACGTGGCCGCCCTCAACGTGGTGGCGCTGGAGGTGCGGGCCGCGCCTGACGCGCCCATCCTCCCGCTCGCCGCCGGCCTCGCGGACGACCTGTTCGAGCATGACGGGCAGATCACCAAGCGCGAGGTGCGCGCGCTCACCCTCTCCTCCCTCGCGCCCCGGCGGGGGGAATTGCTGTGGGATATCGGCGCGGGAGCGGGCTCCATCGCCATCGAATGGCTGCTGGCGCATCCCTCCCTCTCGGTCATCGCCATCGAGGGGCATGGGGAACGCGCCGCCCGCATCGGCCGCAATGCGCATAAGCTCGGCGTGCCCCACCTGAAGGTGGTGGAGGGTGCGGCACCGGGCGCCCTTGCCGGATTGCCCACGCCGGATGTGATCTTCATCGGCGGTGGGGCCAGCGAGACCGGCGTGCTCGATACCGCTCTGGCAGCGCTGAAGCCCGGCGGGCGGATGGTGGCCAATGCGGTGACGCTGGAAACCGAGGCGCTGCTGATCGCCGCCCAGGCCCGCTTGGGCGGGACGCTCACGCGCATCTCGTTGGCGCGGTCGGTGGCGGTGAAGGGCATGACCGGCTGGCGGCCGGCCATGCCGGTGACGCAATGGCGCTGGGAAAAGCCCCGGCAAAGAGAGGGCGCATGATCGTGGCCGGGATCGGCTCGAAGCGGGGCGTGTCGGTGGAGGAGGTGATCGCCGCCTTCGACGCCGCCCTGGCGCGCGCCGAGCTTGGGCGGGACGACGTATCCCTCGTCGCCACCCCGGCGGTGAAGGGCGGGGAGGCCGGCATCAGCGAGGCGGCGGCGCTGCTCGGCCTGCCCTTGGTGCTGGTGCCGCAGAGCCAGCTCGAGGCCGCTTCCAGCCGGGCCAAGACCCATTCGGAGCGGGTGGTGGCGCTGCTGCGCGTGCCCTCCGCCGCCGAGACGGCCGCGCTCGCCGCGGCGGGGGCCCATGGCCGCCTGCTCGGTCCGCGCTTCGCGCTGGGCCCGGTCACCTGCGCACTGGCGCGGCGGGAGGGTGTGGTTTGACCGTCCATTTCATCGGCGCCGGCCCCGGCGCGGCGGACCTCATCACCGTGCGCGGCCGCGATCTCATCGCCCGCTGCCCGGTGTGCCTCTATGCCGGCTCCATCGTGCCGGCGGAAATGCTCGGCTGGTGCCCGCCGGGCGCGCGCATCGTCGATACGGCGCCGCTCGACCTCGACCGGATCGAAGCGGAATATGTCCGCGCGTTCGAGGCGGGCGAGGACGTGGCGCGGCTGCATTCGGGCGATCTCTCCGTCTACAGCGCGGTGGCCGAGCAGATCCGCCGGCTGGAGCGGCGGGGCATTTCCTACACGCTGACACCCGGCGTGCCAGCGTTCGCGGCGGCGGCCTCCGTGCTCGGGCGCGAGCTGACCGTGCCGGAGGTGGCGCAGAGCCTCGTCATCACCCGGGTCTCCGGCCGCGCCTCGGCCATGCCGGAGGCCGAGAAGCTGACGGCGTTCGCGCAGACCGGGGCGACGCTCGCCATCCATCTGGCCATCCACGCGCTGGATCAGGTGGTGGCGGAGCTTGTGCCCGTGCTGGGCGCCGACTGCCCGGTGGCGGTGGTGGCGCGGGCGACGTGGCCGAACGAGCGGGTGGTGCGGGGCACGCTCGGCGATATCGCCGGCAGGCTTGCCGCCGATCCCATCCCGCGCACCGCGCTGATCCTGGTGGGGCGGGCGCTGGCGGCGGAGGATTTCCGCGAGAGCGCGCTCTATGACACCGCCTATGTCCGCCGCTTTCGCGGGGGTG
This sequence comes from Xanthobacter sp. SG618, assembly GCF_012932745.1. NCBI lineage: Bacteria > Pseudomonadati > Pseudomonadota > Alphaproteobacteria > Hyphomicrobiales > Xanthobacteraceae > Xanthobacter > Xanthobacter sp. SG618. The sequence goes on along the minus strand of NZ_JABBHL010000003.1, from coordinate 184,389 downwards.
GTGAATGATCCGCTGCTCAGCGCTTTGCGGGGTGGAAGGGCGCGCGGCCCATGAGGGCGCCGTCCCGGTCGAAGACGGCGATTTCCAGCAGAACATCCGCCCGGTCGAGGGCGCGGGCGGCGGTGGTCCAGGCGGCGCGGGCGACGCAATCGCCCAGCGGGAAACCGGCCGCGCCGGCGATCTGGAAAGCTTCCGCCACCATGTTCGCGCCGGCGATGCGGGCGCTGAGATCGGCGTCGGCACCTGCCTCGGCGGCGAGGCGCGCGAGGGCTTCGAGATCGGCGCTGCCGCGCTTGGAGTGCAGATCGAGGAAGCCTTGCGCCAGCTTCGTCATCTTGGCGACGCCGCCGGCCACCGTCACCTTGGGCACGGGGTGGGTGTGAACATATTTCAGCATGCCGCCGACGAAATCGCCCATGTCGATGAGGGCCACTTCGTCGAGCCCGTGCAGCTTCTGCACCGCCGCCTCCGAGGCGGAGCCGGTGGCGCCGGCCACGTGGTCGAGCCCCATGGCGCGGGCCACATCGATGCCGCGATGGATGGAGTGGATCCACGCCGCGCAGGAATAGGGCACGACGATGCCCGTGGTGCCCAGCACCGACAGGCCGCCGACAATACCGAGGCGCGGATTGAGCGTCTTCAGGGCCAGCGTGGCGCCGTCCTCGATGGAAATTTCCACCTCGGCGTCGGCCCCGACGCCATGGGCGGCGGCCACCTCGGCGATGCCGGCGGCGATCATGCGGCGGGGCACGGGATTGATGGCCGGTTCGCCCGGCGGAATGGGCAGGCCCGGCCGCGTCACCATGCCGACGCCCGCGCCCGCCTTGAAGGTGACGCCCGCACCCGCCGCGCCGCGCCGCACGGTGGCGCGGACGAGGGCGCCGTGGGTTACGTCCGGATCATCGCCCGCATCCTTCACGATGCCGGCGGTGGCCATCTCCGCCGCGCGCTCGTGCATGGCGAGGGCAAAGGCCGGGCGGGCGCCGGAGGGCAGCTCCACCTCTACCGGATCGGGAAAATCGCCGGTGACGAGCGCCGCGAACGCCGCCTTGGACGCGCCGGCCGCGCAGGTGCCGGTGGTCCAGCCGCGCTTGAGCGGCCTGTCGGGTGCGTCGTCGGCGGTGTCGCCCGTGCTCATGGGCTCCGTGATAGCCGGCCGGGTGCCAGCAAGGAAGGGCTAGCGGAATGAGCATTCCGACGCCTCGCGGCCTTCTCATCGCCGCCCCGCGCTCGGGCTCGGGCAAGACGACCGTGACGCTCGCCGTGTTGGCGGCACTGCGGCGGCGGGGCAGGGTGGTGCGGGCCATCAAGTCCGGGCCGGATTATATCGACCCCGCCTTCCATGCCGCCGCCACCGGCCGGCCGGGGCTGAACCTCGACAGCTGGGCCATGCCCCCGGCGCTGCTGGATCATCTGGCCGCGCTGGCGGGGGAGGGGGCGGAAATCGTCATCGGCGAGGGGGCCATGGGCCTGTTCGATGGCGTGGCTGTGGAAAAGGGCCGCACCGGCGCGGGGGCGGATGTGGCGGCCCGGCTGGGCCTGCCGGTGCTGCTGGTGCTGGATGTCTCCGGCCAGTCGCAGACGGCGGCGGCGGTGCTGCGCGGTTTCATCGGGCATGATCCGGCCGTGCGCATCGCCGGGGTGGTGCTGAACAAATTGGGCAGCGAGCGGCACGAGCGGATGATCCGGGAGGCGGTCGCGCCCCTCGGTGTGCCCGTGCTCGGCACTGTGCCGCGCACGGCGGACATCGTGCTGCCCGAGCGCCATCTCGGCCTCGTGCAGGCGGGGGAGACGGACGATCTGCCCGCCCGCCTCGCCGCGCTGGCCGATCTCGCCGAAGCCCATCTCGACCTCGACGGCATAATCGCCGCCGCCGCGCCGCTTCAGGCCGGGGCGGGGGAGGGCCGGGGAAACAACACGGCGCTGCTGCCGCCGCCGGGCCAGAGGATCGCGCTGGCGCAGGATGCGGCCTTCGGCTTCGTCTATGCCCACATGCTCGCCGGATGGCGGGGGCAGGGGGCGGAGATCGTGCCCTTCTCGCCGCTGGCGGACGAGGCGCCGGACGCGAATTGCGACGCGCTCTGGTTGCCCGGCGGCTATCCGGAGCTTCATGCCGGGCAGCTCGCGGCGGCCGAGCGCTTCCGCGCCAGCGTCCATGCCTTCGCGGCGGCGGGAAAGCCGGTGCATGGGGAGTGCGGGGGCTACATGGCGCTGGGCGCCGGCCTCGTCGATGCAGAAGGCGTACGCCATGCCATGCTCGGTTTGCTGGAGCTGGAAACCAGCTTCGCCAAGCGCCGCATGAATCTGGGCTACCGGCAGGCGCGCCTCATGGCCCCCTCGCCGCTGGGGCCGGAGGGGTCGTTCGTGCGCGGCCACGAATTCCACTACGCCACCGTGCTCTCGCGCGGGGCCGACCAGCCCCTCGCCGATCTCTCGGACGCCGAAGGCCGTCCCCTCGGCCCTGCGGGCAGCCGCCGGGGCAGCGTCACCGGCAGCTTCTTCCACGCCATCGCGCGGGGGTAGGAATTCCCGCTGCGGACGGCCAAGGCGACGGTCAACCGCCGCCTTTCCGCTCCGGGCCGCCTCGGGTCGGGCTCAGGCGCTTCTGGCCGTGAGCGCCAGGATGCGCTTGGCGACCAGCACCGAGAAGGGAATGGCGATGAGCGCGCCGACGCCGGCGGCGATGGGAATGAGGCGCATGTCCTGCCCGGCCAGAGAGGGAAGGGCCAGAACGGTCAGCACCGCGGCACCCGCAAACACGGTCGCGAGCATGAGCCAGACGAGAATCGCAATCTTGAGCATGACGAAGCTCCCGCGGGCAGACGTTCAACTTCTATCCCCTTCCCCAACGGCGCCTTTGATGCGGATCAACGGGAGATGGCCGCCGCGTTTCGCATGCGTTCAGAGCATGACCGGATTGGCCGAAGCGGCGTTATAGTCCTCAGAGGCGCGCCGGTCCGCGGGGCCGCAAGCACGCCCGGTTCCCCACGGGAGGGACGCGATGCAGTGCCAGAACAAGGAAGACGATTTCCGCCAGGCCGTCCTCGATATCGTCGGCGGCAAGGAAGGTCAGGCCATCATCATCCAGGTGGTCGGCGGCAACACCATCACCGGCTTTGCCCCCCTGAGCATCGGCAAGGACTATCTGCGCTGCCAGGTGGCGGCGGGGACCGGGCAGAAGGAGCAGATCGTGCCCTTCCACTCCATCACGTGCGTGCGCTGAATCCTCTGCGTGCGCTGATACCGACCCACTGGTCCGGCTCCGGCTGATCGTATATCCCACGGGCGCCGTCGCGCCCGGCACGAGCGCGCGCCCTTCGGCAGCCCACGGCCGGAGGCAGCAAGACCCAAGGAGCATGTCCATGGCCGCCACCCAGCCCGCCTTCAAGTCCGAGGCCCACCGCTTCACCCTGCTGCGCGACAAGATGCTCATCGGCGGCGCCTGGGTGGATGCCGATGGCGGCGAGACCATCTCCGTCAACAATCCGGCCACCGGCGAGATCATCGGCACCATTCCGAAGGCGGGCGCCGCCGAGACGCGCCGCGCCATCGAGGCCGCCGCCGAGGCCTTCAAGAGCTGGCGCGCCACCACCGCCGCCGAGCGCGCGGGCAAGCTGCACAAGCTCGCCGACCTGATCCTCGCCAATGCCGACGAGCTGGCGCTCATCCTCACCACCGAGCAGGGCAAGCCGCTGGCCGAGGCCAAGGGCGAAATCGGCGCCTCGGCCGCCTATGTGCGCTGGTTCGCCGAGGAAGCCCGCCGCCTCTATGGCGACGTGATCCCCTCGCCGTGGCCCAATCGCCGCATCCTTGTCACCAAGGAGCCGGTGGGCGTGTGCGCGGCGGTGACGCCGTGGAATTTCCCCTCCTCCATGCTCTCGCGCAAGATCGGCGCGGCGCTGGCGGCGGGCTGCACCGTGGTGTGCAAGCCCTCCGAGCTGACCCCCTATTCGGGCCTTGCCTGGGGCGTGCTGGCGGAGATGGCGGGCATTCCGGCGGGTGTCGTCAACATCGTGGTGGGCGATGCGCCGTCCATTGGCGGCGAGATGACCTCCAACCCGGCGGTCAAGAAGGTGACGTTCACCGGCTCGACGCCCGTCGGCAAGCTGCTGATGAAGCAGTCCGCCGACACCATGAAGAAGATTTCCCTGGAGCTGGGCGGCAACGCGCCCTTCCTCGTCTTCGACGACGCCGACCTCGACCTTGCCGTGGAGCAGGCCATCGCCTCCAAGTATCGCAACGTGGGCCAGACCTGCGTCTGCGCCAACCGCTTCTACGTGCAGGCGGGCATCTATGACGCCTTCGCCGCCAAGTTCGCCGAGGCCTCCAAGAAGCTGAAGGTGGGCAACGGCGTGGACGAGGGCGTGGTGGCCGGCCCGCTGATCGACGCCCGGGCGCTCGCCAAGGTGGAGCGGCTCCTTCAGGACGCCCTCGACAAGGGCGCCAGCATCCTCACCGGCGGCAAGCAGCCGGCGCTGGGCGGCACCTTCTTCGAGCCCACAGTGCTCGCCAACGCCACGCAGGACATGGCCTTCGCCCGCGACGAAATCTTCGGCCCGCTGGCGCCGCTGTTCAAGTTCGAGACGGAGGAGCAGGCGGTCTCCTACGCCAACGCCACCGAATACGGCCTCGCCTGCTACTTCTTCACCAAGGACCTCGGCCGCGCCTTCCGCGTCTCCGAGCAGCTGCAGTATGGGCAGGTGGGCGTCAATGCCGGCGTCATCACCACCGAGGTGGCGCCCTTCGGCGGCGTGAAGGAGAGCGGCGTCGGCCGCGAGGGCTCTAAGTATGGCTGCGACGACTACCTGAACATCAAGTACGTCTGCATGGGCGGCATCTGAGGCAGGAGAGCCGCCCGGCAACCCGAACAAGCGTCATGCCCGGCCTTGTGCCGGGCATCCACGTCGGGCCGATCGAAACAATTATCCAAAATGTGTTCCCGGCCTCGCCACGTGGATGGCCGGGACAAGCCCGGCCATGACGGCGGTGGCCGGCGCCCTCACGCCTCGAAATTGAAGGCGATGCCGATCCGGTTCCAGGCGTTGATGGTGGCGATCGCGACGGTGAGGAACATAGCCTCGTCCGCGGAGAACTCTTCCAGCACCGCCTCCCAGGCGTCCTGCGAGGCCGCGCCGGTGCCGAGCAGCGTCAGCTCCTCGGTCCAGGCAAGCGCCGCCTTCTCCCGCTCGGAGAACGCGGAGGCCTCCTCCCAGGCCGCCAGCAGGTCCAGCTTCTCCTGTGGCACGCCGGCCTTGCGGGCGACGCCGAGATGGAACTTCAGGCAGAAGGCGCAGCCATTGAGCTGCGAGGCGCGCACCTTCACCAGCTCGGTCAGCCCCTTGTCGAGGCCGGTGGCGTCCACGCCCTTGGTGAGGGCGGCGAGGCCGGCATAGATATCGGGCGCGCGCTCGGTGAACGCCTTGTAGGTGGGGCGGGCAAAATCTTCGGACATGGGTGCCTCTTGGGGGTCAGCTCTTGAGCCGGTAGCCGGTGCGGAACATCCAGCGCACGATGAGGAGGCAGGCGATGAGGAAGGCCAGCGTCATGGCCGCGCTCACCTCCACCCGCACGTCGGCGGTGCCGAAGAAGCTCCAGCGGAAGCCGGCCACCAGGTAGACGACGGGGTTGAACAGGGTGACGGTCCGCCACACCGGCGGCAGCATGTCCAGCGAATAGAAGGTGCCACCGAGGAAGGTGAGGGGCGTGATGACCAGCATGGGGATGAGCTGCAACCGCTCGAACCCGTCCGCCCAGATGCCGATGATGAAGCCGAACAGCGAGAAGGTGACGGCGGTGAGCACCAGGAAGGTCAGCATCCAGAACGGGTGCCGCACCTCCATGGGCACGAACAAAGCGGCCGTGGCGAGGATGATGAGGCCGAGCAGAACCGATTTCGTCGCCGCCGCCCCCACATAGCCCGCCACGATCTCGAACGGCGAGACCGGGGCCGACAGCAGTTCGTAGATGGTGCCGGTGAAGCGCGGGAAGTAGATGGCGAAGGCCGCGTTGCTGATGGATTGCGTCAGCAGCGTCAGCATCATCAGGCCGGGCACGATGAAGGCGCCATAGGGCACGCCCCCCACTTCCGACATGCGCGAGCCGATGGCCGAGCCGAACACGACGAAATAGAGCGAGGTGGAGAGCACGGGCGAGACGATGCTCTGGCCGATGGTGCGGCGCGTGCGGTTCATCTCGTAGGTGTAGATGGCGCGGATGGCTGGCAGATTCACTTGCAGGTTCACGAGCGCCTCACCAGGCTGACGAAGATATCCTCGAGCGAGCTTTGCTCCGTGTGGAGATCGCGGAAGGCGATGCCCTCGGCGGACAGCGCCTCCAGAAGGGCGGTGATGCCGTGGTCGCGGCCTTCGCTACCCTCGGCGGTTGTGACATAGCTGTAGGTCAGGCAGCCGCCGCCGTCGGACAGGGTCAGGTTGAACGGGGCAAGGCGCGCCGGGATGGTCGCGAGGGGGGCGTTCAGCTCCACCGAGAGCTTCTTCTTGCCCAGCGTCTTCATCAGCGCGGCCTTCTCCTCCACGAGGATCAGCTCGCCCCGGCTGATGACGCCCACCCGGTCGGCCATCTCCTCGGCCTCTTCCAGATAGTGGGTGGTGAGGATGATGGTGACGCCGGAATCGCGCAGCTCGCGCACGAGGCGCCACATGTCGCGCCGCAGCTCCACGTCCACGCCCGCGGACGGCTCGTCGAGGAACAGCACCTCCGGCTCGTGGGCCAGCGCCTTGGCGATGAGCACGCGCCGCTTCATGCCGCCCGAAAGGGTCATGATGCGCGAATCGCGCTTCTCCCAGAGGGAGAGGCTGCGGATGACCTTCTCCACATAAGCGGGATCTGGCTTCTTCCCGAACAGGCCGCGGGAGAAGCTCACGGTCGCGAACACGCTCTCGAAGGCTTCGGCGGTCAGCTCCTGCGGCACGAGGCCGATGCGCGAGCGGGTCTCGCGATATTGCGCGACGATGTCGAAGCCGGACACCGTGACGCTGCCCGCCGTGGGCTTCACGAGGCCGCAGATGATGGAGATGAGGGTGGTCTTGCCCGCGCCGTTGGGGCCGAGAAGGGCGAAGATCTCGCCGCGCCGGATATCCAGCGAGACGTTGTTGAGGGCCGTGTGGCCCGTTGCGTAGGTCTTGCTGAGGCCTGAGACGGTAATGACGTTCGGCATGGGCGCCTTATAACGCGTTCCGCCCGGGCGTGGACCCGGGCGGATGTAAATTCTAAATTCGCGTGGGTGTCCGAAGCGCGTGCGCTCAGGTCTCCTGAATGGCGCTGAGCAGCCACGGGCCGGCGCCGAACGGGCCGCGCTCGCGCACGAAGGTCCAGATTTCCGTCGTCTCGCCCACGGCGTCGGAGCCGGAGGTGACGCGGCCGGTGGTGCGGTCCACCATCTGGTCGCGGATGGCGTAGCGCAGCGCCACGCTGACGTAATCGCGCATGCCCTCGCGCCAGGCCTCGGCCACGTCGCCCTGCAGCAGCTTCACGTCGGAGACCTGATTGCGCAGGCCCTTCTCCGCATTGTCGCGCAGCTCGTCGCCAAGGAAGCCGAACATTTCCGGCGTGGTGTTCGCCTTCAACTCGCCCTGGTCCTCGCGGGAGAAGGCGGTCTGGATGGTGGAGAGCAGGCGCTCGAACGTGTCGAGGTCCGCCGGCAGAACGCCGATCTCGTCCGTCTTGCCGCCCCGGGCCGGAGGAGCGGACGGCTGGGGCGGAACCGGGCTACCGGCCATTCCGGTGCCCAATCCACCGCCCATGCCATAGCCGGACATCGGGCCGTTGTTCATCGGAGCGCCGGGGTTGGGCCCGCCGGGGGTGGGACCACCGGGCATCGGCCCGCCCGACATGGAGCGGCCGTAGCCGGCGGCGGCCGGGGTCGGGTTGCGGCTGCGCAGGAAGCGCATCACCAGGAAGATGACGCCGGCGATGAGGGCCACCTGCAGCAGGAGGCCGAGCATGCCCGCCATGCCGCCGAGGCCGCCGCCGAACAGCATGCCCACGAGGCCGCCGATGAGCAGGCCGCGCATCAGCGCGCCGCCGAAGCCGCTGCCGAACATGGAGGGGCGCGCCGCCGTCTGAGGCCGGGCGGCGGGATTGGTGGCCTGCGGGCCGGGCTGGGGCGTGGTGGAGCGCTGGATAGGCGCCGCGGTGCTCGGGGCGGTCTGGGTCGGGGCCGGCGACTGGAAGGTCCGGGTGCCCCGGCTGCCGAAGGAGCCGCCCTGCCGCGCGTCGGCCTGATCGGCGACGACGAGGCTCAGCGCCATCGCGACGGCGATGGCCGCAATCCCGGAAACCTTGCGCGAACCCTTGCTAAATCTAGACATCTGTCCTCGATCCTCCCGCGCGGCGACTTCCGCACCGCTGCGCATTCCCTCGGACATATGGGAGGCTCGGAGCGTTTTGCGAGGGGCGGCCGCGCGATAATTTCCCTTACGTCATGTGCGCCACCCTGGCACCGGGACAACCGTGCCGTCGGGAGAGGTCGCGCTTTCCCGCCGGTGGATCGCACTGCTAAGGTCCGCCCGCCCCCGGACGACCGAGTTGCGGAGATCGTGATGCCTGCCTTGGAGATGCCTGCCCTCTATTCGCGCGCCTCGCGCCCCGGCACCCGTCACAGCCTCGCCGCCCTCTTCGCCGTCCCCCTGCTGGCCGGCGCCCTCCTCGCCGCTTTTCCCGCGAAGGCGGAGCCGCTGGGGGTCACGGTGCGGAACGAGAGCGTCAACGCCACCTGCGCCGAGACCGACAACGTGACGCTGAAGCTGGTGTCGGACAAGGTGCAGAAGTTCAACATCAGCGTGCGCCACCCCGCCTATCTCGGCATGCTGCTGGTGGACAACACCGATCCGGACTGGGAAACCTGCGACATGTCCGGCGATCCGGTGGTGCCGGCCGATGCCAAGGCCCCGCAGCCGCCCACCGCCGCGCCTAAGCGCATCACCATCTTCGAAACGCCGGACATGTGGCTGACCGGCTTCGTCTTCCCCACCTTCTGGCGGGCGGCGACCGTGCCCTTCCGTATCGGCGGGGACGTGACGCAGGGCCTCCACATGGTGCAGCTCTGGGTGCGCGCCGAGGGCAAGGCCGAGGAGGTGCTGGTGGTCTACCCGCCGGACGGCTACTGGCGCGCGCGGCCCATGTCGCCGGCCCACATGCGCGACACCGCCTATGGCTCGTCTTTCCTCGTCGGTCCGGTGGAGCAGGCCGAGCGGCCCATCGTGCGGCTGAAGGAAGTGGATTTCGCGCCGCAGACCCGCACCTTCACGCTGCATTTCGCCGCCGGGGGCAAGGCGCGGATGCAGGTGGTGAAGGCGGGGTCGGATGAAGTGCGCCTGGAGGTCCAGCTCGACGGCACCCCGCCCGGCACCTTCGCCGCCTTGCGCTCCATGTATGTGACGGAGGGGAATGCGGACGTCGCCCGCGTCGCGTGGCGCAGCCTGGGCAGCGGCAAGGGCGGCGCCGGGGGCATTATGGGCGAGGCGCCGGTGCTCTCCTTCGCCGATGCGCAGAACGCCTCCATGCTGTGGGCCGGCCGCCTCGTGCCCTCGCGTCACAATACCAGCGCGCCGGATTTTATCTTCGACGGCTTCCAGGGGCGCTGAAACGACCTTATGATACCGTCGTTTGTTGCATTTTGCGATTCATGCGAAAACCATGATCCGCGATGCACCTTGAATGGCATGGCGGCTGACGCGTAAGTCGTGTTTGCGGCGAGGACGGGAGGGGTCTTTGGCCGCGATCCAGCGTGCCGGTCCCGACAGGGAGCGGCCGGCCCTCATCAAGGTGAGATGCGCCCGTACACCATGCAGCCCGTGGGCCCGCCGACGGTGAAGCCGCCGGTTCCCCCGGCCCCGGACAGCCCCACCGGAACGGACGCGCCCGCGTTCGCGCCGCCGGGTCCGCCTGCGCCGCGCGGGTCCGCCGCCGATCTCGTCACCGACCTCACCCTCTTCGCCCTGTTCTATGGCGGCTTGCTCATCGCCTTCACCGAGATGGGCCGCCGGCTCGGCGTCTATCCGGCGGTGTGGCCCACGGACGCGCTGGCGGTGGGCGTCTATTTCCTCATGTTCCGGGATGCGGTGGGGCGGCTCTCCGCCGTCGTCGCCCTCGTCTCCATCGTCGTCCATCTGGTGGCGTTCGGGCATGATGTCGGCACGGCGCTGGCCGCCGGTTGCGCCAATGCGCTGACCTTCGCCCTGGTGGGCTGGGGCTGCGTGCGCGCGGGCATGGAGCGGGGGGCGCTGCGCAGCGTGCCCATGGTGGTCAGCCTCGGCGTGGTCGCTGTGGCCGGCACGCTGCCGGGGGCGATCATCACCGCCTTCGTCCAGTTCATCGACACCAATGGCGCGTTCGGCCCGCTGCTGTTGGGCTGGTGGATTCCCGAAATGGCGAGCGTGGTGCTGCTGCTGCCGCCCTTCCTGCTGTGGCACGGGCGCGCCGAAGACGTGGGCCTGCGCGGCAGCGAGGGCAGCCGGCCGAAATTCTCCCGCGAGGAGGAGCTGGCCTTCGCCAGCCTCACGCTGGCCGCGTCGCTGGTGGCGAGCGCCTATTATCGTGAGCCGCTGCTGCGCGACCTCGGGGGCGCCATCCTCCTGTGGTTCGCCTTCCGCCTCGGCCTGTTCGCCACGGCGGTGGCCTCCAGCGCCTATGCGCTGGCCGTGCTGGGGCTGGGCATGGCCCAGGTCTGGCCGCAGCCGCTGCTTTTGACCGATCTCGTTGCCACCATGCTGCGCCTTCAGGCGCGGCTCGTGCTCGTCATGCTGCCGGCGCTGCTGATCGCCGCCATCATGGCTCAGCGCAGCCGCCAGCAGCGCGAGGTGCAGGAAGACCGCCGCCGCCTCGCTTATGCGCTTGAAGGCGCCAATGACGGCATCTGGGACTGGCACCTGCCGTCCGACGCCGTGTTCTTCAGCGCCCGTGCCCACCGGATGCTCGGCCTCGACCCCGACCACGCGAAGAAGCGGCTGACGGACTATGGCGAGGTGGTCCATCCCGAGGACCTGCCCGCCGTCGCCAAGTCGCTGAAGGACCATGCGGAGGGCCGGCACCTGCTGTTCCAGGCGGAGATGCGGGCGCGGCATCGCAACGGCAGCTGGCTGTGGGTGCTGGTGCGCGGCAAGATCGTCGAGCGCGATCCGGTTGGCCGGCCGACCCGGGCGGTGGGCACCGTCACCGACATTTCCCAGCGCAAGCATCTGGAAGCCGCGCTGGAGCACGCCGCCTCCCACGATCCGCTCACCGGCTTGTCCAACCGCGCCGGTTTCGACCGGGCGCTGGAGCAGGCGCGCCGCCGCCTCGTGCGCGACGGCGCGCTGTTCGCGGTGGTGCTCATCGACATCGATTATTTCAAGTCGGTCAACGACCAGCACGGCCACATGGCTGGCGATCTGCTGCTGACCACCGCGGCGCGGCGGCTGCAATCGGCCATCCGCGCCGGCGATCTCGTGGCCCGCTATGGTGGCGACGAGTTCGCCATCATCGCTGCCGGCAAGAGCCGGGAGGAGTTCGCCGCCATGGCGGACCGCCTGCACAAGCACCTGTCGCGGCCGGTGGAGGTGGAGGGGCTGGCGCTGCCGTCCTCCTTCTCCCTCGGCATGGCGGTGGCGGATGACCGCACGCTGGATGCCGCCGCCCTCATCGCCGAGGCCGACGCGGCGCTTTATGCCGCCAAGGATGCCGGCCGCGGCACCTGGCGCGCGGTGGGCATCGCCGCCCGCACCGCCGAGGAAGCCGCCCACGAGACCCCGCGCCGCCAGATGCTCCCGCATTCCGGCCTGCGCGCCGATCGCCGCCCGCCGCTGTAGCGGGCGGCGTCCCGTGCTCACCCGAGGGCGAGCACGGCCTCCGCTTCCAGCACGCCGCCGGCGCCGCCATTGACGACCTCTTCCAGCCCCTTGGCTTCCACCGCGAGATTCTCCGCGAAGAAGCGCGCCACCGTGATGCGGGCGGCGAGGCGCGGATCGGTGGCGCCGGCCGCGCGCTCGGCATAGGCGGCGAGAGCGGTGCGGGCGAGGAAGGCGCCGCCGGCCGCGCGGGCATAGAGCCGCAGATAGGGGGTGGCGGTGGCCAGCGCCTTGGCCGGCTCGTCGGCCACGCGGTCCAGCATCACCCGTGTCGCGCGGCCCAGCGCGTCCACGGCCTCGGCGAGGCGCGGGCCGGCATGGCCGAAGTCGGGCGCGTTGAGGGCCGAGACCTCTTCCGCCGTCTCGCGATAATCGGCGATCAGCGCGTTCACCACATCGCCGCCATCCTGGGGCAGCTTGCGGGTGACGAGATCGATGGCCTGGATGCCGTTGGTGCCTTCGTAGATGGCGAAGATCCGGGCGTCGCGCAGGTGCTGGGCGGCGCCCGTCTCCTCCACATAGCCCATGCCGCCGTGCACCTGGATGCCCAGCGACGACACCTCGATGCCGGCATCGCTGGAGAAGGCCTTGGCCACCGGGGTCAGCAGGCTCGCCTCGGCCAAAGCGGCGGCGCGGGCGATGGGGTCGGGCAAGAGGCGCGAGCGGTCGAGCGCGTCGGCGGTCTTCAGGCAGAGCGCGCGGGCGGCGTCGGTCTCGGCGCGCATGGTGAGCAGCATGCGCTTCACATCCGGATGGGCGATGATGGGGGCGGAGCCCTCCACCCCCGGCGCCTTGCCCTGCCGGCGCTCCCGGGCAAAGGCGAAGGCGCGTTGGGTGGCCCGCTCGGCCACCGCGACGCCTTGCACGCCGACGGCGAGGCGGGCGTTGTTCATCATGGTGAACATGCAGGCGAGGCCGCGGTTTTCCTCGCCCACGAGGTAGCCGATGGCGCCCTCGCCCTTCTCGCCGAAGGTCATGGTGCAGGTGGGCGAGCCGTGCAGGCCCAGCTTGTGCTCGATGCCGGCGCAGACCGCATCGTTGCGCGCGCCGAGGCTGCCGTCTGCATTCACCAGGAATTTCGGCACCACGAACAGCGAGATGCCCTTGGTGCCGGCGGGGGCGTCCGGCAGGCGGGCGAGCACGAGGTGGACGATGTTCTCGGCGATGTCGTGCTCGCCATAGGTGATGAAGATCTTGGTGCCGAAAATGCGGTAGGTGCCATCCGCCTGCTTCACTGCCTTGCTGCGCAGGGCGGCGAGGTCCGAGCCCGCCTGCGGCTCGGTGAGGTTCATGGTGCCGGTCCAGGTGCCCGAAACCAGCTTGGGCAGGAAGATGTGCTGCAGCTCGGCCGAGCCGTGGGCGGTCAGCGCCTCGATGGCGCCGAGGGTGAGCACCCCGCAGATGCCGAAGGCGGGGGAAGCTGCATTCCAGAATTCGGTGAGCGCCGAGGTCACGGAGGTGGGCAGGTTCTGGCCGCCGAACTCCTCCTCCGCCGCGACGCCGCTCCAGCCGGCCTCGCTCCACGCCTCATAGGCGGCGCGCATGCCCTCGGGCGTCGTCACGGCGCCGTCCTTGAGGGTGCAGCCCTGCTTGTCCGCCACGCGGTCGAAGGGGGCGATGACGGAGCCGGCGAACTTGCCGGCCTCGTCCAGCACGGCATCCACCACGTCGAAGGAGAGGTCGACGAGGCCCTGGGCCATCAGGCTGGGAAGCGAGGTGGACGTCTTGAGGAAATAGGAGACCTCTTCCACCGGCGCGCGATAGCTCACTGGACCCTCCCTTAAGGTTTGGGACGCCGGCTTGACCGCTCCGGGCGGGCACGCTCTAAGCACGGCGATTGCCGGTCTCCCACATCGCGGCGCCGGCCTCCTACGTCAAGAGGCGCGCCCTGACCCATTGGTCGGGGGGCGCGGGTTCCAGCCATGGCCGTGTCCGCTCCCGATCGCTCCACCCGGCTCCTCGACGCCCATGCGCCGGGCGCGGTGGAGGAGGCCGCGCGGCTGCTGGCGGCGGGCGGGCTGGTGGCCTTCCCGACCGAGACGGTCTACGGCCTCGGCGCCGATGCCGCGAACCCGGATGCGGTGGCCGCCCTCTATGCCGCCAAGGGCCGCCCGGCCTTCAACCCGCTCATCGCCCACACCGCCGATGCCGCCGCCGCCCGCCGCCTCGGCCTCTTCAATGATGCGGCGGCGCTGCTTGCCGAGCGCTTCTGGCCGGGCCCGCTGACTTTGGTCGTGCCGTTTGCGGGAGGTGAGGGCGTGTGCGACCTCGCCCGCGCCGGGCTCGACACGGTGGGCCTGCGCGTGCCCGATGATCCCGATGCGCGGGCGCTGCTCGCAGTCTTCGGCGGCGCGGTGGTGGCGCCCAGCGCCAATCGCTCCGGCCATGTCTCCCCCACCGAGGCCGGCCATGTGATGGACGACCTTTCCGGCCGCATCGATGCGGTGCTGGATGGCGGGCCGACGCCCGTGGGGGTGGAATCGACCATCATCGACTGCACCGGCGCCGATCCCGTGCTGCTGCGCCCCGGCGGGCTGGCGCGGGAGGAGATCGAGGCGGCGCTGGGCCGGCCTTTGCTGCTCCCGGTTTCCGAGAGCGATGCCGCGCCTTTGGCGCCCGGCCGTCTCGCCTCCCATTACGCCCCGCGCGCCGCGCTGCGGCTCAATGCCGGCGCGGTGGCGCCCGGTGAGGCGCTGCTCACCTTCGCCGGCGCCCGCCCGCCCGGCAGCGCGGCGGCGGCTCTCGTTCTCGACCTCAGCCCCGCCGGCAGTCTCACCGAGGCGGCCGCCCGGCTCTATGGCGCCCTGCGCAGTCTCGATGCGGCGGGCGTTGACGCCATCGCCGTGGTTCCCCTGCCGCGGGAAGGTCTCGGCGAAGCCATCGCCGATCGCCTCGCCCGCGCCGCCGCACCCCGTCCCCCCTCCGATCGCGAGATGCCGCAATGACCACCCAGACCCTCGACGTCGACGGCCTCACCATCGCCATCGGCCACGCCACCGACGCCGATACCGAGGCGCTGGCGGCGCTGTGGGAGCGGGCGGGCCTTACCCGTCCGTGGAACGATCCCCATGCCGACATCGCCCTGGCCCGGCGCGGGCCGCATTCCACCATTCTGGTGGCGCGGGAAGGCGGGCGCAGGGAGGGCGAGGGCATCTTGGGCTCCGCCATGGTGGGCCACGACGGGCATCGCGGCTGGGTCTATTACCTCGCGGTGGAGCCGGACCTGCAGGGCCGCGGCCTCGGCCGGGCGCTGCTGCGCGCGGTGGAAGACTGGCTGCGCGCCCGTGCCATCCCGAAGCTCATGCTGCTCGTGCGCCCGGACAACGAGAAGGTCCGCGGATTCTATGCCGCCGAGGGCTATCTGGAAGAGCCGCGCATCGTCTTCTCCCGCCGCCTCGACGGGAATTGAAATAGTGAAGTTGGGCCCGCGCCGCACCCAAAGGGATGAGGCCATTGGGCCGTGCGGCGGCAATAGTCTTGATCCGGCGCAACATCCTCCCGGTGTCGCTGGAATATGGTATGGCACAAGAAAGAACGTAAAGATTGCGCCAAGGGAGGGCGTTCCGATCCATGTCCACGCTGCTCGTCACCCATCCCGCTGGTCTCAGCCACGCAACGCCTGCCGGTCACCCCGAGCGCGCTGACCGGCTCCGCGTGCTGGATCGCATCTTCGAGCAGGAGAAGTTCTCGCACCTTGTGCGTGATCTGGCGCCGCGCGGCGAGCGGGAGGACATCATCCGGGTGCATCCGGCGGACTTCGTGGATGCCATGGGCGAGGCCGTGCCGCAGGACGGGCTGGTGCGCATCGATTCCGACACCATCCTCTCGCCCGGCAGCTGGGAAGCCGCCCTGCGCGCGGTGGGTGGCGCCTGCTTCGCGGTGGATGAGGTGATGGAAGGCAAGGTCACCAACGCCTTCGTCGCCATGCGCCCGCCGGGCCACCATTGCGAGACGCGCAAGCCCATGGGCTTCTGCCTGATGAACCAGGTGGCCATCGCCGCGCGCCATGCGCAGGCGAAATACGGGCTCCAGCGCGTCGCCATCGTGGATTTCGACGTCCATCACGGCAACGGCACGCAGGAGATCTTCTGGGCCGACGACAGCGTGCTCTACTGCTCCACCCACGAGATGCCGCTCTATCCCGGCACCGGGGCGCAGGGCGAGACGGGCGCGGTGAACACCATCGTCAACGCGCCGCTGCGCTCGGGCGACGACGGCGCGGTGTTCAAGGAGGCGATGGAGACGCGCATCCTGCCGCGCATCACCTCGTTCGCGCCGGACCTGATCCTGATCTCGGCCGGCTTCGACGCGCACGTGCGCGATCCGCTCGCATCGCTGCGTCTCGTGGACACCGATTTCGGCTGGATCACGCGCCGGCTGATGGAGATCGCCGACAAGAAGTGCGAGGGCCGCGTGGTCTCGCTGCTTGAGGGCGGCTACGACCTGGAAGGCCTCGCCACCTCCGCCGCCGCCCACGTCACTGCCCTGATGCACGGCTGAGGCGGGGCTAAGGCCCGGGAGCCCGGTTCGCGCGTTCCCCAAAAAGCCCGCGCGGCGCCTGAGCGAAAACCACGCAAAAACCCGCGCGGCGCCGGTCATGGACCGGCGCCGTCGCTTTTACTGCCGATAGTGCTGGATGCGCGTGGTGCGCAGGCCGGGCAGGCCGTGGCGGTCGATGGAGGCCTGCCACGAGAGGAATTCGTCCACGGTGAGGGTGTAGCGCTTGCAGGCTTCCTCAAGGGAGAGGAGCCCGCCGCGTACGGCTGCCACCACCTCCGCCTTGCGGCGGATGACCCAGCGCCGCGTATCCGGCGGCGGCAGGTCGGCGATGGTGAGGGGTCCCCCGTCCGGCCCGATCACATATTTGACCCTCGGCCGATAGGCATCGGTCATGTCTACGCACCTGTTACTCAAACCAACTCCGATGAAGATGGCAGGTGCCGATGAAGACTTTGCTAAAGCATGGAAATAAAAGGATTTTTACTTGTCTTAATGGGGCCTGAACAGGACCTTCCCGAAGCGTAAACACAAGGCTCAGCTTTCGCATTTTGCGAAGCGGGCAAGTTTTCGGGTCATGGTGTTGAAAAGAAAGGCGGCTCGGGCTTGGCCGCAGTGCGACGCCGGGGCGGGGAGACGCCGGGGATTCAGCACTTGTTCAGCTGTCTTAATGGATCACGAAGTAATGATTGGGTGCCGGCGGGGGCCGTGCGTGCGCTGCAATAAGCGTTTTGTTGGCCCGGCGTCGCGGGGGGTGGCCTTTAACTCACCGCCCTCACGTCCCGGCTTGTAAGGGGCATCACCTTCCCTTCACCGCCGTCATGCCCGGGCTTGTCCCGGGCAACCACGTCGGGCCGACGGGACGATGGACGCAGATGTGTTCCCGACCGATCCACGTGGATGGCCGGGACAAGCCCGGCCATGACGGTGGTTTGGGGCGGGGAGGGTGGCGCAGGGCGGGAAAGGCCGCCCTGTCGGTCCTAGGCCTGCGACGTGGCCTGCCGGCCGCTCACATAGGCGCGCCAGCCGCCCAGGGCGGTGATTTCCTCGGCCTGGGCCACCGCATGGGCTTCGCAGAGGAAGCCGGGCACTTCCGAGCCGTCCTCCAGCCGGAGCTTGCCCACCCCCAGCGGGGCAGGGATGGCGGCGACGAAGCGGCCGAAGGCGGCCGGCTCCAGCGCCCACACCTCCACCTCCAGCCCAGGCCCGGAAAAGCCGGGGGCGCGCACCACGCCGGGCTTGCGCGGCGTGGTGTCGGGCAGGACGAAGAGGCGATAGTCCGGCGCGGTGCGGCAGCTCTTCACCAGCACGCCGCCGGCGCCGGTGAGCTCGCCGTTGAGGGGCATTCCCGTGAGGTGCGCGCCCACCACGGCGATGGGCACGGCATCCGGCGGGAGAGAGGCGCGAGCGCCGCTGAGCGGGGTCTCGTTGGTCATCTTGGTCCTCACACGGTTTCGAGCACGCAGACCACATCGCCCGAGCGGACGGTGCGGCCCGGCGCGGCGCGGACCTCGCGGACGCGGCCGGCGGCGTGGGCGGTGATGGAAATCTCCATCTTCATGCTCTCGATGATGGCGATGGTGTCGCCTGCGGCGACCACCGCTTCCTCCTCCACCAGCACCTTCCAGACATTGCCCGGCACGTTGGCGGCGACGCCGAAGCAGCCCTCGGGCATCTCGCCCTCGCTGAAGGGGCCGGCGCCGTCCTCCACGACGAAGCTGTCCAGCCCCTCCGCCTTCCAGCGCGCTCGCTCCGCCTCGAAGGCAGCCTGCTGGCGCGCTTTGCCGGCGGTGATGGCGCCGGAATTGGCGGCAAGGTTCGCCGCATAGTCCGCATAGGAGAAGCGGCTGTCCTCGATGCGCACGGGATAGGCCCCGTGCGGGAAGGCGGCGCGCGCTTCCATCAGCTCCTGGTGGGACACCGGGAAGAAGCGGATCTCGTCGAAGAAGCGCAGCAGCCAGGGATTGTCGCGGAAGGCGGGGGTCCGCCGCCAGGTGTTCCACATCTGGATGGTGCGGCCGAACAGCTGGTAGCCGCCGGGCCCCTCCATGCCATAGATGCACATATAGGCGCCGCCGATGCCCACCGCGTTTTCCGGCGTCCAGGTGCGGGCCGGGTTGTACTTGGTGGTCACCAGCCGGTGGCGCGGATCGATGGGGGTCGCCACCGGCGCGCCGAGATAGACATCGCCAAGGCCGAGCACCTGATAGCTGGCGCCGAAGATGATGTCCTTCACCGCCTGCTCGTCTTCGAGCCCGTTGATGCGGCGGATGAACTCGATGTTGTCGGGGCACCACGGCGCGTTGGGCCGCACCAGCTCCTGATACTTGCGCATGGCGAGTTGCGCCTGCGGGTCGTTCCAGGAAAGGGGCAGGTGGACGACGCGGCTCGGCACCACCACGTCCTCCGCCGCCGGCAGGCCCTTCTCGATCTCCGCGAGGGCGTCGAGCAGCTTGGTGCGGGGCAGGTTCGCCCCGTCATAGTGGATCTGCAGGGAGCGGATGCCGGGGGTGAGGTCGATGAGGCCGGGCAGCTTCGCGGCCTGAACCGCCTCGGCCATCAGATGCGCGCGCAGGCGCAGGGCGACGTCGAGATGCATGTCGCCGAACTCGACGAGCAGATTGTCGTCGCCCTGCCGGCGATAGACCACGCGCACCGGCCCGTCCTCATGGATGGCGAGGATGGGGGAGGAGGTCTCCTCCGGCGCGCCGGTGATGGCGGGGCCGGCGATGGGGTCTTCCGGCCGGGGCAGGGGGATGAAGCGCACGCGGTCGCCGGGCTTCAGCTGGCCCATCTTCCACTGCTCGTCGCGGGCGATCACCGCCGGGCAGACGAAGCCGCCGAGCGAAGGGCCGTCCGGGCCAAGGATGATGGGCATGTCGCCGGTGAAATCGATGGCGCCGATGGCATAGGCGTTGTCGTGGAGGTTGGAGGGGTGCAGCCCCGCCTCTCCGCCGTCCGTGCGCGCCCAGCGGGGCGTCGGCCCCATCAGGCGCACGCCGGTGCGGGCGCTGTTGAAATGCACCTCGTAGGTGGCCGAGAACAGGTCGGCGATGTCGTCCGGCTGGAAGAAGTCGGGCGCGCCGTGGGGGCCGTAGAGCACGCCGATCTGCCAGTCGCGGGTGAGCGGGGCAGGGGCGGGCACTTGCGTCGCCGGGCCGGTCGGACGCGTGGATGCGGGGGCAAGGTGCAGCGCATCGCCCGCCTTCAGCGTGCCGGTGGCATGGCCGCCGAACTGGCCGAGCGCGAAGGTCGCCCGCGAGCCCAGCACCACCGGTGCCTGGAAGGCGCCGGCCACCGCCAGATAGGCCCGCTGGCCGGCACCCTCGATGGTGCCGATGGCGAGCATCTGCCCCGCCTTCACCGGGAAGGCGGCATCATGCGGCACCGCCGCGCCGTCGAGCTTGGCCGGCATCAGGGCGCCGGAGAGGGCGACCGTCGCATCGTCGTGGAAACGCAGGGTTGGGCCGTTGACGGTCATTTCCAGCGCGCAGGCGGTCTCTTGATTGCCCACGAGGGCATTGGCGCGGCGGAAGGAGTGCTCGTCCATGGGGCCGGATGGCGGCACACCCACGTGCCACAGGTTCAGCCGCCCCGGCAGCTCCTGAAGGCTGGACTGGGCGCCGGGGACGACCACTTCCATGCTGGAGGGCCGGAAGGCGAAGTCCTTCAGCGCGGTGGTCGCCACCTTGCCGGAGGCGAGGAGGTCGGACGCGGCGATGGCGGAGAGATACTGAAGGTTCGTCTCGATGCCGCAGATGGAGGTTTCCGACAGCGCCTTCTGCAAGGCGGCGATGGCGCCGGGGCGGTCGTCCGCCGTCACGATCACCTTGGCGAGCATGGGATCGTAGAAGGGCGTCACCTCCGTGCCGGTCTCGATCCAGCCGTCGATGCGCGCCCAGTCGGGGAACTTCACTTCGGTGAGGAGACCGGCGGAGGGCTGGAAATTGGCGTGGGGGATTTCCGCATAGACGCGCACCTCCATGGCCGCGCCCTTGGGGGAGAGCGGGCCGGCGGAGGCGATGGGGTCTTCGCCCGCCGCCTGGCGGATCATCCATTCCACGAGGTCGATGCCGAAGACCGCCTCGGTGACGGGATGTTCCACCTGCAGGCGGGTGTTCACTTCGAGGAAATAGAACTCCTGCCGCGCCGGGTCGTAGATGAACTCCACCGTGCCGGCGCTCTCATATTTCACGCTCTCGCCGAGCTGTACGGCGGCGGCGTGGAGGCGGGCGCGTACCGCGTCTGAGAGAAGGGGGGCGGGGGTCTCCTCCACCACCTTCTGGTTCCGCCGCTGGAGCGAGCAGTCGCGCTCGCCCAGCGCCACGACCTTGCCCTTGCCGTCGCCGAAGATCTGCACTTCCACATGGCGCGCCTCGGAGACGAAGCGCTCCAGATAGACGCGGGCATCGCCGAAGGAGGCGCGGGCCGTGCGCTGGACGCGCTCGAACACGTCCTTCAACTCGTCGGGCGTGTGGCACAGCTGCATGCCTATGCCGCCGCCGCCGGCGGTGGATTTCAGCATCACCGGATAGGTGATGGCCTCGGCCGCCGCCAACGCCTCCTCGGCGCTGTCGAGCAGGTCGGTGCCCGGCAGCAGGGGCACGCCTGACGCCTTGGCCAGCTCGCGCGCCGTATGCTTGAGGCCGAAGGCTTCCAGATGTTCCGGCTTCGGCCCGATGAAGGCGATGCCTTCCTCCGCGAGGCGGCGCGCGAAGCGCACATTCTCGGACAGGAAGCCGTAGCCGGGATGCACCGCCTGCGCCCCCGTCGCCTTGCAGGCGGCGATCACGGCATCGACGTTCAGATAGCTCTCGGCGGCCGGCGCCGGGCCGAGGCGCACGGCCTCGTCCGCCTCCAGCACGCCGCGGGTGAAGCGGTCGGCGTCGGAGTGGACGGCCACGGACCTGATGCCCATGGCCCGCGCGGTGCGGATGACGCGCCGCGCGATCTCGCCACGATTGGCGATGAGGATTTTCGAGAACATCTCAATCCTCCGCGCCGAACACGAGCACCTGGATGGGCGTCGGGTTGAAGCCGTTGCAGGGATTGTTGATCTGCGGGCAGTTGGAGATGACGAGGAGCACATCCATCTCCGCGCGCAGCTCCACATAGTCGCCGGGGCCGGAAATGCCGTCCACGATGGCGAGTTCGCCCGTGGGCTCCACCGGCACGTTCATGAAGAAGTTGATGTTGGGCACGATGTCCCGCTTCGTCATGCCGTGCTTCGACACCTCGATGACGAAATTCTCGCGGCAGGCGTGCAGATACTTCACCTGATGGCCGAAGCGCACCGTATTCGCCTCGCACGAGCACGCGCCCGCCGAGGTGTCGTGCCGGCCGCAAGTGTCGGCCGTCACGGTCAGCATCACATTGCCTTCGCTGGAGATCAGTTTCGTGCCGGTGGACACATAGGCCGAGCCCTGCACGCGCAGCGTATCCTGCGAGGAATAGCGCTCGGAAAAGTCATCGGCCTTATAGAACAGCGTATCCACCGCCTGCTGGCCTTCCAGATCGACGATGCGCACGCTCTCGCCGGCCTTCACGAGGCAGGAGAAGGGGGCGTTGGCGGGGACGAAGTAGTCGCGCAGGGCAGAAGACGCATCGCGGACGGGAGAAGCAAAGAACTTGGTCATGTCGTCCTCCCTCAGTGCGCGTTGTTCTCGAAGCCGCGGACGGCCTCGATGGTGGCGGTGCGGCACAGGTCATCCGCGGCGGGAGCGGGCGCCTGGAAGCGGATGGCCTCCACTGGGGGCGGGGCATAGTCCGGCGCCGGGTCCATGGGGTGCGGGCAGTTGGAGAGGGCGACGATGAGGTCCATCTCCGCCCGCAGGTCCACGAAATCACCCCGCTGGCGGGCGCCGTCGATCCAGCGGAAATTGCCGTCCGCATCCGTGCGCACGGGGGCGAAGAAGGTCAAAGCGGGTGGAATGTCCCGCTTGTCGAGGCCGAGCTTCAGCGCCTCCAGGATGAAGTTGTCGCGCGTGTTGCGCAGCACGGTCTCGCCATAGCGGGCGCGGTTGGAGGCGGGGGTGGAGCCGCCGACCAGCGCGTCGTGCATGCCGGTGGTGTCCTCGATGAGGGAGAACATCACCCGGCCCATGTCGGAGAACAGCACGCGGCCCTTTCCGAGGGCGGAGGTCCACTGCACCTTCACCGTGTCGGCATAGTTCAGCCGCTCGGAGGCGTCGGCGGCCGACCAGGCGATCATGGAGACCGCCGCCGGGCCGTGCGCCAGATGGATGCGCAGGGCCTCGCCCGCCTTGAGCGGCGTGGACCAGTACCAGCCGCCGGGAATGGTTTCGGCATGGATCGCCGCGCCCTCGGGCAGCAACGTGCCGCGCGGCGTCGGCCCGGGCAGGGCCTTGGGCGCATGCTGCTGGCCGGCCGCCTTCAGCTCCTCGTAGCGGCGCTTGTTCTCTTCGATGAACTTCTGGGTTTCGACGCTGACGGTCATGGCTGTCTCCTCAAGCCGTCTTCAGCGCCGGGTCGTCCCGGCCGGTGCCCGAGGGAATGGCCGGGTCGTCCCGGCCGGGGGCGGTGGATTTCAGCTTCAACTGGCCCGCAATGCGCTTGGGCCAGACCTCGATGTCCTTGGCGATGGTGGCGCCGTAGCGGGCCTTTTCCTCCGGCCGGTTGCGGCGGCGCTCGAAGGCGATGATGCGGGTGGCGAGGGTGAACGCCTCCTTGAGGTCGTGGGTCACCATCACCACGGTCATCTCGCAAGTGTTCCACAGCTTCAGCATGAGCTGGTGGATGTCGGCGCGGATGCCTGGATCGAGCGCGCCGAACGGCTCGTCCAGCAGCAGGATCTTGGGCTTGCGCATGATGGCCTGCGCCAGCGCGAGGCGCTGCTGCATGCCGCCGGAGAGGGCGGCGGGATATTTGTCCTCCGCGCCCTTGAGGCCGACCTCCTCGATGAGGGCGCGGGCCTCGTCCTGCGCCTGCCGGCGGCGGGCGCCGAACAGGCGGCCGGTCAGGGGCGCCTCCGCCATCTCGGCGGAGAGCAGCACGTTGCCCAGCACGGTGAGATGCGGGAACACCGAGTAGCGCTGGAAGACGACGCCCCGGTCTGCGCCCGGCTCGCGGGCGATGGGCTGGCCCTCGATCAGCACCTCGCCCCGCGTCGCGGTCTCCTCGGAGAGCAGGATGCGCAGGAAGGTGGTCTTGCCGCAGCCGGAGGGGCCGACAAGGGCGATGAAGGAGCGCGGCGCGAATTCGAGGCTGATGTCCTCGAGCACGATCTGCTCGCCATATTCCTTCCAGAGATGGCGTACGGAAATGGCGGTCATTTCGCGCCTCCGAACCAGGGGAAGAGGGCGCGGCGGGCGCGGGCGAGGCCGAAGTCCATGGCCACCGCGATGAGCGTGATCCAGGCCACGTAGGGCAGGATCACATCCATGGCGAGATAGCGCCGCACCAGGAAGATGCGATAGCCGAGGCCTGAGTCCGAGGCGATCGCTTCCGCCGCGATGAGGAAGAGGAAGGCCGGGCCGAGGGAGAGGCGCAGGCCGTCCATCAGGCGCGGCAATATCTGCGGCAGCACTACCCGCACCATCATCTGCCAGGTGGAGGCGCCGAGCGTCTGCGCCTTGATCATCTGCTCGCGCGGCAGCTCCTCCACCCGCATGGCGAGGTCGCGCACCAGATAGGGCGTGATGCCGATGGTGATGAGGGCGATCTTGGATTCCTCGCCCAGCCCCATGACGATGAACAGGATGGGCAAGAGCGCCAGCGGCGGCACCATGGACACCATGGCAACGAACGGCGCCAGCAGCGCCCGCACGAGGGGCAGCATGCCCACCAGCACGCCGATGACGAGGGCGACGATCGTGGCGATGGCCAGCGCCGAGAGCAGCCGCTCCATGCTGGCGAGGGTGTCGGTCCACAGCAGGTAGTCGCCGGTGCGCGCATCGGCGGTGAAGGCCATCTTCACGATGGCATTGCCGAGGGAGGGCAGGCTCGGCAGCAGCTTGTCGTCCGGGTTCTCCGCAAGGCGCTCCGCCGAGCCGAGGATGTAGGCGAGAACGACCAAGGCGAACGGGAGGACGGCAAGGAACAGCGCCGTTCCCCGATCCGGCCTGACATTGATGAGGCGCATCAGCGCTGCTCCTGAAGGGTGCGTTTTCGAATTGCGGATCAGCCCGTCCGCCGTCATGCCCCGGCTCGTCCGGGGCATCCACTTGTCCGCTTGGAGGGTTCGTGTGTGTCGGAGAGCCGACTCGCTGGGCCGTGGATCCCCCGGACAAGCCGGGGGATGACAGCTCGTCGAGTTGCTCCCCGGCGGGCTCCCTCTCCCCTTGCGGGAGAGGGCTGGGGTGAGGGGTGTGGTGTCCCTCGTCCGGGCGCCGGGGTGGGGCGGTGAAAGCCCCCTCACCCCCGGCCCCTCTCCCGCAAGGGGAGAGGGGAGGAGGGAAGGCGCTACCCGCTCAGAGCTTCCCGTCGGCGACCAGCGCCATCCAGGTGTCGGTGAAGCGCAGCTTCACGTTCTTGGCGTCGCCGAGCACCTTGCCGCCGGGCAGCTCGATGCCGATGGCGTCGGCGGACTTGGCGCCGGAGCCGAGCAGCTCCTTTTCGAACAGGAACTTGCGCACCCGGTCCATGGTGGTGCCCACATCCGGCGAGCGGACGAAGGCCACCGCCTCGGGCGCCTTGGCGAAGAGGCGGGTGGCGGCGAGCTGGCTGTCGAAGCCGGCGAGGTCGGTGCCGGAGGCCTTGCCCATGGCCTCGCGCGCCGCCTTGCCTTCCGGCGTGTCGGCGGTGAAGAGGGTGGTCGTGTCGTACCAGATGCCCACCAGCGCCTTGGCGAAGTCCGGGTTGTCCTTCAGCACGGCGGTGTTGGCGACGAGCAGGTCCATGATCTCGCCGGGGATCTTGGACGAATCGAACACCGCGTGGGCGTTCTTGTCGGTCAGGATTTCCGACACCAGCGGGTTCCAGGTGACGACGGCAGTCACAGCCTTGGTCTTGTAGGCGGCGACCATGTCGGCGTCCGAGGTGTTCACCACCTTCACGTCACGCTCCTTGAGCTTGATGCTCTCAAGCGCGCGGGCGAGCAGATAATGGGAGACCGAGAATTCGACGAGGTTGACCTTCTGGCCCTTGATGGCGGCGAGGTCCTTCTTGCCCTTCAGGATCACGGCGTCATTGCCGTTGGAGAAGTCGCCGACGATGACGGCGGTGGTGTCCACGCCGCCGGCGGCGGGCACGGAGAGGGCATCCATGTTGGTCACGGTGAGCGCGTCGAAGGCGCCGGCCGTGTACTGGTTGATGCTCTCCACATAGTCGTTGAACTGGACCACATCGATCTTGATGCCGTACTTGTCGGCCCACTTCTTCACGATGCCGGTGTCGTTGGCGTAGCCCCAGGGCATCCAGCCCACATAGATCGACCAGGCGACCTTGAATTCCTTCTTCGGCGCGGCTTCGGCCGGGCCGGCGCCGAGCGCGAGGCCGGCCACAGCGGCGAGGCCAAAGGCGCCAGCGAGCGCGGATTTCAGACGATGAAGTTTGGACGAAACCGGAGTGCGCATTCAAATTCCCCTTCGCTTCGACGATTGGG
Organism: Xanthobacter sp. SG618; assembly: GCF_012932745.1. Classification (NCBI taxonomy): domain Bacteria; kingdom Pseudomonadati; phylum Pseudomonadota; class Alphaproteobacteria; order Hyphomicrobiales; family Xanthobacteraceae; genus Xanthobacter; species Xanthobacter sp. SG618. Next base: position 158,484 of record NZ_JABBHL010000003.1, on the reverse strand, counting down.
AATTGGCGAGACCAGTGCCGCCAATTCCTTGGCCACTGAGGTCTCCCGGGCTTTTATCCCGCCGTGCACCCGCGCCGGATGTCTCCCGTCGCGGTGGCAGCTCTCGGACCAGCGCATCTCTTGGATGCCGGAACCCTAGCCACCAACTCGACATCTCTAAAAGCAACCGGCGTGCCAGTCGGTGGCGCGTTTGTTTTCAACGCCTTGCCGGAATCGCCCGGCAGAGGCCTGCGCCTCGGCTGGGCATGTGGAGCCGCAATTTTGTGCAAATGCGCCGGTTCTGATGCGCATTGCATACACGCGCAGGCTCGCCATCCGCCGCGCGCCGCGCCATGCTCCGGGTGAGGGAGGCGGGGCGATGATCGACCGGCGCACGATCCTGAAGGGGGCCCTTGCGGCAGGCGTTCTTTCCCGCGCGGCCTTCGCCGCGGGCTATCCGCGCGTGCCGTTCGAGGCGCTCCAGCAGATGGCGGATCAGGAGGTGGCGCGGGCCCGCGCGCAGCATGGGGCGCGGCTCGCGGTGGTGCTCGGCGTGGTCAATCCGCGCGGCAACGGCCAGCTCTTCCTCGCCGCCGCGCCGGACCTGACCCATCCCGGTGGGCGGCCCATGACGCTGGATGGCGGAACGCCGTTCGCCATCGGCTCCATCTCCAAGGTGTTCACCGCCTGCCTCCATTATCAGGCGCATGGTCCCTTCAAGGGCAATCTGGGCGACTGGCTCGCCCCCCGCGCGCTCTCGCCGGGTCTTGCGCGCATTCCGCTCGCCGATATCGCGCGCTACCAGTCCGGCATGGCGCAGGACAATCAGGGCGGGGTGCATCCGCCTGGGGTGATGGCGAGCTTCGGGACCCTGTTCCCCTATCTCGCGACACTCCGGCCGCCCTCGCCGCCGGGCATTTGTTATTCCTATTCCAACCTCAGCTGGTCGCTGCTGGCGCTGGCCGGATCGGGGGGCGGGCAGGGCAGCATGGTGGAGGCTGCCGAGCGCTATGACCGCGCGCTGAAGGCCTTCGGCTCCGGCATGGGCATGTCCGCCACCGGCATCTTCCGCTCCGCGATGAAGCCCCGGCTGCCCGCCGCCTACCGGCGCAACTGGCAGCCTTTGCCGCCGGCCGCGGTCTACGCGCCGACCCGCCTCACCGGCGTCGGCGCGGGCGGCATCGTCTCCACCGGCTCCGACATGCTGGCCTTCCTCACCGCCAGCATGGGCCATGGCGTCGGCGGCATGGAGAGCCCGGCCCTCGCCTACCAGCAGGGCAACATCTTCGCCTTCCCCCGCTGCGGCGGCGGGAAGGCGCCGCGCACGGCCTATGGCTGGATCATGCATGACGTGGCCGATGCCTCCGGCCCTCTCGCCCTCGTCACCAAGGACGGGGCGGTGGCGGGCTTCACGGCGTGGATGGGCTTCCTCGCCTGGCAGGGCACGGGCGCGCCTTCGCCCTTCGGCGTGTTCGCGCTCGTCAACGGGCCGGGCGCCGCCGGCCTCGGGCTCCGGGCCATGCGGCGCATCCTCGTCGCGTGAGCCCTCGCTAATTCCGTCCGCGTCAGGTAATCGCCATCCGGCAACGGGAGACGGACGAATGCGGGGTTTGGTGGGGCTGGCGGCGGCGGTGGTCGTGTTCGCGGCGCTCTACGTGACGGGGGCGCTGCTGGCGCCGGTGGCCTTCGCGCTGCTGGTCATCGCCGTGGTGCATCCGCTCCTCGCCCGGCTGGAGGCGACGCTGCCCAAGATGGTCGCCGTGCTCGGCACCCTCGTCATCACCCTGGCGGTGGTGGGGGCGGTGTCCTCGGTGGTGGTGTGGGGCTTCAGCCACGTGGCCGCCTGGGTGTTCCAGAATGCCTCCCGCTTCCAGCGCCTCTATGGCGAGGCGGCGATCTGGCTGGAGGGCCATGGCTTCGTCCTCGCCGGCCTGTGGGCTGAGCATTTCGACGTGCGCTGGCTGCTGCGCCTGTTCCAGGATCTCTCCGGCCGCCTGCAGGGCATGGCGAGCTTCCTCGTCTTCACCTTCATCTATGTGCTTCTGGGATTGCTGGAAGTGGAGGCGATGAAGAGCCAGGTGATGCGGCTGTCCCGCTCCGGCCGCGCGCCCTTCCTCGCCCCGGCGCTCGCCGACATCGCCCGCAAGATGCAGACCTATATGGCGGTGCGCACGCTGATGAGCATCGCCACCGGCGCGGTGGTGTGGGCCTTCACGCTCACCGCCGGGCTGGAATTGGCCCTCGCCTGGGGCGCCATCGCCTTCGCGCTGAACTACATCCCCTTCATCGGCCCGTTCGTGGCGACATTGCTGCCCACGCTCTTCGCCCTCGCCCAGTTCGAGAGCTGGGAGATGGCGGTGTTCGTGTTCGTATGCCTCAACGTCATCCAGTTCCTGTCGGGCAGCTATCTGGAGCCGCGCCTCGCCGGCAAGGCGCTGGCGGTGTCGCCGGTGCTGGTGCTGTTCGCGGTGTTCTTCTTCGCTTTCCTGTGGGGCATTGCGGGCGCCTTCATCGGCGTGCCGATCCTCATTGCCGGCCTCACCTTGTGCGCCCACCACCCCGACACGCGCTTCGTGGCGGAGCTGTTCTCCGGCCGTGTGGCGACCGAGGAGGCGGGGCAGGCGTGAGCTTATACGCGTGAGCTGCCGCGATCGGGCGCGCGTGCTGCGTGAGGGGGTGCTAGGGCTGCCGGAACCGGGCGCGGATGCGGCGCTCCAGTTCGTCGCGCACCTCCCGGTAGGCGTCGAGGCGCTGCTCGCGGTTGCCGCCTTCGCCGGTGGGGTCGGGGGTGGGCCAATATTCCACCTTGAGGGCGTTGGTGCGGGTCAGCTCCAGCGCGCGGTGGTGGGCATCGGGCGACAGAGAGATGGCGAGGTCGAAGTTCAACCCCTCATATTCCTCCAGATCCTCGACGCTCTGCGGCCGGTGCTTCTTCACGTCGAGGCCGATCTCCTCCATCACCGCGGTGACGAAGGGGTCGGGGTCACCGGCGATCACGCCGGCTGAACCCACATAGATGGACTTGCCGAACAAATGCCGGGCCAGCGCGGACGCCATCACCGAGCGCACCACGTTCTGTCCGCACATGAAAAGAACCGATTGCGGCCGCGCTGAGCGCTGTGGCGCCGCAGGGGGCTCCATCGCCGGTCAGCCTTTCCAGTGCAGGGCGCAGATGAGCGTGAACAGGCGCCGGGCGGTGTCGAAATCCACCACCACCTTGCCGTTGAGGCGCTCCTGCAAAAGCGTCGATCCCTCGTTGTGGAGGCCGCGCCGGCCCATGTCGATGGCCTCGATCTGGCTCGGCGAGGCGGTGCGGATGGCGTTGTAATAGCTCTCGCAGATCAGGAAATAGTCCTTCACCACCTTGCGGAAGGGGGTGAGCGAGAGATGGTGCTGCACCACTTGGTCGCCGCTCTCGCGCTTGATGTCCAGCACGAGGCGGTTGTCCGCCAGCGAGATGAAGAGCTGGTAGGGCCCCTCGCCCGGATCGTTGCAGGGCAGGAAGCTGTTGTCCTCGATCAGGTCCCAGATCGCGGTGGCCCGCTCGTGCTCGATATCCGGGCTGCCGGCATGGCCGATGGAGGCGTCGTCAAGGGTCACGGCGCTGAGCCGGGCCGAGGGCTTTGTCTCCGGCTTGTCGCTCATCGCTATTTCCCCGTCATCTGTTGGTGCGGATGGAGACGGACCGCCCGTGCGCATCGAGCCGCTCCACGGCGGCGAGACGCACGGCGGCCGGCCCGAGCTTTTCCAGCGCGTCGGCATCGAGCTTGAGGATGGACGTGCGCTTCATGAAATCGAGCACGCCGAGGCCGGAGGAGAAGCGGGCCGAGCGTGCGGTGGGCAGCACATGGTTGGTGCCGCCCACATAGTCGCCGATGGCCTCCGGGGTCCAGGCACCGATGAAGATGGCCCCCGCGTGCCGCACCTTGGCGGCCAGCGCGTCGGCATCGGCCGCATGGATTTCCAGATGCTCGGGGGCGATGCGATCCACCAGCGGGATGGCGTCGGCGAGATGGTCCACCAGGATGATGGCGCCATGGTCGCGCCAGGAGGCGGAGGCGATCTCGGCGCGGGGCAGGGTGGCGAGCATCCCCTCGACTGCCTTCTCCACCTGATCCGCCAGCTCCGGCGAGGAGGTGATGAGGATGGACTGGGCTGCGGTGTCGTGCTCGGCCTGGGCGAGGAGATCGGCGGCAATGAAGTCCGCGCTCGCATCGCCGTCGGCGAGGATCAGCACCTCGGAGGGGCCGGCCACCATGTCGATGCCGACCTTGCCGAACACCTGCCGCTTGGCCGCCGCCACGAAGGCGTTGCCCGGGCCGACGATCTTGTCCACCGGGCGGATGGTTTCCGTACCATAGGCCAAAGCGGCCACCGCCTGCGCCCCGCCCACGCGATAGACCTCGTGCACGCCGGCGAGCCGCGCGGCGGCGAGCACCAGCGGCGCGATCACGCCGTCCGGCGCCGGCACCACCATGACGATGCGCGGCACGCCTGCCACCTGCGCGGGCACGGCATTCATCAGCACGGAGGAGGGATAGGCCGCCGTGCCGCCGGGCACGTAGAGGCCCACGGCGTCCACGCTGGTCCAGCGATGGCCGAGGGTGACGCCGGCCGCGTCCACATAGGTCTCGTCCGCCGGCTTCTGCCGGGCGTGGTGCGATTCGATGCGGGCCTTGGCGAAATCGAGCGCCGCGCGCGTCTCCTCCGGGATGGAGGCCAGCGCCGCGTCCAGCTCGGCGTCGCTCACCTTGATGCCGAGGGCGTCCAGATCCACCCGGTCGAAGGTGCGGGAGAGGTCCACCAGCGCGCGGTCGCCGCGGGCGCGGACGTCGGCGATGATGGCGGACACCTTGTCCTGCACGTCCACGGACGCCTCGCGCTTGGAGCCGAGGAAATCGATGAAGCGCTCGGGAAAGTCGGGCTGGCTGATGGTGAGGCGGATCGGCATGCCGCCTTGCTAGAGCAGGTTCGCGCGCGAGGGAAGCCCCAAGCGGTGCGGCAGCCTTTGCCGCGCAACCGCCCGCAGCCCGCGCCGGCCCGGAATGTCAGGCGCCGGAGGGGCTGGCGGTGGCGAACGCCTCCTGCGGCCAGAGCGGGCGGGCGAACAGATAGCCCTGCCCGAGATCGCAGCGCTGGCTGAGCAGGAAATCGGCCTCCTCCCGCGTCTCCACCCCCTCCGCGACGGTGGTCAGCTCCAGCGTCCGGCCGAGGTTGAGCATGGAGGAGATGATCTTGCAGCTCTGCGCCTCTGTGGCGATGAGCCGCGTGAACGAGCGGTCGATCTTGATCTTGTCGATGGGCAGCTCGTTCAGGTGGCGCAGGCTGGAGAAGCCGGTGCCGAAATCGTCGAGGGAGACGTGCACCCCCGCCTCCTTGAGCACCGCCAGCGTGCCGCGCGCCGTCTCGAAATCCAGCAGCAGGCCGGTCTCGGTGATTTCCAGCTCGATCTGTCCCGGCGGAATGTTCATCTTCGCCAGGAGGTCGAGGATGCGCTGCGGCAGCTGCGGGTCCACGAGCTGAACCGGGGAGAGGTTCACCGCCACCCTCAGCGGCATATGCCAGGTGGCGAGGTCCTCGCCCACCCGGCGCAGCATGGCGGTGAAGAGCGCGTCGATGAGGCCTTCGTCTTCCGCGATGGGAATGAACTCGGCGGGGCCAAGGATGCCGCGCTTCGGATGCCGCCAGCGCGCCAGCGCCTCGAAGCCCACCGTCTCGCCCGTCGCCAGTCGCACCACCGGCTGGTATTGGGCCACGATCTCGCCGGCCTCGAGCGCGTGCCGGAACTCGGCTTCCAGGCTTCTTCGCTCCCGCCCGCGGGCGTCGAGGCCCGAATCGTAGAGGGCGTAGCAATCCTTGCCCGCGGCCTTGGCCTGCCGCAGGGCCTTTTCCGCCGATTGCAGGAGCACGGTCGCCGACGAGCCGTCGCGTGGATACTTGCTGATGCCGATGCTGGCGGTGATGTCGATCTGCGAGCCGTTGCTGTCGAACGGTTCGCGCAGCCGCGACAGGATGCGGCTCGCCAGCCGGAACAACTCTTCGGTCTCGTCCGACCCCATGGGGAACAGGATGGCGAATTCGCCGCTGCCGAGCCGGGCGACCATGCCGCCCCGGTGCGGCACCGAGACGAGCCGCGCCGCCAGCTGGCGCAGGAGATCGTCGCCGGCGCCATGGCCGTGCGCCTCGTTGACCGAACGCAGCAGGTCCACATCGACCACGAGGAGGGCGAGGCGCGTGCCTTTGTGCCAGGCCTCTTTCAGCTCGCGGCCGAATTCCGACTGGAACTGCAGACGGTTGGCGATGCCGGTCAGGCTGTCGAAGGCGGAGGCGTCATCCACCAGCTTCTGGGTCTCGCGCTGCTGGATGATGAGCTTGCGCAGCTGGCCCTCGCGGACGATCAGGATCGCGATGAGCGCGCCGGTCGCAACTATCCACGCGGCGAACAGTTCGTCGAGATGCCAGGCTTCATGCGCCTCGCCCATGAAAAAGACGGGGTGGATGAGATCAGCCTGCAGAATTGCAAGAAACACCGCAATGGACGCTACGATAATACTTCCGTAGATAACAATCCAACGACGCGGGAATGTCGAAACCGACTCTGTATCTATAGCTCGAGACAACATAGCTGCGCGAATTGCGCTCCTCTACCGGAGTACTCCGGCCATCTATAGCGGACTTTATGACCTTATAACGTCCGGGGAAAAGGTTTGGATCCGTCCTGCCGTGCGGACGTGTCCCCAACGGGCGTATCAGCCTGCGATACAACGCAAAAAGGCCGCCGGAAAGGGGCGGCCTCTGGCGGTCTCGATCCTGGTTAATGGCCGGCGTTCAGCCCTGTCCGGCGCTCCCGCCGACGCCGGCGGGGGGCACGGCAACTTCCGGATGCTTGGGGGCGTGGGTGCAGCCCCAGGCGGGGCCGAGATCGCGCAGGCCCGCCTCGATACACTCGACTTCGAGCCGCACCTCGGCACCGCCGGAGAAGGTGAGGTAGACGAAGCCGGAAGGCAGGTCCCCGGGTATGAAGGTGACGGCGAGCAGGTTGAGCACGCCGGTGCGCTGCCCCTCCTCCATGCCGCGGCACTTCACGTCGCGCACCCGCTCGAAATGCAGGCCGGTGCGGCGGCGGACCGTCTCGTTGGCGACGACCTTCTGGTCCCAGTCGAAGCGGTTCAGCACCAGGGCGAAGCGCTGCAGCCGGGGCAGGAAGCCCATGTCGACCGTCTTCACCACCGCATCCTGCAGATGGGCGGAAAAAATGGCGAGGTCTTCCTCGTCGAGGGCGATGAGCTTCAGGTTTTCCATGGCGATGCAGCCTCTTGGGGGCGTGAACCGCAGATAGCGACGCCACCCGCCTGCCGCAAGGGGTTGAGGGGATGAAGGCGTCAGCGCAGCGGGCTGTTCTCCCCTCTCCCCTCGCGGGAGAGGGGCCGGGGGTGAGGGGGCTGGCGTCGCAATCCCAACCTTCGGGCAAAGGGCGCCACACCCCTCACCCCAGCCCTCTCCCGGAAGGGGAGAGGGGGCACGGCCGGCACCGTCACCGGGACCCGGCCGCATACAGGCGACGCTCAATCGGGGGCGCACGGGCGGTCGCGTCGGCGTGCTTTGCCGGCAAGGCTGCGCCCTGTAGGTTCGCCCCGAGCAAGGGGGGACGGGGAATGGGGGCGGTCGGGTTCATGTGGCGGGGGACGAAGCGCACGGCGAAAATCGTGGCGCTGCTGATCTTCGCCGTGGTCGCCACCATCTTCGTGGTGCGGGCGGTGGATTCCCAGCGCGGCCCGCCGCTGGACCGCTGGCACACCTACCATCCCCCGGAGCTGAGCCGCAGCGCCCTCGCGACCGCCGACCTTGCCGCCTACATGGCCGCCGAGGACAAGGCCTTCGCCGGCGTGAAGGCCAACGTGACCGACAAGGTGGACCCGGAGGACCGCGTCCGCTTCAACCGCTATTTCGCGTCGAGCCCCATCTACCCGCCCGGCTTCGCGCAGGATTTCAACCGCACCTATGTGCTCCAGCCCAAGGGCGAGCCGGCGGGGGCGGCGGTGTTCCTGCACGGGCTCACCGATTCGCCCTACAGCCACCGCCATCTGGCGCAGCTCTATGCGGACCATGGCTTCATCGCCATCGTGCTGCGCCTGCCCGGCCACGGCACGGTGCCGGGATCGCTGACGCAGATCGGCCACGAGGAGTGGATCGCCGCGACCGCCCTCGCCATGCGTGAGGCCCGCAGGCGCGTGGGGCCGGACAAGCCGGTGCATATCGTCGGCTATTCCAATGGTGGCGCGCTGGCGCTGATGCACGCGCTCGATGCGCTGGATGATCCCAGCCTCGTGGCGCCGTCGCGCATCGTGCTCATGTCGCCCATGGTGGGGGTGACGGAGTTCGCCCGCTTCGCCGGCCTCGCGGGCCTGCCGGCCATCTTCCCGGCCTTCGCCAAGGCGGCGTGGCTGAACATCACGCCCGAGTTCAACCCCTTCAAGTACAATTCCTTTCCGGTGCACGCCGCGCGTGAGTCCTTCCAACTGACCCAGGTGCTTCAGGCCAACATCGAGCGTCATTCCCGCGCCGGCCGCCTCACCGGGCTGGCGCCGGTGCTCACCTTCCAGTCGGTGCTGGACCACACGGTGAGCGCGCGGGCGGTGATCGAGCAGTTGCACGCCCGGCTCGACGACAATGGCAGCGAGTTGGTGCTCATCGACATCAACCGCTCCGGCCAGTTCGAGGACCTTTTGAACCGCCGCTCCGACACCGCCATCTCGTCCCTGCTGCCGGCGGCGCCGCGCCGCTTCCGCACCGCCGTCATCGGCAATGCGACGCCGGGCTCGTCCGCTACCGTGGTGCGCGAGACGCCGGCCGGCGCGACGGAAGAGACCGTGCGGCCGCTCACCGCCGTCTATCCGGAGGATGTGTATTCCCTCTCCCATGTGGCGGTGCCGTTCCCCCTGTCGGACGGGCTCTACGGGCTCGAGCCCGACCCGGCAGAAAAGTTCGGCATCCGCCTCGGCGACATCGCGGCGCGCGGGGAATATGGGGCTCTCGTGGTGGACGTGGACATGCTGGTGCGCATGTCGTCCAACCCCTTCTTCCCCTATCTGGAAGAGCGTGTCGCCGCCGGCCTGCCCCCCGCGCGGGCGCCGTAAGGGCGGCGTGCCCCACATCCCGGCTTGTCTGCCGCGCGCGGCTCTGCAAGGGTGCCGCCACGTCAGACGAACGACGTCAGACGAACGACGTCAGAACGAACGATTGGGGACTTCACCGCCATGGGTTTCAAGGGACTTCTCGCCTCGACCGCGCTCCTCGGCACCCTCGCACTGTCCGGCGCGGCCGCCGCCGATCCGGTGAAGGTGGGGCTGGTCTCGACCCTCTCCGGCCCCTCCGCCGTGCTCGGCCAGCACATGCGCGACGGCTTCCTGCTGGCGGTGAAGGAACTGGGCGGCAAGCTCGGCGGGCAAGAGACCGAGGTGATCGTCGTCGATGACGAGCTGAAGCCCGACATCGCCGTTCAGAAGGTGAAGGGCCTACTTGAGCGCGACAAGGTGGACTTCGTCGCTGGCGTGGTCTTCTCCAACGTGATGGGCGCGGTGGCGAAGCCCGTGACGGCGAACGAGACCTTCCTCATCTCCGGCAATGCCGGCCCCTCCACCATCGCCGGCGCCGGCTGCAGCCCCTTCTTCTTCTCCGCCTCCTACCAGAACGACCAGAACCACGAGGTTCTCGGCAAGTATGCGCAGGACAAGGGCTTCAAGAAGGTGGTGCTGATCGCCCCCAACTATCAGGCGGGCAAGGATTCGCTGGCCGGCTTCAAGCGCTATTACAAGGGCGAGGTGGCGGACGAGATCTATACCCAGCTCGGCCAGCTCGATTTCTCCGCCGAGCTCGCCAAGATCGCCGCGGCCAAGCCCGATGCGGTGTTCACCTTCATGCCCGGCGGCATGGGCGTGAACCTCGTGAAGCAGTACCGGCAGGCGGGCCTTGCCGACACCACGCCCTTCCTCTCCGCCTTCACCGTGGACGAGACGACCCTGCCGGCCACCGGCGAGGCGGCGCTGGGCTTCTTCTCCGGCGCGGCCTGGGCGCCGGACCTCGACACCCCCGCCAACAAGGCCTTCGTCGCCGCCTTCGAGAAGGAATACGGCTACATCCCCGCGCTTTATGCCGCGCAGGGCTATGATGCGGCCAAGCTCATCGACAGCGCGCTGAAGGCCACCGGCGGCAAGACCGCCGACAAGGCCGCCGTGCGCGCGGCGCTGAAGAAGGCGGACTTCCAGAGCGTGCGCGGCAACTTCAAGTTCAACACCAACCAGTTCCCCATCCAGGACTTCTACCTCGTGAAGGTGGGCAAGCGCCCCGACGGCAAGGTGGAGACCATGGTGCAGGAGAAGGTCTTCTCCAACTATGGCGACGCCTACGCGGAAAAGTGCGACATGAAGTGAGGCTCAGTCCTCACTTCATGTCGCACCCCGGACGCATGCAGCGACAGCGGAATGCGAGCCGGGGTCCAGCGCAACGCTCCGCCGAAGGCGGCCTGACCCGAGGCCCGCCGGGGCTTTCGCCAGCTTCGCCGGCTTCTCTTCTAGACCCCGGATCGGCGCTCCACCTGCGGTGTCGCTTGTCCGGGGAGCAGCCTCCTGATTAATAGCCGTCATGCCCCGGCTCGTCCGGGGCATCCACCCCACTGCTTTTCTGCTGCCGGCGATTAAGTCACTCGCCCGGCCGTGCCGTGGATCCCCCGGACACGCCGGGGGATGACGGTCCTGAAGCGGTGGCTCATCCTCCTTGAGCCGTCCCGGTCCAGCCTCGCCCCGCTCATGACCCTCACCCTCTTCCTCGTCCAGATGCTCAACGGGCTCCAGCTCGGCATTCTGCTGTTCCTCGTGGCGGCGGGGCTGACGCTGGTGTTCGGGGTGATGGATGTCATCAATCTCGCCCACGGCGTGCAATACATGCTGGGCGCCTACCTGATGGTGACGGCCACCGCGCTCACCGGCAGCTTCTGGCTGGGGCTGCCGCTGGCCCTTGCCGCCGCGCTGGTGCTGGGCCTGCTGCTGGAACGCCTCGTCATCCGCCAGCTCTACGGGCGGGATCATCTCGATCAGGTGCTGGCCACCTTCGGCATCATATTGTTCGTGAGCGAGGCGGTGCGCATGGTCTGGGGCTCGGCGCCCCTCGCCATCCCCATGCCGCATGCGCTGTCGGGCTCGGTGCGGCTGATGGACGGGCTGAACTATCCCGTCTACCGCCTCGTCCTGATCGGCGCGGGGCTGGGCGTGGCGGGGCTGCTCTACGTGCTGGTCACCCGCACCCGCGCGGGGATGCTGCTGCGCGCGGGGGCCACCAACGCGCCCATGGTGTCGGCGCTGGGGGTGGACATCACCGCTTTGTTCGCCCGCATCTTCGCCTTCGGCGCCATGCTGGCCGCCTTCGCCGGGGCCATGGCGGGGCCGATCCTTTCCGTGGAGCCGGGGATGGGCGACAATCTCCTCATTCTCGCCTTCGTGGTCATCGTCATCGGCGGCATCGGCTCCATGCGGGGAGCCTTCGTGGCGGCGCTGCTGGTGGGGCTCATCGACACGCTCGGCCGCTCCTTCCTTACCGACATATTGAAACTCGTCATGTCCGCCTCCGCCGCCAGCGCGGCCGGGCCGGCGCTCGCCTCGATGAGCGTTTATGTGCTGATGGCGGCCATCCTCTTCTTCCGCCCGCGCGGCCTGTTCCCGGCGCCGGCATGAACAGGCTCATCCTCGCCTTCGTGCTGTTCGCGGCCCTCGCCGCCGTGCCGGCCTTCGCCGACACCGCGATGCTGACGCTGGTGGCGCGGGCCATGATCTTCGCGCTGGCCGCCACCAGCCTCGGCTTCATCCTGGGGCAAGGCGGGCTCGTCTCCTTCGGCCATGCGGCCACCATGGGCATCGGCGCCTATGCGGTGGGCATCCTGATGGAGGAGGGGGTGCGCGATGCCCTCGTCTCCTTCCCCGTGGCCATGGCGGCGGCCGGCCTGTTCGCGCTCGTCACCGGGGCGATCTCGCTGCGGACGCGGGGCGTCTATTTCATCATGATCACGCTTGCCTTCGGGCAGATGGCCTTCTTCGTCACCCAGAGCCTGTCGGCCTATGGCGGGGACGATGGCCTGACGCTCGCCGCCCGCTCCACGGTGGCGGGCGCGCGCTGGCTGAAGGACCCGAAGACCTTCCATTATGTGGTGCTGGGCCTGCTTGCTTTCACCGTGCTCGTCTCGACGGTGCTGGCGCGCGCGCCCTTCGGCCGGGTGCTGGCGGCAGGACGGGACAATGAGCGGCGGCTGCGCGCGCTGGGGGTGGACCCCTACGCCTATCGCCTCGTCGCCTATGTCATCGCCGGCGCCTTCGCCGGTCTCGCCGGCGCGCTCTATGCCAACCTCACCGAGTTCGTGAGCCCGGCCTATCTCTCCTGGCACCGCTCGGCGGAATTCATCGTCACGGTGGTGGCGGGCGGGCCCGTCTCGGCGCTGGGGCCGGTGCTCGGCGCGCTGGGTGTGGTTCTGCTGGAGGATGGGCTTGCCCACCTCACCGAACACTGGCGCATCATCTTCGGCCCGCTGCTGGTGCTGCTGGTGCTGGCGCGGGGTGGCATCGCCACCCTGCTCGGGGGGCGGCGCGATGGCTGAGGCGCTGCTCGACATCGCCGGCCTCGCCAAGGCCTATGGCGCGCTGCATGTGACGGCGGGCGTCGACCTCGCGGTGCGGCCCGGCGAGATCCATGCCCTCATCGGCCCCAACGGCGCTGGCAAGACCACCCTTGTCGGCCAGATCGCCGGCGAGGTGATGCCCGATGCCGGCACCATAAGCTTCGACGGGGCGGATATCACGCGTCTGCCAGTCCACCGCCGGGCGCGGCTGGGCCTCGCGCGGGCGTTCCAGATCACCTCCATCTTCCCCCGCTTCACCGCGCTGGAGCATGCGGCGCTGGCCGTGATGGCGGCGCGCGGGCGCACCTTCCGCCTGCTGCGCCCGGCCGCCTCCGACTGCGCGGCGCGGGAGGAGGCCTCCGGGCTGCTCGAAGAAGTGGGGCTCGGCACGCGCGCCGAGGTCGCGGCGTCCGCCCTCAGCCATGGCGAGAAGCGGGCGCTGGAACTCGCCATGGCGCTGGCCGCCCGCCCGCGCCTGATGCTGCTGGACGAGCCCATGGCCGGCACCGGCCCAGCCGAATCCGCCGCCATGGTGGCGCTGCTCACCCGCCTCAAGGGCCGCTGCGCCATTCTGCTGGTGGAGCACGACATGGATGCGGTGTTCCGCCTCGCCGACCGCATCAGCGTACTCGTCAACGGGCGCATCATCGCCTGCGGCACGCCGGACGCGGTGCGCGCCGATGCCGCCGTCCGCGCCGCCTATCTGGGGGACGGCGAATGACCGCGCCGCTCCTCACCATTGCCGGCCTCACCGCCGGCTATGGCGGCACGCCGGCCCTGTTCGGCGTGGACCTTTCCGTGCCGACGGGCGGTGCGCTGGCGCTGGTGGGCCGCAACGGCATGGGCAAGACCACCACGATCCGCGCCCTCATGGGCCTGCTTCCGCCCAGCGGCGGCACGCTGGCCTTCGACGGCGTGGCGCTCAAGGGCCTGAAGCCCCACCGCATCGCCCGCCTCGGCCTCGGCCTCGTGCCGGAGGGGCGGCAGATCTTCCCCACGCTCACCGTGGAGGAAAACCTCGTGGCCACCTCCGCGGCGGGGCGCTCCGGCCTGCCGCTTTGGACGCTGGAGCGCGTCTACGGGCTGTTCCCCCGCCTCGCCGAGCGGCGGCGCAACTATGGCAACCGCCTCTCCGGCGGCGAGCAGCAGATGCTGGCCATCGGCCGCGCGCTGATGACCAATCCGCGCCTGCTCATCCTGGACGAGGCGACCGAAGGGCTGGCCCCGCTCATCCGCGCGGAGATATGGGCGGTGCTGTCGGTGCTGAAGGGGGAGGGGCTGTCGCTGATCGTCGTCGACAAGCACGTCTCGGCGCTGGCCGGCGTGTGCGATCAGGTGGCGGTGATGGAGAAGGGCCGGGTGGTCCACACCGGCGGGGCTGCCGATTTCGCAGGGGATGCCGGGCTGGTGGGGCGCTATCTGGGGGTTTGAGGGGGCGGTCGTGACCAATCCCTTTTCCCGGACGAGCGACAGCGCGGCCGGAGCACGAGGCTTGTCCTACACGCTCGTCATCGCCCGGCTTGTCCGGGCGATCCACCCATCCGCCGGAGCGCTGTCCGAAAGCCTGACCTGGCCATTCCGTGGATCGCCCGGACAAGCCGGGCGATGACGGTCCGGCAGGGCTCCCGGCCTTCGCAGATCGCGCCAAGCGGTGCCGTTCCCCCTCACCCCAACCCTCTCCCGCGAGGGGAGAGGGAGGCGAATGGCAACGGGGCGCGGGGATATCAGCCTGTCGTTCCGCGCACCGACGGGGACGCATCCCGTCGCCATCTTGCGCCGCCACAACTCCCCTCTCCCCTTGCGGGAGAGGGGTTGGGGGTGAGGGGGCGAGCCGGGCTCCAGCCTCCGCAGTCCGCGCCAAGCGGTGCCTTCACCGGTCACCCCCAAGCCTCTCCCACAAGGCGAGCGGAGCGCCCCCTTACGCCGCGCGGCGCTGGTGCTTTCCTTCGCGCACTTCCTCGATGATCTTGCGGCTGAAGTCCTCCAGATCACCGGGGTTGCGGGAGGTGATGACGCCGGCGTCGGTGACGACGGAGGCATCCTCCCAGCGAGCGCCCGCATTCTCCACGTCCGTGCGGATGGACTTGTAGGAGGTCATGCGCTTGCCCCTGGCGATGCCCGCCTCCACCAGCAGCCACGGGGCGTGGCAGATGGCGGCCACCGTCTTGCCGGCATCGTAGAAGGACCTGATGAGGGCGATGGCGGCGGGCTCCACCCGCAGCAGATCCGGGTTGATCTGGCCGCCGGGCAGGACGATGGCGTCGTAGTCGCTCTCGCGCGCCTCGGAGAGGGCCTTGTCGACCTTCACCGCGCGGCCCCAGTCCTTCTTGTCCCAGCCCTTGATCTCGCCGGCCTCGGGCGAGACCACATGCACCTGCGCGCCCGCTTCCTTCAGCCGGTCGCGGGGCACTTCCAGCTCGGACTGCTCGAAGCCGTTGGTGGAGAGGATGAGAATGCGTTTGCCGTCCAGTGGACCGGGCATGTGTGCCTCCATCGTTGTGTGATCCTGTGCGGGCGGCCCATGGCCGTGGCCCGCAGATCCGGCGCGCCGCGTGCGGGCCGGTTACAGGGACAATGACGGGGGAGGGGGATCGTTCCGGTGGAGGGCCCAAACGAAAACGGCAGGCCGAAGCCTGCCGTTTGATCGTTGACGACGTGCGCAGCTCAGTTGTCGAGGAAGGAGCGCAGCTTGCGGCTCCGGCTCGGGTGCTTGAGCTTGCGCAGCGCCTTGGCTTCGATCTGGCGGATACGCTCGCGTGTCACGGAGAATTGCTGGCCGACTTCCTCCAGCGTGTGGTCCGTGTTCATGCCGATGCCGAAGCGCATGCGCAGCACGCGCTCCTCGCGGGGGGTGAGGGAGGCCAGCACCCGGGTCGTCGTCTCGCGCAGATTGCTCTGGATCGCGGCGTCGATGGGCAGGATGGCGTTCTTGTCCTCGATGAAGTCGCCGAGGTGCGAATCCTCCTCGTCGCCGATGGGCGTCTCGAGGGAGATGGGCTCCTTGGCGATCTTCAGCACCTTGCGCACCTTCTCCAGCGGCATGCCGAGCTTCTCGGCCAGTTCCTCGGGAGTGGGCTCGCGGCCGATCTCGTGCAGCATCTGCCGCGAGGTGCGGACGATCTTGTTGATCGTCTCGATCATGTGGACCGGGATGCGGATGGTCCGCGCCTGGTCGGCGATCGAGCGGGTGATGGCCTGCCGGATCCACCACGTGGCGTAGGTGGAGAACTTGTATCCGCGGCGGTACTCGAACTTGTCCACCGCCTTCATCAGGCCGATGTTGCCCTCCTGGATGAGGTCCAGGAACTGCAGGCCGCGGTTGGTGTACTTCTTGGCGATGGAGATGACGAGGCGGAGGTTCGCTTCCACCATCTCCTTCTTGGCCTGGCGGGCTTCCTTCTCGCCCTTCTGCACCATCTGCACGATCTTGCGGAACTCGGCGATCTCCAGCCCCGTCTCGGTGGCGAGGGCGTGGATGTCGCCGCGGATCTCGTGGATGGTGTCCTTCTCGTGGGCGACGAAGCCCTTCCAGCCCCGCGTGCCGAGCTTGGAGATGCGCAGCACCCACTTGGGGTCCAGCTCGGCGCCCATGTAGTTCTTGAGGAAGTCGTCGCGGGAGACGCCGTAGCTGTCGGCGAGACGCAGCAGGCGGCCCTCATAGCCCACGAGGCGCTTGTTGATCTCGTAGAGCTGCTCCACCAGCGCGTCGATGCGCGCCTGGTTGAGCGACAGGCTCTTCACGTCGCCGACCAGCTCTTCCTTGAGCTTCTTCGCCTTGCGCTCCTGCGCGGGCGAGAGGGTCTCGTTCTTGAGCTTGGACTCGACGTTCTGGTCCTGCAGCCGGCGCAGCTTGGTGTAGCTGGAGTGGATGCGGTCGAAGGTCTCCACGACCTTCGGCTTGATCTCCGCCTCCATGGCGGCGAGGGACATGGAATTCTCCATGTCGTCTTCCTCGCCCTCGGGGCCGGCGCCGTCGCCGAGCAGGCCGTCCTCGCCCGCCTCGGGGGCAAGGGCCGCCTCCTCGCCGAGCGCGGCGGGCGGGTTCTTGCCCTCGGGGCCGGCATAGGTGGCTTCGAGGTCGATGATGTCACGCAGCAGCACGCGACCTTCGGTCAGCTCGTCGCGCCAGATGATGATGGCCTGGAAGGTGAGGGGGCTTTCGCACAGGCCGGCGATCATGGCCTCGCGGCCCGCCTCGATGCGCTTGGCGATGGCGATTTCGCCCTCGCGGGAGAGCAGCTCCACCGAGCCCATTTCGCGCAGGTACATGCGCACCGGGTCGTCGGTCCGCTCGGCCGGCTCGGACTTGGTCTCGGCGCGGGCGACGGCGCGCGGGGCGGCCTCCGTCAGCTCGCCGCCTTCGGCCTCCTCCGGCTCGTCCGCCGTCTCGGCTTCCTCGCCGCCCTCTTCGGCCTCGGCTTCCTCGGCCTCGATGACATTGATGCCCATGTCGTTGAGCATCGCCAGCGTGTCCTCGATCTGCTCGGAGGTGACTTCCTCGGAAGGCATCACCTCGTTGAGCTGCTCGTAGGTCACGTAGCCCCGCCGCTTGGCGTTCTTGATCATCTTCCGGACAGCGGCGTCGGACAGGTCGAGCAACGGCCCGTCGGGGGCGTCGGTCTCCTTCTCCGGGGCCTCTGTGGCTTCGGAAGATTGCTTCGCCATCGACTTCTCCTGCTGATCCCGCCGATTTCCAACAGCAGAACGGCGGCGCGGCTCCTCAGCCTCGCCACCTTTTGCCCTTGAACCCGGGAGCGGCTTTTTTGACGCCATCCCGTTAAACCAGCCTGAACGCGCTTCCAACCCCTATGGTCGTCGGCGGCAGGCTGCCTTCCGTCCCGTGGGCCGCGGGTCCGGCATTTCCCGCTGTGCGGGCCATGCCAGACGCTCTTGGCCAAATTGTGCCGCTCTGGCTTCCGATCAAAGCGATCGAACCGCCGAACGGCCTGAGGAGGCACCGAACCCTTCCACCAGCGCCTCGGTGCCGTCGATCGCCGAAAGGCGCTCGCGGACATCCCTGAGCCAGGCGAAATTGGCTTCGCTCGGGTCTTCCCCCAGCGTGCGCTCGGCTTCCTTCAGCTCTCTAGATAGCGCGTGAGCCTTGCGATGCAAGGCCGTGCGCTGATGCCACCAGAGCCGGACGTCGGTCTCTGCGGTATCCGAATAGGCTGGCCAGTCGTGCCGGGGGTTGGCGAGGGCCTTCACACGGCGGGTCAGGGCATCCAGATCCGAGCGGTCGAGATGGGCCGCGAGGGCCTCTCCATCGAGCCCTTCCAGGTGCGCCTCGATGAGCGCGCGGCGCAGCCGGTCGGCCTCCGGATTGGCAAAGGGCAGGCTGGAAACCTCCTCGCCTGCCTCGTCCAGCAGGAAGGGGTGGTTGATGAGGCAGAACAGCAGCAGCGCCTCGTTGCGCGGCAGGGCGGCCATGGGCCCGCGCACCAGCGCGCTCCTTGCAATCTCCTGTCCGCGCGGGGCCAGCGGCGGGGCCGAGGGCTTGCCCGGAAACTTGCCGCCGCGTCCCCGTCCGGGCGTGAAACCGGGCGACCAGCCCTCCCGGCGGCCGGACGGCCGGGCGCGCTCGGCGGGGGCCATCAGCGCGTTGAAGCGGCCCATGAGATCGGCCCGATAGTGCTTGCGCACCGTCTCGTCGCCGATGGCGTTCACCACTTCGTTGAGCCGGCCTTCCAGCGCCGCGCGACGCTCCGGTGTTTCGAGCGACGCATTTTCGCTCTCGCGCGCCCAAAGTTCCGCTGCGAGCGGCCGGGCCTGCGCCAGAACCTGCTCCATGGCCTCGCGCCCGGAGCGGCGAATCAGGTCGTCGGGGTCCTGACCTTCCGGCAGGGCGGCGAAGGAGAGGCTGCGACCGGCCTTAAGGTGCGGCAGAGCGAGGTCGATGGCGCGATGGGCCGCCCGCCGGCCCGCCTTGTCGCCGTCGAACAGCAGCAGCGGCTCTTCCGACATGCGCCAGAGCAATTGCAGTTGCTCTTCGGTGAGGGCAGTGCCGAGCGGTGCCACCGCACCGCCGAAGCCCGCCTCCACCATGGCGATGACGTCCACATAGCCTTCCACCGCGATGACGCGGGCGCCGGTCTGGGCGGCGGTGCGGGCGGAAAAGCCGTTATAAAGCAGGGAGCCCTTGTGAAAGAGCGGGGTCTCCGGGGAATTGAGGTATTTCGCCGGAACGTCCTTCTCCAGCGCCCGGCCGCCGAAGGCCACGACGCGGCCCTTCAGATCGGTGATGGGGAACATCACCCGGTCGCGGAAACGGTCATAGGGGACGGGGATGTCCTCGCCGGCGATCAGCAGGCCCGCCTCCACCATGTCGGCGACGGAGACCCCCTCCTTGCCCAGCGCCTCCTTCAGGTTGAAGCGCTCGCCCGCCGCATAGCCGAGACCGAATCGCTTCTGCGTGGCGGGGCCGATCTCCCGGTCGGCGAGATAGCCGCGCGCCTTAGCCCCGAGGCGGGATTGCAGGGTGGCCTCGAAATGCTTCGCCGCCAGCGCCATCACCTCATAGAGCGTGCGCCGCCGCTGCTCCTTGGCCGCCGCCTCCGGCGTCTCCTGGGGCAGGGACAGCCCGGCCATGGCGGCCAGCCGCTCCACCGCCTCGCCGAAGGAGGCGCCCTCCGTCTCCATCAGGAAGTCGAACACGTCGCCGTGCTTGCCGGAGGAGAAGCAGTGGTAGAAGCCCTTCTGATCGTTGACGAAGAAGGATGCCGTCTTCTCCGCATTGAAGGGCGAGAGCCCGGCGAACTCGCGCCCCTGCTTCTTGAGCTTCACCCGACGGCCGACCACCTCCGACACCGGAAGCCGGGCGCGGATCTCGTCGAGAAAGGCGGGCGAAAAGCGCATGGGCAGGCGGAGCCGGCAATCTGTGAGGGGCGCGCAACGTCGGTCACCCAAAGTCAGGCACCCGGAGAGCAGCCCTTCAGTCTAGCCGGGATGGCGGGCGGGGGGAACGGGGGCTTACACGTAACGGATCCGCCTTCGTTCCCCGGACAAGCGACGGCGGAGCCGGAGCGCCGATCCGGGGTCCAGCACAAGACTCCCGCGCAGCGGGCAAAGCTTGAGAGCGTTGGGGCCGGAAGCGCCTTCGGCGGTCTCTTGCGCTGGACCCCGGCTCGCATTCCGCTTCGCTACATGCGTCCGGGGCGCGAGGGCGGTAGGGGCGTCCCGCGCTTCCACGGCTATGCTAGCCTGCAGCCATGCAGGGCTTTGCCGTCTACATCCTTGCAAGTGGTCGCAACGGGACGCTCTACGTGGGTGTCACGAACGATCTGGCCCGGCGCCTGTTCGAGCATCGCTCCGGCGCCGTCCCCGGCTTCACCCGCAAATATGCCGTCCATCTCCTCGTGCATGTGGACCTGTTCGACGATCTGGATGCCGCCCGCGCCCACGAACGGCGCCTGAAGAAGTGGCATCGGGACTGGAAACTCGCCCTCATCGAGGGGGATAACCCCGAGTGGCGCGATCTGGTCGAAGACTGGCTTTGACGATCGCGTTCCCCGGACAAGCGACGGCGGAGCCGGAGCGCTGATCCGGGATCCAGCGCAAGACTCCCGCGCAGCGGGCAAAGCCTGAGAGCGCGGGGATTCGGCAGCGCCTTCGGCGGTTCATTGCGCTGGGCCCCGGCTCACATTCCGCTGCGCTGCATGCGTCCGGGGCGCGAGGGCGGTTTTGCGGACGGGCGGCGGCGCACAGGCTCGTCTCTCGTTCCCCGGACAAGCGACGGCGGAGCCGGAGCGCTGATCCGGGGTCAGCGCAAGACTCCCGCGCAGCGGGCAAAGCCTGAGAGCGTTGGGGTTTAGCAGCGCCTCCGGCGGCTTTTTGCGCTGGGCCCCGGCTCGCATTCCGCTTTGCTACATGCGTCCGGGGCGCGAGGGTGGTTCGGCGTCGGGCGGCGGCGTGCGCACTACCCCCGCAATCCCCCTTATCCACACCCTCCCGCGGTCTCCGAATTGTGTCCACAAAATGGCGCGCAGGGTGACGTTGGGGATAGACCGCCTGCATCCCGCTGATAAGCTTCGCCATTCAGGGGGGCTGGCTGACATGGATGCGGTGATCGATTTCCTCAACACCATCTTCTGGGGCTATGTCCTGATCTACGGGCTGCTCGCGGTGGGGGTGTATTTCACGCTGCGGCTCGGCTTCGTGCAGATCGTGCATTTCCCCGAGATGCTGCGCTCGGTGCTGCGCTCCAACGACACCGACAAGTCGGGCATCACGCCGTTCCAGGCCCTGTGCACCTCGCTTGCCTCACGCGTCGGCACCGGCAACATCGCCGGCGTGGCGGTGGCGCTCACTTTGGGTGGGCCGGGGGCCATCTTCTGGATGTGGGTGGTGGCGGCGCTGGGCATGGCCACCGCCTTCGCCGAGAGTACGCTGGCCCAGCTCTACAAGGTGAAGGACGACGAAGGCCGCTATCGCGGCGGGCCGGCCTTCTACATCGCCCATGGCCTCAAGGCCTCGTGGGCGGGCGGGCTGTTCTCGGTCTGCCTCATCATCTCGTTCGGCCTCGTCTTCAACGCGGTGCAGGCCAATTCCATCGCCGACGCCGTGGAGGGCGCCTTCGGCGTGCCGAAGCTCGGCACCGGGCTGGTGGTGGCGGTGCTGTCGGGCGTCATCATCTTCGGCGGCATCGCCGCCATCGCCCGCACCGCCGAATTCGTGGTGCCGTTCATGGCCCTCGCTTATGTGGGCCTCGCCTTCTACGCGCTGGCCACCCACATCTCCCTGGTGCCGAGCGTGCTTGGTCACATCGTCGGCAGCGCCTTCGGCGTGGGCGCGGCGGCGGGCGGGGTGGCCGGCTCGGTGGCGGCGGCCATGATGAACGGGGTGAAGCGCGGCCTGTTCTCCAACGAGGCGGGCATGGGCAGCGCCCCCAACATCGCCGCCGTGGCGACGCCCGATCCGCACCATCCGGTGAGCCAGGGCTTCGTGCAGTCGCTGGGGGTGTTCATCGACACCATCGTCATCTGCACCGCCACCGCGCTGCTGATCCTGCTGTCGGAGGTGGTGCCCTCGGCGGAACTGACCGGCACCCAGCTCACCCAGGCGGCGCTGGAAGTGCATGTGGGGTGGCTCGGGCGCTATTTCGTGGCCATCGCCATCTTCTTCTTCGCCTTCACCTCCATCATCGGCAACTATTCCTATGCCGAGAATGCGCTGGTCTTCCTCGGCCACGGCCATGTCTCGGGCGTCATCGTGCTGCGCCTCGCGCTGCTGGCGATGGTGGTGTGGGGATCGCTGCAGAGCGTCGCCACCGTGTTCAACGCGGCGGACGCCTCCATGGGGCTGATGGCCTCCATCAACCTCGTTGCCATCGTCCTGCTGTCGGGCACGGTCGTGCGGCTGACGAAGGACTACCTGGCGCAGCGCAAGGCGGGGACGGAGCCGGTGTTCGTCGCCGACGAGATGGCCGACCTGCCGCCCGGCGTCGACCGGCAGATCTGGAGCCAGAAGTGAGGGGCGGGCTGCCCCGGAAATGAGAAAAAGGGGTGGAATCAGGCTGACGTTCGCCGAACGTCACCGATTCCACCCCTGAACAGCACCCGAAAAGGGGGTGTCAACGGCCGCGATCAGGCCGCCGTCAGCGCTTCCTTGACCCAGCCGGACGCCTTGCCGAAATCCAGCGCGCCGGCATGGCGCTCCTTCAGAACGGCCATGGTGCGGCCCATGTCCTTGATGCCCTTGGCCTCGATCTCGGCGATCACCGCGGCGATGGCGGCGCGCGTGTCGGCCTCGGAAAGCTGTTTGGGCAGAAAGGCCTGGATGTAGGTAATTTCCTCGCGCTCCTGCGCGGCGAGCTCCGGGCGGCCGCCCTCGTCATAGATCTTGGCGCTCTCTTCCCGCTGCTTCACCATCTTGGCGAGCAAAGCGCGCAGCTCGTCATCATTGAGCGGGTCCTTGCCATGTCCCCGCTGCTCGATATCCCGGTCCTTGAGCGCCGCATTGATGAGGCGGAGCGTCCCGGTTCTCTTTTTATCCTGGGCCTTTAGCGCCTCTTTGAGAGCCGCGTTGATGTCGTCGCGAAGCACGATCGTCTGTCCTGTGTTGAAGCGCGCCATCGAGGGCGGCGGGGCCCGGCGACCCGATGGTCAGCCTGGACCGAGGCGCACAAATTCCTGCGAGAGGCGCTGGAAACGCGGCGCGCGAGCCTCTATCTAGGCGATCCATGACCAGCGAACAAGACCACGCCCCCAACGCCCCCGAGGGTTGGGCCGAGCCCCGGCCCACCGCCCTGCTCGTGCTCGCCGACGGAACGGTGCTCGAAGGCTTCGGCATCGGCGCCACCGGCCACCTCGCCGGCGAGGTGTGCTTCAACACCGCCATCACCGGCTATGAGGAGATCCTCACCGATCCCTCCTATGCCGGGCAGATCATCACCTTCACCTTCCCGCACATCGGCAACGTGGGCACCAACGAGGAGGACATCGAGACGGTGTCCATGGCCTCGGCCTCCGGCGTGCGCGGGGTGGTGCTGCGCACCGCCGTGACGGACCCGTCCAACTACCGCGCCACCCGCCATTTCGACGACTGGCTGAAGGCCCGCGGCATCCCCGGCATCACCGGCATCGATACCCGCGCGCTCACCGCCCTCATCCGTGAGGCGGGCATGCCCAATGCGGTCATCGCCCACGCCCCCGATGGCGTGTTCGACATCGAGGCGCTGAAGGCGGAAGCCCGCGCCTGGCCCGGCCTCGTCGGCATGGACCTCGTGCCCGGCGTGACCTCGATCCAGCGCTTCGACTGGGACGAGACCACCTGGGACCCCGAGACCGGCTACGGCCGCCAGGAGGCGCCGCGCCATCATGTGGTCGCCATCGACTACGGCGTGAAGCGCAACATCCTGCGCCTGCTCGCCCGCGCCGGTTGCAAGGTCACCGTGGTGCCCGCCACCACCTCCGCCGAGGACATCCTCGCCCTCCAGCCGGACGGCGTGTTCCTCTCCAACGGCCCCGGCGATCCGGCGGCGACGGGGGAATATGCGGTCCCGGTCATCCAGAAGGTGATCGAGAAGGGGGTGCCCACCTTCGGCATCTGCCTCGGCCACCAGATGATCGGCCTCGCCGTCGGCGGCCGCACGGTGAAGATGCACCAGGGCCATCACGGCGCGAACCATCCGGTGAAGGACCTCACCACCGGCAAGGTGGAGATCACCTCCATGAACCACGGCTTCGCCGTGGACCGCGACAGCCTGCCGAAGAATGCGGTGGAGACCCATGTCTCCCTGTTCGACGGCTCCAACGCCGGCATCGCGCTGGCCGACAAGCCGGTGTTCTCGGTGCAGTACCACCCTGAGGCGAGCCCCGGCCCGCAGGACAGCCACTATCTGTTCGATCGCTTCGTCACGATGATCGAGAAGCACAAGGCGGCCTGAGCTGTCGTCGCTCGACAAGAAAAAGGGCCGGTGCGCGAGCGCCGGCCCTTTTCTTTTGTCGGTCCGTGCGGCCGCGCAGGCTAGTTCAGGAACTCGCCATGCTCCGCCACGTGCCGGGCGAGGCCGAGGGTATGCTCGCGGACGAGACGCTCTGCGAGGTCCGGATCGCGCTTCTCGATGGCCTCGACGATATGCGTGTGATCGACGATGGAGCGCTGAGCCCGGTGCGCCTGGCCGATCGTCACCTTGCGGACGCCGCGCATGTGGGGGAACAGGTTCTCCGTCGTCTCCGCGATCAGGGCGCAGCCGGACATGCGGATGATGAGCTTGTGGAAGGCGAGATTCGCCTCCGAATATTCGGAAACGAACTCTTCCGGGTTGCGGTTGGCAAAGGCGCGGACGTTCTCGCGCAGCTGGCGGATCTCCGTCTCGGTGGCACGCTCGCAGGCGAGCCGCGCCGCCATGCTCTCCAGCGCCGCCCAGACGGTAATCATCTCGATTACTTCCTGCTTGGTCTTGCGCACCACGAAGATGCCCCGGCGCGGCACGGAGCGCACGAAGCCCTCCTGCTCAAGCAGTGTCATCGCCTCGCGGATGGGCGTGCGCGAAACGCCGAGCTTCTCTGAAAGCTGGCGCTCCTCGAGGCGAATCTCCTCGGGGTGGCTGTAGATGTCCATCTCCATGATGGCCGCCTTCAGCGCCTTGTAGGCCTTCATCCGGAAGCTCGATTCCGTCTCGATCGGCTTCACGTTGATATCCTGGTACGTCATCGCACCCCTTCGCCTTAGGCTTTCGGCAGTCAGTCGGGCTGAAGTGATTCCCGCCTTGCGCACCAAATACATCATATCACATGCGAGGAAGAGTGCGTCGGCAAGCAATGCCGCAGGTGTCCCGAAAACTTGTGGCAATGCAGCATCTTCTGCGCAGGTGCGGGACGCTTCTTGCGTTGACAGGATGTATTTTGAATACCACGATGATCCGAGGGAAGACGGGCGACAACAAGGCCCCACCCGGCCCGGCGAAGCTTTCGCCGTGGCAATGGGCGAGCATTCGCCAGGGGAGGACACGCCAATGATTACCGTGGACGATATCCTGCGGGAAAAACGTGACACCCGCATCATCACCCTGCGCATGCACGAGACGGTGGCCGACGCCGTCCTCGTGATGAAGCGGGAGAATATTTCCTCCGTCATCATCAAGGATGTCTGCCGCACCGAGGGAAACACGGTGGTGGGCGTCTTCTCCGAGCGAGACGTGACCCGCGCGGTGCTGGAGCTCGGAGCCAACACGCCGAAGGTGGTGCTGGCCTCGCTCATGAAGCGGGACGTCATCTCCTGCACGCTCGAAGACACGATCGAGATCGTGCTGCGGCTGATGGTGGAGCATCAGGTGCGTCACCTGCCGGTCATGGAGAGCTACGCGCTCGTGGGCGTCATCAGCGCCACCGACCTGATGCGCCATTACCTTAAGGAATCCGAGGCCCATCCTGCGCTTGAGGCCGTCTCCGGCGGCATCGAGGCGGGCCTCGCTGCCCTGCGCTGAGGCGCGGGAACTTTTCGGGGCCGCCTGTATCCCGCTGCGGCCCCGAGGTTTTTTCCGACTTTCGTCTAAGAATGACTCAAAACCCGTTTGCGAACGGCCGAGCGCAGTGTTACAGTTCTGTATCTGGCATACGTAATTCAAAACTTGAAATGCCAGAGGGTGGGTCCCTCCGATCGTATCTCCGAGGGCGCATCCAAGCTGGCGCAGACCGGCACCAAAGGAACAGGGCAGGAAATTCCGGGAGTGGGTGCATGGGCAAGGCGCTTGACGGCGTGCGCGTCCTGGACATGACGCACGTTCAGTCCGGCCCTTCGGCGACGCAACTTCTTGCGTGGCTGGGCGCGGATGTCATCAAGGTGGAAATGCCGCGGCGCGGGGACATCACCCGTTCGCAGCTGAGGGACAAGTCCAACGTGGACAGTCTCTATTTCACCATGCTCAACGCAAACAAGAAGAGCGTTACCCTCAACATCAAGACCCCCGCTGGCCAGGAGGCATTGAACCGCCTCGTGGAAACCTGCGACGTGCTGGTCGAGAATTTCGGCCCCGGCGTGCTCGATCGCCAGGGCTTTGGCTACGATCAGGTTCGCACCCGCAACCCGCGGCTGATCTATGCCTCCATCCGCGGTTTCGCCGAAGCCTCGGGCGTCGACGCCAAGGCCTACGAGACCATCGCTCAGGCCATGGGCGGCGCCATGAGCACGACCGGCTGGCGCTCCGGCCCGCCTACGGCCTCCAGCGCCCAGATCGGCGATACCGGCACCGGCATCCATTGCGTCGCCGGCATCCTGGCCGCGCTGTTCCAGCGCACGGTGACGGGCGAGGGCCAGAAGGTGGACGTGGCCATGCAGGACTGCGTGGTCAACCTGCTCCGGGTGAAGCTGCGCGACCAGCAGCGCCTCGATGCAGGGGCGCTTGCCGAATATCCCGGCGCGCCCACGGGCGAATGCGTGCCGCGGGCCGGCAACTGCTCCGGCGGCGGCCAGCCCGGTGCGGCGCTGCGGTGCGCGCCCGGCGGCGAGAACGATTATTGCTACGTCATCATCCAGCCCCAGGGCTGGGCGCCGCTGATGCGGCTCGTGGGCCGCAAGGACCTGATCGACGATCCCAAGTTCGCCTCCCACGAGGCCCGCGCCCAGCGGCTGGACCAGTGCTTCGAGATCATCGAGCGCTGGACCGCCCGCCGCACCAAGTTCGAGGTGATGGAGGCGCTCAACGCCATCGACGTGCCCTGCGGGCCGGTGCTCTCCACCAAGGACATCATGGAAGACCGCGCGCTCTACGACCGCGGCTTCCTCGTGGAGGTGCCGCACCCCGAGCGCGGCACCTATGTGACGGTCGGCTCGCCCATCAGCCTGTCCGCCAATCACGTGCCGGTGGAGCGCGCGCCGCTCCTCGGCGAGCATACCGACGAGGTCCTCGCGAGCGTGGGCTTCTCGGCCGAAGAGATCGCCGGCATGCGTGCCGCCGGTGCCGTCTGACGGGGAGGGAACGACCCGTCCGAAAAACGAAACGCCGCGCCACGAGGGACAAAAAGAGGGTGGGGCGGTCAATCAGATCAAAAATATAAAAATGGTCTAAGGGGTAGGAATAATGAGCGAAATGGCAGTAAAGGCGCCAGCGACAAATCGCTGGCTCCAGTTGGTCGCCGGCGTCGTCTGCATGGTGGCGGCAGCAAACATCCAGTATTCGTGGACGCTGTTCGTCCCCGAGATCGTTTCGACGCATGGCTGGACCCGCGCGTCCGTCCAGGTGGCCTTCACCGTGTTCGTCGTGGTGCAGACCTGGCTCACGCCCATCGAGGGCTACTTCATCGACAAATACGGCCCGCGCGTGATGGTGCTGGTCGGCGGCTTCTTCACCGGCCTCAGCTGGGTGATGAACTCCTACGCCGGTTCGCTGACCGCGCTCTATGTGGCTGCGGCACTCGGTGGCATCGGCGTCGGCTGCGTCTACGCCACCTGCGTGAATGCCGCGCTGAAGTGGTTCCCGGACCGCCGCGGTCTCGCGGTTGGCCTCACCGCCGCCGGCTACGGCTCCGGTACCGTGCTGACCATCCTGCCCATCGCCGCGATGATCAAGTCGAGCGGCTATCAGGAGACCTTCTTCACCTTCGGCCTGGTTCAGGGCGCGGTGATCATGCTCGCCGCCGGCTTCCTGCGCGCGCCGTCCAAGACCGAGGTGATCTTCTCCTCGACGGTGGCCCAGTCCCGCCGGGACTACACCCTCGGTGAAGCCCTGCGCACCCCGGTCTTCTACGTGATGCTGACCATGTTCGTCCTCACCGTCTCCGGCGGCCTGATGGCGGTGGCGCAGCTGGGCGTGATCGCCGAGGACCTCGGCGTGAAGCACATCAACGTCGACCTGTACTTCTTCGCCATGGCCGCGCTGCCCTTCGCGCTGATGCTGGACCGCATCCTGAACGGCTTCTCGCGTCCCTTCTTCGGCTGGATCTCGGACCATATCGGCCGTGAGAAGACCATGTTCTTTGCCTTCGCCCTGGAAGGTATCGGCATCGTCGCGCTCGGCACGTTCGGAACCAATCCCTGGGCGTTCATCATCCTCTCCGGCGTCGTCTTCCTCGCCTGGGGTGAGGTCTACTCCCTGTTCTCGGCGACGGCCGCGGATACCTTCGGCTCCAAGCACATCGGCAAGATCTACGGCATGCTCTACACCGCGAAGGGCTTTGCCGCCCTTCTGGTGCCGCTGGCCAACCTGCTGATGGAGGCAACCGGGACCTGGACGACCGTGCTCTACACCGTCGCCGCCATGGACCTGACTGCCGCCTTCGCCGCGCTCTTCGTCCTGCGGCCCATGCTCGCCCGCCATCACCGGCTCAATGCCGAGGCGGCCGCGTCTGCCACGGCCACGCGCCAGGCCACGGCCTGAAGCTTGGATCCGGGCGGTGACTGCCGCCCGGACAAACCTAGGTTACGCGCCGCCTTGGCGGCGCCGGTGTGCGGGAAAGGGGGAGGTCCCACCCGAATACGCCAGATTTCAATCCGCGCGGCCCGCTCGCGCGCCAACGAGTCCCTCCACCGCCATCTGGCGGTCCCTCAAGCCCCGGCTTCGGCCGGGGCTTTTTTCGTTTGAGGCTCAGGAAAGCAGGGCAGAGAGGGTGCCGGTGATCCGCGGATCCGGTCCGGGCCGAGCAGCGCGGCCTGGAATGGCGGGGCTTGGCGTGTTCCTGGTGGCAATGTAAAAATGCAGAATGATTCGGTGTTTGTTTATGTATCTGAAGTAGACGAGAAGCTTATTTGGTTGGCGTGGTCTATGTGTGGTTTCCGACAGCGGGAAGTGAGACTTGGGCTGTGCCCTCTCTTCACGGTCCGCATCTGGTCGGCTGCTGCCGAACCGGCCCTCGAAATCCCGAATTACAGCGGAAAGTAACAGTTACATAGCCGTAACGGCATTCTGTATACCAGATTCTGTGTGCACCTTTCGCCTCGGTTCGCGAACGGGTCGATGAACGGCCCGAACAAGAATGGCGACCGTCACGGGCCGTTCATCGCATTCGATGATCCCCAGTGAGAAAGGGAAGGAAATGGCTCAGAACTCCGCAGCGCCTGTCGGCGGCCCGATTGGAGGGCGTTGGCTGCAACTGCTCATCGGCGTGGTCTGCATGTCGATGATCGCCAATCTTCAATATGGGTGGACGTTGTTCGTCGAGCCCATGAACGAAAAGCATCAGTGGGGCCGTGCCTCCATCCAGGTCGCCTTCACCATCTTCGTGCTGTTCGAGACCTGGCTGGTGCCGGTCGAGGGCTGGTTCGTGGACAAGTTCGGCCCGCGGATCGTCGTGTTCATCGGCGGTATCTTGTGCGCCCTGTCCTGGTTCCTGAATTCGCGGGCTGACAGCCTCGCCATGCTCTATGTCTCGGCGGCCCTGGGCGGCACGGGTGCGGGCGCGGTCTATGGTACCTGCGTCGGCTCCGCGCTGAAGTGGTTCCCGGATCGCCGCGGTCTCGCCGCCGGCATCACGGCCGCCGGTTTCGGCGCCGGTTCGGCCCTGACGATCGTGCCCATCGCGGCCATGATCAAGTCGCAGGGCTACGAGCACACCTTCCTGTTCTTCGGCCTGCTCCAGGGCGCCGTCGTGGTGGCCCTTTCGCTGCTGCTCCAGGCGCCGAAGGAAGGCCAGCTTCCCGTGGTCAAGGCGTCCGCCACCCAGAGCCGCCGCAATTACGGCCCGGGCGAGATGGTGAAGGCCCCGGTGTTCTGGGTCATGTACCTCATGTTCGTGCTGGTGGCGGCCGGTGGCCTGATGGCGACCGCGCAGCTCGGCTCCATCGCCAAGGACTTCAAGATCGCCGACGTGCCGGTCTCCATCCTCGGCCTGACCATGCCGGCGCTGACCTTCGCCCTGTCCATCGACCGCGTGCTGAACGGCCTCACCCGTCCCTTCTTCGGCTGGGTGTCGGACAATATCGGCCGTGAGAACACCATGTTCATCGCCTTCGGCCTCGAAGCGGTGGGCGTGCTGGCCCTCGCGCACTTCGGCTCCAACCCGGTGCTGTTCGTGCTGCTGACCGGCCTCGTGTTCTTCGCCTGGGGTGAGATCTACTCGCTCTTCCCCGCCACCTGCGGCGATACCTTCGGCGGCAAGTTCGCCACCACCAATGCCGGCCTTCTCTACACCGCCAAGGGAACGGCCTCGCTGGTGGTGCCGATGGCCTCGGTGGCTGTGGCGAGCCTCGGCAACTGGGACCTGGTGTTCATGATCACCGCCGCGGTCAACGCGATCGCCGCTCTCATGGCCATCTTCGTGCTGAAGCCGATGCGCACCCGCTTCGTCGCCGGCGCCGCTGCTCAGGCTGCTGCCGAGCCTGCGAGCGCAAAGGTCACTGGCTGAGGCTCTGCCTCAAACTTTCGGCCCACCTACCCCGGGCCCAACTGAGGGAGCGGCTTGCCGCTCCCTTCTTTTTTGTTGGTCAGTTGCCGCGCGACACGGGCGCGGCGAAGGGGCCGGCATGGACCATGACGAGGTTCGAGGCCGTGCCCTTCGTATCGGTCGAGGGGGTAACGCGGGCAAAGCGGGGCTCGGGCGTCTGCAGCAGGACATCCTCGATCGGAATGCCGGGGCCGCCGGCAACCGTCATGTACGGCTTCTGCGCCGTAAGGCCGTTGGCGGCGAAGGTGAGGACGATCCCGAAAAGGCCGAAGGCCGTAAGCTCAAGCGCGTTCATAACTCTCTCCCGGCATGATGCCGAAGGGATGCGGCGCGTTTCGCCGGGCTCGATCCAAGTCGCCCGACGCATCCGCGTCCCGGTACAGTCACCTTGTACCGCGCTTGTCCAATCTCGTGGTATACAAAATACGCAGAGGCGGACCCGCAATGCTGCATAGCAGCATTGCCCCTCGCCGCCCGCAAGCGCGCACAAGCGCGCATGCACGCCTCCTCTGGAACCAATCACTTCAGGCTTGGGCCAGCCCGCCGAGATAGGCCAGGAGGCCGGCTGTCGACCCGGATGCGCCGGAGGGGAGGGCGCCGCCCTGCACGGCCGGGAGGAATTGCGTCGCCAGCTCCTTCCCCAGCTCCACGCCCCACTGGTCGAAGGCATTGATGCCCCATACGGCGGCCTCGACGAACACCCGATGCTCATAGAGCGCGATGATGCGGCCGAGGGAGAAGGGGTCGAGCTCCGCATAGGCGATGGTGATGGAGGGGCGGTCTCCGGGGAAGACGCGATGGGGCGCGATCGTGGCGACCTGCTCGGCCGAAAATCCCTTCTGGACGAGCTGGGCCGCGGCCTCCTCCAGGGTGCGGCCGCGCATCAGCGCTTCCGCCTGGGCGAGGCAGTTGGCCACCAGAAGGTTATGGTGATTCTTCAGGTTCGGCTCGTGGCCCTGCGCGGCAATGAGGAATTCCACCGGCACGGTATCGGTGCCCTGGTGAAGAAGCTGGAAGAAGGCGTGCTGGGCATTGGTGCCCGGTTCTCCCCAGACGATGGGGCCGGTGCCGCGGGTAGCCGGCCGGCCGTCGCGCGTGACGCTCTTGCCGTTGCTCTCCATGTCGAGCTGCTGGAGATAGGCCGGCAGGCGCGCGAGGCGCTGGTCGTAGGGGATGATGGCGCGGCTGGGATATCCGCAGACATTGCGGTGCCAGATCCCCACGAGGCCGAGCAGCACCGGCATGTTCTGGTCCAGCGGCGCGGAGCGGAAATGCTCGTCCATGGCGGCGGCGCCGGCGAGGAACTCGCCGAAGCGGTCCGGTCCCACGGCGATCATCACCGGCAGGCCGATGGCCGACCACACCGAATAGCGGCCGCCCACCCAGTCCCAGAATCCGAAGGTCCGCTCGCGCGAGATGCCGAAGGCCTCCACCCGATCGAGCGCCGTGGAGACGGCGGCAAAATGGTCGCCCACGGCCGCCTCGCCCAGCGCATCCGCGATGAAGGCGCGGGCCGTGCCCGCATTGCACATGGTCTCGACGGTGGTGAAGGTCTTGGAGGCGACGATGAACAGCGTCGTCGCGGGATTGAGCCCCTTGAGCGTATCGGTGATGTGGGCGCCATCCACGTTCGAGACGAAGTGGCAGCGGGGCCCGTCATGATACGGCGCGAGAGCCCCCGTCACCATGGCCGGGCCGAGATCCGACCCGCCGATGCCGATATTCACCACGTCGGTGAAGGCGTTGCCGCGCGCACCGGCGATGCGCCCCTCGCGCACCGCATGGGCGAAGGCGGTGAGATTGCGCAGTGTCTCGTCCACGCCGGTCTTCACGTCGATGCCGTCGACGGGAATGCTCTCGTCTGCGCGGTTGCGCAGCGCCGTGTGCAGCACCGCCCGGTCCTCGGTGAGATTGATGTGGTCGCCGGCGAACATGGCGTCCCGCAACTGCTCCACGCCCGCGGCCCGGGCGAGATCCAGCAGTTGCGCCAGGGTCTCGTCGGTGATCG
Source organism: Xanthobacter sp. SG618 (assembly GCF_012932745.1). Classification (NCBI taxonomy): domain Bacteria; kingdom Pseudomonadati; phylum Pseudomonadota; class Alphaproteobacteria; order Hyphomicrobiales; family Xanthobacteraceae; genus Xanthobacter; species Xanthobacter sp. SG618. The sequence continues at coordinate 126,023 of NZ_JABBHL010000003.1, read as the reverse complement.
CGGTCTTGGAGAAGTCGAGCAGCAGGTCACCATAGCTGGTGGAGAAGCGCTCGAAGCGGTCGGAGGCGGCGAACAGGTCGGCGATGCGCCCGGTGCGGCCTTTCCAGGCGGCGTCGAGGGCGTCGAAGGCGGCGTCGGTCGCGCTCGGCTGGGCTTCAGTCATGGCTCGGACCTCTTGTTCAGGGGCACCACATCACGTCGAGGGGCGCACGCCCCCTCAGGACGGAGCGGATGGGCAACTCTTCGACAGGGCCGCCAGCGCAGGCACGCTCAAGCACCGCGCGCTTGGTCATGCCCTCGATGTGCAGCGCCAGCGTGTCGGCCGAAACCAGCCGGGGCAGGGTGAAGGTGATGCGCGGCTCGCCCGCCGCATCCGCGCGCACGGCGGCGAGGATTTCGGGTGTCGCAGGATCGATGGCTGCGGCGAGCGTCTCGGCGCCGGGGAAGAAGGAGGCGGTATGCCCGTCGTCCCCCATGCCGAGCACTACGGCCGCGAAGGGGGAGGGGAGGGCGGCGACCCGCCCGGTGGCCTCCGCAAGTCCGTCCTCCGGGGTCGCGGCGCCGGTATAGAGCGGCACGAAGCGGGCTGCGGCCGCCGGCCCCTTCAGCAGGTGGTGTCGCACCAAAGCGGCGTTGGAGCGGTCTGAGGTCTCCGGCACCCAGCGTTCGTCCACGAGCGTCACCAGCACGCGGGACCAGTCGATCGGCGCGCCGGAGAGGGTCTCGAAGAAGGCGAGCGGGGTGCGCCCGCCCGAGACGGCGAGGCTCGCCGTGCCGTCGCGGGCGATGCGGCGGCGCAGGGCCTCGGCCACATGGGCGGCCAGCGCCCGGGCGAGGCCGGCCGAATCGTCGTAGACGTTGAGGGCGATGGGTGTGGTCGGCGGGGTCACGGGAGGCCTCAGGCGTCATCGGTCCAGGTGCGCCCGTCCCGTTCGATCAGGGCGATGGCGGCGGAAGGCCCCCATGTCCCGGCCGTGTAAGGCTTGGGCTGGTCGCGCGAGGCCCGCCATGCGTCGAGGATGGGATCCACCCAGCGCCAGGCGGCTTCCACCTCGTCGCGGCGCATGAACAGGGTCTGGTTGCCGCGCACCACGTCCATGATAAGCCGCTCGTAGGCGTCCGGGTTCCGCACGCCGAAGACGGAGGCGAAGCTCATATCGAGCGGCACATGCTGCAGGCGCATGCCGCCGGGGCCGGGATCCTTGATCATCAGCCACAGCTTCACGCCCTCGTCCGGCTGCAGGCGGATGACGAGACGGTTCGGCATGATGGGGCCGGCGTGGTCGTCGAACACCGAATGGGGAATGGGCCGGAACGCCACCACGATCTCGGACACGCGCGAGGCGAGGCGCTTGCCCGTGCGCAGGTAGAACGGCACGCCGGACCAGCGCCAGTTGCCGATCTCGGCCTTGATGGCGACGAAGGTCTCGGTGCTGCTCTCGCCGGAGCCGAGTTCTTCCAGATAGCCCGGCACCGCCCCGCCCGCCGAGGCGCCGGCGCGATACTGGCCGCGCACCGTCATCTGCGCGAAATTGCTCTCGTTGATGGGCTCCAGCGCCTTGAGCACCTTCAGCTTTTCGTCGCGCACCGCGTCCGCGTCGAGCGAGACGGGCGGCTCCATGGCGACGAGGCAGAGGAGCTGGAGAATATGGTTCTGCACCATGTCGCGCAGCGCGCCGGCGGTGTCGTAATAGCCGGCGCGGCCAGCGGTGCCGATGCTCTCGGCCACCGTGATCTGCACGTGGTCGATGTGCGCGTTGTTCCACACCGGCTCGAACAAAGCGTTGGCGAACCTGAGCGCCATCAGGTTCTGCACCGTCTCCTTGCCGAGATAATGGTCGATGCGGAACACCGCCTCCTCGCGGAAGACGCGCCCGACGGCGGCGTTCACCTTCTGGGCGGAGGCGAGGTCCTTGCCCACCGGCTTTTCCACCACCACGCGGGACAGGTCTGTGACGAGACCGAACGCGCCGATGCGCGCGCAGATGGGATCGAACAGGTCCGGCCCCACGGCCAGATAGAAGACGCGGACGCGATCCTCTCCCACCTTCAGCGTGGCGGCGAGATCGGGCCAGCCCTCGTCGGAGAGGGCGTCCACCGCCACATAGGTCAGCCGGTTGAGGAAGCGGGCCAGCACCGCCTGATCCACATCCTCGACGCCATCCGCAACGCCGAGCGCATCGCGGGCGAAGGCGCGGAAGTCTTCGTCCGGCAGGGGGCGGCGGGAGGTGCCGATGATGCGCGCATCGTCCGGCATCTGGCCGGCGAGGTCGCGCTCGAACAGCGCTGGGAGGAGTTTGCGACGGGCGAGATCGCCAGTGGCGCCGAAGACGACGATATCGAAGGGCTCGACAGTGACCACGCGCGCGACCATTCGGCCTTTCTCCCTCATCGGAGGCCTTGCGCCCCCTGCGCCGACCGGCCGACCCGCAGCCGGATCAAGGCCCGGCATGCCGGCGCAACTTCAGTCTAGAGCAGGCGTCGCTCGGATTGCACCGCAATCTGAGGGAACAACACTTTCTCTTCTCACGGCTTTGGAGACAGGCACACGACAGGCGGGAGCGCGGCGGCAAGCGGCCCACGAAAAAAGAGCGGGCCGCGACAAAAGCAAATCCGCGCGACGGGGATCGCGCGGATGCAAAATCTTGAAACCGACTGAGGGGACGCTTTCGACGGTCAGCTCGAATGCCCGGCGTTGCGGACCTCAGCGACCTCAGCGTCTCAGCGGGTGGGGCGCGGCTTGGACGGGATCAGGCCTTCGCGCTGGGCGCGCTTACGGGCCAGCTTGCGGGCGCGGCGGATGGCCTCGGCCTCCTCGCGGGCGCGCTTCTCGGACGGCTTCTCGTAGTGGCCACGCAGCTTCATCTCGCGGAAGATCCCCTCGCGCTGCATCTTCTTCTTGAGCGCCTTGAGGGCCTGATCGACATTGTTATCGCGGACGAGAACTTGCACGTGTTTACCTCTTCGAGCTGTTGCGCCGAGCCGGAGCCTTACCTGATCTGAAACGCCGGACCGCAGAAGATGGCGCGTGCGCCTGTCCTCGACCTGTCCGAAGGAAGCGCTCTCTTACCAGAAGAGGTGCAGCTTGTCCACACGCCTTGAAGCGGTGGAAACGGGAGGTGGCGCCTTGCGCCGGCTCACTTTCCCGCGGGCCGTTTTGGCTTGGCGGGGGGTGTTCCAGACATCAACAGCCGGGGGCCGGCAGGCCGGATTCGCTGCGGGCGGGCGCCATGAAGATTGGCCCGCCCCGCTTCTGCGCCTCGCGGCACAAACCGTCGAGCTCGTTGCGGATGCTGGGGTCGGAAAAGCAGGTCGCGGCCTCGCGGATGCCCTGCATGAAGCGCAGCTCGATCTGGATCACCCGCCAGCTGCAATAGCGGCCGGACCGGGCCATGTGCCGGGCGAGGTCGCGCAGCCATTCGGAGAAGCGGTCCTTGATGCGATCGTCGGACAAAGACATCTGCCACCACAAATTTGGGTCATGGCTTCGGCGGTACAAGAAAACCGCCGCGGACAGCAGAGTCATGCGTCAAATGCTGCGACGCGTCATCAGGGCGATTCGTCTCAGTCCCTAGCGGAAGAGCCGGCTCACAAGTCAGCAGCCTTCGCCATCCGGTATGTTGGCGCAGGCTTCGGGGTCGCGCGAAACCCGCACCACATGGCCCATCTTGCGGCCGGCGCGGGCTTCTTCCTTCCCGTAGAGGTGCAGGTGTGTGCCCGGCTCTGCGAGCAAAGCGTGCCAGTCATGCACGTCGGCGCCGATGAGGTTGGTCATCTGCGCTCGGCCGAGACGGGAGACCTCGCCGAGCGGCCAGCCGGCGATGGCCCGCACATGCTGCTCGAACTGGGAGGTAACGGCGCCGTCCTGGGTCCAGTGCCCGCTATTATGCACGCGCGGGGCGATCTCGTTGACGATCACCCGCTCGTTCGAGCCCTGGCAGACCACGAACAGCTCCACAGCGAACACGCCCTCATATTCGAGCGCATCGCCGATGTCCCGCGCGATGGCGCGCGCCTTCCGCGCCGCCTCGGCGGTGAGGGTCGCAGGGACCGTGGAGGTGTGCAGGATGTGCTCGCGATGGACGTTCTCGGTCACATCATAGGCGCAGAAGGCGCCGTCGCCGCGCCGCGCGGCCACCACGGACACCTCGCGCACGAAGCTCACGAAGCCTTCGAGGATGGCGCTCTGGCGCCCGAGGGCGTGCCAGGCGGCGGTGAGATCCTCGCCGGGGCGGATCATCACCTGCCCCTTGCCGTCATAGCCGAAGCGGCGGGTCTTCAGCACCGCGGGCAGGCCAAGCTGCGCGACCGCGGCTTCGAGATCGGCGAGGCTGTCCACCGGGGCGAAAGGCGCGGTTTCGATGCCGAGGTCACGCACGAAGCTCTTCTCGGCGAGCCGGTCCTGCGTGATGGCGAGCGCCTTGGCGCCGGGCCGCAGTGGCACCCGCGCGGCGAGGAACTCGGCGGTGGCCAGCGGCACGTTCTCGAACTCGTAGGTCACCACGTCGACGCCGGCGGCGAACGTCTCCAGCGCGTCGAAATCGTCATAGGCGGCGCAGACATGCGCGGCGCTCACATGGAAGGCGGGGCTGTCCTTGTCGGGGCAGAGCACATGCGCCTTGAGGCCGAGTTCCGCGGCCGCAAGCGCGATCATGCGGCCGAGCTGGCCGCCGCCGAGGATGCCGATGACGCTGCCGGGACGAAGCATGGTCAGACGGGCCGTTCCGCCACCGCTCCGGTGCGCGCGGTGCGCCAGGCGTCGAGCCGTTCGGCGAGGGCGGGATCGGAGATGGCCAGCACGGCGGCCGCTAGCAGGGCGGCGTTGGTGGCGCCCGCGACGCCGATGGCCAGCGTGCCCACCGGGATTCCGGCCGGCATCTGCACGATGGAATAGAGGCTGTCGAGGCCGGAGAGCGCCTTGGATTGCACCGGCACGCCGAACACCGGCAGGGGCGTCAGCGCTGCCACCATGCCCGGCAGATGGGCCGCGCCGCCGGCCCCGGCGATGATGACCTTGAAGCCGTCCGCCTTCGCGCTCTTGGCGAAGGCATACATGCGATCCGGCGTGCGGTGGGCGGAGACGATGCGGCAGTCGTGCGCGATCCCGAGCGCATCCAGCGTCTCGGCCGCATGGCGCATGGTCTCCCAGTCGGACTGGCTGCCCATGATGACGGCAACGTCAGCCGTGCTCATCCCTCGTACCTTCGCGAAAACGGAAAGCGCGGGCTTTATAGGATTGGCAGGGGCGCGGCAAGGGGGAGGGGGTGGAAACCCTCACCGCCAGCGGCGGTGGAGCCAGAGCCATTGCTCGGGATATTCGCGCACCCAGCCCTCGATCACGGAGGTGACGGCCTGCATGGCGCCCGTCACCTCGATCTTGCCCTCGCCGTCGCGGGGGAGGGTGATTTCCTCGGTGATCTCCACCCGGAAGCGGGCGCCGGGCAGGCGGATGACGCGCATGCCGTGCACCGGGCAATCGAACTGGCGGGCGAGGCGGGCGAGCGTCGGGTTGGTGGCGCAGGGGCGCCCGAAGAACATCACCTCGGGCCCGCCGGTCCAATATTGGTCGATGAGCATGCCGAGATGCTGCCCCTCAGCCAGCATCCGTGCCATCTGGCGTCCCGCATCGCGGCCGGCGCGCACGAGGCCGGGCATGGTGCCGGAGCGCATCTCCTCGATGAGTTCGGCGGCGCGCTTGTTGTTGGGCGCGCGATAGAGAACGCCGCCGGGCACGTCGAACTTGGCGCCGGCGATGGCGCACAATTCCCAGTTGCCGGTATGGGCGGTGAAGAACAGGGCCGGGCGGCCGTCGTCACGCAGGCGCTGGAAGATCTCCGCGCCCTTCACCTCGATCCGGCCTGCGTTCGGATGCGCGGGATCATAGTCCCACAGGCGATCCTGCTGGGCGAACTCGGCGGCGAGTCGCCCCATATTGGCCCAGATGCCGCGGACGAGGGTGTTGATCTCCGCCGGGCTCTTCTCCGGGTAGGCGGCGGCGAGATTGCGCCGCGCCACCTTGCTGACCGCAAAGAAAGGCCCGAGCAGCTTGGCCCAGAAGGCCATGCCGCCGGCCGAGAGCCAGAGCGGCCACACGCGCAGCCACCACACGGAGAAGCGCACATAGCCCGCGACCAGCACCTCGACGGCGGGCGCGAGCGCCAGCTTCAGCCGGTGGATGGCCTTGCGGACGGGGAGGGGGAGCCGGGCCACGATTGTGTGCGCCGCCCCCGCCTCAGAACTTCACCACGATCTTGCCGAACACCTTGCGGCTTTCCAGCCGCTCCAGGCCCTCGTTGAAGTTCTCGAGGGGCACCACGGTGTCGATGACGGGCTTGACGCCCCGGCCCATCTTCTCGAGCCCATCGGCCACGTTGCGGATGGTGGCGCCGAACGAGCCGAAAATCTTGTACTGGCGCTGGAACAGCTGCATCAGGTTCATCTGCACCGAGACGCCCGAGGTGGATCCGCAGGTGACGAGGCGCGCGCCGGGCTTCATGGAGAGCAGCGAGGCGTTCCACGTGTCGGCGCCCACATGCTCGAACACCACGTCCACGCCCACCTTCTTGGTGATCTTGCGGACCTCGTGCTCGAAACGGTCCTTGCGATAGTTGATGACGTGGTCGGCGCCCAGCGCCTTCGCCTTGTCCATCTTCTCGTCATCGCCCACGGTGGTGATGACGGTAGCGCCCACATCCTTGGCGAGGCGGATGGCGGCGGAGCCGATGCCCGAGCCGCCGGCATGGACCAGCACGGTCTCGCCCTTTTCCAGCTTCGCATTGTCGAACAGCATGTGCTCGACGGTGGAGAAGGTGATGCCGGCGCAGGCCGCTTCCTCGAAGGAGACGCCCTCGGGGGCGGGGATCACCAGCCGCTCGGGCATGTTCAGCACGTCGCGGGCGAAGCCGTCGATGTGGAAGCCCAGCACGCCGCCCACGTTCTGGCAGAGGTTGTCGCGGCCCTTCAGGCAGTTGGCGCAGTGGCCGCAGGTCATGGCGCCATACATGGCGACCGTCTGGCCGACCTTGAGGCCGCGCACGTCGGCACCCAGCGCCACGATCTCGCCGGCGGCCTCGGCGCCCACCACGAGCGGCATCTTGCGCTTGGCGAAGGCCATGCCGCGCCAGCCCCAAACGTCGATATGGTTGAGCGCCAGCGCCTTCACCCGGATCTGCACCTCTCCGGCGCCCGGGGCTTCCGCCTCGGGGAGATCGACGAGTTCGAGCTTGCGGTCGGAGACGAGCTGGAGGCCACGCATTGTTGTTCTCTGAATATGATGTCAGCGGTGGGCGGCGAGCGAGGCGGAGAGCCCGCCATCCACCGGCAGAACGGCGCCGGTCATATAGCCCGCACCGGGGGAGAAGAGGAAGGCCACCACCTGCGCCACGTCGTCGGGCGTGGCGAAGCGGCCGGCGGGGATCTGCGCCTCCATCTTCGCCCGATAGTCCGCGAACTTCTCCAGCATGGCGGTATCGATGAAGCCGGGGGCGACATAATTCACCGTCACGCCGCGCCGGGCGGTCTCGATGGCGAGGCCGCGCACATGGGCGAGCAGAGCGGCCTTGGAGGCGGCGTAGGCGGCATTGCCCTGGTTCGCCTGCAGCGCCGCCACCGAGCCGATGGCGACGATGCGGCCGGCCCGGGCGCGGGTCATCGGCCGCACCAGCGCGCGGGTGAGGCGCACGAAGGCGAAGTGGTTCACCTGCATCACCGCCTCGGCCTTGTCCTGGTCGATCATGGCGGCGAGCGTGTCGTAGGAGGCGCCGGCATTGTGGCAGAAGCCGAAGAAGGTCTCCCCGGCTTCCAGCTCCTCGGCGAACGCCTCCACCGCCGCGCGATCGGCGAGGTCGAGGGGCCGGGCGGAGACGACGGCATCCGGCGCCGTGGCGCGGATGTCGGCGATCAGCGCCTCCGCCTCGGCCACGGCCGAGCGGTAGGTGAAGACGACGGGATAGCCGGCCCCGGCGAGACGCCGCACGATGGCGGCGCCAAGCCCGCGGCCGCCGCCGGTGACGAGGATGGGGGCGGTCATCGGTTGAGGCCAGTCCCGGTGCGCGATCCGCTCACGCCGGCTCTGCCGCCAGCACGAGGCAGACGTTCTGGCCGCCGAAGCCGAACGAGTTGGAGATCACCCGCCGCACCTGTGCATCGCGGGCGACGTTCGGCACCACGTCCAGCGGAATGGCCGGATCGGGGATGTTGTAATTGATGGTCGGCGGAATGCGGCCGTTCTGGATGGTCAGCAGCGACACCGCCGCCTCGATGGCGCCGGCCGCCGTCAGCGTGTGGCCGATCATGGACTTGTTGGAGGAGATCGGCGTCTGCGCCAGCTTCTCCTCGCTGAACACGCCCTTGAGGCCCACATATTCCATGCGGTCGTTCTCGGGCGTCGAGGTGCCGTGGGCGTTGATGTAGTCCACATCGTCCGGTGTCACGCCGGCATCGGCGAGGGCATTCTTCATGCAGCCGACGATGGGGCGGCCGTCCGGGCTGGAGCGGGTGCGGTGGAAGTTGTCCGCCATCTCGCCGCAGCCTTCCAGCACGCCGAGGATCTTCGCGCCGCGGGCGACCGCATGGGCGTAGCTCTCCAGCACCAATGCGGCGGCGCCTTCGGCCATGACGAAGCCGTCACGGTTCTTGGCGAAGGGGCGGGCGGCCTCCTCCGGCTTGTCATTGGCCGTGGTGAGGGCGGAGAGCAGCGAGAAGCGGATCAGCGCCTCGGGATGCACCGAGCCGTCCGTGCCCAGCGACAGCGCCACCTCGGTCTCGCCGCGGCGGATGGCCTCGACGCCGAGCTGGATGGCGGTCGCGCCGGAGGCGCAGGCGGTGGAGAGGGAAATGGGCTGGCCCTGGGTACCGAACTTGTCGGCGAGGCGATCCGCCACCGAGCCGAACAGGAAACGCTCGTGCCACGGCCGGAACTTGCCGGAGGCGGCGGCGCCGAGGAGGTCGTGATAGACGATGGGGGAATGACCCACCGCCTCGGCGAGCTGCTGGCGCTCGGGCCATTCCAGCTCCACGGGCGGAACGGCGGCGAACAGCGGGCCGGGGAACTCGCCGGGGGTGCCGATGCCGGATTCGGCGATGGCTTCCTCGGCGGCGAGGGTCGCCAGCTTCTCGGAGAGGTTGGGGGCAGCCACGCGGCCGTCGAACAGGAAGTCCACCGTGCCGGCGATGGTGGTGCGCATGCCCTCGATGGGGAAGCGCGTGATGGTGTGGATGCCGGATTCACCCGCGGTGAGGCGGCGCCAATTGTCTTCCTTGCCCTGGCCGAGGGAGGTGACAACGCCGATACCCGTCACCACCACGATGGGGCGGCCGAACTTGTCGAGATGCGCCTGCGTCATGATCGCGGCTCCTGTCGTTGAAGCGCGCCCGCCCCGGCGCTGCTCGAAGGGCGCGCCGGGACCCGCGCTGTGGGAGGGCCCGGCACTCGCGCCGGAAAATACGCCGAAGCCGGCGCAAAGGACAATCGTCCTGCCGCCTTGTCCGCACGCCTAGAGGGGCGCCAAAGGGCGCACCAAAAGGGAGGTGTGGCCTCAGGCCTTCTCCACCAGTCCGGCGCCTTCGCCCCGCCAGTGGCCCACCTGGGTCACGATCGCGCGGGAGATGCCGTCCGCCGCCTTTTCAAGCGGGTCGCCAGCGAGCGGCGGGAACAGGGTGCCCTTGGACACCGCCAGCGCCGCGAGGGCGAGGGCGGCGATGAACTGGGCCTCGAAGCCGTGGCCGATGCGGTTGGCGACGGCGCGCACGGGCAGGCCGCTCGCGGTCAGCGCCTCGGCTTCGGCCTCGGTCGCATCGCGGGCGCCGGTGACGCCGGAGATGACGGCGGTGCCCGGCGCGGTGCCGGCCTTGTCGAGAAGCGCCTTCACCTTGGCGGTCACGGCCCCGGCCACGGCGCGCTTGGCGCGCTCCGACCAGACGCCGGAGAGCTTGGCGATGGGCGTCGCGCCGCGGGCCTTGGCATGCTCAGGCGATTCCAGCACCAGGAAGGCGCCCATGGAGCCGGAGGCGATGCCGGGAGCGGTGAAGGCCGGGCTGAACGCGCCCTTCATGCAGAAGGCATCGAGATCGTTGAGGAGCAGCGTGTCCTCGCGCTCTGCATTGTAGGCGCCGCCCACGAGGCCGATCTCGCTCTGACCCGCCGCGATGCGCGCATAGGCGATGCGCGCGGCATCAACGCCCGAGCTTTCCTCGCCCATGAAGGTGCGCGAGGAGCCGGTGACGCCGTGGACGATGGAGATGTTGCCGGCGAGCAGATTCGAGAGCTGTGCCAGCGAGAGGGTCGGCCGCAGGTCCGACAGCAGGCGCTCGTTCAGGAGGCGGCCGGCATCGTTGGAGGCGGAAAGATCGTTCAGGATCGCCGCATCCACCTGGAAGTCGCGCTCGCCGCCGCCGGCCGCGACCACCATGTCGGTGTTCGACAGGATCTCGGCGTTCTTGGCGATGCCCGCGGCGTCCAGCGCAAGGCCGGCCGCATAGGTGCCGATGCGCTGCCAGGGCTCCATCTGCCGCTGGTCGCCCTTCTTGGGGATCTGGCTGTCGAAATTCACCTTCACCAGCGGATGAACCACATAGGGGGCGAAGGTGGTGTTGTCCGTCACCGGGGGCGAGCCGGCGGTCAGCGCCTGCCAGTGGGCATCGAGCCCCTCCCCAAGGGAGGAGACGAGGCCGATGCCGGTAATCCAGACGTCGCGCTGGTTCCGGCTCCGGCCTTCAGTCACGTCAGGCATCGGCAAAATCCGCAAGGGGGAAGGAGACGTACTCGGCAACCTTCATCACCACCGGCTTCATCTTGCCTTCGGGCCAGGGCAGCACGCGGAAGGTGAGTTCGGCGCTGCAGATGGGCTTGCCCTCGAGGGTGGCGTTCGTCTTGGCGACGACGAAGCCCGAACCCTCGTGCAGGATTTCCGAGTAGAGATCGAGATTCTGCCCGGGCAGCACGAAGGTGCGCAGCTTCGCTTCCTTCACGGTGGCGAGGAAGGGCATCTTCTCGAAGCGGTTGCGCGCCAGAACCAGCCAACCGGTGGTCTGGGCCATGGCCTCGATGAGCAGCACGCCGGGCATGATGGGATAGCCGGGGAAGTGCCCCTCGAAGATGGAGCTTTCCTCGGGCACCATACCCTGGCAGTGGATCTTCTGGAGCGACGGGTCGATGGCGACGACCCGGTCGATCATCTTGAAGACTTCAGGACGCATCTATCGGCCTCAGGCCGCCTTCGCAGCGACCAACTCGTCGATGCGGGCGCAGAGGTTCTTGAGCACGAAATACTGCTCGGTCGTGGCCTTGCCGTCGTTCACTTCCTGCGTCCACTGCTCCAGCGGAAGCTTGATGCCGAACGCCTTGTCGATGGCGAACGCGATGTCGAGGAAGTCGAGGCTGTCGATGCCCAGATCGTCGATGGCGTGGCTGTCCGGCGTGATGGTGTCGCGCGGAATGTCGCAGGTTTCCGCGATGATGTTGGCCACCGTGTCGAACGTCGAAGACATGGACTGACGCCTCTCGTATGCTCGGCCCTTGCGGTCGCGGCCCGCCCGCGTGGCGCGCAGGCATGGTGCAAGGCACCGACCGGGGCCGAGGGATGGCCGCATGGCCCCTTCGGAATGAGTTGTCGGCCCCTATAGCGAAGGCTGCAAGAGGTTTCAATGGCCGACGCCGAACGGTCCGCGCGAGAGGCTTCTCCCGCGGCGGCGCCGTGCGTTGCCGCTGCTTCGCACGCCAGCCGCCCGGAGGCAAGGGGGCATGCGTCGGGGCATGGCTCCCGCCGCGCTCAAGCAGAGGTGGGAGAGCCGGCCCGGAACAGGCCTTTGGCGCCCCAGCGGCGTGCGGTCGCCGAGGCGCAGGGCCCGGCTTAAGCGGCCATCAGTCGGGCCATTCCGCTGGGGAATAGCCCGACGATTCGGCCTGTGCCGGCGTTGGCGGCCCTCAGATCGCGCCGGAGAAGGTATTGCACTGCTGCATGGAGCCGGTCTTCAGCCCGCGGGTGAACCAGTTCACCCGCTGTTGCGACGTGCCATGGGTGAAGCTGTCCGGCACCGCGAAGCCCTGGGAGCGCTTCTGCAGCGTGTCGTCGCCGATGGCGCTGGCCGCGTTGAGCGCCTGCTCCACGTCGCCCGGCTCCAGAATGCGGAAGCGGGCGTTGGCGTGGTAGGCCCATACGCCGGCGAGGCAGTCGGCCATCAGCTCGACGCGGACGGAGAGGTTGTTCGCCTCGGCGCGGGACGAGGCGCGGGCCTGGGCCTGCTGAACCTTGGGCAGGATGCCGATGAGGTTTTCCACATGGTGGCCGACCTCGTGGGCGATCACATAGGCCTGCGCGAAATCGCCGCCCGCCTTGAAGCGGTTCTTCATCTCCTGGAAGAAGGTGAGGTCGAGATAGACCTTCTGGTCCAGCGGACAATAGAACGGCCCCATGGCCGACTGGGCGCCGCCGCAGGCCGAGCGCGTGGAGCCGGAGAACAGCACCAGCTTCGGATCCTGGTAGGTCTTGCCGTCGGCGCGGAACAGCTCGGTCCACACATCCTCGGTCTGGGCGAGGACCGCCGCCGCGAAGCGCCCGAGCTGGTCGTTGGGCGGCGCCGTCGGCCGGCCGCGCTGGGGCGCGGGGGCGGCCTGCTGGGTCGAGCCGCCGCCGCCATTGATGGCCTCCAGTCCGCCGATCAGCACCGCCGGATTGATCCCGAGCGCCCAGCCGATCAGGCCGACAATGATGATGGTACCGATGCCGAGGCCGCCACGGCCGCCGGGCATCTGGAACCCGCCGCCGCCGCCGCCATCGCCGCGCCGGTCCTCCACATTGTCGCTGGAGCGGAAATCCTCCCACCGCATGCTTTTCTCCCGCAGACGCCAGTGCCGGCAGCTTGCACCCTTGAGCTTGAACATGGGCTGACACGGCACAAGGAGCAATCCCCGGCCCCCGTGCCGGTTCCATGCTATCAACGACGGCGTGGCCGAATCGCTCGGCCCGCCTGTCGCCGGGGCCGCATCGGGCGAACGCCGGACCGATGCCGCCGCGCCGAGAGCCGAACCCCAGCCGCACCTCGATCGAGCCGCAGCCCGCTGCGCGCCCGCGCGGCCGTCCGCCCAAGGTCAAGGTGCCCGTCGCGGACGCGTGGATCGGTCTCGATTTCACGCGGGAGCGCCGCCTTTACGCCCAGGGTCATGCGCCCATCGCCGGTGCGGACGAGGTGGGGCGCGGGCCGCTGGCCGGGCCGGTGGTGGCCGCCGCCGTCGTGCTCGATCCGGAACGGGTGCCGCAGGGCCTCGATGATTCCAAGCGGCTGACGCGGGCCAAGCGCGAGGCGCTTTATCTGGAAATCTGCGCCACGGCCGAGGTGGCGGTGGCCATGGCGCCGCCCGAGCGCATTGACCGCGACAATATCCGGCAGGCGACCCTCTGGGCGCTGGCGCAGGCGGTGCGCGGATTGCCGTGCCGCCCGGCCTTCCTGCTGGTGGATGGCAACGACCCGCCCAAGGTGCCCTGCGCGGTCGAGGCGGTGATCGGCGGCGACCGGCTGATCGCCTCCATTGCCGCGGCCTCCATCGTCGCCAAGGTGGTGCGCGACCGGCTGATGGCCTCCCTCGGCGCCGCCTTTCCCGCCTATGGCTTCGAGCGGCACATGGGCTATGCGACGGCCCAGCACAGCACCGCGCTCGTCACCCACGGCCCCTGCCTGCACCACCGCCGCTCCTTCGCGCCGGTGCGCGAGCAGCAACTGGGCCTGTTCGGCGGTGGGCCGGTCTCGGACGCCGCGGAATAGCTCTCGACCAGAGATTGGAAGCAGTCGAGAAGCCGGCGCAAGCTGGCGTCGCGCCACGTATTTGAGCGGCCCGCTCGAATTGGCCCAATCCAAATCTGGCGCAAGATTGATGCGTGCCGATTGATCCGCCGCCGCCGGCTCCTGCACATCCGTGCGGGAAGCGCGGCCGTGGCCGGCGATGCAGATGTGCCGGTGCCGCTCTTCCCCGTTCCGCCGGCGTCATGCGCGGCGGTCCCCTCTTGGTGGAGAAGGCGATGGTCAGTGAAAAGCTGGAAGCGAAGCTGAACGAGCTGTTGAACGGCGAGATGGAGGCCCATCACGTCTATACCCAGGCTGCCGCCTGGGCGTCCGCCCACAAGTTCGAGGGCGTGACCAAGTTCTTTCTCGGCCATGCCAAGGAGGAGATGGGGCACATGCTTAAGTTCTTCGAGTTCCTCGACGACCTCGGCGCGCAAATCGCGCTGCATGGCCACCAACGGCCGGTGATCTCCGCGGGCAACGTCCGCGAGCTGTTCCTGCGCATTCAGGAAGAGGAGCGCAAGGTGACGGCCCATATCGTCGAGGCCATCACCCTCGCCCGCGCCGAGAACAGCTTCGAGACCGACTCCTTCCTCGAATGGTTCTCCCGCGAGCAGCACGAGGAAGAAAAGCTCTGCCGGAAGATCCTCGACCGGATCGACCTGATCGGCGAGGGCCCCCACACCGCCTATTTCATCGACAAGGAGCTGGGCAGCCTCGCCGCCTGAGCCAAGGCCGTGAGACGGGGGCCATGAGGCAGGGGCCATGAGACGGGGGCCGGGGCCGGGGTCGTCCGGCCGCGGCCCTGGCTTCAGTGGTAGCCTTCGCCTTCCCGCACCTTGCCGCGGAAGATCCAGTAGACGAAGACGATGTAGCCCAGCACCACCGGCAGCAGGAAGATGACGCCGAACAGCATCAGGATCTGGCTCGGCGGGGCGGCTGCCGTCTGCCACACGGTCAGGCTCGGCGGGACCAGATAGGGGAAGGTCGAGATCGCCAAGCCGAGGAAGCCGAGCACGAACAGCCCGATGGTGCCGAAGAAGGGCAGCATCTCCCGCCCCGTCTTCAGCCAGTGCCACACCAGATAGGTGAGCACGGCGGTGATGATGGGCACCGGCGCCAGGAAGAAGATGTTGGGCCGGGAGAACCAGCGCGCGGCAATGCGATCGAACGCCAGCGGCGTCCACAGGCTCACCAGCCCCATCAGCACGACCACGGCGAGAAGCAGCGGTATGGCGTGGCTGCGGGCCCGGTCTGCAATGACGCCCTCGGTCTTCACCAGCAGCCAGGTGGCGCCGAGCAGGGCATAGCCCACCACGACGCCGACGCCGCACAGCAGGGCGAAGGGGGTCGCCCAGTCGAGCGGGCCGCCGGCGAAGGCGCCGTCCTTCACCGTGATGCCCTGCACCAGCCCGCCGAGGATGATGCCCTGGAAAAAGGCCGCCACCAGCGAGCCGGCGGAGAAGGCGAAGTTCCACAGCCGCCGGCTGGAGGCAGCGACCCATCTGAATTCGAAGGCGACGCCGCGGAACACCAGGGCCAGCAGCATGATGATGACCGGCAGATAGAGCGCCGGCATCACCACGGCATAGGCCTTGGGGAAGGCCACCCACAGGCCGCCGCCGCCGAGGATGAGCCAGGTCTCGTTGCCGTCCCAGAAGGGGGCGACGGTGTTCATCATGACATCGCGTTCCTTCTCCTCCTTGGCGAAGGGGAAGAGGATGCCGATGCCGAGGTCGAAGCCGTCGAGCACCACATACATGATGACCGCGACGCCGATGATGAGGCCCCAGATGACGGGGAGATACCATTCCATGGTCATGTCCTCCTGCGCGTCGGCGGGTCAGGTTCCGGGGGTCATCTGGCCTTCGCCATGGGCGGCGGCGATGGGGCGGGTGGGAAGTTCGCGGGCGGGCGGCTGGATCAGGGTCTGGTCGGGACCGCGCACGATCAGCCGGTTCATGAAGTGGATGCCGGTGGCGAAGATCACGGCGTAGATGATGACGAACAGCGTCAGCGACAGCCCCACGGTCCAGCCGGCAAGGGGCGACATGGCATCCTCGGTTCGCAGCAGCCCCTCCACCACCCAGGGCTGGCGGCCCTGCTCGGTGACGATCCAGCCGGAGAGGATGGCGATGAAGCCCAGCGGCCACGCCCAGGAGGTGACGATCAGGTACCAGCGGGTCGTCGTCTCACGGCCCTTGAAGATCAGCCAGGCGCCGATCCAGCCCAGAAGGATCATGACGACGCCCACGCCCACCATGGCGCGAAAGCCGAAGAAGGGGCCGAACACCGGCGGGCGATCCTGCGGCGGGAAATCCTTGAGGCCCGGGAAGAGGCCGTCGAGGCTGTGCGTGATCATCAGCGAGGCCCCGTGCGGGATCGAGATCTCGAACAGGTTCTTCTCGGCCTTCTCGTCCGGCCAGGCGAACAGCACCAGCGGCGCGGGCTTGGTGCTGTCCCAGTGCGCCTCCACCGCCGCGATCTTGGCCGGCTGGTAGTGCGCGGTATTGAGGCCGTGGCTGTCTCCGACAAAGGCCTGGATGGGGCCGACGATGGCGAGCATGCCGATGCCCATCACCATCATCACCTTGGATTCGTCCTTGAACTTGCCGGCGAGCAGATAGCGCGCGCCCACCGAGAGCACCACCAGCGAAGTGGTGAGGTAGGCGGCGAGCAGCATGTGCGGCAGGCGCCAGTGGAAGCTCGGGTTGAAGATGATCTCGAGCCAGTCGAGCGGATAGCCGACGCCGTTGCGGATCTCGTAGCCGGCCGGCGTCTGCATCCAGCTGTTGGCGGCGAGGATCCAGAACGCTGACATGAAGGTGCCGAACGCCACCACGCAGCAGGACAGAACGTGCAGCCACGGCGGCACCCGGTTCCAGCCGAACAGCATGATGCCGAGGAAGGTCGCCTCCAGGAAGAAGGCGGTGAGCACCTCGAAGCCGATGAGCGGCGCGATCACCGAGCCCACGAATTCGGCATAGCGGCTCCAGTTGGTGCCGAACTGGTAGGACAGGACGATGCCGGACACCACGCCCATGGCGAAGGAGACGGCGAAGATCTTGGTCCAGAAGCGCGCGAGGCGGTGGAACACGTCCTTGCCGGTCTTCAGCCAGATCAGCTCCAGAGTCGCGATGAAGGCGGACAGGCCGATGGTGAAGGCGGGAAATATGACGTGGAAGGAGACCGTGAAGGCAAACTGCATCCGCGCGAGGGTGACGGGATCGAAATCCATGGCGTCCGCTCCTGGCAATCCCGGCAGTGCTGCGCGCCATCCCGCCGCGGATGGGTGCGATGCAACCTGCAGGATGCAGTCGGACCATAGACGGGGGGGCCGGCGGCGTCGATACGCAGGCGCGTGAAACACCCCTCCGGTCCGCTGCCCGGATGCCGCACCCTCCGCGTGGCGCTAGCTGCGGCGGTGGCGCAGGACGCAGAGGAATGCGGCAATGAGCGCCATGATGGCGACGAGGACGATGCCCCATTCCACCGCGTTCACCAACGCGGGACCCGACACATCCCTCATCCGGTCGGTGAGCCCTCCGGCCTGCTTGAGGCCGAGCGACAGCGTGGACGTCGCCCCCGCGACGCCGAGGCTGGTGCCCAGCACGCGCATGAGGTTCAGCAGGGAGCCGGCCTGCGTCGCCAGCTCCGGCGGCGCGGCCTTGAGGGTGTCGTGGTTGTTCGGGGCGATGAACAGGCCGAGGCCGGCACCGAACAGCAGGAAGGCGCCGAAGCTCATCAGCGGGCTTACGGCCGGATCGCCGACGCCGAGGCCGAGCACCAGAAGGCCGAGGAGGCACACGCCCATGCCGCTCGCGCCCAAGAGGCGGATGCCGAGGCGATCGGCGAGGCCGCCGCTGAACGGCGCCACCAGCCCGAGAATCACCGGAATGACGGCGAGGCGCAGGCCCGCCGCCCACGCCTGCTCGCCATAGCCGTGCTCCAGCAGGAACGACATGAGAAAGAACATGGCGTAGAGCATGGCGTAGCCGAGCACCACGGCGCCGGCCCCCAGCGCGAAGCCGGGATTGGCGAACAGCTTCAGGTCCACCAGCGGAAACGCCGCGCGCCGCTCCTGCCGCACCAGCAGCCAGATGAGCCCGGCTGACAGCACGACGCTGCCGATCGTCTCGGGGGAGGTGAGGCCCCAACCGGCGGCGTGGTTCAGCGCGCGCACCAGTATGACCAGCGCCGGTGCGAGCAGCAGGGCGCCCAGCCAGTCGAAACGCGCTTCAGGCCGCGCGCCGCGCGTGCGGGGCAGGGCGATCCAGCCGGCGATGGCGGCGAGAATGCCGAACGGCACGGTCAGCCAGAAGATCCACGGCCAGCCCAGCGCACCGAGCACGATGCCGCCCACCGCCGGCCCCGCGCTCATGCCGATGGCCTGCGCCGCGGCGAAGACGCCCAGCGCCCGGCCGCGCTTCTCCTCCGGCACGGCGGCGATGAGGATGGCGATGCTGTTGGCGCCGAGCAGCGCACCGCCGATCCCCTGCACCACCCGCGCCGTCACCAGCGACGGCAGGTCCGGCGCCAGGGCGCACGAAGCGCTCGCCGCGACGAAGACGAGATAGCCGAGGAGATAGAGCGTCTTGCGGCCAACCATCTGGCACAGGCGCCCGAAGATCGGCAGGAAGGACGCGAAGGCGACGAGATAGCCGAGCGACACCCAGCTCACCGCATGCAGCCCGGCATCGAACGTGGTGGCGAGCGTCGGGAGGGCGAGCTGGACGATGGTCGCGTCGAGCTGGCCGACGAAAGCGCCGATGCAGACGAGGCCGACGACGATCCAGGAATGCCACGGCAGGGCCTCAAGCGCCGCGAGCGGGGCCGGCTCGTGCGTGAGGCGGGCGAGCCGCGCCCTCAATGGGCTGCGCGCGGACCCGTCCGCTGCGGCGCTGCCTGGAAGTCCCTGCTCCATCGATCCATCGTCGCTGTGTACGGCCGTGTTCTAGTCGATGGCGGCAGGTCTTGTCATGCGGGCACGGTGCTGCCGCGCCAGGCTGGAGATCGGCCGGGCGATCTTCTATCACCGCCTTGGTCGGCCGCTGCGGCGGCGCGACGCAAGCGAGGACGGACGATGGCGCAAAGGCTCGATCTGACGGGGCGGGTAGCGGTGGTGACGGGCGGGGCGAGCGGCATCGGCCTTGCCGCCGCAACCGCCATGGCGGAGGTCGGCGCCCGCGTGATCCTCGCCGATCGCGACGGGGCGGCGGCCGCGCGCGCCGCCGCCGGCATTCCCGGCGCCGAGGCATTGGCGCTCGACGTGACCGACGAAGAGGCGGTCTCCGCCGCGTTCGGGCAGGTGGTGGCCGGCCATGGCGGCCTCGACATCCTCGTGAACAATGCCGGCCTCTCCATCCGCAAGGGGCTGACCGAGCTGGACCTCGCCGACTGGGAGAAGGTGTTCGCCGTGAACGTCACCGGCGGCTTCCTCTGCGCGCGCGCCGCGGTGCCGTCCATGATGGCGCGGGGCGGCGGCGCCATCGTGAACGTCTCGTCCATCATGGGGCTGAGCGGCGGTGGGCCCTATCCCAACCCGGCCTATCAGGCGAGCAAGGGGGCGGTGGTGAATTTCACCCGCGCGCTGGCCATCGAGCTGGCGCCGGTGAAGATCCGCGTCAATGCGGTTGCGCCCACCTGGGTGCGCACGCCCTTTATCGATCCGCTGATGCGCGATCCGGACAAGCTCGCCGCCATCGAGAAGCTGATGCCGCTCGGCCGCATCGCTGAGCCGGAGGAGGTGGCGGACGCCATCCTGTTCCTCGCGAGCCCCATGGCGGCGATGGTGACCGGCCACGTGCTGGCGGTGGACGGCGGCTTCCTGGCCCAGTGAGACGCCCGGCGCAATGGACGGGAAGGCGGTCCGCCCCCGGCTTCTACGCCGCGGCGGGCTGAGCCATCGGTCCCGTTCCCTCCACCGTGCCGTCCGCGCGCACGAACAGCGCCGCGAGGCCGAGGCGGCGGGCGAGGGCTGGCCCCTCGCTCGCCCCGCGCACCAGCAAAGCGGTCGCCCAGGCGTCCGCCGCCATGCAGGTTTCGCCGAGCACGGTGACGGCGCACAGGTCGTTTTCCAGCGGCGCCCCCCGTGCCGGGTCCATGGTGTGGGAGAGGACGCGGCCGGCCACTTCCACCCGATGGCGATAATTTCCCGAGGTGGCGACGGCGGCGCCGGAGAGTTCCAGCACGCCGAGGATGTCCCGCTCGCCGGCGGATGGCCGCTCATGGGCCACCGTCCACGGCCGTCCGTCCGGCTTCAGGCCCTCGGCGCGCATCTCGCCGTCGATGCCCACCAGCCAGGAGGAGAGGCCGGCCGCGCACATCTCGCGCGCCAGTTCATCCACGCCGAAGCCCTTGGCGATGCCGGCCAGATCGAGCCGGAGGGGTGCCAGACGGCGGGCGCGGCCGCCGGCCGGATCTAGCTGCAAGGTCTTGGGCGGCTCGAAGGAGGGGCGGCCGGCAAGCCCGGCGATGCGTCCGCCATCCGGCCCCCGCGTCGCGGCGAAGCCCCATGCCCTGACCAGATCACCGACGCCGATGTCGAACGCCCCGCCCGAGAGGCGGCCGATCTCAAGGGCGGTGGCGAGGACGTGCATCAGCTCGCGGGGGATGGGGATCCACGCCCCGATGGGCGCGGCGTTCAGCCGTTCCAGATCGGAGTCGGGCCGGAAGGTGGACATCTGCTGTTCCACCTGCTCAACGGCGCCCTGGAGGCGGCGGCTGAGGCACGCCTCGTCCATGTCGTCGGCGGCGAAGAAGGTGGCGGACCACCGCGCGCCCATGGCCGGGCCGCTCAGGGCGCGGCGCCGGAGCGCCGTCGCTCCCCGACCCGCATCAATAGACATCTTCGACATAGCGTCCGCTCGATTTGAGGGTGGGAAGGTCGAGGCCCAGCGGGCGCACCACCGGCTCCAGCGCGCGGGTCACGGCCTCGGCCATGTCGCGACCGCCGCATACGAGGATCTGCGCGCCCTGTTTCACCAGTTCCCGCAGGCGTGGGGCGTCGGCCGCGATGCGGTCCTGCACGTAGGCGCTCTCGTCCGCATCCCGCGAGAAGGCAGTGCGCAGGGTCGTCAGCCGCCGTTCGGCAAGGTGCTGGGCGAGTTCGTGCTCATAGAGGAAGTCGGACGCCGCGCTCCGCCCGCCCCAATAGAGATGCACGGGCCGGCCCGCCGCATTGGCCCGCACGAAGCCGGCCAGCGGCCCGATGCCGGCCCCCGCGCCGATGAGGATGAGCGGGCCGCGTCCCTTGGCCGGACGGAAGGCCGGATTCTCGCGGATGAAGGCATCGATGCCCTCGCCCGGCAAGAGCCCGTGCAGGAAGGTGGAGCACAGGCCGCCCGCGCGCAGCCGCACGCAGATTTCCAGCACGCCGTCGCGGGTGGAGGAGGCCAGCGAATAGAAGCGCGGCATGGCATCGCCGGGTGGCACGATGCCCACGAGGTCGCCGGCCTCGAAGGCGGGCAGGCGTCCGGGCGCGCCGGTGCGAGGGTCAACGGGCGCCGTGAAGCGCAGGATCGCCACGGGCGCGCCCACCGCCTCGCCGTAAAGCTCGCGCCCGGCGAGCACCAGCCTGCTGGTCTTCGGCGGCTCCGCCACATGGGTGAGTGTGAGGTCGTGCCCCAGCACGTCTCCCAGATCGTGGCCCCATTGGGCGAATTCCTGGGGCGAGCGGCGATCCACCCGTTTCATTGGCAGGAGTCGCGGGCAGCCGCGTGCGTCCAGCGCATCGGCGACGTTGCGCGCGAACCGGCAGAAATGCGGGAAGCTGCGATCGCCGAAGCCCAGCACTGCCACAGCCGGCTGTCCCGGCAGATCGGCGAGGCGGGACAGGAACAGTCTGGCCGATTGGGGCGCCGCGCCCTCGCCATAGGTGGCGGCGAGCACCAGCAGGCGCGGGGCGGCAAGATGCGCCGCGCTCACATCGTTCATGGCGGCGGTGTGGACCTTGTGTCCGGCGGCGACGAGGGCCTTGTGCAGGGTGCCAGCGAAGCCCCAGGTGGAATTGCCCTCGCTGCCCACGAGGATCACCGTATCCGCCGCCCGCGCCGGGACATTGGCGTCGATGCGCGGCCGTGCCGCCCGCCGCCGCAGCCACAGGACGAGGCCGGTTCCGCCGAGCACGGGGACCATGGCCGAGGCGAGGCCCAGGAACAGGCCGAGCACCCAGGCGCCGCGCCCGGTGTGCAGCGTGCGCACGAGGTCATTCATCCGCTCCAGCGTGGTTGCCGGCGTCATGGCTAGGGTTGCGCCGGTGGCGGCATCCACCAGCCGCTCGCCGTCGGCGGTGACGAGGGTGAAGACGTCGGTGGGGTCGGCGGGGTCGGGGAAGGTGAGTTCGCGCAGATCCCGGAGCTTCACGGTGTTGAGGCCGGTGAGCGTGCCGATGGGAGCCGGCGCGCCGCCGCTGGCGGTGACGGCAGGGGTCGTCGCTACCGTTTCCGGCAGAAGCCCGAAGGTGCCGGCCGACATCCACAGTCCGGTCAGCGACGACAGGAGCAGGCCCACGGCCGCGAGCCGGCCGAGTTCGCCATGCCAGCGCTGCGCCGGGGTGCCGCGGATGGGCCGCAGCAGCGCGCTCATGCCGCCGAGCCGTCGGGCCAGCAGCATGAGGCCGGACAGGCTGAGGCCGAGCATCGCCAGCGCGCCGATGGCCGCCCCCACGCGCCCCGCATCGCCCATCAGGAAGGCACGGTGCAGGTTGGTGATGAAGCGGATGGTGTCCGACACCGCGTAGGGCCCCAGCCCCGCGCCGGTGGCGGGGTCGATGCGTTCCACCCCGCGCCTACCGCCGTCATCGAAGGCCGCCGTGAGGCTGCCGTCCGCCCGCAGCCGGATGGCGCTGACGCCGGGATGGCGCGCGGCGACCTGCGCCGCGACGTCCGCGACGCTGGCCGCCGCCGGGATCGCCGGCACGGTTGCGCGATCGAGCGCCGGCTGCACGGAAAGGACCGCGCCGGAGAGGGCGGTGACGGCAAGGGCCAGCGCCAGCGCGATGCCGGGCAGGCCATGGAGGCGGCGAAGCATTTTGGGGGGTGTCCGAACGGGGATCAGAAGGTGACGGTGAAGGATTTCACATAGCCCTTGCCGGCCACGGGCTTGCCCGATGCGGCAAAGGCGAGGGGGGCGATCACCTCGGAGGGATTGTCCATCCCGTCCTCCACCGCCGTGTCCATATGGACCTGGTAGCCGGCATCGATCATGGCATCGGCGAGATCGAGGGTGATCTTCAGCGTCTTGCCGGAGCCGACGCTGGCGCCCGTGATGCCGTCGATCTCGGTGGGGGCTCCGCCGGAGGCGCGCTGCCAGTCGGAGAGGTGGCGGTAGTATTTCGCCTTGCCCCCGGCCATCCAGAGCGTGCCCTTGTAGGCGCCGGCCGCATCGGTGACGTAGAGCACCACATAGGCGCCGTTGCCGCCGTAGGGCTTCAGGGTGGTCTCGAACGTGACCTGCCGCGCCTCGGCCAGCACCGGCGAAAGCAGGGTGGTGGTGGCGGCCACGGCGGGAAGAACGAATTTCATCTGATTGTTCCTTTGAAGGTGCGCGGGGTCGGCCGGAGGTCACTGCACCTCGACCTTGGGCCGGGCCTTGCCCTGGAACAGGCCGTTGTCCGGCACTGGCGCCGCCGGATCGGCAGGGCCGTTCTGGGGAACCGCGCCGGGGCGGGCGCCCGGGCGGCCGTCATCGTCGTCGTCGTCATCATCATCGTCGTGATGACGGCCGTGATGGCGCTCCTTGCCCTCCCGCCGGTGGTCATTGTCGGCGAGACGGAGGGGGCGGGCGTCGGCGCGGGGGGCGTCGTCACGGCTGTGGACGGGGAGGTCGAGGTGGTCGATCTGGGTCGCCGCCAGCGCCACGCCGAGGCCGGCGGTGGAGAGGAGGAGGGCGGTCCCGATCAGGGTGCGCGTCTTCATGGAGGGGCTCCGGCGTTTGATGACGCTGACACCCTCTCGAACCAACCTGACAGCCGCCTGAACCCCCTGCTGAATCGCGTTCAGCTTGCTGTCAGGTTCTCAGGTTCGGTAAAGCGCACGACGGCGCTGAAGCCCTCCGTCTCCCCCGGGATGGGCGAGGCGATCTCCAGCACCAGCCCCGCCCCGCGGCAGATGGCGGCGGCAATGGCGAGGCCGAGGCCCGAGCCCTCCGCCCCCGTCGGCCCCCGCTCGAACGGCCGCAGCAACTGGGCCATCCGTTCCGCCGGAACGACCGGGCCATGGTTGGAAATGTCGAGCCGGTCGGCGGTGAGGCGGACCTGGACCGGGGTGTCCGGTGCGCCATGTTTCAGTGCATTTTCAATGAGATTGCGGGCCAGAACTGCGAAGGCATCGGGGTCGAGATCACTGACGGGCCCGCCCTCCGCCGCGATGCTCAGGTCGATGTCTTCTGCGCGTCCGGTCTGGCGATCGAGGTCGGCGATCACATGGCGCAGCACGGGCGCGAGCGGCACAGGCGCCTCCGCGAGCAGGCCGGCGCCTTCCGCCTTGGCGAGCTGGAGCAGCTTCTCCGACAGGCGCGAAAGGCGGCGCAGCGCGCCCGCGATGGTGCGTGCCCGCTCCTGCGCCGGCCCTTCCGGCAGCTCGGCCACGAGCCGCTGGGTCTGCGCCAGGGCGGCGGCGATGGGGGTGCGCAACTCATGGGCGCTGTTGGCGGCAAAGCCCCGCTCCGCCTCCAGCGCGCCGCGCAGGCGCTCCATGAGCGCATTCACGGCGCCCGCGACGGGTGCCATCTCCTCCGGCAAACCCTGCTCCGGCACCGGTGCGAGGTTGCCTCGCCCCCGCGCGGCGATGGCATGGCGGAAGGCGAGCACCGGCTTCAAGGTGAGGCGAAGCGTGAGCCAGACACCGGCAAGCGCGATGGGCACGAGGGCGACCAGCGGCCAGATGAGCGCCATGACCGCCCGCCAGACCGCGGCGGCGCGATGGTCCAGCTCCTCCGCCGTGGTGACGATGACAGTGCCCCGCACCGCCGCTTCCGTGTAGGTGCGCAGATGAGGCGTGGTGTGAAAGCCGGGGGCGAGGCCGGCGGGAATCGCCATCTGCTCGGCGTCGCTGGACTGGAGCAGCACACGGCCTTGGGCGTCGCGCACCACATAGGTGATGAATTCGCGGTGTGGCCCCACGGGTGGCATGTGGTGCGCACCTGCCCCATCCTCGCGCGCGAGTAGCTCGGAATAAGCGAGGGGCAGCACACGCTGGGCCACCTCCTGCAACGCGCTGTCGAAGACCTCGTCGATCTCGTGCTGCAGCACCAGCCCGGCGACCGTCGCCGCGGCGAGCCACAGCGCGGCGACCGACAAAGTGAGCCACAGGCCGAGGCGCCGGCGCAGGCTCCAGCGCCCGCTCATGCGCCGTCTCCCGGCGTACCCAGGCGATAGCCCATGCCGCGCACGGTCTCGATCACGTCGGCACCCAGCTTCTTGCGCAGGCGGGCCACATAGACCTCGATGGTGTTGCTCTCCACTTCCGCATCGAAGGAATAGAGCCGTTCCTCCAGTTGCGGCTTCGACATGAGCTGGTGCGGCCGCTGCACGAAGGCCTCGAACAGCGCCCATTCCCGCGCAGTCAGCGCGATGGTCTGCCCGGCACGGCGCACCGAGCGGGCGGAAAGGTCCACCTCGATGTCGCCGAGCGTGACCAGAGGGTTGGGATTGCCCGCATAGCGCCGGCCCACAGCGCGGATGCGCGCCGACAGCTCGAACAGGTCGAACGGCTTCACCAGATAGTCGTCGGCGCCGGCATCGAGGGCGGCGATGCGGTCGGAGATCTGGTCGCGGGCGGTCAGCACCATCACCGGCGTCGCATCGCCCGTGCTGCGCAGCTTCCTCAGGAAGTCGGAGCCGCGCCCGTCGGGCAGCATGAGGTCGAGAAGGATCAGATCGAAGGCCGCGGCATGGACGGCGTGCTCGGCATCCGCAAGGCGCGTGACCCAGTCGGCGCCGTGGCCGTCCGCGACGATCTGGTCGCGCACGGCCATGCCCAGGACGGGATCGTCTTCGATCAGCAGGATACGCATTTGTCACCTCGGCGGGGCGGGTGGCAATCTAGCGCGGCCGGACGTGGAAGGGGGGAGAGAATCTGCCTCGACGTTCAGGTGGGTGTCAGCTTGGCATGCTTTTCATCGGGCTTGATCGGAAGGAGTCTGTGCGGTGAAGCGCTCGGGGTTGGCATTGCGTAATATCCTGGCGGGCCTGGTCGTTGCCGCCCTTGCCGCCACGCCAGCGGCCGCGGGGCACGATTGCAATGTGCCTCTGGCTGACTGGCAGCCGCGGGACGCGCTGCAGAAGAAGCTGGAGGCCGAAGGCTGGACGGTGGTCTCCATCCGCTCGGACGATGGCTGTTACAAGGTGCGCGCCACCAACGCGCAGGGCGCGCGGCTGAGGGCTAAATTCGACCCCGCCCGCCTGGAGCCGATCCTCGACCGGGATGACGATTGATCGGCCTGGCCCGGCCGGCGCCATGAAGGGAGCGGCTCGGCCCAGCCGCCGACACTGTCGGGAGTAGAATGCGCGCCCGGTTCCACCCTGAACCCGTTGGTCAGGCGCTCAGAAAGCGCATGCGCAGGGCCTGGTCGGACATGAGGTCCTGTGAGCTGCCGCTCCACACGATGCGTCCCTTCTCCAGGATGTGGTGGCGGTCGGCGAAGCGGCAGAGCATGTCGATGTTCTTGTCGATCACCAGCACCGACTGGCCGCGCTCCCGGATGCGCACCAGCGCATCCCAGATCTCGCGGCGGATGCGGGGGGCGAGGCCTTCCGTCGCCTCATCGAGAATGAGAAGGCGGGGATTGGTCATCAGCGCGCGGCCGATGGAGAGCATCTGCTGCTCGCCGCCGGAGAGCAGGCCGGCGCTGCGGCGGGCGAGGGGGGTGAGGGCCGGGAACAGGCCATAGACGGCTTCCAGCGTCCACGGTGAGTTTGCCCGGCCGCGGTTCGCCGCCGTGGCGACGAGGTTTTCCTCAACGGTGAGATTGGGGAACACCTGCCGTCCCTCCGGCACCAGCGCGAGGCCGTTGCGCGCGACCTTGTAGGCCGGCAACCCGGAAATGCGCGTGCCGCGGAAGCTGATGTCGCCCTGGGTGAGGGAGACGAGGCCCATGATGGCGTTCACCGTCGTGGTCTTGCCCATGCCGTTGCGGCCCAGGAGCGTCACCACCTCGCCTTCGGCGATGGCAAGGTCGACGCCGAACAGCACCCGGCTCGAGCCATAGGCCGCCCCCACCTGCCGCAGCTCCAGCATCACAGATCCTCCCCTTCGCCGCCGAGATAGGCGAGTTGCACGCGCGGGTCGGCGCGCACCACTTCCGGCGGCCCGTCCGCCACCCGCGCGCCGGATGCCAGCACGAAGACCCGGTCAGCGAGGCTGAAGACCGCTTCCATGTCGTGCTCCACCAGGAGAATGCTGAACCGCCCCTTCAGGCCGGCGATGAAGTCGATCATGCGGCGCGCCTCGGCGATGCCGAGCCCGGCCATGGGCTCATCCAGCAGCAGCACCCGCGCCTCGACGACGAGGGCCATGGCGATTTCCAGAAGCCGCTTCTCCCCGTGGGAGAGCTGGGACGCCGGCCGGTCGGCGCACTCCGACAGGCCGAGGCCGGCGAGCTGCGCCTGAGCCTTGCGGCGCAGCGGTGCCTCGTCTGCCACCTCCCGCCAGAAATGGAAGCTGTGGCCGGCGTGCGCCTGGGCGGCGAGCGCGACGTTCTCGATGACGCTCAGTTCGGGGAAGATGCTGGCGATCTGGAAGGAGCGGGCGATCCCGAGCCGTGCGCGGGCGTCCATCGGCAGGCGGGAGATGTCCCGCCCCTCGAACATCACGGTGCCCGCATCGGGCCGGAGCGCGCCGGAGAGGAGATTGACGAAAGTGGTCTTGCCGGCCCCGTTGGGGCCGATCACCGCCACCAGCTCGCCCGCCGCGAGCTCGAAATCCACCGCATCGACCGCATTGAGCCCGCCGAACCTGCGGGTCACGCCCGCGGTCTGAAGAAGGGTCTTGCCCATCGGAATGATCCCTTGTGAACGGGCGTCGTCTGCCCCGCCGGACCCGGCGCGAACAGGGCGCTGAGCCCGCCCCGGCCGAGGAAGACGAGGAGGATGAGCAGCGCGCCGAAGCCGAGCCGCCAGTGGATGGTGAGATCGGAGAGATATTTCTCGATGCCGAGATAGGCGAGCGCGCCGATGATGGCGCCGAAGGGCGTCGCAAGTCCGCCGGCCACCACCATGATCATCAGCTCGGCCGAGCGGGTCCAGTCCATGTATTGCGGGCCGACGAACTCCGCCGCATTGGCGAGCATCGCCCCCGCCAGCCCGCACACCGCCGCCGAGAGGACGCAGGCCGCGAGCTTGTAGCGGAAGGTGGGAAAACCCGCCGCCTCCATGCGCCGCTCATTGATGCAGATGCCCTTCAGCACCGTGCCGAAACGCGCCCGCGCGAGGCGGATGTTGAGGCCGGCGAGCACCACCAGCATGGCGAGTGCCAGATAGTAGAACTGCCGGGAATCGTAGACGTCGACCAGCCCGCCAAAGGTGCTGCGGACGGCTAGGTGCATCCCGTCGTCGCCGCCATAGTCGTAGAGGCTGGAGGCGCCGTAGAACATCATCTGCGCGAAGGCGAGGGTAATCATGATGAAGAAGGTGCCGGAGGTGCGCAGCGCTACCATCGACAGCGCCGCGGCCAGCAGCGCCGAGCTCGCCATGGCCAGCGGCCACTGCACGAAGCCGCTCTCGACGCCCGCATCCGCGAGGATGCCCACCACATAGGCGCCGATGCCGAGATAGAGCGCATGCCCGAAGCTCACGAGCCCGGTCTGGCCAAGGATCAGATCGAGGCTCAGGGCGGCGATGGCGAAGATGATAACGCGCAGCCCCATATCCACCCAGAACGGCTGATCGGCGAGCCCGGCGACCAGCGGCAGCAGCAGGAAGGCGCCGCCGAGGAGACCGATGGCGGGCACGCGCCAGCGCGCCAGCACGCCCGGACCGTTCGGGCCGTGGTCGGACGCTTCCGGCGGCGCCTCCGGTCGGCGCAGGCCGGCGGCGGGGATGAGACCCTGCGGGCGGAAGAACAGGATGACCGCCATGAGGATGTAGATGAGCATGGACGCCAGAGCCGGCGCCACGGTGTTGGCGGCCACCGGCGAGAGGACGAGCGCCATGAGATCCTTCAGATAGGCCCGGCCGATGGTGTCGATGACGCCGACCAGCAGGGCCGCCACGAAGGCCCCCTTCACCGATCCCATGCCGCCCACCACCAGCACCACCAGCGCCAGGATGAGCACATTGTCGCCCATGCCGGGATAGACGGTGAGGATGGGCGCCGCGATATAGCCCGCGAAGCCGGCCAGCGCCGCGCCGATGCCGAACACGACCGCATAGATGGCGCCGATATTGACCCCCAGAACGCTCGTCATCACCCGGTTGCTGGCGCCGGCGCGGATGAGCATGCCCATCCGCGTCCGGCCGATGAGGACGTAAAGCAATCCGGCGATGGCGAGGCCGGCTCCGATCATCGCCAGTCGGTAGGCGGGATAGGGCGCGCCGGGAATGAGCTCCACCGAACCCGCGAGAAAGGCCGGGATGGGCGCGTGCAGCGGCTCCGGCCCGAACACCATCCGCGTCGCCTCGTTGAGCACATAGACGAGGCCCACCGTGCACATCACCTGGTCGAGATGGCCGCGCGCGTAGAGATGCCGGATCACCAGCCGCTCCAGCACGAGGCCGATGACGAAGGTGGCAAGGCCGGCCGCGACGAAGCCCGCAACGAACGAGCCCGTGACCAGCGCGAAGGCGACGCCCAGATAGGCACCGAGCATGAACAGGGAGCCGTGCGCAAGGTTCACCAGATTCATGATGCCGAAGGTGAGCGTGAGCCCCGCCGCCATCAGGAACAGGATCACCCCGAGCTGAACCCCGTTCAGGAGTTGCTCGACGAACAGGAGTTGCATGACCGCCTTCCCGCTGTGTCAGGATTTCTCTTCAAGATCATCCGCGATCACTTCAGCGGGCAGTCCTGGTAATAGGCGTCCTTGGCGTCGGTCATCACCTTCTCGACGGTCTTTGTGACGAGGGTGCCGTCCTCACCCTTCACCACCTCGCGGACATAGTAGTCCTCGATGGGGAAGTGGTTGGTGTTGAAGGCGAACTTGCCGCGGTTCGAGGCGAAGTCGGCCTTCTGCAGCGCCTTGCGGATGTCGTCCTTCCGGCTCATGTCGCCGCCCACGGCCTTGACCGCGCTGGAGACGAGCAGGATGGAATCATAGGCGTGGGCGGCGTAGTCGTTGGGCAGGAAGCCGTTCTTCTGCTTGAAGTCGGAGACGAAGCGGGCGTTCGCGGCATTCGGCAGGTCGACGCTCCAGACATTGCCCGAGCGCACGCCGATGGCATCGTCGCCCACTGCGGGCAGGGTCGCCTGATCCACGGTCCACACGGTGTAGAGCGGCGTCGACTTCGCAAGGCCGGCCTGGGCGTATTGCTTGACGTACTGCACGCCCATGTCGCCGGGATAGAAGATGAACGTGGCCTCGGGTGCGGCGGTGCGCAGTGCGCTCAATTCCGCGGCGAAGTCGACCTGTCCGAAGCGCGTGTAGACCTCGCCCACGAGGTCGCCCTTGAAGTTGCGCTTGAAGCCGGAAACCATGTCCTTTCCGGCCTGATTGTTGACCGTCATGACATACACGCGCTTGACGCCGAGCTTCTCGAGATAGGCGCCGAGCGCCTCGGCCTGCTGGTCGTTCTGGGACGACACGTTGAAGAAGTTCGTCGAGCAGGACTTGCCGGCGATGGGCGCCGGTCCCGAAATGGGCGAGATCACGAAGGCATCGGTGCGGGCGAGGCCGCCGTGCACCGCCATCATCTCCGAGGAGAAGACCGGGCCGACGAGGAAGTCCACGCGCTTCGACTTCACCATCTCGTCGGCCAGTTGCTTGGCGACGTCCGCCTTGCCCTGGCTGTCGCTCCAGAAGAACTCCACCTGCTGGCCCCCGAGCTTCCCGCCCTCGTGCGCGACGGCAAGTTCAATGGCAGCCTGCATCTGCTTGGCGAGCACCGCGCCGACGCCGGTCTGGGGCAGGATGACGCCCACCTTCACCGGATCGGCCAAAGCGGGGGCGGCGCAGAGGAGGGACAGGGCTGTGCTGAAAAGGATGCTGGCTTTCATGGAATGCGCTCTCGGTTTCAAGGGGGCAGACGGGCGGCTTCCAGATGGCTGTTATGGGTCCAGCCGCGGCAGGAGCCGGGCCGAACAGGGATGTCAGGCGAGGCGCGCGGCCTGCTTGGTCGTGGCGTCGTCGCGGTAGCTCGCCCAGACCTCCTCCATGAAGGCGAGGCTTTCGGGATCGAGGTCGAAACGCGGCTCGGGGTCGCGATCCCAGTGGCCGTGCCGGTCCTCGCCGGCGATCAGCAGGGCGGACCGGCGCCCGAGCATCGAGCGGCAATGGGCCGGCATGTAGAAGAAGGCGATGCCGATGCGCCGGTCGTCGGACATGTTGGCGGGCGAGCCATGCACCGTGCGTTCGTGATGCAGGGAGAACTCGCCCGGCTCGAGCGGCATGTCGACGGCGAGGCTCTCGTCCACCGTAACCTTCTGGCCGCGGGCGAGCAGGTTGTCGGCATCGAAGGTCTCCTCGTGGACGAGGTCCGGGCCGAGGTGGCTTTTCGGGATGACCTTCATGCAGCCGCTCTCAGTGCTGGCCCGGGACAAAGCGAGCCAGACGGTGACTTCCTGGTGCGGGTTCAGCCCGTAATAAGCGGAATCCTGGTGCCAGGAGACGAAGCGCGGATCGCGCGCATTCTTGGCGAAGGCGGAGGAGCCGAACAGCAGGACATCCGGCCCAAGAATGTCCTGCACGGCGGAGACAATGCGCGGATGCCGCGCCAGCTCCACGAGCCAGGGGAAGGCCAGGTGCGCCTTGATCTTGAGGCGCTTGTTGACCTCCTCGCCCGACCGGGCCTCGAAGTCTTCGATTCTATTGCGATAGAGGCGTGCCTCTTCCGCGCTGAAGGCGCGGACCGGACAGAGATATCCCTCGGAATTGAAATGCGCGACCTGTTCGGGGCTGAGCACGCCAGTCATTGCGCTTCCTCGCTGTGTTTGCGTATGCCTGCACATCTGCGGGCGGATTTGGGGCTTCGCAGGATGGCGGCGCCGGCCGACGCACACCGTGGGCTTCGCTCGATGGATCCGGATAAAAGCGACAGTGTGTAGTTTTAATCAGCCCGTTCGATTGTCAAGTTGAAGGGCCGGCGATAATCTGGGCAGAATCTCGATGATGGGCGTCAAAATTTGAGCACGAACAATAAAACCGTTCGCCGCCGCGGTCGCCCGCAAGGTGATGAGGTGAAGATCGCAATCCTGAAGGCCGCGAACGAGCTGCTCGAAGAGCAAGGACTTTCGGGATTTACGATCGATGCCGTCGCAACCCGTTCGGGCACGGCGCGCTCGTCCATCTACCGCTGGTGGCCAAATCGGGGGGCTCTGGCGATTGCGGGCTTTCTCGCGGAGACTGCCCAAAAGATCGGCTACCCGGTGACGGCCTCCGCCGTTGCGGACGTGAAAAGCCAGATGATGCGGGTGGCCGAGGTTTACGGCCAGAAGGTGGGACGCACCATTTCCGCGCTGGTGGCCCAGGGCCAGAGCGATCCCGAGGCGCTGCGCGCCCTTCTCGACGGCTATGTGCTGCCGCGCCGGGACGAGGCTAAGAAGGCGCTCCTGCGCGGCATCGCCAATGGCGAGCTGCGGGCCGACATCGATCTGGACGTGGTGATCGATGCGCTCTACGGACCGATCTGGTACCGCATTTTGGTGCCACACGCGCCGCTGACGCCGGAATGGGCTGCGACCCTCGCCGACTACGTGTTCAATGGCCTGCGCCCGGGGGCGGGCGGAGCGGAATGAAGGGGCCCGGCCGGGGCGCCTCAGGCTCCTGCCGGCGGTCGGTTGTAGCCGGGCGGCTGGGCGCGCTCGAACGCCGCCGCCGCGCGCACCACGTCGTCCTCGCAGTATGAACGGCCGACGATCTGGAGGCCGATGGGCATGCCCTGCGGCGAGAGGCCAGCGCAGACCGCCCCGGCAGGGTGGCCGGTGAGGTTGAAGGGATAGGTGTAGAACACCCAGGACACGAGGTTGCGGTCCTCCAGCCCCTCAGGCAGGTTGCGCCCGGCCTCCAGCGCGCTCACCGGCAGCACCGGGGAGATGAGCAGGTCGTAGCGCTCGAAGAACAGGCGCAGCTTCTCGCGCAACGCGTAGCGGGCGAAGACGCTGGCATAGTAGCTCTTCATTTCCTGGCCGAGGGCCGGCATCAGGATGTCCGCTACCGCCGGGTCCAGAAGCTCGCGCCGGTTTTCCAGCACATCGCGCAGGCGGGTGCCGACGCCGGCATAGAATTCCGCAGTCCACAGGTCGGCGGGGTCGGTGTCGAACACCGCGTCCACCACCTCCACATGGTAGCCCAGCGCCTCGAATGTCTGGGCGGCGCGGTCCGTGGCGGCGACCACCTCGGGGGTAGGGCGGGCGTAGCCGAAGGTGGGGCTGTAGGCGACGCGCATGCCGGCCACCGAGGCCAGCGCCGCGCCCATCACGTCCGGCACCGGGCCGGCGACGGAGAAGGGGTCGCGCCGGTCATGCCCGGCCACGGCGGAAAACAGTAGCGCCGCATCGGCCATGGAGCGGGCGAGGGGACCCACATGGGCCAGCGTCGGCGTCGCCGAGGTGGGCCATACCGGCACCCGGCCGAACTGGCCCTTCAGGCCCGAAAGCCCACTGAACGCACAGGGAATGCGGATGGAGCCGCCGCCATCGGTGCCCAGCGCGAACGGGGTTATGCCCGCCGCCACCGAGGCCGCTGCGCCCGCGCTCGACCCGCCCGGGGTCATGGTGAGGTTCCACGGGTTGCGGGTGATGCCGGTGAGCGGGCTGTCGCCGATGGGCTTGCAGCCGAACTCGCTGGTGGTGGTCTTGCCGATGAGGATGCCGCCCTGCGCCTTGGCCCGCTCCACGGCGGGGGCATCCACCTCGGCGACGGTGTCGGCCATCGCGCGGGAGCCGGAGGCATAGGGCGCTCCCTTCACCGCCATCAGGTCCTTGGCGGAAAACGGCAGGCCGTGAATGAGGCCGAGCGGCGCGCCCTTCATCACCGCATCCTCGGCGACGCGGGCGGCGGCCATGGCCTCCTCTTCCAGGATGACGAAGAAGGCGTTGAGGGTCGGCTGGGTGGCGATGGCGCGATCGAGCGCGCGGCGCGTCAGATCCACCGGCGAGACTTCGCGCCGGGCCACCATCGTGCGCAGGGCCGTCGCGCTCAGGGTGTCGAATTCGGCGGACATGAGGCTGCTCCGGCGCGCGGGTGATTTTGGAGTTGGACCGCAAGGGGAGTGCTGCTGGATGGTCGGCAGTGACCATCCAGCAGACCCATACGTCTAGTCAGGGCAGAAGAGACGTATTTGCAAGATCAGTTGAGGATGGCGAAGGCGCGCACCGGCGATCCCGAGCCGCCCTTGAACTTCAGCGGCACGCCGAAGAACTGGAATTCGCCCTTTCCGACCAGTTCCTCCAGATTCACCAGCCACTCCCAGTGGCTCATGCCGAGGTCGCGGCACAGGCGGTGCTGGGCGAAGATGTTGTCGGAGGGCTTGTCGGTGGAAGGGCCCTCCACGCCCTGCATCTTCGAGCCGCGGTCATACAGCCACTTGGTGGCTTCCGCGGTGAGCAGCGGATTCTTCCACACGGAATCCAGGCTCGGATAGTTGCGGTTGTGGAAACCCGTGCACAGCAGCACGATGTGCCCGTCCACCTTCACGCCGGCGGCCGCCTCGGCCTTCTCCATATCCTCGACGGTGATCTCGCCGAGGTCGGGGATGTGGCGCAGGTCGAAGCACACGGCCTTGCCCATGAACATCTCCAGCGGCATCTCGTCGATGGCCGCGCCGTCCGGCTTCACATGGCGGAAGGCATCCACGTGGGTGCCCACATGGTCGAGCATGGCGATGAAATTCGTCTGGAAGGTCATGGCGTCGCCGGGCACGCCGAGGCCCAGCGCCTTCGAGCTTTCGTGGCTCATGTGGGTGGTGATCACCGGCCGCTGAAACAGCTTGTGGGCGGGCATGTTGTCTTCGATGAGCAGGCTGAGGTCGACAATTCTGGACATGGGGGCTCCTTGGACTGGATGGACTTGCAAAATGATGAGGCTCAGGCCGCCGGTTTCTTGCGGCCGAGGAAGGCTTCCATCACCTCGGGATCGCGGGCGAGCACCTGGCTCGGCCCCTCCCGTGCGACGCGGCCGTTGGCGATGACATAGGCATGGTCGGCGATGGCCAGTGCATAGGAGGCGAGCTGCTCCACCAGGAGGATGGTGAGGCCAGATTTGTTCAGGGCTGAGAGCACGCCCATGAGCTGGTCGACGATCTTGGGTGCAAGGCCGAGCGACAGCTCGTCGATGATGAGCAGCTCCGGCTCGGCCATCAGCCCGCGGGCGATGGCCAGCATCTGCTGCTCGCCGCCGGACATGGAGCCGGCCTGCTGGGCGAGGCGCTCCTTCAGGCGCGGAAACAGTTCCAGCACCTTGTCACGGGTCTGTTTCGCCCGCGCGCCCTTCAGCCCGCCGTGGACGTAGGCGCCGAGGATGAGGTTGTCCTCCACGCTCTGGTCGGGGAAGATCAGCCGGCCTTCCGGCACCATGACGAGGCCCTGGCCCACCTTGGCGTTGGCGCTCATGCGGGTGGTGTCGGCGCCGCGAAACAGCACCTTGCCGCCGGAGGGTGCGACGAGGCCGGTCGCGCCCTTCACCATGGACGACTTGCCGGCGCCATTGTTGCCGATGACCGCCACCAGCTGGCCGCGCTTCACCCGAAGGGAAATGTCGCGCACCGCCACCGCCGCGCCGTAGCGCAATTCCATGGACTGGATGTCGAGCAGCACGTCCGCCGTGTTGGTCTCGGGAGGGGTCATGCCGTCACCTCGGCCGGGTTCGCGTGATCCAGGGAGGTGCCGAAATAAGCCTCGATGACACGTGGGTTCTCCTGCACCACGGCGGGGGTGTCGCTGGCGATCACCTGGCCGTAGTCCAGCACGGTCACCGTGTCGGCCACGGCCATGATGAGTTCGACATGGTGCTCGATCAGCAGCACCGAGACCCCCAGCGCCGCGATGCGCCGGATCATTTCCTCCAGTTCGTCGATCTCTTGCGTGGTGAGACCGGCGGCGGGCTCGTCGAGCAGCAGCAGGCGGGGCCGGGGGGCCAGCGCCCGGGCGATCTCCAGGCGGCGCTGGAGGCCGAAGGGCAGGAAGCGGGCCTCCTCGTTGGCGTAATCCTGAAGCCCCACGAATACGAGCAGGCCGATGGCGGCGCGCCGGCATTCGTCATCCTGCCGCCGCATGGCACCGGTGCGCAGCAATGCGGCGAGAAGCCCGTAGCCGAGGCGCTGCTGGTAGCCCACCATTACGTTCTCCAGCACGGTCATCTCGCCGAACAATTCGGTGTTCTGAAAGGTGCGGGAGAGGCCGGCGCGGGCGATCTCGTGGGAGGCCTTGCCGGCGAGCTGGATGCCGTCCAGTTCGAAGGCGCCCTCGCTCGGCTGGTAGAAGCCGGAGATGGTATTGACGAAGGTGGATTTGCCGGCCCCGTTCGGCCCGATGAGGGCATGTACCTCGCCCGGCTTCACCCGCAGCGAGGCCTTGGCCAGCGCCGTGAGCCCCCCGAACCGCACGGTGAGGTCCCGCGCCACCAGCTCGGATTTCTGGCTGCGGGGATCGAGGCGCAGGGTGTCCTCGGCGGGCAGGCCTTCGGAGGCGGCAACCGCACGCGGCACCGGCGCCAGCCGCTTCAGGCCGGCGGCGAGCGAGCCCATGATGCCGCGCGGCATGACGAACATGACGACCAGCAGCAGCGCGCCATAGGCGAACTTCTGCCACACCGCGAAATCCTGCAGGTATTCCGGCAGATAGGTGAGGATATAGGCGCCCAGCACCGGCCCGAAGGTGGAGGCCGCCCCGCCCAGGATCACCA
Source organism: Xanthobacter sp. SG618 (assembly GCF_012932745.1). Classification (NCBI taxonomy): domain Bacteria; kingdom Pseudomonadati; phylum Pseudomonadota; class Alphaproteobacteria; order Hyphomicrobiales; family Xanthobacteraceae; genus Xanthobacter; species Xanthobacter sp. SG618. The sequence goes on along the minus strand of NZ_JABBHL010000003.1, from coordinate 89,255 downwards.
TGAGCAGGAAGCGCACGCTGTCCGAGAAGGTGAAGATGTCGGGCGAGATGTAGGAATTGAGGAAGGCGTAGAAGGTGCCGGCGAGGCCCGCCGTCACCGCCGCCGCCACGAAGGCCAGCGTGCGCATGGCGGTGGCGTCGACGCCCAGCGCCCGCGCCGCGATCTCGCTCTGGGACACCGCCAGCATGGCGCGGCCGTAGCGAGAGACCTTCAGATTGTGCGCGGCCGCGGTGGCGAGGAAGAGAACCACCGCCAGCACGCTGTAGAAGGCATAGCCGGTCAGCCGGACCCCGAACGCATTGGGCGCGGGAATGGAGGTGATGCCGGTGGTGCCGCCCGTGAGCGACTGCCACTCGATGGCGACATTCTCCACGATGAGACCGAAGGCGATGGTGACCACCGCGAGATAGACCCCGCGCACCCGCACCGTTGGATAGGCGAGGAGCACGCCGAAGCCAGCCGCCACCAGCGCGGCGATGAGGCTCGACGAGATCATGTCGAAGCCGTGCCGCGTCGCCACGATGGCGCCGGTGTAGGAGCCGAGCGCGAACAGGCCGGCCTGTCCGAGGGAGACGAGGCCGGTCAATCCCACCAGCACGTTCAGGCCTACGGCGATGATCCCGTAGATCAGGAACAGCATGAACAGGCGCAGCTCATACTCGTTGCCGGAGGTGAGGGGCACGATCACCAGGATGGCGGCGAGGGCCGTGAAACCCAGCAAAGTGAGATGGCGGATGAGGTGTCTCATACCTTCATCACCTCCCGCTTACCGAACAGGCCCTGGGGGAACACCAGCAAAGTGAGGATCATGAGGGAGAAGCCGATGATCTCGCGCGCGGCGGTGGAGATGTAGCCCTCGACGAACTTCTCCATCACCCCGTAGACGAGGCCGGTGATGACCACCCCGGGCGCCGAGGTGATGCCGCCGATGATGGCCACGGCGAAGCCCTTCAGTCCCGGCAGAACGCCCATGGCAGCGGAGGCCTGCACCACCGGGGCCACCAGCACGCCGGCCGCGGCGCCCAGAAGCCCGGCGAGGGCGAAGGAGAAGGCGACCACGGCGTTCACGTTGATGCCCATGAGGGCGGCGGCATTCTTGTTGTGGGCGACCGCCCGCATGGCGCGGCCCACCAGGGTGTGGCGCTGGAGGGCCCGCAGGCCCAGCATGGCCACCACCGCCACCAGCGGGATGACCAGTTCCTGCGGATAGATGCCGGCGCCGAGAATGTGCACGGAGGAGGCCACCCCCGGCGAAGGCAGCGGCCGGGCGTAGCCCTGGGTCTGGATGGTGGCGAAGCTCTCCACCATGATGCCCACGGCGATGGTGGTGAGCATCCAGCCCACCGAGCCCTGCTGGGATAGGAAGGGGCGCACCGCGATGCGCTCCAGCACTAAGCCGAACAGCCCGCCGGCCGCCACCGCGACCAGGCAGGCGAGCCCCAGCGGCAGGCCCGCCGCAAGCAGATAAACGGCCAGCAGGCCGCCGATCATCAGCGTGTCGCCATGGGCGAAGTTCACGGCCTTGGCCGACGACCACATGATGTGGAAGCCGAGGGCCACCAGGGCATAGATGCCGCCGATGGCAAGGCCGGACAGGATGTATTGCACCACTGTGGTCATTGCGGGCGACCTGTCGGTGAGAGGGGCCCGGCCGTGGCCGGTCGAGGCGAGTGGTGGCAGGGTGGACGAGACAGAAAGCGGGAGGCGGTGAGGGAAACCGCCTCCCGCGCGGGCTCACTTGTCGTAGGGCGAGCCCTTGAGGGGGATCAGCTTGCCGTCGTGCCAGACCGTCAGCAGGTAGTATTGCGGCAGGATGGCGTCCTGGCGTTCGGGGTCGGCCTTGTCGAAGGCCGGCTTGTAGGGGGCGACGAGGCCGTCACGGCTCACCTGGTAGAGGGCCTGCTGCACCTTCTTCCAGTCGAAGGAGCCGGCGATCTTGATGGCGTCGGCCAGCACGTAGACCGCGTCATAGGAATTGGCGATGCCGGAGGGCGCCTTGATGTCCTTCGGATCCTTGATGCCGGTCCGGGCCTCCACGGCGGCGAGCAGCTTCTTGCCGGCCTCGCTCTGCGGGGTGAGGAAGGAATAGGTCTGCATAACCCGCACCCCGTTGGCGAGGGGGCCGGCCAGCTCGCCGAGATTGCCGGAGATGCCCCAGGCGCCGACAATGGCCGGCTTCCAGCTGGCCTTGTCCATGGACCGCAGGATCTGGTTGGCCTCGCGGTCGAGGGACCACACGATGACCACGTCCGCCCCGGCGTCGCGGGCGCGGATCACCTGGGGCGACATGTCCTGGTCGTTCCAGTTGAAGGTCTCGGCGGCGACCAGCTCCTTGCCCTTGGCGGCAAGCGCGGCCTTCACGTCCGGCAATGCGCCGTTGCCCCAGCCGGTGTTCTCGTAGAAGAACGCCACCTTGCCGGTCTTGGACACCTTCAGCGCCTCGTCCACCAGGAAGCGGGCCACCCACTTGTCCTTGGCGGAGACGCGGAACATGAAGTTGGGATCGCGCCCGTTCTCGATGGCCTTGGTGTTGGCCGCCCACACGCCCATGTAGGGAATGCCGATCTCGTGCACCGGGTCCACCTGCGCCAAAGCAACGGTGGAGTGGAAGCCGCCGAGCACGGCGATGCACTTGTCCGCCAGCGCGATGCGGCGGGTGTTGTCGACGCCACGCGGCGGGGCGCCGGCATCGTCATACTGGATCAGCCGCAGCTTCTTGCCGAGCACGCCGCCCGCCGCGTTGATTTCCTCGATGGCGATCTCCGCGCCCATCTTGATGGCCTGCCCGGAAAAGGCGGCCGGGCCGGTGACTGCGGCGGAATTGCCGATGCAGGGCTCCTGATCGGCCAACGCCGCGGTGGCCGAAAGGCTGGTGGAAAGCCCAAGCGCCACCGCCGCAGCCAGAAGCTGGCCGCGCAAAATGCTCTGTGGAGGCATGTCTGTTTTCTCCTGCCGTGTACAGGACGTGCCGGGCATCACCGCCCGAAAATCATCTGCGAGATGAGGCTGATATAGGCACAGCCTCAGGACAAAGATTATTTTCCGATCATAGATATAGGCTGTGACTATAGGGTCAGATAATAGGCTGGAGTGTTCTCTAGGTATCGATCATAACTAATTGAATTTTATATATATATGAGAGTTTATAGCTCATAGTTTAGGCATATGACTATATATCATGCAATTTGACAATCGCTTTTGAGCGATGCCATTTCATCTGGTGCAAAGGTGATCCATGGATCTTCGTCAGCTCAAATACTTCGTCCAGATTGCAGAAAGCGGGAATTTCTCGCGCGCGGCGGAGGTATTGCGCATTGCTCAGCCCTCGCTGAGCCAGCAGATGAAAAATCTGGAGGAAGAGCTGGGCGTCGCACTGCTCATGCGCCACGCCCGTGGCGTCACGCCCTCCGAGCTTGGCCAGCAATTCTACGACCATGCCCGCCGCATCCTGGAGGAGGTGGACCGGGTGAAGGACCAGGTCCGCTCCAAGTCGCTCAATCCCTCGGGAAGGGTGTCGGTGGGGCTGCCCACCTCCGCCTGCCGGGGCCTCGGCCTGCCCCTGATCTCGGCGATGGCCGAGCATCAGCCCAACATCGCCCTTCACGTCGTGGAGGCCATGACCGGCTATCTCGACGATTTCCTCCAGGCCGGCCGGCTGGACGTGGCCCTGCTCTACGACCACAAGGCGTTCGAGCACGTGGCCTGGACCGAGATGATGGTCGAGGAACTGATGCTGTTCGTCGCGCCGGACCACCCTTTGGCCGCGCAAGGCAGTGTCTCGTTCCGCGACATGTTCGCGTGGCCCATCGTGCTGCCCGGCGCGCCCAACGTGATGCGCACGGTGATCGAGCAGTTCGCCGCCCGCAATGACGTGGAGCCCGTCGCCATGGCGTGCGACAGCCTGCCTACCATCGCGCGGCTGGTGCGCTCCGGCCGGGCGCTGGGGGTGATGCCCCATTTCGCGTTCATGGATGAGATGGCGCGCGGCGAGATGGTGGCCGTCTCCATCCTCGACCCGACGCCATCCTGGCGGCTGTCCGTCGTCGTCTCCCAGCGCAGCATGAACCCGCGCGGCTCCGAGGCGGTGGCCCAGGTGATGGCCGATGTCATCGCCGAGATGGTCGAGACCGGAACCTGGCGCGCCAAGCTCAAGGGCGAGAAGGCCCGCGCCACCGTGAAGTGAACCCCGCCAGCCTGTCGAGCCCCCATGGACCTCATCGTCAAGAACGCCCGCCTGCCAGACGCACCGGACCATATCGTCGATATCGCCGTCGCCGCCGGCCGTATCAAAGCCATCGCGCCCGACATCACGGCCGATGCCGAGGTGGTGGATGCCGAAGGGTGCCTCGTCGCCCCCGGTTTCGTGGAAACCCACATCCACCTTGACAAGTCGTGCATCCTCGATCGCTGCGCGTCCCGGCGCGGCGATCTGGAGGAGGCCATCGCCGAGGTGGCCCGCGCCAAGAAGGACTTCACGCCGGAGGACGTCTACGCCCGGGGCCGGCGCACCATCGAGAAAGCCATCTCCCAGGGCACCACCCACATGCGCACCCACCTGGAGGTGGACCCTGGCATCGGCCTGCGCGGGTTCGAGGGGGTGGTGCGGCTGGTGGAAGATTATCGCTGGGCCATGGACATCGAGGTCTGCGTGTTTCCGCAGGAGGGCCTCACCAACAATCCCGGCACGGACGAGCTGATGGTGGAGGCGCTGCGGCGCGGGGCGAGGGCGGTGGGCGCTGCGCCCTATACGGACACCGACCCCCATGGCCAGATCGACCGGGTGTTCGAGATGGCCCGTGATTTCGACGTGGACATCGACATGCATCTGGATTTCGGCGCCGACCCCACGGCGCTTGATCTCGATTATGTCTGCACGCTTACCGAACGGTTCGGCTGGGGCGGGCGGGTGGCCATCGGCCATGTCACCAAGCTCGCTTATGTGGAGCCGGAACGGCTGGCGCAGATCGCCATGCGCATGCGCGATTGCGGCGTCGCGCTCACGGTGCTGCCCTCCACCGACCTGTTCCTCATGGGCCGGGATCGCACCTTCGCCAAGACGCGCGGCGTCACGCCAGCCCACCTGCTGCTGCAGCATGGGGTGAACTGCTCGCTCTCCACCAACAATGTGCTGAACCCCTTCACCCCGTTCGGGGACTGCTCGCAATTGCGGATGGCGAACCTCAACGCCAACATCTGCCATGTGGGCTCGGCTCACGACATGACCGAGTGCTTCCATATGGTCACGAGCCGCCCCGCCCGCCTCATGAACCTTGCGGATTATGGGCTGGAAGCCGGCAAGGCGGCGGATTTCGTCATCATCGACAGTTCCTCGCCACGCGCTGCGGTGGCTGAGCTGTCCCCTGTCCTCGCGGCCTTCAAGGGCGGTCGACGCACCCTGACGCGGGACCGGGCGAAATTGCACTTTCCCGGCTGCGGGTGCGGACAATGAGCGGTGCCGACGCCCTCGGTGCCTTCATCCCCGGTCCGCGCCTTGCCCGGCCCGGTGCGGCGTCCGGCGTGCTCGCCGGCCTCGCCTTTGCCGTGAAGGATGTGATGGACGTGGCCGGCACCTCCACCGGCAACGGCCATCCGGACTGGCTGGCCACCCACCCGCCCGCTGCGCGCTCTGCCGTGGCAGTGGAGCGCCTGCTGGCCGCGGGCGCAAGCCTTGCCGGCAAGACCATCGCCGATGAGCTGTGCTACTCACTCACCGGCGAGAACATGCATTACGGCACCCCGCTCAATCCGGCCGCGCCGGATCGTGTGCCGGGCGGCTCCTCCAGCGGCTCGGCCTCGGCCACGGCGGGCGGCGCGGTGGATTTCGCCCTCGGCACCGATTGCGGCGGCTCCGTGCGCGTGCCGTCAAGCTATTGCGGCCTGTTCGGCATGCGCCCCACCCATGGGCGGATCCCGCTCGACGGCGTCGCCCCGTTCGCCCCCAGCTTCGATTGCGTGGGCTGGTTCGCCCGCGACGCCGTCCTTCTGGAGCGCGTGGGCCGCGTGCTTCTGGCCGACGCGACGCCGGCGTCGCCCATCACCCGCCTCATCGCGCCGCGCGAGGCGTTCGACCTTTTGTCGCCCGAGGCGGCCGAGGCCCTCGCCCCCGCTCTCCGGCTGGCGCAGGAGACGATCGCGCCCTGTGAGGAGATCGCCCTGGCAACCGACGCGCTCGATGCTTGGTCCGCCACCTTCCGCACCTTGCAGGCGGCCGAAATCTGGACCTCGGTGGGGCCATGGATCGAGCGTGTGCGGCCCGCCTTCGGGCCGGGTGTAAAGGAGCGGTTCGACGCCGCCCGTGCCGTCGCCCCCTCGGCGGTCGAAGCTGCCGCCGCCCATCGGATCGCCATCCGCTCCCGGCTCCGCGACTTCCTGCAAGCGGGCACGGCGTTCCTCATGCCCACGGTGCCGCGCCCCGCTCCGCTACGCGGCATGGCCACCGCCGATGTGGAGGTCACCACCCGGCATCTGGCGATGAACCTGTTGTGCATCGCCGGCCTCGGCGGCCTGCCTCAGGTGTCCCTGCCGCTGGCGCAGGTCGATGGCGCACCGTTTGGCCTGTCGCTGGTCGGGCCAGCGGGCAGCGACACCGCCTTGCTGCGCGCGGCCTCGGTGATGGCCGGGCACTGACCTTCGCGCAATGTCACTGGCGGCGGCGTTACAGCTGTAAGGGGCATTGTGGAGAGTTCAGCGGGCTTGTTCCGAGTTCGGCGCCGCGCACCGCCGGTTCGTTCTTCAGAATGGCGGCTGGGCCGTAAAGCGAACCGTCTGCCTAAACCAAAGGGCGGCAGGGTGAGCTACGCAATTGCGCCTGCCCGTGGAGCGCCTGTGACGTATTCCCCATTTCCGGCCGGTCATAAGTTAGGTCCGACTGGTTTGTGTCCCGGTGGGACCGGTTGGCGGACATCGACGGGCACAAGACGCCGAGGATCGTATGGTGTCCGACGGCGCTTCTATCGATCCGCCAAGCCTCGATGATCCGTGTCTGGCCTATGTGGTCAACAGCCCTGGCTCAACCTGCTTCCTGCCTGATCGTAACGACGGTCGACGCAACGCCTTGGAGGCGGCCGAAGAGGTAGCCCAAGCTCGCGGTCAGGATGAGGATCACCGCCCCGACGAAGTCAGGTGAGGTTCCGATCCGGCCACTTGGCTCGCTGACCAGAGAGCCGGAAAGAAAATAGGCCGAAGCGACGAGTGAAGCAGCGACGACGCAGAGGCCAGCGAGGCGCATTCCGCCCGAGCTTGCCTGTGGCCCGGGAGGCGCGGCAGAAAATGCGCCGTGCGAAGGGGTGGCAGGGGGTGTTGCGGTGGAGGCCATCCCCGACACCGTAGACGACGCCGGCGCGTCACCCTGCCGTCCGTCCCGGCGCGCGACGATCTCCTGAGCAAAGCGCTTGAAAAAGGCTCCAGACATCTGCTTCGCCGTCGCGTCGATGAGCCGGGCGCCGAGCTGGGCGAGCTTGCCGCCGACCTGAGCCTCGACCTCGTAGCGCAGGATTGTCCCCTCGCCATCCACCTCCAGACGCACTATCGCCTCGCCCTTGGCGAAGCCTGCCATTCCGCCCTGTCCTTCGCCGCTGATGCGGTAGCTGTTCGGCGGATCGAGGTCGGAGAGGGTCACCGCGCCTTCGAACCGCGCGCTCACCGGCCCCACCTTGAGCACGACCTTCGCGCTCATCTGCGTGTCGGAACTCTTCACCAGTTCCTGGCAGCCTGGGATGCAAAGCTTCAGGATCTCGGGATCGTTGAGTGCCCGCCAGACCACCTCGCGCGGGGCTGGGATGCGCTGTTCGCCTCTCATGTCCATGTGCGTGTCTCCCTTCCGCTTCAGGCTGGCGTGTCGATGCCGCCGAGGCAGAGGTATTTGATCTCCAGATAGTCCTCGATGCCGTATTTCGAGCCCTCACGGCCGAGCCCCGATGACTTCACGCCGCCGAACGGCGCGACCTCGGTCGAGATGAGCCCCTCGTTGATGCCGACGATGCCCGCCTCGATGGCCTCCGCCACGCGGAAGATGCGGCCCACGTCCCGACTGTAGAAATAGGCGGCGAGGCCGAATTCGGTGGCGTTGGCGAGCGCGATCGCCTCGGCCTCCGTCTCGAACCGAATCAGCGGGGCGACCGGCCCGAATGTCTCCTCGGAGAAGATGAGTGCGTCCTTCGGCACGTCAGCCAGAACGGTCGGCTCGAAGAAGCTGTGGCCGAGGGCATGAGGCTGCCCACCGGTAACAATGCGGGCGCCCTTCGACACCGCATCGGCGATGTGCTCCTCCACCTTGGCGACGGCTGCGGCATTGATGAGCGGCCCCTGGGTGACGCCCTCCGCCATGCCGGGGCCCACCTTCAGCCGCCCGACCGCATCAGCCAGTTTTTCAGCGAAGGTGTCGTAGACGCCGCCCTGCACCAGGAAACGGTTGGCGCACACGCAGGTCTGCCCCGTGTTGCGATACTTGGAGGCCATGGCGCCCTTGACCGCCTCGTCCAGGTCGGCGTCGTCGAAGACGATGAAGGGCGCGTTGCCGCCAAGCTCCATGCTGGTCTTCTTCACCGTCGGAGCGCACTGGGCGAGGAGCAGCGCGCCCACCCGCGTGGACCCGGTGAAGGAGAGCTTGCGCACGAGGGGGTTCTCGCACAGCTCCTTGCCGGTTTCGGAAGAGGGGCCGGTGATAATGTTGCAGACACCGGGCGGCAGCCCAGCGCGCTCAGCCAGCACGCCCAGCGCGAGGGCGGAGAAGGGCGTCTCGCTCGCGGGGCGGATCACCCCGGTGCAGCCGGCGGCCCAGCCCGGCCCCGCCTTGCGGGTGATCATGGCCGAGGGGAAATTCCACGGGGTGATGGCGGCGAAGACGCCGATGGGCTCCTTCTGCACGATGATGCGTCGGCCCGGCAGGGGAGCGGGAATGGTATCGCCATAGACGCGCTTGGCCTCCTCGGCGAACCACTCGATGAAGGCGGCTGCGTACGCGATCTCGCCTTTCGCCTCGGCGAAGGGCTTGCCCTGTTCGGCGGTCATGATGCGGGCGAGGTCGTCCTGGTTCGCCATCATCAGATCGAACAGGCGCCGCAGGATTGCAGCGCGCTCCTTGCCGGTCTTCGCCCGCCAGCTCTTCTGCGCCGCATGGGCCACATGGATGGCGCGCGCCACTTCAGGGCGCGACAGGGCGGGCACATGGCCGATGAGCGTGCCATCCGCCGGATTGGTGACGGCTATGGTCGCACCGCTGGCGGCGGACACCCATTCGCCGCCGATGAGGTTGGCCTCTCGGAAGAGGCTCGGATCCGCGAGCCCAAGCGTCGCGGCGGAATTCTTGTCAGACATAGCGCCCTCTCAGCTCTGGAAGTCCACGACGAGACGCACGACGGAACCATCGTGCAACCGATCGAAGCCTTCATTGATGTCTTCGAGCGGGATGCGCCCGCTCATCAGGCGGTCCACGGGGAGACGCCCCGCCTTGTAGAGCTCGATGTAACGCGGCACGTCGCGCACCGGCACGCAGGTGCCGATATAGCTGCCCTTCACCGTGCGCTCCTCCGCGACGAGGCTGACGATGTTCACCGGCAGCACGGCATCCGGCGGCGGCAGGCCGGCGGTGACGGTGGTGCCGCCGCGCTTGGTCATCTTGTAGGCATTCTCGAGCGCCCGCGCGGAGCCGGCGAACTCGAACGCGAAATCCGCGCCGCCGCCCGTGAGCGCCCGCACCTGCTCAATGGCATCGGGGGCGCGTGCGTCCACGACGCCGGTGGCGCCAAGGTCCTTGGCGAGCTGAAGCTTTTCCGGCGAGAGGTCCACGGCGACCACCCGTGCGGCGCCTGCCGCCAGAGCCCCGAGGACGGCGGCGAGACCCACGCCGCCGAGGCCGACGACAGCCACGGTCTCGCCTGCCTGGACACGGGCGGTGTTCACCACGGCGCCGACCCCCGTCAGCACCGCGCAGCCAAACAGCGCCGCGACGTCGAGCGGGATATCCTTGTCTATTCGAACCAATGAGCGGCGCGACACCACCGCATGGTCGGCGAAGGCGGAACATCCCAGATGATGATGGATGGTCTCCTCGCCCTCGTGTAGCCGGATCGCTCCGGTCAGCAATTCGCCCTTGCCGTTGGCCACCGCGCCCGGCTCGCACAGGGCCGGCCGCCCCTGCGAGCAGGGCTGGCAATGGCCGCAGCTGGGCATGAACACCATGACCACGTGATCGCCCGGCTTGAGATCGTCCACCCCTTCGCCGGCCTCGACCACCACGCCAGCGGCCTCGTGGCCGATGGCCATCGGCATGGGCCGCGGCCGGCTGCCGTTGATGACGGAAAGATCCGAGTGGCACAGGCCCGCCGCCGCGATCTTCACCAGCACCTCGTCCCGGCCGGGTCGATCGAGCTCCACCTCCTCGATATGGAGCGGCTGGCTCTGCGCGTAGGGCATCTGCGCGCCCATGCTGCGCAGGACGGCGGCTTTGATCTTCATGGCGTGGTGCTCCCTTACGTCCTTCAAGCGCGCATGCCGCCTCTGGCCCGGGCAGCTTGACACCGATTAACATAGTCTAATAATGCAAGTCACTAGGGAACGGAAACCGACATGCCGGAAATGCGCCGATGAAGCCCGCCCGGTTCGACTATGTTCGCGCCGAAAGCATCGCTCACGCGGTGGAGGCGCTCGCGGGCGCAGGCGGCGACGGCAAGGTGCTCGCGGGCGGGCAGAGCCTGATGCCGATGATGAATTTTCGCCTCGTGAAGCCGTCGGTTCTGGTGGATATCAACCGCATCCCGGACCTCGACCGCATCACCCTCGAAGCCGGCACGCTGCGGCTCGGCGCGCTGGTGCGCCACCGCATGACAGCGGAGGATGTGCTGGTGGCGCGGCATATTCCGGTGCTGCACGCCGCCATGAAGCATGTGGCGCATCTCACCGTGCGCAACCGCGGCACCTTCTGCGGCAGCGTGTGCCATGCCGACCCCGCCGCCGAGATGCCCATGATGACGCTGCTGCTCGACGGCACCATCCATATCGCGTCCCCGCGCGGCACTCGCACCATGCCGGCGCGGGACTTCCTCATAGGCTCCCTCGCCACCGCGCTGGAGCCGGACGAGATGGTCACGGCGGTCGACCTCGCCATTCCGCAGGACGGCACCGGCTGGGCGTTCGAGGAGTTTTCCCGCCGGCACGGCGACTATGCGCTGGCGGCCGTGGCCGTGCTCATGACGCGGGCGGATGGATGGATGCGCAATGTGCGCATCGCCATGATGGGCATCGCCGACACGGCCTTGCGGCTGGGCGATGTGGAAGCGGCGCTCGAGGGTCGCGAGGGTACCCCCGCGTCGTTCGACGAGGCGGCGACCCTCCTGCAGGCGTCCATCGAACCGAACTCCGATCTCGGCGCCTCCGCCGACTATCGCCGCCACCTCGCGGGGGCCCTCGCGCGCCGCGCGCTTGCGGACGCATGGCGTCGCGCCCGCGATACGGCCGAAGGAGCAGCGTGATGCAGGATGCATTCACCATCACGCTCACCATCAACGGGCTGACCCATACCCGCGCGGTGGACCCGCGCCTGCTGCTCAGCGATTTCCTGAGGCACGACCTCGGCCTCACCGGCACCCATGTGGGCTGCGAGCACGGCGTGTGCGGCGCCTGCACCATCCTTCTGGACGGGCGCAGCGCGCGTTCCTGCCTTACCCTCGCCATCCAGGCGGATGGCGCCACCATCGAGACGGTGGAAGGGCTCGGCCGCATGGGCGATCTCGGCCGCCTGCAGCAGGCCTTCCGCGATCATCACGGGTTGCAATGCGGCTTCTGCACGCCGGGCTTCCTCATGACCATCACCGACATGCTGCGGTACCATCCTCTGGAGACCGATGACGCGATCCGCGAGGCGCTCTCCGGCAACATCTGCCGCTGCACGGGCTATCAGCACATCGTCGACGCCGTGCGCGAGCTGGCGCGCGCGAGGGGGCCGCTGACGTGACCGCCTTCGATGCCTCCGTGGAAATGCGGCCCAAGCTGGTCGGCCAGCGCATCAAGCGCACCGAGGACCCGCGCCTGCTCACCGGCTCCGGCCGCTATGTGGACGACATGGACCCGCCGGGCTTGCTGCACGTGGCGCTGCTGCGCAGCGACCAGCCCCATGCGCGCATCCGGTCCATAGACGTGGGCGAAGCCTTCGCAGTGCCCGGTGTCGTCGCCATCTTCGATGCGGGCGACATCACCGGCGACTTCAAGCCCGCCATCCCCACGTCCCGCATGAAAGGCTATTACGCAACGCCCTTCCGCCCCCTTGCCGAGGGCAAGGTGCGCTATGTCGGCGAGCCGGTGGTCGCGGTGGTGGCCGAAAGCCGTTACGCCGCCGAGGACGCGCTGGAGCTGATCTCCATCGACTACGAGCCGCTGCCCGTCGCCGTCTCGAAGGATGAGGCAGCTGTAGACGGCGCTCCGCTCCTGCATGAGGAGGCCGGCACCAATGTGATCATCTCCCGCACCTTCGCCCGGGGCGACGTGGACGCGGCGATCGCCACGGCGCCGGTGGTGGTGAAGGGCCGCTTCCGCATGGCGCGCAAGACGCCCATGCCCATGGAAACCCGCTCCTACCTCGCCGAGTGGGACCGGCGACGACAGGCCCTCACCCTGCATTCCTCCACCAACATCCCCGGCATCATCTGCGACGTGCTCGGCACCTGCCTCGACCTGCCCGGCAACCGGATCCGCGTGGTGGCGCCCGACGTGGGCGGCAGCTTCGGCGGCAAGGGATCGCTGAACCACGAGGAGATGCTGGTCTGCGTGCTCGCGCGCAAGCTGGAGCGCGCGGTGAAGTTCGTCGCCGACCGCATGGAGGACCTCACCGCCATGAGCCAAGCCTTCGACGAGACCATCGAGGCGGAGCTGGCGGTGGATGCGGACGGACACCTCCTCGGCCTCCGGGCGGACGTGATCGGCGATATCGGCGCCTATTCCATCTATCCCTGGACCGGAGCGCTGGAGCCGGTGCAGGTGGTGAGCTTCCTGCCCGGCCCCTACCGCATGGAGCATTATCGCGGCCGGGTGCGCGGCGTGCTCACCCCCAAGCCGCCGACAGGCCCCTATCGCGGCGTCGGCCGCCCGTCCTCCACCTTCGCCATGGAGCGATTGATGGATATGGCGGCCCGCCAGCTCGGCATGGACCCGGCCGAGATCCGCCGGCGCAATCTCGTCACGGCCGAGGAATTTCCCTACCGCACCGGCTCCGGCATCATCTGGGACCGGTCCGCCTTCCAGGAATGCCTCCAGGGCGTGTGCGATCTGGTGGATTATCCGACGCTGGTGCGCCAGCGCGATGCGGCGCGGGCCGAGGGCCGCTGGGTCGGCATCGGCTTTGCCAGCTATGCGGAGCTGACCGGCATCGGCTCGCGCATCGCTGTCGCGCCGGGCATGCCCATCAATACCGGCACCGAGACCGCCTCCATCCGCATCGACGCGACCGGCGCCGTCACCGCCGCCTTCGGCATTTCGTCCCACGGGCAGGGGCTGGAGACGACGCTGGCCCAGGTGGTGGCCGACGAACTGGGCTGCCGCATGGAGGACATCGAGATCCTGCACGGCGACAGCGCCCTCGTGCCCATGGGCACGGGCACCTACGCCAGCCGCTCGGCCGTGCTCGGCGGCGGCGCCGCTACCAAGACCGCTCGGGTGGTGAAGGCAAAGGTGCTGAAGGCCGCCGCCTTCCTCATGGATGTTCCGGCGGAAGACCTTGAGGCCGAAGGCGGCGTCATCCGCGCCCGCTCCTCCAATGCAACAATGACTTTCCGGGAGGTCGCCCACGCGGTCTATGCGCAGATGGGCCGCATCCCGCACGAGCAGCGGGAGGATCTCGTCGGCTCCGAGAGCTACGACCCCTATCTCGGCACGGCCTGCGCCTCCACCCACCTCGCCATGGTGGAGATCGACCCCGCCACCTTTGCCGTCACGGTGACGCGCTTCGCCGTGGCGGAGGATTGCGGGCGCATCATCAATCCGCTGATCGTGGATGGACAGGTGCATGGCGCCGTGGCGCAAGGCATTGGCGCTGCCCTCCTGGAGGAGGTCGTGCACGACGATGGCGGGCAGTTGCTGACCGCGAGCCTTGCCGACTATCTCGTGCCCATCGCCAGCACCATGCCGCAGATCGAGATCCTGCACGTGGAGGCGGAACTGCCGAACAATATCGGCGGCTTCCGGGGCATGGGAGAGGGTGGCACCATCGGCGCGCCGGCGGCCATCGCAAATGCGGTGTCGGATGCGCTCGCTCCGCTCGGCATCGAGGTGGACACCCTGCCGGTGACGCCGGATCGCCTGTTCCGGCTGGTGCAGGCCGCGCGGGCCTCCGCATCAGGCTGAGCCGCCCCCCGCAGACCCATCCGCAAAAAAGAGCAGGCGCCGGACCCGAAGGATCCGGCGCCTGTCCCTTTGCGGGAAGTCGGCGGTGCCGCCGGGTCAGGGCAACGGCTGCACCATCTCCTTCAGCCGAAAGCGGATGATCTTGCCGGAGCCGGTGCGCGGAATCTCGTCCACCTGATGCACCACGTGGGGCACCTTGTAGGACGAGAGGTGATGCCGGCAGTGGTCCAGCAGCATGTCCGCGTCGAAGCTGGAGTCGCGTGGCACCACATACAAAGCCGGCACCTCGCCGAGCTGGGGATGAGCGACACCCGCCACGGCGCAGTCGAGCACGCTGGAGAAGAGCAGCACCACCTCCTCGATCTCCGCCGGGGCGATGTTCTGCCCGCCACGGATGATCAGCTCCTTGAGCCGGCCGGTGATGGTGACGAAGCCGTTGCGATCGGCACGGGCGAGGTCGCCGGTGTGGTACCAGCCGTTGCGTAGCGCCTTGGACGTTTCCTCTGGCTTGTTGTGATAGCCGAGCATGACGTTCGGCCCGCGCACGATCAGCTCGCCCTCCTGCTCGGCATCGAGGTCGCGCAGGCTCGCGGGATCGACGATGCGCAGCGCGACGCCCGGCAGGGGCAGGCCGCACGACCCCATGACGCGCGAGGACGAGGCGGCGTTCATCGTCACCATGGTGGAGGTTTCGGTGATTCCGTAGCCATCCAGCAGAGGCACGCCGAAGGCCCCTTCGAACGCCGCGTTCAGCGTCGCCGGCATGATGGCGCCGGCCGAGACGCACACGCGCAGTCCCGGCAGGGAGGTCCGCCCCTCGGCCTGCGCCGCCTCCATCAGATAATGGAACATGGTGGGGACGCCGGGAAAGACCGTGAACTCGCCGGTTTCGAGCAGGCGCATGGCCTCGCGGGTCGAGTATTTCTCCAGGATGTACTCGCTTGCGCCCGTGGCGAGGATGGAGAGAACCGAGAAATTCAGGGCGTAGGAATGAAAGAGCGGCAGCGGCGACAGCACCGTGTCGTCCGCATTCAGGCCCACGACCGGGCTCCAGCACGCCGCCGTCACCCACAGCATGCTGCGGCAGGTGAGCAGCACGCCCTTGGCGCGTCCGGTGGTCCCGGACGTGTAGATGATGAAGGACGCCACATCGATATCATCGGGATCGCGCGCAGGCGCGGCGGATGGCAGCTCCGCCAGCGCCTCAAAGCTGCGCAGATCGCCGGCCGGGGCGTCCACCAGCAGCAGGCCGGCGACGCTAGGTGCCTCAGCCCGCAATGCCTCCACCATCTCCGCGCGGGCGGCCGTGGTGATGACGATCCGGCACGCGGCGTCGGACAGGCGGTAAGACACCTCTCCCGGCGCCGCCTCGGCGCTGATGGGCACCGCGACGCCCCCGGCCCGGACGATGGCAAGGCAGGCCTCCACCCAGGAGACGCTGTTCGGCAGCAGGATCGCCACGCGATCGCCGGACCCGACGCCGAGGCCGGCGAGATGGCCGGCGAGGTTCGCCGTGCGCCGCGCCAGCTCGGCATAGGTGACGGCGCGCCGGGCATCTCGGAACGCGACTTTCCCGCCGCGCTCCGTCGCATGCCGCCGCAACAGCTCCGGCACCGGAGCGATCAGATTCGCTTTGAGCATCCGTTCCTCCCCTTCGATGACCGCGTTCTTGTGCGCGGCTGTCTTCACACCATGCAGAAGCCGCCGGAGATGGAGATCACCTGCCCGGTGATCCACGACCCCTTCGGCGAGGCGAGCAGGGCGACGGTCGGTGCGATGTCCTCCGGCTGGCCGAGGCGGCGCAGCGGATAGAATTTGGTGAGCTTGTCGCGATTGGCTTCCACCCACGAGCGGTCGTGAGCGGTCTCGACGAGGCCGAGGGAAACGGTGTTGGCCGTCAGGCCGCTGCGGCCCAGCTCTCGCGCCAGCGACTTCATGAGGGCGATGGTGCCCGCCCGCGCCGCCGCCACGATGGCGAGGCCGGATTCGCCCACGCGCGAGGAGTCGCCGACGATGGCGATGAGGCGCCCGTCGCCCGCCTTTTCCAGATGCGGGACGGCCGCGTGGGCGAGATGGATCGCGCCATAGAGGCAGGTATCGATCTGCGCCTTCCATTCCTTCTCGGTGGAGTCGGTGAACTTCTGCCGGATGGCGAGGCCGGCATTGTTGACCACGATGTTCAGGCCGCCGAAATCTGTGACGATGGCCTCGACCATCGCCTTTACGGCGGCGAAGTCTGCGACGTCCGCCTTGTAGGCCTTGGCCTCGCCGCCGAGCGCGCGGATCTCGTCCACGACGGCCTGAGCTTCTTCCGCCGAGTTGCGGTAGTTCAGCGCGACGGTTGCACCCTCGGCGGCGAGGGCGAGCGAAATCTCGCGCCCCACGTCGCGCGCCCCGCCGGTGACCAGCGCAACCTTGCCCTTGAGATTGAGATCCATGGAAAATCCGCCTTGACTGAGAGGATGGATAGAAACGGGACTGCGCCTCACTCGTAGGCGTCGGCCCCCTTCCGCAGGGTCTGCCACTGGGCGTCGTCATGGCCGCACAGGACGGTGGCGCCGCCTGCCTCGATCCTGCGGATTTCCGCGATGGAGCGATGGTGAAGATCGACGTTCCAGGTGTTCTTCGGCACCACGCCGGGGTCGAGGCTGGTCCGCAGGCTCACCGCGTCGGAGGCCAGCAGGAAGGCGCCGTCGCGGTCCAGAGCGACGAGCGCACCGGTGAGGCCGGGCGTGTGGCCCGGCAACGGGATGAGGGTGACGCGCCCGTCGCCGAACAGATCCTTCTCGCCTTCTATCAGCTCCAGGGGATTGCCCTGGTCCCACTCGACCGGGAGATAGCCCGCGGAAGCGGCATTCTCCGCCTTCGCTGCCGCGAGTTCCGCCGCGTGGACGATGACTGTCGCATTGCGGAAAAAGCCGTTGCAGCCGCAATGGTCCGGGTGAAAGTGCGAGCAGACCACCACGTCGATGTCATCGGCCCCAAGACCCACGCAGGAGAGCTGCGAGACCACGTTGTCCTCGCGCCCCATGATCGGCGTCATGGCCCGCGCCACGCCGCCCCATCGCGCCTCGGCATCGTCCACGACGGACGGGTGGCAGCCCGTGTCGAACAGGACGTTGCCCTGGGCATGTCGCAAGAGGATCGAGGCAACCGGCAGCTCGATGCTCTCGCTGCGGTCGGCATCGGGCTGGTAGATGTGCCGCTTCATCCGGAGGCGGCCGCCGGAAAGCACGTGCATCTTCATGGCTGTTTCCTCCCGTGCGGGACCGCTCACCGCCCCTCGAAGCGCGGCGGGCGCTTCTCGGCGAAGGCATTGCGCCCCTCCTGATAGTCGAAGCTGCGGGATGCGCCGTCGATGCGCGCCTGGGCGGCATCGAGATCGAGGGCTCCGGGCCCCATGGCGAGACCGTCGAGGATGAACTTCGCCCCGCTCACGGAGAGCGGCGCATTCGCCGCGATGCGTCCGGCGAGGGTTCGGGCCGCAGCCATCGGGTCGTCAGCCAGGTCGTCTGCGAAGCCGATGCGCAGCGCCTCCTCGGCGGGGATGCGATCCGCCGTGTAGAGGATGCGCTTCGCCTGCGTGAGCCCGACGAGCGAAAGCAGGCGCTGGGTGCTGCGCACGCCATAGACGATGGAAAGCTTGGCCGCCGGAATGCCGAAGATGGCGGTCGGCGCGGCGATGCGAAAATCGCAGGACATGGAGAGGTGGCACCCCCCGCCGAGGCAATAGCCGGAGACCACGGCGATGGTCGGCTTGCCCGCTCCGGCGATGGCGTCGGACGACGCATCCACCGCCACTTCATATTCCACGCTCTGCTCCAGCGTGTGGCGCACCACCGGAAATTCGGAAATGTCGGCCCCGACGCTGAAGTCGGCGCCCGCGCCTGCGAGCAGGATCGCCCGCACATCGCGGTCCGCGCCAAGTTCGGAGAATATCCGCGCCACGTCGCGCCACATGGCGAGCGTCATGGCGTTGCGCTGCGCCGGACGATTCAGCGTAACGGTGGCGATGTGATCCTCGACGGCGATCTCGATATCCGCCATTCAGCCCTCCCTGGCCCCGATGCCCGCCTCGTCGACGACGAGGGGCGCAAGAACATGGCGCAGCTTGTCCGGGAGCGGAACCGGCCGGTTCGTGGCGCGGTCCACATAGACATGGATGAAATGCCCCTGTGCGGCCGCCACATCGTCCGCATCGCGGAAGAGGCCGATCTCGTATCGCACGCTGGTAGTTCCGAGGCGCCCGACGCGCAGGCCCGCGTGCACCTTCGAGGGAAAGGACAGGGACGAGAAATACTGGCAGCGCGTCTCCGCCACGAGCCCGATGACGGGACTGGCCTCGACGTCCAGCGCACCTGTCTCGATCAGGTAATGGCCGACGGCCGTGTCGAAGAATGAGTAATAAACCACGTTGTTCACGTGCTGGTAGACGTCATTGTCCATCCAGCGCGTCGTGATCTCCCGGAAGTGTCGATAGTTCTGCCGTCGGTCCGGCATTTCGCGCGCGCTCACCTGCCGCCTCCCTTCCAGGCCTGCCCGCGGGCGGGCACCAGCGGTTCTTGTCCGGCCCGTCGTGCCGCCGGACGGCGGTCGCGTCGATCGGATCCGCTGATCAATTCGTAACTTGCATTAATAGACTGAAAGTGCTGTTGTCAATGCCGCACCGACCGATACGGGACCGACGAACCGGCCTCAGACAGCATTTCCTGCGGCGCGCAAGACTCCATACTGCACCGCGGGATGAAATGACCGGGACGCGGCAATTCAAACGTCCATTTATGAAAGACATGGGTCGGTGCGGGGACAGACCAGCCGGACGCTAAGCCGGAAAGGCGCGCCGGATCACGCAGGAGGAAGACGGATGTCCAGGATTGCACACGTGGCGACGATATGCGCCGCGCTTGCCATGTCGCTGCCGGCCCATGCTCAGACCCCCGCGGCTCCGCCCGCGGCCGGCAAGATCGCCAACGACATGGTGAAGATCGGCGTTCTCACCGACATGTCGGGGCAGTTCTCCCATGAATCGGGTGAGGGATCCGTCACGGCGGTGAAGATGGCCGTGGAAGACTTCGGCGGGAAGGTCCTCGGCAAGCCCATCGAGGTCATTGTCGCCGACCACCAGAACAAGACCGAGATTGCCATCGCCAAGGCGAAGGAATGGTTCGACGTCGACAAGGTCGACATGATCGCGAACCTCATCAATTCGGCCGTGGCGATCGGCGTCGCCGGGGTGGCGAAGGAAAAGAACGGCATCGCCATCATCAACGGCTCGGGCTCCTCGCGCCTCACCGGCGACATGTGCACGCCGAACTCGATCCACTATGCCTACGACACCTATGCGCTGGCTGTCGGCACGGGGAACGCACTCATCAAGCAAGGCAAGAAGAACTGGTTCTTCCTGACCGCGGACTATGCCTTCGGCCACGCCTTGGAGGCCGACACAGCGTCGGTGGTAAAGGCAGGCGGGGGCAGCGTGGTGGGCGCTGTGCGCTACCCCATCAACACCCTCGATCACGGCTCCTTCATGCTGCAGGCGCAGGGATCGGGAGCGGACGTGATCGCGGTCGCCGGCTCCGGCACCGTCTTCATCAACGCCGTAAAGGCCGCGCACGATTTCGGGCTGACGCAGTCCGGCAAGCAGTCCCTCGCCGGGCTCCTCGTGTGGATCACCGACATCCATTCCATGGGCCTTGAGAATGCCCAGGGCCTCGTGCTCACCAATGCCTTCTACTGGGATCGGGACGACGAGACCCGCGCTTTCTCCAAGCGCTTCGAGGCGCGCATGGGCCGCAAGCCGCACATGGGCGATGCGGGAGACTATTCCTCCACCATGCTCTATCTGAAGGCTGTCGAGGCTGCCGGAACCGATGAGGCTCAGGCCGTCATGGCCAAGATGCGCGAGATGAAGGTCAACGACTTCTTCGCCAAGAACGGCTACATCCGCGCCGATGGCCGCTTCATCCACGACATGTACGTCTATCAGGTGAAGAGTCCTTCGGAATCGAAGGGCCCGTGGGACTATTACAAGCTGGTGCAGGTCATTCCGGGCGAGCAGGCTTTCCGCCCGCTGTCGCAGAGCCAGTGCCCGCTGATCAAGAAGTAGCGGTCCCTGGGCGGCCCCGGCGTGGGGCCGCCCGCTTCCCCGGCCGGGCCTCATCTTGCGTCGCCGGGTCTTGGCTGGGCACATCCTGAGCAGGCGCATCCTCCCCCGACACCAAAATCTCGACTATCCGGTCGCCGGCCTGCGGAGCGCCGTAGAGGGCCGGATCGTAGTTGAGGCGGTAGCGCATGTCGGGGGCCTCGATGGGCTTGCGGCACTTGTTGCACACCACCACCGCGGAAAAATCGTGCCCGCAGTCGAGATGCGTCAGGACCAGCGGCGGATCGCCGGCGGACAGCCACCGGTCGCCCCACGCGCCCATGGTGATGAATGCGCCGTAGAGGTCCTTGCCCATTTCGGTGAGCCGATATTCGTAGCGCTCGGGCAGATCCTGGTACTTGACCCGATCGAACACGCCGCGCGTTACGAGCCGCCCGAGCCTTTCGGTGAGGATGTTGGGCGCGATCCTGAGCTCTGTCTGCATCTGGTCGAACCGCCGCACGCCGAAGAATGCCTCGCGCAGGATAAGAAAGCTCCAGCGGTCGCCGATGATCTCCAGGGAACGCGATACCGAGCTCGGGCGCCCACGCGAGAAGCTCGATGACTCAGCAGTGCGTCGCGCCCGCTTCGCCGGCTCCACGGGGGTGCGGCCAGCGCCTGGTCCGTCGCGGTAGCGCACACGGTTTGCCTTCACCTCGCCGAGGCAGTGGGAACAAGCCACATAGGGTTCGCATTCCTGCCCACAGGTGGCGTGGATCAGCTTGAGCGGCGGCCCTTCCGGGCCGGAAAGCCAGCGGTCGCCGAAGCGGATCAGTGCGACGAAGCTCGGGTACAGCTCCATTCCACAGCGCGTGAGATGATATTCGGCTCGGCTTGAATTCGCCGAATAGTGCACCTGGCGGAAAATGCCGCGCACGGTGAGGCGCTTCAGCCGTTCCGCAAGCGTGCCGCGTGGCAGCCCGAGCGCGGTCCGGAACTGTTCAAACCGCCGCGCGCCGAAGAACGCCTCGCGTATGACGAGGAAGCTCCACGCATCCGACATGATGGAGATTGTGCGTCCGACCGAGCAGTTGCGTTCAAACAGCTGAGGCACCGCCTGGCTCCTGGATGCGGTCTTCGCATTTGGTCCAAGGCCCGCACGCTTCTCGTTCGGCATCTGGCCGCGCACTCCATGTGACAATTTCAGTCCAACTATAATATCAACGAATAAGCCCGTCGCGCGGATATCTATATGGCCGTGAGCGCCCTTGGATGCCCACCCTTATCGCAGCGCTGGCCGCTGCCCCTGGATCACGCTATCCGGGATTTGCAAGGATCAGATGGGCTGAGAGGGGGCGCAGCCACTCAGGCCGCCTCCCACGCTGGGTTGAGGATCCGGGCCGCGAGCGCAGCCTTGTCCTGCGGGAGGAAGCGCCCGGATAGTTTCGCGACCATCTCGGGCGTATTCGGAATTGCGCAGCGGGCTTGCTCGTAGGAGCCCGTGACCTTCAGGATGCGGGTGGCAAGGACGTCACGCACGTTGTGCGGGCCGTAGGGCAATAGGCCCTTGATAGCGCCCCGCTCGGTATAGGGGCTGTAGATGCGCTGCATCGTGAGCCGCCACGCCGCTTGTGCATAGGCTCACTCGGCCGCCGCCAGCCGCACCAGCCGCGCCTCGGTGCCGTGGACGGTGGTGCTCTCGGCCATGTCGCTCTTGAGACCGCCCACCAGCGCGTTCACGTTCGCATCCCCCGGCGAGAAGGCCGGCCAGCGGCCCTTGTGGACGAGGGCAACGCCCGGCTGGGTGCGGTCCGACAGGGTGACGGTGAGCGGCAGCTGCCCTTCCCCGTTGGCGAGCACGACCTTGTCCCCCTCGGCCAGCCCCTCGCGCGCGGCATCATCGGGATGGAGCGCGACGGTGGGCACGCCGAGGCGGCGGTGGATGACCGGATCGTTGCCGTAGCTCGAATTCAACAGCCATGGGGAGGCGGGGGAGAGGACGCGCACGCGGCCGGCCTGCGTGCGCGCATCCGCATGGGGCTGCGGCAGGCGCGGCAGACCGAGCGCCTCCGCCCGCGCGCTCGCCAGCTCGATGCGCCTCGAGGGCGTGTTGAAGGCAAGGCCGGCGAACTGCACCCTGGGCTCCGGGAACACGGTGGCGGTGCCGATGGCGGCCAGATCGGCGAACGTGCCCTCAAAGGGCGTCTGCGCCAGCAGGCGGGCGATGAGATCCGCGTCGGTCTCGAACAGCTCCGGCTCGGCAAATCCCATGGCGGCGGCGAGGCGGCGGAAGATCTCCGAATTGGGCAGCGCCGTGCCGGGCGGATCGCCCGCCTTCACCTGCGCCGAGACGGTGAGGTCGAAATAGGACAGCACCAGGTCGTCGCACTCGAGGAAGCTTGCCGCCGGCAGCACGATGTCCGCATAGGCGGTGGTGTCGGTGTGGAACAGGTCCACCGCCACGTGGAACAGGTCTTCCCGCTTCAGCGCTGCCCTGAGCCGCGCCTGCTCCGGCGAGGAGGCAGCGGGGTTGTTGTTCCAGTTCACGAAGGCCCGCGCAGCCGCCGGGTCCTCCAGCGTTGCCGCAAGGTCCATGTGGCTGATGGCGGGGACACTCTCGCGGGCGAGCGTGGGGGCGGTGACGGTTGCCATGTCGATGCCGCGCCCACCCGGCCCGTTCATGTAGAGGAAGCCGGCGCCCGGCTTGCCCAGATGGCCGGCGAACGCCACCAGCGCCGCCAGCGCGCGGAAGGCGTTGCCGCCATAAGGCTGGCGCTGCACCCCCTGGCCTAGCCAGAGCAGTGAAGGCCCCCCTCCATAGGCGCGCGCCGCCGCGATGATGAGGTCCGCCGGCACGCCGCACAGCTCCGCTGCCCGTTCCGGCGTCATGGCGTCGATGGCCGGGATCAGCTCGTCCGCCCCCAGCACATGGGCTGAAAGGAAGCCTTCGTCCGCCAGCCCGTCCCGGCGCAGCACGTGCATGAAGGCGAAGGCGAGCGCCGCATCGGTGCCGGGCCGCAATTGCAGGTGAAGATCGGCCGCGCGGGCCGTGTCGTGGGCGATGGGGTCCACGGCGATGATGCGCGTGCCCGCCGCCCGCGCGTCCTTCAGCCAGCCCTTGTTCTGGTGAGGGGCCGAGTGGGAGGGGTTGGCACCCCACACGAGGATGGTGCGGGCATCGCGGGCGGTGCGCGGATCGAAGCCTTCGAGGGACTCCCCGAAGATCATCTCCAGCGCCACGTGCCCGGCCTTGTTGCAGACGGTATCCGGATCGATCTCGGTGGCGCCCAGGCGATTGAAGAAGCGTATGGGATACCAGCCGCCGACGAGGCCCACCGTGCCGGTATAGTGGGTGTGCAGGATGGTGCGCGCCGCGCCCTCCTCCAACAGCGCGCCGAAGCGCTCGGCGATGAGGCCGAGCGCTTCGTCCCAAGAAATCGGCGCGAATGTGCCCTCGCCCTTCGCGCCGATGCGCTTGAGGGGGGTCGAGAGCCGCAGGTCCGGCGCGCGCCAAGCGCCGTTATAGACGATGGCGCACTTGCCGCAGAGCGCGCCGCGCGTGATGGCGTGGTCGCGATCGCCCAGCACCTTCTGGATGGCGCCGTCGCGCAGCGTCACCGTGATGCCGCAGGCGTCGTAGCAATCGCGGGGGCAGGTGGTCTTGACCATACGGTCTTCCGCCATGTCGCTCATCGTCCTCTTTCGCGGGCTCCCGAAGCCCCGTGACTGCGATGAACTTATGCGAATCCTGCCCCGATCCCGAAGGCCTCCGCACGCTGGTCTCATTGTTTTTTCGTGAACCGGATCCATGGGAGCGCTTGTGAAGGCCGCGGTTCGGCCTCAGGCTCGATAGTGAAGATTGAGAGGTGTGGCATGGCCAGAATGAATATCGAAGGCGTTTCTCTATTTTCCGTCACGCCGATCGCGTCCGATGGATCGATCGACTTTAGCCGGTGGAAGAAACATCTTGATGAGGCGCTTGCAGCCGGCATCCACAGCCTCACTCTTTTCGGCAGCACGGGCGCCAACGGGTATTTCACCGAAGCGGAGAAGATGCAGGCGCTGGAGGAGATGGCGCGGCACGTGGATGGCCGCATCTCCATCATGACCGGCATCGGCGCCATGACCACGGCGGAGAGCGTGCGCCTTTCGAGGCACGCCGCCGATCACGGCGCCGACGCCGTGCTGGTGGTGCCGCTGAACTATTGGGGCCCGACCGAGCGGGAAATCCTCATCCATTACGAAACGGTGGCGGCCGCGAGCGACCTGCCGGTGTGGCTCTACAACAATCCCGGCCTCGCGGGCATCGACCTCACCCCCGCCATCGTCCAGAAGCTCGCCGCCATCCCGAACGTGGTG
Organism: Xanthobacter sp. SG618; assembly: GCF_012932745.1. Taxonomy (NCBI): domain Bacteria; kingdom Pseudomonadati; phylum Pseudomonadota; class Alphaproteobacteria; order Hyphomicrobiales; family Xanthobacteraceae; genus Xanthobacter; species Xanthobacter sp. SG618. Next base: position 64,483 of record NZ_JABBHL010000003.1, on the reverse strand, counting down.
GGCATGAAGGATTCGTCCGGCGACCTCTCGCGCGCCTTCATGGTGCCCAAGCTCACCGGCGGCAAGGTGAAGGTGGGCATCGGGCAGGACACGCTGATCCTCGAACCCGCGCTGGCCATTGCGCCCGCCTGGTTCACCGGCCTTGCCAACATCTGCCCGGCCGCCTGCGTCGCCTACTGGAACGCGGCCAAGGCCGGGGACGTGGCCGGCGCCTATGCCGCCGGGATGAAGCTGTTTCCCCTGAGCGAGCTCGGCGGTCGCTACGGCATCATCCGCGTGGCGCATACGGGCATGGACCTGCTCGGCAAGCCGGCCGGTGGGCCGCGTCCCCCCATCCTCGGCCTGGAGCCGGATGCGGCGGCCGAGGTGAAGGCCGCTCTCGACGCGCTCGCCGCCTGAACAGGGGGGCGCGTTTCCGTTTCAAAAAGCCTGAGCGCCAAAGGCGCCGCCTCTCCACCGACCTTCCGGAGATCGACATGAAGCCCACCACAGGTATCGACCGCCGAGGACTTCTCAAGGGCGCGGCAGGTCTTGCGGCCACAAGCGCCCTCGGCGCCTTCCCCATGCCGGCGCTGGCGCAGAATACGCCGCTGAAGATCGGCATCATCGCGCCGCGCGCCGGCACGGCGGCCTATATCGGCGAGAACGGGCTGCGCTCCGCCGAATGGACCGCAAAGAAGATCAACGAGGCCGGCGGCATTGCCGGCCGCAAGATAGAGTTGGTGGTGGAAGAGGAGACCAACGCAAAGGAAACGCTGGAGCGGGCGCGGCGCCTGGTGTTGCAGGAGAAGGTGGACTGCATCCAGGGCGGCTATTCCACCGGCGTGACCCTGCCCATGGCGCCGACGCTGGAAGACATGCAGGTGCTGACCATCTTCTGGGACGGCACCACGCAGGACGGCGTGAAGGAGACCATGCCCTCGCCGAAATTCGTGTTCAAGAGCACCGACAACGAGTGCGAGGCGGTGATGGCCTCGCTCATCGCGGCCAAGCATCTGAAAGGCCAGTTCAAGCGCATCGCCGCCATCAGCCCGGACTATACTTACGGCCGCAACGTGTGGACCGCCTTCAAGGCGCTCAACAAGAAGTTCGGTATCGATGCGGAGGTGGTGTCCGAGCAGTGGTCGAGCTTCAGCCAACTCGACTTCACCTCCAACGTGGCGGCGCTGAAGGCGGCCAAGCCCGACCTCATCTATTGCGTGCTGGGCAATGCGGACCTGCCCATCTTCATGCGCGCCGCCACCAGCGCCGGCCTGACCGACACAGCGCGTATGGTGCTGGTGCAGGCGGGGCACCAGCATGGACAGCTGAAGAAGCCGTTCACCCCCGTGGGCACGCTTTTATGCTACAACACGATGTATTTCGCGAAGCCAAACCCTTCTGCCGCGCAGAAAGAATTCGTCGATTACTATATGGATCGCTTCAAGGACTACCCGCATTGGGAATGCGAGCGCGCCTATTTCGCCATGAACCTCTACAAGACGGGCGTGGAGAAGGTCGTGGCGGCGAAAGGCGGCTCCTGGCCCAAGCCCGAGGAGGTCGCGCAGGCCATGGAGGGCATCACGTTTGAATCCTTCGGTGGTCCGGCGGCCATGCGCAAGGACCATATCGCCGAGGAGGTGTTCTACGGCGGCTTCGGCACCCACGACAATCCGTACGACGTCTCCACCCTCCAGACGCCCTACAGCTATCCCGCCTCCGTGCTCCAGAAGCCGCCGGGCGCGGATTTCTGGGGCTGGCTCGAAACCGCCACCTTCCCGGTCTGACCCCAGACGGGAAGCACGCACCCATGGCAACGGTCGACCTCCTGTTCGCGGCCCTGTTCAACGCCGCGGTGCTGTTCCTCGTCACGGCGGGACTGCAACTCATCTTCGGCGTGCAGCGGATCGTGAACCTCACCGCGGGCTCGCTCTACGCGTTCGGCGCGTATTTCGGGGCGTCGGTGTTCGAGTGGTTTTCGGCGCAGGGCGGCCCGGCCCTCCTGCTGCTGCCGGTGCTGATCGTGGCCGGCCTCCTCGCCGGCCAGGTGGGCTTCCTGGTGGAACGGGTGCTGCGCACCGTCTACGGGCGGGACGAGGCCTTTCAGCTCCTGATGACATTCGCCTTCGTGCTGATGTTCCAGGATGTGCTGCGCTACGTGTGGGGGGCGCAGCCGCGCCTCCTTGCCGACCTGCCGTCGGTCTACGGCATGATCGCCATCGGCGCCTTCACCTTCCCCGCCTACAACGCCGCGGTGATCGCCTGCGCCCTTCTGGTGGCAGGGCTGCTGTGGTGGCTCATCGACCGCACGCCGCTGGGCCACATCATCCGCGCCACGGCGGAGAACCGACAGATGGCCGAGGCGCTAGGGGCAAATACGCGGCGCATCAACATGCTGGTCTTCATGCTCGGCTCCATGCTGGGCACGGTGGGCGGGGCGCTCGTCATCCCCACCACCGCGGCCTCCCTCGAAATGCCCATCGCGCTCATCGTGGAGACCTTCGCGGTGGTGGTCATCGGGGGACTGGGCAGCATTCGCGGCGCCTTCCTCGGCGCGCTCATCGTGGGGCTGCTGCGGGCACTCTCGCTCAGCTACTTCCCGGAGATGGAGGTGATGTCCATCTACCTCGTCGTGGTGTTCGTGCTGGTGCTCCGGCCTTACGGACTGTTCGGAAAGGCCGCGGCATGAAGAACGCGATCGCCTTCGCCCTCATCCTTTCCGGCCTCGCCGCGGCGCCGTTCGTGCTCGGCATGTACTACACGACGCTGATCATCCCCATCATCGCCTATTCCATCGCGCTGCTGGGGCTGAACCTGCTGTTCGGCTATGGCGGGCTTCTGTCATTCGGCCACGCCATGTTCATGGCGGTGGGGGCCTATGCCAGCGCGGTGCTGGGCACCAAGCTCGGCGTGCGCAGCTTTGAGGTGCAATTGCTCGTGGCCATGCTGGCGAGCGGCACCATCGCTGCCCTCATCGGCCTGCTATGCCTGCGCTATGCGACCATCTTCTTCTCCATGCTGACCCTCGCCTTCGGGATGATCTTCCATTCCTTCCTGTTCAAGTTCTACGATCTCACGGGCGGCGAATCCGGCATCTCCGTCGCCCGCCCCAGCCTGTTCGGCATGAACTTCACCTCCATCAGCAAGACGGCTTTCCTCGTCGGGCCGTTCTACTGGTACGTGCTGGGGGTGTTCCTGGCGATGTTCGCCATCATGGCGGTCATCGTCTCTTCGCCCTTCGGGCTCGCGCTCAAGGCCGCGCGGGACAATGAGCGCAAGACGGCCTTCCTCGGCGTCGGCGTCTTCAAGCTGCGCTACGTCGCCTTCGTGCTCTCGGCGGTCTATTGCGCGGTGGGAGGCGCCATCCTCGCCGTGAGCATCGGGGCGGCCGATCCCGAGCAGTCCTTCTGGACACAGTCGGGCAACATGATCTTCATCATCATCCTCGGCGGGCTTGGTCAATTGTTCGGCCCCATCGTCGGCTCCCTGTCCTTCACGCTCCTTCAGGATGCGCTGATGGCCAATACACAATACTGGCGCTTCGCCATGGGGGCGGCTTTGGCCCTGATCATCATCTTCGCGCCGCGCGGCATACTGGGGCTGATCACCGGCCTGTTCGAGAGGAAGCGCTGATGGAAATGCTGCTGCGCGCCTTTGGCATCACCAAGACATACGGGGCCTTCACCGCCCTGTCGGACGTCTCGTTCGACGTAAGCAAGGGGGAAGTGGTGGCGGTCGTCGGCCCCAACGGCGCCGGCAAGACCACCCTCGTCAGCACCCTGTCCGGCCTTTACACACCGGACAGCGGTGACGTGATCTTCGAGGGGCGCTCGGTGCTGGGCCTCGGCCCTGCGGCGCTGGCCCTGCGCGGCCTTGCCCGCTCGTTCCAGCTCGTCACCGTCTATCCCACCTTCACGGTGGAGGACATGATCGCCGTGGGCGCCTTCGCCCGCGCGGGCGAAACCTTCCGCCTGTGGAAGCCGGCGTCTCTCTACAAGGCCGAGCGCGACGAGGTGCGGGCGATCGCCGCCGCCTTCGGCCTCGCGCATCGCCTGTCCACCCCCTGCTCGGCGCTCTCGCAGGGCGAGAAGAAGCTGGTGGACATCGCCAGCGCCCTCACCCTGCGCCCGCGCCTGATGCTGCTGGACGAGCCCACCAGCGGCATTTCCAGCGCCGACAAGCACCGCATCATGGAAACGCTGCTGGACGCGGCGCGCCGCTGCGGTGTGGAGAGCCTCGTCCTGGTGGAGCACGACATGGACCTGATCTCCCGCTACGCCACGCGCGTCATCGGCCTGAAAGCCGGGCAGATCGTCGCCGACATGCGGCCGGATGCCTTCTTCCGCGATCCGGAGGTGATCGACACCCTCGTCGGCAAGGTGCCCCATCATGCTCTCGGTTGAAGGCGTCAGCGTCGACATCGCCGGCGCCCCGATCCTCCACGGTGTTGGCCTGGAGGTGAAGGAGGGCGAGATCGTCTGCCTCGTCGGCCGCAACGGGGCGGGCAAGACCACCCTGCTGCGCACCCTCATGGGTCAGCTGAAGCCGCGGACGGGCGAAATTCGCTGGCGCGGCGCGCTCATCTCCGGACGGTCGCCGCACCATATCGCCCGGCACGGAATCGGCTTCTCGCCCGAGGAGAGCGAGGTGTTCGCCAGCCTCACGGTGGCGCAAAACATCGCCTTCGGCACCTGGACCCGCCCTACCGCGCGGCCCGCGGCGGAGCGCATCGCGCTCGCCTACGAGGTGTTTCCCAAGCTGAAGACCTACATGCAGCGCGGCGGCGCCGAGCTGTCCGGCGGCGAGCGCAAGATGGTGTCCATCGCCCGCGCGCTGGCGCTCGACCCTGACCTTTTGCTGCTCGACGAGCCGTTCGAGGGCCTCTCACCCGCCATCATCCCCACCATCGCCGCCGGTATCGCCTCCATCCGTGCCGCGGGAAAGGCTGTCCTGATGGCGGAATCCAACGTCCAGCACATTCCCGAATACGTCTCGCACATCCATGTCATCGAGCGCGGCGAGATCGTCTTTCGCGGTAGTCTGGAGGCGGCACGGTCCGATCCCGGCGTGCGCGGGGTGGTCTCCGGCCTCGCCTGAACAAGCCTGCGCGAGGAGCCATCCTGCATTGTGATGGCATATTAATTGCCTGATTCCCGGATGGGGCAAGGAACAGGCAGGCTCATGATTCCGCTGCATCTCGACCGCTCGGACGCCTCGACGCTACAGGAGCAGATCTACGAACAGGTGCGCGCCGCCATCCTCGCCGACACGCTCCGGCCTGGAACGCCGCTTCCCTCGTCGCGGGAGCTGGCGCGGGAGCTGAAGGTTTCGCGCAACACCGTGGTGCTCGCGTTCGAGCGGCTGGCGAAGGAGGGCTATCTCGCCATGCGGCCGGGCGCGGGAACCTTCGTCTGCGACATGCTGCCCGAATCCTGCCTGGGGCTTGCCTGCCTCGACCGGCCCAGTGGTGCGTCCACGCCGTCCACGCCGCCTTCGAATGAGGCACCGAAACCGGCAGGACCGGCGGTGGTGCACCCGCCCGTGCTGCTGCGCGCCGGGGCCCTGCGCATGGTGCAGACCGGCCCCACGCGGTTGCAGGTGGATTTCTGGTACGGCAGCGCCAACAGCCGCAATTTCCCGCTGCGCGAGTGGCGGCAGCTGCTGCTGGAAAACCTGTCGCGCGCCAGCGGCAACCTTTCCGGCTATGGCCCGCCGGAAGGCGCCATCGAGCTGCGCCGCGCCATCGCCACGCATGTCTCCGCCAACCGGGCGATCCCGGCCGATCCGGACCAGGTGATCATCACCGCCGGGGCCCAGGAGGGCTTCAACCTCGTCAGCCGCCTGTTCGTGCAGCCGGGCGTGAAGATCGCGGTGGAGGACCCGTGCTATGCGGGCGCGGCGCTGGTCTTCTCCAGCTATGGCGGCACGCTCGTGCCGGTGCCGGTGGACCCGGGCGGCCTGTGCACGGAGCTGCTCGCCGGCTGCGGGGCGACCTTGGCCTACGTGACGCCGTCCCACCAGTTCCCCACCGGCACCACCATGAGCGCCGGTCGCCGGCGCGAACTGCTTTCGTGGGCGCAGCGCAGCGGCGCCTATATCATCGAGGACGATTACGACAGCGACTTCCGCTATGACGGCCCGCCGCTTGCGGCGCTGGCGGGGCTCAACGGCAACACGTCGGTGATCTATCTTGGCACCTTCTCGAAATCCATCGGTGCGGGGCTGCGTATCGGCTACGCCGTGGTGCCGAAGCAACTCGTCGGACCCATCCGCCACGTCAAGAGCATCGCCAGCTACGGGCATCCGTGGATCGACCAGATCGTGCTCGCCGACTTCATCGCGCAGGGCCGGTTCGCCCGCCATGTGCGGCGCATCCGCCAGACCTACAGCGAGGCGCGCCAGACGCTGGTGGAGAGCCTGACGGAGCATTTCGGCACCGCCCGCATCTCCGGCGCCGAGGCCGGGATGCATGTGATGTGGACGCTGCCGGATCATTTCCCCTCCGTGCAGGAGGTGGCGCAGCTGGCGGCCGAGGAAGGTGTGGGCGTCTATACGCTGGAGGCGGCCGGCGCGCACGAGATCGGGCCATCCCGCTATCCGCGTGCCCTCGTGCTGGGCTACGCCGCGCTCACGCCGGAGGCGATCCGCACCGGCATCGCCCGCATCGCCCGCGCGCTCAAGCGGGCCGGCGTGGACCTTACGCCGCGCTACGGCCGGGTGCGGCGGAGTTCGCTCCTCAGCCACGGCGGGCCGCCCTGAGAACCGGCGCACCGCGGGGCCCCGTCACCGGGCTCACCGGAAGCGGCCGCCATCGGTGAAGGCATCCGACACGAAGTCGAGGCTCCAGCGGATACAGGCGTGGGCCACGGCTTACGCCTCGTATCGGGCGTCACCATTTTTTGCGGCAACGTCCTTCAGGATGGCGTTGTCCAGCATCCGCTCGGCGAGCAGCTTCTTCAGGCGGGCGTTCTCATCTTCGAGCGCCTTCAGCTGGCGGGCACCGGACATGTCCATGCCGCCATACTTTGCCTTGAACGTGTAAAAGGTCGCCGAGGAGATGCCATGCTTAGGTTCAGGAGCATACGTCAGCACCTGACGATGCCATCAATCATGCCAACAGATGTCCAAAGACGGCCACCGACCGGGTGGGGTGTCTAATTTGTTGATTTTGTTTGATTTATCGACGTCAGTCGACGTTAGCATATGATGAAATGGTGCCGGGTGAGGGCACTTAATTATTCCATCAAGATACTGAGAATATTGAGAGAGTTTTCCCGCATTGCCATTCGGTGCCAGCAGAAGTGCCAACAAGCCTGATCGCTGCCCCAAGGCGCTCTATCTGGGATTTGTCAGGACCAGGTGGGATTGGGCGGCACGCGTCCGCTCAGGCCGCCTCCCATACTCGGTTCAAGATCTGAGCGGCGAGCGCGGCCTTGTCCTGCGGTAGAAATCGGCCGTAGTGGCTCGCGACCATCTCCGGCGTGTCCTGAATGGCGTAGCTCGCCTGTTCGTAGGAGCCCGTCACCTTCAGGATGTGCGTCGCCAGCACGTCGCGCACATTGTGAGGCCCATGAGGCAGCAGCCCCTTGATGGCGCCCCGCTCGGTATAGGGGTTGAAGATACCGTAGCGCTGTATCGTCTGCCGCCATGCCTCATAAAACGTGTTCTGGCAATATGCCGGATCCGTCGTCTTCGCCTTCACCGACTTGACGAAGAAGGTACGGGGATCGGAGGCTCCTCGCAGGAGCACCTTCCGGTGTCGGTCGATATAGGCGTCGATGTAGTGGTAGAGGCTGCCGAGGTCGGGCAGCACCAAGCGGAAAGGCTTCGAGCCGAAATAGGACGAGGTGGCGTTCTTGAAGGCACACGCCGGAATGAACACCTCCCACCCCTGATCCCGCTCGCTCCAGCGTAGCTCTCCTCGCTTTGCATCCTCAAGCTGGCGCTCTGTCGCCGGCGTTTGGCCGCGTGGGCAGACGAGAAGCTGCCTGAGGTTCTTCTGCCGTAGGCCGAGGTGCAACCCGAGGCGGATCATCAGGAAGGACCGGACAGCCTCGGCCGCCGCCATGGGATAGCGCTTGGCGTCGGGCATGAGGCGGAGGATTTCCGCGGGGATCTTAAGATACTCCCGCACTGGGCTTTCGGCCTCGAGCACCGCCAGGATTGGTTCGAACGGGTCGCGATGAACGCGCACGACGCGGTTAATCTCCCGCACGCGAGCGTGCGCGTGCTTCTGGAGAGCATCGCAGGCGCCCTCCCAGTCTGCTCGCGCCGTCGCAATGTCCACTTTGGTGATGAGGTTGGGGATCGGGCGCAGACGGTCAGCAAGGGCCGGATGTTGCCGGATCCATCCTGTGTCCTTTCTCGTGAAGGATAGCCCGAGCGCCAGCATCTCCGACTCCCACCGAGTGAAGAAGCCGCGCCGGCGCTCGCGCCATTGCACGTACCAATCCCACACAATGGGGAAGACCAGCAGACCAAACGTCAAGTCCTCAAGCGGGACGCCGAACCCGCGGACCGCCCCGCTCGGTGCCGCGGCCAGCGCGCCGAACATCAGGCCGAAATGCTCGATCCGCTGGGATGCCGTTTCTTCGCCCCAGACGCCGCTACGTTGCAGGCCGAAGCTTGTGAGCGTTGATGTTTTGAACCGGACGAGCTGAGCCATCTCGGCAGCGAGCGCTGCGGGCGCGTCGGTGATGGTGCCGGAAAGGTCGGGATCAAGGTCTGCTCCAACCGCTTCCTCATCGACGGCGGCGCGGGCCCGGCGCAGTTTCTTCGACTGAAACTCCGGGAAGCGGATCGCGTAGGGGTGCTTCATGGCTGCCGCCTGGAACTGCCGATATTCGGTCGTTCCGGTGATGACCACCCGCTGGACCCATTCGAGAATCGCTTCCCGTTCATGAAGCGGTCGGCGATCGAAGTCATGGGGGAGGTGCCAAGCCAGGCGCCGACGCTCCGCGGCCGTGATGCCAGGAAGTTTCTTCGCGGATGGGCTGCGGTCAGACATTGGTAGCTTGGATCTGAAGTAGCCCAGCGGAAGACGATAGCGCCGATCTAGGAAATCCAATGCGGCGAGGCTATCAGCCGATCGAGGGCATTTTTCGCCGTGCACCCACGAGCGTATTGTCGTCCAGTTCGTGGGAAAACCACCAACAGTAATTGCTTTAGCGAGGTGTTTTGTCGAATCGTCATGCCGCTCCATGTGCAGCGTCAATGCGTCAGAGAACTCGCAGAGATCTAGCCAGTGTTTGGTCTTTGCCGGCGGGAACTCCACGACCGGCTTCGCAGGTCGCCCAGCTCCGCGTCGCGCACCACCACGTCCCAGCGATCTCAGAGCGGTTTCTTGCTCAGAGGCACTCCCAAGCAATCTCGCGCTAGGCTCTCTGGCGGCGGCCGTGGTCGACAGCGCGTCGGAGATGTTGATCCGCGTGCTGACTTTTTTGGACATTCGGCGGCTGCGTGAGATCTCACGGGAGAGTGCTTCCACCACGGGAGACAGCGTCTGAGCCGCTTGCTCCATGATCTGGGGGTCTATCTCACAAGCAGCAGCGATTGCGTTCCAGTCGATCGAGCGATGTTGCGCCGACGGCGATCTCCCTTCGGTCAAAAGCTCTAGCAGGTATCGTTGAAAGTTCGCCACCTCGCGAGGGGATAGTACCGTAGCAGCTCGTGTGCGGCAGAATAGTACCATCATCCGGGCGAACTTCGTCTTTGGTCTGCCGATCATTATTTATGATGCTCCGGCGCCGCGGGTAGCGGCGGCAAGGGCGCGCTGTTTCCATGATTCACCAGCCGGCGAAAAGCCCCTGGCAGCGGTATTATGTGGATGACTGAGAACATCGCCGGATTGCAGCTTCTTTCTCAATCAGCCACACGCCTGGCGGCGTACCCGGGCGACGAACTCAGCCCAATGCCGAGAGCACCACTCCCACCACCCCGCATGCGGCGAGCGTCGGGAGCATCCCGAGCCTCAGCCGGAACATGGCGAGCATGGCCATCGCGGAGAGCGCAGCCGCCCGCCAGTCGATGGAGGCGAGCACGGGCAGGTCCGGCCCGATGCCGTGCCAGTCCACGCTCACCACCTGCCGGAAGACGACATGGATGGCGAACCACAAGGCGAGGTTCAGGATCACGCCGACTACCGCCGCCGTGATCGCGGACAGGGCTGCCCCGAGCGCGCGGTTGCCGCGCAGCGCCTCCACGTAGGGCGCCCCGAGGAAGATCCAGAAAAAGCAGGGCGCGAAGGTCACCCAGAGCGTCAGCAGGGCGCCGAGGCACCCCTCCAGCATCGGATTGAGAACGCCGGGCGCACGATAGGCCGCGAGGAAGCCGACGAACTGCAGCACCATGACGAGGGGGCCGGGCGTGGTTTCGGCGAGGCCGAGGCCATCCAGCATCTCGCCGGGCACGAGCCAGCCGAAGCCGTCCACCGCGGCCTGCGCCACATAGGCGAGTACCGCATAGGCCCCGCCGAAAGTGACGACCGCCATCAGGCTGAAGAAGGAGCCGATCTGCGTCCACACGCTGTCGCTGCCGAAGGTCGCCCACAGCACAACGACCGGGCCGAGCCACAGGGGCAGCCAGACCGCGATGATGCCGCCCGCCCGCCGCAGCGATGGCTCGGCATGGGCCAGCTCTCCTCGCTCGAACATCTGGTCCACGACACCATCGGCGTCGGCCTTGCCGCCCGCGTGGCCCGCGCTCTGGAACAGATCCGGCGCGGCTCGGCTGCCCGCCCATCCGGCGAGGCCGGCGGAGAGGATGATGAGCGGGAACGGGACATGCAGGACATAGATGGCCAGGAAGGCGAGGCCGGCGATCGCCACCATGAGGCGGTTCTTCAGTGCGCGACGGCTGATCCGCAGCAGTGCCTCCACCACCACCGCCAGCACGGCCGCCTTCACGCCGAGGAAAGCGGCATCGATGAGCGGCACGTGGCGGTACAGCGCATAGAGGATGCTGAGCGCCAGCATCACGACGGCGCCGGGCAGCACGAACAGCAGGCCGGCCACCAGCCCGCCCGCGGTGCGGTGCATGAGCCAGCCGATATAGGTGGCGAGCTGCTGCGCCTCGGGGCCGGGCAGGAGCATGCAGTAGTTCAGGGCGTGCAGGAACCGCTGCTCGCCGATCCAGCGGCGCTCCTCCACCAGTTCCCGGTGCATGAGCGCGATCTGCCCGGCCGGGCCGCCGAAGCTCAGGCAACCGATCTTGGCCCAAACTTTCACCGCCTCGCGGAACGTCGGGCGCGCGGGTGCTGCGGCCGGGCCGCTCGTTTCCAAGGTGATGGCCATGGCGCGCCCCTCAGCCCTGCTTCTGCTGGCCGGCGGGCCAGTTGTGGGTTTCCTCCACGGCGTCCCGACACCAGCGATAGAAGGCGTCGTAGAGCAGCATGCCGGCGTCGAGCTGCTGCAGGTCGTCCCGATACATGCGGGAGAGGCCGAGGGAGGCCGCGAGGAAGCCTGCCGCCTGGGGCGACAGGTCGAGGCGTGCCGTATCCGCGGCGCGAACGATGACCGCGAGGTGGTCGAGGACGGGGGACCGCAGCCCGAACTCCGCGATCATGGTGTCGAAGGTGCAGCCGTCGCCGCGGTGGCTCCAGAACGCGCCGTCGATGTCGAAGGGCGCGGCGCCGAAGGTCGATGCCACGCTTTCGACCTCGGAGGCACCGACATAGAGGAAGGCCGCGTCGGGATCGATGAAGCGGCGGATCAGCCAGGGGCAGGCGATGCGGTCCACCTTCGGGCGGGCGCGCGTGACCCAAACCGTGCGCCCGGCCGCATCGCGCGGCGGCAGGGCGGCCTCGGAGAAGAGCACGCCGCCGCCGTCCCGCCACGCCGCGAAGCCGCCTTCCAGCGTTTCCGCCGCAACGCCCTGGATCCGAAGCCACGCGGCCACGCCCTGGCTGATCTTGTGGCCCCTCTGGCAGACCACGACGACGGTTCGTCCCGCCAAGGCGGGGCCCCAGTCCGCGACGTTCGCATGGGACCGCCGCCGGGCCGCCGGGAGCATTCGCCTGTCGGCGGCGAAATCGTCGTCGGTGCGCACGTCGATGATGACGGGCGCGGTCGGCAGGCCGACGAGGCGACCGAGCTGCGCCACGGTGATTTCAGTGTTTGAAGGCACGAGCGTCCATCCCTGGGCAGAGGGGAGAAAGGACGCGATTTCAGGCTGGCGCCTCACGGGGCAATCGCGGGAGCCCCTTGCGGACAGATTAGCCAGACCGCTGATCCACGCGCAACCCCGCAGAACGCTTATGCGCCGTGTCCGTGCCTGTGATGGATGTCCGGGTAGTGCGGGTGCCGGTGCATCATCGGCGCATGCCGGTGCCAATGGCTGTGCGGCTCACCGGACGGCGTGTCCGCATCGTGGGCGTGCTGGTGGTGCGCGTCGTGGCGGTGGCGGTGCTCGTGCTCCAGCGCCTCGTGGGCATGCTCGTGCTCATGCTGTTCGGAGAGGTGCAGCCAGAGGCCGAGCGCCATCAGGAGGCCCGCAATCACGAGCTGGAGCGTCACCGCCTCGCCGAGCAGCGCGATGGCGAGGACCGCGCCCGCGAACGGCGCGAGCGAGAAATAGGCGCCGGTGCGCGCGGCGCCCAGGTGGCGCAGTGCGAGCACGAACAGGGCGAGGCTGACGCCATAGCCGAAGAAGCCGACCACCGCGGCCGCCCCCAAGATCCCCAACGCGGGAAAGGCGGCTCCGTGGCCGAGGGCGATCACGAGATTGATGGTTCCGGCTATCAGTCCCTTGAGCATGGCGATCTGCACCGGATCGGCGGAGGAGAGCTTCCGGGTGAGGTTGTTGTCGATGCCCCAGCACAGGCACGCGCCCGCGATCAGCGCTGCTCCGAGGTCGAGCGTCGCCCGGCCCTGCCATGACAGCAGCGCGGCGCCGGCGAGAATGGCGAGCGCGCCCAGAAGGAGGCGTCTGTCCACATTCTCACGGAAAGCGATCCAGGCGATGGCCATGGTCGCCACGCCTTCCAGATTGAGCAGAAGGGATGCGCTGGCGGCATCGGTCCGGGCGAGGCCGAACATGAGCAGCAAGGGGCCGAGGATGCCGCCCGCGAGAATCACCAGCGCGAGCCATGGCACGTCGCTCCTTCGCAGCGGCGCTTCCACCGCTGGCAGCCGGAGCGCGGCCCGGGACAGGTGGACAGCGGCGAGGCCCACGCCTGCCCCGAGATAGAGAAGGCCGGCCATCATCCACGTGTCGACGGCGCCGAGAAGCAGCTTGGCGAGCGGCGTGCTCGCGCCGAACAGCAGGGCGGACAGCAGACCAAAGATGATCCCGATGTTCATGGTTATCTCCCCTTGGGAGCACGTCTATCCGCTGGCGGTGCGGGGGGTGAAACGGTTGGTTCCGATCCTCCCATTATGCGCACAGATAGATTCTCGGCGGCCTGGTCAACGCGAAGGAACGCCTCCCAGCAGCCGTCCGGGTTCAGCACCGCTATTCCGCCGCATGGGATTCGACATGCCGGCGCACCTCAGGCACCACGGCAGCGTCGCACCATTGGGTGATGCGGGCGGTTTCCACGCCACGATCGGCGTCATAATGGCTGCGCACCGCCATCAGCGCGATGGCGCGTGCCGCGTCGGCGGACCGCCGAACGAGGCGCTCAGCGTCCTCCTCCGGAAGCTGGGCGGCGGCCCCTGTCTTGACGTGATGAGCCAGTCCGTTGACCCCGCCGTCCTTGCCGACCGTCTGAGACAGGGCCGAAGGCGTGAACTGGCCGCAATAGACGGCGAGGTTTTGGAGGGTGAAGGCCTGGACCAGATCGCGCTCGCTGTGGCTCTCGCTCGCCTCCGCCGGCGCGAGCACAAGAAGGGCTGCGAGCGCCCCGAAGGAACGCAGAATCCACACTGAGGGTGGGACGGCCCTCATTTGGCCGTGCCCCACACCCGCATGCACTGGTCGTAGCGCATGGTGCAATGGGTGATCTCGTGCGGCCGGAATGCGCGGTTGCTGCTGATGCATTCGGACTTGGTCTTCGCGCAAAAGAGGTTGTGCGCGCCGGCGCTGCCGTGCTCGCAGCCGGCGTCCGAGGCGCTTGCCGGCCGCGCGGGTTGGATGCCGTCTGCGAGGGCCGGGCCCAGGGCAAGACTGCCGAGAGCGAGGCAGATGAGGCTTGTGTAGCGCAGGCCTTTCATGGCGTGCCTTTCGTGATGGGTGTGGCGTGGGTGCTGGGGGCGGCGGCCGGCCAGCGGGACCGTCCCTCCGTGGCCTGAGGGACGACAGGTCTGCTCCGCCCCTCGGGTGCGGGATGCGCAAGGCCGAGTTGCACATCACGGAAGTCGTGCTTCGCCCTTTCGCGATAGGTGCTCGGCCGCGGGTCCAGGCCGAGTGCCGGCGACCCGAGGCCGAGCAAGGCGGCGACGGCCGCAGCCGCGCGGCCGATCCTTCGATGCCGTGCCATCGGTGGGTCCTAAGGCGCCGTGAACTTCGCTTGGCCGGACTTCCCGGCCGGCGTCTTGATGAGCAGGGTCACGGCGGCGCCCCTGGGGACGGGCGCGGGCGCCTTCCCGGAGAGGGCCTCGCCAGCGGCAGCGAGCGGCAGCGTCTTGCGTTCGGTCCCGGCCGCAACCATGGCGGAGCCCGTGAAGCCGGCGGCGCTGAGGGGTTTGCCCGCCTCGTCGAGGAGATTGAAGATCACGGCCTCTCCGGCGACGACCAACTCCACATGAACGCCCGCCACGTCCTCCATGGGGCCGCCGTTCGGCCCCTTCTGGGCGCCGTGGGCGTGCTGGGCGAAGGCCGGGCCGGCGGCGACGAGGCTGAGGGCGACGATCAGGCTTTTGAGCATGGGGTTTCTCCTTGTGGTCAATGGGATGCGGCCGCCGCGGGTTCGGGCGGGGCGGCGCGTTTGGGCTCGCGCCGGAACAGCACGTAGAGCGCCGGCAGCACGAGCAGGGTGAGGATGGTGGAGGAGACGATGCCGCCGATGACCACGGTGGCGAGCGGCCTCTGCACCTCCGCGCCGGGGCCGGTGGCGATGGCCATGGGCACGAAGCCGAGGGACGCCACCAGCGCCGTCATCAGGACCGGGCGCAAGCGCGTCAGCGCCCCCTCCCGGACGGCGGTGACGATGTCGCGACCCTCCGCCCGCAACTTCTGGATGAAGGCGATGATGACGAGGCCGTTCAGCACCGCCACGCCGGACAGGGCGATGAAGCCGATGCCGGCGCTGATGGAGAGCGGCAGCCCGCGCAGGATCAGGGCCGCGATCCCGCCGGTGAGCGCCAGCGGCACCCCGGAGAATACCAGCGCCGCATCGGCCATGGACCCGAAGCTCATGAACAGCAGCAGGAAGATGAGCAGCAGCGCGATGGGCACCACGATGGCGAGGCGCTGCGTCGCCGACACGAGCTGCTCGAACTGTCCGCCCCAGCCGATCCAGTAGCCGGCGGGCATCCGGACCTTCTCGGCCACCTGCCGCTGGGCTTCGGAGACGAAGGAGCCGAGGTCCCGCTCGCGCACGTTGGCGCTCACCACGATGCGCCGCTTGCCGTCCTCCCGGCTGATCTGGTTGGGGCCGGGCGACACCGAGAGGCTGGCGATGGCCGAGAGCGGCACATAGCGAATCTGCCCCGTGGCTGCCGGCGTCCAGGCGGCGCGCACCGCCCGTTCCGGCGCGGCCGGCGGCAGGGGAATCGGCAGGTCGCGCAGCGCCTCCACGTCCGTGCGCAGGTTCTCCGGCAGACGGACGATGATGTCGAAGCGCCGGTCGCCCTCGAACAGGACACCGGCCTCGCGCCCGCCGACCGCGATCTCGATCAGCTCCTGCACCTCCGCCACGCTCACGCCGTAGCGCGCCATGGCCGGCCGGTTCAGCGCCACCGTGAGCATGGGCAGGCCCGAGACCTGCTCGCTCTTCACGTCGGCGGCGCCGGGGACGGTGCGCAGGACCGACTCCACCTGCCCCGCCACCTGGAGCAGCGTGTCGAGATCGTCGCCGAAGATCTTCACGCCCACGTCGGAACGGATGCCGGAGATCAGCTCGTTGAAACGCAGCTGGATAGGCTGCGACAGCTCGTAATTGCTGCCGGCGACCTGCTCCGCCGCCTTCTCGATGTCCTCCATCACGGCGCTCTTGGCCTTGCCGGGGTCCGGCCATTCGGTGCGCGGTTTCAGCATCACGTAGCCGTCGGAGATGGAGGGCGGCATGGGGTCCGTCGCGACCTCCGCCGTGCCGGTGCGGGCGAACACCTCCCGCACCTCCGGCACCCCGAGCAGGGCCTTCTCCAGCGCCTGCTGCATCTCCAGCGACTGGGTGAGACTGGTGCCCGGCACCCGGAGCGCCTGGATGGCGGCATCACCCTCGTCGAGGCTCGGGATGAACTCGCCGCCCATGCGGGAGGCGGCGACGCCCGACGCGATCACCAGCGCCGCCGCACCGACGGCCACGAGGGCGCGCAGGTTGATGGCGGCGTCCAGCAGCGGCGTGTACAGGCGCCGCGCCGCGCGCATGATGAAGTTCTCGTGCTCCGAGACCTTGCCCGTGACGAGCAGCGCCACCGCCGCCGGCACGAAGGTCATGGAGAACAGCGCCGCCGCCCCCAGCGCCATCAGCACCGTGAAGGCCATGGGCGTGAACATCTTGCCCTCGACCCCGGTGAGGGTGAGCACGGGCAGATAGACGACGGCGATGATGAGCGTGCCGAACAGGCTCGGCCGGATCACCTCCTTCGCGCCGGCGAGGATGGTCTCGAAGCGCTCCGCGCGCGTCAGCAGGCGGCCGCGCCGGTGCTGCTCCTCGGCGAGGAGGCGCAGGCAGTTCTCGACGATGATGACCGCGCCGTCGATGATGATGCCGAAGTCGATGGCGCCGAGGCTCATGAGATTGGCGCTGACCTTGTTCTCCACCATGCCCGTGATGGTGAGCATCATGGAGAGCGGGATGACGCAGGCCGTCACCAGCGCCGCGCGGAAATTCCCGAGCAGCACGAACAGCACCACGACAACGAAGAGCGCGCCTTCGACGAGGTTCTTCTCCACCGTGGCGATGGTGGCTTCCACAAGGTGCGCCCGATCATAGACGGCTCGCGCGACGACGCCCTCCGGCAGGGAACGGGAGATCTGCTCCAGCCGCGCCGCCACGCGCTGAGCGACGGTGCGGCTGTTCTCTCCGATCAGCAGCATGGTGGTGCCGAGCACCACCTCCTCCCCGTTCAAGGTCGCGGCGCCGGTGCGCAGCTCCCGGCCTTCGCGCACCTCGGAGACGTCGCCGATGCGGATGGGCGTGCCGCCCTTCGAGCCGATGACGATGTCGCGGATGTCCTCGGCGCCGGCCACCTGACCGGGCGTGCGCACCAGATACTGCTCGCCGTTGCGCTCGATATAGCCCGCCCCGACATTGGCATTGTTGGCGGCGAGCGCGGTCATCACGTCCCGGAACGAGATGGAATAGGCCATCAGACGCGCGGGATCCGGCAGCACGTGGAACTGCCGCTCGTAGCCGCCGATGGTGTTGACCTCCACCACCCCCGGCACGGTGCGCAGCTGGGGCTTGATGATCCAGTCCTGGATCGTGCGCAGCTCGGTCGGGGTGAAGGGCGTGCCGTCCGGCTTCTTCGCCCCCGGCTTCGCCTCCACCGTGTACATGTAGATTTCGCCGAGGCCGGTGGAGATCGGGCCCGGAGCAGTCTCGACGCCCTGCGGGAGCTGGTCCTTCGCCTGCTGGATGCGCTCGTTGACGAGCTGGCGCGCGAAGTAGATGTCCGTCCCGTCGCGGAACACCACGGTGACCTGCGAGAGCCCGTAGCGCGAGAGCGAGCGCGTGTACTGGAGCCCCGGCAGGCCGCCCATGGCGGTCTCGATCGGGAAGGTGATGCGCTGCTCCACCTCCAGCGGCGAGAAGCCCGGCGCCTGGGTGTTGATCTGCACCTGGACGTTGGTGATGTCCGGCACCGCATCGATGGGCAGGCGGGTGAAGTTCCACGCGCCGAACGCGCCAACCATCAGGCAGGCGAGAACCACCAGCCAGCGTTGGCGGATGGAGAAGGCGAGGATGGCGTCGATCATCGCGCGCCCTCCCGCCGGACGAACGGATCAGTGCTCATGGCTGGCGCTCCCCTTGGCGAGTTCCGCCTTGACCACGAAGCTGTTCTTCGCCGCGTAGACGTCGCCCGGCATGAGGCCGAACACGACCTCCGCAAGGTCGCCATCGCGCGCCCCCGTCTCCACGTCGCGCGGCTCGAAGGCGTCGCCGTTGCGCACGAAGACCACCGTGCGCCCCTCGATGGATTGCAGGGCCGAGAGGCGCACCGCGAGGTCCACGGGCTGCTCGGCGAGGGTGATGGTGCCGCTGGCGAAGAGCCCCGGGCGCAGCCGCAGGCCGTCGTTGGGAATGACCACCCGTGCCAGAGCCGACTGGGTGTCCGCCAAGCCGATGGGCGAGACGTAGGAGACCTTGCCGACGATGGGCGGCGCCCCGTCGTCGGGGTCGATGGCCACCGCGTCGCCCACCCGAACGCGGGCGAAGTCGCGCCGGTAGACGGAGAGATCCACCCACAGCGTCGAGAGATCGGCGACGACGAAGGACGGCTTCTGCTCGGAGGCGTATTCGCCGAGCGCCACCTGACGGTCGACCACGGTGCCGGCGATGGGCGCTTTCAGGTCGTAGCTGGTGAGGCTCTGGTTGCTCTCGATCACCGCGAGCACGTCGCCCTTCTGCACGGTGTCGCCGATGCGCTTGCGGATCTCGCGGACGATGCCGGGAAATCGCGGCGTCACCTGCACGACAGCTTCCTGGTTCGTCTGCACCAGCCCGTTGAGCCGGAGCGTCTGCCGCAGGGTGCCGGGAGCCGCCGTCTCCAAGCCGATGCCGGCGGCAGCGAGCTTGGCGTCGTCCAGCTCCACCGCACCTTCGCCATGGCTGTCGCCGTGGCCGCCTTCCGCCTTTTCGGCGTGGCTGTCTTCCGCCGCATGGCTGCCGCCCACCGGCGCGGCGCGGTCCGAGAATGTGTAGGCGGCACCCGCTCCGGCCATCAGGCCGACGAGCAGCATCGCGAGGTCCCGTCGGGCCGAGCGGCTCATTTGGATTTTCCCTTGGCGAAGGCGACGGGGCGGCCGGTGAGGCCTTCGATGGTCGCAAGCGCGGTGTGATAGGTGACGAGCGCGTCGAGTTCGCGCAGGGATGCGTCGGTGAGGGCGGATTGCGCGTCGAGCAGTTCCAGCAGCGTGTAGCGGCCCTGGGCGTAGCCGGTCTCCACCCCTTCATGGGCGCTGCGCGCGCCGGGAATGGTGCTGCCGCGCAGCAGCGCCACCTCGTCGAAGGCGGCCTTCAATTGGTCGTGGGCGCGCCCGAGCTGGGACACCAGCGCGCTGCGGGCGATCTGTTCCTCCGCCTCGGCCCTGAGGAGCGATTCCCGCGCCTCGCTGATGCCGCCCTCGTTGCGGTCGAACAGCGGGATGGGCACCGACAGGGTGAAGATCATCCCGCTGTCGGCGGTCTCGTTATAGTGCCGGTAGCCGACGCCGAGTGTGACGTCCGGCACCGCCTTCGCCTGGGCGGAGCGCAGCTCGGCGCGGCGCTGGGCCTGAAGGGCTGTGAAGCGGGTGAGCTGCGGGTTGCCCTGTGCGGACTTCAGTAGCTGCGGCAACGGCGGCGGCGGCGCCACCCGCACCAAGTTGCCCGTGGCGCGGGAGAAGTTCGCGGCGCCGAGGCCCATGAGGAGCGCCAGCTCCCGCCGGGCCGTGCCGAGGGCCGCCTTTGCGCGGTCCAGCTCCACCCGCGCGAAATCGGCTGCCACCCGGGCGCGGGAGATTTCGGACGGCGAGGATGCGCCCGCTTCCACCCGTTGCTGGAGAAGGGGCGAAAGCCGGCCGATGGCTTCGGCCTGGGCCTGGAGGATGTTGACCCGCTGCTGCGCGCCGAGGACGCCTGCGAAGGCCGCCGTCGTCTCCGCCAGCACTTGCAGGCGGATGGCCTCGCGCTCCCAGCGGGCGATGCCGACGCCGGCGCCGGAGGCCGCCATGCGGGCCTCCCGCTTGCCGCCCAGCTCGACCAGCTGGCTGATCTGAAGCGTCTGCTCGGCAAGGTCCAGCCCCTGGTAGGGCCCTGAGCCGAACGCGTTGTCCACCTCCAGCGAGAGGTTTGGATTCGGCAGCGCCGCGGCTTGCCGGTCGCGGCCGGCAGCCATGCCGATGTCACGCTCGGCGGCGGTGAGCCGTGGATTGGCTGCGAGCGCGCTCGCGAGGGCACTGGTAAGGGTCAGCGGGCGTTGGGTCTCCGCGCGGCCGGGCAGAGCGGAAAGCAGCGCGAATGCTGCCCCGAGCGCGAGCGCGAGAGCCTGCCCGTTTGCACGGGGCGGCATGATCTGATCCGGAGTCTGATTGCGATGGGCCGATGCAGGGCATCGGCGCGCGAACAGAGGGGATCAGGCGCGCGGGGGGCGGGGGTCGGCGGGAATAGCGCGGCCGGAGCCGAAAGCCGGGCTGGCGGCGCCCGTCACAGCCACCACCTCGGTCAGCCGGGTGGCATCGGCGGCGGGGAGGAGCACGGCAGCGCAGCCATGGCAATCATGGTCTGCGGCGGGAACGACGTGCTTCGGCTGGGCGGGGTCGCCGCTCTTGGCGCTGTCGACGGCCGCATCCCGTTGTCCCGCCGGCGGAATGGCAGCATCCGCAACGGCCACGGCCGCCGCGAACGCGGGGCTGTCCAGATCGTCGGAATGATGGGTGAGAAGCCCGGCGGCGACGGGGGCCGCAACCATGGACAGCACGACGCAGGCCGCGATCAACCGGCGCAGCGCCAGCGACCACAAACGTGCAAACTGCCATGCCGAGGTTCGGAGCATGGCGAGGAGAGAGCCCAACCCCACCTGGAATGTCAAGCACGGCGACAACGTCAAGCCGCCTCGCGGCCAGTCGATGTCGGGCGCGGCGTCGATGGGCTTCTTCCCCCCTCGGATGGAGAATGATGCGCTGCGGGTTCGGCGTGTGCTCCGGGGCGCCCTCTCACGATGGGCCAGCCGGCAACGCAATCCCGTCCCGAGCGTTTTTCCCGTTGTTGATGGGAGCAAACCATGCGTCTCGAAGGTTCGTGCCACTGCCGCGCCGTCCGGTTCACCGTGGAGGCTCACTGTCCGGTCCCCTTCATGCACTGCCACTGCTCCATCTGCAGAAAGACAGCCGGGAGCGGCGGCTTCGCGATCAATCTCGGGGCGAAGGCGCAGAGCCTGAAGGTTCGTGGGCGCAAGCATGTGAAGGCGTTCAATGCGCTCCTTCGGGAGCCCGGCCGCCGGGCAACGCGATCACCGGCCGAACGAAACTTCTGCGGGGAATGCGGAAGCGCATTGTGGCTTTGGGATCCACGATGGCCGGAGCTTGTCCACCCGCACGCGTCGGCCATCGATACGCCGCTGCCGAAGCCGCCCGAGGTGGTGGAAGCAGGCCTGGACTATGCACCACACTGGGTGGATGTGCCGAGCGGCCCCGATCACGTCCGAAGCGGCACCTGGCCGGGCGAATCCCTCGAAGAGTGGCACAGGCGGCAAAATCATTCTCAGCGAATGAAGTTGGACGGTGGGTGTTCGACAGGCCGTTCAGGCGTGATCCTCTCGTGTGGCCTTCCTCAGCCTCACGCCCGGCCCCTCGCCGTTCTCGGCAACGAAGATCACGCCGGCGGCTTCCAGGGCGGCGCGGATGGCAGCGATGTTCGCCTCGGTGATGGTCGGCAATCCGTCGACGCTTTCGGCGCGCCGGACCGTGGCGACCCCTAGCTTTGACCTTTCCGCGAGCGTTTCAGCACTCCACCGAATGAGGCCACGCGCGGCTCGGATTTGAGCGCCTGTGATCACTTTCCGATCTCCTGATTGACATTCGCTCAATCCATCCACATGATCGGTTTCATATCAGTTAATGCGTTTCCGATCAATCAGGAGCGTTTCAATGCCGAACCCCACCGTTCCGGCAGCCGCCCCCGGCTTGCCTGCCGCCGAGAAGCCCGTCGATCCGGTCATTGCGCTGATCGCCCAATGGCGCGAGGCCCGCGCCGAGTTCGCCTCGCGTCCGCCGACCGATACCGAAAGCTGGCATGACGCCCACGGGTGGATGGTCGACGACGATCTGAACCAAGCTCCCTCGGCACAAAGTCTCGAGGGCGCAATCGCGGCGCTGGAGTTGGCCCTGATCGAATCCGACTTCGCGCCCGCGCTGGTCCGATCGGCACTCGGCTTCCTGAAGACGTTCACCGCTCCGGTCGAGCGGCCGGCGACACGAGCGGAAATGGAGGCCTACCGCGAGTGGCTCGCCATGGAGGGGCGCCTCCTCGGGATGGAACTCTATCCGGAGATGGGAGACGATGCCGATCGCGTTATCCCCTGCAACACCGGCGCCGGCGAGCTCCATCTGCCGCCCTGTGGCTCCTGGAGGAAAATAGCGAAGCCGTCGTCGCGAGCAGTGCGAATACTCACGGCTGTCGGCGCAAACTTCGAGAAGATCGCCCGCTGCGGAGAAAAAGGCGGCGGTATATTGGGACCGGACGAGGCGACCGGATCGGAAGACGAGGCCCACCATGGCTGATCCGATCTTCGCCGCCATCGCAGAACACCAGCAGCGCCGTGCCGAGCACGAGGCTGCATTCGACGTGGCGGGCGAGGCCGAAATGGCCGATCGCGCTGATGGGCCTCTCGCTGCCCAAGCCGGGGCCCTGCGCGACGCTGCCTCCGAACGGGAGGTCGAGGCCTTGCAGCACGTGCTGCACACCGTGCCCCTCACGACCGCCGGCATGTTGGCGTGGCTGGACCATATCAGCGGGCCGGCCGGTTTCGACGGCATCGCCCCACGCGATGAGGACGTGGCGGCGATCTTCGGCACGATGCGCGCCTTTGTCGTCGGGTCGGAGGGCGGCGCATGCGCGTGATCGCTGCGGCCCTGCGCGAGCTGATAGCCGCCGGTCTCGCCGGTGACGAACTCGTGGCTGCCGTCGCCCGCATCGAGGCCGCCCTGCCGGCTGGCGCATCCGCCGGTGGGTTTGAGAACGCCGTGGAGCGCAAGCGAGCTGCGGACCGCGAGCGCATGCGCTTCCGGCGGCAGGAATGCAGCCCCGATGATTGGCTGACCCTGCGAGCCGATGTGTTCGCTCGAGATGGCTATGCCTGCGTCTATTGTGGCTCTGGAGACGAGCCCCTCCATTGCGACCACGTCATGCCACTTTCGCGAGGAGGACGATCGGTGATGGAGAACCTCACCACGGCCTGCGCATCCTGCAACATCTCAAAAGGGGATCGAACCCCACAGGAGTGGGCCGGACCATGCCAGTGACCGCGGACACCCTTCGCCGCCTCTGCGCCCTCGGGCTCAGCGTGGATCAGATCGCAGGCGTCGTGGAGATCATGGACGCCGAGGACGAGGGCCGGCGCGCAGCCCGCCGCGAAGGCAATCGCCTTCGGCAGGCAGCTCGTCGCCAGCGTGACGCTGGTCACGACGGGTCACGCGTGACGGTGTGTGACGCAAAACCTGTCACGCGTGACCCCTCTCCCGAGGAAAAAAGAAAGGCCTCCCCCTGCACCCCCTCTAAAGAAAAAACCCAACCCTCTCCCAATTTCACCCCGTCGGTTCCTAAAGGAACCTCCTCCCCCTCCGCGACGGATTGCGATGCGGCGGATCGTCAGGAGGAACTTGCCGAGGCGCTGGCGGCGTTCAACCGGATGGCGGCCGAGGTCGGCCTGCCCGAAGCGCAGGGAATGAGCCGGAAGCGCCGGCTGGCCCTGAAGGCCCGATTGCGGGACTGCGGAGGGATCGCCGGCTGGCGGATCGCCATGGATCGGGTTCGGGCTTCACCGTTCCTCCGCGGCGACAACGACCGCGGATGGCGGGCGAGCCTGGATTTCCTGCTGAAGCCCGAGAGCTTCGCGAAGCTCATGGAGGGGGCGTACGACCCGGCGCCTGGAGCGAGGCGTCAACGAGCGGAGCCGCGGTCCTCGATGGCCACAGCGATGGCGGAGGTCCTCCTCGAACACCCGGATTCCGAGTTCGGAAAGCGCGCCAGGGCGGCCGGCTTCCGGAGAGGCGATTTCCGCGGCGGCGGCGACGCGATCATCGCCGGCATGGCGCGGGTGGCGGAGCAGAGGTTCGGGCAGTGGCCGGGATCATCGGATGGACGGGTGATCGATGGAGCCGCAGATGAGCTCTTCGGCGACTATTCTGACGTCTGATATTGGGTGCTCGATTTCAGATGCAGCAGGCTGATACCTACTGGGCATGAAGTGGCTAGGAGTCTTGGAAAGCCAACGAAGAAGTACTCGCCAAAACAAACAGCGTGGGCCAAGGATGAGGTGGTCAGGCTAATTGTGCTCGCCGTGGCACCAAACCGAGAGGAGGCGCCATGATACCCCAAGCCTGTACCCGATTTCCTTGTCCGTCCCCAGGCTGCGAACACTGCGACCCGCTCATCATGAGCCTGCCCGTTCCGGATACCGCGCCGCCGCCCTACCGGCCTAACTGGGAATGCCCGCGCTGCCACAAGATCAACGCTCGGGGCGTGGAGGTCTGCGACTGCTCTCAGGATAAGAGGGAAGGCGAGGCGAGCGGTAATACTGGCCTCTTTCGTCGAAGCCCTTGAGGCCGCGCGGCATTCCGCGATGGTCTCCGATTGCAATGACGGCGAGGTGATCAACGACGAAAACGATGGCCTTGCCTCAGGTCTGCCCGGGGTATGAGCTGAGCCGCCGCTGGCGCTGGCGCCAGCGCCGCGGCCACCGGAGCACGGCGCTGAGGACGGGCCATGATCTACGCTCGCCGCCTGGATGACATTCCTCTGTTCGCCGACGAAGCCGATATCGCTCGCGCCGTTCTCGGTCCGGGCCGCGTTGCTGAGTGGAGGGCGATGGCGGTTGTTCTGGAGCGTGAAGGTCTCCCCCGCGTGGATCCGATGATGGGCCGAAGGTGCTGGCCTGCGGTGAGAGAGTGGTTCACGAAAAGGCCTGCACCTGCACGCGCCACCCCACTGCCACCTCCACCTACGAAGGTCGGTGCTACGAAAGGGCAGCCTCCAGGCGACGCCCCTGGCCTCAAGTGGCGCAGCCGGAAGAAAGGCCGAGCCGCCTACTGGGTTGCACGCCACGACATTGTGAAAAAGGGCTATCGGCCGGAGACGGTCCGCATCCACTTCAACCCGCAAGAGCCTGACCACTTGCAGGAGATCGCGGCCCGCTGCCGCGTCCTTCAGCAGGAAATGCTCACTTGGGCCGGCGAGGGACGGGCTGCGGCCGAGACCCGCCCCCATGACGGGAGTATGGCCTCGCTGATCCGGCTTTACCAGACGGACGAGGCGAGCCCATACCGCGACATCAAGTGGAACACCCGTCGGACCTACGACCAGATCGTCCGCTACATCGAGACGAGCTACGGGCTCGTCGCGCTGCACGAGATCGGCATCCGCGATATCCGGCGCTGGTACGATCAGGCCAAAGCCCCGAAAGATCCTCGATCGCCCGAGACGACGCGCAAAGCTCACGGCGTGGTGACGATGCTCCGGCGCCTGTTCGGCTATGGCGTCATGGCCGAGGTTCCAGAATGCGAACGGCTGGCCCGGATCATGGCTGAAGCCCGCTTCAAGCAGCCGGCACGTCGGCGCGAACGCCTCGATGCGTCGCATGTGACTGCCTTCATCGCCTCAGCCATCGAATCGGGCCGCCTATCGCTCGCTCTCGGAACGGCAATCCAGTTCGAGACGACGCTGCGCCAGCGCGACGTGATCGGCGAATGGTTGATCGACGATGGCACGGCTGCCAACGGAGTAGTGCACAAGGGACGCCGGTGGTCTGACGGTCTGACTTTCGAGAACATCTCGGGCACCGTGATCCGCAAGCGAACAAGCAAGACCGGCAAGGTGGTCGAACATGACCTGTCAGACCTCCCGGACACGCTCGCAGAACTAGATCTCATACCGGTGGATCGAAGGACCGGCCCAATAGTCCTGAATGAGGAGACCGGGCTCCCTTACACGAAGTTGAACTATATCAAATGGTTCAGGATCATTGCCCGCAAAGTCGGCCTTCCCGACGAGGTGTGGAATATGGATGCACGGGCCGGTGCCGTGACGGAAGCTCTCGATGCTGGCGCCCAGCCGAACGACGTGATGAACGCCGCTGGCCACACACAGCTTTCGACCACACAGGGCTACGACAGGACCAGCCTCCAGAAGGCTTCGCGGGTCGCCAAACTCCGGGTCGCGAGCAGGAGGAAGTCGAATAGTAGCGGGCAACCCGACCCCGCCTAGTCTCGTCATAGGCTTGCAAGGCGTGGATGCCATGGTGCCCCTCCAAATTGGAGGAAGAAGCTATGGCACCGCGCGCTGAGATGCCCCTGTTCCCCTGCGAAGCCGATATTGCCAGGGCGGTCCTCGGGCCAGGGCGTGTTTCCGAATGGAAGTGCCTGGCCCCGTCACTGGAGCGGCAGGGCCTGCCGCGCATCGACCCGGTGTTCGGGGGAAGGTACTGGCCCGCGGTGAAGTTGTGGTTTGATCGCAGGGCCGGGATCACGAACGTGACCGTGCCGGCGCGCCCTCGTGATGGAGACGTTCGGAGTCGCGAAAACTGGCCGTCCTGAGCGACGCGGTGCTGTAGAAGCAGGGCGGAGCGTTCGCCCTCACCCCGCACTGAACAGATCGTCGCCGCGCTCGGCCACCATGAGCGGGTTGAGATGCTGCACGATACCGGGCTTCGGCTTGCCGCCCTGGAAGGAGAACGGCAGTTCGGGCGCGTTGGGATCGGCACGGTTGGCCTTCTTGATGGGCTTAGGTGCAGAGAAAGCGGCATAGGGCAGGCGCTCGACCGGAGGCAGTTGCGGGCGCCGCCCAGCGAACCACTCGCGCATGCTGACGATCTGGAGCCTCGGCACCCGGCCATGCACCACTGGCGCAAAGCCGGCGACCACAGCTTCCTTCTCCATCGCAGCGGTAGGATCGTCGAGGCAGATGAACAGGCCCATCTCGGCCTTCTCGCGTTCGAGCACGCCTCGAAACTCGCGCACCATTGCGGGACCGACGTTCTTGCCGGCCTTCACGGACGTGAGCATCCGTCCGTAGGGACGCCCTGGCCCATTGGGAAAGAACAGCTCGCCGTCGATCCCGCGATCCGCCCCCTTCTTGACTTCCTTCAGGATGTGCACGCCAACGAGGTAATTGGCCCACCACTGGAATTGGAAGGGATCGGAGGCCGCAAGCCGGGCCGCAGTCTCGAAATCTGCTGGGATCCCGCTTGCCTTTGGTACACGGTCCGGTCCGAAGGCTTCACTTAGGCGCTTTTCGATAACGTGGATCGCATGGATGGATACGTCGATGCCCATCCATCGGCGCCCAAGTTTTTCCGCTGCATGCACACTTGTTCCACAGCCACAAAATGGGTCTAAGATTATATCCCCAGCGTTCGATGATGTCGCGATTATTCGCTCCAAAAGAGCTATCGGCTTCTGGGTTGGATACCCAATGCGCTCCTTGGCCTGCGAGTTTAAGGCCGGAATGTCAGTCCATAGGTTCTGAAGGCGAACTCCTTTACTTTCGTCGAGATATTGCTTAACCCGAAGTTGCCCCCCGGGTCGCGCCGGATAATGCAACCTTCCTTCTGAATCATAGGCTTGCATGCGTTCTAGTTTTACAGCCCAGCCATTCGGGTGCGGCTCGTACTTCTGCCCATTACTTGCACAATAGTTGTATTTTAAATTTGGGCGGAGCGCGGGGTTCCTCAGGCTAACTGACTGCCATCGACGACCATCAGGATCCATGTTTGTGAATTTCCCAGCGACGTAATCGTCCGAAAATTCATGATATTGTTGGTTCCATGTATAATTGCGCCCGCGCGTCACGAAGAAAATAGAATCTGTCAGCGCTCCATAGTTGGCCGAAACGTTGCCATGACTGGAACTGCGCTTCCAGGTGATTTCCGATTTAAAGCAGTCTGGACCAAAAATACCATCAATAATTATTTTGAGATAATGCCCTGCTGTCTGATCGCAATGCAGATAAAGAGATCCTGTATTCTTAAGAGCGCGCCTTAACTCAGAGATGCGAGCCGCCATCATCACGAGATATGCCATCATATCGCTCTCTCCTAGCGCGTTTCGGAATGCGCCAAGGAAGGAGGCGGTGCTCCCGCCACGGAGCATTAGATCGTGAAATGCAGCTTCCGCTTCCTTCCCCCACGACCAAAAGTCCAAAAAAGCAGCGACCTGAGCTGAGGCGACATCTTCCCGCGGGCTCTTGAACAGAACATTGTAACGGGCTTGAGAGTTGAACGGTGGATCGAGGTAGACAAGGTCGACGCTCTCGTCGGGCACATGCTCGCGCAGCACCGTCAGGTTGTCACCGAAGAAGAGCTTATTGGACACGACCCACCCCCATGGCTTCCAAGCATCCTGCGGTTGTGGTGTCGCTTCGTCACCGCAATTCTTAACGTTTGGTTAATTCCCTGGATGGGGTTCTGCCCACACGATCTTTGCCGCTTCCGAGGCCGTCGGCGCCGCTTGATGCTCGCGCTGGATGATCACGACGATGCCAGGCCGCACGTCGGAAGCAGGCACGGCATCCGCCTGTTGCGCCAGATCTTCGAGCACTCGGATCGCCTGGACCGCTGCACCCTTGGCCTCGTTCTGATCCCTCAGCTCCGTCAAGCGATGGACGTTGCGTGGACGCTGCGATGCTTTGAACGCGGCCATCTCCATGTTCAGGGCAGCCCGGAACTTCGGGTCCTGTGCGCACATGCGGGCGTTGCGCTCGGTCATCCCCGCCTCAATGGCGGCCTCTGTGAGCTTGAGGCCTCGCCACACCATGCCGTCGATCAGGGCACGACGCTTCGGCGTCATCGGGTCCGGCGTGGTCAGCTCGGGAAGATCGTGGTCGTCGGTCTCGTCGGTCATCGTGTCCTCCTCAGCGCATCCGGATTTCGGCCAGGGGAGCCGGCGGGCGCGTTGCCGGCGGGGGCGGCATAGCGGGCACAGGCAGGACCTTCTTCCGCCGCTTCCGCTTCAGCGCCGGCCCGCCGGGCTGGATGGCAGCCTTCAGCAGCGGCGACGCCCGGAAGCGCAGGCTGTATCGCGTCCCGTCTCCAGGCACCTGCCGCAGCAGGGTGTCGGAGAAGCGCACCTGCGCCATCCGCCGCGGCGGCAAAGGCCTGTGGCCGGGCACGTTGCCCTGAAGGCCGATGGTCGTCCCCCCGAACCGGGAATAGAAGGTGCCGAAGCCGGGAATATGCACGTCGCGGCCGGCCGCCAGTTCGCGGGCGATCACCCGCATAATGATGGCGCTCATGTCGCTGGCGAGGAGCCATGCACCCCGCCGGTCCCGGTCGCCCTTGCGGCATCCCAGCGCTCGGCGCGAGAGCAGCTTCCAGCGCCGGCGGACTTCGGCTCGGATGCGGTTACGCATGCCGTTCTCGGCGTCGATCACTCCGCGGCCTCCCTGATTTCGAGGACAGCTTCGGCCGCGGCAGCCTCAGCCGCCGCTTTGGCTTCCCGCCTCCGGTTGCGGCCGGGCAGGCGCGGGAAATCCTGATCCGTCCAGCGGCGCATTTCTCCGCCGGCCAGTGGCAGAACGAGTTGATCGGGATCGGGAATGGGCGTCGGCGCCGGCCGGCGCGCCTCCAGCACGGCGAGTTCCAGACCGAGAGCTTGAAGGAGGAGCGCCATGGAGACTGGGCCGAGCCGACGGCCGCTATCGCGGTCCCATGCCTCCAGTTTGCCCGTGTACCCGTCTTGCAATCCGGAACGCTCGTCCACTTCCAACTGCGTGAAACCGAGCGCCAGCCGTCGCGCTTTCAGCACATCCATGAGCTGGCGGTAGTCGCGGCAGATGGCGAGCGGCTCTAGGATCATCCCTTTCGCACCGCCTTCTCCGCGATGGCGGAAACAGCGCGCGGCGCGGCACAGTCCGGGCACGACAAGACGCTGCCCAGATCCTCCGGCGCGCGTTCAAGATGCTCGGCGGCGAGGTCCGCGAACGCCATGTGCGCGACGCCGCGGCAGCTCGGGCACCAGGCCGAGAGCCGGTTGAAGCCGAAGCCGGCCAGATAGAAGAGCGAGATGCCAGCTGCGCTGGTCGGTGCTCCTGCTGGCGCGGACGCGGGGCGAGGCGCGCGAGGCTTCCGATCGATCGCCGGCAGAGGCCGCGCGAAGCTGGTCTCGGGATCCCAGCGCTTACGGGGGGCGCCCCAGTTCATCCGGGTCATTGCACGCCTCGCGGCAGCGCATCGCCCGGGCCCCACCAATAGGACTGCCCGAAGTCGCGCTGCGCCGCCTTTTCGGCGCGGCGGAACGAGGCACGATAGTCTGGATCCACGAGCGTCTGGAGTTGGTCGAACAGCAGGCGATCGACGGCGAGGCGCGTGTACCAGAGGCTCGGGTCATAGCGCCGGGCGGTGCGCACGAGCTCGGCGCCGAATGTGGTGTCATCGCCTTCCATGAGGCGGCGCAGCTGCTGCGAAGACAGGGGGGCGACGTCCTCCGCCGCACCGATGGCCGGGCCGGCGAGGTCCGAGACGGGCGATCGGCCGGTGCGCGAGGTCGACGCATTGATCAGGTCGCCATAAACGCCGAGCGAGCCGGATTGCAGTCCGGAGCGCACCCAGAATCCGGGATTGTCCATCGCTTCGGGTGTCTTGCCGTAGAGCACCGCGCGGGCCTGGATCGCCGCGGCGCCGGCAAGCAGGTTGAAGAGCACGAAGGCGGTGCCGTTCCAGATGCGCTTCTCGATCGGCCCTTGCGTCGCGAGGCGCATCATGTGCGTGGCGACCATGGTCATGCTGAACGACTTGAACAGCGTGGCGCTGCGGACCATCTCGCCCCAGAACGTGCCGGCCGTCGTGCCGCCGGTCATCACGGCACGGATGCGGGCATCGGGTTCGAGGATCGCAAACGCCCGCTCTTCGATGATCGCGCCCACGAGCTTCTCGCGAAGCGTCCGGTCGGCGATCGCTTCGGAGTCGAGAAAACGCGCGCCCTCCACTTCCAACGGCGCGCCGGAGCGGATGCTGTCCCAGTCCGTCGCGCTGATCTGGTGGCGGTCGAGGAAATTGGCGAGCGGCTCGTTCATCCCGCGCAGGGCGTCCAGCGAATGCCCGGCGTGATCCGCCAGATTGCCCATGAACTCCATGGTGAAGACGCGCTTCATCATGTCGGTCCACGCCGCCAGCCCCTGTGCCCGGATGACGGTGTTGGCCATCGCGCGCAGGATCTGCGGGCCGGACGCTTCCCCGGCGAAGCGGACGAAGCCATGGGCGCTGTCCATCGCAGCATGGGCGGTGAGCTGGAGGCGCGCCGCGAGGGTCCGGCTCTCCTCGCCGCCGCGGCCGATCTCGCGAATGACGCCGGACAGAATGCGACCAGGGTCCATGCCGTTGTAGCTCGCGGCGAGCGCAGTGGTGACACTGTCGCCCGGGATCGCCGAGACGATGGCGCCGCCGAGCTTGGAGGACACGTTCAAGGAGCGCAGCCCGCCGAAGAAGCCCGCCATCAGGGGGCCGTCGACGGCGTTGGCGCGGCCGGTGAGCACATCATAGGTGCGCTCGGCGATAGACCGGCTCTCCAGCATCCGCAGCGGGTTGAGACGCTGCAGCCGCGACAGGCCGGCCTCTTCCTCCTTGGCCAGGGTCAGTGCGGCCCGGACGATAGCGCCATGGTTCGGCCCGACCACTTCGGCGAGGGCGATCTCATTGGCCATCTTGTGGAGGTGGCCCATCAGCAGGCCAAAGACGTTCTCGCCGGCGCCGTACTTCTCCGAGAGGCGCAGCCAGGCCTCTGCGCCATCTGCGCCGCCGCTGAACTGGAAGGTGCGCTGTTCGGGCGAGAATGCGGTTGCGGAGCTGTCGCCGACTGTGATGTCCCGATAGGCGCGATCCAGAACGAAGTCCCGTCGGTCCATCTTCGCCGGCGCGCCGGTGTCGCGGTCCCACAGGGTCAACGCGCCGCGGTCGACCTCGGCGGCGAAGTCGGCCTTGAACTCCTCCCGCGTGAAGGAGCGGACGCGCAGGGTGTCCCAGAACTGCGGCACCCGCCAATCCTCGCTGGCGGGGAGGTTACGCCCAGCCGCCGTGACCCGATCCACAGCCTCCTTCTCGGCCGCCTTCCAGCCCGCAGCCGCGGCCTTCGCCGTAGCATCCCCCGTCTCGACCCCGAACACCTCCCGCACCAGGTTGCGCACGCCGGCGATCTGCTGCCGGGACTGGCCGAAGATCCCCGGGGAATAGGCTTCCAGAGCCTGATCGACCTTGCGCGAGAGCTGGGCCCAGATGACCTCGCCCTTCGTGGCGACGTTCTCTCCGCCAGCTTCCCAGATGTCCCGGGTGAGCATCGACATGACGCCGGCGACGCGGCCTTTCGGATGGCTGAGGACGCGCTGTTCCGCCTTCGCCCAGGCGATGGCTTGCTTCGCGGTGTCGTTCTTCAGGCGCTTGGCCGAGGACTCCAGTGCGCGCGCCGCGGCAAGGCCGGCCGCAGCCTCGGCGCTGGCGGGCCCCATGCTGCGGGAGAACTCGCCGCGGGAGCGCTCGTAGAGGCCGAGGGCCTCGTCGGCGATCTGCCGTGTGATCTGTCCGGTCTTCACCAGCTTGTCGATGCAGTCCACGACGCTCACGGCAGCACCTCCGGAATAGGCATGGCGCAGGCGCGGATTTCCGCGGCCGCCGCGATACGGGCATCGGCCTCGTCCAGGAGATCGTCCACCGACCGCATATCGGCGACGCGCTGGCCGGCCTCATCGAGACGCTCACCGACGGGGATTTGAAGGTCTCGGGTGGCGCGCAGCTTGTCGAGGTCGTGCAGCACCGCCGCCTCGGTCTCCTCAGCCGAGCGGGCGGCGACGATCTTTTTCTCCGTCAGGTCGTCGGCCAGTGCGGCCACCTGCTCCGGGCGCACCACAGACGGCGTGGAGGCCGGTCGAAGGGGCTCGCGGGCTGCCGCAGAGCCGGGTAATGCCTCAGCAATGGTGCGCGGCCGAAGCATCACCTCGTCCAGAATGGCAAGAGCTTCGTCCTCGTTGCCCGCGCGGGCCACGGCGGCGGCGACCGTCGCGGCCTCATCGCGCGGCATGTCGTACCCGACCTCGCGGGCGAGCCCCTGGATGCGCTTGCGCGTCTGCTCGGTCCAATGCCCGGCACGCGCCCGCTGCTCGGCGACAGGATCGGCCCGGCCGGCGGCAGGCGTAGATGGCGGTTCGGCGCGGCGCCGGGCCAGGGCACGGTCGACCAGGTCTTCGGTGACCGAGCGGAGCACCTGATCGGCTTCATCATCGCCAGCATCAAGGATGCGACCGGCGATCTGGGCGGCCTCGTCTTGCGAGAGGCGAACGCCATAGCCGTCTTGCGCGAGCCGGGCGATGGTCCGGCGCATCTCGGTGGCGATGGCCTCGCGCCGGCCGGCGGCGCGCTGCTCTCCCGCCGTGATCCGGCGCGGAAGGTCGGCGTCCGCCTTGTCGAGCTTGGCACGGGCCCGCGCGTCGGTCTCCTCGGCCCGGGCGAGCGCCTTCTCCTTTCGCGCGAGCGCGGTGCGCAGGCCTTTCGCCTCGGCGGCGAGGCTCGCGATCGCCCGGGCATCTCCCGGTGCCGTGGCGGCGAGCGTCTCGGTGATGCTGGCGCGCTCCGCCTCCAGCTCCGCACGGCGAGCGGTAGGCAGGCCTTCGCCGGCAAGATCCTGCTCAATGGCCGACAGCCGGGCCGCCGTGTCCGGGTCCGTCGGCGTTCGCACCCCGGCGAGGCGCTGCTCGGCCGCCGCAAGGTCCGAGCGCAGGCCCTCCACCTCGGTGCGCAGGGCATCGCGATCGGGAGCCCGCGCCTCGATTGCCGTGCGGCGGGAGGCCAGGCTGTCGGCTTCCGCGCGCAGGGACGCGAAGGCTGCGGCGGCTTCCTGATCGAGCGACCGGGCCGAGCCGCGGATATCCGCGAGCTGAAGTTCTGAGAGCCGCTCCATGGAGGCCGGAAGGCGCGCGGCTTCACGCTCCAGGGCGAAGGCGGTCTCTTCCGCCGCGATGGCCTTCGAGCGCGCCTCAAGCACGGGGGCGAGGCGCTCGCCATAGGCGCGCAGCAGATCAGGCGTGACGTTCTCGGAGACATCGACCGGCCGGCCGGAGACGAGGTCGTCGATGGCCTTCTGGAGCGCCGTGCGATGGGCGATCTCGCCTTCGACCGTGGGCACGAGGTTGGTGTCGGCAATCTGACCTTCACTCGCCACCACGTTGCCGGCGTCCCGCACGGAGCGCGGCCAGGAGCCGGTGCGATACCGCGTCCAGAGCGCCGAAAGCCCCTTCGCGCCGCCGCCGAGCACGCCACCTGCGACGCCCGCCATCAGCACGTTCTGTGCCGCCTCGCCGCCTGCGCCATAGCCGGGCTCGACGCGTTCCTTGAAGGGGGCCGCGAGCGCCTCGATGCCGATCTGGGTGCCGGCGGTGATGCCCGCGGTGGCGAGCGCGGTGCCGAGGATGCCGAGGGAGGTCGGCGCCGCCAGCGGCACGGTGACGATATTGACGGGATCGGTCGCACCGGACGCAAGGGAGCCGAGCGCCAGGCCGGCGGTCCCGCCCCAGGTGTGCTCGCGCGCAGCGGCCCGCTGGTACACCTGCCGCGCCCGGCGGGCCTTCTCCTCGCCGAGGCGGTCGAGGTCCTCCGCGGTCAGCGGCTTCAGATTGAGATCAGGAAAACGCGGTGCGAGCGCCGTCAGCTGGCCGTTTAGCTCGGCGAGCGCCGCATCGCCGCCGCCCAGCGCCGGGTTGGTGAGCACCGTGCCGGTCTTCTCGCGGATGCCATCGAGATAATCCTGGACGCCCTCCATGCGCGAGGTGCTGGAGGAGACCGACTGGCCGAAGAGGAGCCCTTCCCGCCAGGAGGCGTCGAAAGCCTCGCCGAACTCCAGCGGCAGATCCTCGGCCAGGTGCTGCTGCGCATAGTCCAGGGATTCATTCTGCCCCTTGGTGAAGATCCCGAAGCTCATCGGGCGTCTCCTGGCAGGCCCGCAGGATCACGTCCGAAGTTCGAGGCCGTCCAGGGGATCGTCGCTGACGCCGCGGGAACGCCCCAGGCGCGGGGCGGCGCCGGCTGCTTGTCATCGAGGCGGAGGATGAAAGGACGGCCGCCATCGCCGACGGCATATTGGGGAGCGTCGGCGTTGCGATTGAGCCGGACGAGATAGCGCCCGGGGGCGAAGGATTCGAGGGTGGCGCTGTCGCGAAGAAACTGCGCGGAGACGGGCTTGCCGGACGTCGTGCTGACGCCGGCGAGGTCCGCATCGGTCAGGCCGAGCAGGATGCCGTCGAACGTCGACTGATCCATGCCACGCTTCGGCGCCAGGATGGTTGCGCCGTTCTGGCGGACCGTTCCGCCGGTCACCTCCTGGACGGAGCGATCCAGGCGTTCGCGCTTCAGCACGCCGGACGTGTCACCGGCGGCAGCGGAGAGATCGGCATACCGGGCACGCACGGCGCCGCGCATCGTGGCATAGGCCTCGCGCTCGTCGACGCGGTGCCCGATGGAGAAGGCTGAGGCCGGAAGCGCGGCGTCGAGGGCTTCCGTGAAGGCCTGCGCTTCGGAATCCTTGTGCGGCACGAAGCGCGGCTCGGCAGTGAGTGCATCCCGGCCCCGCACGATGCTCGCCGCGATATCGGGCGCATCTTTCGCCAAGCCGCCGGCAAAGGCCAGCACCGAGCCCTTCGGCCCGGTCTCGTGCAGCTTCCCGAACGTGGATTCCCGCACACCGGGCGGCAACGTCGCGAGGGCGCCGAGGATGCGCACCTTCCCGCTGGTGTCGGCTGCATCGAGGGCGCTGGTGAGGGATCGCAGATCCTCTCCCTCGAACGCGGGGATCGGCCTCTTCAGCTGGTTGGTGACCACCATCGCAGCCTTGGCATGCGCCTGGAGCGCGGCCTGCACCTGATCATCGGACCCCTGCCACGGCACCGGCTGCGGGGGCTTGATCCAGCCGGCACGCACGCCGCGCAGGAGTGGCGTCTCCTGCTCCATGCGCTGAAGTGTGGCGAACCGCTCCTCGTCGTCGAGCAAAGCAGCTCGGGCCGCATGGTTGCCACCGGCCGCAGCCTCCTCCAGGCTGTTCCGCAGAACCTGCCGCGCATCCGGCGACAGGTCGAGCAAGGCGCCCGAGCGTTCCGCATCGCCAAGAAACTCGACGGCCTGCCGCTTCCGCTTCTCGTCGAGGAACGGGAACACCCGGCCTGAGAGGAAGGCGACATCGTCCTCGCCGATGTGCCACTTGCCGATGGACTTCTTCGCGTCGGCCAGCATGCCGTCGAACGTGGTACCTGCCCAATGGCGTAGGCCTGCGATCTGAGATGGCGGTAGGCCCGCCAAACCGCCCCCATACTGTTGCGCCTGCTGCTGATGCAGCGCCTGCGCATAGGCCGTCGCGTTCTCGGGAGTGTCGAACTTGCCGAGGTGTTTGCCGGACTGCCGATACAGCGCTATCGCATCCTCGTCGGACAGGGTTTTCCCATCCGGCGAGATGGTGGGAATGAGCACCTCGCGCCCGTCCTCTCCGATGGAGATCGAGCGAACGGTGCTGATGGAGCCGTCGGCGTTCTTCACCACCGGACGATTTCCGAGGTCGACGTTGCCCGCCTCCAACAGGCCGGCCGGCGGGCGGGAGGGGACCGGGTCAGCCGCCCCGGCGCCGCGCTCCGCCATCTTCTGGCTGGTCCACCGGATGAAATCGCCGTTGGTCTTGATCCCGGCAAGCCAGGGGTTCGCGTCGATCACCTTCTGGCCGACGGTCGCGCGGAAGTCGCCCTCCGGGTTCTGGAGGATCTTCGGCCCGGCGCCTTCGCCCTGATAGTACACCGCGTAGAACTCGCCGGGCGTGGGCTCGCGTCCGACAGCCGCCTTCGCCGTTGCATAGACGGACTGCATCTTGCGGATGCCGGCGGGGATCTGCGCGTCCGGATCGGGCGTGTCGCCAATGCCGGCGGAGTCACGCTCTGCCTTCAGCAGCTGGAAGATGCCGAACGCAGACGAGAGCGCCTTTCCGTCCTTCCCGATCGGCCGGCGCGTGGGATCAAATCCGCTCTCCTGCGCGATGATGGGCATGACGATGTTGAGCGGCAGCCCCGCCGCCTGGGCGGCCATCGCCACCTTCTGGCCGATGGGCGAGTTCGCGCCCGGCACCGCGGAGCTCCGCGACCAGTCCGCTGTCGGGAGCGCAAACTGGCCGCGCTTTCCGCGGCCATATTCCATCGCATAGGTGACCCGCGCCGCACCGATCGTGTCGCCGAGGCTGAGCATCTTCTGGCGGAGCAGGTCGCCATCCGCCTCCAGGTCCACACCATCGCGGAGCGCCGTGATGGTGGGTTCCGCCAGGGCACGGATCTCGCGGATGTCTTCGGTCGCCTCGGCCTTGCGCGCCGAAATATGCGCCTTGACCATGTTGAAGCGGGATTGGCGCTCCGCTTCGTCCATCTGCAGGTGAGGGTCGAAGATCGCCGTCTCGGCCTGCTTCAGGGCCTCGTGGGGGCCGATGCGGTCATAGGTGGCATCAACGCTCGACAGGACGGCAGCCGCGCGGCCGCGATCTTCGAGACGGCGCAGGCGATCGTCGACGACGGCTGGATTGTAGCCCCAGCGCGGATTCTTGCCCAACTCGCCGAGGATGGAGCGAGCGTTCTGCACCTGGGCCAGATACTCGCCGCTGTCCACGCCGCCCTTGCGGGCGAGGGCGACGATATTGTCGGCCACGGTGTTGTACTGGGTCTCCAGCGCAGTCTTGGCATTGGCCTGCGCGACAGCGAAATCCCGCTCCGACAGGTCGAGATAGTGGCCGAGCCGCAGCTTATCGAGGGCGGCGGACACCGCGGGCCGGAGGGCCGGTTCAGCCCGGTTCACAAGATCCTTGTTGTAGAGCTTCGCCATATCGTCGAACCGCTTCGGGTCCGCCTCATATTGCTGCCGAAGCTCCAGCATCTTCTCGGCCGCGTTCGTCTGCAGCTGGGCGAAGTAATGTGCGCGGGCGCCACGCTGGTAGGCCTGCCCCAGGACGCCGAGCGTCGCCATCTCGGTGATTTCGGGGGTGCCGTCGGGGCCTATGGTGACGGCCTCGGCACCGCGGGCTTCCGCCTGCTCGATGGCGATGGGCTTCACCACCTCCGCGGCATTGTCCATGGCGCGGGCGAACATGGCATAGGGCGCGGCGATGTCCGCAGCCGTGATGCCGGAGCGGGGGGCCTCGGTGAGCGCCAGGCGGTGGGGGACTTCGGGAAGATCAACCATTGCCGCCTCCTCAGGAACTGGTCGAGCCGGGAGACTTCATGCTGCCGAAGCCGATCTTCGCCATGCCGGTAACGGCATCGAGCCCGCCCCCAACCAGCGCCATGTTGGCTGCCGAGCGCCGGAACGCGGCTTCGTCGCGCTTCGCGTTGGCCTGGATGTTCAGGTTCTCGACGCGCGTCCGCCGTTCGCGGTCCGAAACGCGGCGCTGCTCGTCCATGATCGCCTGCGTCGTGGGGCTATCGAGCCCCACATTGGCGGAGGCGCGAATGGTGCCGATGCGCGCGAGGGTGCGGTTCAGCTCCTCGCGCAGGGCGGTGTCGGTCTGCGCCGCCTGCGTCTTTGCCACCATGGCGTCGCGCTCGGCCACGGCCGCCTGGTAATTCTGGGCCTGCGATTCCCCGTAGGCCTTGAAGCCGGCGGAGGCTCCGGTGAGCGCCATCATCGTGGCAGATGCCGGATCCATCAGATGCTCTCCTGCGGCGCACTGAGGCGACCGATGTTGGCGAGGACGCGATTGAGCTCTTCAACGAGCGTTTCCTCGCGAGGCGGCGCCACCTCGGCATCGGCGAAGCGGGGGATATTGCTCGGCCGCGCGAGATGCGACGGGAACGGTGCGATGGTCGCCGCGGCCCGTTCGTCCGGTGCCCGCATGTGGTGGGTGGGCGTGTGGCTCGACATGAAGCTCTCCCGGCTCCGGCCTGGCAGGCCCGGAGCGCGAACGAAGGGGGTCGCAGAGCGACCGCCGGAGCCGAGAGAATTCGAGATCGGTGGCCGCGCTCACCCGCTGCCAGCAGGTGTTCAGGAGAGGCTAGGCGCCCCGGAATTTGCGGCAACGCACCGGGGCTCGCGGCGCCTGAACGCGACGTGCGGAGCTGGCGTGTGGCGCGAATTCGGGGGACCAGACGGCTATGCCGACGGACGTGGTGGTATTAGTTTCCACCACGCGGGGGCCAATTAAGCCGTCAAGACAAGGGGATCGAAATGCTGTCTCGCAGGAATCTGTTCGGCCTGACCGCAGGTCTGGCGGCCGCCAGCGTGGCAAATCCCTTCACGCACGCGGTGCGCGCCGCTGAAACGGAGGTGCCCTCCACGGAAGCTGCACGGCTGGCGGCCTCCATTTCGGATCGGCTGTTCGACGGCGACGGTCTGGCGCGGACTGTCCCCGATACCCCAACGGTTTCTGACTTTGCCCGCAGTCTCGACCGGACCCTCGTGCTCGGCGGAGGCGGCGAATATTACGTCGCCTGGTATTGCGGATTTTTTCACGGACTGATGGAGCACGGCGTGGATCTCACCGTCGCCGAGATGGTGGTGGGGACGTCCGCTGGCTCCTATGCCGGCTCCTCGCTGCTGTCGGGCCGCTTCGGCCAGCTGCGAACGGAGTTCGAGTTCTTCGGCCATTTCCCGTCCTTGTTCGCCAAGATGGCGCCGGTCAGCGCCCCGAACGCGAGCCAGAAGCGGGCGCAGGAGATCAATTTCTCGGTGAAGGACGGCAGCCCGGATTCGATCCGTGCCATCGGGCACGCAGCGCTCGCCGCCGACAATCATCTCAATGGCGACGGTGTCGAGCGCCTGGCTTGGCTGCTTACGGGCGACAGCCGGAAGGGCTGGCCCGCAGCAAAGATGTTCACCACCGCCAACGACTGCTACACGGGCGAGCGCATCGTGGTGCACCAGGATGTCGCCAAGAGGAACGGCATCCCCCTCGCCCATGCGGCCGCCGCAAGCTCGTCACTGCCGGGCGTCATCGGGCCGACGCAGCTCGGCCAGCGCTTCTGCATGGACGGGGGAATCTCGAAGACCTGGGCGCACACCGATCTCGTCGCCGGCTCGAAGCGCGCCATCGTCATCACCTTGACCAACGGCTACGAAGGCTCCCTTCTCAGCGGCATTCCGCACGACATTCACAAGGAGGTCGCAGCGCTGGAGGCGGTCGGCACCAAGGCGATGCTCATCATCGCCGGCACCCCGCCAGGCGTAAACCTCCTCGATCCGAAGCAGATCGCCCCAGCCTTGCGCGCGGGATACGAGCGCGCCGCGACCGAAGCGCCGAAGATCAAGACCTTTTGGGCCTGACCGCGAAGAGCTGGCGTTCTCGCGCACCGGGGGGCCGGACTTCGACGGTCGGACCATGCGGTGGTGCTGGCGGCCTATGGCAATCTGCCGCCGTCGAAGGAACGAAAAAGCCCGCCGGTTAGGGCGGGCTCCGTTCTTGGGAATTGGCGACTATGTGGGCATGGTCAGGCAGCCCGCGGGCCGCTCAGGAGCCGAGGCAAGTATGCAAGCGCCGCGGCGTCCCGGCTCCGAAAATAGTCCTGCGCATGCTTTGGAAGCCAATCTTCCCGGAAGTGTCGGCGGAAGTGGTGCAGAAGCTCGTCGGGGTACGCCTTCGCCCGAATGCGCCGCCCATCTTCATAGGCGTGCCAGTAAGTAGGCAGCGCATCGGTATCGAGGCCATGCTCGTCACGCAGCCACTTGCAGAACATGCGACCCATGGAGATATCTGGCAGCATGCTTTCGGGCAAAGTGTACCCCATCGACTCCATCGGGCCGATCAGGAGCGTCGTCATCTCCATGAGGATGGAGAAATGGCCAACCGGCACCGCACTTTGGTTCGCGATATACCGTCGCAGATGATACGGCAGCTCGGGGCGCGCGGCAGGTGCCCTACCGGACATCCAATCAAACACCCAACCGCTAACCTCAACGGCGAACTCAGGTGAGAGCCATTGGGCAAGGTGGATCGCGACCCGTGGGTGGACCCATGTGCCCTGCAAGTGTGGCTGCCCCCCCACAAGTGATTGAATTAATTCCGCCCTCGGTATTCCGAGGGCGGCAGAAAGCGCCTCCGCGAACTCTTTTGCCGCGGGCAACTCCCAATACCGCGACCATGGCCTCCCCGCGGCTCGACACATCGCGGTGGCATTGATGTATCCATCGCCCGGACGCTGATGGATTAGGGCACCCTGGCTTTTGTGGGTGATAAGGTTGTTGAAGTCGTACTGCATAAAGACATCCTTATATGTCCCTGCAGAACCCCCTTGACAGCGCCTCGATTTAGACCCTACGGTCCCCCTCGTCACATCGATGCGCCGCAGAAAGCTTGCAAGGGCGGCTGCGGTTACGAGAGGCTCCCGTTCCTAGGCGGGGGCCTTTCTCGTTTGTGCTCAAGGCACAACCACCAGAAGAGACGATTCAACCACACCGGTCAAGGCGTAGGTTGTACGCGTCCCCGCTTTCCCTTGCGGGTCTGAAATGGACGGCGGACACGGCTCACCGCATCAGTATTTCCCGACCACACAGCGGCAGGAATTCCAGCAGGCGCGCAACCGCGATCGCATTTTGGAGGCCTTCGCGGATTTTGGCTGTCTGCACCCTCAACTGGATCGGCAGATCACGGGAGCCAACGCCTGTGCCGCCCTTGTTCCGGCCGCCTCTGAGACGGAACAAGGCAGCACCGATGTTCCGGACATTTCTCCGGCCTGAAAAATTTCCGACCCGGGAGCTTTTGGGGCTCCGTTGCGAGGGCGAGGTAGGAGCCCGCACGGCGCGCCCGGTTTTTGCCCCCCCACCCCCTCCCGCGCGTCCTCTTGCGCAAAGCCCCCCGGGGTGGCCGGCTCGTCGACCGCCGCGCGGGCGGGCCGGACCCAGGGTGCCGGTCGGCTGGCCTGCCATCGCCGGAGAAACACGCGAGAAAACGCGCGAGACCATGCAAATAAAGGACTTGCGAGCCTTTGCGGCGCGTGTATCGTAATCATCAACGAAGGATGATGTTCGCGATACAGGGGCCGAAACGATGGCTGATGGACGGTTCATCACCTATTTGCGAGTGAGTACCGGCCGGCAAGGCAGGTCGGGGCTTGGCCTTGAGGCCCAGCGCCAGGCCGTCGCCGACTTCCTCAACGGGGGCCGCTGGAAGCTGCTCGCCGAGGTGGTGGAGGTCGAGAGCGGGAAACGCGACGATCGGCCGGAACTGGCGCGGGCGCTGGCGCTGTGCAAGGCGAAGAAGGCGACGCTAGTGGTCGCGAAGCTCGATCGTCTCGCGCGCGATGCTCACTTCCTGCTCGGCCTGCAAAAGGCCGGCGTGGAGTTCGTCGCAACGGACATGCCCTCCGCGAACCGTTTAACCGTCGGCATCATGTCGATGGTGGCCGAGGAGGAGCGCCGCATGATCGGTGCCCGGACGAAGGCAGCGCTGGCCGCTGCAAAGGCCCGCGGCGTCAAGCTCGGCGGGGATCGCGGCTATGTGGGCCGGCCGGAGGATCTGGCGAAGGCCCGCGAGGTGCGCCAGCAGAACGCCGACGAGCGAGCACGAGCCCTAGCCCCGATCCTCGCCCGCATCGATCCCGACGGCAGCCGGTCCCTTCGCGCGGTGGCCGCAGCGCTGGAAGCTGAGGGCGTTCCGAGCGTTAACGGCGCCGAAGGCTGGACCGCTGCCGGTGTCGCCCGGCTCCGGAAGCGCTTGGCCGCCGGCTGAGCCCGGCGGTGCGCTGACCGGCCACCCGCACCTCTCCCTGATCATCCGCCGCACTGCTCTGCGTCCCGGGCACTTCCCGCCGGCGCACGGAGGATGGCGCTCGCGACACGCGCCGGGTCGGCGAACGGGCGGCGGGTGCGCGGTCGGAGGAGGTTGCCGGATGCCTTGCGCGGCGAACCTACCTGATCCACACACCCATCATTCCCCCCACTTCACAAGCGATCAACCGTAATCCACACCTTGTCTCTG
The DNA here is from genome assembly GCF_012932745.1 of Xanthobacter sp. SG618. Classification (NCBI taxonomy): domain Bacteria; kingdom Pseudomonadati; phylum Pseudomonadota; class Alphaproteobacteria; order Hyphomicrobiales; family Xanthobacteraceae; genus Xanthobacter; species Xanthobacter sp. SG618. Next base: position 21,586 of record NZ_JABBHL010000003.1, on the reverse strand, counting down.
GACATTCTGGTAGCTGCTGCCGTGCTCGATCCGCTTCCCAGTTCTCAGGGATGATGGCAGCGCATCGATGGATGAGCATCCCGCCTGAGGGCGTAGCGCCCCTCTCCAGAGGGGCAGCGCAGCGCCCTCTAAGGGCGCAGGGGGGTATGGGGGGTTGGAAGACAGGGGCGTTGGAAGGTTTCGAGCCCCGTTGGAAGGGAGAGGCCGGGCGTTGGAAGCCGGTTTCGCCGCCTGTTGGAAGGTGAAAGGGGAGCGTTGGAAGGCGTTGGAAGGCGTTGGAAGGGAAATGTGCCGCGTTGGAAGGCGTTGGAAGGTCTTCCATCAGGCTCCGGCGAGGACGATTCGATGGCGAGCGCGCGCGGGAGATCCGCCCACGTGCACCGCGATTTTCCCCTTCTCGAACAGCCGGTCCATGGCCTGCTTCAGGGTGGCGCTCTTCAATCCCTCTGCTCGGTGGTCTTTCGCGAAGACGGCCGGGGCGAACGTTCTGCTGGGATTGGGGCTCACGTCGCGCTTCTCAGCGATGTACGTCCTCAGCATCCGCAGGAACACCTCCTCGGCATGGTCCGCCGCAGCCTGGGCGCCATATGCTGCCGTGCCCTGTACCGGGATCGGCACGAAGACACCGCGCTGCCAGCGAACCCGCAGCTCGAGTCCCTTCTGAGCATAGTTTGCCTTCATGGTAGCTAGCCGGCGCACGTCCGGGTCGGCCTCACCGCCATCCTCGCCCTTCACCCGATCGAAATACAGACGGCTGCGAACCGAGTTCCCCCACCCGAGAGAACCGGAATCGCCGGTGCCACGCGCGAGGCCGCTGGCGGAAGGATGATCGAGCAACAGCGTGGTGTATTGCAGCCGGATCGAGGGTGATCGCAGGAGACCGATGAACTGCCGGGCGTGCGCACGCCTGATTTCATCACCACCGAAGAGGTCCGCCTTGGTGTCGAGCGCGAGAAGCGAGGGTCGAACCGCTTCCACTCGCTTCATCAAAGCGTGAAAACGCGGCGTCGGCTCCAGATTGCCGGACTTATTGGGCACCGCCAGCAAAGCATCCTCGCATTCGGCCAACGGAATAATCTGGAGCCCAGCTCCGACTAAGTGGCTGAAGTTCAAACTGAGATCGTCGACGATTGCCGCGAACCGGCGATGGAGCTCGTCGAGATCATCTTCGGCAGCAACGTAAATGACCGGCCCTTTCTCTACCGGCATGCCAAGCCATGGGCGCCCCAAGACGGTGCACACTGCAAGCTGCATCGCCAAGGTGGATTTCCCGGTACCGCCATCGCCGGAGAGGATGGTCACGGTCTTCCGCGGGATGTAGTTCTCGACATGCCACTCGCGCGCCGGCACCTCGACCCCGTCGAACACCGCGGCGTCGAGCATAGGCGCCAGCCGCGCGATATCATCCGCCGTCAGCTCCCCGCTACTGTCGGGATGTCGTGCATCAATGGGCGCGGCGCCGGAACGAGGATCTGCTTCCGGCTTGGAGCGGTCCTGGGCACTGCTGCGCAGCCGTTCGCGCCGCTCCAGATCGTCGGCCTCGTCGAGCGACACGTCGTGGGTCACGCGGCCCCCCGGTGAATGGAGGAAGCCGGGACGCGGATCCGGTTCGTCGGAAACGCCCGGCCCATGAGGCGGTGGAGTTCCCGAGCGTGGTCCAGATCCTCGGCCAGCAGATTGCCCCGAGCCGCCGCCAGTCGCGCGCCGGCGCCACGCTCGTCGAGCACCACGACGCCGGAGCAGCCAGAGCGGAGCCAGGAAAGCGGGTGCCGGTGGACCAGCAGCGGCCTGCCGCCGAAGAACGACGCCGGATTGTCCACCTGATCGGCGCCCAGCAAGTGGGCGCGGCCGGCCGCCATCGCGAACTCGGACGGTCGAAAGACAGGCCACGCGACGTGGTCAACGAGCCAGCGTTCGCCGTGCTCGATCTCCAGCGCTTCGACAACCGCCGCCAGTTCACCGGCCGGATCGAAGTGGAAACGCCGGGGCGGCGGAGAGAACGCGCAGCGGGCCAGCGTCAATGAACCGGCAAATGTCTCGACGAGCCGCAGGTCGAGCGCCTCTTGGGCGATGAAGTCGCGAAGCTGCTCGAAATTGTCAGCCGCGGCCCCGCCGACACCACAGCCGGCGAGGATGAGGTCTCCAAGGTCGCGAGCGATCGCGCGTTCGGGATGGGCGGCCGTCATGCCCGGCCTCCCTCGGTCCGCCAGGCCGCGCAGAGCCGGTTGAACTCGCGGAGGAAGAGCAGGCCGACGTAGTCCTGGAACTGTCCAGCGAAGGCCGCCCCATCCGCCTCGGCACGCTGGAAAAGGTCCCCGGCGCAGCCGCGAACCGCAAGCAAGGCGCGATCGCACACCTCTTGGTCGGTCATTCCCGACAGCTCGTCGTGACTGCGCAGGCAGTGCCCAAGCAGCGATACTGCGGCCTCGCGGGCGATCTTGTTGGCCAGGTCGGCGTGGTCGGCGAATTCGGGCGCGGCCGTCATGGCGCGCCTCCCGTCCGGTCGACGAATGGAATGTCTGCCGCCAGATGGCGGAGCACTTCGTCCTCGGCGGCCTTCCGCGTCGAACAGATCGCCGCAAGCAGAACCGTGCCATTCGCCGAGGCAATTTCGACGACGAACACCGGCCGGCCGGCCCTATCGCTGGGCGAACACCGCTGGATGCCGTGGCTTAGGATCACCGCCTGATGTGCAGGGCGGGTGCCGGTGCGTTGAGGAAGATGGGGGAGGTTGTTGTTCTCTCGGGAGCCGCTCACCAAAGCTGCCTGACCGAGAGCCCCGCGCCGATCCCACCCCGGCGCGGGGTTTTTCGTTGCGGCCATCGATCAGGCCGCCCGCTCGGCGCCGAAGCGAGGCAATTTGGCGAGAAGCTTGCGCACTGATTCCTTCGTGATGCGCGTGCTTCGACCAAATTTAATCCCCTCCAGCTGGCGCTCAGAGAGGTATTTATAGACGGTTGGCGTGCTGCACTTGAAGTAAGCGCGAACCTCTTCGACGGTCAGCAGGCCATCTGCGTCCTCAGGCGCGCCATTAGCAGGCGGGTTGTCTTTCACCTTTGCCATCTTTCCCTCACAGCGACTGGCGTTGCGTCGTTGCAGCCAGTTGATGTGAATGGAGGATGGCGAGTGGGAAGCGTCCTGTAATCCGATTATCCAATAATTCGATTTAACGAATTACCGGATTTCCCGAACCCACTCATACAGCTTCGTTCGCCCCGGGCATTTAAGTCGCTGATGCGTACAATAATTTCTAAGATGCTCAACAATTTTCGAATTACTCAATTTTTCTTCGTTCTGATAATCGCTGCGCATCTTATGTTTTCTGCCGATGTCCTGGAGGTGTTCCTTGAGGTCGTCTTTATATTTCTTCGGCCGCCCGCGATTTGGCGATTTCTGTGTCCTGTTTGGGACTGAGACAAAGGTGTCTTGCTCAGGAGGCGATTGGTAATGTTGGACGAGGTGTATCGTAATGTTTTCCCTGACGCCTAGGGAGTTTTCCAAGAGATTGAGCCGATCTTGGCATGTCCATTCGTTCGCCGGGATCTCGGACGAAACCCCTTCGATTTCACCCCGTGCTGAAATCCTGCCCCAGCTGAGCTCATTCAATAGATGTTTTTCAGCCCGGCCCCAAAGGGATGCACAGCGGGCTTTCTGGTCCGCCGCCTCCGCGGCGCCGAGGACGTAGATAAGCCATGCTGGTGGCTGGCCAGTGGGCGCTCCGTCACGCGTGCACAGAGCGGCAAGGTGCCGTTGGCGCCCCTTCACCATGTTAATCATGGTCACCCGCACCGCGTCCCTAAAGGACAGCCACGCTTTGCGCTTTAACCGGGCGGCAGCGACGAGGTTGCGCCTTGCCTGCGCCCGCGCGTCATTTCTCACCCGCTCTGAGAGCGCAAGGACATCTGAACGAAGGAAATGGAGATTTGCCCATACGGGGTGCCGGTTCAATCCCAAGACGATTTCATCGCCGGCGAAGAGTAGCTGCAGGCCCCTCAATGCCTCTGGGTCGAGTTGCCGCGCCCTCAGGCGCTCCTGACCCCACGAGCTGCCAAACACAGGAACACCGCGCTGCGGGCACTCCTGAACGCCAGGATGATACAAGCGCGCAGCTTGCCAAAGCGTGTTCACCGCGCAATCGAAGGCGGCGCCCAATTCGTCCAGTTCAGAACGGGTACATTTCGCCGACCGATCTGCACGGGCTTGGTCACCCGTTGCGATCATGACGAGCGCCTGCTCGGCGCGCCAACATTTCTGCTCGCCAACGCGGCGAGCGGCCCTAATTGCAAGCTCGACGGTGCCCATTGGGGCCTCCAGCTACTGTGCCTAGGTTTGGTCCGTTCGCGCCTCCAACATTCAATGGTCGTCAACCACAATAAACACCCTCCAGCGCCGTTAAAAGAACGGTTGGCATGAGACCGCGCTGAAGCTTTTGCTGATGCCCGCTTTCCACCGGCTGAGCGCCTTGCAATCGCCGGTCCCAGTTCCTGGTAGCGGTGCGGATTTTCCCGATCACGCTGCTGCTAATGCGTCTAGGTGGTCCGCCCACCACTGCATCATCCGCACGCGCTCGTCCCAGTGCTCACCGCGGGCATATGCTTTTCGGACCGTATTGCCGTCGAGATGCGCAAGCTGCCGCTCGATCGCGTCGGCGTGCCAAAGGCCGCTCTCGTTCAGTAGCGTGGAAGCGGTAGCCCGAAAGCCGTGAGGGGTGACTTCGTCGTTCGCATAGCCCAGCCGTCGAAGGGCGGCGTTCATCGTGTTTTCGCTGATCGGGCGGAGCACGGTGCGGATCGAGGGGAAGGCCAGCCTTCCCCGTCCGGTGATCTGGTGCAGCCGCTTGAGGATCGATACTGCCTGTCGGGGCAGGGGGCTCCGGTGCGGACGTCGCATCTTCATGCGCGCCGCCGGAATGGTCCATTCTGCCTTTTCGAGGTCGAACTCGCTCCATTCCGCCATCCTGAGCTCGCCAGGCCTCGGAAAGAGGATCGGCATGAGCTGCAGCGCAGCTCTTGTCGTGGGTTGCCCATCGAAGCCGGCAATGGCCCGAAGCAGCGCTCCAAAGGCTTTCGGGTCGGTCACTGCGGGACGATGCACGACCGTCGGGGTGACGAGAGACCCCTTCAAGGCGAGGGTTGGATCTCGATCCGTGCGAGCTGTCGCAGCCGCATATCGGAAAACACGCCCAATGGTTGATCGGAGCCGGCCGGCACTTTCATGTCGGCCTCGTGTCTCCATCTTTTTCAACACGGAGAGCACCTCCGCCGCGGTGATCTCCGAGATTGGGCGATTTCCAAGTTCCTCCCTGGCGAACCCCAACAGCCAGGCGACCTTGTCCAGCGTTGTGGCGGACCGATTTTCCCGAGCCAGCTTTTCCAGAAGCTCGTCGGCGATGAGATTGAACGTGTTCGCTGCCGCCGTCTGACGCGCAGCTTTCTCCGCCTTTGCCTTCGCGGCTGGATCGACGCCTGCCGCCAAAGCCGACTTTGCCGCGTCCCGTGCTTTTCGGGCGTCGGCGAGCCCAACTGCCGGGTAGGCGCCCAGCGCGAGCTGCTTCTGTTTGCCTTCGAAACGGTAAGCCAAGCGCCAAAGACGGCCGCCCGTGGGCGTGACCAGCAGGTGGAGGCCGCCTCCGTCAGACAACTTCACGGGACGGGGCTGGGGCTTGGCGGAACGAACGGCGACATCAGAAAGCGCCATATTGTTGGCATCCGGATTTGTTGGCACCTGACGATGCCAACAATCATGCCAACAAATCCGCTGAATGCCAACAGCTGATGGCTTATGCCCACTAACGCCGACCTGGCGAAAAACCCTGTATCTGGGCCATTTTCTTTATGTCGGTGAATGTCAGCTAAGGGGGAAATGGTGCCGGGTGAGGGGATCGAACCCCCGACCTTCGGTTTACAAAACCGCTGCACTACCGCTGTGCTAACCCGGCTCCGGCCCCATGCTCTAGCAGCGCCTCGATGGCTGAACAAGCCGGGGGCAGGGGGAAATGAAAACGGCCCCGCCTTGGGCGGAGCCGTTCGCTTGGGGGAGACGCGCGGCGGGGCCGCGCGCAACCTCAGTGCCAGTGATCGATGTTGCGATCCTTGGTCTCGGGCACGAACAGAAGGCCGATGACGAAGGTCATCAGCGCGATCACGATCGGGTACCAGAGGCCGTAATAGATGTCGCCGGTGGCTGCCACCATGGCGAAGGCGGTCGCCGGCAGAAGGCCGCCGAACCAGCCGTTGCCGATGTGGTAGGGCAGCGACATGGAGGTGTAGCGGATGCGGGCCGGGAACAGCTCGACCAGAGCTGCCGCGATCGGGCCGTACACCATGGTCACGAACAGCACGAGGATGAAGAGCAGCCCGATCACCGCCGCCACCTGCGGGCGGAAGATGTCGAACGGATGCGCCATCTTCACCACGTCCTTGTTGGTCGCCGCCGCCGGGTAACCCGCCGTCTGGAGCGCCGCGAGGGCCGTCTTGTTGAAGTCAGGCGTATAGGGGATCACGGTGTCGTTGATCTTCAGCTGCACCGGGGAGCCAGCGGGGCCGGCCTCGGTCGAGTACTTCACCGAGGACTTCGCGAGGAAGTCGCGGGCGAGGTCGCAGGGCTGGGTGTAGATGCGGGTACCCACCGGGTTGAACAGGCTTCCGCAGTTTGCCGGATCGGACACCACCGTGACCCGGATGTTCTGGATCGCCTTCTCCAGCGCCGGGTTGGCGTAGGTGGTGATCATGTTGAACAGCGGGAAGTAGCTCGCGGCGGCGATCAGGCAGCCGGCGAGGATGATGGGCTTGCGGCCGATCTTGTCGGACAGCCAGCCGAAGAACACGAAGAACATCGTGCCGAACACCAGCGACCACGCGATGAGCAGGTTGGAGGTGTAGCCATCGACCTTGAGGATCGATTGCAGGAAGAACAGGGCATAGAACTGGCCCGTGTACCAGACCACGCCCTGGCCGGCGACGAGGCCGAACAGCGCGATCAGGACCACCTTGAGGTTGCCCCACTTGCCGAAGGCCTCCGAGAGCGGCGCCTTCGAGGTGGTGCCCTCTTCCTTCATCTTCTGGAAGGTCGGCGATTCGGAGAGCTGGAGACGAATCCAGACCGAGATGCCGAGCAGCGCGATGGAGACGAGGAACGGCACGCGCCAGCCCCAGGCCGCGAAGTTCTGCTCGCCCACGATGGTGCGGGTGAACAGGATCACGATCAGCGACAGGAACAGGCCGAGGGTCGCCGTGGTCTGGATCCACGAGGTGTAGAAGCCGCGGCGGCCATGCGGGGCGTGCTCCGCCACATAGGTCGCGGCGCCGCCATACTCACCGCCGAGCGCGAGGCCCTGCAGCAGGCGCAGGCCGATCAGGATGATCGGAGCGGCGATGCCGATGGAGGCCGCGTTGGGCAGGATGCCGACGATGAAGGTCGACAGGCCCATGATGAGAATGGTGACGAGGAAGGTGTACTTGCGGCCGACGAGATCGCCGATGCGCCCGAACACGATGGCGCCGAAGGGACGCACCAGGAAGCCGGCGGCGAAGGCCAGAAGCGCGAAGATATCGCGGGTGGCCGGCGGATAGGCCGAGAAGAACTGCGCGCCGATGATGGCCGCCAGCGAGCCGTACAGATAGAAATCGTACCACTCGAACACGGTACCCAGGGACGAGGCGAAGATGACCTTCTTCTCCTCCCGGCTCATGGGGCGAGGCTTGGCTGCCGCCCCCGCTGTGGTCACGCTCATGGAACCTATCCCTCCCATCGCTTCGGGTTCCGCCGCCGGCGGATGTCGGACCCAACAGGTCCTGCGAGAGAGGGTCTTTTCGGCGCACGCCCGCATCGCCGTGCGCACGCGGGAGTGCGACGGATCTCAGGGCGTTCCTCCGGTAGACCCTCTGGGTTCCGCGTCATTGTTGGCGCGCGGATATCCCGCAGGGCTGGGCGCGCACGGCGCGCCAAGCGGTATCATGGCGAAGGTGTGGCAGCCTTACGATTGGTCATTGGTCTTAGGTGCAAGGCGAAAAATGCATGCGCCGCAGCATGGCGGCAGGCCTTTTGGCCGGCTTCCCTACGTCAGCTCTTCTTCAGCGCGCGGCGGGCGATGCCGAGAGCGAGGGCGGCGGCATTGGAGACGTTGAGGCTCTTGATGGCGCCGGGCAGGTCGATGCGGGCCAGCACGTCGCACGTCTCGCGGGTGAGCTGGCGCAGGCCCTTGCCCTCGGCGCCCAGCACCAAAGCGAGGGGGGCACTCAGCCGGGTGTCCTCGATGTCCGCCGGCCCCTCGCTGTCGAGGCCGACGACCAGCATGCCGTTGTCCTTCAGCTCGGTCAGCGCCCGGGCGAGATTCTGCACGAGGCAGAAGGGCACATGCTCCAGCCCGCCAGAGGCGCTCTTGGCCAGCACGCCGGTGGCCGCCGGGCTGTGGCGGGCGGTGGTGACGATGGCGCTGACCCCGAAGGCCGCCGCCGAGCGCACGATGGCACCGACATTGTGCGGGTCGGTGATTTGGTCGAGCACGAGGACAAGCTCGCTCTGCGCGAGATCCTTGAGCGGGGGCGACCGCAGGTGGTCGACTTCCGCAAGGAGGCCCTGATGCACCGCGTCCGGCCCCAGCAGCTTGTCGATGTCGCCGGGGCGCACCACCTCGGGCGTGACCGGCGGGACGAGTCCCTCCTCGGCCAGGCGGTTGATCGCGTTCTCCGTCGCCATGAGCTTGCGGAAGCGCCGCTTCGGGTTGCCGATCGCCTCGGCGACCGTGTGCCAGCCATAGAGCAGCGCGACATCGTCCGCGCCGGCCCACGGCGGCGGCTTGCCGCCACCCTTGCCCTTGCGCTGGGGAAACGGCGCGCCGGACGGGCGCGGGCCGCCACGGCCGGCGAAGGGCGGGCGGGCGCCGGGGCGGCGCGGTTCGCGGGGCGGACGATCAGACATGCCGTGGCTTTGTCAGACACCGCCGCCGCGCGCAAGGGGCGTCGGAGCGCAGATGGGCGTTTCGGTGCCGGTTGCGGCGGCGCGCCGGGCCCGGCCGTCCACAGGGGCGGGGATCGAGGCGCCGGGCCGGGCGATTTCCGGTTGACTTCGGGACGGTGTTTTCACATAAACCCGGCCTCGGATGGCGATTTGAGTTCACGCTCTGCGTCACCTTCGGCCGCTGGCGCTTTCCTGCATCACCAGTCCGGCTCGAAGCCGTCCTGCTCCGGCAGGCAGGTCCGCGATGACGGGCGTCGTTATGGAGGGGTGCCCGAGTGGTTAAAGGGGACGGACTGTAAATCCGTTGGCTCTGCCTACGTTGGTTCAAATCCAACCCCCTCCACCACCCGTCGTCGCAATGCGCTCTTAGGAGCGGGGCCGGTGTTCGCCGGCCGCGGAAGCAGGAGGAAGCCGGCCCGTCCGGTCGCCCGCCACCTCTTCCGCGCTTTGAACCGGCATGCTAAGCCAGCCGGCATGCGGGTGTAGCTCAATGGTAGAGCAGCAGCCTTCCAAGCTGAATACGAGGGTTCGATTCCCTTCACCCGCTCCAGCTTCGTCTTCTGAAATTTAGTTCGCGCCGCTCCAGCCGGCTCATGAGCGCCGATCGCCTCGGGCTCTGAGCGTTGGGTGCCGAGCGGACGTCCGCGCGATTCGTCGGGGCGCGACCATGCCCGCGACACCGATGGCTCTGACCATTGCCCGCTCCTGACGGAAAGCGGCCGTCAGGGGCGTTTGGAGCCCCTGACGGCCTGTGGAACCTCGCTCGCTGCACGGCGGCCCGGGGCCGACATCGCACACCCCACCGAGGTCGAGGTCCCAATCCTTCAAGCGGTCGTCACGCGACCGTTCACTGCACCGCGTTGATGGCGAGGCCTTCCACGTAGGTGAACTTCGCGTTGACGCCCTGCTGCAGGGTCTGGAGGTCGCTGAGGACCTTGCCGTTGGCGGCCTTCAGGGTGCGCAGGTAGCCATCCGGGCCCGGGAAGCTCACGGTGCCGGCGGCGGGATCGGTGCCGACGACGGGGGCGACGATGGTCACCTCGCGCAGGCCGAAGCCCTCGGGCAGGCCGGGCAGGCCGTCATTGACCACGACCTCGTTCAGAACTTCCGCGGGCTCGTTCTTGGCGGGCTTGGCGATGGCGGTGACCACGCCGGGCAGCTTGCGGATCAGCAGGCTCTGCCCGTTGCGGAAGGCGGTGAGGTCGCCGACCAGCGGCGGGGCGATGACGGCCCAGCGCTTTCCGGCCGGGGTCTCCAGCACGACCCGGCGGGTCGCCGGATCGGCAGAGACGAAGCGGACTTTGTAGCTGAGGACGGTGGCGGTGCCGACGCCCGGCAGGGTCACAACCTCGACCGACTCGGGCTTCGGCACTTCGGGGGCCTGGGCCGCGGCCGGCAGGGCGGCGGCGAGGCTGCCGGCGACGATGGCCAGCTTCAGGGCATTAAACGTCATGTGGTGTTCCTTCCTGGTGGATGTTCGGATGGGGCATTTGCATCGATGCGCCCGCCACCGCAGGCCGCGGGCATGGCGGCCTGGGTTCCTGGCGCAGCGATTTCGCTTGATCTCCGCCGCGTCGTGCGGCGGCGATGTCAGGACGCCGTGACGGCGGGAATTTTCCAGCTTCCGTCGAGAATCGACGGCTTCTTCGGATTCGGCCAGTACATGCGTAGCATGAGAATGAACTGGCCGGACGGCGCCGGAAGCCAGTTGGCTTCCTTGTCCGCCCCGGGGGACTCGTGCTGGATGTAGAGATCGACCGAACCGTCGGCGTTCGTCTTGAGGTTTTGCCGAGCGCTGATCGAATAGCGGTTGAGCGGATTGGCAACGAAGAAATAATTCTCGTCATACATGGTCAAAGACCAGAAACCCTTCACCGGAGGCAGCTGCCCCTTGGGGAAGTGCATGACATACTTCTTCGAGCCGTCATACTTGCGCGCCAGCAGGCCGCGGCCAGACTTCAGCGAGGTCGGGTAGACCGCATCCTCGGGCCGGTTGGCGCCGAGGCCGATGGCCGCGATGAGGGCGCGCTGGATATAGTCCGTGCCGTACACGCCGGTCGCCGTGGTGAAGCGCCAGCCGTTCACGTTCTTGATCTCGGGGCCGGTCACGAAGTGCAGCATGATGCGGTCGAAGCTGAGCTTCGGCACGCGGTTGAGCACGGCGGGGTCCGCGGCCTTGGTATCGAAGTCCTTGCCGGGCACCACGCCGATCCGCGCCAGCTTGGGCAGCATGGGCGCGTCGGCCGCGGCGGGCGGGTTGGTCTTGAGGAGGTCCGCCAGCAGCTTGAAATAGTCGACGCCGCTGAGGCCGTTCACCTGGTCACGCACCGCCGTTTTCATGTCGATGGCGGCGTCCACATTTCCCGCCGGCGGCACATAGTCCTTCCCGAAGGCGCTGAGGGGATAGGTCTTGCAGGCATCCTGCAGCGCATGCACCGCAGCATAATCCTCCGGCGTTCCGGTGCAGTAGATGCGGCCGAGCAGCCAGACGATGGAGGTCGGGGACTTGTACTGCACGACGCCGGCCGGCAGCGTGCCCTTCCAGCCCGGCCCGGTGATGGCATAAGTCTGCGCGCCGGTGCCGGTGGTGCGCGTTCCGGGTACCTGGAACACGTCTGTCCAGCCGTCGAGCATGGGGAACAGGAAGTAGCGCCCCTTCATGTCGGGAATGCTGACGATCCACGGCTCCTTGCCCACGTCCAGCCAGGCCGTGGTGTAGAGCGTGTCGGCGTTGGGCGCGGTGACGTCGCGAAAGCTCGCATCGGGATAGGAGCGCAGGCGCACGAACTGGCCCATGGGCGCGCGGGTCCCCTCCGCTGCGGCGACATTCGTCATCACGCGGCGGGTCATTTCCATGGTTACGAGCGCATAGCCGTAGATATAGGCTTCCGATGCGGCGCGCAGATCTTCCGCGTCTGCCGCCAGCTCGTGGATGAAGCCTTCCGCCTGAGCCGAGCCCAGCGCTGTGCTCGCACCCAGGAGACCGAGGCCGGCCGTCACTGTGCGCCTGGAAAGGTTCATGTGCGTTTCCCCCAATCAACAAAGGCAACGTCGTTGCATCTGGTCGCCTTGCGGCGCGGCGGGACGTTATATCAAGCCCAAGCGCCGCGTTTTGCTTTGCGCGCCATTGCAGAAGGGGCGGGGACGCATGTCGATACCTGCCGATATGGCGGGTGGTACGCAAGTGTTCGCGCCTAGGCGGAGAGCGCCAGCTTGAAAGGCGGCCTTTTTCAACACTTGCGCCGATTTTCATGGCCATTATAGGCCGACAGGCGGCGGAACATCTTTTCCCCGCCGAAAATTGGCTTCAACTTCTGCTGAGTAGAACGCGGCTCGCCAACTCAGCGTGGTGGGCGTTTCGCGACGCGCTGTTGTCACTTGCCCACACTGGCGGACTGGCCGGCGGCCCGCATCACCGTGTCCGTATCGGTCAGCCAGACCAGATCCTCAGCCTTCAGGGCCTCCAGCACCCGCCGCATGGCCGCAGCGCCCGCCGGCGTGCCGACGACGAAGGGGTGGATGCCGATGGCGACCACGGTCGCTTGCCGGGACGGATCGGCCTTCGCCTCCCGGGCCAGTTCGCGGACATAGTCGATCCAAAGCCGGGCGAGGTCGTCGGCTTCCTTGAAGCGGGAGAGATACTGGCCCATGTCCACCACGCTCGGCGGATAGGGCACGAGCACCAGAGGCGATGGCTTGGTGTCGAGCCGCGACAGCACGTCGGAATCCATGCCGTCGAGGGTGTAGCGGATGCCTTCGGCGGCGGTCGCCTCGAACGTCTGCGCATCGGGATAGACGCTGGGGCTCGACCAGCCGGTGGAACGCACGCCGGTGTCCGCCTCGATCATGTCCAGCGTCCTGCGGATATAGGCGCGCTGCGCCGCGGGCCCCTCCGACAAGGGCAGGAGGTCGGTGGAATTGTTCAGCCCGTGGGCGATGATGGGCGCGGAGGGAACGAGCGCCCGCAACGTCGCCCACACCTGCGGCTGCGCCTGCGGGAACTGGGCGTTCAGCGCGAGGCTGAGAGGAATGCCCATGTCCTTGAACAGCCGGCCGGTGCGGGGCAGGCCGAAATTGATGGCGTATTGCCGGAACCCCTCGTCCACGAGGTCGGGCGTCCGGCCCGTCATGTCGGGGCGGAAGTTCGGGCCCTGTCCGTGGCCCCACGTCTCCACGTAGAGGACGAACAGCACCGCGACCTTCTTTCCATCCGGCCATGCGGCGACGGGAATGTCCTGTCGCGGCAGGCCGGTGATCCAGTCGGTCCCCGCACTGTCGGCCGCTTGGGCGCGCACGGGGGTCAACGCCGCGACAGCGGCAAGGAGAAGGGCGAAGATCGCTGCGCGCATGTCCCACCTGCCTGTCTGCAAGCCCCCGGGCACGCATGTCCCGCGCCCGGGGCGCCGTTCAATGGATGTCGTCGAGGGAGGCGGCGCCCGATCCGCCGGAGATCAGCGCCGGCCACTGCTTCGAGCCGAACGGAACCTGCGGTGGCAGGAACGCCTCCTGCCCGCGCGCCTTCATCTCCGCGATGATAGCCTTGCGGGCATCGCCTCCCATCAGTTCGTAGTCCATCAGCCGGTCGTTGTTGAAGAACAGCCCGCCCACCGAGCGGTCGGAGATGATGCGCACCACCGCCGTGAGCATGTCCTCCGGCGTGGTGGTGAAGGAGACGGTCTCGATCAGGAACAGGCGGTCGTTAATGGCCTTCTCGCCGAAATACTGGGCCAGAACGCTGAACAGCACGTTGTTCTGGCGCGCCACATAAATGGTGTTGCTGGCCCCGAAGGCCTGATCGAAGCTGCCGCTGAGATCTTTCTTCCAGCCGTCCAGCACGCCCATCCAGTGCTTCACTTGTGTCTGGGCGGCCCAGGCGATGGCATTGCGCAGAACCGGCGCCTGCGTCTTCGCATAGGCCTGCACCGCATCGAGGGTGACGGCGCCCTTGGCGAGGCTGTCCTCCATGAAGGCGATGTTGTTCTCCAGGATCGCGCGGGAATTGGCCCGCCACGCATCAGGCATCTCCGCCGCGCCGATGGTCTCCAGCGCGCTTTTCATTTCCGTGAGATAGGCCCGCATGGGCGCGACCCAGGAGGTGTCGGCCGGCGTATCCACATAGGGCAGCACGACCTCGGAAATGGCCATGGCGCTGTGGCCCAGCGACTTCATCAACTGATAGGCCTTCGGCACCGACGGCGCCTCGAGCGGGGGCTGGCCCGGCCGGTAGAGGATCATGCGGCCACCCGCGCCGGAGAACAGCGCGAGGATGACCGGATGGTTGGCGAGGATGTTGCGGCGGAAGGCGACACCGGCGCTGTCATACAGCGAGAACATGGTGGTGTTGAGCTGGAGGACATTGCGATTGGCGAGGTCCTGCGCGGAGGGCGGTTGCGGCGGCCCGGAGATGGGCTTGAGATAGTCCGGTCGCTCGGCCGCCATGGCGCCGGCCAGCGGCAGTGCGGCGAGTGCCGCCGCCACGGCCCATCCGACGGAACGGTATTTCATTGTTTCTTCCTCCATATTTCATTTCGGGCAGGCGGCGCCGCTCTCGACCCACGCCTTGACCAAGGCTTTCGCTTCCTGTTGCGAGCCCGGCGCGGGCACGCGTGCGCCGCCCGGATGCCAGGCCCAGCCGACCAGCGTGTCGTCGCCGATATGGGCGACGAGATCGGCGAGAGACCGTCCGCCGTTGCGGCTCGGGTCCTTGATCTGGATGCATATTTCGGCGGGGCTCTTGCCCTCCCACGCCATCTCGGCGGGCGCGAGATGCCATTGGGGATGGCTGGGCACGCCGGCCGGCTCGTAATTCGTGCCGTGATGGCAGGTGCCGCACCGCAGGCTGGCGGTGCCGAACCCGTCGGCGCCCCGCGTCACCGGCGGCTGGTGGAGACGTGCGGAATCCCCCTGCCGGGGCCGATCCGTGGCGGGGTGGCAATTGGTGCAGCGCGGGTGGGTGAGTACCTTGCTCAGCTCACCGAAATAGGCGGCCGAGCGCTGGGCCGGATCGGCGATGGCGACGAAGGCTTCCGGTGGCGCGAGGGTATCGGCGGGCGCCGAAAGCGCGATCCCGGCTGCCGCCAGCAGGCCGGCGAGGGCCGTAGCGGGCAGGATCGTTGCGAGGCGCCTGTCGAACAGCATCGAAGCCCCTCAGGTCAGGAAGCGTTTGGGGTCGGCGAGCACCACGTCGCGCACCGCCTGGTGGTATTTGACGTAGCCGGAGCAGCGGCACAGATGGCCGTCGAGGGCTTCGGCGATGGTGCGCTCCAGATCGGCCCGGGGAATGGGCGCCCGTTCCAGCCGCTCCAGCAACACCTGCCCCTCATTGAGGAAGCCGGGGGTGCAATAGCCGCACTGGAAGGCGAAATGGGCGACGAAGCTCTTCTGCAGGGGCGTCAGCTCGCCGTTCTTCGCGTGGCCTTCCACGGTTCGGATGGCGAGCGTGTCGAAGTCTGTGGCGGGCGCGATGCAGGTGGGCGTGGTCGAGCTGGTGCCGTCCGTATGATCCACGATGACCGCGCAACTGAGGCACTGGGCGGCGCCGCAGCCGAACTTGGTGCCGGTCATGCCCAGCACTTCCCGCAGGAAGTCGTTCATGCTCAGGCCCTCACGGACCTCGATGGGACCGTGGCTGCGACCGTTGATGGTGAGTGAGACCGGGGGCAAGCGGCTTCTCCCTTCACAACACCCGCCGGACATCGTCCGGCGTGACGGGCAAGGCACGGAAACGATGCCCGGTGGCATCGTGGATGGCGTTGAGGATGGCCGGCACCACCGGGATCATGACCACCTCGGCCATGCCCTTCGGGGGCTCGTTCGGCGCGACCCGCGGCAGCACTTCGACCTCCAGCGCGTGGATGGGCAGGTCGGAGCCACGGGCGACCACATAGTCGCCGAGGTTCCAGCGGCCGTTGCCGGGCCCGTCCTCGAACGGCGGCAGGGTTTCGAGCAAAGCGTAGCCGAGGCCCATGGCGAAGCCGCCTTGCGCCTGGCCGACCACCACCTCGGGCGTGAGCACCTCGCCGCATTCCAGCACGCTGTAGGCCTGGGAGACCCGCACCGCGCCGCTCGCCTTCTGGATCTCGACCTTGACCAGCGTGCCGCAGCTCGATGTGAAGGAGGTGCCGATCCGGTTGTAGCTCGCCGGCGGGAAGGCGATGAAGCTGCGGTCCAGCACCTTGAACGCGCCGCCGCCGCGCCGTACCGCCAGCGCGTCGAGGTCCACCACCCATTCGAACCCGTCCAGGGGAAAGGCCGCCTGCGCCCATGCCCAGCGGGAGAATGCGTGGGCCATGGCGCCGGTGAGGCCGCCCATCTCGTGGGCGCGGGCGGCCACCTTCTCCTGCTTCAGCGGCGGCAGGCCGGAGAGGATGAGCGCGCCGTCGAACCAGAACGCCTCCTGCCACAGGAAGCGGCGCGGATCGTCCTGCGCGATGCCCCACAGGCTGAGTGCCGCCGGCCATAGCCCGAAGCGGAAAATGAGCCGCGCCGCCTCGGCCGCCGCCTGGGTTCCCACATGGGCGCCGATGGAGGCGCTGGTGGCGGAGCTGATCGCCGGCACCCAGCGCGGGTTGCGGGCGGCTTCGTCCTGCTCCGTCTGCGTGAGGGTGTAGGGATCGCCGGACGTCACCAGGCCGAGTTCATCGAACGCATCGATGCGGGCGACGGAGACCTCGTCCGCCCGCCGCCCGAGCAGGCCCGCAACGCGGTTCGCCACCGCCGTGCCGATGCCGTTGCCCATCTCCACCGCGTCGCAGAAGATGCGAATGCGCCCCTGAGGATCGACCTCCACCCGACCGAGGGAGCAGTCGGCGCCCGTCCCGTAATCCTTGGCGCAGACGGCGACACCGGTGCCGACCAGCGTCCCGGCCGGGGCCGCCTTGCGGGCGGCAGCGCGGCCCCGCCACAGGGCGTGGGCTTCGAGCTTGTCGAGGATTTCCGGCGTGCGGATCGAGACGGTCCACGGATTGCCGGTCATGGTGAGGCCGCCGGCCTTCAGCAGGTTGCGCCGCCGAAGCGTGATCGGGTCGATCGACAGGGCCTGCGCCGCTTCGTCCACCAGCGTCTCAAGGGCCGTGGTGGTCTGGAGCACGCCGTAGCCGCGCATGGATCCGGCCGTCACGCCGCGTGTGTGTTCGGCGAGGGTGGTCACGTCCACCTTCGGGACGTCGTAGATGCCGATTGCGGAGGTGGCCGACACTGCGGCCACGCTCGCCGAATAGTTGGCGAGGCCGCCGCCATCGAGGACGTGGTCGGCCGCAAACGCCCGCATCCGCCCGGTGGCGCGCTCGAACGCCACCTGCGTGTGCATGTCGAAGGCATGGCGCTTGATGCCGCCCTGAAACTGCTGGAGCCGGTCGTGGGCAAGGCGAATGGGGCGGCCCGGCAGGAACATGGCGGCCAGCGCCACGTAGAACGGGAATGGGGTATGGTCGCGCCCGCCGAACCCGCCGCCCACATGGGCGAAATGGCTCTCGATCCGCTCGGGGCGGAACCCCGTCGCCGCGTCTCCCAGCAGGTGGGCCAGCTCCTCGCTCGCCTCGAGCGGCGACTGGACGCCGAGCACCGTGCGCAGCGCCTTGGCCCGCGGGTCGTACCAGGCGAGGCCCCCCTCCGGTTCCAGGAACATGGGGTCTACGGACTGGGTGCGGAATTGGCGGTCGAGGACGAGCATGTCCGGCGCGCTGGCGGCGATGAAGGCGCGGATGGCCTCGCCGTGGAGCGCGCCCTTCTTGTATTGGCCGCCTTCCGCGGTGGGCAGCGGCTGCCAGACGGGCCGGCCGCCGGGCTCGAAGACGCCGGGGCTGATCCAGCCCTCGATCAGCGGCGAATAGACATCCGGTGCGCCGGGCGTTTCCCCGGCGACGCGGGTGAAGCGCAAGGCGGCGTAGTTCGGTTGCGCCACGGGCTCGGTTTCGGCGCCAAACCGGGCGGGATTTTTCTCGCGCAGGATCGCCCGCGCCCGGTCATAGGCGTCGAACGTCTCGAACAGCAGAAGCGCCAACGGCTGGCCCAGATAGAGCGGCGTCTTGCCCGGCGGGCAGAGCAGGTCGCCGGCATAGAAGGGCGGTACGCGGACCCCCGCGCGCTCCAGATCCTGCGCTGTTACCACCTGCGCCGGACGGGCGGCAGCTTCCAGCGCGGAGAGATCGAGCCCGGTGAAGACGTGGGTGGCGTCGGCGGCGCGCACGAGCAGGGCGTGAGCGGTGGTCTCAGGCCACCCCTCCATGTCCGCCGCGCGGAAATCCGATGCGTAGAGCTTGGCGCCCGTCACCTTGGCGAGGGCATCGATGCGCCCGGCCGTGGCGCCGGGGAGGCGGGACGCCGCCGTGCCGGGGAGTGTCTGGGTCGCCTCGAAGCGGGCGGCCCGCACTGGCCCGATGCGGCTCATGGCCAGCATGATGCCGCTGGCTGCAACCCAGGTCACGAAATCACGCCGCGATGGACGCATGCTTTTTTCTTCCCCGGACCAAGTAAAAACCACGGTATCAGCAATTTATGGAAGCCGATACGCCATATAATTTCCGGTACAATGGAACTTAAATCAGACGTTCAATTTTTAATTTGGATGCGCAAGCGCCCGTGCTCCCGGCGAGGGCGCATCCGGGCGCGTGAAGCTGTCCGCACTTCACACATGCTTCCGCCGACGCTGCAGCTTGCCCTGCATACCAAAGGCGCCGGACCTCTTCCTATTCCCTCATTTGAGGGATGGGGCCGAGACTGCGGTCGTCAGCCCGCCTCCTGGACGGTCGGCCGTCGGTCACCGCCGTCGCCCATCTGGAACCGCCGCAGCAGGGTGGCGTGGGAGCGGACGCCGAAGTGGCGATAGACCGCCCGCTGGTATTGCGCGACCGTGTATTCGGACAAGTTGAGGCTGACGGCGATTTCCTTGCGCGTGCGCCCGTCGAGCAGAAGGTTCAGCACCAGCCGCAGCCGGGGGGACAGGCGAGGCACGCTGGCGCCGCGATCGCTCGGCCATCCCTGCTCGTGCAGCCAGGGCAGCTCGCTGAGAAGGATATGGGCGATCCGCGCTTCCCGCTGCGAGAACGGGGCCGCGTCCCGGCGGCGGAAGAGCGCGATGGTGCTCACCGCGCGCTCGTCGATGGGCCGCAGCGAGAAGATGAAGGGGCCGATATCCGCGTCAGCGAGATGGCCGCCGACCCCCGAAGCGATGAAGGTGGCTTCATCCACGATCTGCTGTCGCGTCCGCGTGACGTGGGCATTGTGGGCGCGCATCTCGCCGAGCAGCTTCGCCGAGGTCCAGGCCATATCGGGATGGGCGGCGGCGAGCAGGAGGCGCCCATAGCGCGCCTCGTCGAGGCCGCCATGCGCCAGTCCCAGATAGACCGGCTGCTCGCCCGGCTCCGCCAGGCAGCCGAGGCTCCAGGTCCAGCAATCGGCGCCGATCAGCATCGAGATGCCGTCGATGAGCTGCCGCTTCACGCAGGAGAAATCCGCGCGCGAGACGATGACGTCGCCGAGCAGCCTCACGATGTCGCGCACGTCGGAGGCGGACAGGAGGTCATCCGGAGTGCAGGAGAGAGGGGACATGTCAGGGCTCATGTCGCACCCGTGCTGGCGGTGAGGCCTTTGCAATTCCTTCAAGTTCGCAAAGACAGTTGCACTGTGACGGTTCGCGCACGCGGCGGCAAGGCGCCAGCTCGCGGCGATCAGCTGCTGTCGCCGGACCGCCGCGTTGCGCATTCGCCGGCCTCGACTATTGTCCCGGCACAGCTTTGGGGAGACGCAGGTGGGTGCAGTTCGACGTGGGGCCGTCGGTTTCGCGGCCGGGGTGATTCTCACTGCCGCCATGGCTGTACCGCCGCTCGCCGCCGCGCCTGTTGAAACGCTTGCGCCCGGCACGCTCTCGGTCTGCATGTTCGCCACCTTCCCGCCCTTCGTCGGCAAGTCCGACGACGGCGTCTGGGAGGGATGGGACGTGGAGTATCTCAAGACCTTCGCCGCGGCGCAGGGGCTGCGGTTCCAGCCGGTAGAGGTGGCGGATTTCGACGGACTGTGGACGCGTCCCGGTGCCGACGCCTGCGACATCGCGGCCTCGGGCATCGCCGACCTCGCGGCGCGCCGGCAGGCGACGGGCGCGGCGGGGGTGTGGTCCGATCACTATTATTTCGTGCTGCGCGCCTTCGGCGTGCGCAAGGCCGACGCTGGGAAGCTGACACGCGCGACCGATCTTGCCGGGCGGACCATCATGGTGATCGCGGGCTCGACGGCGGATGTGGATGCTCGCAGCCGCATCGCGCACGATCAAATCGCGAACGTGACCATCATCGGCACCTCGGACGATGTGGAAAATGCCCGGCGGGTCCGCGACGCCGCGGAGGGCGAGGGGCCGTTCGCCTTCGGCTCGGGGCTCGGCACCGTTCAGTATCTTTCGAAGAAGATGGGCCTCGTCCCGGTGTGGTCGCACTGCATGATGACGCCGGACGGAAAGGTGCGGAACGAGCCGTTCTCCTTCATCGTCCGCACGAAATCGACGGGCGTTGCGGAGGCGCTGAACGCCTTTATCGCCGCGACGCCCTATGGCGCGGGCCGTGGCACGGAGGCCTGTCCCGGCAATGGCGAATAGGCGGGGGAGGGGGCCGCCTCGGCGCCCTGCCGGAGCGGTCTTCGCGCGTAGGCGCGGGGGCGGGCGGATCGCGCGCGATTGTCCCGCCTCTTGCATCCGCTTCTGAAACCCCCTATCCCACGGCGGATTTTTTGGCGGCCCGCGCGGGGCGCTGACCGAGAGTGAGAGAGACGAAATGGCCAAAGAGAAGTTCAACCGCTCGAAGCCGCACTGCAACATCGGCACGATCGGTCACGTTGATCACGGCAAGACGTCGCTGACGGCTGCGATCACGAAGATTCTTGCGGAGTCCGGCGGCGCGACGTTCACGGCGTACGACCAGATCGACAAGGCGCCGGAAGAGAAGGCGCGCGGCATCACGATCTCCACGGCGCACGTGGAGTACGAGACGAACAACCGCCACTACGCGCACGTCGACTGCCCCGGGCACGCCGACTATGTGAAGAACATGATCACCGGCGCGGCGCAGATGGACGGCGCGATCCTGGTGGTGTCCGCCGCCGACGGCCCGATGCCGCAGACCCGCGAGCACATCCTGCTCGCCCGTCAGGTCGGCGTGCCGGCGCTGGTGGTGTTCCTGAACAAGTGCGACATGGTCGACGATCCGGAGCTCCTCGAGCTCGTCGAGATGGAGGTGCGCGAGCTCCTCTCGAAGTACGACTTCCCCGGCGACGACATCCCGATCATCCGCGGCTCGGCGCTGGTTGCGCTCGAGAACGGCGATCCGGCGCTCGGCCGTGACGCGGTGCTGAAGCTGATGGAGGCGGTCGACGCCTACATCCCGCAGCCCGAGCGTCCCATCGACCTGCCGTTCCTGATGCCCATCGAGGACGTGTTCTCGATCTCCGGCCGCGGCACCGTGGTGACCGGCCGTGTCGAGCGCGGCATCATCAAGGTCGGCGAGGAAGTCGAGATCGTCGGCATCCGCCCGACCGTCAAGACGACCGTGACCGGCGTCGAGATGTTCCGCAAGCTGCTCGACCAGGGCCAGGCTGGCGACAATGTCGGCATCCTGCTGCGCGGCACCAAGCGTGAGGACGTGGA
>NZ_JABBHL010000002.1:0-851009 GCF_012932745.1 Xanthobacter sp. SG618 | reverse complement strand
GCCTGCAAAGCACATGTGCAAAATGCCCTATCACAATCACAAAACCCCCTGCCGAAACCGGCGGGGGGTTTTTGCGTTCCAAGCAGTGCAAGGCGACCAGGGCGATAGCCGCGGCCGGAGATTGTCCGACCCTAGGCTGTCCGGCGTCGTATGCCGCAGCATGAACGCGCAGGTGCTGGCGGCCCGGCGATATCCGTCCGCCAGCTGCTTCCGCTACTTTGCCGAAAGCGTGAACGTGCCGCAGGCGGCTGAGACGTAGTCCGGCAGGCTGTCGGCCCAGCACAGTTCGATTCGTGTTCCGTCCACGGTGCCGAAGCCGGAGCCGAACGAATCGGAGAAGATGAAGTTCTTCCCGTCCATCTGAAACACGCCGGCGAACGGTGCTTCCTTGCCGCCCGTGCCGATGACCACGCCCGCGAAGGCGCGTCCGTCCTGCACCTCGATACGGTAGGAAATGACCTTCTCGCCGTTGTAGAGCGTGAGCTTGGAGGGGTCGAAGAACGGCCCCTTGCCCATGCGGGCGGCGGCCATGTCGCCATTGCTGGTCCAGTTTCCGACGACACGCGGTGCGTCGGCCGCGTGAGCCGTCAGCGCTCCAGCCGCCAGCAGCAGCGCGGCTGGGAAAATTCTCTTCATGTGGTGCCCCTCCCTTGCCGGCGGCAGGAGTGCGAAACCGGCACCGCCGCCACGGCAAGTGTCGCCGCGGCACGGGCCGGACACAACGGCCAAGGTTGGGATGGGGCGGGACTCAGCCCCGACTGCGTCGCGCGCGGCCGGGAAGCACCTGGTGCGTGATCCAGTTGGCGATCTCCAGCGTGCGCACATCCTTGCGGATCACCGCGCCGTCGATGCCGTGGCGCCAGGCGAGGGAGGCATTGCCGGGCTCGCGCTCGAAATGCTCTAGGTCGGCGATGAAGGCGGCCTCCTCGTCCTCGTCGGCGAAGAAGCCTTCTGCCACAAGCGAAGGCTGGAGCCGGCGGAAGATGGCGGCCATCTCGCGGAAGGGATATTCGGGATGATACTGCACCCCCCAGCACGTCGTGCGGCCAACCGGAATCTCCGCTGCCTGCACGACGGAATGGTCGTTGCTGGCGAGCAGCCGCGCGCCTTCGGGCAGCGTTTCCACCTCGTCGAGATGGACGGTCATGGCTTCGAACACGGCCGGCTTGCCGTCGAAGATCGGGTGTTCTGCCCCCTCGGCGGTCATGCGGATGCGGCGGCCGAAGCCGACCTCGCGCCCGCGCGGATTGCGCCGCACCGCGCCGCCCGCCGCAACCGTCAGGAGCTGAAGGCCCCAGCAGCTGCCAAAGATCGGCACGTCGGTGGTGAAGGCCGTGCGCATCAGCTCGATCTGCTGCGTGATCTCCGGCCCGCCATGATAGATATTCAGCGAGGAGCCGGTGATGGCGATGCCGTCATAGCCCTCGATGCCGCCGGCATCGGGGAGGTTCGCGCCGGCGTCGGCCGGATAGCAGATGTCCACCGTCACCGCCCCGGGGAAGAGCTCGCGCAGGAGCTGGGCATAGCCCTCGCTCGCCGCCTGTCCACCGAAAGCCACCTGCCGGGCGCGGGCCTCTGCGGTGTTTCCTTCGACGACGAGAAGACGGGCGGCGCTCATGATGATCCTGCGGACTGAGGAAGACTAGGGACCAGCATAAGCTGCAATCTGGCGAAACCGAGAAGGCTTTCGCCCTTTCTTCTCAATGGGGGCGCATCTGCGCGTCGCGCACCAGCAGATAGGCGCCGGAGGCGATGACGATGGCGGCCCCCGCCAGCGTCCACAGGCTCGGGACCTGGCCGAACACCAGCCAGCCGAGCGCGATCATGCTGAGGATCTGCGTGTAGATGTAGGGTGCGAGCGTCGCGGCCGGCGCGCGGGCATGGGCGAGGATGAGCACGAAATGGCCCGCCCCCGCCACCGCGCCGAGGCCCACCATGGCGCCGATCACCGCCGGGTCGCGGGGCGTTTCCCACACGAACGGCAGCGGAATGCTCGCGACCACCGAACCGACGAGCGCGGTGTAGAACAGGGTCGTCTTGCTGGCATCCGTGCGCGCCAGCATGCGCGTGGTGATGGAATAGAGCGCGTAGGTGGCTGCCGCCACCAGCGAGAGGATCGCGGCGGGATGGATGCCGCCGGCGCCCGGCCGCACCACCAGCAGGATGCCGGCAAATCCCACGATGATGGCGAGCCAGCGCTCCAGCCCCACCCGCTCCCCCAGCAGCGGCCCCGCGAACAGGGCCACGAAGAAGGGGATGGAGAACATGATGGAAACGGTCTGGTCCAGCTGCAGGAACTGGAGGGCCGTGAAATTGAGCGCCGTGGTGGCGAACAGCAGCGCCGAGCGGATGATCTGCAGCCCCGGCCGCTGGGTGCGCATCAGCCCGGGCACCGTCCAGGGATTGAAAACCATCAGCGACAAAGCGAAGTGGATCACATACCGCGCCCACACCACGATCAGCACGTTGATATGGGCGCTCAGCCATTTGGCCGTGGTGTCGGTGACCGCGAAGCTCATCACTGCGAGGCACATGAGCGCGATGCCGACCAGCGGCGCCGGGGCCGGCGTGACCTTGCTGTCTCCCGGCGCACGCATGGCGGTCCTCAGTAGGTGGCGCGTCCGCCGGACAGATCGAACACCGCGCCCGTGGTGAAGGAGCAGTCGGCCGAGGCGGCGAACGCGATGGTCGCCGCCACCTCCTCCACCTGCACGAATCGCCCGCGCGGAATCTTGGAGAGCATATAGTCGATGTGCTGCTGGCTCATCTGGTCGAAGATGGCGGTGCGCGCGGCGGCGGGCGTCACGCAGTTCACCGCGATATCGTACTCGGCCAGCTCCTTGCCCAGCGACTTGGTGAGGGCGATCACCCCCGCCTTCGAGGCCGAATAGGCGGAGGCGTTGGGGTTGCCTTCCTTGCCGGCGATGGAGGCGACATTGACGATGCGCCCGTATTTCTGCGCGATCATATGCGGGGCCACCGCGCGGCAGCAGAAGAAGGGGCCGTCGAGATTGATGGCCATCACCTTCTTCCATTCCTCTTCCGGATAGTCCCAGGTCTTGTGGTTCGCCCCGGCGACACCGGCATTGTTGACGAGAATGTCGATGCGGCCGAATTCGGCATGCACCTCGGCCACCGCGCGCTCCACGTCGGCGAGGCGGCTGACGTCCACGGTCACGGGCATCACGCGGGCGCGGCCCAGCTCGTCGGCGGTCTTCACCACGAGGTCGGTGTCGCGATCGAAGATGGCGACGCGAGCGCCGGAGGCGAGGAAGCGCTCAACCACGGCGCGGCCGATGCCCTGCGCGCCGCCGGTGACGATGGCGAAGCGGTCTTTGAGATCGATGGCGTTGGACATGTTTCCCCCGGTGCGTCGCCGATCCGGCCGGCGATCCATAGGTTCTGCCGTTGGCGCGGCGGTTGGGCGGGTCTGGCCTTAATCGATTGAAAATCGATCATCCACGCATAGCGCGGGAGCGGGCGGGAGAAAAGGCCGGTGACGCATGGGGGCGGAGCGCTCCATGCGTCCGGTGCAAGGCGGGCCGGCGCGAGAGGGGGGAGCGCGCCGCAGGCCGCTCAGGCGTCCTCGTCCTCGTCGCCGGGCTCGGCTTCGTCGTCCAGGCCGCCATCGGCGCCGAGGCGCAAGGCGAGGTTCTTCTCCACCTTGCGCAGGAGCTTGCGCAGCCGCTTCTTCTCCTTGCTGTCGAGGCCGAGCACCATCTCGGCCTCCAGCTGGTCCCACACATTGTCGATGGAAGCGCCGCGCTCGCGTCCTGCATCGGTGAGGAAGACCCGCACCAGCCGGCCGTCGCCGTCCGTGGCGCGGCGCTCCACGAGGCCTTGTGTGGTGAGGCGCGCGATGGTCTTGGAGGCCGTGGGCGGGCGCACCCGCAGTGCCGAGGCGAGATCGCCCATGGTGCGGCCGTCCGCCTCGCACAGAAGCTTCAGCACGGATTCCTGCCCCGGAAACAGCCCGAGCGCGGCGAGCAGGCGCGCCGACAGCGCCTTCTGCAGGCGCGCTGTGTGGGTGAGCCTGTAGCCGATGGTCTTCTGAACCGGATCCTTCATGGGTCTCCCCCGCCGTGTCCCGAACGCGAGCGAAGCCGCGCCGGCCGCGCGCCCCCTTTATCCACATGCCGGCTTACAATTTTGCGAAGGTTGAGGCCGAAAAGGCCGGAAAGTGCGTGGTGTCGCGCCTTTAACCGCAGGGCGGTCCGCCCTCTCGCCCCGTTGCACGCCCCATGGTAGCGTCCAGCCCGTGACCGGACCCGATCGCCCCCCCCATTCCGGCCGCGGCCTTTCCCGCCGCGCGCTGCTCGTCCGTGGTGTCGCGCTGGCGGCCACGCCGCTCGTGGGCATGAGCCTTGCGACCTCGCGCGCGCTCGGCCAGCAGACCGAGGCGGACGTCATCATCATCGGCGCGGGCGCGGCCGGCATTGCCGCCGCGCGGCGCATCGCCGAGGCCGGGCGCAGCTATGTGCTGCTGGAAGCCGCCAAGCAGGTGGGCGGCCGCACGGTGACGGACACCACCCAGTTCGGCGTGCCGTTCGACCTCGGCGCGGCGCGGCTCAACATGCCGGCCGCGCGCCCCATGGCCGCCTTCGGCCGGGCGGAGGGGCTCGACATCTATCGCGCGCCCGATGGCGGCCGGCTCTATGTGGGCGGGCGCGAGGCGGGCGATACCGATTATGAGGATTTCATCGCCACGGTCCGCCGCGGCGAGCGGGCCATCGTCGCCGCCGGCGATGCCAACCGCGACATGGCCGCCTCCCGCGCCTTGCCGGACCTCGGGCCCTGGGGGCCGAGCGCCCGCTTCGTCCTCGGCCCATTCAACTGCGCCAAGGAGCTGGATCAGGTCTCCACCGTCGATGTCTCCCGCTTCGACGAGCGCGAGAGCGAGGACATCTGCCGGCAGGGCGTGGGCACGCTGGTGGCGCAGCTCGCCCGTCCGCTGACGGTGCGCCTCGAGGTGGCGGCGCGTGCCATCGATCTCAGCCCCCGCCTCGTCTCGGTGCAGACCAACAAGGGCACGGTGACCGGGCGCACGGTAATCGTCGCCGTGCCGCCGAGCCTCATCGCGGCGGGCAAGCTGCGCATCGGCCCATCACTGCCGCAGCGCTACCGCACGGCGGTGGAGAAGATCACGCTGGGCGCCTTCGACCACATCGGCTTCCGCCTGCCGCGCAATCCCGGAAATCTTGGTGCCGACGAGCTGATCTATTTCCGCGCCGACGGCCCGCGCGCCTATGCGCTGCGCGCCCGCATCGGCGGCACTGATCTCTACAGCCTCGAAGTGGGGGGCGACGTGGCCACCGGCCTCGCCGACAGCCCGCCCGAGGCCGCCGCGGCCTTCGTGAAGGCGGCGCTGACGCGCGAGTTCGGCGCCGATACCGCCGCGCGCGTCGGCAAGGTATTCGCCACCCGCTGGAGCAAGGAACCGTGGGCGCTGGGTGCCTTCTCGTGCGCCCTACCGGGCTTCGGCAACATGCGCCGCGCGTTCACCGAGACGGTGGGCGGCCGGCTCGTGTTCGCCGGCGAGCACACCCATGAGACGCTCTGGGGCACCGTGGGCGGCGCCTGGCTCTCCGGCGAGCGCGCCGCCAAGCAGGCGCTGGGGCTGTTGGGGGTGCGAACGGGGTGAGGGGGCGGGCGATCCGCCGTCTTCGCCTTCCTTTCCCACCGCCATGCCCAGGCTTGTCCCGGGCATCCACGTGGTTCGGCTGGGAATGGATCTCGGGCAGCAGCGCTAGCGGCACGACGTGGATGGCCGGGACAAGCCCGGCCATGACGGTGCCTTTTGATGCTGAGGCGCATCGCCCAAAAAGCCCGCGTGTCGCCTGAGCGAAGCAACGCCTCAAAGCCTCAGCCCGCTCAGTGCGCGCGGGCGAACATCTCGTTGAAGGAATAGCCGGCGCCGCGCACGGTGCGGATGGGGTCGGACTGGCGGCCGCGATTGATGGCCTTGCGCAGGCGGCCCACATGCACGTCCACGGTGCGCTCGTCGATATAGACGTCCTGGCCCCACACGCCGTCGAGCAACTGCTCACGGGAGAAGACGCGGCCGGGGCTCTGCATCAGGAATTCCAGCAGGCGGAACTCGGTGGGGCCGAGATGGATCTCGCGGCCGGCGCGATGCACGCGATGGGTCTCGCGGTCCAATTCGATGTCGCCGGCACGCAGGAGGGTGGCCACATGCTCGGGCTTGGCCCGGCGCAGCAGAGCGCGCACCCGTGCGAGCAGCTCGGGCACCGAGAAGGGCTTCACCACATAGTCGTCTGCGCCGGTGGCGAGGCCGCGCACCCGCTCGGTCTCCTCGCCGCGGGCGGTGAGCATGATGACGGGCAGGCGCTCGGTCTCCGGCCGGGTGCGCAGGCGCCGGCACAGCTCGATGCCGGAGAGGCCGGGCAGCATCCAGTCGAGGATGATGAGATCCGGCACGCTCTCGCGCAGGCGGGTCTCGGCCTCGTCGCCGCGACCCACGCTCTCGACCCCGTAACCCTCCGACTCCAGATTGTAACGGAGCAGGAGGGTCAACGGCTCTTCGTCCTCGACGATCAGAATACGCGCCGGCACTTTGGTCTATCCGTCACTATCGGGGCTCTCCGCCCCGTCTTCAGGTCTGGTTGATCAGCTCTGAACGGTGGTGGTGCGGCCCGGGAAGGGCAGGGTGGTGTCGCTGGAGGCGTCCGCCTTCGGGCGGCTCTCCGGCAGGTTCTGGCCCGTCACCATGTAGTAGACGATCTCCGCGATATTGGTCGCGTGGTCGCCGATGCGCTCGATGTTCTTGGCGCAGAACAGGAGGTGCGTGCACACGGAGATGTTGCGCGGATCCTCCATCATGTAGGTGAGGAGTTCGCGGAACAGGGACGTGTACATGGTGTCGATGGCGCCGTCGCGGCCCCACACGTCCACCGCCTTGGCCTCGTTGCGGCCGGCATAGGCGTCGAGCACTTCCTTCAGCTGTTCGAGCACGAGGTCGGAGATGTGCTCCACCCCGCGCACCAGCTTCGCCGGATGATACTCGCCCTCGATGGCGATGACGCGCTTGCCCACGTTCTTGGCGAGGTCGCCGATGCGCTCGAGGTCGTTGGCGATGCGGATGGCGGCGACGATCTCGCGCAGGTCGATGGCCACCGGCTGGCGCTTGGCGATGACCAGGATGGCCCGGTCCTCGATCTCGCGCTGCACCTGGTCCACGGTCGCATCGAGCAGCACCACCTTCTGGGCGAGGGCGGTGTCGCGGCGGATGAGGGAAGTGACGCTGTCGGCGACGAGGCGCTCGGCCTGTCCGCCCATCTCGACGACCTTGCGGCCGATTTCCTTCAACTCCTGATCGAAGGAGGCGACGATATGATCCGGCATCTCAGATATCCTTCAATCCGTCAGCCGAAGCGGCCGGTGATGTAGTCGCGCGTCTTGATCTCCTTCGGATTGGTGAAGATCACGTCCGAGGGCGCCACCTCGATCAGCTCGCCCAGATAGAAGAAGGCGGTCATGTCGGCGCAGCGCGCGGCCTGCTGCATGTTGTGGGTGACGATGACGATGGTGAAGTCCTGCTTCAGCTCGTCGATCAGGTCCTCGATCTTCGAGGTGGAGATGGGGTCGAGGGCCGAGGTGGGCTCGTCGAGCAGGATCACCTCGGGCTTCACCGCGATGGTGCGGGCGATGCACAGCCGCTGCTGCTGGCCGCCGGACATGCCGAGCGCCGAGGTGTGCAGGCGGTCCTTGGTCTCGTCCCAGATGGCGGCCTTGCGCAGGCACCATTCCACGCGCTCGTCCATCTGCGACTTGGAGAGCCGCTCGTGCAGCTTCACGCCGAAGGCGATGTTGTCATAGATCGACATGGGGAAGGGCGTGGGCTTCTGGAACACCATGCCGATGCGCGTGCGCACGATGGTGGGGTCCAGCTCCTTGCCGACGATGTTCACGCCGTCGAACATCACCGAGCCCTCGGCGCGCTGGCCGGGGTAGAGGTCGAACATGCGGTTGAACACGCGCAGCAGCGTGGACTTGCCGCAGCCCGACGGGCCGATCATGGCGGTCACGCGCTTCTCGGGAACCTCGAAGTTGATGTTCCGGAGCGCATGGTTGCTGCCGTAGTAGAACTGCAGGTTCTCCACCTTGATCTTGGCGGGAGCCTGCGGCGCATCGGGCTTGGCCCCCACGGCGGACGCGAGATTGAAGGTGGGATCGACGGCTGAAGTCATCTTGTCCTCGCTTGGGCGTATGGCCGTGCTTCGGAGGAATTGCGGAAAGGGCGGAAGGCGGCGGGCCTTGGCCCGCGCCGGAAATCAGTGGCCGCGGGCCAGGAACAGGCGGGACGCCACGTTGAGCACCAGCACGCCCACGGTGATGAGCAGCGCGCCGGCCCAGGCGAGGGAGACCCAGTCGTCGAACGGACTGCCGGCGAACTGGTAGATGGCGATGGGCAGGCTCGCCATCGGCTTCGACAGGTCGGTCGACATGGCGTTGTTGCCGAGCGAGGTGAACAGCAGCGGCGCGGTCTCGCCGGCGGCGCGGGCAATGGCCAGCAGCACGCCGGTGACGATGCCGGCGCGGGCCGCGCGCCAGGTGATGAACATCACCACCTTCCACTGCGGGGCGCCCAGCGCGAAGGCGGCTTCACGCAGGCCGACGGGTACCAGGTTCAGCATGTCCTCGGTGGTGCGCACGATGACCGGGATGACCAGGATGGCGAGCGCCAGAGACCCGGCCCAGCCGGAGAAGCCGCCGAAGGGCACCACCAGCAAAGTGTAGATGAACAGGCCGACCAGGATGGACGGCGCCGAGAGCAGGATGTCGTTCACGAAGCGCGCGGCGGCGCCGATCTTCGTGCCCCTGCCGTTCTCGGCGAGGAAGGTGCCGCAGAAGATGCCGATGGGGCCGCCGATGACCATGGCTATGCCGATCTGGATCAGCGAGCCGACGATGGCATTGAGCAGGCCACCGCCCTGTCCCGGGGGCTTGGTGACCTGGGTGAAGACGTTGGAGCCCAGGGCGGGGAGGCCGCGCGAGAGCAGGGTCCAGAGGATCCAGCCGAGGAGGAACAGGGCGAACACGGCGAAGCCGGTGGAGATCGCCTTGACGGCCCGGTCGGTGGCGCGGCGTGCAGCGAGGGAAGCCATGGTTCTAAAGCTCCCGGGTCAGTCGAGCCGCGAGCGCACGAGCGCCCGGGACAGAGCCAGCACGATGAAGGAGATCACGAACAGGATGAAGCCAAGCTGCAGCAGCGAGGTGAGCTTCAGCGACCCGATCGGGGCCTCGGGGAATTCGTTGGCGATGGTGGAGGCGATGGTCGCGCCCGGTGCGAACAGGGAGGCGGACATGCGCGTCGCGTTGCCGATGACGAAGGTCACGGCCATGGTCTCGCCCAGCGCGCGGCCGAGGCCGAGCATGATGGCGCCCACCATGGCGGTCTTGCCGTAGGGCACCGAGACGTTCTTGTAGACCTCGTAGGTGGTGGCGCCGATGCCGTAGGCCGATTCCTTCAGCATGGGCGGCACGCTCTCCAGCGTCTCCACGAACATGGCGGTGATGAAGGGCAGGATCATCACGGCAAGGATCAGGCCGGCGGTGAGCATACCGGAACCGAGCGGCGGGCCCGCGAACAGGGCGCCGATGACCGGCAGGTCGCCGAACAGGTCGATCAGCGGCGGCTGCACATAAGCGGCGATCAGCGGGACGATGACGAAGAAGCCCCACATGCCGTAGATGATGGAGGGCACGGCGGCGAGCAGCTGCACCGCGACGCCGATGGGCCGCTTGAGCGGCTGGGGCGCGATCTCGGTGAGGAAGAAGGCGATGCCGAAAGAGAGCGGCAGCGCCACGACCACCGCGATGATGGCCGAGAACAGCGTGCCGTAGATCATCACCAGCGCGCCGAAATTCTCGGTCACCGGGTTCCAGGCGGACGACCAGATGAAGTCGAGCCCGAAGTGCTGGAGCGCCGGCAGGCCGCCCTTGAACAGCTCGGCGATGATGAGGCCGAGAAGGATGAGGACGAAGATGCCGCTCGCCCACAGGAGGGTGACGAAGATCGGATCGGCGATCCGCCCCGTGCCCTTGGCCTTGCTGATGGGCTCTGCCGAGCCAGACCGCATGCCGTCCACCGTCGCGTCCATTGTATCCCCTGCCCCGGCTTGTCGATGCGTGTGCGCTACCGGACCTGTCGCCAGATGGAAAAGCGCCGCCCTCCTTCGAGAGCGGCGCGATCTTGTTCAGATCAGAGGACGGGCTTGCCGTCCGGACCCTTCACTTCCGACTTGAAGGCGGCCTTCACCTGCTCGACCACAGCCGCGGGCAGCGGGATGTAGTGCAGGCCCTCGGCGATGTCCGCGCCTTCCTTGGTGTAGGCCCACTCGAAGAACTTCATCACTTCGCGCGAAGCCTCGACGTTGCTCGGGTTCTTCGGCAGCAGGATGTAGGTGGGGGAGACGATCGGCCAGGCCTCGGGGGCCGGGGCGTCGATCATGGAAGCGGCGAAGTCCTTGGCGCCCTTCCAGTCGGCGGAGGCGGCGGCGGCCTGGAAGCCGGCGACCTCGGGGCTGACGAACTTGCCGGCCTTGTTCTGCAGCTGGGTCACGACCAGCTTGTTGGCGGCGGCGTAGATGAACTCGACGTAGCCGATGCCGCCCTTGGTGTTCTTGACAGTGCCGGTGACGCCCTCATTGCCCTTGGCGCCGGCGCCGATCGGCCACTGGACCGAGGTGGCCGAGCCGACCTTGGACTTCCAGTCCGGGCTCACGGCCGACAGATAGGCGGTGAAGATGGAGGTCGTGCCCGAGGAGTCCGAACGATAGACGGGGACGATGGCGTTGGCGGGCAGGGTCACGCCGGGGTTGAGGTCGGCGATGGCCTTGTCGTTCCACTTGGTGATCTTGCCGAGATAGATGTCGGCGAGCACCGGGCCGGTGAGCTTGAGCTGGTTGGTGGTGATGCCGTCGAGGTTGACGGTGGCGACCACCGAGCCGATCACGGTCGGGAACTGCAGCAGGTTGTTGGCCGCGAGCTTCTCGCCCGGGACCGTCGCGTCGGACGCGCCGAAGTCCACGGTGCGGTTGATGATCTGGTTCTGGCCGCCGCCGGAGCCGATCGACTGGTAGTTCAGGGTCGAGCCGGTCTTCTCTTTGAACTTCGCGCCCCAGGACTGGTAGACGGGGGCCGGGAAGGACGCGCCAGCGCCGGTGAAATCGACAGCCTGGGCGCTGCCGGCAAACAGCGAGCCAGCTACGGCGATCACGCCGAGAGCGGTGGTGAGCTTCACGATATCTCTCCTTGCCAAATCGGTTGCCGCTCCGGCAGGAGCCGGGGCAACTGGGCTCAGGACTCTTAGCCCCGGCGCGCCAAGGTTCTATGACGCATCCGTGACGTGGACATGACAGCCTACGCTCTTGCGTTTTCTAGCGTTTTTTCTGAGCTCGGCAAAGCTTCCAGGCGCACGGAGAAGATTGCGCCCTGTCCCAGCTCGCTTTCCACCCCCAGCCGGCCGCGGTGGCGGGCGACGATGTGCTTGACGATGGCGAGCCCGAGCCCCGTACCGCCCTGGTCGCGGCTGGCCGCCACGTCCACCCGGTAGAAGCGCTCGGTCAGGCGCGGCAGGTGCTCCGGCGAGATGCCCGGGCCGAAGTCGCGCACGCTCACCACGGCCGTTCCGTTCTCCCGGGCGAGGCGCACTTCCACCTTCTTCCCGGGGGCGCCGTATTTGAGTGCGTTCTCCACCAGGTTCTCGAACAGGCGGATCAGCTCGTCGCGATCGCCGAGGACTTCCAGGTCGCCGGACTCGCGCACCTGCTCCAGCTCCACGCCCCGGTCGCGGGCGAGGGGGGAGAGGGTGTCGCAGACGTGCGCGATGATGGCGCAAAGGTCCACCTTGGTCTGCGGCTGCACATGGGCGTTCAGCTCGATGCGCGAGAGCGAGAGCAGGTCGTCGATGAGGCGCGACATGCGCCGCGCCTGCGCCGCCATGATGGCGAGGAAGCGCTCGCGCGCGGGGGTGTCGTTGCGCGCCGGGCCCTGCAGCGTCTCGATGAAGCCGGAGAGGGAGGCGAGCGGGGTGCGCAGCTCGTGGCTGGCATTGGCCACGAAGTCCGCCCGCATCTGCTCCACCCGGCGCTGCTGGGTGAGGTCGCGGAAGGTCAGCAGCACGGCGTCCGGCGCGCGCTCGGGGGAGACGTGCAGCCGGAGCGGCACCACATGCGCCTCCAGCCAGCGGTCGAGGGGGATGCGTTCGGCGAACTCCACGCGCCGCGGCACACCGTCCGCCGCCGCCGCGCGCACCGCGTCCAGAACCTCCGGCACGCGCACGACGAAGGAGAGGGGATCGCCCACCCGCGTCGGGCCGAGGGCCAGGGCGACGCGCTGGTTGGCGGTGATGATGTTGCCGGCGGCCGAGAGCAGCAGCGCCGGCTCGGGCAGCGCCGCCACCACCGCGCAGGCCTGCGTGTCCCGCGTCGGGGGCGGAGCGGTCGGCAAAGGCGTCACCACGGGCACCGGCGCCGGCGGGACAGGACGCAGCGACAGCCAGAGCGGCACCAGCAGCACCGCCATCAGGACCGCCAGCAGCGGATCGGTCGCGCCGGAGGCGGCGCCGACGATGACCACCGCCGCGATGGCGCCCACGAGGGCAAGGCTGCGCCGCCCGCTCCGGCCATTGGGCGCGGGAAGCGGCGCTGCGACCGGCGCAGGCGAGGAAAGGGGCGGGGCCGCCAGGGCGGGAGACGGGCGGACGGGCGTGGGCTCCGCAGGGGGGACTGCGGTCATGCCGGCGAACGCGGGGACAGGGTCCGGCAGCGGCGCAGCGGCGGGCGCGCTCTCCGGCAGCGGGGCGGGCGCTAGCACGGTCGCAGACGGTACGGGCGCAACAGGGAGCGTCGCCAGTGGCTCAGGGGCGAACACCTCGGGTGCGGGCGTTTCGGCCGGCCGCGCGCGCTTCTCCGGCGCACGCCGCTCCCGCGCGGGCTTGTCCGGCTCGCGTCCCTCGGCCTCGCGACCTTCCTGCGCTGGCCCTTCCGGCATCATTCTGGCGCGCCCTCCCTTTCGCGTCATCCTACACGGCCCCGCTGCTTCTTCCCGGCGCATTTCGCGACCGCCCGTCCGACCGCCCACCTGTGGCGAATCGCCCCGGCGCGGCGGCCCTTCGATCAGGCTGCGATGCTCGCGCCCCTCCAAGAAGGCATTACGACAACCGACCCTCCGGATATTTGATTGATCGGGGTTTTTTCCAGTCCCGTACGTCAGGCCTGCGCGGAAGGGTTGCGTCCGGGCCCCGGGGCGCGTCTGCTGCGTCATGCCGTTGCAGGAGATGCCCCCGGGGCGTTCCGTCAGGTGTTGGAAAGGCGTGTCGCTCAGGACATGCCCTTGCCCACTGGGCATGCCCATCTGCTATGACGGGAGGGGGCGGAGGAGTTGACTATGGGTCAGGGTCACCGGCGCCGGACGGGCGGATGCGGCCGCCACCGTGCTGTCGCAGGTATTTCGGTGCCGGCGCTCGCCGTCGCGGCCGGGGTGCTGGGCCTTGGACTGCCGTCGGTGTCGCCCGCCAGAGCCGATCCCGTGCCCCTGCCGACCACCGATTTTTCCCTGAAAGCCGACCTCAAGCGCGGTGGCACCATCGACATCGCCCACAGCCAGGGTCGGATGCGGGTGGAGATCCAGAAGCCCAACATTCCCGGCAGCATGGTGGGCATCATCGATCTGAAGGCGCGCAGCATGGTGGTGCGCACGCCCAACCTTCCGACCATGGCGGTGGAGATCGAGCTGCCGCCGGAATACGTGCTGGGCGCCCTCACCGGCACCGGCCTCAGGGTGGGCGAGGACAAGGTGGCGGGCGAGGCGTGCGACCTCTGGAAGATCGATCCGCAGATGAAATCGGCGCTCGGCCCCACCACCGCCTGCATAACGCCGGATGGCATCGCCCTGCGCACGGCGGTGGAGATCAAGGGCACCAAGCAGACGGTGTTCGAGGCGACCACCCTCACCCGCGGGCCGCAGGATCAGGCGCAGTTCCAGCTGCCGCCCGGCATCCAGGTGGTGAAGGTGCCCAAGGGCAAGATCGGCTCCGCCCTCGGCATTCCCGGCCTCGGCGGCGGGCCGGCGGAGGCGCCCCCGGCGCCCGCACCTCAGGCGCCCGGAGCTGCCACAAAGCCCTGACGCCCCTCAGCCGAAGGTCATGGCCACCGGCACGTGGTCCGAAGGCTTTTCCCAGCCGCGGGCTTCCTTCAGCACGGTCATGGCGGTGGCGGAGGGCGCGAGGCTCTCCGACGCCCACACATGGTCGAGGCGGCGGCCGCGGTCGTTCGCCGTGTAGTCGGGCGAGCGGTAGCTCCACCAGGTGAAGAGCTTTTCCTGCGGCGGCACGAAGCGGCGCATCACGTCCACCCAGGGACCGGAGGCCTGCAACGCGCCGAGCCGCTCCACCTCGACGGGGGTGTGGCTGACCACGGTCAGGAGCTGCTTGTGGCTCCACACGTCGGTTTCGAGTGGCGCGATGTTGAGGTCGCCCACCACGATGGCGTGGTCGCCCTTGCCCGCGTCGGGCTTCAGGGGGGGCCAGCTGGTGATCTCGTCGAGGAAGGCCAGCTTGTGGGCGAACTTGGGGTTCAGCTCCGGGTCCGGCACGTCGCCGCCCGCCGGCACGTAGAAATTATGGATGGTCAGCGGCTTGCCCAGCGCGTGCGCGCCATCGAGCGTCACCGCGATGTGTCGGGCATCGCCCTTGCCGCAGAACTCGCCCTTCTCGATGCGCGCGAACGGGCGTTTCGAGAACGTCGCCACCCCGTGCCAGCCCTTCTGCCCATTGAGCGCGATGTGGGGGAAGCCCATGTCGCGGATGGCATTCAGGGGAAACTTGTCGTCCTGACACTTGGTCTCCTGCAGGCACAGGACATCCGGTCGCAATCGCTCCACGGCGGCGCGCACGATGTCGAGGCGGATGCGGACGGAATTGATGTTCCAGGTGCAGACGGTGAGGGACACGGGCAATGGCAGACTGAAATAAGGACGGGAAGACCGACGCTTACACCTGCGCAGGCGGGCGAGGCAAGAAGAAGGGGGTGCACTGAGGGAGGTGCGCGCGTCCGCCCTTACGCAACTCGAGTTTTGCGCGTGGTTGCGCCAACTGTGGCGTCGCTCCCTCCGGGAGTCTCGCAGATCCCGGATCAGCGCTCCGGTCGCGCCCCTGCCCACCATTTCGGCTTGCCGCTTTTCCCGGCAGGCCTACACTGAAGCCTTTCCAGTTCGTGGTTTTTTCCACCCTTTCATTCTTTGATGGATTGAGCGTCATGCACAACAAGAGGCTCGAGGCCTTGCGTGCCAGCCCCGGTGACGAGCGGCGGCCGGCGGATCTGGAGATCATCGCCTCCCAATACGCCATCAAGTTCCGGAAGGTGACGGGGACCCACGTGGTGTTCACCCATCCCGCCGTGCCGAACTGCGTGGCCGTGCCCATGAAAAGCAAGATCCGCGCGGCCCATGTGAAGGCGTTCGTGGCCATGGTCGACCGCATGGACGAGGGCACCGCGCCGGTGCGCGTCCGCACGCTGGCGCCGGGCACGGCGGTGGAGGTCGCCGCCTATCCCTCGGCGATCGCGCCGATCCCGGAGGCCGAGGGTGGCGGGTTCGTCGCCAGTTTCGCGGACGTGCCGGGCTGTCTCGGCGTCGGCGAGACACCCGAGGCTGCGGAGGCGGACGGGCGGCTCGCTCTGTTCGCCGCCATCGATGCCCTGAAGGCCGCCGACCGTGCCCCGCCCGAACCGGGGGCGGTTGTGGGGGTCAAGGCGGAGGCGTGAGGATGCCGGCTCAGCCGCGCCCGCCGCGCTCCTCCAGGAAGGCGGATACCGTGTCGAGCAGGCGGATGGCACCGGGCAACTGGGCGTGGGCTTCCAACTGTTGCGCGGTCTCCGGCTCCAGCGTGCGCCACCACACGATGAAGCGCCCGATCAGCGCGCGGCCGGAGATGGCGTCGAACGCCACGCCGGGGAAGGCATCGAGGCCGAACGCCGCCTCCACCTGCCGGAGGCAGCCATGCACATAGACATGATCCTCGTTCTCCAGCTGATACGGCGCCTCCGGCGCGCGGCGCTCCATGCGCACTTCGCTCAGTTCGGGAATGTAGTCCGCCTTGGTCACGCCGCCTCCGCTCGCGTCGGTCTTTGTTGGTTCGGCGTAGCAGGATCGGTGCCAGCGGCGGGGGCTGAGGCATGAGCGGGGACGATCCCACCGCCGTCGCCGCCGTGCCGGCGCTCCCCATCGCGGGCGGCTTCCGCCTGCTGGTGATGCGCGAGCTGGCGCTGGACGACGGCCCGCCGGCCTATGCGGTGATCGGCCAGACGCTGGTGCGCGCCCCGCCGCGCAGCATCCGCCATGGCGTCGCCTTCGCCCTCGCTTTCGGACCGGACATGATGGCGTGGCTCAATCAGGCGCTGGGCCGCCCCGCCTGGCGGGACGCTTCCGGCGAGACCCAGCGCAACCCGCGCTGGCCGGCCCTTGCCTGGCACCGCGCCCCGCGCACATGGCCGGGCGGGACGCTCACCACCGAATGGAGCGCCGATATCCTTTTCCCGGAGGAGGCCGACCGCGCCGCCTTCGCGCTGGCCTTCGCGGAGGCTCTGGCCGGTCGGGAGCCTGTGTCGGAAACCGCCTAAAGCACGCATCCCTGCGTTTG
The DNA here is from genome assembly GCF_012932745.1 of Xanthobacter sp. SG618. Taxonomy (NCBI): domain Bacteria; kingdom Pseudomonadati; phylum Pseudomonadota; class Alphaproteobacteria; order Hyphomicrobiales; family Xanthobacteraceae; genus Xanthobacter; species Xanthobacter sp. SG618. Next base: position 834,349 of record NZ_JABBHL010000002.1, on the reverse strand, counting down.
GAGGGCAAACGGAGGGACGCGTGCTCCAGCTTCACGTTGGAGGGCGATTCACCGATCAGATCGACCTCGATCTGATCGGATCGCGCTCAAGGTCCGCTTTTTGCTTCGCGAGCCGAAGGCCCGCGCCGGCAATTCATTGACTGATTTTGGAGGCCCCCCATGTCGGATGTTGTCGAAACCCGCTCCATTCTCTCCGAGGCCGAGTTCGATCAGCCGGTGGATGTCGTGTGGCGCGCCATCACCGATTCCGAATGGCTCGCCGTCTGGTTCTTTCCCAACGACATCCAGCCGCTGGAGGGGCACAAGTTCACCATCTGGGGCCGGCCCATCGAGCGGTGGGACGGCGAATTCCAGTGCCAGGTTAAAAGCTGCATCCCCGAGAAGGAACTGTCGTTCAGCTGGAAGGGCGGGCATGAGGAGCTGAAGGGGTTCGGCCACTACATCGACACGCTGGTGACCTGGACGCTGACGCCCACGCCCTCCGGCGGCACCCATTTCCGCTTCTTCCACGACGGCTTCGGCACCGATGCCGCCAATGACGGCGTCTTCGACGTCATGTCCAAGGGCTCGCAGAGCGTGCTGCGCACCCTCACGCGGCGCCTGCCGGATCTCATCGCCCACGGGGCGTGAGCGGAAATCGCCTCACGATCGCGCGGAGCGGTGGAACCGCTGCCATAAGGCCGCGTTTACTCTCCGGCTGATTTCTTGTGCCGCCGCGGGTGGCACCAGACCGACGAAACGGAGACGACCATGGGCCAGAGCCTTCCTCTGAATACCCCGACCTCTCTGCGGATCGTGATTGGCGACGCCGAGACCCGGGTGTCCAGTGTCGAGGACGTGGTCAAGTTCCTGCGCCAGCAGGAAGCCGGCGATCTCGCCGATTTCCTCATGGCTGATGGCACCGGCACCAACCCGCCAAGCCTGGGCGATGTGTGCGCCCGCATGGAAGCCCTCTGCGCGATGGTGTGAGGGGCTGAAAGGCTAGTCCGGCTCCCAACCGGGCGGGGCGAGTTCAAACCCTGAAAAATCGAAGGCCGGCGCCACGGTGCAGCTGACCAGCGTCCAGGCCCCGAGGCTTTCCGCCGCCTGCCACGCGAAGGGCGGCACCACGCCCTGCGGCCGCTCGCCGGCAGCGAGATCCGGCCCCAGCATCACATCCCGCTTGCCCCCGGCGTCCGCGATGCGCAGCTTCAGCGGCGCGCCGGCGTGCCAGTGCCAGATCTCCGAGGCATCCACCTTGTGCCAGTGGGAGCGCTCTCCCGCGCGCAGCAGGAAATAGATGGCCGTGGACGCCCCGCGCCCGCCGTCCGCCGCCTTTTCGCGGAACGTCTCGCGGAAGAACCCGCCCTCGGGATGGGGCTGAAGATCGAGCAGCGCGATCACCGCCTCCGCGGTGAGCGCCTGAAGGCCGGTCTCCATCCTTCAGCCCTTGAAGCTGTTCTTGCGCTCGCGCAGCTCGGTGAAGACCTCGGCCGGGTCCGCTCCGGGCATGCCGAGGCGCTCGGCCATGGCCGGATCGTCCGACCGCAGGAAGGGGTTGGCCTTCAGCTCGTCGCCGAGCTTCGAGGGCATGGTGGGCTCGCCCTTGGCGCGCTGCTCCTGCGCCTTGGCATACATGGCCGCCAGGTCCGCATTGTCCGGATCGACCGAGAGGGCGAAGCGGCCGTTGCCCAGCGTGTATTCATGGCCGGAATAGACGTCGAGGTCCTCCGGCAAGGCGCGCAGCCGCTGCAGCGAATGCCACAGCACCGGCGGATCGCACTCCAGCGCCCGCCCGCAGCCGAGCGTGAACAGCGTGTCCCCGGCGAACAGCAGCTTCTCCCCCTCGAAGAAATAGGAGGCCGGGCCGGCGGTATGGCCGGGTGTCTCCAGCACGCGGCCCACCAGCGAGCCCACGGCGACGGGATCGCCGTCCACCACCGCCACGTCGAGGCCGGGAATCTTGTCGGCCTCCGACTTGGGGCCGACGACGGTGGCGCCGTAGCGCGCCTTCACCGCCGTGATGCCCTGAGTGTGGTCGGCATGGTGGTGGGTGACGAGAATGTGAGTGAGGGTCCAGCCTTCCTTTTCCAGCGCCGTCATCACCGGCCCCGGCTCGGGCACGTCCACCACCGCCGTCGCTTCGGTGACGGGATCGTGGATGAGGACGGCATAATTGTCGCTGAGGCAGGGGATCAGGCGGATGTCGGCCGGCACTGTGTCGATCTCCGGGAGAAAGGACGGTCGAGGAAGAACGGGCTTGGCGGCTCGGGTTGCGGACCCGGCGCGCATGATCCTCTATTAAGGGGGTGAGCGGAAGTGTGGCCGGCGGGCCGCTGTCCACAGAGAGGGTGCATGTTTCTCGACGTCGTCGACCTGCGCAATTTCTACGCCCAGCCCGTGGGAATCATGACGCGCCGCCTGCTCGGCCGCGCCATCCGCGCCCGCTTCGACAATGTCACTGGCATGCGCGTGCTGGGGCTCGGCTATCCCACGCCCTATCTCGGCGTGTTCCGCGAGGAGGCGGAGCGCTGCCTCGCCGTGATGCCGGCGGCGCAGGGCGTGGTGCGCTGGCCCTCCGCCGCGCCGACGCTGGCCACCCTCGCGGACGAGACGCTGCTGCCCTTCCCCACATCCAGCATGGACCGGGTGGTGATCGTCCACGCGCTGGAGATGACGCCCAATGCGGCCGAGATGCTGCGCGAGGTCTGGCGCGTGCTGGCGCCGGGCGGGCGGCTTCTGGCGGTGGTGCCCAACCGGCGCGGCGTGTGGGCGCGGCTCGATACCACCCCGTTCGGCAATGGCCGCCCCTTCTCCCGCGGGCAGGTGGTGAGCCTGCTGCGCGAGGCCCTGTTCACCCCCGTGGGCTGGGACGAGGCGCTCTATGCGCCGCCGAGCCGCTGGTTCCTCAATACGGCGGTGGCGTGGGAACGCATCGGCGCGCGCCTGTCACTGCCCTTCTCCGGCGTGCTGGTGGTGGAAGCCACCAAGCAGCTCTACCGCCCCGTCGCCGTCCGCCGCCCCAGCCGCATCGCCGAACCGGCGCTGGAGCCGGTGCTCGTGCCAGGCGGGGTGCCGGCGGGGTGACGTTGCGGTGAAGGTGACGGGAGGCCATATTTCCTTGCATCAGGAGTGAAGCTCATGGCCCGCATCAATCGCGCCGAACCGCGCACGGTGCCCGCGACCAACGTCGCCGCGCGCCGCAAGGGTTTACGCCCGCTGCGGCTCTGGGTGCCCGACACCTCCCAGCCCGGCTTTGCCGAGGAATGTCGCCGGCAGTCGGCTCTGATCGCCAGCGATCCCGCTGAGCGGGATGTTCTGAGTGAGATTGAGGCGGTGGCTGATCACTCGGGCTGGCAGTGGGGCGAGGGGACATCGTCCTCATTGCCTTGCCGGGGGCGTACGGCAAGCCGCGCCCCGCTCTCGTCATCCAATCGGACCTGTTTGAAGGTCATCCCTCGGTGACGGTGCTGCCCATCACGAGCGATCTGCGCGATGCTCCGCTCTTCCGGATCGGGCTTGATCCCACGCTCGAGAACGGCCTGCGTCTCCCATCCGAGATCATGGTGGACAAGGCGCACACGGTGCCGCGCGACAAGATCGGCGTCACCATCGGTCGGGCGAGCGACGCGGACATGCTGCGCGTGACGCAGGCGCTGGCGCTCTTCCTCGGCTTCGCCTGAAAGCCCTACCGCTCCCGCGTCAGCAGAAACACCGCCTGCTCGCCGAGCAAATTCCACACCCACCACGGCATGTTCACCCGCACCCGGTGCCCGGACGAGTCGAGCGCCACGGCTTTCTCGATGCGCGCGTCCAGCAGTTCCACCAAAGCCACGAAGTCGCGGATGGTGCAGAAGTGGATGTTGGGGGTCTCGTACCAGGACATGGGCATGTTGTCCGTCACCGGCATCCGGCCGTTGACGAGCAGATCGAGCCGCGAGCGCCAGTGGCCGAAATTGGGGAAGGACACCACCGCCCGGCGGCCGATGCGCAGCATTTGCTCCATCACCCAGCGCGGCCGGCGGGTGGCCTGGAGCGTCTGGGAGAGGATGACATAGTCGAAGGCGTCGTCGGGATAGTGGGCGAGGTCCACGTCCGCGTCGCCCTGGATGATGGCGAGGCCGCGCGCCACGCCGGCATTCACGCCTTCGCGCGACAGTTCAATGCCGCGCGCGTCGCAATTGCGCGTCGTGGCGAGGAGTTCGAGGAGCGCGCCGTCGCCGGAGCCCACATCGAGCACGCGCGAGCCGGGGGCGACCATCTCGGCCACCACCACGAGATCGACGCGCCCGCCCTGATCGCGGACGGCGCTTTCATCCAGCACCGGCTGGCGCAAGGCGATGCTCACGCGCCCCTCCCGGCCGGCAGGCCCACCGCGCGCGCGGCGCTGTCCAGGAAGCCGCGGGCGATGGCGAACAATTGCGGCTCCTCCAAGAGGAAGGCGTCGTGGCCCTTGTCGCTCTCGATCTCGGTGAAGGAGACGCTGGCGCCGGACGCGTTCAGCGCGTGGACGATGGCGCGGGAATCCTCGGTGGGGAACAGCCAGTCCGAGGTGAAGGAGGCGACGCAGAAGCGCGTCTTCGAACCGCGGAAGGCATTGGCCAGCACGCCGCCATAGTCCGCCGCGAGGTCGAAATAATCCATGGCCCGCGTCACATAGAGATAGGAGTTTGGATCGAACCGCTGCACGAACGATTCGCCCTGGTGGCGCAGATAGCTCTCCACCTGGAAATCGGCGTCGAAGCCGAAGGTGGGCATCTCGCGGTTCTGCAGCCGCCGGCCGAACTTGTTGTGCAGCGACTGGTCGGACATGTAGGTGATGTGCGCCGCCATGCGCGCCACCGCCAGCCCGCGATGGGGCGTCACCCCTTCCGCCAGATAGCGCCCGCCGCGCCAGTCGGGATCGGCCATCACCGCCTGCCGGCCCACCTCGTGGAAAGCGATGTTCTGCGCCGAGTGTCGTGCACCGGTGGCGATGGGCATGGCCGCGAACAGCCGCTCGGGATAGCTCGCCGCCCATTGCAGCACTTGCATGCCGCCCATGGAGCCGCCGGCGACGCACAGGAGCTTCTCGATGCCGAGATGGTCGAGCAGCATGGCCTGCGCGTTCACCATGTCGCGAATGGTGACGAGGGGCATGTCGAGGCCGTAGGGCCGGCCGGTCATGGGATCGGTGGAGGCGGGGCCGGTGGTGCCCATGCAGCCGCCGAGCACATTGGCGCAGATGACGAAGAAGCGCTCGGTGTCGATGGGCTTGCCGGGGCCGACCATGGTCTCCCACCAGCCGGGCTTGCCGGTGACGGGATTGAGGCTCGCGGCGTGCTGGTCGCCGGTCAGCGCGTGGCACACCAGCACCGCATTGGTGCCGGCGGCATTGGGCTCGCCGTAGGTCTGGTAGCCGATCTGCAGGTGGTTCAGCTCGACGCCCGCATCCAACCTGAGCGGGGCACCGGCGCCGAAGCGCACCACGGGGGAATGGGGCTCGTCCGCCTCGCGCCGCGCCTCGGCGGCCGTGTTCGAGGCGACGTCCTTCCGGACGAAAGATGTCATGGGCGAACCAAGCGACGCCCGGACGCGCCTGTCAAGCACCCACACGCCTCACGGCGGCGCGGGCGTGTGCGGCTCAGGATGTGGAGAGCGAGCTTCGCGCGGCGGACATGGCGACCGCGTCGCCTTCCACCACGTCGGCGGTGACTTCGGCGCCCATGAGCACGAGCAGCTTGGCGCGGGCGCGGTTGACGCGGCTCTTGATGGTGCCGAGCGCGCAGCCGCAGACCTCCGCCGCTTCCTCGTAGGACAGGCCCGCCGCGCCCACCAGAACCAGCGCCTCGCGCTGGTCGTCGGGCAGAAGGGCGAGGGCGTCCTTGAGAGAGGTGAGGGTGGCCGACCATTCCTGGCTCGGGCCGATATTGGAATCCTGCTGGGCGAGCGCGGCCATGCCGTCATTCTCGCGCCGACGCTTGCGGATCTCGGTGTAATAGGTGTTGCGCAGGATGGTGAACAGCCACGCACGCAGATTGGTGCCGGGGTCGAACTTGTCCATGTTGGAGAGCGCCTTCAGCAGCGTCTCCTGGACCAGATCGTCGGCCTCCGTTCGGTTGCGGGTCAAAGACCGCGCAAAGGCGCGCACCGCTGGAAGGAACTCCAGCACCTGCGTGCGCAGGGCGGCGGCGTCCATCTCTGTGCGGGTCCTTTCGCTCGGCGCGGGCAGGTCCATCAGGCAGCCTATTCTTTCCGGCAATCGTGACTTTTCTGGCGGCTATGTCCGCCCGGCTCCCGGGTGTGGTCGGCGAAGCGCCCCTTCGCGGAGACGTTTCTCGAGCGTGACCTGAGCCTAACGCTACTGCTGCGGTTCCGGTTCCGCCCGCGGTTCACCGCGGACGGCGGTTCCGGTTACGCCCCTCATAGGCGGCGCGTTCAGGCGCCGCCGTTGCCGGTCCCCGGCCCCGTGCCGGTGGCCTGGCCGCTCTTCTGGCCGCCTTTCTGTCCCGCCTGCGAGGCGAGGGTGCGGTCCCGAGAGAAGCTGCGCTGGTCGTCAGCGACGCTCTGTCCGCCCTTGCGGCCGGCCTCGGCGGCCAGCGTGCGATTCTGGAAGAAGCTGCGTTTCTCGGCCGGGACGCTCTCGCCCCCCTTGCGCGCGATCGCCCGCTGCTTTTCCGCGTCCATCGCCGCAAAGCCGCGCTGGGATGTGCCCTTGGTTCGCGCCTTGTCCATATGCCCTGTTCCTCCGACTGCGATCGGCCGCTCATCGCGGCACCCGGCCGGTTCGATCCGGCGCTGTGTCTGCCGGAGCGAAACGACCCGCACTGAAGCCAATAGGCCGCCCTCCGGCCGGTGGGGTGGCCAGGACGGTCCAAGCAGTAACGAAGCAGGGACGGCTGTGGTTCCGATAAAAACACGCGGACGTCGCGTGTCAGGTCCCGTTGGGCCCGGACCCCCCGGCGGTATCGGGAGAAGCGACTGAGGGACAAGGAAAATCCCCGACGATCACCAGCGTGTCGCCGGAGCTTTTGCGGGTGAGCGTGCCGCCGAGTTGGGTGGCGAAGCCCCCGGCGAGGCCCGAGGGCTCTTCCGGCGCTTCGGCGGTGCCGGTGAGGACGAGGCGCAGGCGGTCGTCGTCCACCGTGCCTGTGATGAGCATGCCGAGGGAGGTGCTGCCGGGCCGCAGCGTCAGACCGAGCACCAGCTCCACCACCATGAGGGCGAGGGGGACGGCCATGTCTGTGGGCAGGCGCGCCTCCTCCGCCTCCACCACGAGGCGCAGATTCTTGTCCGAAGAGCCCTCGATCAGCGAGGCTAGCTCCCCGAGCAACTCGCGCAGGCGCACCTGCGAGCCGTCGTTGGCCTCGTAGAGGATGCGGTGGACGAGGGCGAGGGTGTTCACGCGGGTGCGCAGCTGATCGAAGCGGCGCCGGTCCTCGCCCTTGCCCATCCCGCCGCCATAGAGCGACAGCAGGCTGACCACCACCTGAAGGCTGTTCTTGATGCGGTGGTGGATCTCCCGCACCAGCGCCGTCTTCTCGGCGAGGTTCTCGCGCAGGCGCGCATCGCGCTGACGCACGGCGTACGCCATGTTCTCCACCGACTGGCCGAGCATGCGGAACTCGCTCGGGGCGGCATCGAGCCGTGTGGGGCGGAAGCCGTAATGGCCCTGGGCGTAGACCGCCGTGACCCGGCGCAGATACAGCAGCCAGCGCAGCACAATGCGGTCCACCGCCACCCACAGGGCGATGAGGGACGCCACCATCACCAGCGCCGGCAAGGCGAAGCTCGCCGCCACCGTCACCAGCGTCCAGCCGAACAGCCGGTCGGACGGGGAGGCATAGGCCACCACCAGCCCCTCGCGCCCGAGCGGGGTGGTGGCATAGGTCCAGCGCCGCCCCGAAGGATCGGTGCTCTCCCGCAGTGAATTGTCCGGCGCGGCGAAGGGGGCGGCCTGGAACAGGGCGCCGCTGAGCGCGCGCGCGTTGGAGACCAGTTCCTCCCCCGACGCCGTGAAGACCGCGACGACGCCTTCGGACGGGGGGACCTGCTGGCGCAGGAGATTATCGAGCCAGCCGATCTCGATGCCCAGCGCCAGCCCGCCCTCCAGCCGGCCGGCGGCGTCGCGCAGGGGGAGAAGGCCGACCACCACGTCCCGGTCGGTGGCGGTGCTGCGCACCCGGCCCGACAGGCTGAAGCCGGGCTGCCGGATCGCCTGAAGCCACCAGGCGTCGTCGCTCATATCGGTGTCGGCCGTGGGCAGGGCGGTGCAGGTGAGCTGCCCGGCGGCGTCAATGACGCCGATATTGGCGACGAAGGGCAGGGAGATGGTGGCGCCGCGCAGCGTTGCCCGGCAGGTTGGGCCGGCGGTGCGCACCTCGTCCACATTCTGCAGGGCGTAGAGAACATTCTCCGCCGAGGCGATCACGTTCTGCTGCGAGGCGGCGGCGGCCAGCGCATGGCGCAGCAGGTTCTGCCGGGCATCTTCCTCGGCGGCGGACAGTTGCATCACGCCCTGCACGATGTTGAGGGCGGCGATGGGGGCGAGCGCCAGCAGCACCATCAGGATCAGGCGGCGGCGAACGCTGTCAAACAGGGTCCGGGGCTGGGCGCCGGCGGACGCAAAGAGGGCCGCGCGGTCCCGGCTGCTGGGGCCGACATCGCGCGTCCTGTCCGACTGATCCTCACGCGGAGCGCTTTCACGCGAACCGGTCTCGCGGGATTTGGCGGCCTGCGCCCGTTCCAGATCCATCGTCGCTCCGCCACACCACTTTACTAAGCGCCAGAGAGGCATGCCGCTCCGCACGGATACCTCCGGCGCGAACGCTCGTCCGGCCGTTCGCGATGATCGCCCCGAAAGAGCGATCCGGACGCTGCGCGACGGAACCGCTGGCGGCTCGACCTCGGTACGGCCGCCCATCTTTACGTTACGTTGCCTGCCGAGCGCCCGCGAAATGTCGTTCCGCTCCCGCCGGCCTCGGCTAGGACTATAATGCGATTTGCGGCGCCCGGTTCCACGCGCGTGGAACTTGTCGTGCACGCAAGCGTTACCGGGCTTTGGCTTCAACTTGGCCCAAGACACACGTGGCTCCCAAAGGCCATCACTCCTTCGGCCCGTTCAGCTTGGCAGGGAATTCTCGCATGGCTTCCAATCCGCTTATCAAGCAGCTCCCGTTCCTGCGCCGCTACACGCGCGCCCTGATGGGATCGCAGGCGGCCGGCGACCTCCTGGTACAGAACACGCTGCAGGCGATTCTCGACGGCAAGGTCGCGGTCGATCCCGCGGTGTCGCCGCGCGTCGCGCTCTACAAGGCGTTCCACGAGACGTGGAACCGCCAGCCCACCGGCGGGCAGGTGCCCTCCCGCGCCGATGCGCGCCTCCAGGCCATGGACCCCGGCTCCCGCGTGGCGCTGCTGCTGACCGCCATGGAGGGCTTCTCCTTCGCCGAGGCATCGACCATTCTCGGCACCACCCTGTCCGACGTGGAAGCGCAGGTGGTGGCGGCGCAGCGCGAGATCGACCGCCAGCTCGCCACACGCGTCCTCATCATCGAGGACGAGTGGGTGATCGCCCTCGATCTGAAGACCCTCGTGACCGAGTTGGGGCATGAGGTGATCGGCGTCGCCCCCACCCATTCCAAGGCGGTGGAGCTGGCGCAGGGCGGCAATTTCGGCCTCGTGCTGGCCGACATCCAGCTTGCTGACGGTTCCTCCGGCATCGAGGCGGTGACGGAGATCCTGTCGAGCTTCAACGTGCCGGTGATCTTCATCACCGCCTTCCCCGACCGGCTCCTCACCGGCGAGCGGCCGGAGCCCACCTATCTCATCACCAAGCCGTTCCTCACCGAGACGGTGAAGGCGACGGTGGCGCAGGCGTTGTTCTTCCACGAGGCCCGCGCCGAACCCGAAACCGCGCGCAGCGCCTGAACGAGGGCTCGCGCGCTGAGCGCGTGAGCCGCCTCCCCGCGGAAATCGCGGGGACTACGAACTTTCCCGGGCACGCAATTGCCGTGTCGGTCGTTACACTCCCGAGCGGACCCGGAGCGAGACCCGATTGGCGGCCAGCCGGTCGCCAACGCTCCCACCGCGCCGCGTGACAAACCCTGCCGGAGACAACCATGGTCGACAAGCCGCAGATCGTGACCGCCCCCGCCGCCGAGGCCAACCTGAACGACGTGAAGTCGGACCTCGACCAGCTCAAGGCCGATTTCACCAAGCTGCTGGAAACCCTCGGCAAGACCGCCAAGCACTCGGTGAAGGGCGCCAAGGGCGAGGCCGAGAGCGCCGCCGGCGAGGTGGGCGACTGGGCTGAGGAGCAGTTCCTCACCTTGCGCGAGAGCATCCGCGAGCAGCCCATCACCGCCTGCGCCATCGCTGCGGGCGTTGGCGTCATCCTCGGCCAGATCCTGCTGCGCCGCTGATCGAGTTCCCCGGCGCCGCTTCTGTCGCGCCGGGCCATCACTCTACTCCCGAAGCCGCCGGGCGGGCTCTCCCGCCGGCGGCTTCCGCTTATCCGCTTCCGTTTATCCTTGGCCCTGCGGCCGGAAACCGAGCCGCTCCAGCGCCGCCACCAGCGTGGCGCCGTCATACGGCTTGGAGATGACCCCCACGTCGACGCGGCCGCCGAACATTTGCGAGATGTCCTGCGTGGCATAGCCGGTGGCGACGATGACCGGCAGCTCGGGCGCGATCTCGCCCAGCCGGCGCACCACCTCGTCGCCGCGCATGTCCGGTAGCCCGATATCCACGATGGCGAGCACCAGCGCGTCGCGGCCGATGTCCGCCTTCGCATTGCGCGCGTGGGAGAGCGCCGCCTCGCCGTGGGAGGCGACGGTGACCTTGAAGCCCTGGTCCTCCAGGATCTGGCTCGCCACCATGGCGACGAAAGGTTCGTCCTCCACCAGGAGGACGGCCCCCCTGAGGGCGGGTTCGTCGAGCATTCCGTTCACCTTCGTGACCAGTTCCGACTGGCTGTAGGGCTTGGTCAGGAGCTTCATTCCCGGATCGAGCCGCCCCTGATGGACCACCGCATTGCGCGCATAGGCGGTGGTGAACAGCACGCGGGTGCGTGGCAGCCGCCGCTTCACCTCGTCGGCGAGGCCTCGCCCGTCCATTCCATCGCCGAGACGCACGTCGGTGAAGAGGAGGTCGGGGCGGGCGCCGCGCGACAGGGCGTCGAGGGCGGCTGAGGCGTCTTCGGCCTCGATCACCGTATGACCTGCCTCCCGCAGGGTCGCGGCGCCCATGGTGCGGAGCTGGTCGTCGTCCTCCACCATCAGCACCACGGCGGGCGCGGCGCGGGTCTCGCCATCGGTCCGCGGCGGAGCGGGCTCGGGCACGGAGGGCGTCTCCTCCAGCCGGGGCAGATAGAGCTTCACCGTGGTGCCGTCGCCGCGCTCGGAATAGATCATCACGTGCCCGCCGGACTGCTTCACGAAGCCGTAGACTTGGCTGAGCCCGAGCCCGGTGCCGTCCTTCGGTCCCTTGGTGGTGAAGAAGGGCTCGAAGGCGCGGGCACGCACGTCATCCGACATGCCCATGCCGGTGTCGCTGACGAAGATCGCCACATACTGCCCCGGCTCCAGATCCTCATGCTCGGCGCAATAGGCCTCGTCCAGATAGGCGTTGGCGGTCTCGATGGTGAGCTTGCCGCCGTCCATCATGGCATCGCGCGCGTTCACCGCGAGGTTGAGGATGGCGTTCTCCAGCTGGTTGTGGTCGATCTCGGTGCGCCACAGCCCGCCGGCGAGCACGGTCTCCACCATCACCCGCTCGCCCAGCGCGCTGCGCAGCATGTGGGACATGCCGGTGACGAGGCGGTTGACGTCGGTGGGGCGGGGATCGAGGGGCTGGCGGCGCGAGAAGGCGAGCAGCCGCTGGGTGAGAATGGCGGCCCGGAGCGCGCCCTGCCGGCCGTAATCGAGGAAGCGGCGGATTTCCTGCGTCTTGATCTCCTGGGTGCGGGTGTCCCCCGGGTCGGCTGGCACCCGGCGCTCGGCGGCCTCGATATTGCCGATGATGATGGTGAGCAGATTGTTGAAATCGTGCGCGATGCCGCCGGTGAGCTGGCCCACCGCCTCCATCTTCTGCGCCTGTCGCAGCTGGGATTCAGCGCGCAGGCGCTCTTCCATCTCCTGCTTGAGCAGGGTGTTGGTCTCGGCGAGCTGCATGGTGCGGGCGGCGGCGAGGCGTTCGAGGTCCTCATTGGTGCGCGACAGCGCCTCGCGGGCGGCGACGATCTCGGAGATGTCGGTGCAGCTGCCGTACCAGCGGTCGACGCGCCCGTCCTCGTCGCGCACCGGCACCGCGCGGCAGAGGAACCAGCGATAGCTGCCGTCCTTGGCGCGGAAGCGGCATTCACGCGAGAAGGGGTTGCCGCTGGCGAGGCTCGCCTCCCAGGCGCCCATGACGCCGCCCTTCTCCTCCGGGTGGAGGAAGGCGTGCCATTCCACCACCTCGCCGGGCGGCGCCTCGACGCCGGTATATTCGGCCCAGCGGTGGTTGTAATAGTCGCCGGTGCCGGCCGGGGAGGAGGTCCAGACCATCTTCGGCAAGGCCTCGGCCAGCAGGCGATAGCGCTGCTCGCTGGCAGCGATGGCCTTCTCGGCGCGTTTGCGCTCGGTGATCTCCACCACGATCATGCCGACGAGGCTGATGGCCTCGCTCGAGGTGCGCACCGGGAAATAGCTGACGAGGAAATGGCGCCACACGCCGGGGGCGGCGGGCGTCGCGCCTTCCAGCTCCACGTCCGCGATCACCTCGCCGGTGGCGAGCACCCGCTCCAGCGAGGGCGTCACCGCATCGGCGAGCTGGGGCAGCATGTCGGCAAGGGAGCGCCCGGCATGCTCGCGGGCGGGAATGCCGTCGATGCGCGCCAGCATCTCGTTGACGCGAATGAAGCGCCGCTGGGCATCGAAGAAGGCGAAGCCCACAGGGGCGTGCTGCAGCAGCGCTTCCAGCGTCGCCACCACGGCGGTCTGCTCGGACGCGGCCGAGAGCAAGGCGGCATGGGCCGAATCAAGCCGCCGCAGGGTGGTGCGGACGAGCCCCGCAATGGCCCACACGGCGAAAGAATTGACGGTGAACGAAAGAAGCGAGGCCAGCGCGGACGGGGCGACACCCCCGTCGGGGCCTTCCGGCAGCAGGGCGGCATTGACGCCCACCAGGACGGCGATGGCGGCAAGTCCGCATTCGGCTCCGCACACCAGCGCGACCACGATGATCGCCGGCAGCTGGAGCAGATAGGGCGGGAATTCGACCATCCACGCGATGAGGCCGAGCCTGAGCACCAGCGCCGCCGCCACCACGGTGCCGGCGAAGGCGAAGCGCCACCACAGGGGGCGGGGCTCTGCGATGATTCTCAGGAAGAGGCCCGCGGGGCCTCGACTGGACAGGTCCATGCCTGCTCCCTGTGGCGATCGGGCCGCCACATTGCCCCCGCATGTGCCGCGGGATCAACCGCCGCTGCCCCTGTTCATTCCTGCCCGACCGGGCCGAGTAGACGTGGCGAAGCCGGCCCTGGCCGGAAGCCAGGGTCGGCAAGCCTGTTGTCCCAAGGGCTTGCGGGGTGCGGATGTAAGATCCGCGCCCCGTCCCCCCTCCCGGATCAGCGGGCGACGGGAGCCGTGGTCGCCGGCGGGGTGGCCGGGCGGTTGACGCTGCCGGTGGTGGACGGGGTCGCGTCCATCTCGGTGAAGGTCGGCGCGTTCTTCAGCTCGTCCTTGGTCTTGCGCAGCACCAGGCGGTTCTTGCCGTCGACGCGGGTCATCTCGACCGTCTGGAACGGCACCGCCACATCCTTCTCGCCGATGCCGAGGAAGCCGCCGACGCCGATCACTACGGCCGCCACGTTGCCCGAGCGGTCGATGAGGAGATCGTTGATCTCGCCGAGATTCTCGTCAGCCGGGCCGCGCACCGCGGTGCCGATGAGGTTGGACGCCATATGCTGGTCAGCCATCTGGCGGGTCACGAAGGTGGGCGCCATGCCGGTGGCTGCGGTCGTGGTGGTGCCCATGGTGCCGGTGGGCGCAGCGGTCTGAGCCATGGCGGTGGTGGAAAGAAGAACGGCTGCGGTCGCAGCGTAGATCGGCATCATCTTCATGGTATCCTCCTGGTGAGAACGTGTTCTAGCCCTATGGCCCTGTTCAAGGTGCACCGAAGCACTTGCCCTGAACGCATTCGCGCAAGGCCCTGCTCATCGTGTGCATGAAATGAAGCGCCGGCTCGACTGGCCTGCGCGCAAAGACAAGTTGAAGTCTTCGAGTGGAAGTGTTGTCTCTGCTGGCCTATCAACTCGAACCGCGCCGCCCGGTTCCCTTGCGTTTGATGCGGCCGGTAGGTTCTCTGCGGCCAAGTTCGATCGTCTGCGATCCTCTGGCGTCGGGGTCGCCGATGGCCCGTTGCCATCGGAGTGGCGATGGGATATAAAGCGAGCGCTCGCTCGTTTTTTGCTTTTGGAAGGGCGCACCCATGGATTTCTCGATCTCCCCGGCCCTCGAAGATCTCCGCCGCCGCATCGCTTCGTTCGTCTCGGACGAGATCATCCCGCTGGAAAGCGACCCCGCCGCCTATGACGCCCACGAGAACATCGCCCCCGCGCAGCTGGAGCGCCTGCGCACGAAGGCGAAGGCGGAGGGGCTGTGGTGCCTCCAGCTGAAGCCGGAAAATGGCGGGCTCGGCGTCGGCCGCATGGGCATGGCGGTCTGCTATACCGAGATGAACCGCTCCATCTTCGGCCCGGTGGTGTTCAATTCCGCCGCGCCCGACGACGGCAACATGATGGTGCTGGAAGAGGTAGGCACGGCCGACCAGAAGGCCCGCTGGCTCGCCCCCATCGCCCGCGGCGAGGTCCGCTCCGCCTTCGTCATGACCGAGCCGCACCCCGGTGGTGGTTCCGACCCCTCCATGATGCTCACGCGGGCGGAGAAGCAGCCGGACGGCTCCTATCGCATCTACGGCCGCAAGTGGTTCATCACCGGCGCGGAGGAGGCGGCGCACTTCATCATCGTCGCCCGCACCTCCAATGATGCGCGCAAGGGCCTGACCGCCTTCGCCTTCCATCGCGACGCGCCGGGCTGGCGCATCGTGCGGCGCATCCCCATCATGGGGCCGGAGGAGCATGGCGGGCATTGCGAGCTGGAGTTCGACGGGCTCACCATCCCGCCCGAGGACGTGCTGATGAAGGAAGGCGACGGCCTGAAGGTCACGCAGATCCGCCTTGGCCCGGCGCGGCTCACCCACTGCATGCGGTGGCTCGGTCTCGCCATGCGCTCGGTGGCCATCGCCCGCGACTATGCGGCGGTGCGCGAGGGCTTCGGCATTCGCCTTGCCGATCGCGAGAGCGTGCAGACCATGCTCGGGCGCATCGCCATGGAGATCGAGATCGGTCGCCTCTTGGTCATGAAGGCGGCCTACGAACTGGACCGCGGCGGGCTCGCCCGCAAGGAAATCTCCATGGCCAAGATCAAGGCCGCCAACACCCTGCACCTTGCCGCCGACACCGCCATCCAGATCAATGGCGCCCGCGGCTATTCCAAGGATACGGTGCTGGAGTGGATCTACCGCTATGCCCGGCAGGCCCGCATCGTGGATGGGGCCGATGCGGTGCACGAGATGGTGCTCAACCGCTTCCTGGAGAAGGAAGGCGACGGCTTCTGGAACTGGCCGGTGGCGGGAGACAAAGCGTGAGCGACCAGACCTCCTCCCTCGGCTTCGATGCCGCCGCGCTGGACGCCTGGCTGAAGGCTCGCGTGCCCGGGCTTTCAGGCACGCCGCGCTTCCAGGCCATTTCGGGCGGGCAGTCCAACCCGACCTTCTTCGTCACCTATGACGATCGCGCTTTGGTGCTGCGCAAGCAGCCGCCGGGCGAGCTTCTGCCCTCCGCCCATGCGGTGGATCGCGAATATCGCATCATGCACGCTCTGGCCGGCACCGGCGTGCCCGTGCCGCCCGTGCTCGCTTTGTGCGAGGACAAGTCCGTCATCGGCACCCTCTTCTATGTCATGGAGAAGGTCGACGGCCGCGTGTTCCACGACTGCACCCTGCCGGGCGTGACGCAGCAGGAGCGCCGGGCCATGTACGAGGCCATGGCCACGACGCTGGCCGCTCTGCACAATGTGGACCCGGCCGCCGTCGGCCTCGCGGACTTCGGCCGGCCGGGCAATTACTTCAGCCGCCAGATCGCGCGCTGGACCCGCCAGTGGGACCTCTCGAAGACCCGCGAGGACGCGAACATCGACCGCCTCGTGGCGTGGCTGCCGGAGCATGTGCCGGCGGACGAGACCAGCCGCATCGCCCATGGCGACTATCGCATCGGCAATCTCATGTTCCATCCCACCCGCCCGGAGGTGGTGGCGGTGCTGGACTGGGAATTGTCCACCCTCGGCCATCCCCTGGCGGACCTCGCCCATTGCGCCATGGCCTGGGTCTCGCGGCCGGAGGAATATGGCGGCATCGACGGGCTCGACCTTGATGCCCTGGGCATTCCCGCGCGCGCCGATTTCGTCGCGGCCTATCAGGCGGCGGCGACCCATGGGGCTCAGCTCACCGACTTCCACATGGCCTTCGCTTTGTTCCGCTGGGCGGTGATCTTCGAGGGCATCGCCGCGCGAGCCAAGGCGGGCAATGCGGCGGCCGAGGGCGCGGCCGACACCGGCCGCCTCGCCGAAGCCTTCGCCGCGCGGGCCGCGGCGTTCATCTGAGCGATCAGGTCAGCGCCTTCCGCACGAAGGCGTTGACCTCGGCCGCATAGGCCGGCGCCTCGATGCCGCGCTCGCGATACTTGCTGCGCTTCACGTACCAGTCCTGCAGCAGCGGCTTGATGAGCGTCGCCGCGAACAGCGGGTCGCCGGCCGCGAAGGTGCCGCGCCGCATGCCCTCGGCGACGGCGCCGGCGAGGATGCGCTCGGTGGTGCGCTCGCTCTCCACCGCGCGCTTGCGGGCCTCCGGCGGGAAGGCCTTCGCCTCCATGTAGGCGAAGACGAACCAGGGGTGCATGGCCTCGGTGAGGAGGATGTGGCGCTCGATAAGCCAGGCAAGGTGCCGGGCCGGGTCCGCGCGCACCGCCTCCGGCGCCGCGGCGAGCGCGCCCTCGGCGGCCTCCGCCACCTCCTCCAGGATCATGAGAAGCAGCGTGTCCTTGCTGTCGAGGTAGGAATAGAGCCCGCCCATGCTGAGGCCGGATTCCTCCGCCAGCTGGCGCAGGGTCATGGCGTGGAAGCCGTGGCGGTTGGCCAGCGTCAGCGCCGCCCCGAGGATGCGCGCGAGGTTCGCCACCGCCAGATGGGGCTTGCGCACCTTGATGGCGTCGCGATGCCGGGCAAGGATGCGCGCGGCGCTGGCCTCGAGGGAATGATCCGGCGCGTGAGAGTCCGCGATCTGCGCGTGCGCCGCCTGTTCCTCGCCCAATCGAGACCCCCGCCAAAGCTGTGTGCAGACTGCGGGCGGGCCGGCGAATGTCAAGCGAGGCGCTGCACCGGCGGAATTGTCCCATCCCCTTGCATCATGGCTCTGCCTTCGCTTTGCTGCCGGAAAGGGACCGGAGCCCGTCCGCATGAGCCTTCTGCGCGTTTATGCCCGCACCATCAGCCTCCTCGGGCCGGAGGCCCGGCTGGGGGCGCTGCTGGCCGGCTCGAATCTCGCTCTGGCGGTGTCGCAGTTCGCCGAGCCCATCCTGTTCGGTCGCATCATCGATGCGTTGGCGACCGCCCAGGCCGCCCAGCGCCTGCCGCATCAGGACGACCTTGTGCCGCTGCTGGCCGCCTGGGTGTGCTTCGGCCTGTTCAACATCGGCGCCGGGGTGCTGATCTCGCTCCATGCCGACCGGCTCTCCCACCGCCGCCGTCTCGGGGTGCTGACCCAGTATTTCGAGCACGTGCTGCAACTGCCGCTGAGCTTCCACGGGGAAACCCATTCCGGCCGCCTGCTGAAGGTGATGCTGGAGGGCGTCGACGCTTTGTGGGGCCTCTGGCTCTCCTTCTTCCGGGAGGATTGCGCGGCGATCCTCTCCCTCGTCATCCTCGTGCCGGTGGGCATCTACCTCAACTGGCGGCTGGGATTGGTGCTGATCGTGCTGATGGCGGTGTTCGGCGTCGTCACCGCTTATGTGATCAGCCGCACCGAGGCCATGCAGCGGCAGGTGGAGGAATACAATTCCGACCTCGCCGAGCAGACCTCCGACGCGCTGGGCAATGTGGCGGTCATCCAGAGCTACACACGCACGGAGGCCGAGGTCTCGGGCCTGCGCGACACCGTGAACCGGGTGCTGGCGGTGCAGATCCCGGTGCTGTCGTGGTGGGCGATGGTGTCCATGGCCACGAAGGCGGCGACGACGCTGACCATCCTCGCCATCCTGCTCATCGGCACCTGGCTCTACATGCAGGGCCTCGCCAATATCGGCGACATCGTCACCTACGTGGCCTTCGCCAACATGCTGATCGGCCGGCTGGACCACACGGTGTCCTTCTTCAACCGACTGATGATGTCGGCGCCGCAGCTCGCCCAGTTCTTCGATGTGCTGGACACGGTGGGCGCGGTGCGCGACCGGCCGGGGGCAAAGCCCCTGCCGCCGGTGAAGGGCGACGTGACGTTCGATGACGTGTCCTTCTCCTATGACGGCAAGCGCACGGCGGTGGCGGACGTGTCGTTTCACGCCGAGCCGGGCCAGACCTTCGCCTTCGTCGGCACGACGGGGGCGGGCAAGTCCACCGCGCTCGCGCTGCTGCACCGGGTGTTCGACCCCCAGTCCGGCGCCATCCGCATTGATGGCGAAGACATCCGCGACATCACGCTCTCCTCCCTGCGCCACGCCATCGGCGTGGTGTTCCAGGAGCCGCTGCTGTTCAACCGCTCCATCGCCGACAACCTCAAGGTGGGCAAGCCCGACGCCACCGAGGCGGAGATGCGCGAGGCGCTCGCCCGCGCCCAGGCGCTGGAGCTGGTGGAGCGCAATCCGCTCGGCCTTCAGGCGGTGGTGGGCGAGCGCGGCCGCGCGCTCTCCGGCGGCGAACGCCAGCGCCTGTCCATCGCCCGTGCCTTGTTGAAGAATCCACCCATCCTGATCCTCGATGAGGCGACGAGTGCCCTCGATGCCGCCACCGAGGTCAAGGTGCAGGCGGCGCTGGACGAGGTGATGAAAGGCCGCACCACCTTCGTGATAGCCCACCGCCTTGCCACCGTGCGCAATGCCGACCGCATCCTGGTGTTCGAGCACGGGCGGGTGGTGGAGGCCGGCTCCTTCGACGAGCTGGTGCGCCTCGGCGGGCGCTTCGCGGGATTGGCCCGCGCCCAGTTCATGGCAGGGGCGGAAGAGGCGCCCCGGCCCGCGCCTGCAGTGATCGTCGAGACATGAGCGGGTGCGACAGTCCGGGGTTGCGCACCGTCAAGGACAAGCTGAAGCCTTCATGTAAAGGTTATGCGTTTTAAAGGAGTGCGGCTGAATTGTGGCAGACAAAGCCGGCCCACGACCTGTGCCGGACCGGCCATTGGCTCGCTTCCGCCTTTTCCGCGCAAGCGAAACCGGTTATGGAAGGACAGTTCCTGCGCGCGATTTCTCAACAGGGAGCGGATCGGTTGGCGCCCACGACATCACGTTTCGCCCTCCGAGCCTCGTTTGCAGGCTGCCTGCTGGCCGCTTTCGGGCTTGTGCTTGCTGCCGGTATCCCGGCCCGCGCCAACCCGATCCTGCTGGTGGAAGCCGATACCGGTCGGGTGATCGAGCAGAAGGAGGCCGGGCGTCCCTGGCATCCCGCCTCCGTCACCAAGCTGATGACGGTCTATGTGGCGCTCAACGCCGTGCGCAACGGCCGGCTGAAGTTCGATACACCGATCACCGTCTCGCCCGCCGCGGCGGCGCAGCAGCCCTCCAAGATGGGCTTCAAGGTCGGCACCGTCGTCACCCTCGACAATGCCCTGAAGATGGTTCTGGTGAAGTCGGCCAACGACATGGCCTGGCTGGTGGGTGAGGGCGTCGCCGGCTCCATGCCCGCCTTCGTGGCCGAGATGAACGCCACCGCCGCGCACCTCGGCATGACCGGCACCCATTTCGAGAACCCGAACGGCCTGCCGGACCCGGCGCAGGTGACCACCGCCCGCGACCTCGCCATCCTCGCCCGCGCCATCATCTACCATTTTCCAGAGCAGGAAGCGCTGTTCCGCATCCCGGCCATCAAGATCGGCAAGGTGGTGCTGCGCAACTACAACCGCCTGATCGACCGCTATCCCGGCGCGGACGGCATGAAGACCGGCTTCGTCTGCGGCTCGGGCTACAATCTCGTCGCCACCGCGACCCGGGGCAACAAGCGTCTCATCGCCGTCATCCTCGGCGCCCGTTCCGGCACGGCCCGCACCGAGCAGGCGGCGCTGATGTTCGAGAAGGGCTTCCAGTCATCCTGGTCGGTGTTCGGCGCCGCCGCTCCGCTCCTGTCCGCCATCCCCAACAGCGGCGGGCCGATCTACGACATGCGGGCCGAAGTGTGCGGCGGCAAGCGCGCCGTGACCGCCTCCGAGGCGGACGACGAGCCCGATCCGCAGTCCAGCTCCAGCTTCTCCTTCGCGACGCCCGCTCTGCCCAAGTCCGGCGCGGAGCTGCTGCAGACTTTGCCGCCTTCCATGCCGCCGGTTCCGGTCTATGTGGGCACGCGCAATGCGGTGGAGGATTACGCCACCGCCTACGAGCCGGACCCGCCGAAGAAGCCCAAGGCTGCCGCTGGGTCGAAGCCTGACAGCAAGTCGGCCTCCACCGGCGACAAGCCCAAGACGGGTGGTGAAAAGGCGAGCGGGGATGCGGCGAAGAAGCCGGCGTCCACCGCCGACAAGAAGCAGGCCCAGCCGCAGGGCGCCGTCGCGGCCGGCAGCTCTGCAACGCCGAAGCCCAAGCCGAAGCCCACCCCTGCGCCCGCCAATCCCGAGGCCGCCGCCCCGGCGCCCAAACCGGCGACCTAGGTCGCCGGCTCTCCGGGGAAATTTTGGCGGCATAAGGCGGCAGGTCTTCGCCTGCTGCCAACCTCACCCTTGACCCGGCAGACCGTCTCGTAGAGGCAGGGAGGCAATCCATCCCTCCGTCCGGGAGACACCCCATGCCGGGCTCCTCCGACGCCTTCCCAACGGAAGGCGCATCCGCCGCAGAACCTGTCGCGTCCCGCCGCGGGCCGCCCGATCCCATCGCCGTCACCGTGCTCACCGGCTTCCTCGGTGCCGGCAAGACGACGCTCCTCAACGTGCTCCTCGCCGACCCGGCGCTGGCCGACACCGCCGTGCTCATCAACGAGTTCGGCGAGGTGGGGCTGGACCATCTGTTCGTGCGGCCGGTGGAGGAGGGCATCGTGATGCTCTCGTCCGGCTGCCTGTGCTGCACGGTGCGGGGCGATCTGGTCGCCGCGCTGGAGGATCTGCTGCGCGGCCGCGACAATGATCGCCTGCCGCCCTTCTCCCGCGTCGTCATCGAGACCACCGGCCTCGCCGATCCGGCGCCGGTGATCCACACCCTGATGACCCATCCCTATCTCGGCCTGCGCTACCGGCTTGACGGCATCGTCTGCGTGGTGGACGCGGTGAACGGCGACGCCACCCTCGATGCCCATGACGAGGCGGTGAAGCAGGCGGCGGTGGCCGACCGCATCGTCCTCACCAAGTCCGATCTCGTGGCGGACGCCGAAGGCCGCGCCGCCCTCGAGGCGCTGAAGGCGCGGCTTCATCGCCTCGCCCCGGCGGCGAAGATCGTCGATACGGCGGCCGGGGAAGCGACGGCGGACGCCCTGCTCGGCGCCGGCCTGTTCGACGCCAAGACACGGATACCGGACGTCGCCCGCTGGCTGGCGGCCGAGGACGTGGCGGCGGCGCAGGCCGAGCTCGATCCCTCAGGCCTCGATCCGAACCGGCATGACAGCCGCATCCGCGCCTTCACCCTCGCCACGGACGCCGCCATTCCGGCCTCGACCCTTGATTTGTTCCTGGAGCTGCTGCGCGGCACCCATGGCGCCAAACTGCTGCGCATGAAGGGCATCGTGAAGCTCTCCGAGGAACCGGACACGCCCGTGGTGATTCATGCCGTGCAGCATGTGATGCACCCGCCCGCCCGCCTCGCCGGCTGGCCCGACGACGACCACAGGAGCCGCCTCGTGATGATCGTGCGCGACCTCGATCCCAAGGTGATCGCCCGCCTGTTCAACGCCTTCCTCGGCATTCCGCAGGTGGACATGCCGGACCGCGCCGCGCTCACCGACAATCCGCTGGCCCCTCCGGGGATGGGCCGATGAGCGCGCGCGTTCCCACTCCCGAGGCGGTGCTCTCCTTCTGGCAGGCTGCCGGCCGCGAGAAATGGTTCGGCGGCGGCCCGGCCTTCGACGCGGAGGTGCGCGCCGCCCTGCTGCCGGCCCATGAGGCGGCGGCGCAAAGCGCTCTCGACGGCTGGCAGGGCACGGCGCCCGGCGCGTTCGCCCGCATCATCCTGCTCGATCAGGTGCCGCGGAATGTGTTCCGGGGCACCCCGCAGGCATTCGCCACCGATGCCATGGCGCTGGCGGCGGCGGAGAAGGCGCTGGATCGGGGGTTCGACAAGGACCCGTCCATTCCGGACGCGCTGCGCAGCTTCTTCTACCTGCCCTTCATGCACGCGGAGGACCGGGCGGCGCAGGCGCGATGCGTCGCGCTCTATCGCGCCTTGGGGCAGGAGGAAGGGCTGCGCTATGCGCTCATCCACCAGGAGTGCATCGACCGTTTCGGCCGCTTCCCCCACCGCAACGCCATCCTCGGCCGGGAGACAACGCCGGAAGAGGCGGACTATCTGTCGAACGGCGGCTTCAGCGGCTGAGGCGCGCCAGTGCGCCAGCGCCGGCGGCCCGGCCCGTGGCGATGACCGCCTGAAGGAGGTAGCCGCCCGTGGGCGCCTCCCAATCCAGCATCTCGCCGGCAACGAACACCGGCGGCAGATGCGGCGGCAGGCCCAACAGCGAAAAATCCGGGCCGATGCCATCCCAGGCGATGCCGCCGGCGGACGAGATGGCCCGCTCCAGCCCGGCATGGCCGGTGATGGTGAGCGGCAGCGCCTTCACGAGCCGGGCCAGCGTTGCCGGATCAGGCCGCGCGGGGCCGGTCGCCTCGCGGATGAGCCCCACCGCCACCGGCGCGAGCCCCGCCGCCTTGCGTAGGAAGGTGGAGAGCGAGGCGCTGCCCGGCCCGCCGCCGAGCCGCCGCGCCAGCTCCGCGCCATCAAGGTCGGGCCGTAGATCCACGTGCAGCGTCACGGGGCCGTCCGCGAGCGCCCGCCGGAGCGGTGCGGAGAGGGCGTAGATGGCCCCCCCTTCCAGTCCGGCCGCGCTCACCATGGCCTCGCCCTTCACCGTCACGCCGTTGAAGGTGAGGGCGATGCGCTTCAGGGGCGTGCCGGCGAACTTCTGGCGGAAAACCTCGGACCACGGGACGAGAACGCCCATATTGGCCGGCACGAAATCCTTTACCTCGACGCCGAGGGCGCGCAGCGCCGGCACGAAGCCGCCATTCGAGCCCAGCCGCGGCCACGAGGCTCCGCCGAGGGCGAGGATGACGGCATCCGCCTTCACCTCGGCCGGGCCGTCCGGCGTCTCGAACAGCAGGGCACCGGCGGCGTCGAAGCCCCGCCAGTCATGCCGGGGATGGAAGGTGACGCCGTTCGCCGCGAGCTGGCCCAGCCAGGCGCGGAGCAGCGGCGAGGCCTTGAAGCTCCTGGGGAAGACGCGTCCACTGGAGCCGACGAAGGTCTGCTCCCCCAGCCCCGCCGCCCAGTCGCGCAGGGCCTGCGGCGGGAAGGCGGCGAGCGCGGGGGCGAGGCGCTCCGCCGCCGTGCCATAGCGGGCAAGGAAGGCGTCGGCCGGTTCGGAATGGGTGAGGTTGAGCCCGCCGCGCCCCGCCATGAGGAATTTCCGCGCGGCAGAGGGCATGCGGTCGTAGAGCGCCACCCGGAACCCCGCCGCCGACAACACCTCCGCGGCCGCGAGCCCGGCGGGGCCGGCGCCGACAATGGCGATGGAACGGGAAGATGGGCTCACGATCGGGTCCGCAGGTGCGAGGGGCCGGGCTGGCGTCACATGGGCGGGTGTAAGCACGGCGGCGCGCCGGACGCCAGCTTTCTTGCCCTCGCCCCCGCCTGGGAGCGTGGACGGTGGGGATTTGCCGCCCCGCCCATCGACGTGCGGGCGCGCGATGCTATGTATGGGGTGGGCCGGCGCCGGCCCTGAAGGCGGCCAGATGAGCGACGAGCAGCACAGCGACGACCAGCAGGACGGACCGGGCTTCGACCTCGGCCTGCCCGAAGCTGCGCCGGCTGTCACCGCCGCGCCTGCAGCGGCCTCACCCGGCGCCTACCGGGTGCTGGCGCGCAAATATCGCCCGCAGAATTTCGCCGACCTGATCGGCCAGGAGGCCATGGTCCGCACCCTGCGCAACGCTTTCTCGTCCGGGCGGATCGCGCAGGCTTATATCCTCACCGGCGTGCGCGGCGTGGGCAAGACCACCACCGCCCGCATCCTCGCCCGCGCCCTCAATTACGAACCGGCGGACGGCGCTGCCGGCGGGCCGAGCCTCGATCTCGCGGTGATGGGCAAGCACTGCCGCGACATCATCGAATCCCGCCATGTGGACGTGATGGAGATGGACGCTGCGTCCAACACCTCCATCAACGACATCCGCGAGATCATCGAGAGCGCCCGCTACCGGCCGGTGATGGCGCGCTACAAAGTCTACATCATCGACGAAGTGCACATGCTCTCCACGGCGGCCTTCAACGGGCTGCTGAAGACGCTCGAGGAGCCGCCGGAGCATGTGAAGTTCATCTTCGCCACCACCGAAATCCGCAAGGTGCCCGTCACCGTGCTGTCCCGCTGCCAGCGCTTCGATCTGCGCCGGGTGGAGGCGGGCACGCTGGCCGCGCACCTCTCCGGCATCTGCGCCCGCGAAGGCGTCACCATCGAGCCGGAGGCCCTCTCCATCGTCGCCCGCGCGGCCGAGGGCTCGGTGCGCGACAGCCTGTCCTTGCTGGATCAGGCCATCGCCCATGGCGGAGGCACGGTGAGCGCGGATGAAGTGCGGCGCCTGCTCGGCCTCGCCGACAAGGGGCGCGTGATCGACCTGTTCGAGGCGCTGATGAAGGGCGAGATCGCCCGCGCGCTGGCGGAATTCCGCGACCAGTACGATTCCGGGGCCGACCCCGCCGTCATCCTCACGGATCTCGCGGATTTTACCCATCTCGTCACCCGCCTCAAGATCGTGCCCGATGCGGCGGATGATGCCGCGCTGGTGGAGGCCGAGCGGGTGCGCGGCAGCGAGATGGCGCAGGGCCTGTCCATGCGGGTGCTGGCCCGCGCCTGGCAGATGCTCTCGAAGGGCATCGGTGAGGTGCAGCAGGCCCCCAAGCCCGCGCAGGCGGCGGAGATGGTGCTGGTGCGCCTTGCTTATGCCGCTGATCTCCCGACCCCGGACGATGCGCTGCGCCGGCTGAAGGATCAGCCTGCGCCGTCCGCTTCGCCCTCCTCGCCCTCCCTGCCCTCGGGCGGTGGTGGCGGTGGCGGCCCCCGCCTCTCCCTCGCGCCCCGTCCGGCGGAAGCCCGGCCGCAGCCGCGCGCGGACATCCGCGTCGACGCCCGCGCGGCCATGCCCGCCGAGGGGCCACGGCTCGGCAGCCTTGCCGACGTGGCGGCGCTCGCCGCGGCCCGCCGTGACCTTGCCCTCAAGCACGGCATCGAGACGCAGCTGCGGCCCGTGCATGTGGAGGACGGGCGCATCGAGGTGGCGCTGGTGCCCGGCGCACCGGGCAGCCTCATTCAGGATCTCTCCCGCAAGCTCAACGAGTGGACCGGCCGGCGCTGGATGGTCTCGGTCTCCTCCCAGTCCGGCGGACCGACGCTGGCGGAGGAGAATGCCGCGGTGAAAGCCGAGCGGGAGGAGGGCATCAAGGCCCATCCGCTGGTGGCCGCCGTGCTCGCCCGCTTCCCCGGTGCCGAGGTGGTGGACGTGCGCACCCGCGAGGAGCCCCCCGCCGACGAGGGCCTCGCGCCTTCGGAGGAAGACTATCTGGCCGGCCCCGGTGCCGACGACGAGATCGAATTCTAGACAGGGATGACAGCACCATGCGCGACCTCATGGGCATGATGAAGCAGGCCAAGGAGCTTCAGGAACGCATGCAGCAGATGCAGGCGGAACTGGAGACCGTCGAGGTGGACGGTGCCTCTGGCGGCGGTCTCGTCTCGGTGCGCGTCACGGCCAAGGGTGAATGCAAGGCGGTGCGCATCGACCCTTCGCTGGTGAAGCCGGACGAGGTGGAGATCCTCGAAGACCTCATCGTCGCCGCTCTGGCCGATGCTCGCGGCAAGGCCGAGCGGGTGATGCAGGAAAAGATGCAGTCCCTGACCGGCGGCCTCGCTCTGCCGCCCGGCCTGAAGCTGTTCTGAGGACGGCGTCAGCGCTCCCAGATCATGCCGGCGAGGCGCGGGTCGGCGGAAAACGCCTCCCGCCCGAAGGAGAGCCGCTGGCGCGGCGCCTCGCACACGGCTGAGACGCCCTTGCGGCCCAGCAAGATATGCCACGTCCGACGCTCCACCGGAGCCGGCGCGGCAAATGCCCGGCAGGCCATTACGGCGAGGTTCGCCCCCGCATCGGGATCGCGCCCGGAGCGGTAGCGGATGATCTCCACCGCCGCCGCCCGTGCCACATCCGCGAGATGCTGGCAGGGGGCGTAGTCGATGGGGTGGGTCCAGGCCGCGCTGTCCCTTGAAAGCGGTTCCGCGGTGAGGTCGAGATGGCGCTCCGTCCGCACCTCGGCGGCGAAGGCGGTGTATTGGCTGGCGCTCCGAGGCCAGGGCGTGCCCGGCGATTCCGCGAAGAACAGCAGGCGATAGAAGGCCAACTCTGCCAGCGCCGTCTCCGGCCGTTCGGCGGCGTAATAGACGCCGGGCGTGCGCCCCGCACGGCGGAAGCGCGAGCCGTGGGGGTATGGCGGCTCGTAGCGGAAGGGCGTGAACAGAAGGTAGTCGAGGTGCCGGCACTCCGGCGGGAGGGGTGGCTTGGTGGCCTCGATGAGGTCTTCCAGCACCTTCTGCTCGTCGGTGTCGTCCACCAGCTTGAGCGTGGACGACAGGTGCTGCGCCTCGACCAGCCGCCAGCAGCGCCCGGCATAGGGCCGCGCCTCAGACGATAGCGCGTCGGGCGTCCAGATAGGCGATGACATCCATCAATCCCGGAATGGTCCTGATCTTGTCGATGGGGGCGGCGTCCAGCGCGGTGTTGGGGTTGGCGAGCCATGCACGGGCGATGCGCTCGTCCCCTCCGGCGATGGCGTCCAGCGAGCGGAAGAGGCGGACGAACAGAATGGCCAGCTCGAACGGCTTCGTGCCGGATTCCAGCGCGAACTCGCCCTTCTTCATGCGGGTCAGCGAGGCGGGGCTGAGGCCGATGACGGCGGCGAGGGTCGCCCCCGTCACGCCCAGCCGGTCGGCGGCGCGGAGCACCGCCTTGGTCAGCATGGCGCCCTGGCTCAGCGGCGCGTCGGCAAGAGGGGCAGCACGCATAGGAGCTCCCTGTGCATTCATATAGAAAGAATAGCACGAGAAGATTTCTATGGGAATATCTTCGCACTTGGGAGCGCTGAGGGCCCCCAAAAGAAAAGGGCGGCCTCGCGGCCGCCCTTCTCAATTCAACGCTGATGCGGAGGATCACTCCGCTGCGCCGGCCTCGCCTTCGGAGGCGGTGCGGCCGGCTTCGCGCTCGGCCTTGGCCTTGGCTTCCAGGTCCTCGCCGGTGGTCTGGTCGACCACCTTCATGGACAGGCGGGTCTTGCCGCGCTCGTCGAAGCCCATGAGCTTCACCTTCACCTTGTCGCCTTCCTTGACGACGTCGGAGGGCTTGGCGACGCGCTCGTTGGCCATCTGCGACACGTGGACGAGGCCGTCCTTGGAGCCGAAGAAGTTCACGAAGGCGCCGAAGTCCACCACCTTCACGACCGTGCCCTCATAGATCTGGCCCACTTCCGGCTCGGAAGCGATGGACTTGATCCAGTTGATGGCGGCCTTGATGGAGTCGCCCGAGGCGGAGGCGATTTTGATGGTGCCGTCGTCCTCGATGTTGATCTTGGCGCCGGTCTTCTCGACGATCTCGCGGATCACCTTGCCGCCGGAGCCGATCACTTCGCGGATCTTGTCCACGGCGATCTTCATCACCTCGATGCGCGGGGCATGCTCGCCGAGTTCCGCGCGGGCGGTGGTGAGGGCCTTGGACATCTCGCCGAGGATGTGGACGCGGCCGTCCTTCGCCTGGGTGAGGGCGACCTTCATGATCTCCTCGGTGATGCCGGCGATCTTGATGTCCATCTGGAGCGAGGTCACGCCCTGCTCCGTGCCGGCCACCTTGAAGTCCATGTCGCCGAGGTGGTCCTCGTCGCCGAGGATGTCGGAGAGCACCGCGAACTTCTCATCCTCGAGGATGAGGCCCATGGCGATGCCCGCCACCGGACGGCGCAGCGGCACGCCGGCATCCATCAGCGCCAGCGAGGTGCCGCAGACGGTGGCCATGGAGGACGAGCCGTTGGACTCGAGGATCTCCGACACCACGCGCAGGGTGTAGGGGAACTCGTGCTTGGCCGGCAGCATGGGGCGGATGGCGCGCCAGGCGAGCTTGCCGTGGCCGATCTCGCGGCGGCCGGGCGAGCCCATGCGGCCGGTCTCGCCCACGGAGAAGGGCGGGAAGTTGTAGTGCAGCAGGAAGTGCTCCTTATAGGTGCCTTCCAGGCTGTCGATGAACTGCTCGTCCTCGCCGGTGCCGAGGGTGGCGACCACGAGGGCCTGCGTCTCGCCGCGGGTGAACAAAGCAGAGCCGTGGGCGCGCGGCAGGATGCCGACCTCGGAGACGATCGGGCGCACGGTGCGCACGTCGCGGCCGTCGATGCGGATGCCGTCATCGAGGATGTTCCAGCGCACGATCTTGGCTTCGAGCGCCTTGAACACCTCGGAGACCACCTGCGGGTTCGGCACGGTCGTGCCGCCGATGGCGAGCTCCTCGTAATACTTCTTCACCTTGGACTTGGCGGCGCCGACGGCGGCGTAGCGGTCCTGCTTCTGCTTGATTTTGTAGGCGGCGCGCAGATCGTGCTCGGCGATCTCCTTCACCTTGGCCTCGATCTCCGAGACGTCGAGCGGCGCGAAGGTGCGGGGCTCCTTGGCGGCCTTCTCGGCGAGCTTGATGATGGCCTCGATCACCGGCTGGAAGTGGCGGTGGCCGAACATCACGGCGCCGAGC
The DNA here is from genome assembly GCF_012932745.1 of Xanthobacter sp. SG618. Classification (NCBI taxonomy): domain Bacteria; kingdom Pseudomonadati; phylum Pseudomonadota; class Alphaproteobacteria; order Hyphomicrobiales; family Xanthobacteraceae; genus Xanthobacter; species Xanthobacter sp. SG618. The sequence goes on along the minus strand of NZ_JABBHL010000002.1, from coordinate 805,132 downwards.
ATGATCTCCTCGGGCAGCTCCTTGGCTTCCGATTCCACCATCAGCACCGCGTCGCCCGTGCCGGCGACCACGAGGTCGAGGGAGCTTTCCTTCACCTCGTCGACGGTGGGGTTGAGCACATATTCATTGTCGATGAAGCCGACGCGGGCGGCGCCCACCGGACCCATGAAAGGAATGCCGGAGAGGGTCAGGGCGGCGGAAGCGGCGACCAGGGCGACCACGTCGGGGTCGTTCTCGAGGTCATGCGCCAGCACGGTGACGACCACCTGGGTGTCGCACTTGTAGCCCTCGGGGAACAGGGGGCGGATCGGGCGGTCGATGAGGCGGGAGACCAGCGTCTCCTTCTCGGACGGACGACCCTCGCGCTTGAAGTAGCCGCCGGGGATGCGGCCGGCCGCGTAGGTCTTTTCCTGGTAGTTCACGGTGAGGGGGAAGAAGTCCTGGCCCGGCTTCGGCTCCTTGGCCGAAACGACGGTGGCGAGAACCTTGGTGTCGCCGTAGGTGGCGAGCACGGAGCCGTCGGCCTGGCGGGCCATCTTGCCCGTCTCGAGGGTGAGGGTGGTTCCGCCCCAGTCCAGCTCTTCGCGGTGGATGTCGAACATGTCTTGCTCTTTCAGTTCAGGCGCGAACGAAAAAAGCCATGAGCAAGACGGCCGGACGCGCCGCGCGAAGCCAAACCCTCATACGGGGGCTCCGACGGTTGCGTCCGGCGATCCTGCCATGGCTTCTTCCATTCACGGACCCGCAGCAGGCCCCATGCCCGCTGCGTATATGCGCCCCCGTGGCGGGGGCGCGCGGCGCCAGCCTGTCGCCGGCCGGCGCCGGAAACCGGCGTCAGCGGCGGATGCCCAGACGCCCGATGAGGGACTTGTAGCGGCCCTCGTCCTTCTTCTTCAGATAGTCGAGGAGGCTGCGCCGCTGCGAGACGAGCTTGAGCAGCCCGCGACGCGAGTGGTTGTCCTTGTTGTGGGACTTGAAGTGCTCGGTGAGGTTGGTGATGCGCTCGGTGAGGATCGCCACCTGCACTTCGGGCGAACCCGTGTCGCCGTCCTTGGCACCAAAGTCCTTGATGAGCGCCTGCTTGCGCTCTGCCGTGATCGACATCGGTCAATCCTTTCAACAGAGAGTGGGAAGGAGCCGGAAGCCCTGGCGCCGGGTCCCTCCAGGAGGTAGCGGCAGGCTCTCGGTCTCCGGTCGGCCGGGCCGGGATGTCGTCCAGCACGGTCGAGGGTGTGCGAAACGCGGGTGCGGTCCAGCGACCGCCCGTTGCCGTTTCCGTATGGTTATCAGCATATTATGCCGCCAACAGGAAACGCGGCGCCCCGAGGGGCACCGTCCGCGCGGCGGACTATAGCCAAATTTCCGCGCCCGGCCAGCGGAATGTTTCGCCGCCTCCGGGCGCGCGCGCCGTCCGTGCCCGGACGGACAATGTCGCTCAGTCGGCGCCCTGGTCGGGCATGTGGCCGGCGGCGGTGATGCCGGCGATGGCGCAGGCCTCGTCATTGTCGGAGGTGTCGCCGGAGATGCCGACCACGCCGATCACCTTGCCGTCGCCGGAACGGATCAGCACGCCGCCCGGCACCGGGATCAGCGAGCCGCCGATGGCGGAGGTGGCGGCGGCGATGAAGAAGGGCTGGTCCTTCGCCCGCTTGAACAGCGCGCGCGAGCCCATGCCCAGCGCCAGCGCACCCTTGGCCTTGCCGAGGGCGATGTCCATGCGGTTGAGGCTGGTGCCGTCCTCGGAGCCGGCCGCCTTGAGCGCGCCGCGCGCGTCGAGCACGCAGACCGCGAGCGGGTTCATGCTGCCGGCCCGGGCATGGGCGAGCGCTGTCGTGACGATGGTCTGGGCCTGATCGAGCTTGAGTTCCGACACGCCTTGGTCCTTTCCCCTTCGGACGCCGGGCGGCGTCGCGATTGCCTCTGACGTCTCCCTCTAGCCCATGCGGCGCCCGATGCGAACCGGGTGGGGAGGGCTGGAAAATCCTCTCCCCCGCGCCCCCGCCGCCGTGCCACCATGGGCGGCCCCGCCCCAGAGATCCGATCCGGGAGAGTCGTCATGATCCCCACGCGGACCGTAGCCCCGCGCCAGAGCCGCGAACCCGGGCATCGTCGCAAGTTCCTGGTGGTGGTGGACGATACCCCGGAATGCGACCGCGCCGTCTATTACGCCGCGCGCCGCGCCGCCGGCACCGAGGGTGGGGTGGTGATGCTGGGGGTTCTGGAGCTTGAAGGCGTCAGCCAGCAATGGCTCGGCGTCGCTGACCTGATGCGGGCCGAGGCGCATGAGGAGATGGAAGCCCGGCTCGCCAAATATGTCGCGCGGGCACGGCAGGTGGCCGGCGTCGCCCCGGAAACCGTGATCCGCGAAGGCGCCCTAGCGGAAGCCATCGGAGCCGTGATCCACGAGGACCGCGACATCGCCATCCTGGTGCTGGCCGCTGGGACGGGAAAGGACGGGCCGGGGCCGCTGGTGGCCTCGCTCGCCGCCGGCCATGCGGCGCGGTTTCCCATCCCCGTTACCATCGTGCCGGGCGCGCTGACCGATCAGGAGCTGGATGGATTGGCCTGAGAGCGTGCACCGCCGGGATGGATCGCTCCATCCCGGCGGTCGCGCGGTCCGGTCGAGAAACGCAAGGACTTGATCCTCGCTCGGGCCGGCGGTTCGAATGTCTGGTTGATCCGGCAGCGGTGGCGGATCGGGCGCTGACGGGCCATCACGATGCGGCGATGGCGGGCTCTTCGGCGCTGGCGTCTCCGTCGACGGGTCGAGGCGGAGCGCGGTCGGCGGCCTTCAACACCCTGCGTGCGGCGCAATTGCGGCGGGCGGGTTCGGGTATGGCGGACGTGCTATGCGCTGGGCGCGGGTCCCGCTGGTTCGCAACGGCAGACTTGCGCCTCCGGCATTTCCGTCTATATTAGCGCCGTCCCCCATGGGGATGCCTCAGCGCCATCGCAGTCGAAGGTGATGAGAGTGGGCCCCGGTCGGGACCCGCTCCTTTTCTGCTTATCCGGTGTCCCACGACATCGGAATGCGCCCTCCGGGGTGCCGCGCGGCCTGATGGCCATATGAATTTCGGGCGCCGGTGCCGAGCCGCCGCGCCCGGCGGAAAATGAACCAGCGGACGACGCCCGGCGAAAAAGCCGGTGCGAAGCGATCCGCGCCCGGAGTGACATGACCGAGATCAACGCCGTGCTCGACGATCCCAACGAGCCGCGCCTCATCACCGAGACCGGAGTGGCGGCCCGCGTCGCCGCCATCGCTTCCGGCGTGCTCGGCGGCCTTGGCTATCGCCTGGTGCGCGTGAAGGTGACGAACCGCGACGGCGGCACCGTGCAGATCATGGCCGAGCGCCCCGACGGCACCATGTCCATCGACGATTGCGAGGCCGCCTCGCGTGCCCTCTCGCCGGTGCTCGACGTGGAAGACCCCATCGCCAGCGCCTACCGCCTGGAAATGTCCTCTCCCGGCATCGACCGGCCGCTGGTGCGGCTGTCCGATTTCGTGCGCTGGGCGGGCCATGAGGTGAAGGTGGAGATGAGTGTGCCGGTGGACAGCCGCAAGCGCTTCCGCGGTATCCTCACCGGTGCCGAGGACGGCGATGCGCTGGTGCGCCGCACCGATGCGCGCGCCGACGAGGAGCCCACCGTCCGCCTGCCCCTGCGCGACATTCACGACGCCCGCCTCGTGCTCACTGATGCCCTCATCCGCGAGGCGCTGCGCGCGGCCAAGGCCGCCGGGCAGGAGCTGGACGAGGACGCCGAGGACTTCCTCGATTCCGAGGTTGATCCGCTGGAGGCCGACGACACGTTCGAGCCGGGCGATCTGGACGGCGAGCCTGCAGAGCAGCCCGCCAAGTCGGCGCGCGGCCCGGTCGCCAACAAGGGTGCCACCGGCAAGGTCGCCGGCAAGAAGGCGAAGAAATCCAAGGTCGCGGGCAAGAAGCCCGATGGAAAGAAGTCCAATGCCAAGAAGAAGGCGGGCCTCGAGACGTCCGCCTCCTCGGCCAACGCCAGCAGCGTGAAGGAGAAGCACTGATGGTCGCCGTCAGCGCAAACCGGCTGGAGCTCCTGCAGATCGCCGATGCGGTCGCGCGGGAGAAGTCCATCGACCGCAGCATCGTGATCGCCGCCATGGAAGATGCCATCGCCAAGGCCGCGCGCTCGCGCTACGGCCAGGAGACGGACATCCACGCCGACATCAATCCGCGCACCGGCGAGCTGCGTCTCGCGCGCCACCTGCTCGTGGTGGACGAGGTGGAGAACACCGCCACCGAGATCACGCTGGATGGCGCCCGTCGCCACAATCCCGCGGCGCAGGTGGGCGACACCATCGCCGACACGCTGCCGCCCTTCGATTTCGGCCGCATCGCTGCGCAGAGCGCGAAGCAGGTCATCGTGCAGAAGGTGCGCGAGGCCGAGCGCGACCGGCAGTATGACGAGTATAAGGACCGCATCGGCGACGTGCTGAACGGCCTCGTGAAGCGCGTCGAGTATGGCAACGTGGTCGTGGACCTCGGCCGCGGCGAAGGCATCCTGCGCCGCGACGAACTCCTGCCGCGCGAGACGGTGAAGACCGGCGATCGCATCCGCGCCTACATCTACGACGTGCGTCGCGAGCCGCGCGGCCCGCAGATCTTCCTCTCCCGCACGCATCCCCAGTTCATGGCGAAGCTGTTCGCGCAGGAAGTGCCCGAGATCTATGACGGCATCGTCGAGATCAAGGCGGTGGCCCGCGATCCCGGCTCCCGCGCCAAGATCGCCGTCATCTCCCGCGACCAGTCCGTGGACCCCGTCGGCGCCTGCGTGGGCATGCGCGGCTCGCGCGTGCAGGCCGTGGTGAACGAGCTGCAGGGCGAGAAGATCGACATCATCCCCTGGAACCCGGACATCGCCACGTTCATCGTCAACGCCCTTGCCCCCGCCGAGGTGGTGAAGGTGGTGCTCGACGAGGATCGCGAGCGCATCGAGGTGGTTGTGCCCGACGCCCAGCTGTCGCTGGCCATCGGCCGCCGCGGCCAGAACGTCCGCCTTGCCACCCAGCTCACCGGCTGGGACATCGACATCATGACCGAGCAGGAGGAGAGCGAGCGGCGGCAGAAGGAATTCGCCGAGCGCACCAAGATGTTCTCCGAGGCCCTCGATCTCGACGAGATGATGGGCCAGCTGCTCACCTCCGAGGGCTTCACCTCGGTGGAGGAGATCGCCTACGTGCCGATCTCCGAGCTCGCCTCCATCGAAGGCTTCGATGAGGACACCGCCGCCGAGCTGCAGTCCCGCGCCCTGAAGCACCTCGCCGAGGTGGAAGAGGCGCTCGATGCCCGCCGCAAGGAGCTGGGCGTCGAGGACGAGGTGAAGGACGTGCCCGGCGTCACCTCCAAGATGCTGGTGGCCTTCGGCGAGAACGACATCAAGACCGTCGAGGACCTCGCCGGCTGCGCCACTGACGATCTCATCGGCTGGAGCGAGCGTAAGGATGGCGAGACCATCCGCCATGCCGGCGCGCTGGACGGATTCGAGTTCTCCCGCGAGGACGCGGAAGCGCTCATCATGCAGGCCCGCGTCACCGCGGGCTGGATCGAGGCCGAGCCTGAAGCCGAGGGTGAAGAAGCCCCGGCCGAAGACGCCTGAGCCTAAGGAGATGACCACTGGTGCTCGCGATACTGGACGAGGACGAGACGGACGGAGGGCCGCGCAGCTTGTCTGCGGCGCGGGCACCCTTGTCGCGCCTGTGCCTCGCCACGCGGCGGGTGCTGCCGGTGGCCGACATGCTGCGTTTCGTGATGGCGCCCGACGGCGCCATCATCCCGGATCTTTCGCGTAAGCTCCCCGGCCGCGGTGCCTGGGTGGGCGCCACGCGGGCCGATCTCGAAACGGCGCTGAAGAAAAAGGCCTTTGGCCGCGCCTTCAAGGGCCGCGGCAAGGCTGCACCCGATCTTGCCGATCTGGTGGATCGGCTTCTCTACAAGGACGCCCTCGCCGCCCTCTCCCTCGCCAACAAGGCGGGACGGGTCGTGACGGGGCACACCAAGGTCGAGGCGGCCCTGGGCACCGGCGATGTGCTGGTCGTCCTCAACGCCAGTGACGCGCGCCCGGACGGGGTGCGCAAGCTCAATGCCCTCCTGCGACAGGTCGAGGCTGCCGGTTTCCGCGCGGCTGCCGTGGTCGATTGCTTTCCCGGCATCGATTTGGACTTGGCGTTAGGGCGGTCAAATGTGGTACATGCGGCGCTGCTCGCGCATCCGACGGCCAAAGGGTTTCTGGAGCGCTGCCACAGGCTCTCGCGCTGGCGGACGGGTACGTCCATCGGCGAGACGCTCGGGCAGGGTCCAAACCCCAGCCATGGCAACGATTTGAGCCATGGTGCTGATCTCCCGCATGACCCCGGCCGGATGCAAGGAACGGATACGGAATGAACGACACCAAGACCCCAGGCGACAAGACGCTGCATCCCGCCCCCGGCAAGACGCTCACGCTGAAGCGCCCGGTGGAGCAGGGAACGGTGCGCCAAAGCTTCAGCCATGGCCGCTCGAAGGCGGTCGTGGTCGAGAAGGTGAAGCGCCGCGTCATCGCCCCAGGTGAGGCAGGCCACGGGAGCGCGCCAGCGGCGCCGGCTCCGGCTGCCCCGCCTGCACAGGCGAAGGCGCCTGCCGCTCCGGCGGCTCCCGCCCGCCCCGCACCGGCTGCTCCCGTTCCGTCCGCTCCGGCTCCTGCCGCGCCTGCACCGGCCGCTCCGGTGGAAGCGAAGGCGCCTGCTGCGCCTCCGGCCGCTCCCGCTCCTGTCGCTCCGGCTGCTGCCGCGCCCGCGCCGGCCGCTCCGGTGGAAGCGAAGGCTCCGGCTGCTCCGGCGGCTCCCGCCCCCACACCTGCTCCGGCGCCTGCGGCTCCGGTCGCGGCCGAGCCGGCTCCTGCCAAGGTCGAGGCGGCTGCGCCCGCCGCTCCCGTGGCCGCTGCTCCGGCTCCCACTCCCGCGCCGAAGCCGGCGGCACCGTCTGCTCCCGCCGCGGCCCGTCCGTCCGCGCCGTCCGGTGCGCGTCCCTCCGAGGGACCGCGTTCCGCGTCCGGCCAGACCTCGCGCCCCGGTTCCGCAGGCCAGTCCTCGTCGCGCCCTGGCCAGCCCTCGCGGCCCGGCCAGCCGCCGCGTTCCGGTGGTCCCGGTTCGGATCGTGACCGCCGTCCCGGTGGTGGTGGTCCGGCCCGTCCCGGCCAGCAGCGTCCCGGCGGTTCCGGCGTGGTGCTGCGTACCCTGACCGAGGAAGAGCGCAACGCCCGCGCCAGCGCGCTTGCCGACGCCCGCGTCCGCGCGGTCGAAGAGCAGCGCATGGCCGAAGAGCGCCGCGCGGCCGAGGAGGAAGCCCGTCGCCGCGCCGAGCGCGAGCGTGCCGAGCGCGCCGAGCGTGAGGCCGCCGAGGCCCGCAAGCGCGAGGACGAGGCCCGCCGCGCCCAGGAAGAAGACAAGAAGCGCAAGGCCGAGCAGGAAGCGCGCAAGCGCTTCGGCGGCGAGGATCAGGGCACGAGCGCCCGTCCCGCCGGCACGACCACCGCGCGTCCGCTCACCCCCCGTCCGGCGGGCACCACCGCTCCGGCCGAGGGTGGCAGCGAGGAAGAGGAACGCCGTGGCGGCGGCGCCGTGCGCCGTGGTCCCGCGCGTCCGGTCGCCCCGGTCAAGGTGCCCCGCGCCCCCGCCGGCCAGGAGAAGCAGCGCGGCCGCCTGACGCTGGTCACCGCCCAGTCGGGTGAGGAAGAGCGCCAGCGTTCGGTCGCCTCGTTCCGCCGCCGCACCCAGCGCATGACTGGCCACCGGCAGCAGGAGAGCAAGGAAAAGATCGCCCGCGAGGTGATCCTGCCGGAGACCATCACCATCCAGGAACTCGCCAACCGCATGTCGGAGCGGGCCGTGGACGTGATCCGCATGCTGATGAAGCAGGGGCAGATGGTGAAGATCACCGACGTGATCGACGCCGATACCGCCGAGCTCATCGCCGAGGATCTCGGCCACACCGTCCGCCGCGTGTCGGAGAGCGACGTCGAGGAAGGCCTGTTCGACACCCCGGACGCCCCCGAGACCCTGCTGCCGCGTCCGGCCGTCGTGACCATCATGGGCCACGTTGACCACGGCAAGACCTCGCTGCTCGACGCCATCCGCAAGGCGAACGTGGTGTCCGGCGAAGCCGGCGGCATCACCCAGCACATCGGTGCCTACCAGGTGACCGCGCCCTCGGGCTCGAAGATCACCTTCATCGACACCCCCGGCCACGCCGCCTTCACCGCCATGCGCGCCCGCGGCGCCAAGGTGACGGACATCGTGGTGCTGGTGGTGGCGGCCGACGACGGCGTGATGCCCCAGACGGTGGAAGCCATCAACCACGCCCGCGCGGCGCGGGTGCCGCTGATCGTGGCGATCAACAAGATCGACAAGCCCGGCGCCAAGCCCGAGCGCGTGCGCTCCGAACTGCTTCAGTATGAAGTGCAGGTGGAGAGCATGGGCGGCGAGACGCTCGAGGTGGAGGTTTCCGCCAAGGAGCATCTCAACCTCGATAAGCTTCTGGAGGCGATCGCCCTCCAGTCCGAACTGCTCGACCTGCGCGCCAATCCGAACCGCGACGCCGAAGGCACCGTGGTGGAAGCCAAGCTCGATCGCGGCCGTGGCCCGGTGGCCACCGTTCTCGTCCAGCGCGGCACCCTGCACGTGGGTGACATCGTGGTGGCCGGCGCCGAGTGGGGTCGCGTGCGCGCCCTCATCTCCGACACCGGTGCCACCGTGGACGCGGCAGGCCCCTCCTTCCCGGTGGAAGTGCTGGGCTTCAACGGCACGCCGGAGGCGGGCGACCGTCTCGCCGTGGTCGAGAACGAGGCCCGCGCCCGCGAGATCACCGATTACCGCCAGCGCCAGAAGCGCGAGAAGGCGGCGGCCCGTTCCGCCACCATCCGCGGCTCGCTGGAGCAGATGATGAGCCAGGTGAAGGCTTCGGGGCGGAAGGAATTCCCCCTCATCATCAAGGGCGACGTGTCGGGTTCGGTGGAAGCCATCATCGGCGCGCTGGAGAAGGTCGGCAACGACGAGGTGCAGGCCCGCATCATCCATTCCGGCGCGGGCGGCATCAACGAAAGCGACGTGACGCTGGCGGAAACCTCCGGCGCCGCGATCATCGCCTTCAACGTGCGCGCCAACAAGGAAGCGCGCGACGCGGCCGATCGGGCGGGTATCGAGATCCGCTACTACAACATCATCTACGACCTCGTGGATGACGTGAAGAAGGCCATGAGCGGCCTGCTCGCGCCCATCAACCGCGAGACCATGCTGGGCAACGCGCTCATCAAGGAGATATTCCTGGTCTCCAAGGTGGGCAAGGTGGCGGGCTGCCAGGTCACCGACGGCATCGTGGAGAAGGGCCAGCACGTGCGCCTCATCCGCGACAACGTGGTGATCCACGAAGGCAAGCTCGCGACGCTCAACCGCTTCAAGGATGCGGTCAACACCGTGAACGCCGGCCAGGATTGCGGCATGTCCTTCGAGAACTACCAGGACATGCGCGCTGGCGACGTGATCGAGTGCTACCGCGTCGAGGTGATCCAGCGCTCGCTGTGACCTGACGACGGGCGCCATGCTCGACGTTTCCGCCTCCGGTCTCTTCCCCGAACGGGAAAAGGCCGGAGGCGTCGACGCTTAACCGGAACGGTACGGTCCAAGCCCGTCCGCTCCACAATCGAGGAGAAGGCGCCACGGCTTTGCCGGCGCCGAACGAAGCAGAAGAAAAAATGAAACCCGACACCCGCACGGGAGGCGGCCCCTCCCAGCGCATGCTGCGCGTGGGCGAGCTTGTCCGCCATGCCCTGGCCGACGTGCTGTCCCGCGGCGACCATATCGATCCGGTGCTCGCCGGGCACATCATCACGGTGCCCGAGGTGCGCATGTCGCCGGACCTCAAGATCGCCACCTGCTACGTCATGCCCCTCGGCGGCAAGGACATCACCCCCGTCATCAAGGCGCTGGCCGACAATGCCCGCCGCCTCCGGGGGGAGGTGGCGCGGCGGGTGGAGCTGAAGAGCGTGCCCGAGCTTCGCTTTCGCAAGGATACGTCCTTCGACGAAGGCGCGCGCATGGATGCTCTCCTGCGCTCCCCCCAGGTGCAGCGCGACCTCGATGGCGAGGATGCGCCCGACCAGAATCCGACCGACAAAGAGACCGACGCCGAATGACCGTCCGAGCCACTGCCGAAGCCGCGGCTGAAGCCGCCGCCGAGCCCATCGTTGAATCCGTTGTCGACACCGCCGTCGCTGCTGAAGCGGTCGAAGCGCCCCACAGCGGCGACGCCCCCCGCCCCAGCCGCGAGCAGGACAACCGCCCCCGCGCGCCCAAGCGCGACCTCGACGGATGGGTGCTGCTGGACAAGCCCACCGGCATGACCTCCACCCAGGCGGTGGCGGTGGTGAAGCGCATCTTCGGGGCGAAGAAGGCGGGCCACGCCGGCACCCTCGACCCGCTGGCCTCCGGCTGCCTGCCCATCGCCTTCGGCGAGGCCACCAAGACCGTTCCTTACGTGATGGATGGCCGCAAGACCTACCGCTTCACCGTGCGCTTCGGCGTCGAGACCGACACGGACGATTCCGAGGGCAAGGCGGTCGAGACCTCGGACCTGCGCCCCTCGGACGACGAGATCATCGCGGCCCTGCCCACCTTCCGCGGCGAGATCATGCAGGTGCCGCCGGCCTATTCGGCGCTGAAGATCGGCGGCGAGCGCGCCTATGACCTGGCCCGCGAGGGTGAGGAGGTGAAGCTGGAGGCGCGCCCCGTCACCATCTTCCGCATCGACCTCATGGAGCGCCCGGACGCCGACCATGCGGTGCTGGAAGCCGAATGCGGCAAGGGCACCTATGTGCGCGCCATCGCCCGTGACCTCGGTCGCATGCTCGGCTCGCGCGGCCATATCTGCCAGCTGCGCCGCGCCTGCGTCGGGCCGTTCCTGGAGGAGCGCCTCGTGCCCCTCGATGAGCTGCGTGACCGCGCCGAGGCCAGTGAAGAGGCGCTGATGGATGCGCTCGATCCTGTGGCGGTGGCGCTGGAGGAGATTCCCCAGCTCAACGTGACGCCGCAGGAGGCCCATCGTCTGCGCTGCGGCCAGAGCATCATCCTGCGCGGCCGCGACGCCCCCATCGTTGAGGGCCATGTGGCGGTGTCCTGCCAGGGCGCGCTCATCGCCATCGGCGACGGCGAGAACGGAGAGGTGTTCCCCCACCGCGTGTTCAACTGGGGCAAGTCCTCCGGCAAATCCTCGAACAGGCCGCCCCGCCGCAACCGCTGACGCCCGTTTCGCAAAGCGAAGCATACGGCATATCTCTTGCCTTCCTTCCGTGGGGCTTACTCACGGAAGGACGATAGATGCTGCGTTTCCGGACGCTTCGAACCTCTCTTGCCGCCGCGCTTTTCCTCGGTCTTGCCGGGGCGGCACCGGCCGGCGCCGAGAGCGTGGTCCGCTATGGCATCTCCATGGCGGACATTCCGCAGACCACGGGCCAGCCTGATCGTGGGGCAGGTGCCTATCAATTCACCGGCTACACCCTGTACGACCCGCTGGTCGCCTGGGAGATGAACGTGTCTGACCGGCCCGGCAAGCTGGTGCCCGGCCTCGCCACCGAATGGAAGGTCGATCCGGCCGATCCCAAGAAGTGGCTGTTCACGCTGCGCAAGGGCGTGAAGTTCCACGACGGCTCGGACTTCAATGCCGATGCCGTGGTGTGGAACCTCGACAAGGTGCTGGACGAGAAGGCGCCCCAGTTCGACAAGCGCCAGTCCGCCCAGGTGAAGACCCGCCTGCCGTCCATCGCCTCCTGGCGCAAGGTGGACGACATGACGGTGGAGATCACCACCAAGGACGTGGATTCGTTCTTTCCCTACCAGATGCTCTGGTTCCTGGTGTCGAGCCCGGCCCAGTACGAGAAGCTCGGCAAGGACTGGGACAAGTTTGCCCAGAACCCCTCGGGTACGGGCCCCTTCAAGCAGGACAAGCTGGTGCCGCGCGAGCGGCTGGAGCTGGTCAAGAACCCCGACTACTGGGACAAGTCCCGCCTGCCCAAGACCGACCGGATGATCCTCATCCCCATGCCGGAGGCGCTGACTCGCACCAACGCGCTGCTCGCCGGGCAGGTGGACCTCATCGAGACCCCCGCGCCCGACGCCGTGCCGCAGCTGAAGTCCGCGGGCATGAAGATCGTGACCAACGTCACGCCCCACGTGTGGAACTACCACCTCTCCGTGCTGCCCGGCTCGCCCTGGGCCGACATCCGCCTGCGCAAGGCGCTGAACCTTGCGGTGGATCGCGACGGCGTGGTGGAGCTGATGAACGGCCTCGCCCAGCCGGCCAAGGGGCAGGTGGACAAGACCAGCCCGTGGTTCGGCAAGCCCACCTTCGACCTCAAGTATGATCCCGAGGCCGCCAAGAAGCTGGTGCAGGAGGCGGGCTACTCCAAGGAGAAGCCGCTCAAGGCCACCTTCATCATCGCCGCCGGCGGCACCGGACAGATGCTGTCTCTGCCCATGAACGAGTTCCTGCAGGCGAGCTTCAAGGAGATCGGCATCGACGTGGAGTTCAAGGTGGTGGAGCTGGAAGCGCTCTACACCGCTTGGCGCAAGGGGGCGAAGGACCCGATGAACGAGGGCATCACCTCGAACAACATCGCCTATGTCACCTCCGACCCGCTCTACGCCCTCATCCGCTTCTTCGATTCGCGGCAGGTGGCGCCGGTGGGCGTAAACTGGGGCTATTACTCGAACCCCAAGGTGGACGCCCTCATCGACGAGGCGAAGCGCACCTTCGACACCAAGAAGCAGGACGAATTGCTCGCCCAGGTCCACCAGCAGGTGGTGGACGACGCCGTTCTGGTCTGGGTGGTGCACGACGTGAACCCGCATGCCCTCTCCCCCAAGGTGAAGAGCTTCGTGCAGGCCCAGCACTGGTTCCAGGACCTCACCACCATCGGCCTTAACTGAGGCCTTTGGTCCAAAAAGAAAGGGCGCCCCGAGGGGCGCCCTTTTTATTCTGGAGGGGCGATCAGAGGATCTGCGCGGCGTCGTCGAAGGCGAGGCGCGGCAGGCGGGGCATCACCTTGGAGGCATCGCCATGGCCGATGGCGGCGATGAAATTGGTCTTGGTGGTGCCGCCGGGGAAGAATTCAGCATCCACCTTCGCCGCGTCGAAGCCGGAGACGGGGCCGACATCGAGGCCGAGCGCGCGGGCGGCGAGGATGAGATAGGCGCCCTGCAGCGAGGAATTGCGGAAGGCGTGGGGCTCGATCATCCCCGGATTGTTGACGAACAGGTCGCGGAACTGCGGGTAGTGCGGAAACAGCTCGGGGATCTTGTCGTGGAAGTCGAGGGCGTAGCCGATGATGGCCACCACCGGCGCGGCGAGGATCTTGTGGTTGCTCTCCGGCAGGGCAGGGCGCAGGCGCTCCTTGGCTTCCGGGGTGGTGAGGAACACGTAGCGGGCCGGCTGGGTGTTGGCGGAGGTGGGGCCGTACTTCACCAGATCATAGAGGGCGCGGACTTCCGCTTCGCTGACCGGGGCATCGGTCCAGCCATTCTGGGTGCGGGCGGAAAGGAACAGGCGGTCGATGGCGGCGGCATCGATGGCCGGGGTGACGGTCTGCGACATGGGGGGCATCCTGTTTGAACCGGCGAAGGCGCGAAGGTGCGCGTGTGGTGCTGAGGACGTAGAACTCCACCCCCGCACCGGCAACGGCCCCGCTTCGCAAGATGCCATTGCATCCGTGCAATGCCGCAACGGGAGGCGCGATTCATCACCGGGACTGATCGGATCGCCACTTCATTTGATGGCGCACGGGCGCGCCGAGGCTCTATAAGTCGCGCCGGCGCACCCGCCGATTTCCCTCCGCGCCGCCACCCCGCTTCGTGCCCGCGAGCAAGTCATGATGTCCCCTGCTGCGCCCGTTCCCGCCTTGCCCGTGGAGGATCCCTATCTGGAGCGTGTGCGCGAGCACGTGCGCGCGCTGCCTGAGAGCGGCATCGTCGAGGTGATGAATTACGGCCGCGATCGGCCCGGCATGATCCCGCTGTGGGCCGGCGAGGGCGACGCGCCCACCCCGCCCTTCATCTGCGAGGCGGCCGCATCCGCCCTCCACGCGGGCGAGACCTTCTACACCTGGCAGCGCGGCCTGCCGGAGCTGCGCGCCGCGATCGCCCGCTACATGAGCGGGCTCTATGGCGTGCCGGAAGCGCCGGAGCGCTATTTCGTCACCGGATCGGGGATGCAGGCCATCCATGTGGCCATGGCCCTTGTGGCCGGGGCCGGGGACGAGGTGATCATTCCCTCCCCCACCTGGCCCAACGCCGCGGCGGCGGCGCAGAAGGCCGGCGCGCGCGCCGTCTATGTGCCCTTCAATTACGGGCCGGAGGGCTTCACCCTCGACCACGACCGGCTGGCTGCGGCGGTGACGCCCTCCACCCGCGCCATCTTCTTGAACACGCCAGCCAATCCCACCGGCTTCGTGGCGACGCTGGACGATCTGAAGGCGGTGCTGTCCCTCGCCCGCCGCCACGGTCTGTGGATCATCGCCGACGAGATCTATGGCCGTTTCTATTACGGCGAAGAGGCGCGGGCACCGTCCTTCCACGACATCATGGACGAGGAGGACCACATCCTCTTCGTCCAGACCTTCTCCAAGAACTGGGCGATGACCGGCTGGCGTATCGGCTGGCTGGAGGCGCACCCGCGCCTCGGCCAGATCATCGAGAACCTCATCCAGTATTCAACCTCCGGCGTCGCCGCTTTCATGCAGCGGGGTGCCATCGCGGCGCTGGATCAGGGCGAGCCCTTCGTCGCCGAGCAGATCGCCCGCGCCCGGCGCGGCCGCGATCTCGTGGGCGATGCGCTGCTCGCTACCGGGCGCGTGGACCTCGTGAAGCCGCCCGGCGCCTTCTATCTGTTCTTCGGCATCGAGGGCCGGCGCGACGTGCGCAGCCTGGGCCTCACTTTGGTGGACGAGGCCAATGTGGGCCTCGCCCCCGGAACCGCCTTCGGCCACGGCGGCGAGGGCTTCATGCGCCTGTGCTTCGCGCGCGGCGATGCGCAGCTCGCCGAGGCGAGCCGGCGGCTCGTCGCCTGGCTGGAGCGGACCGGGCCTGTGGGATCGGACGCCGCGTGAGGGGCTTGCCCTTCAGGATGCGCTCCGCTGCCTCGGCGGCGGTGACGCTGGGGGCCGGCGCCCTCGGCGGGCTGATCTTCGCGCTCCTCGGCCTGCCGGCGGCGTGGATCTCGGGCTCGCTGGTCGCCTGCATCGGCCTTGCGCTGGCGGGCATGCGCATCGACGTGCCGGAATGGCTGCGCTTCCTCGCCTTCGTGGTGCTCGGGACCTCCATGGGCACCATGCTGACGCCGGAGACCTTCGCCCGCGCCGCCACCTGGCCGGTGAGCATGGCCTGCCTCGGCGCCAGCGTGCTCGGCACCATGGCGGGCGGCACCCTCTTCCTTACCCGGGTGGCCGGCTGGAGCCGGGAAAGCGCCTTCTGGGCCTCCGCGCCCGGCGCCTTCGGCACCGTGGTCGCCATGGCGGCGGACACCAATGCGGACCTGCGACAGGTCGCCTTCGCCCAGACGCTGCGGCTGTTCCTGCTGGTGGCGGCTTTGCCCAACGTGCTGGCGGCGCTGGGCATGACGGCGGGCGGCGTGCCGCCGCCACCCCATGTCTCGACCCTCGGCGAGATCGTCGTCCTGTTCGGCGTCTGCACCGCCGCGGCACTGCTCGCGGCGCGGCTGAAGCTGCCGGGCGGCCTCATCCTCGGCGCGCTCGCCGGCAGCGCCGTGCTCCATGCCACGCGCCTGTCCACCGCCGTGCTGCCGGCGGAACTGCTCATCCCGGCCTTCGTGGTGCTGGGGGGAAGCGTGGGCGTGCGCTTCATCGGTACCTCGCTTTCGACCATCCGGGCCTATGTGCTCGCCTCGCTGGGGGCCTTCCTGGTGGCGGTGGCGATCTCGACCCTGTTCGCTTTGCTGGCCGCATGGCTGACGGGCGATGATCTCGGCAAGCTGGTCACCGCTTTCGCGCCGGGAGCGCTGGAGGCCATGACAGCCCTCGGCTTCGCCATGGGCTATGACCCGGCTTTCATGAGCGCGCACCATCTTTTCCGCTTTGCCGGGCTCTCGGTTGCGCTCCCCGTGGCGGCCCGTTTGATGTTCGCCGCCGCCGAGCAGGCGGGGCGGGACCACACGCAATAGTGTCCTGAAACCTCCCTGTCCGATGTTGCAGTGCAGCGTCGGCGGTATCAAACACTCTTCGGCTTCCGCTCCGGGAAGTGTGCGTTGGAGGACGACTTGCGTAGCCTTGATGATCTCGCCCTTCTGGTGGGCCGACTTTGCATCGCCGCTCTGTTTCTGCCGGCGGGAATCGGCAAGCTCGGCAATCTGGCCGGATTTGCGGGCTCCCTCGCTGCCAAGGGAGTTCCGGCGCCGATGGTGTTCGGGGGACTCGCCGCAGCGACCGAGGTGATTGGTGGCCTGCTCCTCATCGCCGGGCTGTGGCCGCGCTTCACCGCGATCTGGCTTGCCGGCTTCACCGTGGTCGCGACCCTTTTGTCGCACCTGTTCTGGACGTTCCCCGAGGCCGCTCAGGCCGGGCAGCAGATCCATTTCTTCAAGAATGTCGCCATCATCGGTGGCTTCCTGTTCTACTTCGCCGCCGGCCCCGGCGCGTTCAGCCTCGGCCGCAAGAAGGCCCTCTGAGGCACCGCGAAGCTCAGCCTTCGCCGTAGCGATGGAGCTCGGAGCCGTGGCGCCTCAGCCACGCCTCCGCCTCCTTGCGGTTGGGGCAGACCTGCTCCACCAGCCGCCAGAAGCGCACCCCGTGGTTCATCTCCAAGCGGTGCGCCACCTCGTGGGCCGCGAGATAATCCAGCACGAAGGCCGGTGCGAGGATCAGCCGCCACGAGAAGGAGAGGTCGCCGCGCGCCGAGCAGGAGCCCCAGCGGCTCGCCGTGTCGCGCAGCGTGAGCCGTCCGACCTCGACCCCGAGCGCCTGGGTGTAGTGCTTGACCGCGGCAGCGAGGTCGCGCCGGGCCTCCTTCTTCAGGAAATCCTGCACGCGGCGCGCCATATACGGCGCCTCGCCGGCCACGCAGAGGGAAGGCATTCCGCGGACCGCCGGCTCGATCCAGACGGTTCCGCGTGCGTCGGGGCGGTGGATGATGCGGTGGGGTTCGCCGCGCAGGGGAATGACAGCCCCATCCGCGAAGGGCACCGCCTCCGGCAGGCGCACGAGGCGGACCCGCACCCATTCGCGATGCCTCTCCACGAAAGCGCGGGCGAAGGAAAGCGCCACATGGGGCGGTGCGGTGAGGGTGACATCGCGGGAGGTCGCGCGAACCCGAAGCGTCAGCCGGCGCGCCTGCGGATGGCGCCGGACCATGACGCGCAGCAACTCGTCGTCGAGCAACAACTCGATCGTCTCCGCGCTGGGCGGGAGCGACGATTTGCGGTCCTCATTGCGAGTCTGGCGGCGAAACAGCATTGGGCAGCCGGGGCAAAGTTACCTCCGGCATCTTCCCAAGAATTTCGCCGCGCCGCCAGTACTAATTCGGCGCAATCCGGGGATAAAGCGCAGTCACATTCTTGTTGAGGGCGAACACGTCCGGCTCTTCCTCCCCCGCGGCCACCGGCGCCGGGCGGTCCGGCATGGGGCGGGCGCGGCCATCCTTGCGGAATTCCTGCGAGAGGATGAAGTCGGAAATGCGCGGCGCGATCTCGGAACGGAAGCGCGAGCCGTTGAAGACGCCGTAATGGCCGACGCCCGGCTGTTCCCAATGGGCCCGCATGTCCTCGGGGATCCGGGGACAGAGTTTGTGCGCGGCCTTGGTCTGGCCGATGCCGGAGATGTCGTCCTTCTCGCCTTCCACCGTCATCAGCGCCACGCGGTGGATGGCATCCGGCTTCACCACCTGGGAGTGATGCATGATTTCGCCCTTGGGGAGGGCATGGGTGATGAAGACATTCTCCACGGTTTCCAGGTAGAAATCCGCGGTCAGGTCCATGACGGCGAGGTACTCGTCGTAGAAATCCCGGTGCTTCTCCGCCGAGTCGCCGTCGCCCTGCACCAGGTGCCGGAACAGGTCCCAATGGGCCTGCAGGTGCCGGTCCAGGTTCATGGACATGAAGCCGTTGAGCTGCAGGAAGCCGGGATAGACCTCCCGCAGGGCGCCGGGGTGCGGCCAGGGCACGGTGGTGATGACGTTGCGGCGGAACCATTCGATGCCGCGGTCCTGGGCCAGCGTGTTCACCGCGGTGGGGGCCTCGCGGGTGTCGATGGGGCCGCCCATGAGCACCATGGAGCGGGGAACGAAGGGGTCTTCCTCCGCCTCCATGCGGGCGATGGCCATCATCACCGGCACGGCCGGCTGGCACACGGCCATGACGTGGCAGTTGCCGCCCATGCGGTGGAAGATGGAGATGAGGTAATCCACATAGTCCGACAGGCTGAAGCGGCCTTCGGACATGGGCACCAGCTTCGCATCGATCCAGTCGGTCACGTAGACGTCGTGGGTGGGCAGCATCGCCTCCACCGTGCCGCGCAGCAGCGTGGCGTGGTGGCCGGACACCGGGGCAACGATGAGCAGGCGCGGCTGCGGGCGGCGCGGCGGATATTCGAACGCGCGCTCGAAGTGCAGCAGGCGGCAGAACGGCCGCTCCCACACGGTGTTGACGTGGATCGGCACGGTCTGGCCGCCGGCCGAGGTGTGGGTGATGCCCCAGTCCGGCTTGCCGTAGCGGCGGGTGGTGCGCTCGAACAGCTCGCAGGCCGCCGCCATGGACTTGCCGATGGTGGTATGCGAGACGGGGTTGATCGGGTTTTTCAGGAACAGACGGCTGGCGTCCGCCATGGCCCGGGATGGGTTAAGCGCAGCGTATCCCATCTCGTACATCCAGTAGAGCGGAGTCGAGAGACCGATGTCGCCTTGCCGCGGCAGCCGGGTGGCACTTGCGAACTCGCCGATTGCCATGAGTGGTCCTCACCATTGCTGGCTGCCTAGAAAGGCGGCACGTTGACGCAAGCGTGAGCCGACTTCCAAGGTTGGTCAATGCCGACAAAAGACATAGACCGCTATTGTTCCGCTGCTATGGCAGTAGGGTCACTATTCCCTTTCGTGAGGCTCGCTTCCACACATCGGGACACCGGAATCGCTACTCCATGACCACCGCCTTTGTAACGCCGCCCCATGGCAGATCGTTCGGCCTGCGCCTCGACACCCTGATTCGCCTGCGCTGGCTGGCCATTTCCGGCCAAATTGCGGCGCTGGTCGTGGTCAATCTCGGCCTCGGTTTCCCCCTGCCGCTGACCTCCTGCCTCGCCGTGGTGGGCCTCTCCGCGCTGGTGAACGTGCTCCTGCGGGTCAAGTATCCGGTCGCCCGGCGGCTTGGTGACGCCGCCGCAGGCCCGCTGCTGGCCTATGACGTGCTCCAGCTTACGGCATTGCTATACCTGACGGGCGGGCTGAAGAACCCGTTCGTGCTGCTCTATCTCGCGCCGGTGATGATCTCCGCTACCGCGCTCGCCTGGAGCACGACGGTGATGCTCGGAATCCTCGCGGTGGCCTGTGCCGGCGCGGTCGGCCTGTGGACCCGGCCGCTGCCATGGGCCGGCGCGGATGTGCCGATGCTGCCGGATCTTTACCTCGCCGGTATCTGGGTGTCCCTGTCGGTGGCGGTGGGGTTCATCGGCATGCATGCGTGGCGCGTGGCCGAGGAGGCGCGGGAACTCGCCGATGCTCTGGCCGCCACGGAGCTGGTCCTGGCCCGCGAGCAGCACCTCACGGCCATCGATGGCCTCGCCGCCGCTGCTGCCCACGAATTGGGCACGCCCCTCTCCACCATCGCCCTCGTGGTGAAGGAGATGCACCGCTCCATCGGCGACAACAGCCCCTATAGCGAGGACGTGGCACTGCTGCGCGACCAGGTCGCGCGCTGTCGAGACATCCTGCAGACGCTGACCTCGCTGAGATCCGGCGACGCGCCGTTCGATCGCATGCCCCTCGCTCTGCTGCTGGAGGAGGTGGTGGAGCCGCACCGCAATTTCGGCATCACCATCGCGGTGTCGGTGAAGGACGATCCCGACGCCCCGGTCATCGCCCGCAATCCCGGGCTGCTCTACGGTCTCGGCAACCTCGTGGAGAATGCGGTCGATTTCGCCGCGACGCGGGTGGATATCAGCGCCCAGTGGACCCCTTCGGGCCTCGATATCGTTGTTGCCGATGACGGGCCGGGTTTCTCGCCGGAAATCTCCGGTCGCATCGGCCAGCCCTACGTCACCTCCCGCGCCCGCGAGCGGCAGGATGCGGACCTTGAGGCGGAAAGCGGCCTCGGTCTTGGCTTCTTCATCGCCAAGACGCTTCTGGAGCGCACCGGGGCCAATTTGACCTTTGAAAACCGCGTCCCGCCGGCCACCGGCGCGGTCATCGGCATCCACTGGCCACGCAAGGCGCTGGCGATCGAGGTGGATGGAGACGCGACAAAGGGACGCGCATTGGATTAATCTACGGGCGGATCGGCGTAAAAGCCGCATCGCTCGTGCTTGTTTGCCGGCATTGCCGATCAGGGATTGAGGAAGACGCGATGAACGAGATGCCTGAGGTGGGGGACGACCGGTCGGTTCTGATCGTTGACGATGATCGGTCCTTCCTCCAGCGCCTCGCGCGGGCCATGGAAGCCCGCGGCTTCGAGGTGACCACCGCCGAGACGGTGGCGGATGGCCTCGCTCGCGTCGAGACCTCGGCCCCGGCTTATGCCGTGGTGGACATGCGCCTCGGCGACGGCACCGGCCTCGATGTCATCTCCGCCCTCAAGAAGAACCGCCCGGGCGCCCGCGCCATCGTGCTCACCGGCTACGGCAACATTGCCACCGCTGTCACCGCCGTGAAGCTCGGCGCCGTGGACTATCTCGCCAAGCCGGCCGATGCGGACGACGTGGTGGCGGCGCTGCTCGCCAATGCCGACCACAAGCCGACCCCGCCCGAGAACCCCATGTCGGCGGATCGGGTGCGCTGGGAGCACATCCAGCGGGTCTACGAGCTGTGCGGCCGCAACGTCTCCGAGACCGCCCGCCGCCTCTCCATGCACCGCCGCACCCTGCAGCGTATTCTGGCCAAAAGGGCTCCGCGCTAGCGGAGCCCGCCAGACAGGGGTTCGGGCGCCGCGCTAGCGGTTCGCCCGTGGCCCTTCTCCTGCGCGTCAGGCGCTCCTGCGGGTCGGCCATGTCATCGCGACGACACCCGCAACCACGCAGGCAAGCCCGATCCAGGCATCGGGCGCCAGCCGCTCGCCAAGGCACAGGATGCCGATGGCCACGCCGATGGGCACCCTGAGATAGGCCTGCGCCGTGGTGCCGATGGAGCCGAGCGTCCGTACCAGCCGGAAATAGATGACGAACCCCAGCGCCGTTGAGAAGACGGACAGCAGCCCGAGCGCCACGAGGGAGCTGGCGCTGGGCGCGAGTATCCAGGGCCGGTCCACGGCGATGCTCACCGGAAGAAGCACCGCCGCCCCGCAGAGCAGGGAGCCGGCCGCCGGCACCATGGGGTCGAGCCCCTTGAACGACCGGCCGAATATGGCGGCGCCGGCATAGCAGACCGTGGCCGCGACGATGGCGAGCTGAGCCCACACTTGCTGGCCAATCCCCTCCAGCGCCTCGAACCCGACGATGAAGCCTGTCCCTGCCAGACCCGCCGTAACGCCCAACAGCTTGCGGGCGGTCACGGCCTCATGCCGGGTCGCGAGGGCCGTCAGCAGGAAGGCGAAGATGGGTGAGGTGGCGTTCAGGATGGTGGCGACGCCCGCGTCCACGGTCTGCTCGGCCCAGGCGATCAGGGTGAAGGGCACGACACTGTTCAATCCGGCCTGAAACAGGAAGCGTGCCCAGCTGGCCCGATCGCCCGGCAGGCGCATGCCGCGCGCCCGGAGGATGGCGGCAAGCAGGCCGCCGGCGATCAGCGTCCGGGCGGCGATGAAGGTCAAAGGCGGGATGGTTTCCACGCCGACCTTGATGAAGGTGTAGGACGCGCCCCAGAGGGTCGAGAGCACCAGCAGCAGAAGAAGCTCGGTGCCGAAGCGGGGTGTTTGGGCCATTGAGGATCCGGTCTCGCGAGGGCATTGGTTGGGCTCTCTAGCGGACGGTGTCCCGGGAATGCTTCGGCGGTGGCCGAAGCGTCCGGTGGTGACGGGCGTGGTTCAGGCGGCTAGCGTCCCGGCATGTCGAACATGGTTTCGGGAAATACCGTTGCCGAAGTCGCCCGCCTCATGGGCGACGTGGCGCGTGCCAACATCCTCTCGGCCTTGATGGGCGGGCAGGCGCTGACGGCGGGCGAACTGGCGCAGCGCGCCGGTGTGACGCCGCAGACCACGAGCGGCCATCTCGCGCGGCTCGCCGAAGCCGAGCTGGTCAAGGTCGAGAAGCAGGGGCGCCACCGCTACTACCGCCTCGCCTCTGCGGAGGTTGCGCAGGCGCTCCACGCCTTGATGACCATCGCCGCGGGCGGGCCGAAGCGCCATCACCCCATCGGTCCGAAAGATGCCGCGCTGCGGCTCGCCCGCACCTGCTACGACCATATGGCCGGCCGCCTCGCCGTGGCCCTTGCCGACAGCCTCTGTGCCAATGGCCATGTGATCCTTACCGATGGGGCGGGCCTGGTGACGGACACGGGCCGCCGCGTCTTCTGCGATTTCGGCGTCACTCTCGATCACGCAGCGCAGAGCCGCCGGCCGCTCTGCCGCACCTGCCTCGACTGGAGCGAGCGCCGGCCGCATCTCGCCGGCCGCCTGGGCGCGGCGCTGCTGGATCGGGCGCTGGATCTGCGATGGGTTCACCGCGCGGCGGACAGCCGGGCGCTGCGGCTGACATCAGCCGGAGAACGCGGCTTTTCCAGCGCCTTCGGCCTCCCGGCCGACTGGCGCGACGCGCCACGGCCGTGATGATTCGACCCTACATCTCCGCCCGCAGCAGGTCCGGGTCGTAGAGCACGGCGAGGCGCATGGCTGCGGCGCGGGCGAAGCGCAGGGTCAGCGCCTTGCGCGTGGCCGGCGGCAAGGGATGGAGCGGGGCGGGCCGGAGGCATTCGGCGCCGAAGGCGTCGGCGACGAACAGGCCGGTCTCCTCGGGCAGGATCTCCACCGGGAAGTCCACCGGCACCGCGAACATCAGCCGGTCGCAGAAATCCCGGTATTCGTGCCACTTGGCGTCGGTGCGGAAGTCCGTCACCGACGACTTGATCTCGATGATGGTGATCTCGCCCTTCGGCCCCATGGCGAGGATGTCGGCCCGCCGTCCGCTCACCAGCGAGAATTCCGGCAGCCCGGCCATGCCCGCCAGCGCCAGATGACGCAGCACCCCGCGCTGGACCGCCCGGGCGGTCTCCGACTGGCGGCCGTCGGGCCGCGGCTCGGGGAGGAGCGCCCGCATCGCCACCTCAGGACACCGCCTTCATCGCCTCGGCCTCGTCGTGGGAGGGCTCGGGCGCGAAGGCGCGCTTGATGGCGGCGTTGAGTTCGCCGCCGAACACGAAGATGGAGGCGGTGAGGTAGAGGAAGACCAGCGCGATCATCACCGAGGCGAGGCCGGCATAGGTGGTGACGTAGTTGGCCGGAAATTCCGCCAGATAGAAGCCGAAGGCGGTGGCCGCCACCAGCCACATGACCAGCGTCACCAGAATGCCGGGCGCCACCTCGGCGAGCTTGCGCCGTCCCGCCGGAAGCCACAGATGCGCCACCAGCAGCGACACCACGAGAATGATGGACGTGGCGCCGAAGCGCAGCACGGTGATGGTGCCCGAAAACCGCTTCAGCGCGGGCACCTGCGCCACCGCCGTCTGCCACAGCAGCGGCCCGAGCACCACGAGGAACGACAGCGCCAGCATGGCGACGGAAGCGATCAGCACGTAGCCGATGGATTCCAGCCGCAGCCAGTACCAGGAGCGCATCTCCTTCATGCCATAGGCCCGGTTGAGGCCGATGCGCAGGCTCTCGACGCCGTTGGAGGAGAAATAGAGGGCGAGCACCACGCCGTAGGTGAGCACATCGGTGCGCACCTGGTTCACCACGTTGTAGATCTCGCGGGAGATGGGACCGGCCACCTGCTCCGGCCAGGTCTCCAGAATGAGCTGAATGGTCTCCTGCGCCAGCGGCCGAAGGTCGAGAAAGCCGGCCAGCGCGGTGACGAAGATCAGGAACGGGAACAGGGACATGAGCGCCGAGAGGGCGATATGGCTGGCGATCGCCCAGCCGTCATCGGCGGAGAAGGTCCAGAACGCATCCAGAACGATATGGTAGATGCGCCGCAGCATGGGGTCTCCCGTTTCAAGTTCACATCGGGCTTTCCGGCGGGAATGGCAAGCGCCGGGCGCGCCCGTCCACCGTTCGGCTGGTGGCGCCGGCCGCCTTCGGTTAGACAGCGAGGACACGTCGCCATCCGATCCGGCGTCCGGACCGGCCGAGATTTCCCATGCCGCGCCAGCCCACTTCCCCGGCTGAACCGCCACCGGCTGCATCCCCGGCCGCCGGGCCTTCTGAGGTCGCGCCCGAGGATGCAACGCCGGAAGCCGCATCCGGCGTTCCCACGCTGCGCGATCGGCTGAGCAAGGTCATCGCCCTCGCCCACCTCAAGCTCGCGCTTCGCGCCACCATCGCCGGCATCGTCACCTATCTGCTGGCGGAGCAGTTTGCCCTGCCCAATGGCTATTGGGCGGTGCTGACCGCGGTGCTGGTGGTGCAGGCGACGCTGGGCGCCAGCCTGTCGGTCGCCATCGACCGGGCGCTGGGCACGCTGGCGGGCGGCGTCGTCGGCGTGGCCGGGGCCATGCTGGCCGGCAAGTCGCCGCTCGAGACCCTGCTCGTGCTCTCGGTGGCGCTGTTCATCGCGGCGGCGCTCGCGGCGCGCTCGACCAGCTTCAAGCTGGCGCCTGTCACGGTGGTCATCGTCATGCTGGCCCATCCCGGCGATGTCGCGCCGTGGCTGTCGGGGCTCACGCGGGTGGCGGAAATCGCGTTGGGCGGGGTGGTGGGCCTGTTGTGCGCCATCCTCATCCTGCCGGAACGCGCGCTCGGCAAGATGTTTCCCTATTGCGCCAAGGCGCTGCGGCTGACCGCCCAGTTGCTGGACCTCGGGCGGGGCGGGCTGCTCGGGCAAGGGATCGACCCTTCGGTCATCGACCGGCTCAACGGCGGGGCACGCCTCGCTTTGCGTGCGGCGGACCTGCGCCTCGTGGAGGTGCGGGCTGAGCAGGCCGGGCGGCTGACCACCCAGACCGATCCCGCGCCCGTGGTGCGCGGCGCCCGGCGGCTGTGGCATTCCGCCATCATCCTGCTGCGCAACGCCGACCGGCCGCTGGACGAGCCCGTCGCCGGCCTCGTCTCCGCCACACTGACGGCCGCGACGACGGCACTCTCCGCCCAGATGTCGGCCATCGCCGACCGGCTGGACGGCCAGCCCGTTGCCGACCTCGCCACCCGCGCCGATGCGGCAAGCGCGGCGGTGGCGGCGCTGGAGGCGCGGGTGGAGGAGCTGAACGCCCAGGGCGCCTTCGGTGCGGTGGGCGCGGAGACGCTGACGGCCCTGTTCTCGGCAGTCTCGGCCTGCGTTCATATGCGGGAGAACCTCGAGGAGCTCGCCGCGCGCCTCGCCGAGGTGCAGGGCGAAGCGCCCTGACGGCTGACTCCGGCCCTCTCCCCTCACGGCGAAAGTCGGATCGACCGCGGCGGCGGATGCCGTATCAAGGCGCATGCGCCGCACCATTTGCGGCGCGGCACCTGATCCGGGCCGATCCCGGCTTTCGTAATCAGGCGTTGCCTTGGCCCGGTTCCGGGGCAAGGATAGGTCAATTGCGCAATGCACAATCAAGGGGGAGAGTCCATGTCCGCCAGCGCCGCCGTTCAGTCCGTGCCCACCGGGGAATTCGACGCCGTGGCGCTCGGGCGTGTCGCGACCGATAGCCTGGAGAAGCTGCTGGCCGAGGCGACCTCCCTGGTGAAGGCCAAGGTGACGGATGGCGGGCGCATCTCTTCCGCTTTGCTGGAGAAGGAGCAGCGCGCCACCCACGGCCTCTCCTGGCTCGCCACCTACGTCTTCTCCGTGCGCGAGCTGGTGCACTATGCCGACCGCCTGACCGAGATGGGCAAGTTCGGCGACACCGAGAAGCTGATCGTGCAGATCGGCCTCGGCGAGTACATCGCGCAGATCCTCGGCGGCATTCCCATGAGCCAGGGCGAGATCGTCCGGCTTCCCGATCTCTACGTCTCCGGCGCGACCATTGCGGCGCTGGCCGCCGAGCCTGCCATCGCGGCGCTGGTGGAGAATGGCAACACGGCGGCCAGCCGCGCCGCGCTCGCCGACATCATCCGCGATGCGCACCTCGCAGGTACCATCGGCGAGGCGGGCCTCGACGAGACCACGGAAGCGATGCGCACCGAGATGCATCGCTTCGTGGAGGCGGAAGTCGCCCCCCATGCCCACGAATGGCACCTGAAGAACGACTACATCCCGCTGGAGATCATCTCCCAGCTCTCCGAGATGGGCGTATTCGGCCTCACCATCCCGGAGGAGTTCGGCGGCCTCGGCCTGCCGAAGGAGGCCATGTGCGTGGTCACCGAGGAGCTGTCGCGCGGCTATATCGGCGTCGGCTCGCTGGGCACCCGATCGGAGATCGCGGCGGAGCTGATCCTCGCCGGCGGCACGGATGAGCAGAAGGGCCACTTCCTGCCCAAGATCGCCTCGGGCGAGATCCTGCCCACGGCGGTGTTCACCGAGCCCAACACCGGCTCGGACCTTGCCTCGCTGCGCACCCGCGCGGTGAAGGAGGGAGACGTCTACAAGGTCAACGGC
Organism: Xanthobacter sp. SG618; assembly: GCF_012932745.1. Classification (NCBI taxonomy): domain Bacteria; kingdom Pseudomonadati; phylum Pseudomonadota; class Alphaproteobacteria; order Hyphomicrobiales; family Xanthobacteraceae; genus Xanthobacter; species Xanthobacter sp. SG618. Next base: position 778,267 of record NZ_JABBHL010000002.1, on the reverse strand, counting down.
AACAAGACCTGGATCACCCATCCGGTCCGCGCCGACATCATGACCCTGCTGGTGCGCACCAATCCGGCCGAGCCCGGCTACAAGGGCCTCTCCATCCTGCTCGCCGAAAAGCCGCGCGGCTCCGACGAGAACCCGTTCCCGGCCGAGGGCATGACCGGCGGCGAGATCGAGGTGCTCGGCTATCGCGGCATGAAGGAATACGAGATCGGCTTCGACGGCTTCACCGTGCCGGCGAAGAACCTGCTCGGCGGCGAGGAGGGGCAGGGCTTCAAGCAGCTCATGACCACCTTCGAGAGCGCCCGCATCCAGACCGCCGCCCGCGCCGTGGGCGTGGCCCAGGCCGCCATGGAGGTGGGCCTGAAATATGCCGAGGAGCGCATCCAGTTCGGCAAGTCGCTCATCAACTTCCCCCGCGTCGCCGACAAGATCGTGATGATGGCGGTGGAGACCATGATCGCCCGCCAGATCACCTACTTCGCCGCCCGCGCCAAGGACGAAGGGCGCCGTACCGATCTTGAGGCCGGCATGTCCAAGCTGCTCGGCGCGCGCGTCGCCTGGGCGGCGGCGGACAACGCCCTGCAGATCCACGGCGGCAACGGCTTCGCGCTGGAATATCCGGTGTCGCGCATTCTGTGCGACGCGCGCATCCTCAACATCTTCGAGGGCGCGGCGGAGATCCAGGCGCAGGTCATCGCCCGCCGCCTGCTGGACGGCGGCAACTGAGCGGGCCGGGCAAGGGCGTCATTGAATTTAGCTGGGAGCAAATTTGAAGTTGCGATTTTCGCAACTGAGTGGCACAAAACAAAGAGTGTTTCACGCGAAACACCAAACGGCACCTGCCGGGTGGAGTAAGCGGAAACGAAGGGGGGCGCCCCTCCGGTGGCCGGACAGCGACGCCCCCAAACCGCCCCTTTACGGAGCGTTCACGCACACACCCCAGTGGTACGCCCAAGGGCGGCCACTGCGGTGCATTTTGTCGCATGACGCGACGTCTTCCTTTTAACACATTGCGTCCGAAAGAGTCCACGTGCTCAAGCTGTGGATGTCGGGCATAAGCGATTCATTTCGCTGCGGCTTTTGGCGATTTTGGCGCCAGAAGGTTGTCCTCGGTGCCCTATCTCGCTCCTGAAGGCCGGACCATGAGAAATGTGCCGCTCATCGCGGATGCCGGGCCGGCGGACGAGGCGGCGTGGCGACGGCTCTGGGCCGGCTACAATGCCTGCTATGAGGCGGACGTCGCCCCGCAAGTCATTGCTCGTACCTAGGCACGCATCCTTGATCCCGCGTCCGCGGATGTTCTGCCACCTCGCGCGGCGCGGCGGGCAGTCGGTCGGCTTCTCCATCAGCGTCCGGCATGAGGGCACCTGGGTCACAGCGCCGGTCTGCTATCTGAAAGACCTTTTCGTCGATCCCGCCTGCCGCGGCGGCGGGATCGGTCGCAGGCTGATCGCCGACTTCGTGCGCCTCGGCAAGGAGAACGGCTGGTCGCGCCTCTACTGGCACACAAGGCAGGATAATCCCGCCCGGCGGCTCTACGACAGCTTCGTCGCGGCGGACGATTTCGTCCGCTCCCGCATGAAGCCGTGACCCGGCGGCTCAGGCGAGCCGCGCTGCGTTGTCCTGCGCATAGGTCGAAAGCGCACGCGGCGCATGGCCCGTCAGGGTTTCCACGTCGCCGGTGACGCGCGCCGTCCAGCCCTCGCGGACGGGATGGAAGAGCGTGGCGAGGAAGCGCGCATAGGGCTCAGGCACGCCCGCGCCCGTGAGGATGCCGACGAAGGCGTCGTCGTTCACAGCCGTGTAGGCGATGGGCTTGCCGGTCACCGACGAGAGGATGGCCGCCGCCTCGCCATAGGTCAGCGCCTCGGGGCCGGTGAGGTTGAAGGCGCGCCCGTCGAAGCGATCGGTGGTCAGGGCCGCCGCCGCGCTTTCGGCGATGTCGCGGGCGTCTATGAAGCTCGTCTTTCCTTCGGCCGCCGGAAGGGCGATCACGCCGTGCTCGATGCCGGCCTTCCAGAAGGTGTGGAAATTGTCCGCGAACCAGTTCGGCCGCAGGATCACGAACGGCGTGCCCGAGCGCTCCAGCGCCAGTTCCACCTGCCGGTAGGGGATGGCGTCGTCCGCATCGACGCCGAGCGCGGTCATCAGCACCACCTTCACCTTGCGGGCGGCGGCCGCCTCGATCACGGGCAGGAGGCGCCCGGTGATGTCGAGGGAGCCGGTGGGCGCCAGAAGGAAGAGCCGGTCCACGCCGGCGAAGGCTGTGGCGAAGGTGGAGGGATCATCCATGTCGATGGCGACGCCCTGCGCACCGCCCACGGCCTTGCCCGTGCGGGATGCCGCCTTCACCTGTTCACCCTTGGCGAGAAGGGCCTGCACCAGCGGCTGGCCCACATTGCCATTGGCCGCGAAAACCAGAATCTGACCCGACATGATCGCTCTCCTGCTCGCCGGCGCACGATGGCGCGGGCATTCAAGGATAGGTTTCCATTGGAAACCAGCTTCCGATTGGATACATACTCTTGGTCGAGCAAGCCCAAAAGAGAGCACCTTGAACTCACATGGTCACTTCCGGGAAACCGCAGGGCGCGCCTGAGCCGGCCGGTGAGAGCTGCCGGCTTCCGTGGCCCTTCGATGTCTATGAGGCGCAATGCCCGACGCGCATGGTGCTGGACCGCATCGCCGACAAATGGGCGGTGCTGATCCTCGACCGGCTGCGCGACGGCCCCGTGCGGTTCAACCACCTCAGGCGGGACATCAAGGGCATCTCGCAGAAGGTGCTGTCGCAGACGCTGAAGAAGCTGGAGCGCGACGGGCTTCTCTCGCGGGCGGTCTTCCCCACCGTGCCGGTCACGGTGGAATACGCGCTGACGCCGCTCGGCCGGACGCTGACCGACGCGGTGGCGGCCATCGCCCACTGGGCCGAGCGCAACATGGATGCGGTGCTGGCAGCGCAGGCCGCCTATGACGCCCGGGCGGGGGGCGATCCGGGCTGACGGCGAAGCGGGGCGCTAGTCCGCCGCCTCCCCGTCCGCTTCCTCGTTCCCCGGCACATATTCCAGAATGTCGCCGGGCTGGCAGCCGAGGGTTTCGCAGATGCGCGCCAGCGTGTCGAAGCGCACGCCGCGCACCTTGCCGGACTTGAGAAGGGAAACGTTCTGCTCGGTGATGCCGATGCGCTCGGCAAGCTCGCGCGAACGCATCTTGCGGCGCGCCAGCATCACGTCGAGATTGACGATGATGGGCATGGTGCTCCCATAGCCTCCCCGCTCAGACGAAGCTCGCGTTTTCTTCGGCGATGCGTGCCGCCTCACGCATGACCGCCCCCACTCCGATGACGAGCAGGCCGACGATCACCGCCACCACGTCGTGGCTGGAGATCGAGACGGCGATGGCGCGCGTGCCCGGCGGATTGTTGAGGGTGAGGGCGATGCTCAGCGCCGCCCCGATGAAGGGGGCGAGCAGGCCCTGGAGCGCGACAGCCGCGCCGAAGCGCTCCAGCCGTACCGCCAGCAAAGCGGAGATGATCTCGCCGCGGCCGAAATCGCGGAAGATCTGGCGCACCTGAAGCAGGCCGTAGGCGAGGATGCCCAGCGGGATCGCGGAGATCGCGAGGCCGGCGGACAGGCTCGCGCCATCCAGCGCCACCGGATGCCCGGCGAGGCCGATGCGCGGGACGATCACCCGTTCCACCAGCCCAGGCGACAGCCAGATGCCGAGGCCGGACGCCATCAGCAGCAGAAGGATCACGAGGGTGGCGATCGAGAGGGTGCGGCCGAGGCGCACCACGCGGTGAAGTCTGGGGTCGATGCGATCTGAAGACATGCGAGCTTTCCTTGACGCATTCATTTTTTATCGTAAAACAGTAATTATTCAACCCAAAATGAGAGATCGGATGCGTTTCTTTCTCGCCCTCTCGCGTCCCTTGCGGACGCTTGCCTTGCTGCTGGCCGTCCTTTGTGTGGGCGCCTGCTCCCATGTTCCCGTCAGCTCCCTGCCGCAGCTGGCCACCCTCGATCTCGAAACGGCTGATCTGACCGTCCTGCGCGCCGCCGTGCGTGCGCCCAAGGAGATCGTGGCGGTGCCCGGCGGGGCGTTCGTGGTCATGTCCTACTGGCGCCAGGGCGATGAGGCCCGCAAGACGACCGTGCAGGCGGCGCTGGAGGTGGAGACGGACCCGAAGGCCCTCGCGGCGCTCAAGGAGGAGGAGCGCGCGGGCATGCGCATCACCCTGTTCCGGCTGACCGACGAGGGCCGACGCAAGCTGGAGGCGGCGCGCAGCGAGGCGCTGGCGCTGAAATCGGACGAACTGGCGAAGGGACGGCGCGCGAGCGGATCGCTCGCGGTTTCCGCGGAGGGCTGCGTGCGCGGCGCGTTACCCGCCGGACCGCTGCTGCTCAGCACTTATCTCCGGCTGAAGCCGGGCGGCAATTTCGTGACGCTGATCCAGGACATCGACCTCAGGACGCTCCTCGCCCAGGCCGGCAGCGACGAGAGCGCCATGAAGCCATGCGCAAATTGAAGCCCTGCACCAATTGAGCGGGGCCTACGCCTCGCCGGCCGGCGGAATCTCCACTTCCACGGCGTCGTGGCCGGTCAGGCGGAAGAAAGCGCGTAGGGCCTCCGGCGTGAGCACGGTGGTGCGGGCATTGGTGAGCGGGTGGCAGCCCACGAAGTCGGCGCGCATGAGCGCCGCATCGATGGCGAAGCGGACCCGGCCTTCCGTATCGTTGGCGAGCGCGAGCAGGCTCACCGAGCCGGGCAGGATGCCGAGATGCTCCATGAGCGCCTCGGGCGAGGCGAAGGAGAGCGAGCCCTTGGCCCCCAGCGGGCCGCGCAGGGCCTTGAGGTTCACCGGGGTATCCTCGGCGAGTGTCAGCAGGAAATAGGTCTTCTTCCCGTCGCGCAGGAACAGGTTCTTGGTGTGGGCGCCGGGAATGTCGCCGCGCAGCGCCTGGGATTCGGCCACCGTGTGGACGGGCGGATGCTCGTAGGTGGTGCCGGAAATGTCGTTCTGCGCGAGGAAGGCGAGAAGGGTGTCGGGCGTGTGGGGCATGGGCCGGTCGGTCTTGGCGGGGAAGACGCCAGCCTTAGACCCGCGCGGCCGCTTCGGGCAAGCGCTCCGGACCATTGCGCCGGCCAACGTCTCGCGCGCAACACGTCGCCGGTCTGGAACGCAAGAAAAGGCCGCCGGCTCGCCTGGAGCCGACGGCCGGTATGGTTCAGCGCAGCTGGGTGAGGCAGGCGCCGGCCGCCTCGGCGGCGGGGCGGGCGCCGCTCATGGAGACGGCGCCGGACTGCACCAGGGCCTTGGTCTTCTCGGTCACGAGCGCGCGCGGATCGGCAGCGCTGGCGAAGCCCGGGGCAGCGGCGGCATAGATGGCCTTGGCGTCGGCACCGAGATTGGCGGCGCACTGGTCGGCCGAGGCCTTGTCGGCAAGCGCGGGGGCGGCGCAGGCGAGGGTGAGGGCGGCGGCGCAGAGCAGGGACTTCATGGGGTGTTGCCTCCAGTGGATTTCAGAACGCGCGATCAGCGCACGCCGACGCGGTTGACCGGACCGCCGGCATTAACTCCGACTCCGGGTGCGACACCGACACCGGGCGCACCGACGCCGACGCCGGGGGTGACGCCCACGCCCGGGGCTCCGGCGCCCGGCACGCAGCCTGCGGGATAGCCGGGACGGGTGCAATGGACGGCCGCGCGTGCCGCCGGGGCGGTGGGACGGGCGACGCAGCCCTTCGGCACGCCGACCGTCCTGCAATAGACGACGGCGCCGGCAGGGGCGGTCGTCGCGAAGGTGACGATGGTGGCCGGCGGCAGTGCGGCGAGGGTGGCGGCGAGGAAAGCGGAACGTGTCAGCAGGCGCATGGCAGCCTCGGCATCCTTAGCAGACACCTGTGCGTGACGCCCGGGTTGACATCGCGCCGAGGTGACTTCGGGTCAGCTAGGCGTCATCCTGTTATACCGCAATGGCGATTCTTGGCCCCACTGGCGGCGGGCCGTTGCGGGACGATGTGTCGGAGGCGCGGGTGCTGGGGCTGGTGGCTGTGCGGGCTGGGACGGCCGTGGACTGGCTCAATGCGGCGTGCGGTGACGAGGCGCGGGGCGCGATCCTCGCCCATCCCGCCTTCCCGCGGGCGGTCGCCCAACTCGTCGGCCAGATCAGCGCGCTCTACAGCGGCAACAGGCTGCTCAACCGCGTGCTCAGTGATCGCGGCCGCAACATGTTCGGCCTCATGGTGCTTTATCTCGACGCTTTGCCGCCGGCCGAGGGCGGCGGGCTCACCGCCGCGCGGATCGTGGCCCTGTGCACCTCCACCGGCCTGTGCAGCCGGGGCCGCGCGAAGGCGATGCTCGCCCTCATGCGCTGGGGCGGATATCTGACGTCGGCGGAGCCGGCCGAGGATCGCCGGGTCAAGCCGCTGATGCCGCAGGAGAAGCTCGTTACGCTCCAGCACCAGCGGTGGCGCCTCGTGTTCGAGGCCGGCAGCGCGTTTGATCCGGAACTCGCCCGGCTCGCCCCCCGCCTCGCGGATCCCGCCTTCACGCGGGTTCTCGCGGTGACGCTGGGTGAGGCCTTTCTCTCCGGCTTCCGGCCCGTCTCCGCCGCCCCGGAACTGCTCGATCTGGTGGACCGCGACGGCGGCCTGATGGTGCTCCTCGCTTTGTTCACCGCCGAATCCGCCCGCGAAGAGCCGCCTTCCATCGCCAATCTCTCCCGCCGCTTCCACCTGTCGCGGGCCCATGTGCTCGATTTGCTGCGCCTGAGCGAGGAGCGTGGCTTGGTGGAACGTGGCGCGCGCGGTACGGGCTGCCTCTCGCCGCTCGGACGGGACGCGGTGGAGCGCTTCTTCTCCTCCATCTTCGCCGTGATGTCCGGTGCCGCCCGCGTCGCCGAGGCCCGTCTTCTCTCCGCGTGAAATCACCTTCGCCCGGAACGCCCTTTCGCTCCTGCACAATTTCCTTAAGACTAAGGTCGAAAGAGACGTGCGCCGCAGCAGCGGACGAGTCCGGGGGAGTCGGATGACGAATTTGGCACTTTCGAGCGGCCTCGCGCCGCGCGCAGAGGACGTGAAGGACCAGCCACTGCGCGACGACATCCGGCTGCTCGGCCGCATTCTCGGTGACACCGTCCGCGACCAGGAAGGCGACGAGGTGTTCGACCTCGTGGAGCGCATCCGCCAGCTGTCCATCCGCTTCCACCGCGACGACGACCAGGCGGCCCGCGACGAGCTGGGCACCCTTCTGGGGGCGCTGCCGGCCGACCGCTCCCTCGATACCATCCGCGCCTTCAGCTACTTTTCCCACCTCGCCAACATCGCCGAGGACCAGCACCACATCCGCCGCAACCGTGCCCACGCCATCGCCGGCTCGGCGCCGCGTGCGGGCAGCCTGGCCTATGCCTTTTCCCGCGCGGAGCAGATGGGGATCGACCGCGAGACACTGGCGCAGTTCTTCTCCGGCGCGCGCATGAGCCCGGTGCTCACCGCCCACCCCACCGAGGTGCGGCGCAAGAGCACGCTCAACCGCGAGATGGAGATCGCCGCCGAGCTCGATCGCCGCGAGCGCGTGGTGCCCACCCCGCAGGAGCGGGAGGAGGGCGAGGAGATCCTGCGCCGGGCGGTGCTGACCCTGTGGCAGACGGCGCTGCTGCGCCGCATCAAGCTGACCGTGCTGGACGAGGTGGCCAACGGCCTCTCTTATTACGACTACACCTTCCTCACCGAGGTCCCGCGCCTCTATTGCGCCATCGAGGACCGCCTCGCCGAGGCGGGGGACGAGGTGCAGCTCCCCTCCTTCCTGCGCATCGGCAGCTGGATCGGCGGCGACCGCGACGGCAACCCCTTCGTCACCGCCGAGGTGCTGAAGGAGACCGTGCGCCTGCACCGCGACCGAATCCTCGCCCATTACGAGGAAGAACTGGTGGCGCTCGGGGCGGAACTGTCCCTCGCCCAGCGCCTCGTGACCGTATCCGATGCCCTAACGGAACTCGCCGCCCGCTCGCCGGACCGCTCCCAGGAGCACCGCGAGGAGCCCTATCGCCTCGCCCTCGCTTACGTCCTGGAGCGCCTGCGCCAGACCGCCCGCAAGCTGCGCGGCGAGCCGCTGGCGACGATCGAGGCGCTCGCGCCCTATGCCACGGCGCAGGAGTTCCGCACCGACCTCGACGTGATCCACGACTCGCTCGTGGCGAACGGATCGAAGGTGCTGGCCCGCGGGCGGCTGCGGCTGCTGCGCCGGGCGGCGGACTGCTTTGGCTTCCATCTCGCCTGCATCGACCTCAGGCAGAACTCGGACGTGCACGAGCGCGTCGTCGCCGAGCTGCTGGAGAAGGCGGTGCCCGGCACCGATTATGCGGGCCTCGATGAGGAGGCGCGCATCGCGCTGCTGCTGAAGGAGCTGGCGACGCCCCGGCCGCTCGCCTCGCCCTTCATCGCCTATTCGGAAGAGACCTGCTCCGAGCTCGACATCCTGCGCGAGGCGGCTGCGGCGCACCATGCGCTCGGGCGGGAAGTGATCCCCAACGCCATCATCTCCAAGGCCGAGGGCGTCTCCGACCTTCTGGAGGTGGTGCTGCTGTTGAAGGAGGTCGGCCTTGTCGCCAGCGACGGGACGGGGGGCCTTGCCAGCGAGGTGAACATCATCCCGCTGTTCGAGACCATCTCGGACCTGAAGGCCTGCGCCAAGGTGATGGACCGCGCCTTCTCGCTTCCCGCCTACCGCAAGCTGGTGGCAAGCCGCGGCGCCGAGCAGGAGGTGATGCTCGGCTATTCGGACTCCAACAAGGATGGCGGCTTCGTCACCTCCGGCTGGGAATTGTACAAGGCGGAGATCGGCCTCATCGAGGTGTTCCGCGAGCACAAGGTGCGCCTGCGCCTGTTTCACGGCCGCGGCGGCTCGGTGGGTCGCGGCGGCGGGCCGAGCTATGACGCCATCCTCGCCCAGCCGGGCGGGGCGGTGAACGGGCAGATCCGCATCACCGAGCAGGGCGAGATCATCGCCTCCAAATATTCGAACCCCGATGTGGGCCGCCGCAACCTCGAGATTCTCGTCTCGGCGACGCTGGAGGCCTCCCTGCTCCAGCCGCAAAACAAGGCGCCGCGCACCGAATTCCTCACCGCCATGGAGGACATCTCGGATACGGCGTTCGCGGCCTATCGCAACCTCGTCTACGAGACCGAGGGCTTCGAGGACTATTTCTGGTCCTCCACCGTCATCAACGAGATCGCGACGTTGAACATCGGCTCGCGCCCGGCCTCGCGCGCCAGGACGCGGTCCATCGAAAAGCTGCGCGCCATTCCGTGGGTGTTCTCCTGGGCGCAGTGCCGGCTGATGCTGCCGGCCTGGTACGGCTTCGGCACGGCGGTGGAGGCCTTCGTGGCGCGCCGGCCGGACTATGGCCTGTCCTTCCTCAAGGCGATGCAGCACGAATGGCCCTTCTTCCGCACGCTCCTGTCCAACATGGACATGGTGCTGGCGAAGAGTTCGCTCGCCATCGCCTCGCGCTATGCGGAGTTGGTGCCGGACGTGGAACTGCGCACCGCCATCTTCGGCCGCATCCGCGCCGAATACGAGCTGACGCTGAAGCATCTGCTCGCCATCATGGACCAGCAGAAGCTGCTGGAGGGCAATCCGCTGCTGGACCGCTCCATCCGCAACCGCTTCCCCTATCTCGATCCGCTGAACCACCTGCAGGTGGAACTTCTGCGCCAGCACCGCGCCAGCCCCGGTGACGACAAGGTGCTGCACGGCATCCAGCTCTCCATCAACGGCATCTCGGCCGGCCTGCGCAACTCGGGCTGAGGGCGGCCGCGACCTGTCCCGTTCCGGCACAGGCCGGGACGGGCGGCGGGGGCGCAGCGGGAACGGGGCGTGACCGAATCGGCCGCGACCGGATTTTCCGGGTTCGTTCTGTCTCTGTGACGGCACTTCCTTCGGCGCGGGGTCTTCCCCGAGGCTTCGCTTGGCGCTCTAATCGAAACGATTAGGGAAGGCCCGACTCCGACGGCCACGCCCCAACAGAAGCAGCCCAAGGGATTTCGTATGCCCCTCACCCTCGGCGTCATCGCCGACGACTATACCGGCGCCTCCGACCTCGCGAACACGCTGTCAAAGGAGGGCGTGCGCACCGTCCAGACCATCGGCGTGCCGGATGCCGCGCTGGCCCTGCCCGATGCCGACGCGGTCGTCGTCTCGCTCAAGAGCCGCTCCATCCCGGCGGACGAGGCGGTGGCGCAGTCTCTGGCGGCCTATGCGTGGCTGAAGGGGCGGGGCGCGTCGCATATCCTGTTCAAGGTCTGCTCCACCTTTGATTCCACCGACGACGGCAATATCGGCCCCGTCACCGACGCCCTGCGCCTCGCCACCGGCGCCGCCATCGTGCCGGTGACGCCGGCTTTCCCGGAGACCGGGCGCACCGTCTATATGGGCCACCTCTTCGTCGGTGACGTGCCGCTGAACGAGAGCCCGCTCAAGGACCACCCCCTCAACCCCATGACGGATTCGGACCTGAAGCGCGTGCTCGCGCGCCAGAGCGCCGGTCGGGTCGGGCTGGTGCCGCTGAAGGACGTGGCGGCGGGGGCCGATGCGGTGTCCGCCCGGCTGGAAAAGCTGGCGCTGGAGGGGCGCACGGCGGCCATCGTAGATGCCGTGTTCGACCGGGATCTGGAAGCGGTGGGCATCGCGGCGGCGGCCCTGCCGCTCTCCACCGGCGCCTCGGGCCTCGGCCTCGGACTGGCGCGCGCGCTCATCGCGGACGGGCGGGTGCTGCGGCAGCAGAGCGACGGCGCGGCGCTGGCGGCCGGCATCGGCGGCTATGCGGCCGTGGTCGCGGGGAGCTGCTCCAAGGCGACGCTGGAGCAGATTGCCATTGCGGAAGGTCAGATGCCGGTGCTGCGGCTCTCCGCCGAACGGCTCGTCACCCATCCCGAGGCGGAGGTTGCCGCCGCTCTGGACTGGGCGAAGGCCCGTCTCGCATCCGGGCCGGTGCTCATTGCCGCGAGCGGGGCGCCCGAGCAGGTGGCCGAGGTGCAAGCCCGCTTCGGCCGCCATGCGGCGGGCGTCGCCATCGAGCACGGCACGGCGGCCATTTCCGAGGGGCTGGTAGCGGCCGGCGTGCGCCGGCTCGTTCTGGCCGGCGGGGAAACTTCCGGCGCGAGCGTGGACCGGCTGACGATCCCCGCCTTCCTTGTCGGCCCGGAGATCGCCCCCGGCGTGCCGCTGCTCCGCACCGAAGGCCAGCCGGGCGAACCCATGGTGCTGGCGCTGAAGTCCGGCAATTTCGGCGGGCCGAACTTCTTCGCGAAGGCGTTGGGGATGATGGGGGTGGGGTGAAAGGTTCGCCCGAGTAACCGGCCAAGCCGACGCACAGAAGAAAGCCCGGCTGAACGGGGCAGTCCGCTCGGCCGGGCTTCGTCCGCGGGTCACGTCGCGGAGCGTTCTTCAATTTTGACGTATGCGGCGCTCTGCCCAGATGGGCGAGCCCCGGCTCAGTCCCCTCCTCAGCCGCCGTGGGCGGCGCCGGAATGCGGGTCGGTATCCGAGAACGGGCTGGAAGCGGTCGCTTCCGCGTTGTCGCGGAACTGCTGAGCGCGCTGCTCCTGGATGCGGGAGCTGGCGGCCTGACGCTGGAGGCTCACAGGCGCAGCATTGATCGGCAGGCGGGCCTCATCGCTATATGCGGCGGCGGCGACAGCGTGCGCTTCGTTGTTCAGTGCGGTCACGTATTCGTCGGCGAATGCGGAAGTCGCGGAGGCGGAAAGTCCCGTGGCAATCAACGCCGCCGCAATAATCTTCGCAGTGTTCAGGGTCTTCATGGTCTTTTTTCCTATACATCCACCAGTACACGAGGTGGCGACGAGCCGTATGTGATCGGCTTCGTCTCGTTGCGAACTTATGTATTCGGAAAATTATCGCAAATCACGACGGCGTGTGCGCTGCAATAACAAAATTGTCATCGTCATCGGTGCGGAGATCGCTTTGCATTCGTGCACATGAGCGCGGAATTTATCTCCACATTGCGGAAAACGGATGCGATTTATACTTATATCGTTTGTCTACAAACATTTCATTTTATCTATATATTACAATAAGAATGAATGCAATTTCCCTGATTATATGAATATGTGAACCGCGTTTCCAGCGATCTCCTAAGTGTTCAGCGCAGTAAAAAAGCTCCGGCATCTTGCGGTGCCGGAGCTGTGCAGGCGGGTGAGCGGTCTGGAGGCTGGTCTGGGCCCGGAATAGTGGGTTGGCCGCCTCCTACTCCCCCGGCTGGAGCGCGTGGGGGGCGTGCGCGGCCGGCGTGCTCCCTGCCGGGCCGTGCCCATGCTGAGTGAGCGGCCGGTTGCCGGCCAGGCCCCGCAGCATCACGTAGAAGACCGGCGTGAGGAAGATGCCGAACACCGTCACGCCGATCATGCCGGCGAACACCGCCGTGCCCATGGCCTGCCGCATCTCCGCACCCGCACCGATGGAGGTGACGAGGGGCACTACGCCCATGATGAAGGCGAGGGAGGTCATCAGGATGGGGCGAAGCCTCAACCGGCTCGCCTCGATGGCCGCCTGGACCGGCGTGCGGCCCTCGAATTCCAGCTCGCGGGCGAATTCCACGATCAGGATCGCGTTCTTCGCCGAGAGCCCCACCAGCACCACGAGGCCGATCTGGGTGAAGACGTTGTTGTCCCCGCCCGCGAGCCACACGCCGGTCATGGCGGCGAAGAGGCCGGTCGGCACGATCATGATGATGGCGAGCGGCAGCATCAGGCTTTCGTACTGCGCCGCCAGCACCAGGAAGACGAGGAAGATGGCGAGCGGGAACACGAACACCGCCGAATTGCCGGCCAGGATGTCCTGGTAGGTCAGCTCGGTCCATTCGAAGGAGAAGCCCTTGGGCAGGGTCTCCTTGGCGATCCGCTCCACCGCCTGCTGCGCCTCGCCCGAGGAGAAGCCCGGGGCGGCGCCGCCGTTCACGTCGGCGGAGAGGAAGCCGTTGTAGCGCATGGCCCGCTCCGGCCCCGCCGACGAGCGCACCTTGAGCAGCGCCGAGAGCGGGATCATCTCGCCGGTCTGCGAGCGCACCTTCAGCGTGCCCACGTCCTCGGCGCGGGCGCGGAAGGGGGCATCGGCCTGGACGCGCACCGTGTAGGTGCGGCCGAACTTGTTGAAGTCGTTCACATAGGACGAGCCGAGATAGATCTGCATGGTCTCGAACACGTCGGTGACGGCCACATTCAGCTGGCGCGCCTTCACCCGGTCGATGTCGGCGAAGAGCTGCGGCACGTTTACCTGATAGGAGGAGAACAGGCCGGCCAGTTCCGGTGCCTGCCGGGCGGCGCCGAGGAAGGCCTTGGTGGCCTCGTCGAGGGCGGCATAGCCGAGGCCGGCGCGATCCTCGATCTGGAACTTGAAGCCGCCGATGGTGCCGAGCCCCTGCACCGGCGGGGGCGGGAACATGGCGATCATCGCATCCGGGATGCCGGCGAACTTGCCGTTCAGCTTCATGGCGATGGCATTGCCGTTCAGCGACGGGTCGCGGCGCGCCTCGAATTCGTCGAGGCCGACGAAGACGATGCCGGAGTTGGACGAGTTGGTGAAGCCGTTGATGGACAGGCCCGGGAAGGCGATGGCCGACTTCACGCCCGGCTCCTTCAGGGCGATGTCGCTCATCTTGCGGATCACCTCCTCGGTGCGGTCGAGGGTGGCGCCATCGGGCAGCTGGGCGAAGCCGACGAGATACTGCTTGTCCTGCCCCGGCACGAAGCCGGGGGGCACCGCCTTGAACAGCACGCCGGTCATCGCCACCAGCACGATGTAGAGGCCGAGCATCAGCACCTTCTGCCCGATGACGCGGCGCACGATGCCGCCATAGGCGCCGGAGCCGCGCACGAAGGCCTTGTTGAAGCCGCGGAAGAACCAGCCGAAAAGCCGGTCCATGGTGCGGGTGAGCCAGTCCTTCGGCGCGTCATGACCCTTCAGCAGCAGTGCCGACAGAGCGGGCGAGAGGGTCAGGGAGTTGACGGCCGAGATCACCGTCGAGATGGCGATGGTGAGGGCGAACTGCTTGTAGAACTGGCCCGTCAGGCCGGTGATGAAGGCGAGCGGCACGAACACCGCGATCAGCACGAGGGCGATGGCGATGATGGGGCCGGACACCTCGCGCATGGCCTTGTAAGTGGCCTCGCGCGGGGAGAGTCCGCCCTCGATGTTGCGCTCCACATTCTCCACCACCACGATGGCGTCATCCACCACGATGCCGATGGCGAGCACCAGGCCGAACAGCGTCAACGCATTGATGGAGAAGCCGAACACGTACATCACCGCGAACGTGCCGACGATAGAGACGGGCACCGCGAGCAGCGGGATGATGGAGGCCCGCCAGGTCTGGAGAAACACGATCACCACCAGCACCACCAGCGCGACGGCTTCCAGCAGCGTGTGGACCACGGCGTCGATGGAGGCGCGCACGAACTGGGTGGTGTCGTAGACGATGGAATAGTCCACGCCCTCCGGCATGTTCGCCTTGATCTCGTCCATCACGAGCCGGACGTCGTCGGCGATGCGGATGGCGTTGGAGCCGGGCGCCTGGAAGATCGGCACGGCCACCGCCTGGGTGTTGTTGAGCAGCGAGCGCAGGGCATATTCGGACGCACCAAGCTCGATGCGCGCCACGTCCTTCAGCAGCACGATCTCGCCGTTGGTGCCGCTCTTCACCACGATGTTGGCGAACTCCTCCTCGTTGGCGAGGCGGCCCTGCGCGTTGATCGAGAGCTGGAGATCGAGACCCGGCGCCCCGGGCGATGCGCCGACCACGCCGGCCGCCGCCTGTACGTTCTGGGCGCGGATTTCGCGCACCACGTCGGCGGCGGAAAGGCCGTGCTCGGCCACCTTCTGCGGGTCGAGCCAGATGCGCATGGAATAGTCGCCGGCGCCGAACAGCTGCACCTGCCCCACGCCGTCGATGCGGGCGAGGCGGTCCTTCACGTTCAGCACCGCGTAGTTGCGCAGATAGGTCGTGTCGTAGCGGTTGTTGGGCGAGATGAGGTGGACGACCATGGTGAGGTCGGGCGAGGACTTCACCGTGGTCACGCCGAGGCGCCGCACTTCTTCCGGCAGGCGGGGCTCAGCCTGCGAGATGCGGTTCTGGACGAGCTGCTGCGCCTTGTCCGGGTCGGTGCCCAGCTTGAAGGTGACGGTCAGCGTCATGATGCCGTCGGTGGTGGCCTGGCTCGACATGTAGAGCATGCCCTCGACGCCGTTGATGGATTCCTCCAGCGGGGTCGAGACCGTTTCGGCGATCACCTTGGGGTTGGCGCCGGGATAGGTGGCGCGCACCACCACCTGCGGCGGCACCACCTCCGGATATTCGGAGATGGGCATGGCCCGCATGGCGATGAGGCCGGCGAGGAAGATGAGAACGGAGAGCACGCCGGCGAAGATCGGGCGGTCGATGAAGAATCTGGACAGGTTCATGGAACCCTCCCGCCTCGGGGCGGCTGGATGAAAGGGGCGGAACGCGGGACGCAACCGGCCGTCCCCGCAGCGGTCTGCGCGCGGGGTCGGTTCGGCAATTGGGGGTGAGGGGCTGCGCCGGACGAGGGGGCGATTACGCCCGGCGCAGCCCTCTCCCGACCCCCTCCGTGCGGGGAGGGGGCGAGGCGAATTCGCTGGAGGCCCTCCCGGTCTTGGCCGGGAAGGCGGTACGTCAGTTCGTGCGGGTCGCCGCCGCTTCGCTCACGCGCATGGCGACGGGTTCGGGCGTCACCGCCGCGCCGGGGCGCACCCGGTGCAGGCCGTTGACGACCACGCGCTCGCCGGCCGCAAGACCGTTGGTGACGACACGCAGGCCGTCCACGGGAGCGCCGAGGGTCACCTCGCGCCACACGGCCTTGTTGGAGGCATCGACCACGAACACGAACTTCTTGTCCTGGTCCGTGCCCACGGCCCGCTCGCTCACGAGCACGGCGGGCGCGGCCTTGGGCTGGCCCATCTCCAGCCGCACGAACTGGCCCGGCAGGAGTCGTCCGTCCGGATTGGAGAAGCGGGCGCGGACCCGCACCGTGCCGGTGCGCGGATCGACCTGGTTGTCCACCAGCTGCATGACGCCTTCCACCGGCGGCACGCCGGAGGCGAGGGTCATCAGCACTGGGATCTGGTCGAGCCGGTCGGCCACGTCCCCGCCGCCGCCGAGCCCGGCGAGGGCACGGGCGACGGTCGCCTCGTCGGCGCTGAAGCTGGCGTAGATGGGATCAACCGAGACGAGGGTGGTGAGCACTGGCGCGCCGGGGCCGGCGGCCACGAGATTGCCCACCGTGATCTCCGACTTGCCGACCCGGCCCGACACGGGGGCGCGGACCTTGGTGTAAGAGAGGTTGAGCTTCGCCGCGGCGAGCTTCGCCTGCGCGGCCCTGAGCCCGGCCTCCGCGGCGCGCTGGCCGTTGAGGCGCTCGTCCAGGGTGCTCTGGGAGAGCGTCTTGGTGGTGAACAGCTTCTCGCCGCGCTCCAGCTCGTTGCGGGCTAGGTCGAGGCGGGCCTGGACGGAGGCGACCTGCGCCTCGGCCTCGGCCACGTCGGCCTCATAGGGCTCGGGATCGATGGAGACGAGGAGTTCGCCCTCCCTCACCAGCGCCCCCTCGCGGAAATGCACCGCCTTGATGGCACCGGCGACGCGGGATCGCACCTCCACCCGCTCCACCGCTTCCAGGCGACCGGAGAAGGTGTCGAACAGGCGCGCATCGCGCTGCTCCACGGTGGCCACCGAGACCGGCACGGCCGGCGGGGCCGCCGCCGCGGCGGGCTTGTCGGCATGGGCGCCGCCCTCCTTGGGCAGGCCATAGAGCACGCCGAACACCGCGAGGAGCGCAGCGGTGCCCAGCAGCAGGGCCTCCCGCAGGCGCGGCTTCCTTGCGGCGGGCTTGGTGGACTGGAGGGTGGGGGGCGTGTCGTTCGGAGCGGAATTCGGGGCGGTCATGAGGGCAGTCCTTGGCGGTCGGTCTGTCAGAGGACGGCCGGATCGGCCTTGAGCCGACCGGACCGTGAAGCGGGACGCGTGGAAACGAAGAAATCGCGGAACAGGTCGCGCATCGCGCTGCTCCAGGCGGCCGGTTTCGGCGCCGGACACGAAATGCTGTCGGGCCATTCGGTCGGCCCCGGCAGGATATGCACGCAGGTGAGCACGCCGGCCGAGGCGAGCGCGTCGGCGTAGCGCCGGCTCTCGTCGCACATGGGGCAGTCCTCCGCGCTCACCACCAGAGCCGGCGGCAGCGCGCCGAGGCGGGAGGAGGCGAGGGGCGCGGCATAGGGATGGGCCGCCTTCTCGGGCGAGCCGAGATAGGTCTGCCAGCCGTCCGCCCACTTGCAGCCGCAGCTGCCGGCATCGGCGCGGCGGATGGAGGCGGTGGCGAGGCTGGGATCAAGCATGGGCGAGACGAGAATCTGCCCGGCGATGGGGGGGGAGCGCTGGTCACGCGCCATCATGGCGAGGCCGGCGGCGAGGTTGCCACCCGATTCCTCCCCCGCGAGATAGAGCGGTGCGCCGCGCCCGGCGAGGGCCGCCCGGCGGCGGTAGACGTCGGTGACGGCGGCAAACAGCGCGGTGAGGGCGAAGGGAAACGGGTGCTCGCAGGCAAGCGGATAATCCGCCGAGACCACCACCGCCCCGGCCGCCGCGAGAATGCCGGAGATATAGGCCCCGTATTCCAGATTGCCGCTGGTGAACGCGCCGCCATGAAGGTGGAAGACGAGCGGCGCGAACCCCTTCGCCGGACGCGACCCATAGAGCCGCGCCGGCAGCGCGCCGGTCCCGGTCTCGAGGGTGATGGTCTGGCTGATCGGGGTCATCTGTCTCGTCCTTGCGTGCGCATGAGCCGATCCGCGGCTCTCACGCCCTTGTGCGATGCAGAAACCATATTGGCGATCTAGAAGGGGATAAACCGCGAGTTCATGAGTTCATTGTTCACACGAAGGAACAATGGTGCATTTGAGGGCCGAGGATGGACCAGCTTGCTGCAATGCGCGCCTTCACCCGCGTGGTGGAAACCGGCAGCTTCACCCGCTCCGCCGACCTCCTGCGGATGCCCAAGGCGACGCTGACCAAGCACGTCCAGACGCTGGAGGCGCACCTGCAGACCCGCCTCCTCAACCGCACCACGCGCCGGGTGACGGTAACGCCCGACGGGGCGGCCTATTACGAGCGGGCGCTCGCCATTCTCCACGACATCGACGAACTCGACGGCTCGCTCTCTTCGGCGCAGGCGGTGCCGCGCGGCAAGCTGCGCATCGACATCTCGCCTTCCCTTGCCACCCGGCTGCTGATGCCGGCGCTGCCGGATTTCGTCGACCGCTATCCCGACATCACGCTCGACGTGGGCTGCACCGACCGGCCCGTGGATCTGCTTAGCGAGAATGTCGACTGCGTGATCCGCGTCGGCGAGATCCAGGATCCGAACCTCGTGGCCCGGCGCATCGGCGTGCTGCGCTTCATCACGGTAGCCTCGCCCGGCTACATCGCGCGGTACGGCGCCCCGCAGCATCCCCTCGATTTCGAGGAGACGCACAAGCTGATCCGCTATTTCAGCGCCCAGAGCGGCCGGTATCACCCCTTTGACTTCACGCGGGGCGACGAGGTGGTGGAGCTGTCCGGGCGCTACAGCGTCGCCACCAATGACGGCAATGCCTACATCGCCGCCGCGCTGGCCGGGCTCGGGGCGATCATGTCACCGGTTTTCCAAGTGGAAGAGCACCTTGCGTCGGGCACGCTGGTGCCGATCCTCACCGAGTGGGAGGCCGGCGAAATGCCCATCCACGTGGTCTATCCGCCCAGCCGGCATCTCACCAGCCGGCTGCGCGTGTTCGTGGACTGGGTGGCCGAGCTCTTCGCCCGTTCCGAGGTTACCCGCCGCCGGGCGGCGTGAGCGCGCGGACTAGTCGTCCGAATAGCGCTGCTCGCCCCACGGGTCGCCGCGCATGTGATAGCCGCGCTCTTCCCAGAAGCCGGCCTTGTCGCGGGCGATGAACTCGATCGCCTTGATCCACTTGGCGCTTTTCCAGAAATAGAGGTGCGGCACCACGAGGCGCGCCGGGGCGCCGTGCTCCTGCGTCAGGGGCCGGCCTTCCCAGCTGTGGGCGATGAGCGCGTCCTCGGAGGCGAAGTCGGCCAGGAGCAGGTTGGTGGTGTAGCCGTCATAGCTGTGCAGCATCACCGCCGCCGCATGGGGCGCGGGGCGCGCCACTTCGAGCAGGTCGCGGGTGAGCACCCCTTCCCACGTATTGTCGTAGCGCGACCAGGTGGTGACGCAGTGGATGTCGCTGAGGCTGCGGCTCTGGGGCAGCGCCGAGAAGGCGGCCCAGTCGAGCGAGAGGGCGTTCTTCACCGCGCCGGTAACGTCGAGGCGGAAGGATTCGCGCGTCACCACGGGCTGGAGGCCGAGGTCGAGCACCGGCCAGTCGCGCACCAGATGCTGGCCGGGCGGCAGGCGCTCGGCATCCGGGCGGGCGATGCGGCCGGTCAGGAAGCGGCCTTCCTCGGCCCAGCGTTGCTTGGTGGTGGTGAGCTTGGTGTCGGGGGGGAGCGCGTCTTCGCTCATGGTGGGGCAGCTCCAGGCGAACGGAGCCGCATGATGCCACGGCCGTGGCCGGTGGGGAAATCGCCCGGCTTGCCCTGTCGCCGCATGTGTGGGAGAGGCACGCCCGAAGGACCGGTGACACCATGA
Organism: Xanthobacter sp. SG618; assembly: GCF_012932745.1. Taxonomy (NCBI): domain Bacteria; kingdom Pseudomonadati; phylum Pseudomonadota; class Alphaproteobacteria; order Hyphomicrobiales; family Xanthobacteraceae; genus Xanthobacter; species Xanthobacter sp. SG618. The sequence continues at coordinate 758,557 of NZ_JABBHL010000002.1, read as the reverse complement.
GCATGGCCGAGACCGGCGGGGCGGCCCCCGCCGCATTCCCTGATCTTCTGCCCGCCCTGCGGCCGCTGCTGCCGGAACTGCGCGGCACACTTAACGCCAATGCGCCGCTCGCCGATTTCACCTGGTTCCGCGTCGGCGGCCCGGCCCAGCTCCTGTTCCTGCCGGCCGATGCCGACGACCTCGCCTATCTCCTGTCCCATATCCCGGCCGATCTGCCGGTGACGGTGATCGGCCTCGGCTCCAACCTCATCGTGCGCGATGGCGGCGTGCCCGGCGTGGTGATCCGCCTCGGCCGCGGCTTTACCGACGTGAGCGTCGAGGGCACGCGCATCGTCGCGGGCACCGGCGTGCCGGACGTGAAGGTGGCGCGCGCGGCGGCGGATGCGGGGCTCGCCGGCTTCTCCTTCCTGCGCGGCATTCCCGGCGCCATCGGCGGCGCCCTGCGCATGAATGGCGGCGCCTATGGTGGCGAGACCAAGGACGTTCTGGTGGAGGCGGAGGGCGTCACCCGCGCCGGCGCGAAGGTGCGGTTCACCAATGCCGACATGGGATTCACCTACCGCCATTGCGGCGTGCCGGATGACGTGATCTTCACCCGCGCCGTCTTCGAAGGCCGCCCCGGTGATCCCACGGAGATCGCGGCCGAGATGGCCAAGATCACTGAGAGCCGGGAGGCGACCCAGCCCATCAAGAGCCGCACCGGCGGCTCCACTTTCAAGAACCCGCTCGGCACCAGCGCCTGGAAGCTGGTGGACGCCGCCGGCTGCCGGGGCCTCATCATCGGCCGCGCGCAGGTTTCGGAGCTGCACACCAACTTCCTCATCAATCTCGGCGGCGCTACGGCGGCGGAGATCGAGGGGCTGGGCGAGGAGGTGCGCCGGCGGGTGAAGGAGACCTCCGGCGTGACGCTGGAGTGGGAGATCAAGCGGATCGGCCTTCCGCTCCCGCCGGCCTGAGCTATTAGCAAAACCTAAAACCGGACCGCGCCATGGTGCTGGCGCAAAGCTGCTCTCTTCAGAGCAGGCGCCGGCGCGCGCCGGATTCGGAACGGGAATGACGTCGATGGCCAAACACGTGGCGGTGCTGATGGGCGGATGGTCCTCCGAGCGGGAGGTGTCGCTCAATTCCGGCGCCGCCTGCGCCGCCGCCCTCGAAGGCGCCGGCTACCGCGTGACGCCGGTCGACGTGGGCCGCGATGTCGCCGAGGTGCTGGCGCGGCTCAAGCCGGACGTGGTGTTCAACGTGCTGCACGGCGCGCCGGGCGAGGACGGCACCATCCAGGGCATCCTCGAAATCCTGCGCATCCCCTACAGCCATTCCGGCGTGCTGGCCTCGGCGCTCGCCATGGACAAGGCGCAGGCGCGCATCATGCTGGCCGCCGCCGGGGTGCCGGTGGCGAAGGGCGGGCTGGTCAGCCGGGCCGCGGCCGCCAAGGCCCATGCCATGGAACGGCCCTACGTGCTGAAGCCCAATACCGGCGGCTCCAGCGTCGGCGTCTTCATCGTGCGCGAGGATCAGGAGCATCCGCCGCAGGAATTGACGCGCGAGGACTGGACCCTCGGCGAAAATCTTCTTGTGGAGGAATTCATCGCCGGGCTCGAGCTGACCTGCGCCGTGATGGGCGACAAGGTCTTCGATGTCATTGAAATCGAATCGACGCAGGCGTTTTACGATTACGAAAGCAAGTATGCACCGGGCGGCTCGCGCCACATCCTTCCGGCCCGCATTTTACCTGAAATTTACCAACGGGTGCAGATGTTAAGCCTCACGGCGCATCGAGCTCTCGGGTGCCGGGGGGTGTCGCGGAGCGATTTTCGCTTCGACCCGTCGAAGGGCGATGCCTCTGGCCTCGTCTGTCTCGAGGTCAACACCCAGCCCGGCATGACGCGGACGTCTCTGGTGCCAGAACTGGCCGCTCACGCGGGCATCTCATTCGGCGAGCTTGTGACATGGATGGTGGAGGACGCGTCGCTGGATCGCTAGGACCCCGCCCCGGCGCGGGCAGGCGACCCCCGCAGCGCCCCGGTGCAGGCTATGGCGCAAGGCCCGATGCCGCGCCCCGCGCCCCCGCGCCGCCCCCCGGGCGGCACAAGCGCCTCGCCATCGACACCCGGCCCGCCAGCCGGCTCGCGCTTTTCCTGCGCCGCCTGTCGGTGCGCATGTCCACCTCGCGCCTCGGCCGGCGCAGCGCCAGCCTCCTCGCCATCGCGGTGATCGGCGGCTTCTCCGCCTACGGCACGGTGCTCGGCGGCCATGTGGAAGAGGCGAAGGGCATTGTCATCGACGTGGCGGACGCCGCCGGCAACCTCGCCGGCTTCAAGGTGAAGGAAGTCAACATCGCCGGGCACAATCACGTCACGCCGGCGCAGATCCTGGAGACGGCGGGCATCAAGTCCTCCACGTCCATCCTCTTCCTGAACGCGGACGAGATGCGCGCGCGCCTCGAGGCGATGCCGTGGATCGCCAGCGCCAGCGTGCGCAAGTTCTATCCCGACCGGATCGAGATCGCGATCACCGAGCGCCAGGCCTATGCGCTCTGGCAGGTCAATGGCGAGATCAAGGTGATCGCCCGCGACGGCATCCCCATCGCGCCCTATTCGGACGATCCGCGCTACGTGCAGCTGCCCATCGTGGTGGGCGAAGGCGCGCAGAACCATGTCGGCGAGATCGTCGACGCGCTGGCCCGCCTGCCCGCTCTCAAGGAACAGGTGCGCGCCGCCATCTTCGTCGCGGAGCGGCGCTGGACGCTGAAGACCCGCAACGGCATCGACGTGCGCCTGCCGGAAGAGAATCTGGAGGGCGCCCTCGTCGCCCTCATGGACCTCGACCGCGAGAAGAAACTGCTCAGCCGCGACATCACCATCGTCGACCTGCGCCTGCCGGATCGCGTGGTGGTGCGCCAGTCCGACGCTGCCGCCGCCGCCCGCGCCGAAATGCTCAAGGCCCGCGCCAAGGCAAAGAAGGGAGGCCCCGCATGAGGGGACGGCTCGCCCAGGGCTTCGCGCCGAAGATGCGCCCGCTGCCGCCGAAAAAGGGCGGCATCGTCGGGGTGCTCGACATCGGCACCAGCAAGGTGGTTTGCGCCATCGCCCGGCTGAAGCCGCGCGGCGCATCCGACGTGCTGACGCGGCGCACCCACGCCATCGACGTGCTCGGCATCGGCCACACCCGCGCCCACGGCATCAAGGGCGGGGCGGTGGTGGACATGGCGAAGGCGGAACTCGCCATCCGCCAGGCGGTGGACATGGCCGAGCGCGCCTCGGGGGTGCAGATCGCCTCGGTGGTGGTCGGCGTCTCCGGCGGCCGGCTCGCCTCCCAGCACTACGAGGCCGCGGTGCGCCTCTCCGCCCCGGCGGTGGAGGAATTCGACATCCGCCGGGTGCTGGAAGCCGCCTCCACCTATGCGGTGGGCGATGGCCGCGCCGTGATGCACGCGCTGCCGGTGGGCTATTCGCTGGACGGCCGGCGCGGCATCGGCGAGCCGTGCGGCATGCTCGGCCGCGAGCTTGGCGCCGACATGCATGTCATCACCGCCGACCTCACCGCGCTGAAGAATCTCGTGCTGTGCGTCGAGCGCTGCCATCTCTCCATCGAGGCCATGGTGGCGGCGCCCTATGCGGCGGCGCTCTCCTCGCTCACCGACGACGAGATGGAACTGGGCGTCACCCTCATCGACATGGGCGCCGGCACCACCACCTTCTCCATCGTCGCCGGCGGCCACTGCGTCTATGTGGACGGCGTGGCGCTGGGCGGCCAGCACATCACCAACGACGTGGCCCGCGGCATGCCCGCGCGCCTTGCCGATGCCGAGCGTCTGAAGGCGCTGCACGGCGCCGTGGTGGCGGTCTCCTCCGACGATCACGACATGCTGACCGTGCCGCCCTTGTCGGGTGATTCGCGCGACCAGCCGCACATGGTCCCGAAGTCCCGGCTCGTCACCATCGTGAAGCCGCGGGCGGAGGAAATCGTCGAACTGTTGCGCGATCGCCTCAGGGCCTCCGGCCATGCCGGGGATGCCGGCCGGCGCATCGTGCTCACGGGCGGCGCGGCGCAGCTTCAGGGGCTTGCCGATCTCGTGGCGCGGGTCATCGGCCCGCAGGTCAGAATCGGCCGCCCGCTTGGCGTTTCCCGTCTTCCCGAGGCTGCGCGCGGCGCGGCCTTCGCGGTGACGGCAGGTCTTCTCGTCTATCCGCAGGTGGCAGGGCTCGAGCATTTCGAGCCGCGCCGGCGGCAGGCGGCAGTGGGTGAGGGACCGGGCTATTTCGGTCGCGTCGGCCGCTGGCTGAAGGACAGCTTTTAGACATGGTTAACGAAAGCTGCCGTAACAAAGAGGTCATCAAGGATTCGCGAGCGGCGGACAGGGCCGATCGGGACGGAGCAATAGCATGACGATCAACCTTCAGATGCCCGACATTCGTGAGCTTCGTCCCCGGATCACGGTGTTCGGTGTGGGCGGCGCCGGCGGCAACGCCGTTAACAACATGATCACCTCCGGGCTCCACGGCGTGGAGTTCGTGGTGGCGAACACCGATGCCCAGGCCCTCGCCCTCACCAAGGCCGAGCGCGTGGTGCAGATGGGCGTGGCGGTGACCGAGGGTCTCGGCGCCGGCTCCCAGCCGGAGGTCGGCCGGGCCGCCGCCGAAGAAGTCATCGACGAAATCCGCGACCACCTGTCCGGCTCGCACATGGTCTTCATCACCGCCGGCATGGGCGGTGGCACCGGCACCGGCGCTGCCCCCGTGGTGGCCCGCGCGGCCCGCGAGCTCGGCATCCTGACTGTCGGCGTGGTGACCAAGCCCTTCCACTTCGAGGGCCAGCGCCGCATGCGCGTCGCCGAGCACGGCATCAGCGAGCTGCAGAAGAGCGTCGACACCCTCATCGTCATCCCGAACCAGAACCTGTTCCGGGTGGCGAACGAGAAGACCACCTTCGCCGACGCCTTCGCCATGGCCGACCAGGTGCTCTATTCGGGCGTCGCCTGCATCACCGACCTGATGGTGAAGGAAGGCCTCATCAACCTCGACTTCGCCGACGTGCGCGCCGTGATGCGCGACATGGGCAAGGCGATGATGGGCACGGGCGAAGCCTCCGGCGACAAGCGCGCCATCCAGGCCGCCGAGGCCGCCATCGCCAACCCGCTGCTGGACGAGACCTCCATGCGCGGTGCCGGCGGGCTGCTGATCTCCATCACCGGCGGCAAGGACATGACCCTGTTCGAGGTGGACGAGGCCGCGACCCGCATCCGCGAGGAAGTGGACCCCGACGCCAACATCATCCTCGGCGCGACCTTCGACGAGATGCTGGACGGCATCATCCGCGTCTCGGTGGTGGCCACCGGGATCGACCCGGCGGTGATCCCCGAGCAGCTCCAGCCGGTCGCCGACCGCTTCCCTGAGCTCGCCGGTCGCAAGATCTCCAACGCCGGCCGGGCTGCCGTCGAGGCCACCCGCGAGGCGCAGATCCGCAGCGCCGTGGCCGCGATCCAGGCCGAAGACCTGATCGCCATGGAAGACGCCGCCCAGAAGGGCCAGGCCCCGCAGGCCTATGCGCCCCAGTCCTATGCCCCGCCGGCCCAGCCCCAGCAGGCTCCGGCCGACCGCGCCGTCGCCATCGACGACGTGACCATCCGCACCGCGCCGCCCAAGCCCACCTATTTCGCCGAGCCGGAGCCCGCGCCCCAGCCCGCGCCGATGGTGGAGGACGAGTTCGCCCCCTACATCCCGCCGGCCGGCCAGCGTCCGCGTTCCCCGCGCATGCCCCGTGTCGACGAGCTGCCGCTGCCCGCGCAGAACCAGATCCGCGCCCAGCGGGGTGAGCCGCCGGTGGAGCAGGCCCAGCCGGACAAGAAGCGCATGACCCTTCTGCAGCGTCTTGCGCACGTTGGTCGCCGCGAGGAGCCCGAACCCGAGCCCGCGCGCCGCGAACAGCCCAGCATGCGGGCCCCCGAGCGTCGTCCCGAGCAGCAGCGTCCCGATCCCCGCGGTGAAGGCCGTGGCGAGCCGCGCGATGCCCGCCCGACCATGCCCTCGCGTGGCGGTGAGCCGCCGGTGTCCGAGTTCGCCAAGCGTCCGCCCATGCGTCCGGCCGCCGAAGTGCCCTCGCGTCCCGGCCCGCACCATGACGACGACCAGCTGGAAATCCCGGCTTTCCTGCGTCGCCAGGCGAACTGAAGTTCGATGAAGGCTTAGCCGGCGCCGGTCTCCCCGGTGCCGGCTGCCGGCCGCCCTCCGGCCGTTTTCGCGTCCATTCCGCGGCAGCCGATCAGACGCCCACGCGCTGGCTTGAGCACGCTGCAACCTTGTGGCTTTCGCGCCACATCTCTCCCGATTCGTGTGGCTTCACCCCTGCGGAAGGCTGTAACAGAGGCCTCTCCGGCACCTTGAAACTTGCCGCTAACTATCTGATAGTTAATGGGAAATTGATAAAGGGTGTTCGTAACAGAGGGTAAGCAAGCGTGATTTGGCGTCACCCCCCGTGACGACTAGGGTGCACCCATCCTGAGGGACCGACTCGCCGACTGTGTTGACAATTTCTTTGTACAACCGGGGCGAAAGTTGGGACCCAAAGTGAAGGTTTGAGGGAAGGAGTGCGGCAAGCGGGACACACCCGTTAGCCGGAAACTTCCCCGAAACGGGACGCACCAAAGATGCAGACCACTCTGGCTCGTGAAATCGCACTCAAGGGTGTCGGCGTTCACGCCGGGGTCGAAGCGACCATCACCCTGAAGCCCGCGTCCGCGAACACTGGTGTCGTCTTCATCCGCTCCTTCGCCGATCAGGCGCCCCGCAAGGCCACCGTCAGCCGCCGTTCCGTGCAGGCCACCGACCTCGCCACCGTTCTCGGCGATCGCTCTGGCGCCCTTGTCTCCACCGTCGAGCACGTCCTCGCGGCCCTGAGCGGCCTCGGCGTGGACAATGCCACGGTCGAGATCGACGGCCCCGAAGTTCCGATCCTCGACGGCAGCGCGGGCGATTTTGTGGCCGCCATCGACGCCGCTGGCGTCACCGAAGTGCGCGGCCGCCGCAAGTTCCTCAAGGTGCTCAAGCCCGTCCGCGTCGAGAACGGCGCGTCCTTCGGCGAGCTTCTGCCCTACGAAGCCGGTTTCCGCCTCGAGGTGGAGATCGAGTTCGGACACGATCTCATCGGCCGCCAGCGCTTCGCCGCCACCATGTCTCCGGCCGTGTTCCGCCGTGAGCTGGCTTCGGCCCGCACCTTCGGCTTCCTCAAGGATGTGGAGCGCCTGCGCTCTGCCGGCTACGCCCGCGGCGCCGCCCTTGAGAACACGGTCTGCCTCGACGAGAGCGGCGTGCTGAACCCCGACGGCCTGCGCTTCTCCGACGAATTCGTCCGCCACAAGGCGCTCGACGCGGTGGGCGACCTCGCCCTCGCCGGGATGCCCCTGATGGCGCGCTACCGCTCCTTCCGCGGCGGCCACAAGCTGAACTTCCAGGTGGTGGACGCCCTGCTCGCCGACCGCGCCAACTATGCCATCGTCGAGGCTCCGGTCCGGCCCGTCCGCGACACCGTGGGTGCCGAGATCGGCGTGTCCAGCCCGGTGCCGGTGTTCGCCCCGGAAATCTGATCTTCCTCGCATCCTGAAGCTGCGGCGCCCCCTCGGGCGCCGCTTCTGTTTTGGCCGCCTGCGTCGCGGGCTCTGGCAGCCGCGCGCTTGCGAAGTTTTAACCTCGTCTCGATTTAGATGCCGCTCGCACCTCGCGCTGCGTGAGCCGGCGTGGCGGGGCGGCCACACTCCTGTCGCCGAAGGCGGGTGGGAGCGTCGGCCGCCACATTGCCGACTGAAAGCACCGATAGCGCGGAGGGGCTGTTTTCCTGCCGTGGCCGTGGGCGCGGGGGCCGAGGCATTCCGGACGCATGTAGGCGATGCCTGCGGCGGGCGGAAGTGAGGAAACGAGCAGGGGAGCGTGTCGAGGAGTGGGCGGAGGCGCCCGGCTGGCAGCCTGCCGGCCGAGCGGTTTTACCCGGCGCGATCCTTCGGTTACAAGCGGCGCCTTGAGGCGCGGGACGGAAGCTGAACCGTGATGCGATTCTTGAACGATGTCCTGCCCATGCGCACCCTTCTGCGAGGTGCCGCGCTGGCGTCCGCGCTCGTGCGCGGCGGGATGCTGGTGCTTGCCTTGGCCATGGGTCTCCTCGTCTCCGGCTGTGCCAGCGACAAGGACGACACCATTCCCCCCGACGAGCCGGCCGAGAAGATTTACAACGAGGGCCTCACCTTGCTGCGCCGGCAGGAGCCGGAAAAGGCAGCCAAGCGCTTCGAGGACGTGGACCGGGCCCACCCCTATTCGGAATGGGCGCGCAAGGCGCTGCTCATGACCACCTACTCGTATTTCGAGGCGGGCAAGTACGACGAGGCCATTGGCGTCGGAAAGCGCTACATCGCGCTCTATCCCGGCTCGGCTGACGCGGCCTATGCCCAGTATCTCGTCGCTTCGGCGCTCTACGAGAACATTCCCGACATCACCCGCGACCAGCGCAAGACGCGGCAGGCCCTCGACGCGCTCGAGGCCGTGGTGCGCAAGTATCCCAATACGGAATACGCGGCCACCGCGAAGCGGAAGATCGAAGTCGCGCGCGATCAGCTCGCCGGCAAGGAAATGGCCATCGGCCGTTACTATCTGGAGCAGCGCAACTACACGGGCGCCATCAACCGCTTCAAGGTGGTCGTGACCCAGTACCAGACCACGCGGCAGGTGGAGGAAGCCCTCTATCGCCTCACCGAGTGCTACATGGCCATGGGCATCATCGGCGAGGCGCAGACGGCGGCCGCCGTGCTTGGCTATAACTTCCCCGACAGCTCGTGGTATAAGGACGCCTACAAGCTGGTTCAGTCCGGTGGGGCCGAGCCGCAGGAGAACAAGGCGTCCTGGATCAGCCAGGCGTTCAAGAAGATGGGGCTTGGCTGATATTCCATGCTGGCGACGCTCTCGATCCGGGACATCGTCCTCATCGAGAAGCTCGATCTCACCCTGTCGGAGGGCCTCACGGTCCTGACCGGTGAGACGGGTGCCGGCAAATCGATACTGCTCGATGCCGTGTCCCTCGCCCTCGGTGGGCGGGGTGACGGCGCCCTGGTGCGCCACGGGCAGCCCAAGGGACAGGTGACGCTCACCTTCGATCTCGCCCTCGACCATCCCGCCCACGACATCCTTGCCGCCGCCGAACTGCCCGACGAGGGGCCGCTGGTGATTCGCCGCATCCAGATGGCTGACGGGCGCACCCGCGCCAGCGTCAACGAGGAGGCGGTGAGCGTGCAGACGCTGCGCCTCATCGGCGCGAGCCTCATCGAGCTGCACGGCCAGCACGCCGACCGCGCCATGGTGGATGCCGCGAGCCACCGGCTCCTGCTCGACGCCTTCGGTGGCCTCGCCGCGCAGGTCGCGGCCGTGGGCGACCTCTGGCGGGCATGGCGGACCGCCCTTGCCGAGGCGAAGGACGAGCGGGAGCGGCTGGAGATCGCCGCCCGCGAGGCCGACTTCATTCGTCACGCAGTGGAAGAACTCTCCGCGCTGGGCCCGGAGCCGGGCGAGGAACTGGCCCTGTCCGAGCGGCGCACCGCCATGATGCGATCGGAGAAGATCGCCGGCGATCTCGACGAGGCGCTGGATGCGGTCTCCGGTGGCAGCTCGCCCATACCCTCTCTGGCTGCCGCCGTGCGCCGGCTGGAGCGCCGGGCGGGCGAAGCGCAGGCGCTGGTGCGTCCGGCGGTCGAGGCCATCGACCAGGCGCTGGATGCGCTGGAGACGGCGCGCCAGCATCTGGAAGCCGCCCGTGCCGATGCGGCGTTCGACCCGCGCGAGCTGGAGCGGATCGAGGAGCGGCTGTTCGCGCTCCGCGCCGCCGCGCGCAAATATCATGTCAGTGCCGACGACCTGCCCGCCCTCGCCGCCCGCTACCAGTCCGACCTGGAGCGCCTCGACCGCAGCGCCGCGACGCTGGCGCGGCTGGAAGCGAGCGTGAACGAGGCCGGGGCAGCCTATCACGCCGCCGCGGAAGAGCTCTCCCGTGCCCGCCACAGCGCGGCCGCCGTGCTCGACAAGGCCGTCGCGGCGGAGCTGCCGCCGCTCAAGCTGGAGCGGGCGAGCTTCATCACCCGCGTCACCAGCGATCCCGCCGCGGCCGGGTCGGCCGGGCACGATCAGGTGGAATTCTGGGTGCGGACCAATCCCGGCACGCGGCCCGGCGCGCTGATGAAGGTGGCCTCCGGCGGCGAGCTGGCGCGCTTCCTCCTCGCGTTGAAGGTGGTGCTGGCGGATCGCGGCTCGGCTCCGACGCTGATCTTCGACGAGATCGACACCGGCGTGGGCGGCGCGGTGGCGGACGCTATCGGCCAGCGCCTCGGTCGCCTCGCGGAGCGGGTGCAGGTGCTGTGCGTCACCCACGCGCCGCAGGTGGCCGCCCGCGCGCGCAACCACCTCCTCATCGCCAAGGCGAGCGCCCAGGACGTGGTGGACCCGGACGCGCCCGTAACCACCCGCGTCAACGCCCTCACCGCCAGCACGCGGCGCGAGGAGATCGCCCGCATGCTCGCCGGCGCGACCGTGACGCAGGAGGCGCGGGCCGCCGCCGACCGCCTGCTGAAGGCGGCGCGCTGACCGGCTCCTGACGGCGCTTCAGTCCGCGTCCGGCTTCGATTGCCGCATGGATTTCACCTGGCCCCGCCGGTCCTTGGCGGCAAGGCGCCGTTCCTTGGAGGCGAGGGTGGGCCGCGTGGGCCGCCGCACGGGCATGACCACCGTGGCGGCGCGGATCAGCTCCACCAGCCGCTCGATGGCATCTTCCCGGTTGCGCTCCTGGGTGCGGAAGCGCTGGGCCTGGATGACGATGACGCCATCCTGCGTCATGCGCCGGCCGGCGAGGCGGGCGAGGCGCATCTTCACGCCCTCGGGCAGGTTGGGCGAGCGCGCCGCATCGAAGCGCAGCTGGACCGCGCTCGACACCTTGTTGACGTTCTGCCCGCCCGGCCCGGACGCACGCACGAAGGCGAGCTCGATCTCGTCCTCGGCGATGGCGATGCGGGGCGTGATCTCGATCATGGCGCCCTCTCCTGAGGGCGCAGCTTATGCACGGCCCGGCGCGGCCTGCCAACGCTCAGATGGCGTGGCGATTCGCGGTGGGGCCGAAATGCTCCACATAGCGGGGGCTGATGACCGAGACCGGCAGGATGATGAGAACGTCGGTGGTGCCGAACTGGTGGTCCACCACCGCGCCGTCGCCGACGAAGCCGCCGAGCCGCAGATAGCCCTTGATGAGGGGCGGCAGGGCCTGCAGCGCCTTCTTCATGTCGATGTCGGCCTTGGCCATGCGGTCCATGGAGACATGCCGGCCTTCGACGGCCCGCGCGCGCCATTCTTCCGGGGCCATGGCGTTGTGGTGCAGGAAGGACAGCGGCAGGTCGAGTTCCGCCGGATCCGTGCCCTCAAGGCTGGCGCAGCCGAACATGGCGTCGATCTTGTTGCGCAGGATGTAGGTCCACACCCCGTGCCACAGCAGCTCGACGGTCCGCTTGTTGCGGTAGGGCTTGAGCACGCAGGAGCGGCCGAGTTCCAGGAAGCGCAGGGTCGGATGGGCGGCGATGACCCCGCCCACGTCGAACTCGCCCTGGGTGTAGAAGCCGCCATGGCGGTTCGCCACCTCCTGCCGCAGCAGGCGGTACGTGCCGACCACCTTGGGCTTGCGCCGGCCGAGAACGATCTTCCCGGCGTCGTGGTCCAGCACCAGGATGTGGTCGCAGATGGTGTCGAAGCTGTCCATGTCGCGCCGGGCGAGGCGCGTGGTGGCGTCGGGCGTGGCCGACATCTCCTCGTAGAACACCTTGTAGCGCAGGCGCTGGGCGCGGCGCACGTCGCGCGCGGTGCGGGCGAGCCGCACCTCAAGCGCGCCGAGCCGGCCGAGGACGATGCTCTCGGGCTCTGTCGGCACCGCATCGCGGTGGCGCAGGCCCGAATAGGCGCGGAAATCCGTCACCAGCTTCTGCGGCCCGGGGAGCACCGGGCGGCCGGCGGGCGTCGCCTGCTGGGCGCGCAGGAAGGGGAAGGCGCCGGGCTCGGTGCCGACCATAGGCGCGGCGCCCTCGCGGCCGAAATCCTTCTTCAGGTCCTTGGCGAAGTCGCGGGCGAAATCCCGCGCGGCGTCGCGGGCGACGTCGAAGCCGCGGCCGAACAAAGCTGGCAGGTTGAAGCCGGGATCCGGTTGTCCCATTCGTTTCATCGCAACGACCCCCACTCCGGGCCGCCGCCGTCGGCGGGCGTGCCTCAACCAACGCTGGTATCGCCCTTCCGCCAGTCCGCCGCCGGGTCTTCCGGCCCGGCCGACGCGCCGCATTGGCTGCGAGGAGCGACCTGGAAGATGGCCCGCTTTTGCGGGTGCCCAGGACTTGAACGCCAGCATCACCATAGTTTTCCGACGCCACTGTGACAATGGGTGGACCGGTCGCGCCAGAGCCTTGCGATCGCGCCTTGCCGCTACGGTGCCCCAGGTGTTAGCGGCAGGGTGACGGCGCGTCGGCGCCTGTGATTCGTTGGGGGACACCATGACTTTCACGCGCATGCACCTTTCGGCCGCGCTCCTCGCCAGCTTCGCTTTTCTCGCGCCGGCGGGGGCGCAGGCGCAGCAGCGGCCGATGCCGGTGGAGGTGACGCAGGTGTTCGTGCAGGGCATCGGGCAGGTCAACGTGCTCGCCTACAAGGCCAAGTTCGTGTCGGCCGATCCCGTCACCCGCCGCGTGGTGCTGGAAGACCCCGCCGGCCGCCGCTGGGCGGTGATCGCGCCCCCGCTGCTCGGCGACCTCTCCTTGTACCGGGTGGGCGAGAACCTGCTCATCCGTGTCGCGCCGGGCGTCGTCACCGCGCTCGGCAAGGCGCATCAGGGCAAGCCGGGCGAGGTGATGGCCGAGGTCGCCATCAATGACGGCCTGCCGGGCTGGCCGGAGGGCTTCGGCATCCGCGAGGTCACGCTGACCTCCATCTTCGTGGGTCTCGACCCGGCCGCCGGCACCGTCACCTTCGAGGGTCCGGACGGCAATGTCCGCGTGGTGCGGGCGGCCAACGACAAGGTGCTCGCGGACGTGCAGAAGGTGCAGCCGGGCGACCTCGCCCAGATCACCTATATCGAGGGCCTCGCCGTCAACGCGATGCGTTGAGGCGGCGGTCGTTCCGCTCCCGGTCTAGGCCGCCGCCCGGGGCCGTTCGGCCGCGGCGCGATAGGCGAGGGCTTCCGCCAGATGGCGGCGGCCCACCCCCTCCGCACCTTCGAGATCGGCGAGGGTGCGCGCCACCTTCAGCACGCGATGGTAGCCACGGGCGCTGAGTCGCATGGCATCGGCGGCATCGCGGAGCAGCACCGCCCCGGCCGAATCGGGCGTCGCCACCGTCTCCAGCAACGGCCCGGAGGCCTCCGCATTGGTGCGCACATCGGGCCGGCCGAGGGCGGCGTAGCGCTCCAGCTGGATTTCCCGCGCCATGGCGACGCGCGCCGCCACCTCCCGCGAGCCTTCGGCCGGCGCCGGCAGCACGAGGTCCGAGGCCGAGACCGATGGCACCTCCAGATGGATGTCGATGCGGTCGAGGAACGGCCCGGAGAGCCGCGCCTGATATTCGTCGGCGCAGCGCGGCCCGCGCTTGCAGGTGAAGCCCGGCTCGCCGGCGCGACCGCAGCGGCAAGGGTTCATGGCGGCGATGAGTTGGAAGCGCGCGGGATAGGTGACGCGATGGTTGGCGCGGGCGATCAGCACCTCGCCCGTCTCCAGCGGCTGGCGCAGGGAATCGAGCACCTGCGGGGCAAATTCCGGCAGCTCATCGAGGAACAGCACGCCATTGTGGGCGAGAGAGACCTCGCCCGGCTTCGCCTTGGCCCCGCCGCCCACCATGGCCGCCATGCTGGCGGAGTGGTGCGGGGCGCGGAACGGGCGCCGGTCCATCAGCGCGCCGTCCTCGATGGTGCCGGCCACCGAGGCGATCATGGAGACGTCCAGCATCTCGGCCGGCGCCAAAGGCGGGAGGATGGAGGGCAGGCGCTGCGCCAGCATGGACTTGCCGGCCCCGGGCGGGCCGACGAACAAGAGATTGTGGCCGCCGGCCGCGGCCACCTCCAGCGCCCGCTTGGCGGTCTCCTGGCCCTTCACGTCCCGAAGGTCGAGCATAATATCTCCCGGCGGCTTCATCCGTGGCTCGGGCCGGCCCATCACCTGGCGGCCGGTCATGTGGTTGGCGAGCTGGATGAGGGATTGCGGGGCGAGGATGTCCATGTCCGGGCTGGCCCACGCGGCTTCGGCACCGCAGGGGGCGGGGCAGATGAGGCCGTGGCCCCGGGCGTTGGCGCCGATGGCCGCCGGCAGCACGCCTGCCACGGCCGCGATGGCACCGTCGAGCGCCAGCTCACCCACCACCGTGAAGCCGGAAAGCGCGTCACCGGGAATGGCGCCGATGGCCGCCATCAGGCCGAGCGCGATGGGCAGGTCGTAGTGGGAGCCTTCCTTGGGCAGGTCGGCGGGTGCCAGATTCACGGTGATGCGCCGCGCCGGAAGGGCGAGTCCTGATGCGATCAAGGCCGCGCGCACCCGCTCCTTGGCCTCGGTGACCGCCTTGTCCGGCAGGCCGACGATGGTGAAGGCCGGCAGGCCCGCGGCCACATGCACCTGCACATCCACCGGGCGCGCCTCGACGCCCTCGAACGCGACCGTCGCCACCCGCTGGATCACAGCCGCCCCCTGCCTGCTGCCTGTCTGCATCTCAAGGTAGCGGAGGGTCCCCACGCAGGCAAGAACGAAAGCGGAACAGGCGTGCTTGCGCCCGGCACCGCCGCGTCTATGCTGGAGGTAGCAAGAGGATTGGGAGAACGGAAATGGCCGCCGAAGGTGCAGGCGTGCGCAGTCATGAGGCTCATGTGGTCGAGATGTTCGGCCCGCAGGCGGCGGCCTATGTGGCGAGCGCCGTCCATGCGCGGGGCGCTGATCTCGATGCCCTGAAGTCCCTGGTGGAGGAGGCGCGGCCCGCCCGGCTGCTCGATCTCGGCTGCGGCGGCGGGCATGTGAGCTTCACCGCCGCGCCCTTCGCAGGCGAGGTGGTGGCCTACGATCTGTCCGAGGACATGCTGGGCGCCGTCGCGGCCGAGGCCAAGACGCGCGGCCTTGCCAACATCGCCACGCGGCAGGGCGTCGCCGAGCGCCTGCCCTTCGCCGATGGCAGCTTCGACATGGTGGCCTCGCGCTACAGCGCGCATCACTGGCGCGACGTGCCGCAGGCGCTCGCGGAGGTGCGGCGGGTGGTGAAGGCCGGCGGACAGTTCGTCATGATGGACGTGATCGCCCCCGAATGGCCGGTGGCCGACACTTTCCTGCAAACCGTGGAGTTGCTGCGAGATCCCTCCCACGGGCGGGACTACAGCGCCTCCGAATGGACCCGCCTCGCCGAGGAGGCGGGGTTCCGGGTGGTGCGCACGGCGCACCGGCGCCTGAGGCTGGAGTTCGCCTCCTGGGTGGCGCGCATCCGCACGCAGGAACTGCACGTCGCCGCCATCCGCTCGCTGATGGCGGGCGCGAGCGCGGATGTGGCGGCTCATTTCGAGTTCGAGGCGGACGGCTCCTTCTCCATCGACACGCTGACGATGGAGCTGGAGACGGCCTGAGCCGGCCTATTTCTTCTCCAGCATCAGGCGGCCCTGCTTCTGGATGAGATCCTTCGCCTTGCGGGCGACCAGATCCAGCATGAAGGGCAGCTCCACGGAGAGATGCACCGCGTCGTCCGCCACCTGGAGCTTGCCGCTCGCCGTCTGTCCCAGCGCGGCGATGCGGAAGTTCAGGTGATCGCCCGTCCAGTTTTCTTCGATAATGGAGATGTGGCGCGAGAAGCGCTCGCGTACCCCTGACAACCCCACTTGCAGGCGCCGTGTCGCCTCGGCCTTGCCCAGGCGGTGGGGGATGGAGGCGGTGAAGGGCTGTCCCATGAATCGGTCCTGTTATGTCCCGGCGGTGCGTTTCGTGGGACAGCGCCTGTCCCCGCACAGCGGTTCGCGCGGCGGGCCTTGGGGGCCGCCGCGACAAAGTTGGAGCTTGAGGGCTGGTGTGGCCTCAGGCGGCGCGGCGGGCCTCGATGCGGTCCCAGATCTGCGCGGCGATGTCCGGTCCGCCCAGCCGCTTGATGGCGCGCAGGCCGGTGGGGGAGGTCACGTTGATCTCGGTGAGGTTGCCGTCGATCACGTCGATGCCGACGAAGATGAGCCCCTTCTCACGCAGCGAGGGGCCGATGCGGGCGCAGATTTCCAGTTCGCGATCAGTGAGGTCGGTGGGCCGCGCCGCACCGCCGCGCACCATGTTGGAGCGTAGGTCGCCCTCGCTCGGCACCCGGTTCACCGCGCCCGCCGCCTCGCCGTCCACCAGGATGATGCGCTTGTCGCCGTGCTTCACCGCCGGCAGGAAGCGCTGGATCACCCACGGTTCGCGGAAGGTGGCGGAGAAGAGATCGTAGAGCGAGCCGAAATTGAGGTCGTCGGCGGTGAGGCGGAACACGGCGGCGCCGCCATTGCCGTAGAGCGGCTTCATCACCACGTCGCCGAACTCGGCGCGGAAGGCCTTGATCTCGGCGAGGTCGCGCGAGATCAGGGTCGGCGGCATCAGGTCCGGAAATTCGGTGACGAAGATCTTTTCCGGCGCGTTGCGCACATGGCCGGGGTCGTTCACCACCAGCGTCTTCGGGTGGATGCGCTCCAGCAGGTGGGTCGCCGTCACATAGGCCATGTCGAAGGGCGGATCCTGACGCATCAGCACCACGTCCATCTCGGTGAGCGGAATGCGCTCGCGCGCGCCGAGGGTGAAGTGGGCACCGGCCTCGTCCTGAACGGTCAGCGGCTCCACGGCGGCGAACACTTCGCCGTCGCGCATGGCCATGCGGTCGGGCGTGTAGTGGAACAGCGCATGGCCCCGCCGCTGCGCCTCCAAAAGGAGGGCGAAGGTGGAATCCCCTTGAATATTGATGCTGGCAATGTGGTCCATCTGGACCGCGACCTTCAGGGCCATGGCAATCTCCCGCTGCCCCATGGGGGCTTGGATCCTATCTATAGTCGGGCGGCGCCCACCGCCACTCGGCTCACACGTCCATCTCGAAGGCACCGGGCAGGTGCTCGGCCTCTCCGGTGCGGGCGAGCAGCACGGCGTCGAAGCGCATGTTCAGCGCAGAAAGCTCGGGGTGCTCCGCGAGGTAGGCCTCCGCCGCCGCCGCGATGCGCCGGCGCTGGCGGGGCTGCAGGGAGAAGGCGGCATCATCGAGCCGCGCCCGCAGCTTCACCTCGCAGAAGACCAGCAGATCCCCCTGCCGTGCGATGAGGTCGATCTCGCCCGCCTTGGTGCGCACCCGCCGGGCGAGGATGTGGAATCCGTGGGCGCCGAGCAGCGTCGCGGCGCGCTCCTCCCCGGCAAGGCCGCGATCGTGGGCCGCGCGGCGGCGCAGCTTTCCCGCGTCGGGCGGAGGGCCAGCCGGCGTCTCAGGCATCCGCGTCGGCGTCCCCACCCTTCGCCTGCGTGATCGCGAGGGCGCGGGCATAGACCTCGCGCTTCGGCCGGCCGGTGGCGCCGGCGACGGCAGCGACGGCATCCTTCAGGGACGTGTCCTTCAGGGCGCGGATGAGCGCCGCATCCACGTCCGCATCGCCAGCCGCCTCTTCCAAGGGCGGCCCGATGACGAGGACGATCTCGCCTTTGGGCGGCTCGGCGTCCGCATAATGGGCGGCGAGGGCGGTCAGGTCGGCGCGCCGCACCTCCTCGAACGCCTTGGTCAGCTCGCGGCATACGGCGGCGGGGCGCGGGCCGAGTACGTCGGCAAGGTCCGCGAGGCTCTCTGCGAGGCGCGGGCCGGTTTCGTAGAAGACGAGGGTGCCCGGCACGCCGGCGAGGGCGGAGATGCGGTTGCGGCGCTGGCCGGCCTTGGGCGGCAGGAAGCCGTCGAACAGGAAGCAGTCGGTGGGCAGGCCCGCCGCCACCAAGGCCGCGAGCAGCGCGGAGGCGCCGGGCACGGGGTGCACGGGGAAGCCCGCCTCGGCTGCCTCCACCACCAGCTTGAAGCCGGGGTCCGACACCAGCGGCGTGCCGGCATCCGAGATGAGCGCCACCCGCTCGCCGGCGGCGAGACGGGCGAGCAGCTTCGGCCGGGCGCTGGCGCCGTTGTGGTCGTGATAGGCCACGAGATGCGTCTGGATGCCGTAGCGGTCCAGCAGGCGACGGGAGATGCGGGTGTCCTCGCAGGCGATCACGTCGGCCGCCGCCAGCGTCTCCAGCGCGCGCACCGTCACGTCGGCGAGGTTGCCGATGGGCGTCGCGACCACATGCAGGCCCGGCGAGAGGCCGGGGGCGGGCAGGGTGGAGCCGGCGAGGAGGAAGGTCTTCACGACTCCCGCGGCGCGGCCTTCGGGGCGGCTGTGCGGGTGCGGACGATGGGGCGTGGTCATGACCCCCACCATAGTCCCGCCCGCGCCGGACGGGAACGGCCCCGCCCGCATGGCTTCACGCCATTTGTCGCGCTGCGGCGACCACCGCCTGCCCAAAGGCAAGGCCGCCGTCATTGGCCGGCACGTGCGACGGGATGAGGGGCGTGAGGCCGCGCGCCCGCAGCCGGGCGACGGTTTCCTCCAGCAGCCGGACATTCTGGAACACGCCGCCGGACAGGGCGACGGCGTGGATGCCGGCCTCGTCCGCCGCCTTTGCCGCGACCGAGACGAACGCTTCCGCCAGTCCGGCATGGAAGGCGGCGGCCATGGCGGGCCGGGGGCGCCCGGAGGCAATGTCGGCGAGGAGGGCGCGCCAGAGCGGCGCGGGGTCGATCTCCATGAGGTCGCCCTGCGCGGAGATGGCGAAGGGATAGGGCGCCGCCTCGCCCTCCGCCACGGCTTCCAGCGCCATGGCCGCCTCGCCTTCATGGGAGAGCCGGTCGGGCGCGAGGCCGAGGAGCGCCGCCACGGCATCGAACAGGCGGCCGGCGGAGGAGGCGCGGGGGGCGTTGAGGCCCTTGTCGATCATCGCCCGCAGGGTGGGCACCGGCTTGCCGGCGAACAGCGCGGCGAGCCCTGCGTCCCCGTCCACCGCCGCGCGGCGGAGCGCGCGATCCAGATGGGCGAGCAGCACCCGCCACGGCTCGCGGCTCGCCGCATCTCCGCCGGCGAGGGGAATGGGGGAGAGGCGGGCAAGGCGGCGGCTCTCGCGATAGTCGCAGACCAGCACCTCGGCGCCCCAGACGGTGCCGTCGTCTCCCATCCCCAGCCCGTCGAGGGCGATGCCCACCACCTTGCCGTCCGCGCGCCGCCAGCCATTCTCGGCCATGGTGGCGGCGATGTGGGCATGGTGATGCTGCACGCTTTCCAGCCGGAGCCCGCGCGCCTCCGCGAGGGCGGCGCCCAAGCGGCTGGCGCGATAGTCCGGGTGGAGGTCCGCCGCGATCACCTGCGGCGTGTGGGCGAAGAGGGCGGAATAATCGGCCAATGCGGTCTCGAAGGCGTCGCCGGTGGCCGGCTCGTCGAGGTCGCCGAGATGGTGGGAGAGAAGGGCGCGGGCGCCGTGGGTGAGGCAGAGCGCGCTTTTGAGCTCGCCGCCCATGGCGAGCACCGGCGGCGCCCCCTCGAAATCCTCCGGCAGTGCGAGGGGGAGCGGCGCGAAGCCCCGCCCCCGCCTGATCACGCGCAGTCTGCCGGCGGCAAAGCGCGCCACGCTGTCGTCCAGCCGGCGGGCGATGGGGCGGTCGTGCAGGAGGAAGCCGTCCACGATGCCGGCAAGGCCGGTGCGGGCCTCGTCGTCGCGGAAGATCTGTGGCTCGCTTGAACGGTTGCCGGAGGTCATCACAAGTGGCCGGCCGGCCGCCGCGATCAGCAGGTGGTGCAGCGGCGTATAGGGCAGCATCAGGCCGAGATGGCTCTGGCCCGGCGCGAGGCCGGGGGGAAGGCCCGCATCCGGCCGGAGCGGCAGCAGCAGGATGGGTGCGGAGGGGGCGAGCAGCGTCGCCTCTTCCTCCGGTGAGATGACGCAGAGGCGGTGCGCAGCGGGAAGGTCCGCCATCACCGCCAGCGGCTTGGTGGGGCGGTGCTTGCGGGCGCGCAGGATGGCGACGGCGTCGGCATCGGTGGCGTCGCAGGCGATGTGGAAGCCGCCGATGCCCTTCACCGCGAGGATGCGTCCCGCCCGCAACAACTCGGCGGCATCGTGGATGGGATCGGTGGAGGTGATCTCCGCCCCCTCCCGTTCCAGCCAGAGGCGTGGGCCGCAGGCGGGGCAGGCGATGGGCTGGGCGTGGAAGCGACGGTCCGCGGGGTTCTCGTATTCCGCGCGACAGGCCGGGCACATGGGAAAGCCGGCCATGGTGGTCGCGGGCCGGTCATAGGGCAGGCCGGCGACGATGGAGAAGCGCGGGCCACAATCCGTGCAATTGGTGAAGGCGTAGCGGTGTCGCCGGGCGGTGGGATCAGCGATCTCCGCAAGGCACGCCGGGCAGGTCGCCACATCCGGCACCACGCCGATGGAGACGGTGCCGGCCCCGCTCTCAACGATGCGGAAGCCCGGCTCCGGCAAAGCGGCCGGACGGCGCTCCACCCGCTCGATGCGCGCCAGCGGCGGCGCCTTGGCCACCAGAGCCGCGGCGAAGGCTTCGAGGGCCGCCCGCGGGCCGCCCGCATGGATCAGCACCCGCCCGCCGGCATTGGAGACGGTGCCGTCGAGACCGAGGCGCAAGGCGAGGCGATAGACGAAGGGCCGGAAGCCCACGCCCTGCACGATGCCGGAAATCTCGATGGTCTCGCCCAGCGCCCCGTCCATTTCGCCCGCGTCCATGACCCCTCAATGCACCGTGCAGACCATGCAGGGATCGAACGAGCGCACGATGTGCTGCACGGCGAGGGGCGTCGTCTCCCCCTGCCGCACCGGCGCGCCGACGAGGGCGGTTTCCAGCGGTCCGGGCTGGCCGGAGGCGTCGCGGGGGGAGAAGTTCCAGGTGGTGGGGGCGATGATCTGGTAGCGTGCGATGCGGCCGCGCTCCACCACCATCCAGTGGCCGAGCGCCCCGCGCGCCGCCTCGGTGAGGCCGAAACCGCGCCCCTCCTGCGGCAGGGATCCCTGTGCGCACCAGGGCTCGCCGGGCCTCAAGGCCCGCACCCAGTCTTCCATGGCGAGGAGCGTGCGCGCGGCCTCGATCAGCCGCCCGACGACGCGGGCGCGGACGTTGGCCCCCTCCTTCGCCGCGAGGTCGCGGGCGAGGGGCTGGCCGGCGATGACCTGTCGGGCGAAGGCGCCGGTCTCAAAGGGCAGGCCCGAAAGGCGCGGGGCCTTGCACCAGGTGTAGCCCGTCTCGTCGGCGCCATCGGGAAAGGTCGAGCCCTCGAACGGATGGTGCGGCGCCTCCCGCCCCTCCATGCGGGCGAAGGAATGATCCTCGGCGATGGCCGAGGTGTCGACCGAGCCGAGGCGACCGCCTGCGAAGGTGCCAGCCGCATAGAGCCGGCCCTCCTCCTGCGGATAGGCGCCGTAGGAGAGGAAGCGGTCGTCGGCCCGGCCCAGCGCGGCGAGGCCGAGGTCTTCGGCGATGGTGAGGAACAGGCGGAAGTCGCCGTCCGGCCCCCTCAGGCGCCAGGCGTCCAGCTCTTCCGCGTCGGCGAGCGCCGCGACGCGCTCGAGCGGGGCGCCGAAGAGGCGCGCCTCAAGGTCCGCCCGCACGGAACCGAGGGTGGCCAGCAGCCGCATCTTGTCCCGCGCGTCCGCCCCCTTGGCGACGCCGCCGGGCTGGAGCGCCAAGGTGTGCGGCCAGCGACCGGCGAGCAGGCCCATGACGTGGAGGAGTGTCGTGCGGGTGGCCAGGGCATCGCGCACGCTCAGCCCGTGGGCCGCCTTGAACCGCCGTTCGGCCTCGGCGAACCACGGCCGGTCGGCATAGGCCGCGCGGGCGAAGTCCGGCATGAAGAAGACGTGGAAGTGGGTGAGGTGGTCGGCCACGTTCTCGGTGGCGAGGATGAGGTTGGTGGCGACGCGCCCGTTGTCGGTGGGAACCACGCCCTCCAGCGCCGCCAGCGCCAGCGCCGCCGCGTGCGACTGTGACACCGAGCAGATGCCGCAGATGCGTGGCGCGATCACCAGAGCGTCGCGCGGGTCGCGCCCTTCCAGGATGCGCTCGAACCCCCGGAACAAGGGCGAGGAGACGAAGGCCTGCCGCACGGCGCCATCAGCCACGTCGAGGCGCACCTCCAGGTCGCCCTCCACGCGGTTGAAGGGGCCGACCACGAGCCGTTTGGTACCCTCGTTCATCTTTTCCTGATGTCCCGGACGGCGGGCGGGGTGACGACATGATCGCTCACCGCATTGCGGCGCAGGCGCTCGGGCGTCGCCGCCTTGGCGAGGGATGACAAAGCGATGAACCAGGCCTTGGGCATGTCGGTGGGCAGGCCCACGGGGATGCCGCCGATCTTCGGCGTCTCGATGAAGGCGTGGCCCGGCTCCTCGAACTCGGGCGCGGTGCAGTTGATGCAGGCATGGCCGCCGCGGGTGCAGGAGCCCTCACCGTTCCACAGGCGGGTGTTGCAGTCCGCATGGGCCTGGGTGCCGAGGCAGCCGAGATGCTCCATCATGCAGCCGAGGTCGCTCATCTTCTCGGCGCTGGCCTTGTACTCGTAATATTCGTTGCGCGGGCAGCCATGGTGCACGAGGTGGTCGGCGTAGAAGCGCGGGCGGCCGTAGCTGTCGAGGTCGCCACCGTGCAGAAGGCCGGCGGAGAGCAGCATCAGCGTTTCCGTCACCCAGTTGGGATGGGTCGGGCAACCGGCGACATTGATGACCGGTAGGCCGGCACGGGCGCGGAATTCGGCGCCGAGCGCGCCACCCGGCCGGCGCCCGTCATATTGCAGGCCGCAGGCATCGGCCGGATTGACGCCCGCCGCCGTCACCCCGCCATAGGCCGCGCAGGTGCCCACCGCCACCACATGCTCCGCCACGGCGGCGAGCCGGCGCACCCAGTCGATGGTCGGCGTGTCGGTTCCGGCGAGCGTATGGAAGCGCCCGGTGCCGTTCGGCCCGCGCAAGAGCGCGCCCTCGATGCACAGGGCGTCGAGCCGGATATCGCCGGAAAGCACCGCCTCGAAAAGGGCGATGGCCTCGTCCCCCGTCTCCTCCGAGAGGGTCGGGTGCCACAGGAAGCGGATGTTGGCGGAGGCCAAGGTCGCGGCGAGGTCCGGCGCCTCGGCGCAGAGCAGCGACATGGTGCAGCCGCCGCAGCCGCCCGACTGCAGCCAGAGCACGGTGAAGGGTGCGTTTCTCATGGGGCTGCCGGGAGCACGAGGGAAAGGATGGCGCCACCTTCGGGATGGTTCGCGGCTTCAAGCCGCCCTTCATGCTCCTCAGCGATGCGGTAGCAGATGGAGAGGCCGAGGCCGGTGCCCTTGCCCACGGGCTTGGTGGTGAAGAAGGGGTCGAAGATGCGGTCCATGAGGGCGTCGGGAATGCCCGGCCCGGTATCGCGCACCCGAACCGCCACCTGCAGCCCGTCCGGCGTCTCGAAGCGCGCGCCGGTGATCTCCAGACGGCGGTCGGCGCGGCCCTCCATGGCGTCCACGGCGTTCTGCACGAGGTTCATCATCACCTGATGGATATGGCCGGGATGGCCCACCGCCTCCAGCCCCTCGGGCACGGCGACCGTGATGGGCAGGTCCGGCATCTGGGATTTCGCCACCCAGTCCACCGCCGAGCGGACCACGCCGGCGAGGTCGAACACCTCCCGCGCCTCGCGCCGGTCGGAGGAGAAGCGGCGCAGGTCCGCCACGATGTCGCGCACCCGCTCGGCGCCCTCCAGCATGCCGGAGAGGGTGGCGGGGATGTCGGACAGCGCCCGGTCGATGCGCAATTCCCCCCGTGCCTTGGCGAGGGCGGTCGCGTCTGCGCCGGCATGGACCTGATCGAGATAGGCGATCAGCCGTTCGGCATAGCGCTTCATCGCATGGGCGTTGCCGTAGACGAAGGAGATGGGATTGTTGAGCTCGTGCGCGACGCCGGCCACGAGGCGGCCGAGGGACGCCATCTTCTCCGCATGGACCAGCTGCTGCTGGGTGCGCTTCAGATGCTCGTGGGCCTTGGCGAGGGCACCGTAGGCGGCGCGCAGCTCGCCGATGGGGCGGCCCACCAGCACGATGCCCACCGCCCGTCCACGCGGATCGAACCTCAGCGCGCCGTTGACCGCGATGGCGAGCGGCCCGTCCGGCGTCGCCAATGTGAACTCGCGGTCGGCGATGCGCTGGCGACGCGCGACGGTGGCGAGCACGTCGGCCGCCGTGGTCTCGGAGGAGGGGTCGAGCAGATCGGACAGGGGACGGCCGAGGAGGGCGTCGGCCCTGAGGCCGAAGGCGCGCTCGGCGGCGAGGTTCACCTGCTCCACCCGGCCGGAGAGGTCGCACGCCACCAGCACGTCGGTCATGGAGCCGAGGAGGCCGGCGATGAAGCCCTGCGCTTCTTCAAGCGCGGTGTTCTTGGCCTCCAGCTCTACCTGCTGGCGGACCAGCTCCGCATAGGTCTCGTCCATCTTGCGGATGACGGCGATCCACGCCTCGTCCGCATCGATGGCGCCGAAGTCCGACCCCGCCCGCGGCAGGGAAAGCGCGCCGGCGAGCGGACTGTCGGGCAGCTGTTCCCTCGGCGTATCCTTGCGCCCGGACATGGGCATGAGCGGTCCCCGTCGGAGGAAGTGACCGCGAAGCGTAGTCCCGCGGGTGGTACCGGCGCAATGCGCCCCTCAGCGACCCTCCACGCCGTCCCGCAGCGCGCGCAGGCGATCATAGACGTCGGGGAAGGCGTCGAGCTTGGTCACGCCCACCATGCGGATATAGGCGGTGGGTCCGAAACGGATCCACTGCACCACCTTGATGGGCACGCCGGTGCGGGCGTCTGCGCCGGTGGCCATCACCTCGAAGCCGGCCTGTCCGTTGATGCGCTGGGGCTCGGCCCGGTCGAGCTTGAGATCCTTCACGCCGGGAATGGTGGAGAGGGCGCGCAGGGCGAACTGGCGGCGCTCGTCGTCGCGTGGCGCGCCGCCGGCGATGGAGACGACGAACACCGGCTGGTCGGGGCCGTCCAGCACATCCTTCGGCCCATCGGTCAGGAGCAGCGTGGTGCCGCCCAGCGCCCGCACGGGGCGGAAGCCGGCGAGATTGGTGACGGCGAAGGGCAGGGAGTTCGCCTGATCGGCGACGCTCCGGAACGTGATGGTGGAGAGCGCCTGCCGCACCACCTTGTCGGGATAGGTGGAGAGGCCCGCCTCCGGCACCTGCACGGTGACGATGCCCGTGCCCTTTTCGCTGCCCACCAGCAGCACCCATTTGCGCACGGTGACCGGCCCTGCGGTCTGACGGCCGATGAACAGGACCGCCTTCGCGTCCTTGAGCGGGAAGTCCTCGCGGTCTTCCAGGGTCACGCCCCGCGTGTTCAGGGCCTGTTCGCTGAAGCCGGGCAGAAGCTGGTCATAGGCATCGGCCGGCATGTCCACGACCAGGATGGAAGACTTCGTCGCGTCGTCCTCGAAGCCGGCGAACTGATTGCTCTCCACCATGCCCGGCGGCGGCACGAGGCCGAGGGCCGAGCCGCGCGGAAACATCACCTCCGTCGCACCCGCCGGCAGGACCAGCGCGAAGGCGAAAAGGACAGCAAAGGCGGCGGAGAGGAAGGCGGACTTGGAAGCGAGGCGCATCGAGGGCTCCGGCGGGACCCGGCCAAAGCGGGCCTTCGCCTGCGGGCCGGTCTGCCTGTGTCCGGCGGCAATCCGGCTTTTCTGTGAATGACGTGGCGGAAAAGTGGCCGATCACGCGGCGGTGACGCGCCGCAGCGTGAGATTGAAACGCCCGCCCTCCTCGACCAGCCGGGAGGTGCCGGGCAGCAGGCGGTCGATGCCGTGGAAGGCGAGGCGGCTCGGTCCCGACAGCAGGAAGACGTCGCCCGATGAGAGGTGGATGGAGCGCGTCAGCCCCCGCCGCGTCTCGCCCCCCACGCGGAAGATGGCGGTATCGCCCAGCGACACCGACAGCACCGGCGCGGTGAAGTCCGCCTCGTCGCGGTCCTGGTGCAGGCTCATGCGGGCGTCCGGCGCATAATAATTGATGAGGCACGCCTCGGGCGGCGGCGCCCCGCCGGCGAGATGCTCCCACAGGTCCATCAGTTGCGGCGGCATGGCCGGCCAGGGTCGGCGCGTGTCCGGGTGGAAGCTCTGGTAGCGGTAGCCGGCGGCATCCGACACCCAGCCGAGCGGCCCGCAATTGCTCATGCGCACCGAGAAGGGCTGGCCGGAGCGCGGCATGGTGGGGGTGAAGAGGGGCGCTTCGGCGAGCACCACCCGGATGTCGGCGAGCAGCGCCGCCTGCGCCTCCCGGTCCAGCGCCTCGCGGAACCAGAGGGCGCCGGGCTGGAGTTCGAGGGGAGCCGGCGCGACCGCCGCAGATCCCGTCATCGGCCGGACGTCGCGATCTTTGCGCACGTGATGTTCGCGCACAGGATCTTGGCGGATTGAAGAGGAAGCGGCAGCGGCATGGTGGCTTTCCCTTGTCCTGGCGCCGGTTTTAACAAGGTAGTAACTATATATTTCATCTGAAGTTTCGGCCATATGCCGACAGAATCCACGCGGACGATGTCTTCTCGGGGCGGGGCTCGGGAAGAGGAGTTGTCGTCATGCGCAATCATCTCCTGTCGAATGGTCTTTTCCCTCGTGGTCGGACGCGTCCGCTGCTGATGGCCGGCCTTGCCGCCGTCGCCTTCGTGCCAATCGTGTTCGCCGGCGGTGTCTCCCCAGCGTCTGCCCAGACCACGGTGGCGGTGCCCGGCGGCTATGTGACGTTCACGCCGGTGCAGCGGCGCTACATCGAGACCTATGCGGTGCGCCACCCGGTTCCGCCGGCTTACATCCCCGGCGGCTTCGTGGCGGAGGTCGGGGCGGTGGTGCCGCCCGATGTCGACCTGCGCCGCTTCGGCGACGGGCCGGAGTCCTATGGCCGCTACGGACAGGCGGTGGCGCAGCCGGGATATGAGCCCGATTTCGACGATGATGGCGGCTACCAGACGCTGGACCAGGCCGGATACGCGCCGGACGCCGGCCTCTCCCAATACCGCTACGTCACATTGCCCGGCAATGAGGCGGCGGTGGTGGAGCCGCGCTCGCGCCGGATCATCCTGATCGTGGAGTAAGGCTCCGGCCGCGTGGCGGCGGCGCCGTGCCTCGGGCATAGTGCCGCCGGCCATCCGGCCGGTTCGAGGGAGGCGCCGATGGGCCCGCACGGGAAATTCTACTGGAACGAGCTTCTGACCGACGATGTGGAGAAGGCGCGGGCCTTCTATTCCGCGACGCTGGGCTGGACCTTCAGCGAGATGCCCATGGATGGCGGCCACGCCTATTATGTCGCGACCCTCGGCGGCGAGCCGGTGGCCGGGATGATGGACAAGACCGACATCCTGCCGCCCCAGGTGCCGCCCCACTGGTTCAGCTACATCAATGTGGACGATGTGGGTGCGCGCGTGGAGCTTCTGAAGGCCGCGGGCGGGCAGGTGGTGCGTGAACCGTTCGACATTCCCGGCGTCGGCCGCATCGCCATCGTCTGCGACGCCACTGGCGCCCCCTTTGGCATGATGACCGCCGCCGACCAGGGATAATCCGCCGTCGCGGTCCTGAGCTCAGGTGAGAAGGTCTGCCGCCACCAGCCGGCGGACCGCGACCCTGTCCATGTCCGCAAGGGCGGCCTTAAGCGAGTCGTCCACGTCGATGGACCGGCAGGCGTCCTCGATCACGGAGGTGGTAAATCCGTGCCGCGCGGCATCCACCGCCGACCACGAGACGCAGAAATCGAGGGCGAGGCCGGCAAGATAGACCGTATCGATCCCCCGCTCCCGGAGGTATCCGGCAAGGCCGGTGGGCGTGGTGCGGTCGGCCTCGTAGAAGGTGGAATAACTGTCGATGCCCTTGTGGTGGCCCTTGCGGACCACCAGTTGCGCATGGGGCACCTCAAGGCCCGGCGCGAAGCCGGCGCCGGGCGTGCCTTGCAGGCAATGGTCCGGCCACAGGATCTGCGGGCCGTAGGCAAGGTCGATCATGTCGTAGATCGCCCGGCCGGGATGGGTCGAAGCGAAGGAGATGTGCCCCTGCGGGTGCCAGTCCTGCGTCAGGACGACGTTGCGGAAGCCGGCGGCGAGCCGGTTGGCGAGGGGCACCACTTCATGGCCGCCGGGTACCGCAAGGGCACCGCCGGGCAGGAAGTCCACCTGGAGATCGACGAGGATGAGAGCTGCGCGCGGATCGGCTCCAGGACCCGGCACGGCGGTTGGCTTCGAAAGGGCCATCCGATTTCCTCGCGCGGCTGTGAAAAATGGAGCGTGGCGCCTGCTACCACGCCTTGCGGGGCCAAATCACCCCCCCTATATGCGCCTCGATCGCCGTTTTCGCGGCGAACCCCAATTCTAAGTTTCAGGGGGCCGGCGGATCGGTCGCGGGAGGGGCTCGCGACGTTCCACCTCGGGCGCCGCAAGGGCCCGGTCGGCCTGCCGGCAAGGAGAACCATATGGCCAAGATCATCGGTATCGACCTCGGCACCACCAATTCCTGCGTTGCGGTGATGGAGGGGTCCACCCCGAAAGTCATCGAGAACGCCGAGGGCGCGCGCACCACGCCCTCCATCGTCGCCTTCACGGAAGACGGCGAGCGTCTCGTCGGCCAGCCTGCCAAGCGGCAGAGCGTCACCAATCCCGAGCGCACCTTCTTCGCGGTGAAGCGCCTCATCGGCCGCCGCTACGACGATCCGACCGTCGAGAAGGACAAGAAGCTCGTTCCCTACTCCATCGTGCGCGCCGACAACGGCGACGCGTGGGTCGAGGCGGACGGCAAGAAGTATTCGCCCTCGCAGATCTCCGCCTTCATCCTGCAGAAGATGAAGGAGACGGCCGAGTCGTTCCTGGGCGAGAAGGTGGAAAAGGCGGTCATCACCGTCCCCGCTTACTTCAACGACGCCCAGCGCCAGGCCACCAAGGACGCCGGCCGCATCGCCGGTCTCGAGGTGCTGCGCATCATCAACGAGCCCACCGCGGCTGCTCTGGCGTATGGCCTCGACAAGAAGTCGGCCGGCACCATCGCGGTCTATGACCTCGGTGGCGGCACCTTCGACGTGTCGGTGCTGGAGATCGGCGACGGCGTGTTCGAGGTGAAGTCCACCAACGGCGACACCTTCCTCGGTGGCGAGGACTTCGACATGCGCCTCGTCGGCTACCTCGCCGATGAGTTCAAGAAGGAGCAGGGCATCGACCTGCGCAACGACAAGCTCGCCCTCCAGCGGCTGAAGGAAGCCGCCGAGAAGGCCAAGATCGAGCTGTCGTCCGCGACGCAGACCGAGATCAACCTGCCCTTCATCACGGCGGATGCGACCGGTCCGAAGCACCTCACCATGAAGCTCACCCGCGCCAAGTTCGAAGCGCTGGTGGACGACCTCATCCAGCGGACCGTCGAGCCCTGCCGGCTCGCGCTGAAGGATGCCGGCCTCACCGCCGGGCAGATCGACGAGGTCGTCCTCGTCGGCGGCATGACCCGCATGCCCAAGGTGCAGGAAGTGGTGAAGCAGTTCTTCGGCAAGGAGCCCCACAAGGGCGTCAACCCGGACGAGGTGGTCGCCATTGGCGCCGCCATCCAGGCGGGCGTGCTCCAGGGCGACGTGAAGGACGTGCTGCTGCTTGACGTGACCCCGCTGTCGCTGGGCATCGAGACGCTGGGCGGCGTGTTCACCCGCCTCATCGACCGCAACACCACCATCCCCACCAAGAAGAGCCAGGTGTTCTCCACGGCTGAGGATGGCCAGACCGCGGTGACGATCCGCGTGTTCCAGGGTGAGCGCGAAATGGCGGCGGACAACAAGATCCTCGGCCAGTTCGACCTCATGGGCATTCCCCCGGCGCCCCGCGGCGTGCCGCAGGTGGAGGTGACCTTCGACATCGATGCCAACGGCATCGTGCAGGTCTCCGCCAAGGACAAGGGCACCGGCAAGGAGCAGCAGATCCGCATCCAGGCCTCGGGCGGCCTGAATGACGCCGACATCGAGAAGATGGTGAAGGACGCCGAGGCCCACGCGGCCGAGGACAAGAAGCGTCGGGCCCTGGTGGAAGCCAAGAACCACGCGGAAGCCCTCGTCCACTCCACCGAGAAGGCCGTCGCGGAGCATGGCGACAAGGTCGGCGCGGCTGAGAAGGGTGCCATCGAGGCGGCCTTGGCCGATCTCAAGTCCTCGCTGGAAGGCGATGATGTGGAGGCGATCACCGCCAAGACCAACACCCTGGCCCAGGCCTCCCTCAAGCTCGGCGAGGCCATGTATGCGGCCCAGCAGGGCGGCGCGGAGCCCGGCGCGGCCAAGAAGGACGACGTGGTGGACGCCGAGTTCACCGAGGTCGACGACGACAAGAAGAAGTCGGCGTGACTTTAAAAGAAACCGGCGGGCGACCCCCGCCGGTTTTCTCGCCGCAGTCGCGGCAATTTGATTCGCGCCGTTTCAGGCGTTATTTCCCGGGCTGACCGGGCGCAGGCCGGACACAGCGCCGACCCTCCTTCCAGATGCTGAGCGGGGTGCGTGAGGCTGGGGACCGGCATCCGATCGCTATTGCAGCGCGATCGGGCGAGGCAAGCGCCAAAGTGGCAGGTGAAGGCAGACGATGGCCAAGCGCGACTATTACGAAACCCTCGGCTGCGATCGCGGCGCCGACGAGACGGTGCTGAAGGCCTCCTACCGCAAGCTCGCCATGAAGTGGCATCCCGATCGCAACCAGGGCGATGCGGAAGCCGAGGTGATGTTCAAGGAGGTCAACGAGGCATACGAGGTCTTGAAGGACCCCCAGAAGCGCGCCGCCTATGACCGCTTCGGCCATGCCGCGTTCGAGAATGGCGGGGGCGGCCCCGGCTTCGGCAACGATTTCGCCTCCTCCTTCGCCGACATCTTCGACGATCTCTTCGGCGGCGCCATGGGCCGCGGACGTGGTGGTGGCGGCGGCCAGCAGCGCGGGCGCGGCTCGGACCTGCGCTACAACATGGAGATCACCCTTGAGGAAGCGTTCGTCGGCAAGACAGCGCAGATCAAGATCCCCACCTCCGTCGCCTGCGAGGCCTGCAACGGTTCCGGCGCCAAGCCCGGCACCCAGCCGAAGGCCTGCCGCACCTGCGGCGGCGCCGGAAAGATCCGCCACGCGCAGGGCTTCTTCACCCTGGAGCGCACCTGCCCCACCTGCCAGGGCCGCGGCAGCGTCATCGAGGACCCGTGCGGCGCCTGCGCCGGTGCGGGGCGCGTGACGCGCGAGCGCACCCTCTCCGTGCAGATTCCGCCCGGCGTCGAGGACGGCACCCGCATCCGCCTCGGCGGCGAGGGCGAGGCCGGCGTGCGCGGCGGACCGGCGGGCGACCTCTACATCTTCCTGTCCATCGAACAGCACGCCTTCTTCCAGCGGGAGGGGGCGGACCTTTATTGCCGCGTGCCCATCTCCATGGTCACGGCGGCGCTGGGTGGCGCGGTGGAAGTGCCGACCATCGACGGCGACAAGACCAAGGTGAAGATCCCCGAGGGCACCCAGTCGCAGAAGCGCTTCCGCCTCTCCGGCAAGGGCATGCCCATCCTGCGTTCGCGCTCCGCCGGCGACATGTATGTGCAGGTGGTGGTGGAGACGCCGCAGAAGCTGACCAAGCGTCAGAGGGAGCTCCTCGCCGAATTCGACAAGGAAAGCTCCGGCGAGACCCATCCCGAATCCGCCGGCTTCTTCGCCAAGGTGAAGGAATTCTTCCAGGGCGCGGCCGGCGAGGGGGCGTGATCGGCGCCGGCGGTCAGCCGGCGCGCGCCGCTTCCATGCATTGGGCGATGCCGTCGGCATAGGACGTCTTCGCGACGGGGCCGATTGCCCGTTCGAGGGCGCTGCCGTCGAAGATCACCGGCGTGGTCATCAGATAGTGCATCTCCACGAGTTCGCGCATGACCGGATCGAACAGGCCGGCGAGGCGCAGCATGGTCTTACCCGCGACCATGAGTTTCGGCGCGCGCCCGGCGAGGGCGAAGGCCTGCCGGGCCACCTCCCGCACCGTGATGGTGCCCGCCCCCGCGAGATTGTAGCTGCGGCCGAAAACGTCCTCCCGGCCGAGCAGGGCCCGCACCACCGGTCCCACGTCCGGCACGAAGACGAATTCGTGGGGGGTGTCGATGGGCCCCACCACCTTGGCCCGGCGCCCCGCCGCGGCGGCGGCGAAGAGGTCGGCGAGGAAGCTGCGCTCCACGCCGGGGCCGTAGAAATCGGGCAGGCGCAGGATCAGGCCCTTGAGCGCGCCGCGCGCGTCCGCCTCCATCAGGATGTCTTCCTGCTCCTTGCGCATCTGCCCCTTGAAGGTGTGCGGCATGCGCGGATGGCTCTCGTCGATGCGCGCCGCCTGCGGCCGGCCAAACGGATAGGCGGTGCCGATGAGCAGCACCCGCCGCACCCCTTCCGCCTCAGCCGCCTCGATCACGGCCCGCATGAGACGGGGGTGGAGGCGGAAGGCGTCATAGGGCACGCCCACCATGTACACGAGCGTATCCATCCCGCGCACGGCTGCGCGCAGGCTCGTCATGTCCTCCGGGTTCCAGACGCGCGGGGTGGCGAGCGGATGCCCTTGGAAGGCGGCGGAGAGGCCGGCGGCGGAGCGCCCGACGACGGCGAACGGCGTGCCGGCCGCGCTCAGGGCCTGGGCGATGCTGCCGCCGACGGCGCCGGTCGCCCCGACGAGTGCGATTCGGGGCGCGTTCACGGCTTGCAGGGGAGCGGGGGAGGTCATTAAGGTGATGTCCTGAACAGTGTTCACTAAACATCGTTCATAAACTGAACATCGTTCATGTCAAGCGGCAGGGATCCGTCGTGTCCGAAGTGAAGTCCTCGCCCCCACCCGTCGGCGGCTCGCCGCGCGCCCGCCGGAAGGAAGACGCCCGCGCCCGGATCCTCGCCGAGGCGCGCCGGATCGTTCTCGACCAGGGGTTTGAAGCGCTCACCATGCGCCGGATCGCCGAGGCCGCCGGCTATTCGGCCGCCGCGCTCTATCTGCATTTCGAGAATCGCGAGGCCATCGCCCGCGAACTCGGCGAGGCCGGCATGCGCGCGCTCCTTGAAGCTTTGGCCGAGGCCGGCAAGACGGTGGACCCACTGCAGCGGCTCAAGGCCTTGGGGCTCGCCTATGCGGCGTTCGGGCGCGCCGAGCCCGAGACTTACCGGCTGATCTTCATGGAGCCGGGATTCGCGACCACCGCCCTGGGCGGCAAGGATGCGGCCGGGGCAGCGGCCTTCGCGCTTATCGGCGGCGTGTTCCAGGATCTCGCCACCGCCGGACGGCTGCGGGACGGGCTCGACCTGGAGGGCCTTGCCCTGACCTTCTGGATCGTCCTGCATGGCATGGTCAGCCTCAAGCTGACCTGCTCCGCCTTTCTCGTCGCTCCCGAGGAGGCTCTCCTAGCGGCAGCCCTCGACAACCTGCTTCACGGGGCCCTGCGCCCGAACCGCGAACCTTGACCCGGCCCCCTTTCCCGTCTAAGCGCCTGATATCCGACCCGCTCGGGCGCCCGAGGTGCAGTTGATGCTCCAGTCCCACGACCACCGCAGGCCGCTCCAGAAGCCCCTGCTCCAGAAGCCGAACCTCAAGGACGAGGTGCGTTTCCTGCAGTCGTGGTTCCAGAATCCGCTCAAGACCGGCGCGGTCGCGCCTTCGAGCCCGGCGCTCGCCAAGATGATGGCGAGCTACCTCGATCCCAAGATGGACGGCCCGGTCATCGAGCTTGGACCCGGCACCGGCCCGGTCACCAAGGCGCTGCTCCAGCGCGGCTTTGCCCCCGAGCGCCTGTTCCTGATCGAGTACAATCCCGAATTCTGCGCCCTGCTGCGCCTGCGCTATCCCGGCGTCACCGTCATCAACGGCGATGCCTACCAGCTCGGCAAGACGCTGAAGGACCGCCTGCCCGGCAAGGCGGTGGGTACCGTGTCCTCGCTGCCGCTCTTCACCATGCCGGAGAGCGAGCGCCATCGGATGGTCAACGAGGCGTTCGACCTCTCCCATTCCGGTATGCCTTTCG
This sequence comes from Xanthobacter sp. SG618, assembly GCF_012932745.1. Taxonomy (NCBI): domain Bacteria; kingdom Pseudomonadati; phylum Pseudomonadota; class Alphaproteobacteria; order Hyphomicrobiales; family Xanthobacteraceae; genus Xanthobacter; species Xanthobacter sp. SG618. The sequence goes on along the minus strand of NZ_JABBHL010000002.1, from coordinate 724,462 downwards.
TGCAGTTCACCTATGCGGTGGTCTCGCCTGTGCCGCTGCTGCCGGGCGCCATCGAGGGCGAGCGTTCGCCGCGGGTGTGGCGCAACATCCCCCCGGCCCGCGTCTGGGCCTATCGCCGGCCCTGATCCTCTTCCCGGCCGGTCCGGCGCCGGCCTTACGCCGCCGGTGCCGCCCGTGACGGATTTCCTGTATCTGACCCATCCCCAGGTCCAGGTGGACCCCGCCGTCCCCGTGCCGCGTTGGGGCCTGTCCGCTGTCGGGCGGGCGCGCACGCTGGCCTTCGCCGCGCGCTTCGATCTGTCCGGCATCAGCCATGTCATCTCCTCCACCGAGGAGAAGGCGAAGGAGACGGCAGCGCTCCTCGCGGCGCCCCTCCGGCTTCCGGTCGTCATCCGCGACGGTATGGAGGAGAACGACCGCTCCGCCACCGGATACCTGCCCGAAGCCGAATTCCAAGAGATGGCCGACGCCTTCTTCGCCCGCCCCATGGAGAGCGTGCGGGGCTGGGAGCGGGCGGTGGACGCGCAGGCGCGCATCGTCGCGGCGGTGGAGGCGGCGCTCGCGGCCTATGGAGGGGCGGGACAGCGCCTTCTCTTCGTCGGCCATGGCGGCGTGGGCACCTTGCTTCTGTGCCACCTGGCGGGCTACCCCATCTCCCGCGTCCACGACCAGCCACCGGTCGGGGGCGGCTGCTGGTTCCGCGCGGGTCCCGCGCGACGGCCGGACCGCTGGCGCGCAATGGAGGAGACGGCATGACGCAGGTTGTTCAGGGCACCCCGATCCGCGCGGATGTCCGCGACAAGCTCATCGTCGCCCTCGACTATCCCTCCGTCGCCGCCGCCGAGGCCGCGGTCGCCCAGCTTGGCGACGTGGTGAGCTTCTACAAGATCGGGCTGGAGCTGGCGGTCTCGGGCGGCATCGACCTTGCCACGGACCTCATCGCCGCCGGCAAGAAGGTGTTCCTCGACCTCAAGCTCCACGACATCGGCAACACGGTGGAGCGGGCCACCGCCGCCGCCGCCGAGCGGGGCTTCGACATCCTCACCGTCCACGCTTATCCCATGACCATGGCCGCCGCCGCGCGCGGTGCCGCCGGGAGCAAGCTGGAGGTGCTGGGCGTCACCGTGCTCACCTCCTATGACGATGCCGACCTCGCCGCCACCGGCGTCGTTGGCGGCGTCACCGAGACGGTGCGCCTGCGCGCCGGGCAGGCGCGGGATGCCGGCATCGCCGGCGTCATCTGCGCCCCCACCGATGCCGCCATGGTGCGCGCCATCCTCGGTCCCGACCGCCGGGTGGTGACGCCGGGCGTGCGGCCGAAGGGTGCGGCGGTGGGCGACCAGAAGCGCATCGCCACGCCGGCCGAGGCGCTGGCGGCGGGCGCCGACCGCATCGTGGTGGGCCGGCCGGTGACGGCGGCCGAGGATCCGGTCGCGGCGGCGCAGGCGATTCTTGCCGAACTTCAGGGCGCGTGACGGGGGCGGAGCGATGGCGAAGGGCTACTGGTTCCTCAATCTGGATGTGGTCAACCCGGTGGACTACATCACCTACCGGGAGGCAAACCTCGCTTATGCGCGGACGCACGACTTGCGCTTCGTCATCCGCGGCGGGGATTTCGAGCAGCTGGAAGGCATCAAGCGCCATCGCAACGTGCTGGTGGAACTGCCCTCCTACGACGACGCGCTGAGCCTCTACAACCAGCCCGAATACCAGCGCGTGCGCGACCTGCGCCGCAACACAGCCATCGCCGACCTCGCGGCGGTGGAGGGCTATGACGGCCCGCAGCCCTCGCCGGCCCCGCCGCCCGAGGGCACGGCGGATCATCCCCGCGGCTACTGGATGGCCAAGGTGGATGTGACCGATCCCGAGCGCTACAAGGATTATGTGGCGGCGAATGCCGAGCCGCTCGCCGAACACGGCGCCTGGTTCGTCGTGCGCGGCGGGCGCAACCACTTGCTGGAAGGCCACGGCCGTTCGCGGTACGTCGTTATTGCGTTCAAGGACGTGGCAACGGCGCGCGCCTGCTATTTCTCGCCGGGATACCAGAAGGCGCTGGCCATCCGGCAGCAGGTTTCAGTGGCCGACGTCATCATCATCTCCGGCTATACCGGGCACGAGGCGGCGCCCGTCTGAGGGTGGCCTGTTCGAGGGACTTTATCCGTGACCGATCTGCGCATCGTCATCGCCGGGGCCGGCGGCCGCATGGGCCGCACCCTCATCCGCGCCATCGCCGAGAGCGAGGGGCTGAAGCTCGTGGGCGCCCTGGAATATTCCGGTTCCGCCCATCTTGGCGAGGATGCAGGCCTGATGGCGGGTGCGGGCCCGAACGGCGTCACCGTTGAAAGCGACGTCGCGCCCTCGCTGAGCGGCGCCGACGTGGTGATCGACTTCTCCACCCCCGCCGCGACGGTGCGCCTCGCCGGCCGGCTCGCCGAGGCCGGGATCGCCCATGTCATCGGCACCACCGGCCTGTCCAACGAGGACAATGCGGCCATCGCCGATGCGGCGCTCCGCACGGTCATCGTCAAGTCCGGCAATATGAGCCTCGGGGTGAACCTCCTTGCCGCTTTGACCCGCCGGGTGGCGGCGACGCTGGGCGACGATTTCGACATCGAGATCGTGGAGATGCATCACAACCGGAAGGTGGATGCCCCTTCGGGGACCGCGCTGCTTCTGGGCGAGGCGGCGGCGGCGGGCCGCAACCGCAAGCTCGACGATTGCTCCGAACGCGGCCGCGACGGCATCACCGGCCCGCGGGTGAAGGGCAATATCGGCTTTGCCAGCCTGCGCGGCGGCTCGGTGGTGGGCGAGCACATGGTGATCTTCGCCGGCACCTCCGAGCGCATCGAACTGGTCCACAAGGCCGAGGACCGCGCGCTCTTCGCCAATGGCGCGCTCGTCGCCGCCCGTTGGACGAAATGCGGAGAGACCAAGCGGGAGCCGGGGCTCTATTCCATGGCCGACGTGCTCGGCCTTGCTGATTTCTGAGTGTCTGGAGACTTTTCATGTCGGATCGCATCCTCGTCCTCGTCCGTCACGGGCAGAGCGAGTGGAACCTGAAGAACCTTTTCACCGGCTGGCGTGACCCCGACCTCACCGAGCAGGGCGTCGCGGAGGCGAAGCGGGCGGGCGCGCTCCTGAAGGCCGAAGGCCTGAAGTTCGACGTCGCCTTCACCTCGCTCCTCTCCCGCGCCCAGCGCACCCTGTCGCTGGTGCTCGGCGAGATGGGGCAGGAAGGCGTGGAGACGCTGGCCAGCCAGGCGCTGAACGAGCGGGACTACGGCGACCTCTCCGGCCTCAACAAGGACGACGCCCGGGCCAAGTGGGGCGAGGAGCAGGTGCATGTGTGGCGCCGCTCCTACGACATCCCCCCGCCCGGCGGCGAGAGCCTGCGCGATACGGTGGCCCGCACGCTGCCCTATTACAATCAGGAGATCCTGCCGCGCGTGCTGAGGGGCCAGACCACGATCGTGACCGCCCACGGCAATTCGCTGCGCGCCCTCATCATGGTGCTGGAGAAGCTTTCTCCCGAAGGCATCATGAAGCGTGAGGTGCTCACAGGCGTGCCGATGGTCTACCGGATGCGCGCCGATTCCACCGTCGAGGACCGGCGCGACCTCGCGGTCTGAGGACGCCTGCGGAGGCGGCCGGTTCGCCGGCCGCTTTCCTCCAATGCGCTCAGCTGCGCCGCGCGGCCACGAACCGGGCGGCTTCGGCGAGGATTTGGCCGCGCGCGCCGAACGGCGCAAGGGCGTCCGCCGCTTCCGCCACGAGACGGTCCAGCAGCCGGCGCGCCTCGGGCAGGCCGAGGCGGGAGACCAGCGTCGCCTTGCCGGCGGCGGCATCCTTGCCCACCTTCTTGCCCACCTCTTCCGCCGTGCCTTCCACGTCGAGGATGTCGTCGGCGATCTGGAACGCCGCGCCCAGCGCCCGCCCATAGGCGAGGAGCGCCGCGCGCTGGCCCGCGTCCGCGCCGCCGAGGAGCGCGCCCGCCTCGGCCGAGACGGCGAGCAGGGCGCCGGTCTTCATGGCCTGCAGGTCGCGGATGGCGTCCTCGCCGTGGGCGAGGGGCGTGCCGCCGGAAAAGCGCCCTTCGGCGGCGAGGTCCAGCATCTGCCCGCCTACCATGCCGCCGATGCCCGCCGCCCGCGCCAGCGCCCGCACCAGCGCTATGCGCACGGCCGGATCTGGATGGGCGTCCTCGCCGGCCAGCAGGTCGAAGGCGAGGGTCAGCAGACCGTCGCCGGCGAGGATGGCGGTCGCCTCGTCATAGGCCTTGTGGACGGTGGGGCGGCCGCGGCGCAGGTCGTCGTCGTCCATGGCCGGCAGGTCGTCATGGACGAGGGAATAGCAGTGCACGCACTCGATGGCGGTTGCGGCGGTGACGGCGGCTTCCGCCGTGAGGCCGAACAGGGCCGCCCCCTCGATCACCAGGAAGGGCCGCAGCCGCTTGCCGCCGCCCAGCGCGCCGTGGCGCATGGCGCCCATCAGGCGCTCCGGCCGCAGCCGTTCGCCGGGCAGCGCCGCATCGCCGAGCGCGGCGGCGAGCCGGGTTTCGGTGATGGCGGCGGCTGCGTCGAGCCGATCCTTGAGGGAAGAGGTCACCGTTTGGCCTAGCGTGGCTGAGAAGGGCAAGGTGGGAACGCCCAAGCGGGGCGCACCGTTGACGGGGGCCACCGGGTGCCCCAACCAGGGGGCAAGGTCAAGCCGCATGGCGGTGGGGAGGGCTGAGGATGATCCGTCTGGTGCTTCGGGTGGTGCTCGTCCTCGCCGCCATCCCGCTGCTGCTCGCCGTCCTCTACAACGTGGTCAATCCTGTCTCGACGCTGATGATCGGCCGCTGGATCACGGGCGAGCGGGTGGAGCGCGTGTGGACGCCCATCGAGAAGATGTCGCCGGCGCTGGTGCGCACCGTCATCGCCTCGGAGGATGCGAGCTTCTGCCAGAATATCGGCATCGACATCGCCGAGCTGCGCGAGGCCATCGAGAAGGCGGACGATCTCGAGGACACGCGCGGCGCCTCCACCATTCCCATGCAGATCGCCAAGAACCTGTTCCTCTGGCCGGGGCGGGACTACATCCGCAAGGCCATCGAGATGCCGCTCGCCATCTGGCTCGATCTGGTGGTGAGCAAAAGGCGGCTGATCGAGATCTATCTCAACATCGCCGAATGGGGCCCGAACGGGGAATTCGGCGTGGAGGCGGGGGCTCGGCGTGCCTTCGGCATCCCGGCCGCGCAGGTGGAGGCCCGGCAGGCGGCGCTGCTGGCGGTGATGCTGCCCAATCCCCACCGGCGTGACGCGGGCAACCCCACCGCCGGGGTCCAGCGGCTCGCCGCCCGCCTGCAGGCGCGGGTGCCGAAGGAGGGGCCGGAACTGGTCGCGTGCCTCGGTCCGCTGCGCTGAACCCGCGCCCCGCTTGATTGTTGGCCCGACACGCGCCACATGGGGGACGTCGCGCCGTTCCGGCTGAACCACCGGGCCCGGCGGTATTTTTCTCCTGCCGGCCCGCCTGAATGACCCAATCACAAGCCCCCGTGCCCGCGTCCGCCCCCCGCAAGATGAGCCCGTGGCTCAAGATCGGCCTGGAGATCGGCCCGCTGGTGCTGTTCTTCATCGCCAACGGGCGCGGCGGCATCTACGTGGCGACCGGCGTCTTCATGGTGGCGACGCTGCTGGCGCTCGGCGCCATGTGGGTGCTGGCGCGGCGCATCGCGGTGATGCCGCTGGTGTCGGCGCTGGTGGTGATGGTGTTCGGCGGCCTGACGCTTTGGCTGCAGGACGACCATTTCATCAAGCTGAAGCCGACCATGGTGAATGCCCTGTTCGGCGTGCTGCTGCTGGGCGGGCTCTACTTCAAGAAGCCGCTCCTGCCCTACGTCTTCGATGGGATGGTGAAGCTCACCGAGGAGGGTTGGCGCAAGCTCACCATCCGCTGGGGCATCTTCTTCCTGGTCATGGCGGTGCTCAACGAGATCGTGTGGCGGTCGGTCTCGACCGACACCTGGGTCACCTTCAAGACCTTCGGCTACCTGCCGCTGACCTTCGCCTTCGCCATCGCCCAGGCGCCGCTGATGAGCCGCTACGAGCTGAAGGACAGCTCCGGCACCCAGTGATGCCGCGCGGAATTTCACTCGACCGCCGTTGACGGCGTCGCGCTATGTCCCCATAAGCCCGAAAGAGGGCGCTCCATGCTGACGAAAAAGGGAAAATACGGTCTCAAGGCGGCGGTCCACCTGGCGCGTCTGCCGCCTGGCGGCTCCACGCAGGTGGCTGACATCGCCGAGACCAACCAGATCCCGAAGAAATTCCTCGACGTGATCCTGGGCGAGCTGCGCAACGCCGGCTTCCTGTCGTCCAAGAAGGGCAAGCTCGGCGGCTACCGGCTGGCCAAGCCCGCGGACGACATCATCGTCGGCGAGATGATCCGCGCCCTCGACGGGCCGCTGGCGCCCTTCCCCTGCGCCAGCCGCAACGCCTACGAGCCGTGCGAGGATTGCGACATCGCCACCTGCGAGGTGCGCCTGCTCATGGTGCGGGTGCGCGACGCCATCGGCACGGTGCTCGACACCTACACCCTCGCCCAGATGCGCGATCTCTCCCAGGAGCAGCTCGCCTCCTTCGTGGACTACATCTGAAGCCCGCGCGGCGCTTGAGCGAAGGCAACCCAAGCCCGCGCGGCGCCTGAGCCGAAACAAACCGATTCCTCGCTGTTCTTCCCTTTGTCATCGCCCGCCTTGTGCGGGCGATCCACCGTGGTGCGCCACGGTGCCCGGATTGCCGGGGACAGGACGAGTGGAGGCGTGGATCCCCCGGACGAGCCGGGGGATGACGGGCCGGCAATGGCGGCTTCCCTCACTGCTGCGCGGCGAGGAAGGTGCGGAAGCGGGCCAGCGCCACGGCGAAGAACAGCGCGCCGATGCCGAAGGTGGCGGCGAAACGCGGCCATACCGTCTCCAGCCCGGCCCCGCGATAGAGGATGGCCTGCGCGAAGGCCACGAACTGGGTGGAGGGCGAGGCCTGCATGCTCACCTGCAGCCATTGCGGCATGCTCTCCAGCGGCGTGAACCCGCCCGACAGCATGTTCATGGGCAGCACCACCAGGAAGAACAGCAGCCCGAACTGCGGCATGGAGCCGGCAAGCGTGCCGAGGAAGATGCCCAGCGACGCGGTGAAGAACAGATAGAGCGCGGCCCCCGCAAGGAACAGCGGGATCGAGCCCGCGATGGACACGCCCAGCACCCACTTCAGCACCGCGACGAGGCTGACCAGGGTTGCGACGAGGATCACCGCCCCGTTCGCCACCACCTTCGCCAGCATGATCTCGGACGGCCGCACCGGCAGCACGAGCAGATGCTCCAGCGTGCCGTGCTCGCGCTCGCGGATCAGCGCGGCGCCGGCGAGCAGCACCGAGAGCATGGTGATGTTGGTGATGAGGCCCATGGTGCCGGTGAACCAGGAGGATTCCAGCCCCTGGTTGAAGGCGGCGCGGATCTGGAGATTGACCGGGCTCGCCACCCCTTCGGAATGGCGCAGCACGAAGCGGTTCACCTCGGTCTGGAAGATGGCGGAGATGTCGTTGGCGCCGAGCCCGGCCTGCATCAGCGCCGTGGCGTCGATGAGCAGCTGAACCTCGGGGCTGCGGCCGGCGAGCACGTCCGCCTGGAAGTTGGGCGGGAAATTCAGCACGAAGGTGTAGCGCGCCGCGTCCATCATCGGGTCCACGTCCTGCGGGGCGATGGGTACCGGGCGCTGGAAGGAGGGCGGCAGCAGCGCGTCGAGGATGGCGTTGGAGAGGGCGGAATTGTCCTCGTCCACCACCGCCACGGCGGCGCGGTTGAGGTCGTGCTTCATGCCGTTGGCCTGCAGCACGATGGCGAGGGTGAAGGCGTAGACCACCAGCACCAGCAGCGCCCGGTCGCGCCACAGGCCGAGCAGTTCCTTGCCCACCAGCCAGCGCACGTTGCCGAGGGGCAGGCGGCGGGGGGCGGGGGCTTTCGCGGAGGGAGCAGGCGCGGCCATGTCAGGTCTCCTGCTTGCGAAGGATGAGGAAGGCGATGGCGAGCAGCGCCGGCCAGAAGGCGGCGGTGGCCATGATGAAAGGCAGCAGCTCGGTAAAGCTCAGCCCCTTGGTGAAGGCGCCCACGCTCACCCGCATGAAATAGGTGGTGGGAAAGAAGGTGCCGAGCACCCATCCCCCGCCCTCCAGCGAGGTCACCGGCTGGAGCATGCCGGAGAATTGCGTCGCGGGCATCATGGTGCCGATGGCGGTGCCGAACAGCGCCGCCACCTGGGTGTTGGTGAGGGTGGAGGAGACGAGCCCGATGGCGGTGGTTGCCAGCACATAGGCGAAGGCTCCCAGCGCCAGGCCGAGGAATGAGCCCTTCAGCGGCACCCCGAACAGGAACAGCGCCATCAGCACCATGACGACGAAATTGAACAGCGCCACCCCCACATAGGGCGCCTGCTTGCCGAGCAGGAATTCCAGCTTCGTCACCGGGGTGACGTAGAGATTGGTGATGGAGCCCAGCTCCTTCTCCGTCACCACACCGAGCGCGGTGAGGATGGCCGGGATGAAGATGAGCATCAGCGCGATGTTGGCCGGCACCATGGCATCGAGGCTGCGGAACGACTGGTTGTAGCGGTAGCGCATCTCCAGCCCCGCGAAGGCTGAATAGGCGCGCCCGGCCGCCTGCGCCGCATCGGCGAGGAAGAGGGTGTGAACCGCCTCCACATAGCCCTTGATGGTCTCGGCCCGGAACGGCATGGCGCCGTCGATGGTCACAAGCACCTCGGTCTGCCGGCCGGAGCGCAGGTCGGCGCCGAAGCTCGGCGGCAGTTCGATGGCGAAGGCGATGGCGTTGGATTTCAGCCGCCGGTCGAGGTCGTCGGGCGAGGTCAGCGGCGGCTGGATGCGGAAATAGGTGGAGTGGGCGAAGCCGTCGATATAGGCGCGGCTTTCCGGCGTCTGGTCGCGGTCGAGCACGGCGAAGCGCAGGCGGTCCACGTCCAGCGTGATGCCGTAGCCGAAGATGATCATCAGGAAGGCCGTGCCGAGCAGCGCAAAAGCGAGGCGCACCGGGTCGCGCTTCAGCTCCAGCGTCTCGCGCCAGGCATAGGCGGCGAGGCGGCGGGGGGAGAAGGCGGAGGGGCGCCCGGCAGGCCGTGGCTGGGGCGGGGGCAGGCGGGCCTCGGTGCCCGCGGCGCGTCCGCCCATTTCCATATAGGCGACGAATGCCTCTTCCAGGCTGGTTGCGTGCTGCGCCTCTTTCAGGGCCTGCGGCGTGCCGGTGGCGATGACGCGGCCGGCATGCATGAAGGAGATGCGGTCGCAGCGCTCCGCCTCGCCCATGAAATGGGTGGAGACGAAGATGGTGACGCCCTCATCCCGGGAGAGCCGCTGGAGGTGATCCCAGAAGCCGTCCCGGGCCACCGGATCGACGCCGGAGGTGGGCTCGTCGAGGATCAGCACCTCCGGCTCGTGCAGCACCGCCACCGCCAGCGACAGGCGCTGGCGCACGCCAAGGGGCAGGCCGTCAGAGAGGGCGTCGAGATGGTCCTTCAAGTCGAAGGTGGCGACGAGATCGGCGATGCGTTTGGCCGCCGCCTCCTCGGGCAGGGAGAACAGGCGGGCGTGCAGCTCCAGATTCTGCCGCACGGTGAGCTCGCCATAGAGCGAGAAGGCCTGCGACATGTAGCCGACGCGGCGGCGGGTCTCGATGTCCTTCGGGTCCACCGGCACGCCGAACAGGAGTGCCTCGCCGGAACTCGCCGGCAGAAGGCCGGTGAGCATCTTCATGGTGGTGGACTTGCCGCAGCCGTTGGAGCCGAGGAAGCCGAAGATCTCGCCGCGGCGGATGGTGAAGCTCACATCGTCCACCGCCACGAAATCACCGAAGCGGCGGGTGAGGCCGCGGGATTCGATGGCCACCGGCGCGTCGGCCGGAATGGCCGCCACCGGGAGCGCGGCTTCGCCGTCGCCGCGCTGGCCCTCCGGGAGCAACGCGATGAAGGCGCGCTCCAGCGTCGGCTGGCCGGTGCGGGCGAGGTGCTCGGCCGGGCTGCCGTCGGCGAGGATGCGGCCCTGGTCCATAAGCACCACGCGGCCGAAGCGGGCGGCCTCCTCCATGTCGGCGGTGGCGACGAGGAGGGTCAGGTGCGGCCGGTCGGCGCGGATGGTGTCGACGAAGTCCCAAAACTGGCGGCGGGAGAGGGGATCGACGCCGGTGGTCGGCTCGTCCAGCAGCAGGAGGTCGGGGTCATGCACCAGCGCGCAGCACAGGCCGAGCTTCTGCTTCATGCCACCCGAGAGCTTGCGCATGAGCCGGTCGGCGAAGGGGTCGAGCCCGGTGGCGGCAAGCAGCGGGGCGACGCGGGCGCCCTTGGTCGCCGCATCCTCGCCGAACAGGCGGGCGAAGAAGGCGATGTTCTCGGCCACCGAGAGGTTGGGATAGAGGTTGCGCCCCAGCCCCTGCGGCATGAAGGCGATGCGCGGCTGGGCTTCTTCCCGCGCCTTGCGCGACGCGAAGTCCGCGCCCAGCACCTCGACCCCGCCCTTTTGGATGCGCTTTGCCCCGGCGATGAGGCCGAGGAGGGTGGACTTGCCCACCCCGTCCGGCCCCACGAGGGCGACGGCGGAGCCCTCCTGAATGGCGAGGTCTACCCCGTCCACCGCCTGCGTCCGGCCATAGGCGTGGCGGATGCCGGAGAGCCGGACGGCGTCCGGGCGTGCCGCCGGAGCGGCCTCGCTCACTTCTTTGCTCCCGTATCCTTCGCTCCGGCGTCCTTTCCGGGCTCGCCGAATTCCTGCACGAGGTCGGAATCGAGCCAGGCGGGCCATTGGGCGGCGGGATCGAGCCGCACATAGCCGACGCCGGTGACGCCGGTCTTCACCTGCTCCAGGTACTTCTCCACCAGCGGCCGGGCGACGCGGAGCTTGACGCGGAACATCATGCGGTCGCGCTCGCGCTGGGTCTCCACCTGCTTGGGGGTGAACTGGGCGCGGGCCGAGACGAAGGAGACGGCGGCCGGCACCGCCCGGTCGGGCAGGGGCTCCAGCAGCAGCCGCGCCGGCGTGCCGACCCCGATGCGTCCGGCGTCGGCGGCGGGCAGGAAGATGGTCATGTAGACGTCGGAGAGGTCGATGAAGGTCAGCACCTTGCCGCCCGCGCCCAGCACCTCGCCAGGCTCGGCGAGCCGGTAGATGACCCGGCCGGACTTGGGGGCGATGAGGGTGCCGTCGGCCACGAGGCGCTTCAGGCGGTCCACCTCGGCTTCCGCCGCGCGGATGGCGCTCTCGCTCGCCGCAAGGCTCGACTGGGCGGCGGCGAGCGCGGCGGCGGCAGTGAGCTTGGTGGTGCGATACTGGTCCACCTTCTGCTCGGTGGCGAAGCCCTTGGCGACCAGCGTCTCCTGCCGCTCCAGTTCCTTGGTGGCGAGGTCCAGCTCGCCCTTGCGCTGCTCCACCACATGGAAGGCGGTGTCGCGGGACTGGCGCGCCTGCGCCGCCTGCGCGTCCGCCGTGCGCAGGGCCGCCTCGAGGTCCGAGACGTCGATGTGCGCGATGACCTGCCCCTGCTTGATGAAGTCGCCTTCCTCGGCGAGCACGTCCAGCAGGCGGCCGGCGGCCTTGGTGGCCACGTCCACCTCGGTGGCCTCGATGCGCCCGTTGCCTTCGGCGAATCCGGGGGGCAGCGCACGGCTGCGGTGCGCGAGATACCACGCTCCGGCGCCGCCTGCGGCCGCGAGGGCGACGATGACGGCGAGGATGGCAAGGGAGCGCTTCATGAGGACACCTTCAGGGGGCTGGCACGCCCCCGCGATGCCGATCGAGAATGGCACTCCCGCGGGGCGTCGGGAACCGTCTCTGTGTCAACACTTTACCGCAGCGCACGCGTCTGGCGTTGATTGAGGTCAACGGCTGTTCACCTGCCGTCCACCTCCCGCTGCAAGGCGATGGCGCCCGCCGGGTTGCGCACTTTCGCACCGCCGATGAGGTAGAGGAAGACATCGCGCGTGTCGGCCTTCTTTCCCTTCGCGGCCTTGGCCGGCGTCCCCGCCTGCGGCAGGCCGTCGGGCACCTTGCCGGCCTCCCAGTCCTTCGCCGCCTTGGCCCAGCGCGCGAGGTCGGCGGCGCCATAGCCGGTCTCGATCTCCTCGGCGGTCTGCTGGAGGCGGGCATAGGTGAAGTCCGCCGTCAGGTCGGCGATGGCGGGATAGGTCTCATGATCGGCGAAGACGATGGCGACGCCGTGCTTCCGTGCCAGCTCCACGAATTCGGGTACGACGAAGGAGGGATGCCGCACCTCCAGCGCGTGGCGCAGCGCGACACCCTCGTGCGCCTTTGGCAGCAGCGCGATGAAGGCGGCCATGTCGTCCGGATCGAAGGCTTTCGTCGCCGCGAACTGCCAGTTGATGGGGCCGAGCCGGTCGCCCATCTCGACGATGCCGCTGGTGATGAACTTGCCGACGCTCTCCTCCGCCTCCGCCAGCACGCGGCGCTGGGTGACGTAACGCGTCGCCTTGAGCGCGAACACGAAGCCGTCCGGCACCTGCCGCGCCCAGTCGGCGCAGGATTTGGCGGAGGGCGTGCGATAGAAGGTGCCGTTGATCTCGATGGTCTTCAGCACGGAGGCTGCGTGGGGCAGCTCCTTCGCGTGGGGCAGGCCTTCCGGATAGAAGACGCCGCGCCACGGCTCGAACGTCCAGCCGCCGATGCCGACGCGTATGGCCATCGCTTCCTCCTTGCGCATCCGGCCGTTACGGCAGCGGCAGGACGTGGGAATATTTCACCTGTTCCAGCGCGAAGGAGCTTTCGATGGAGGCGATGCCGTCGAGCCGCGTGAGCTTTTCCTTCAGGAAGCGCTCATAGGCGTCGAGATCGGCCGCCACCACCCGTAAAAGGTAATCGCGCGGGCCGGTCATCAGATAGCATTCCAGCACCTCCGGCCAGCCCCGTATGGCGGCGGAGAACGCATCCAGCGCCTCCTCCTGCTGGCGCTCCAGCTTGATGGAGACGAAGACGCTCACCGGCAGGCCGGCCTTGCGCTGGTCCAGCACCGCCGCATAGCGCGAGATGAGCCCCGCCTCCTCCAGCGCCTTCACCCGCCGCAGGCACGGCGAGGGGGAAAGCCCCACCTCGCCGGACAGTTCTGCGATGCTCTTGCGCCCATCCGCCTGCAGGACGGCGAGGATCTTCCGGTCGATGGCGTCGAGGCGCATGATCCTGCTCCGTCGGCTGCGTCACGCGGCATTTTATGGCGCAGGTCGCGGCAAGGTAAGGCCGCTTCGACCGGAAACGCCGCTCCGCCCACGCTACAATCGGGTTGCGGCGGGTGCTCCGGCCCGCCGGCTGAAGAAGAACCCGCCGAAGATCAAAGCGCCGAGGAAACGCCATGGCCTCCCCCCGTTCCGCCGCTCCCACCCCCCGGACCCCGCTCGCCCCGCCCTCGGCCGCCGATCTCGCGGTTTTGGCCGAGCTGGAGAAGAAGGTGCTGTGGCTGGCGAGCTGGATGATCCACAACGCCAATCACCTCAGGCCCGGCACCGACGGCCTGAAGGTCGGCGGCCACCAGGCCTCCTCGGCTTCGCTGGCCGCCATCATGTGCGCGCTCTATTTCCATGTGCTGCGCCCCGAGGACCGGGTGGCGGTGAAGCCCCACGCCAGCCCCATCTTCCACGCCATCCAGTATCTGTTCGGCCGCCAGAGCCGGGAGCGGCTGGAGAATTTCCGCGGCTTCAAGGGCGCGCAGTCCTACCCCTCGCGCACCAAGGATGCCGACGACGTGGACTTCTCCACCGGCTCGGTGGGCCTTGGCGTGGCGCAGACGCTGTTCGCCAGCCTCGCGCAGGACTACGTCCACGCCCACGGCCTCGCCGGCGGCCGGCCCAAGGGGCGGATGATCGCCCTCGTGGGCGATGCCGAGCTGGACGAAGGCAACGTCTTCGAAGCGCTTCTGGAGGGCTGGAAGCACGAGGTGCGCAACACCTGGTGGATTATCGACTACAACCGCCAGAGCCTCGACGGCGTGGTGCGCGAAGGCCTCTACGAGCGCTTCACCGGCATCTTCGAGGCGATGGGCTGGCAGGTGGTCGTGCTGAAATACGGCACCCTGCAGCAGGCCGCCTTCGCCGAACCCGGCGGGGAGGCGCTGAAGCGCTGGATCGACACCTGCCCGAACGCCGAATATTCCGCGCTCACCTTCCAGGGCGGTGCTGCCTGGCGCAAACGCCTGATGGACGACCTCGGCGACCAGGGCGAGGTGTCCGCCCTCATCGCCCGGCGCTCGGACGCCGAACTCTCCGCGCTGATGACCAATCTCGGCGGCCACGACATCGCTTCCCTCATCGCCGCCTTCGACGCCATCGATCACGACCGGCCGGTGGCCTTCCTCTGCTACACGGTGAAGGGCTTCGGCCTGCCGCTGGCCGGCCACAAGGACAACCACGCCGGCCTCATGACTCCGACCCAGATGGAAGCGCTGCGCGCGTCCATGAATGTGGGCTCGGGCCGCGAATGGGAGCCGTTCGAGGGGCTGAAGCGCCCTGAAGGCGAGCTGCGCGCCTTCCTTGATCGCGTGCCCTTCGCACAGGGCGGTCCGCGCCGCTATGCCGACCCCGCGCTCAAGGTGCCGGCGCTCGCCCCGCCGCCCAATCCCAGCATTTCCACCCAGGCCGGCTTCGGCCTCATCCTGCAGGACCTCGCCAAGGGCGAGAGCCCGCTCGCGGACCGCATCGTCACCACCTCGCCGGATGTGACCGTCTCCACCAATCTCGGGCCGTGGGTGAACCGGCGCGGCCTGTTCGCCCATGAGGCGTTGGCCGACGTGTTCCGGCGCGAACGCATCCCCTCCACCTTCGCCTGGGAGTTCTCGCCGAAGGGCCAGCACATGGAACTCGGCATCGCCGAGATGAACCTGTTCCTGACGCTCTCCGCCTTCGGCCTCTCCCATTCCCTGTTCGGTGCCCGCATCGTGCCGGTGGGCACGCTCTACGATCCCTTCATCTGCCGCGGGCTCGATGCGCTGAACTATGCCTGCTACCAGGATGCCCGCTTCATCCTCGTCGCGACGCCCTCCGGCATCACCCTCGCCCCCGAGGGCGGGGCGCACCAGTCCATCGCCACTCCACTCATCGGTATGGCGCAGGATGGCCTCGCCGCCTTCGAGCCGGCCTTCGTGGACGAGCTGGCGGTGCTGATGGAATTCGCGTTCGATTATGTGCAGCGGGACGGCGAGGGCGCCGCCGACGAGCGCAACTGGCTGCGCGACGAGACAGGCGGCTCCGTCTATTTCCGCCTCTCCACCCGCCCGCTGGAGCAGCCGAAGCGCGTCTTCAGCGATGCGCAGAAGCGCGCCATCGTGGATGGCGCCTATTGGCTGCGCGAGCCCGGCCCCAATTGCGATGTGGTGATCGCGGTGCAGGGCGCGGTGACGCCCGAGGCCATCGATGCGGTGGCCCTCATCGCCGAGGACCGGCGCGACGTGGGGCTCCTCGCCGTCACCTCCGCCGACCGGCTGAACGCCGGCTGGACCGCCGCCGCCCGCGCCCGCGAGCGCGGGTTTGTGGGGGCGCAGAGCCATGTGGAGCGGCTGCTGTCGCCCTTGCCGCGCCATTGCGGGCTCGTCACCGTCATCGACGGGCATCCCGCGACTTTGGGCTGGCTCGGCGCCGTCGCCGGCCACCGGGTGCGGGCGCTGGGGGTGGAGCATTTCGGCCAGACCGGAACGCTGTCCGACCTCTACGCCCATTACGGCCTCGACACCGCCGCCATCATCGCCGCCGCCCAGGGCATATCGTCGGGCCGGCCGCTGCGGCACCTGAAGGCGGTGTGAGGCGCGACGCCCCATAGCGTCTCTGGGCTCCGGCGGCCCGAGCGACCGCTCCCCGTGTCCGCCGTGAAGATCGGTTCGTGTCTTCACGACGGACCTTTGCGCGACCGCTTGTCCTTCGCTCCAACGTCCGCTAGAAGCGCAGAACCACGCCACCGGCGCCCACGGATCCCTCGCGGACCTCCTCCGGCGCCGGCTCTGCGGAGAGGTGGCAGAGTGGTCGAATGCACCGCACTCGAAATGCGGCATACGGGCAACCGTATCGGGGGTTCGAATCCCTCCCTCTCCGCCAGATGCCTGTTTCCCACCATCCCTGAAAGCCTCAGAATGTAACGCCCGCAAGGCTTTCATCGGCCTTGGTGTTTCTCGGTGTCTCACCCCATACCCCTGCATCGCGGTTTTGCGTTGGGGGTAGCGTCGGGGTAGCTTTCGGGGGCGTCTTTCACGCCCCCAACGCGAGCACTCCGATGGCCCTCAAACTCAATAGGCTGAACGCCCGACAGGTGGCGACCATCACCAAGCCGGGCCGGCATGCAGATGGGGGAGGCCTATACCTCGTCGTAGAGCCATCAGGGTCGAAGAGGTGGGCCTTCCTGTTTCGTTGGAAGGCCGACCCCTCCCAGCCGGGCACTGGTAAGCTGAGGGAGATGGGGTTGGGCAGCGCCGTAGGCGTTTCGCTTGCGGCGGCGCGTGAGGCGGCCGTTAGGGTAAGGGAAGCGCTGGCGCAGGGGCGTGACCCCATCGCGGACAAGAGGGCGGCCGAGAGCCGTATCAAGGTGCCCACGTTCGGCGAAGTCGCAGAGGCACACATCGCCGCCATGGCGCCGGCATGGCGCAATCCGAAACACGTAGACCAGTGGCGCATGACGCTCAGTGTGGAGCGTGGTGAAGATGGCACATACCTCGATACGGGGTATTGTCAGACCCTGCGCCTCCGACCCGTCGATTTGATCAGCGCCGAAGATGTGCTCGCTGCCCTGACGCCCATCTGGAACACCAAAAACGAGACGGCCAGCCGTGTCCGGGGCAGGATTGAAGCCGTGTTGGACGCAGCCAAGGCCAAAGGACTGCGCTCGGGTGAAAACCCCGCGCGCTGGAAGGGGCTTCTGTCGCTCGCACTCCCGAAGAGGCAAAAGCTCCAGCGCGGGCATCATGCCGCCATGCCGTATTCGGTGGTGCCGGCCTTCGTGAAGCGGCTGCGGCTCGTCCGTGGCATGAGCGCATTTGCCCTTGAGTTCGCCATCCTGACGGCCGCGCGTTCCGGTGAGGTGCGGGGTGCGCGCTGGGGTGAGGTGGACCTGAAGGCCAAGGTGTGGACCGTGCCGGCGGCACGCATGAAGGCTGGCCGTGAGCACCGGGTCCCTATGTGTCCACGTGCCGTGGAAATTTTGGAGACGTTGGCGCAGGTCAAGCAGGAGCCTGACGATTTGATCTTCCCCGGCCAACGGAAGGGTGCGCCGCTCAGCGATATGTCGCTAACGGCCCTCTTGCGGCGGTTGAAGGTCGAGGCCACCGTCCATGGCTTTCGGTCTTCCTTCAGGGACTGGGCGGGTGACGCCACTGCATTCCCGCGCGAGGTCGCAGAGGCAGCGCTGGCCCATGCCATAGGGGATGCAACGGAAGCCGCCTATCGCCGTTCCGACGCTTTGGAGAAAAGGCGACAGATGATGGATGCGTGGGGTGCGTTTGTCGGATGATGTGGTCGCGGACAATAAGTTCGCAGAACGCCCCAGCTTGGATGGGCGCGGTGATCGTGCCTGCGCAACTTAGGATCGCTCTGCAATGGAGCTAGTTATCGGAATGAGTTTCGATCGGGTGCAGCTTTGGGTCGGAACGGTCGGCGGATGCTTGGCCATCGTGCTGGGCGTTGTAAAGCTTTGGGAGACCTTTCTTAAAGACCGGCCACGATTGAGGACAAGCTACAGCTTCAGCACGGCTCCAGGCGATGAGGACACCATAACGATCTTCAACATTTCGCCCACTCCCGTGCAGGTGATCAACTGGACTCTCCAATGGGAGCCAAAGGGGTGGCGGCACCGTGAGCGGGGCAAAATCGACGTCACGCCTGATGACGGGGGAGGGGCTTTCAAGATCGGCCCGAGGGACAGCTACGTCCTCGGCTTCGATGAGCGGGACAAATTTGATTGGGGCTACCGGGCTTCAGAGGGTCGGCGCCTCACATTGACGTTGTACACGTTCGTCACGCGTAAACCCATCCGTCTAACGGTGTCAGGATAGGTCCCATCCTTTGTGGGCAGTGCTCCGTCGCGGCTGCATGGGGCCTAACTCTCATCGGGTCGCAATCATCAAAAATGGCCCATTAGCGCTGAGGGGCAAAGCGCTATGGCGCCGGCCGAGGCAAATACAATTCACCCGTTGGCCGGTTGATCAGCGCCGGGTATGCCAGTGGCTGGCCAGCCCGGCAGGCTGCGTTCGGCGGTTCGGCAATGATGGGCAGCCAATGATCGGTCTACCACCGGCTATTTCTTCTTCGCCTGTGCCGCTGCCCGCTCCTGATTGAGGGTGAAGAGGCGGGCCAGCACCTCGTCGTCCGGGAGGTCGGCCGGCCAGCCGTAGGCGGCGGCGACGGCTTCGTCGAGGGCCTTGTGGGCGTTGGCGAGCCACGTGGGGCGGGCGTTGTATAGGTTGGTGAGGGTGCGCTTCTTCAGCTCCCTCTCCGCCTCCGGGTTCACGGGCAGGATGCGGTCTGGATATCCTGGCACGACCTCCGGCTCCCGGCGCACGAGGTCAGCCGGATTGAGCCAGTTCTCGCGCAGCTCGTTGAGCCGCGCCGCCGACTTGGCGATGGCGATGGCGCGGGGGTCGACTTCATAGGCGACGGCGGGGATGTTTGGCGTGAGGTCTTCGGGAAAGGGGAAAGTGTCAAAGCAATCTCCCGGTGTGTAGATCGGATCGTTGCCCACTCCGTGAAACTGGCAATTGGCGAGCGTCCAGAGATTGTGGATTCGGCCGCTTAAAATGCCAAACATTACGTCACTCTCGCTATCAATTATTATAACGCGAGTGTCGGGAATTGCGGGGCACTCTATCCACCGGAATATTCTGTGCTTTGTGACCAAGCCGGTTGCGAGTATACGATTTTTGTTCTTGATGAGCGTCCTTATTTCAATTCCTGACCGGCGAAATTTCCACCATTTCTTACGGGATTTGGTTCTTTCTCTGTCGGCTAAATCACCTTGTAGGTTCCTCAAAAAATGGAATGGCGCTTCATACAAAGAGGCATCGTCTTCATCCAATTCATCGAAATCAATTATCCATTGTTCAGAATCCCGTAAGAATACATCTCGCACGGTATAATACCGTTTTACAACGTCGGAGTTATGGCGTCCGTTGGGGTTGAGCGGAAGGCGCAGCATGTTGATCGCGCTGCTTCGATCGATCTCGAAAGGGCCCCCCTTTTCGATTCCCCGAATCGCCTTCTTTTATTGTCAATCAACGCTTTTCGTTTTGTCATGGAGAATGAATAAGATTTCAAATCTCCGCCGATGGCCTGAACTTTAAGGCCATCAAGAAACGCGCTGTCGCTATTTTCAGAATTGCAGACGATAAGCGAAACACGAACGGCAGCCCCGTCAACTACCCACGGTTCGTCACTTAGTGCAAATGTAATTGGCGCCAATTTGTACAGTATATCGCCAATTAGTCGATTGGACGGGCTCCGAATCATGTTTGTTGCGACAAATCCAACGCGCTTCGTGTGCCTCGAAATGGCGATTGATGCCTGGAAAAACCAGTATACAACGAGATTAATTGCGGGGCTGCCGTTCGGCAGGATGCTGCGCAGCTTCCGCACATAGTCAGCTCCTAGTCGATCTGGCATCCACTTAGCACCCAAAAATGGCGGGTTGCCGATAATTACATCAGTCTCCGGCCATTCCGCCCTGGATCCATCTTTGTTCAGTAGGGCATCCCGGCACTCGATCGTCTCCAGCGGCTTGAGCACCGGGTTCTCTTGGGCCGGGAACCCGTTCTTTAGCATCCACTGGATTTCGCCGATCCACACCGAGACACGGGCCAGTTCGGCCGCATAAGGGTTAATTTCTATCCCCCGGACTACCTCCGGCCCGATCGTGGGGAAGTCACGTTCCAGCCCAAGGGCTTCGGCTTCCACCTGGGCGCGGTGCTCCAGATCCTTAAGCGACCGCAGCGCCAGATAGAGGAAGTTGCCGGAGCCACAGGCCGGGTCCAGCACCCGAAACGCCCTGAGGCGCTTCAAGTACGCGCGATGAAGCTGTTCCGCCGCGTTCAGCGCTCTTGTCCGGGCGGCCAAGGCGGAGCCTCGCAGCAGTTTCTCACGCGTCTGTTTCGGAGCATCTTCCAGCAGCTTCTCGATCTTCGCTTTCGTTTCCGCCCATTCGGCTGCGAGGGGCGCGATGATGACCGGCTCGATGATCATCATGATCTTGTCGCGGTCGGTGTAATGCGCCCCGAGCTGGCTGCGCTTGTCCGGGTCGAGTCCCCGCTCGAAGAGGGTGCCGAGGATCGATGGGTCGATATCGCCCCAGTAGCGCTTGGAGGCCTCATGCACGAGGCGGATTTCGCCCGGGGTGAGGGGGAAGACGCGATCGTTGTCGAAGAGGCCGCCGTTGAACCACGCCACCTTTTCAAACCCGATGCGGCCGCCCGTGCTCATGGCGCGGAACAGGTCACGGGCGAACGCCTCGAACTCGGCCGGCTCCTCCAGCGCCCGCTCCAGCATGCGGGAGAACATGCCCTCCTTCAGCAACTTCACGTCTTCCGCGAACATGCAGAAGACGAGGCGGTTAATGAAGTGCGCCACCTCTTCCGGCTCGTCGTATCGCGCCCTGAGCGAGCGAGCGAGTTCGGCGAACTTGCCGGCCACTTCCTCGGTGAGCTGCTGGCGGGTCTTGGTGGGCCGCAGCGCCTCGGGGTCGGCGAAGGCCGCCTTCAACCACTGCCGCTTTTCCGCATCCTCCAGCTCGGCGATGGGGATGTCGTAGGTCTTGGAGACCGAGTTGGTCCAGTTGGTGTGGATGCGGATGGTGGTGCCGATGTCCGACACGATGAGCAGCGGCGGATTGTCGAGGGCCACCGCATAGCGCTGGAGCTGGAGCAATGCCGCGTCGAGATTGGCGCGGGTGCCCTTGTATTCCCACGCGAAATGGCCGCGCTTGAACACGTCGGCAAAGCCGTGGCCGCCGCCGGTCTTGGTAGCGCCGACCTCGAAGCCGTAATCGAGCCCGGCGGCATCCACCTCGGCCGGCGTCTTCTCGCCGAGCAGCCGGCACAGATCGAGGAAATGCTCCTGCGCCGCAGCCCGCTCCTTCAGCTTCGAGTTCTGCCACTTGGTGATGAACTCATGCGGCGTCATGCTACAGACCGTCCCCCGGCTCGGCGTGTTGTCCCGTTCTAGCGCAATCTTGGATGGACGCCAGAGGTGGCTCGGGCTGGCGGGTTATACAGTCCGGCTGCCGCCCCGTTGTCGCAAGGAGGTTCAGCTCCCGCCCGCGCATGGCTGCGAACGCTCGTCGTGGAGGCCTCTACGAGTGAAGAGCTACGAGGATCGTCGTTCGGCAGGACTGGGGGTCACGCTGGAGCTGCATGTTGGGGCGGCTGCCGATATAGGCGCACCACGCTGCTCTGGCGGATAACGTGATGAGCTACATGATGGCAATTTCAAAAAACAAAAACCCAACGCGCTACATTCGCGATGGGTTTTCGTGAGCCGTAAGGCTCGGCTGGTTGGGAGTTCCAGTACCCTAAATATAGATGGTGCATCGTCGCTAGACAATGCTGGTCAGGCGCTCCAGAACGACTTTCCGCAGATGGTCCATGTGGGCGGCCTGTTCCTCATGGGACAGCCGGACTCCACGCTGGGCCGCGAAGTCAACCAGTTCGGCGCGGCTCATGCTGGCATCGTGGGCACGATGGCCGGCGTCCGGCTGAAGCGGCAGTTCGTCTTCGTCGTTTTCACTATGATCGACCGGGCCGGGGGTATGGGCCTTCAGTTCCTTCCCGTCTTCACCCTGATGAGGGCCGGCGCCAGCAACGTTCGTGGTCATCGTCGGTCTTCTCCGCTGTGGATGCGGCCAGCGCGTTGAGGCGCCGGCCATGGGGATCATTCGGCGGCGACGGCCTGCGGGACGATCGTGAAATCCTCGATCTCCTCGACGGCCGGCGGGGCGTCGGGGCGCAGGGGCGGGATGTCGAGATCGGCGAGGCGTGCGCCGTAGACGGGCGCCCGCCACGGGCGGACCATGCGCCGCTCGCAGGTCGCAAGGTGGACGGGGAGCGCGTGGGTGCCGAAGCCGGTTTCCGCCGTGATGTGTCCGGTCCGCCCATCACGGGTGTGGACCTTGGCCTCATCAACCGGAGCACCGCCTTCGCCGATCCACCGCTTCACCACCCCAGTGGCCACGATGGTTTCGGCGGTGCCGGGGATGTCGCGGACGAGCGCTTCGGCCTCCCGTTCCAGCGGCTCGGCGCCGGCCGGCAGGTCGCGGTTGACGGAGGCCACGAGTTCGTCGGCCTCGGCGACAAGACGCTGAAGGCGCAGAAGGGCTTCACGTGCGGGCGTGTAGTCGGCCAGCACAGCATCGGCCGCCGCCCGCTGCGCGGCCTGCGCGCGGGCGTAGGCTTCGCGCTTACCCTTCTCAGCCGCCTCCAGTCGGGCCGTCTCCAGCCGGTCACGGACCGCGATGAGCGCGGTCTCGGCGTCCATCAGATCATCCCGGGCGGTGCCGATGGCAGACCTGTGCGCCAGCCGGGCCTCCTCACCAGCGAAGATCATGTCGGCGCGCTGGCCCTCCAGACCATTGAGGCGGGCACGCGCGGCATCGACGGCCTTCTCGGTATCGGCCAACAGCTTCTCAAGGGCGGGCACCGTAGGGGACTTGGCGGCCTTCGGCCCGAAGGCGCGGGTCAGGGTGTCATAGATGTTCATGATTTTCCTCAGTTCTCTTTGGTCTGGTTGGTGTCGGTGTCGGTGTCGAACGTCAGCGGCTTCGCGGTGACGAGAGCGGCGTGCTCGAAGAGCAACGCCAGATCGTCACTGGCCGTGGTGGGGTCTTCATTCATCGTTGTCGGTCTCCATCATGGTCTCGTTGTTGTGGGTGCCCGCGAGCGCGGCGAATTTTCGCGAGGCGGCGAGGAGGATGGCGTCCGCCTCGGCCTTGATTGCCTTGCGGAGGGACACGTCGCGCGTGGTCTTGGCGGGAAGGCTGTCGAGCCCCACGCGGAAGGTCGCCACGATGGCGTCAACCACCGCCTCGGCTTCGGTCAAATCGATCACCCGCCCCTCAGCCTCAGCGTTCCGCAGCTCCGCCGCCCGGCGCTTTTCCCGAACGAGGGCGAGCTGTTCACGGTGCAGATCGTTGGTCCGACTGCCCTTCCGGGCCTCTGCGAGCATGTTGCGGATGGACTCAGCGAGCAGGTACTTCCCACGCCCGGACCGCACCACGACGCCGCGCTCCGCATGGTTACGAATAGTCTTCGGGGTCACACCGAGGAAGGCCGCCAGTTGATCGGCCGTCAACTCGTTGGTGAAGAGAGTTTCCGTCATGTATTTCATCTCTCGGAAACGGAAAATGGGTTTGTCACAGGGCAGAAACGCTTAAAAAGAACGCTGCCACGGCAGCGCGGGAGGGGGTGGCCTCGGAAGGACCCGTGCCCCTGCGCGCCAATGGATGCCGCCGCAAACCGCGTAGGAGGGCCAAGGGCCAGGAATTCGCGGGGGCGTGACACTGCCGCTGCCCGAGATGTCCGTGCGACTCCTCGGCACGTTCTGGCTGGGGTGCACTTCATGCGACGGCGCCGGGGCCCTAGACCGGCGGGGGCGCCACGCGTCCCGCCACCTGCTCTTCCAGATCGAGCCCCCGACGATGAGGGGGCGGATGTTGGCAGCCGTTACGGTCCGGAGGTCCACGTGGTGCTTGGCGCTTACGTAAGAGGCCGGGTGGAGCATCAGGCTTCATCCCGAAGTGCGGCTTCTGCGGACGGGCGCTTCGACAGGATCATTCCCGGATGCGCGTTCACGAATGCCGCCGGACCGGAAGGGCGGATCGGGCGGGGCCGGGACACGCTTACGCCTGCCGGCCGCCTGCACGCGGGCCAGGGTCTCGCGGCAAGCCTCCTCTGCATTGGCGCGGATGCGTTCCGGCCTCATCTCGATCCGTGCGACCGCGCGGGTATCCTCACGGCCGACCAAGCCGGCGTGCAGGCTCGCATCGTGGTGCTCGATCACGCTGCGATCCATCACGCCGCACCCCCGAGTTCAGGGGCCGACTGGGGCGGGACGGGCGGGATGTAGGCGAACGTGTGCACGTCATAGACGGAGCGGGCCACGGCCTGCCCCTTGCGGCTGACCATGAGCATCCCGAGCCGCGTGAGGTGGTCGATATAGCCGGCCTCGATCATCCGGCGCAGCGAGGACCAGACGGCAGGGAGGGGCGCGCCCACGTCTTCGGAGACCATATGGGCGGCACACGCACCGAGCGCGACCGCAAGGACGACGGCGGCATCGAAATTGGGATCGGGCGACATGGCGATGAGACCACTAAGCGCGACGGGCGGACGGCGCGGCATGAGCAATGCTCCTGTTGATGGCGGTGAAGATCGTGCCGGGCAGGCGGCTTGGCGCCGCCCGGCGGGGGGTGAGGGCGGTCGACGGGAAAAGGCGGATGACTCCATCCGGTCCGGCCGGGGTGTGGGGGCTGCCAGCCCCCACGGTCTCGCGCGCCTCAAGTGCGCGTCCGGTGTGCGCCACAGGAGCCGGCGTGGTGGCGCCCTGCCGGGTCTCAAAGGCCGGTTCGTGCACATCGGGCGGGTTCTCGGTACCGGAGTGGACGGCACCGGCGACGGCACCACGCTGCACCTCCGGCGCCTGTGCGAGCGGCGAGGGCTGAGCCGGGGCATAGGTGCCGCGCCCGGTTCGCATGATCGCGCCGGCCTTCACCAGACGGGAGAGGAGCGGCTTGAGGGTGCTACGCGACAGACTGGTGGCGGCAACGATGTCGGCAATCGTGACCGCGCCGGCCTCGACGGCGGCGCGGACGGCATCGGGCTGGGAAAGGTTGCAGATCACGTCATCCCCTCCCCTTCGGGGGAAACGATGACGCGTCGCTGCAACCTTCTTCGCCTCGCGGTACCGGCGCGATGCGGCGCGCCAGCCTGCCCGCCTCCACTCGCGCCGGAGGGCGCTATGCTGCTCACTGGACAGATCGACCGGACAGAACGGCACGGTGGTGCCCCCGGCCCGCATCGCCTCCACTTCGTTAGCGTGCAGGCGCAGGAGCCGCCCCGCTTCGCGGTCGCCCATCAATTCGTCCGGCGTGCGGTAGCTCACCACGTCCAGCACGACATCGTAAATCTGGTCGTCCGTGATGGCATCACGCCACTTGCGCGGCAGCCAGTGTTCCCGGATCGCGATCACGTCGAAGGTGTAACGCCGCCCGCCGCCATCGGCGTGCCGGAGTGCGTCGGCGACGCACTCCACGTACCGGGCGATGGCGATCTTAGTGGGCACCTCACCTGCGCCTGCGCGCCAGTTCGCGATGGAGTGGACAGCCGCGAGGCGGTTGATGGCGCGCCAGAACAGGCCGGCATCGCGGCCTTCAGGAACGCGGAGGCGGGGGCGGAAGGCGCGGGGGGCCCGCACGGCGGCGGCCATCAGCGCTCCCCCATGGCGACGAGCAGAGCCTCGACAAAGGTGTGGAAGCCGCCGTCCTGACGCAATCCACCAGTCGTCGCGACGAAAAACAGCCAGAGATTACCAAGTCCGGTAATCGCGGCGTTGACACCGTAATCCGAAGCGAAGTACATAGTCAGTGTTCCATGTTGATGGTGGCGATGTTTGACGACATTGCCGATACAAATCGAAGCGGCGCCCCTGCAGGGGCGCCGTTTTCGTTTGTATTGTTGTCAGGTGTGCGGCGCGATCTTCGCCGGGGGCAGGTTATCGATCAGGCCATGGATTTCGCTGATATCGAAGCGGACCGACTTGCCGATCTTCCGGCCGGTCAGCTTGCCAGCGCCCATCAGGCGATAGATGGTTCCACGCGAGACCTTGAGGATGTTCTGCACTTCGGGGATGGAAATCAGTCGCTTTTCGGGAGTCATGTTAAGCCGTCATAGGTCGTTTCGGACGGCTACCAATTATGCTCACAAGTCCAACGGGCAAAAGAGACGGTTGCCGACCGTTATGTCATTTCCCTTAACAAAGAACGTGATTAAGCACATGAAAAATAAAGATAAATGGCATCTTTTGCCATATGCGACTGGAGACGCGCGGTGCACAGGTGGCGGTTATTCCCCCCAAGCGGTATGGATTGGAATCAAATCGGCCGAGGCTCTAATTACATCCACCCTGTCCGCTGCTTGGCATGACCGTCCCGACGTGGCGTTTGGAAGCCTCTGTGCTGTGCGACGGATGAAATCCTGAACGCCCTGATAGGTGTTGGGGTGTTTGTTGGGGTGAAAGAATTTACAGAAATATTTTCTAAAATAAAATCATGTAGATATGTGAAAAATTCCTTCCTTGAAATCCCAGCAAAAGAGCCTGCCGCGGCTCGAGGCGGATGGACGCCGGCCCGTCATCGGTTGAGGTGACTCAGAACACCCCCGTCAGAACTTCATCCGGGCGGAGAGGACGGCCTCGAACGGAGCCCCCACGGCGACGCCGAGGTTGTTGGTTCCGATGGACGACACGTAGTAGGTCGTGTCGAACAGGTTCTTCACGTTGAGCTGGACCGTGAGCGGGGTCACCGCCCAGGGGGTCGGCTTTTCGATGGTGTAGGCGACCATGGCGTCGAATACGACGTAGCCTGGCAGCCAGAAGTTGTTGGCCGCCGAACCCGGCGCCTCGCTCTGGCCGTGGAAGCCGCCACCCACCTTCAGGGAATTCTCGGCCCACACCTTGCCGAAATCGTAAGTCGCGAACAGCGAGAAGGTGTGCGCGGCGACGTTGGCCGGCACGTTGCCCGCATATTGGGGATCCTCGACGATCTTCGCGTCGGTGTAGCCGTAGCTCGCGATGAGATTGATCTGGTCCGTGACGGCGCCGGAAATGTCGAACTCGAAGCCCCGCGAGCGCACCTTGCCGGCGGTGCGGGCGAAGGTCTCGCCGTTGATGACCTCGTTGTAGAGCACATTCTCCTTCTCGATGTTGAAGATGGCGACGGTGCCCGTGAGCCCCTTCAGCACCTCGAACTTCATGCCGGCCTCGTAGGAGACGCCGGTCTCCGGCGGCAGCGAGCCGATCTCGCTGGCGATGGAGATCTGCGGCACGAAGGAGGTGGCGTAGTTGGCATAGAAGGAGAGCTTGTCGGTGGGCTTGTAGACGAGGCCCGCCCGCGGCATGAACTCGCCGCCTTCGCCATCCGTATTGAGGTTGAACGGGCGGCCCTTGCCGGCGGTCTGCGTGTACCAGGCATAGCTGCCGCCGGCGACGACGATCCATTGGTCGGTCAGGTAGATCGCATCCTGCGCATAGCCGCTGTAGAGGGTCTGGTTGGCCTGCTGGTCGCTGTCGGCGGCGGAGACGGTGGTGCAGGCGGGCAGGGTGCCGTACACCGGGTGGTAGATGTTGAAGCCCTTCTTGTTCTTGCAGCGGATCATGTCCGTGCGCAGCACGTCGTAGTCGTTGACGTTGGCGCCGAACAGCAGCTCGTTCTTCATGCCGGCGATCGTCACGGTGCCGGTGAGGTCGGCGCGCAGGTTCTGGTCGTGCTGGGTGGAATCCTGGGTCGCGTCCGCCCGCCGCGTGAGGATGCCGGTTGAGGGATCGTAGGCGATCACGCGGGCCTGGTTGTCCGCGTAGACGTCCTGGCTCCAGGCATAATTCACCTTCAGCTTCCAGGCATCGTTGAAGGCGTGCTCGACACCGGCGAGCACGAGGTCGGACGTGCCGTTGGTGACGTTGTAGGGCTCGTCGAAGCGGATGCGCCGGTCCACCGGTACGGCCTTGCCAGTGGTCAGATCGAAGATGGTCCCGCGGTCGAACGGCACGGAATATTCGCGGTGGGTATAAGCGAGGGTGGCCGTGGTGTTCTCGCCGTACCAGGCCAGCGAGGGCGCCAGGATGCCCTGCTCGATGTCGCCGAAATTGCGCCAGTAGTTCTGGTCCTGCCACTCGCCGATGAAGCGGAAGGCGAGTCCCGTGCCGTTGATGGGGCCGGTGACATCGAAATCGCCGTATCCCCCGCCGAAGCTCGACAGCGAGCCGTTGAGATAGGCGTTGAAGGTCTCCTGCGGCTTCTTGGTGATGACGTTGATGATGCCGCCCGGCTCCTGGATGCCATAGAGGGTGGAGGCCGGCCCCTTGAGCACTTCCACCCGGTCGGTGGTGGCGTTGAAGCTGCGCGGCAGCACGGTGCGCAGACCGTTGGTGAGCACGCCGCCGTCGCGATTGTCGCCGAAGCCGCGGCGGATGAAGGCGTCCTGCGTGCCGCCGAGCGTGTTGGCCACCGTCACGTTCGAGATGTTCTGCAACACCTGTTCGAGCGTGGTGGCGTTCTGATCCTGGATGACCTCCTGCGTCACCGTGTTGATGGCCGCTGGAATGTCCAGCACGGGCATCTGGGTGAGGGTGGCGGTGGAGGTGGTGATGGCCCGGTAGCCCACCACGACGCCGTCGCCGCGTTCGGCATTCACCACGATGGTCGGAAGGTCGGTGTCGGACCCGGGGACATCCCAGGCGGGCGGGGCGGCGGGTTGCGCGGGCGGCGGCGTCTGGGCCGCAGCACTGCCGGCGCCGAGCTGAGCCAGCACAAGCAGTGAGGCCGAAAGGGATAGGCGCGCGCCCAATGGCAAAGGAGAAGTCATCAGTCCCAAAATCCCGGTCCGAGCCGCGCGGCGGCGAGAGCCGATCCGCGTTCGTGTCAGGCCGAGTTCTTCAAACCCAGATGTAGTAGTAAATTCTGGAACCCATCAAAGGCGCTGGAATGAAAGCTTGCGCGCATCCAAGCCGAAGATGCACTCCAATGCAAATGAGGTTAGCTTCGCGACAGAAAATCCCGCGGATGTCCCTCAGTCCAGCGTTGTCATGAAGCGGACAACTCACATTTAAATTATTCCAATATAAATATGCTGCACCCCGCATGACCGCCTATTGTGGATGAGTTTGGATTTCCTCAAACATGTCCGGCGTCACGCGCTTTGACTACTACATGGGCGCGCGACACAGGAGAGGGGGCGAGGCCAACGGTCGGCGCCGGTTTTTAGCCGCGGGCACTGCGGCGATCAGATATTGCGAGGAAGCTGTGCGGAACACGGCGCGGGCGGAAGATGTCACGGGAGCGGAGGCCGTCCGCTTGCGCATCGACACGCTCAAGGCCGGATATGGCCAGCGACTGGTGGTGGACGGGGTGAGCTTCACCGTCGCGGCCGGCCGCATGACGGCGCTCATCGGTCCCAACGGCTCCGGAAAGTCCACTCTGCTCGCAACCATGGCGCGCCTGCTCCAGCCGATGGGCGGAACAGTCCTGCTCGATGGTCGCGCGGTGCATGGGCAGCCGACGCGGGCGCTGGCGCGGGAACTGGGCCTCCTGCCCCAGAGCCCATTGGTGCCGGAGGGGCTCACCGCCTACGAGCTGGTATCCCGCGGGCGCCATCCCCATCAGGGCTTCCTCAGCCAATGGAGCGACGCGGACGATGCGGCCGTGGAGGAGGCGATGCACCTCACCGGCACGCGCGACTTCGCCGCGACGCCGGTGTCAGCGCTCTCGGGCGGGCAGCGCCAGCGCTGCTGGATCGCCATGGCCATGGCGCAGCAAACGTCGGTGATCCTGCTGGACGAGCCCACCACCTTCCTCGACCTGCGCTATCAGGTGGAGGTGCTGGATCTGCTCGCCCGCCTCGCGCGCGATCTCGGACGCACCGTGGTGGTGGTGCTGCACGACCTCAACATGGCCCTCGCTTATGCCGACACCGTGCTCTGCCTGAAGGACGGGCGCATCCGCGCCGTGGCCGGGGAGGGCGGAAGCCTTGCTGCGGCGGACGTGGCCGACATTTTCGGCGTGGAGGTGGAGGCGCTCGTCCATCCGCGCACCGGCAAGCCGGTGTTCGTGCCCCTCGGCGTTACACGCGGAGCGGGCACGTGAGCCTCGCGGTGACGGGCCTCGCCACCAACCGGCCCCGGAGGCGGGTCGCGCGCCCCGTCCTCATCACATCGGGCCTCATGCTGCTGCTCGTCGGGCTGGCCATCGCCCATCTCGGCTTCGGCGCGCGGGCCATCGCGCCGGAGGTGGTGGTGCGTGCGCTGATCGCCTTCGATGCCGACAGCTTCGACCACAACGTGATCGTCGAGCTGCGCCTGCTGCGGCTCCTCGCGGCGCTGGTGGTGGGGGCGGGGCTCGGCCTCACCGGGGCACTCATCCAGTCCGTCACCCGCAACCCGCTGGGTGAGCCCCATGTGCTGGGGCTGAACGCCGGCGCGGCGCTGGCGGTGGTGACGACGCTCACGCTGTCCTCCATCCTCGGGCCGCTATTGCCGGCTTCGGCGCTCGCCGCCGCGCGGCCGCTGGTGGCTGGCCTCGGGGCGATGCTTCTGTGCGCGGCTGTGCTCGGCATTGCCGCGCTGGGGCGCACCGGCATGACGCCCCTGAAGGTGACGTTGTGCGGGGTCGCCTTCTCCGCCTTCGCCGCGGCCCTCACCTCCGCGCAGTTGCTTCTGGACGACCAGACGCTCGCGACCGTGCGCCTGTGGCTCGCCGGAGACCTGTCCGGCCTCAGCTATGGCGCGCTGTGGGCCGCCTTGCCGCCCGCCATTGCCGGCCTCGCGCTCGCGCTGGTGCTCGCGGGCCGGCTCGATGCCTTGGCCATGGGCGATCAGGTGGCCGCGGGGCTGGGAATCCATGTGGCGCGCACCCGTCTCATGGCGCTCGTCGCCGCCGGTCTGCTCTGCGGCGCGGCCGTCTCGCTGGCCGGGCCCATCGGCTTCGTGGGACTGGTGGTGCCTCATGCCGTCAAGGCGCTGGGCGTGCGGGACATGAGGGGCGTGCTGCCCCTGAGCGCGCTGACCGGCGCGTCGTTGCTGGTGGCGGCGGACCTCGCCGCGCGCAGCCTGTTCGCGCCGCGGGAACTGGCGACCGGCATCGTGACGGCGCTCGTCGGCGTGCCCGTCTTCATCGCTCTCGCGGCACGGCGGCGACCATGAGGACCGTCGCCCGCGCGGCGGGCTACCGGCGGCTCAGCGCCGGCCCCGTGCGCCTGCGCCTGCGGCCACGGGCAGCGGGGGTCGCGGCAGCGCTCGTGGCGCTGATCTGCGCCGGGGCCGCTTTCGCCCTCGCCTCGGGCAGCCTGCCTATTCCCCTGCGCGCCGTGATGGCGGCGCTCCTCGCCGGCGACGTGCCGCCAGAGGTGGCCCACGTGATCACCGGCGTGCGGCTGCCGCGGGTGGTGCTGGCCCTGATCGCGGGCGCCATGCTGGGCCTCTCCGGGGCCGCATTGCAGGCCCTCACGCGCAACGGGCTCGCCGATCCCGGCCTCGTGGGGGTGAAGGAGGGAGCGAGCCTCGCCGTGCTGGTGCTCATCCTCGCCTTTCCGGCCCTCGGGGCGGCGTGGCGGCTGCCGGTGGGCATGGCGGGCGGGCTCGCGGTGGCGCTCGCCGTGGTGCTGATCGCCCGCGACCTGTCGGGCGTGCGTTTCGTGCTGGTGGGCATCGGGGTGTCGTGGCTGCTGGCCTCGGCACTGCTCGTCTTCATCACCACCGCCGACATCAACGATGTGGAGACGGCGCTCGTCTGGCTCGCCGGCAGTCTTCATGCCGCCGAGTGGACGCTCATCCCCGCCCTCGCGGTGTGGGGCGCGCTGGGCGCGGGCGCGCTGTTCGCCACCGCCCGCGCCGCCGACGTGGCGCTGCTGGGCGACGCCGCCGCCACCGGGCTCGGCGTGCGCCTCCAACGCACCGGCCTGTTCGGGCTGGCGGCGCCGGTGCTGATGACTGCGGCTGCGGTGTCCTGCGTGGGCAGCCTCGGTTTCGTCGGCCTCATCGCCCCGCACATGGCGCGGCTGGTGGTGGGTGGCGGGCAGGCTGCGGTGCTCGCCGCCAGTGGTCTCCTCGGCGCGGCGCTGGTGCTGGTGGCGGACACGGCCGGCCGTCTCCTGTTCGCCCCGCTGCAGATCCCCGCCGGCATCGTGATGACGCTGGCCGGCGTGCCGCTCTTCCTTTTCCTGCTGTGGCGGCGGCGCGACCAGATATGACCGGATCCAGCCCATGATCGCCCTGCTCCGCCTCGCGGCCCTCGCGCTCGCCTTCGCCGTCCACTTGGCCCCCGCCCACGCGCAGACCCGCTCGTTCACCGACGATCTCGGCCGGACGGTGGAGGTGCCGGTGCGCCCGCAGCGCATCGTCTCCCTGCACGACCTCGACATCACCCTGCCGCTGATCGAGCTCGGCGTAATGCCGGTGGCCAGCCATGGCCGGGTGCGGCCGGACGGCACGCGCTTCCTGCGCGCGGGGAAGCTGCTGACCGGCGTCGATTTCGACACCGCGCCCATCGCCTTCATCGGCGCCAACGCCATCGACATCGAGGCGGTGGCCGCGGCGAAGCCCGACCTCATCATTACGTCGCCCACCCGCGACACGCCCGTCTCGCAGCTGGAGCGCATCGCCCCCACCGTCAGCATCGAGCACCTGAAGGGCGGGCCGGACGCCATCTATGGGAAGCTCGCCGCGCTCACCGGCACCGAGGGCCGGCTCGCGACGCTCAAGGCGCGCTATCAGGCGCAGATCGTGCAGCTGCGCGGGCTCGTCGACACGGCGAGCATCACCGTCGTGAGCTTCCAGGCGAACCAGGGCAAGATCACCGTCTTCCATACCGACCGCGCCCTCGGCAGGGTGCTGCGCGATGCCGGCTTCCGCTTTCCGAAGATCGTCGAGGGCATCCCTGAGGGGGGCCGCATGGACGTGAGCGCCGAGCGTCTGCCCGACCTTGAGGCCGATCTCGCCTTCGGCACCTTCCGCTCCGACCTCGGCCATGGGCCGGCGGTGGAGATGGCGGACATGGAGAAGGTGATGCCCGGCTGGTGCCGCCTGATGAAGGCATGCCGGGAGGGCCGCTACGTGCTGCTGCCGCGGGATGAGACCATTTCCAATACCTTTGCCGCGCTCAATCTGGTGGCGGCCGTGGTGGAGGCTGAGGTCATCCGGCTCCGGCTCGCGCGCCGCTAGCGTGAACCGACATCACTTCGGACTCGTTCCAAACATTTGCGCACGCATGGAAAACCGCGTTCGCCTGTGCCAGCATCCCCGCCTCGGAAGGCAGGTGGGGCAGGGCCGGCAGGGGGATGACGTCACAGGGACGCAAGGCCAGGACGGACAGGTTCGGCGCGCGGCTGCGCAGCCGGGGCGCGAGTCTCTCGCCGCAGCTCAAGGTCGTTGCCGACTACATCAACGAGAACCGCCGCACCGTGCTCGGCCAGTCGGCGCTAGAGATCGCGGCGGAGACCGGCACCTCGGACGCCACCGTCATCCGCGCCGTGCAGGCGCTTGGTTTCGACGGACTGAAGGACCTCAAGGGCACGCTCGCCGGCTTCCTGGGCGGCATCGTCTCCTCGGCCGACAAGATGACCTCCACGACCGAGCAGCTTGCCCGCGATGTGGACGCCTCCATCGATTTCGTCCGCGCCGGACACATGGCAGGCATCGAAGAGGTCACGCGCCCCGAGAATCGGCGGGCCATCGCGGCGGCCATCGAACTGATGCGCGCGCGCGAGGGGATCGGCATCTTCGGGATCGGCGCCTCCGCCATTCTCGCAGACTATGTCGCCCGTCTCCTGGTCCGAAACGGCCGTCATGCCTACGCGCTGAACCGCACCGGCATCGCGCTCGGAGAGCAGTTGCTCGCCATGCGGCGCGGCGACGTGCTCATCATGATGGGACAGGCCAGCGCCCATCGCGAGGGCGTGGCGGCGCTTGAGGAGGCGCGGCGGCTGGACGTGCCGATGATCCTGCTCACCGGCGCCGCCTCGCCCGCCTTCGGCAAGCAGGCCCAGGTGGTGGTGAAGGTGCCGCGGGGCAAGTCGGAGACTGTTCCGCTGCACGGGGTGGTGCTCGCCTGCCTGGAGATGATCGTGTTCGGCCTCGCCGCGGCGGAGCCGGAACGCTCGCTTCGGTCGCTGGAGCGCCTGCACGTGCTCTATGAAGACATCCGCCGCCCCCCGCGCGGGAATTGAAGAGCGGCGAAGGCCTTGTCTATTGGTTGCTGCCCCGGCATGAGCCGGAAGCATCCGGCGCTTGGCTGTGGAGCTCCCCGCGCCCGCTTTCACCTCGGCGAAGCTGAGAACCACCAGAGCGATTCCCGGCAGCGCCCGCGCCCGATCATGGCGTGGTGGCACCCACCTTCCCTCAACCTTCCGAGACGTGGTTCACCGCGTCGCGGAGGATGTTGGCGACCGCCTGGGGCAGGGACAGCAGCGACATGTGGCTCGCCACCAGTTCCACCGTCTGGGCGTTGATGCGGCGGCCGAGATCGCGCTGCAGTTCCACGCTCACCGCGCGGTCCTGACTCGACACAATGTACCAGCTGGGACGGTCGGCCCAGGCCGGCGTGCTGATCTTGTCGCTGAACGTGGTCAGCGAGAGCGGGGTCTGCACGGCGGAGAGCACGCGCGCGTCCTGTTCGGGAAGGTCCTGCGCGACATTGGCGATCCAGCTCGCCTCGCTCATCTTGAGGAAACCCTCGCCGAACGGGGTGACGCCGCCGAGGCCGGGCGGGGTGGGATACGCATTCACCTGGTCGCCGGTCGACTGGCCGGCATCGGGGGCGAACGCCGCGACATAGACCAGAGCCTTCACCTTCGGGTCGTTGCCGGCCTCGGTGATCACGGTGCCACCCCAGCTGTGGCCAACCAGAACCACCGGACCGTCGATGGTGTCGAGCGTGCGCCGGGTGGCGGCCACGTCATCCGCGAGAGAGGTGGTGGGGTTCTGCACCGCAACGACGGCAATGCCCTCGCGCTGGAGATAGGGGATGACGAGGCGCCAGCTGGACGCATCGGCCCAGGCCCCGTGGACGAGGACGACGGTGGCTTCTTTCGAGGTGGTGGTCATCGTCGTGTTCCTCTTGGATTGAAGGGTGGTCTCGATCGACGGGGCGTCAGCCGCGCCAGCCGTCGAGGAAGTCGAGGAGGAGGCGGTTGACGGCCGCCGGCTGTTCCTCATGAGGAAGATGGCCGCAGCGCTCGATGGGGACGGCGACAAGGTTTTCGGCCATCTCGGCCCACACCTGCGCCATGTCGAAGCTCTTGCCCACTGCGCCGAAGTCCGCGCCCCAGAGCGAGAGCACCGGGCAGGCGATTTTCACCTGCGCGTCCACGAGGTCCTGCGCATTGTCCTCGGCATTGGCGCGGTAGTCGGCCATGGCGCCCCGCACGGCGCCGGGGGCGCGGTAGGCGGCGACATAGGTGTCGAAATCCGCGCCGCTGATCGTGTGCGGGTTGAAGCACCAGTCGGAAAAGAAGTGGCGCAGCCAGAGGTCCTCGCGCCCGGCGATCAGCGCCTCGGGCAGGTCGGGCACCAGATGGAACATGAAGAACCAATAGGCCTTGGCGATCTGCGCATTCATGGAGCCCGCGACGATGCGGGTCGGCACATTGTCCATCACCACAAGCCGGTCGAGCCGTTCGGGATGGTCCTTGGCGAAGCGGGTGGCGACACGGGCACCGCGGTCATGGCCGACCAAGGCGATCTTCTCGATATCGAGGCTATCGAGGAGCGCGACGAGGTCGTTCGCCATGGTGCGCTTGTCGTAGTCGGCAGCGGGCTTGTCGGTTTCGCCATAGCCGCGCAAATCGGGAGCGATGACGCGGTAATGCGCGGCGAGTGCCGGGATCTGGTGGCGCCAGGCGAAGCTGGTCTCGGGAAAGCCGTGCAGCAGCACGACGGGAGCGCCCGCACCCGCTTCCAGATAGTGCTGGCGAATGCCGTTGGCGCGAACTGTATGGTGGCGGATCTCGGTCATCGGATGTGCTTTCGGGATGGCGGCGCGGGACGGGGCGGTTTTGAGACGCCGTCCCGGCGGTCGGGTCCGCCGGCCGCGGCGCATGGAAAGTCCATGCAGCCGGTGAGACACCGGGCGCGATGGGCCATTCTCAATCTGCTTGGTGGACGCCGTGGAATGCTGTTTTCACGAGCGAACTTAGCGGCTTGCGGGCGCGGGTGTGATACGGTCGCCGGATAAGGATTATATCGCGAGCCGTTAGAATGGATTTCCTCGCCCTGTCGATCCTTGCCGAGGTGGCCGGGGGGAGCAGCCTGTCCAAGGCGGCCCGGACCTTGCGCATCACCCCCATGGCGGCGACGCGCCAGCTCTCCGCGCTGGAGACCGAAGTGGGCGCCCGGCTTGTCCACCGCACCACCCGCTCGCTTGCCCTCACTCCTGAGGGCCAGTCCTTCCTGCCGCATGCACGGGCCCTGCTCGAAGAACGCGCCAGCGCCTATGCGAGCGTGCGCCCGGTGACGGAAGGCGGCTTCGGCCTGCTGCGGCTCACCAGCTCGGTCGCCTTCGGGCGCAAGGTCATCGCGCCCATGATCCCCGACTTCATGCGCGCCAACCCGGCGCTGAAGGTGGATCTGATGATGACCGACAGCCTCGTCGACCTCGTCACCGAGGGGCTGGACCTCGCCATCCGCATCTCCAAGCTGAACGACAGCAGCCTGGTCGCGCGGCGGCTCGCCGATAATCCGCGCGTGTTGCTTGCCTCACCGGACTATATGGAACAGCACGGCGTGCCGGAGAGACTGAGCGATCTCGCGCGGCACGAATGCCTCGCGGTCAGCGGGACGACGCACTGGTCTTTCAAGACTGCTGAACTCTTGACCACGGCAAGGATCGAGGGGCGGTTCTCGGCCAATTCCATCGAAGGCCTGTTGCAGGCCTGCATGGGCGGACTGGGTGTCGCCAACCTGTCCCTTTGGTTTGTGCGGGACGAGATCGCCGACGGCCGGGTGAAGGTCATCGAACTTCAGGACGCACACCCCGAGCCGCTGGATGTCTGGGCCGTCTATCCCACCAGCCGGATGGTGCCGTCGAAGGTCCGCCTGTTCATTGACGCGCTGGCGGCTCGGCTGAAGAGGTGAGCGCGATGTCTCAGTGTGCTCCCTGGTGTGGACACGGCAGGTGGTCGATGCCGAGCAGCCGTGCGGGATTGTCTTTCATCATCTTGCGCACGTCTGAAAATGGCATGCCGAGATCGAGGAAGGTGCCGGCGAGCATGCGAAGGGTTTCCGAGGCGGGCGGAGACCATTCGAAGAAATAATCGGTGGTGATGATCGCTCGGTCAGCGCTGATCTCAGAGACGATCTCCATGGCCAGCTTGGGCGAGATGCGCTGGAACTGGGGCAGCATGCCGAGGGTGCAGAATTCGCAGACGGCATCAAGCGCAACCATGTCCCGAATTTCCTCGCGCGAGGCGGCGACAGAGTTGCTGTCGGGATGGGAAAACACCACGGACTCGATGCCGTAGTCCTTCGCCTTTTGAGCCACGGCAATGCTCTCCTTCGGCGAGATGTGGGCGGTGCAGACCAGCATCTTGTGCTCGGCGGCCACAGCGAGGCACTCGCACACTTCGGGACGCACCCGCCCGCTCTCGTCGGTCGCCCTCAGGCCGGCCTCGCGCGTGAGGCCCGCGGCGCGGGGGAGGATGTGGCCGAGGTGCCGCGACATGCCGCCCCGCTCCCGGTCGTGGGCCGCGCCCCATGTGGGGAAGAACATCACCCGGGCGCCCTGACGCGCGGCCGTCTCGACGGCCAGCGGGCTGAAGCCACCTGCGATCGGGTTCAGCGTGATCGAGGCATGGACATCGATGCCCGGCACCAGCCGGCGCAGGTGATAGGCGCGCCCGACGGTCGGCCACATGTGCGACTTCAACACGATCCCGGCCATGCCCGCGGCGCGCGCGATGGCGAGCTCGTCCCAATCCTCATGCCGTGTCCGATGATCGAAGGCTATTTCCGGATAGCCGTGATGGTGCAGGTCGATGGCCCCTCGCACCAGCTCATCTGCCGGCGAGGGACCTCCCGGCGGCATGGGATACGGGAATTCGCTCATGACTTTCGCCTCTCCAGGATCGTCGCCTCGAACGCCTTGATCTCCGGAAGGCCGAGCGCCGCGTTCGTTTCGGAAAGGCTCGCCATGCGGTCCATCCAGGGGCGGGAATCGCCGCTCGCCTTCAGGTCGGCGAGGAAAGCCGAGACCTGCCGGACCGTGATGCGCACCGTGGAGCTTGGGAAGATCACGATGGCGAAGCCCATGGCCTCAAGCTCCGCAGCAGGGAAGAGGGGCGTCTTGCCGCTTTCGGACATGTTCACCATCAAGGGCCCATCAAGCTCGCGGCCGATGATGCGCAGCTCCTCGGCGGATTCCGGCCCATCGACGAACAGCACGTCGGCACCTGCCGCGCGAAACTTGCGGCAGCGGGAAAGCGCGGCTTCCAGGCCGTGGGGACCGCGGGCATCGGTGCGCGCGATCACCACCGTGTCGGCCCGGCGGGCGGCCAAGGCGGCGTCGAGTTTGCGCAGGGCGACGTCCTCAGGCTCGACGATTTTTCCGTCCATGTGTCCGCATTTCTTCGGCCACGCCTGATCCTCGATCTGGACCGCCGCGACCCCGAGCGCCTCCATGCCCCGCACCGTGCGCGCGACATTGGCCACATCGCCATAGCCGGTGTCGCAATCCACAATCAGCGGGATATCGGTCACCTGCCGCGTGGCGCGCACCAGCTCGGCCTGCTCCGCATAGGCAACGAGCCCGATGTCGGGGACGCCATGGCGCGCCGCGGCCGCGGCATACCCGCTGACATAGGCGGCCTCGAAGCCGGCGCCCTCGATGAGCTTCAGCTCCAGGGGTGAGCCTCCGCCGGGCACGACCAGGATCTCCGGCCGGGCGAGGCGGGCGCGCAGAAGCGCTGCGGGATGGGGCAATGCGACCTCCTCGGTTTGTGGGGACGGCGCGCCCTGCTGCGCGGCGCCTCAGCGGGCCTCGCGGGTCCGGTGGGCAGGTGTGGCCCAGCGTTCCAGCCGGCCGATCATCCAGTCGAGGCCGCCGGCGAGAACGAGGACGATGAGCACCCCGAAATAGACCTGCGGCGTCTGGAACATGGTGCGGTACTGGGTGATCAGGAAGCCGATGCCGCCGGTGGAGGCGAGCATCTCCGCCACCACCACGCCGATGATCACGAGCGCGCCGCCGAGACGTAGGCCGGCGACGAGCGCCGGCAGGGTCGCGGGGATCATCACCTCGAGGATCTGCTGGCGCCGGCTCGCGCCCATGCTGCGCGCCGCGAGCAGGAGGCGCTCGTCGACGAGCTGCACGCCCGCCGCCGTCGCCAGCGCCATGGGGAACAGGCCGTACATGCCGCCGAACCAGATCTTGGATTGTGGGCCGATGCCGATCCAGGCGATCAGGATCGGATAGATGACCACGAAGGGAATGGCATAGGCCGAGGACAGCAGCGGAAGCAGGGTGAGCCGAAGCCCCCGCACGCTGCCGAGGACCAGCCCGATGACGCCCCCGCCCGCATAGGCGATGACGAGGCCCGCCGCGATCTCGCCCAGCGTCGTCAGCAGGGCCGGCGCGAAGATGCCGAACGAGGTGAAGCCGACCTCGATGGTGGCCGAGAAGGGCGCGAGAATGACCGGCGGCACCAGCCCCGCCCGGGGCAGGATTTCCCACGCGGCGATCAGGCCGGCGAGGAGCAGGAGCTGGAGCTGCCGGACGCTGACGAGCGGGCGCGCGGCCCCGGATGCGTCGGAGGTCATGTCAGTCCTTCCGGATGAGGCGCCAGATGTGATCGCGCAGGCGCCCGAACTTCTCCGTCGCCATCATCTCGTAGGTGCGCGGACGCGGCAGGTCGATCTCGATGCGTTCGAGGATCCGCCCAGGCCGATGGCTCATCACCACGACCTCGTCGCACAGATAGACCGCCTCGGTGAGACTGTGGGTGACGAAGATCACCGTCTTGCGGCGCTTCTCCCAGATGTTCAGCAGCTCGTTGCCCATGGTCATGCGGGTCTGCTCATCAAGGGCGGCGAAGGGCTCGTCCATGAGCAGGATGTGCGGGTCCTGGCAGAAGCCGCGGGCGATGGAAACGCGATGCCGCATGCCGCCCGAGAGCTGATTGGGCAGGCGGTCCTTGAATTCCGAGAGGCCGACGAGGTCGAGGAAGGCGTCCGCGCGGGCGCGCCGCTCGGTCTTGCCGATGCCGCGCACCTTCAGGGGAAATTCGACATTCTCCCGCGCGGTCTTCCACGGCAGAAGGCTTGCCTCCTGGAACACCACGCCGACGCGCTCTGGATCGGGCTTGGAGAGCAATGTCCCCTCCACCAGGATGCGCCCTTCGCTCGGCTGCATCAGGCCCGCGAGCATGAGCAGCATGGATGACTTCCCGCAGCCGCTCGGCCCGACGAGACCGACGAAGCGCCCCCGCTCGACCGTAAAGTTCACGTCGTCGAGCGCCTTCACGCCGCCGGCGCCATAGGTGTGGGTGATGTGCTCCACGGCGACATCGGCGGGCATGGGTGCGGCCCGGCCGGCACCGGCGGCGCCGCGTTCATCACTCGCCGCGTCGAGCTTGCCGGCCATCAGCCTCGCCATTTTCCGACCTTTCTCTCGTAGGCGCGCAGGGCCTCGTTGACGGTGATGCTGAGCAGGGAGACCAGGAG
The DNA here is from genome assembly GCF_012932745.1 of Xanthobacter sp. SG618. Classification (NCBI taxonomy): domain Bacteria; kingdom Pseudomonadati; phylum Pseudomonadota; class Alphaproteobacteria; order Hyphomicrobiales; family Xanthobacteraceae; genus Xanthobacter; species Xanthobacter sp. SG618. The sequence goes on along the minus strand of NZ_JABBHL010000002.1, from coordinate 683,993 downwards.
GACCCCCGCATAGAGGTCCGGCATCTGGAAGGTCTGCCCCCAGGTCGCGATCCGGGCGCCCATGCCGGCGCGCGCCACCGCCATTTCGGCAAAGACCACGCCGGTGATGGAGAAGATGACGCCGAGCCGCATGCCTTCGACGATGAACGGAAGCATCGAGGGCCAGTAGATCTCTGCATAGATCCGCGCGCGCGAGGCACCGTAGGCGCGGGCGAGCTTCACCAGCTCGGGCTCGACGCTCGTCACGGCCGCAACAGTGCTGATGACCAGGACGAAGATGGCCTGGAAGACGCCGAACGCCACCTTCTGCCCGAAGCCGATGCCGAACAGCAGGATGAAGGCCGGCAGGAATACCGATTTCGGAACGCTCGCCAGGAAATAGAAGAAGGGCTTGAAGACCCGTCCAATATAGTCGTTTTCGGCGAGGAGCAGGCCGCAACCCACCCCGAGCGGTGCGACGATGGCGAAGGCGAGGGCGACCTCGCTCGCGGTGATGGCGAGATCCTTCATCACGCTGCCCTCGGAGAGCAGCGTGATAAGCTGCTTCAGGACCTCGGAGAACGGCGGCAACAGCGTCGGATCGGCGAGGCCGAGCCGCGGCGCGAATTCCCACAGGGCCGCGACGAGCGCCACGGCCCCGAACTGCACGGCGCGGATGCGCCAGCTGTGCGGCGGTGCGGTCATGACCGGTCAGGGCGAAAGCGGAGTGACCGGCACGAACTCGGTGGTGTAGAGCGAGGTTGCCGGTGGCAGCTCCTTCATCCCGGCCAGCGTCGCAAGCTTGAGGGATTCCTCGACCCACTCCTGCTTGAACGCACCGTCGGCGGAAAGACCCTTCACCGTATTGTCGAACTCTTCGCCGGCGACGGCTTCGCCGAATTTCGTGGCCTCATCGATGAACTTGACCGTCCATGCGCGGTTTTCCTGCATGTAGCGGACGGCACCATAGAAGGCCGCGAGGAATTTCTTCACCGCCTCGGGCTTCTTCGCGATGGCCTCGTCGGAGGCGACCCAGACATCGGGGACGTTGGGCTTCATGGCTGCGCCGAGGTCGACGACGACGCGTCCCAACCCCGAGCTGGCGATGCGGTAGGACACCGGCGGGAAGGCAACCACCGCGTCCACATTCTTGGCCGTCAGGTTCGGAATGAGGCCCGAGCCGCCGACAGGCACGCGGGTGAAGGTGCCGCCCGACTGGCTCTCCACCCACAGGGCAAAGAAATCGGTGGCGGCGCCGGGCGAACTGGTGCCGACCTTCTTGCCCACCAGATCCTTGATGGTCTTGATGGAAGAATCCTCGCGCGACATGACCCACCATCCGCGCGGCGTGATGGTGCCCGCGCTGATGATCCTGGCCTTCACGCCCCGTGCCCGGGCCAGCGCCAGCCCCGGGGGGATGAAGTTGACGATGTCGGCCTCGCCGGCCGCAAGCGCCTCCATGGAGGCGCTGCCGCCCTGGTAGCCGGAGAACTCGACGTCCACGCCCGCCTTCTTGAACAGGCCGAGCTTCTCCGCCGCCATGATCGGCAGGACCGGGCCATAGTTCGGCGTGCCGCCGACGCGCAGCTTCGGGTTCTGCGCGCTTGCGGGGGATGCGAACGCCAGCAGCGCAATGCCGGCGGCACTCAGGAATAGGCGCCTCGTGGCCGAGATCATCTTCGTCCTCCCAGATGTGGTTGGGCCTCTTGTTGATCGAGGCCTCTGCACGCGTCGTCGCAAATGGGCCGGCGGGCTCCCTGCTTCAGGGAACGGCGCTGTAGCGGGTCTCCAATTGGTCCCAATGATCCTTGGCGACCGCCTTCTGGCGTTCATCGAACGTGGCGAGCCGGTGGCTGACGCTGGTGAGCGAGCCGTCCCGCTTCAGCGCCTCAAGAACCTCGTAGGAGGCCTTCAGCGCCGCCTGCAAAGCGGCGTTTGCGTAGAGCACCAGCGAGAAGCCCATCTGCGCCAGCTGCTCGCGCCCCGGATCGGGCGTGCGACCGCCAAAGACGATATTGGCGATCTGCGGCACGGGAAGTTCGCGCGGGATGCGGGCCAGCTCTTCGACGGTGACGGGCGCTTCGACGAAGGTCATGTCGGCACCCGCTTCGACAAAGGCATGGGCGCGTTCCATCGCCCGGTCGAAGCCTTCCACGGCGGCGGCATCGGTGCGGGCGATGATCTGGATGTCGCCATTGATCCGCGCGTCCACCGCCGCCTTGATCTTCTGGACCATCTCGGCGGTGGTGATCACTTCCTTGCCCGAGAAGTGCCCGCACTTCTTGGGAAAGACCTGATCCTCGATCTGGATTCCCGCGGCCCCCGCGCGTTCCAGCATGCGGATGGTCCGCACCATGTTCACCGCGTTGCCGAAGCCGGTGTCGGCATCCACGATGATGGGAAGGGAGACCGCGTCCGCGATGGCGGCCGTTGCCTCCACGACCTCTGTCAGGGTGGTCAGGCCGATGTCCGGCGCGCCTAGGGCCATGTTGGCGATGCCGGCGCCGCTGACATAGATGGCGTCGAAGCCGAGGTTCTCGATTACCCGCGCGAACATGGCATTCGCCGTGCCCGGCACGGTGATGGCCGCTCTGCGGGCGACCAGATTTTTTAGAACGAGCGCGGATCGCATCCGTTTCCTCTCGCCGCGGCAGGGACAGTGTCGCCAGCTAGACCCAGCCTCTGACAACTGTCAACAGTTTTGCGTTTCCGCCCGCTGCGCGAGCTTCTTCAGCAGTTGCAGGAGTGATATGGTGGTTGCAGCCTATTTTATCGGGATTCCTGTTTGCAGGGGTGCCCTTCAACGCGTGAGAGGTGCAGCCATGGCCACCCGGCCGACCCCGCTCCATTCCGATCCCCAGTCGGGGCCTGGCGTCATCGAGCCCATCGCGTTGACCTCGCTGGCGGAAGAGGCCTTCGTGAAGCTGGTGCAGGTCATCACGTCCGGTCGATATCAGCCGGGCCAGCGCCTGTCCGAATCGGAGCTCGCGCGCCAGCTGGGCATCAGCCGGGGGCCTCTTCGCGAGGCGCTGGGGCGCCTTGAGGGGCGCCTCGTGATGCGCACGCCGCGCATCGGTATCCGCGTCATCGACTTTCGCCCGGAAGAAGTCTCTCAGCTTTTCATCGTTCGCGAGGCCCTGGAAGGGATGGCAGCGCGGCTCGCGGCTGAACACATGACTTCGTCGGAGATCGCAGCACTGGGCGCGCTTCTGGAAGAGCATGGGCGGCAGCAGGATATCTCGTCCGGGCAGGCCTATCACCAGGGCATCGGCGACGATGACTTTCATTTTGCCATCATCAAGGGCGCCCGCTGTGAGCAACTGGAGCGGCTTCTTCTGGACGGCCTCTACTATCAGCTCCGCCTGCACCGGCTGAGGGCGAGCGCGCAGCCCGGCCGGGCCAAGGAGGCCTTCGGCGAGCACCGGGAAATTCTCGCGGCGCTCCTCAGCCGAAGCCCGGATGCCGCCGAAGGCTGCATGCGGCGGCACATCCGCAATGCGCGCTTGAATGCCTTGTCCTCGATCCAGGCCTCCGCCGCGGCACCCCGCGACGCGCGGCGCCAGCAACGTTCCTCCTGAAGGCTTGCTCTGCCCGGGGCGGGCTGTTTGCGCGCTTCATTTCATGCAGACAGTCCGCGACGAAAAGTTACGTAAAATCGGCCAATCACGGCTCAATCTGTCGGCAATTTCGGAAAACTGTTGACAGTTTGGAGCGCGCATGGGACTGACTTGACCATCCGCACGTCGATGCGGCGACAACAATAATGGTAGCGGCAGCGTTTGCGTGGCTGCGCCGGTCCCGCCCGAAGGGCTGCCCGGCGCCCGCGAGTCTCCCGTTGAGAGCTCCAGCCATCAAGCGTCCAAACAACACGCCGCACCTATGGGAGGTGTCGATGGTCTCGCGGCGAACAGTCTTGTTTGGCGGCGCGCTGGCGCTGACAGGTGCCGGCTCGGGACGAGCGAGCGCTCAGGTTCAGCCCATCAAGATCGGCGTGCTCGAAGACATGTCGGGCGTGTTTTCGGATCTCGGTGGGAATGGCACGACGATCGCGGCCCGGATGGCGGTTGAGGATTTCGGCGGAAAGGTGCTGGGACGCCCCATCGAGATCGTCAGCGGCGATCACCAGAACAAGCCGGACCTCGCCCTTTCCATCGCGCGCAAATGGTACGACATCGAAGGGGTCGGCCTCATTACCGGCCTGACCAACAGCGCGGTCGCGCTCGGTGTGCAAAAGCTTGCAGCCGACAAGAACAAGATCAACATCGTCCAGAATGCCTCGACGGATGTCTTGATCGAGCAGGACTGCTCCCCCAACGCCATCATCTGGAACTGGACGGCGCGCACCATCGTCCGCCTCACGGTCGAGATGGCGATGAAGACCAGCGGCAAGACCTGGTACTTCATCGTCTCCGACTATGCGGGCGGCCGCATCATGGAGGATGAGGCGACCCCTCTGATCAAGTCTGCGGGCGGCGCCGTGCTGGGAACCTCGCGCCCCCCGGTGGGCGAGGCCGATTTCGCATCCCATCTGCTCACCGCCCAGGCCTCCAAGGCGGAAGTTCTCGGGGTGGTGACTTTCGGGCAGGACTTCGTGAACCTCCTGCGCCAATGCGTCGACTTCGGAATTGTCAGGACGATGCGTCCGGTGGCCCCGTTCGCCTTTCATTCCGACCTGAAGGCGGTGGGTCCGCAGGGCATCCAGGGCATGCCGGTGGCCGCGCCCTTCTACTGGGACCTCAATCCCGAGACCCGCGCCTTTTCCGATCGCTTCCGCAAGCTGACGGGCCGCCCGCCGGATGTCGGGCATGCCGGCACCTACAACGCGTTGATCCACTATTTCAAAAGCCTGAAGGCTGCGAATACCGATCAGACCGCGGATGTGCTCGCCGCCATGCGGAAGATGCCCATCAACGACATGTCCACGAAGGATGGCTTCATCCGCGGGGACGGCATGGTGGTGCGTCAGATCTACCGGTTCGTCGGCAAGACCCCGGCGGAATCGAAAGACCCCTGGGATCTCCTGAAGTTCGTGGACACCGTTCCGAAAGAGGCGGCGTTTCCCGAGCAGAAGGATCCCAAATGCCGTCTCCTCAAGGCGTGATGGCAGCTCACAGGTGGTGAGGTTCGAGGTCGTCCCCACAGGGTGCGCGGGCGGCAGGTGAGGGTGTGGATCGGGGAGTAGGGCTTTGGCCGCGCAGCGTTCCATTCCAGCAGTCTTCATGCGCGGCGGCACGAGCAAGGCGCTCATGTTCCACGCGCGCGACCTGCCTCCCGATCGGACGACCTGGGACGCGCTGTTCGTGGCGGCGATGGGGAGCCCGGATCCCTATGGCCGGCAGTTGGATGGCATGGGCGGGGGGCTCTCCTCCCTGTCCAAAGTCTGCGTGGTCGGGCCCTCCCAGCGGCCCGACGCGGATGTCGACTACACGTTCGCGCAGGTTGCCATCGGCGCGCCCCGCGTCGACTACAGTGGAAACTGCGGAAACATGACTTCGGCCGTCGGGCCGTTCGCTGTGGATGAAAGGATGGTCGCTCCGCCGGAGGACGGCGAGGCGCGTGTCCGCATCTTCAACACCAACACCAGCAAGCTTATCCACGTGACCTTTCCCGTCGAGGACGGGTGTGCGCGGTTCGACGGCGACCTGGCCATTCCCGGCGTGAGCGGGACGGGCGCGCCCATCCGGCTCGATTTCATCGATCCGGGCGGGGCTTCGACCGGCAGGCTGTTGCCGACCGGAGCCGTGCGCGACGTGCTGGATGTGCCGGGCCTGGGACGGCTGGAGGTCTCCATGCTGGACGCGGCCAATGCGGCCGTCTTCGTGCGGGCCGAAGACGTGGGCCTCACCGGCCACGAGGCGCCCCAGGCGCTGGACGCGCGCGCCGACATTCTTGCAAGGCTCGATGCCATCCGCTGTGCGGCGTCGGTCGCGATGGGCATCGCGCCGGATATCGAAGCCGCGCGGCGGATCCCCGTCATCCCCTTCATCTGTTTCGTCGCCTCCGCGGAGGGCGACACCGAAGGCGATTTCGTCATCCGTGCGATCTCCAATGGCCAGCCGCATCGCGCGCTGCCGCTTACCATTTCGCTGTGTGCGGCTGCGGCGGCACAGATGGACGGGTCGGTCGTCGCCGAATGCCGCCGGCCGGAACGGTCCGCGGGACCCATGCGGCTGGCGATGCCCGCTGGCGTCCTCACGGTCGATGCCGACGTGGTGCGGACACCGGACGGCTGGCAGGTGCGCAGCGGCAGCTTCTACAGGACCGCGCGGCGACTGTTCGACGGCCGGGTCTGGATTCCGGGACACATCTACAGGTCAGCCGAGGGCCGAGCGTGAAACGCGCTCCCGCCGGCGCGAGCCTGTGAGCAGAGATCTGACAAGGGGTATCGATGAACGAGAATAGCCCTCATCCCAAGAGCAGCATCCCGAACCCTTTCCGGGTGGCAATACTCGACGATTACCAGGGTGTGGCTGCGCGGTTCTGGCCCGAGGGCGCCATCGCAGGCGTTGAAACGGTTGCCTTCTCGGATCACGTGGCGACGTCCGAGGATCTGGTCCGGCGCCTGCGCGGCTTCCATGCGGTCATGCGCATCCGCGAGCGGACCGCCTTTCCGGCGGACGTCATCAACGCCTTGCCCGAGCTGAAGGTGATCCTCGCGACCGGTATGCGCAATGCCCGCTCCATCGACCTCGCTGCTGCCGACGCACGCGGGATCGTCGTGTGCGCGACGGATGCGCTGCACCAGACCACCGTGGAGGTGACCTGGGCGCTAATCTTCTCGCTGACGCGCCGCATGCCGCAGGAGACGGCCTCGCTGCGCGCGGGCGGCTGGCAGATCGGTCTCGGCCGCAACCTCGCGGGGCTCACCCTTGGCATCGTCGGGCTGGGCAATATGGGCATTCCCGTCTCCCGCATCGGCCAGATCCTGGGAATGAAGGTCGTTGCCTGGAGTCCCAACCTCACCCCCGAGCGCACCGCGCCCCACGGGGTGGAATGCGTGTCCAAGTCCGATCTGTTCCGCATGTCCGACGTGATCACGATCCACATGCCGTTGACGGATGCGACGCTCGGCCTCGTCGGCGACACGGAGCTCGCGGCGATGAAGAGGGATGCGGTCATCATCAACACGGCGCGTCCCCAGATCGTCAACGAGGAGGCGCTTGTCCGCGCCCTCCTGGAGCGCCGGATCGGCGGCGCGGGTCTCGATGTGTTCGAGATCGAGCCGCTGCCGAAGGATCACCCGTTCAGAACGCTCACGAACGTGGTCGCCACGCCGCACATCGGGTTCGTCACGGAAGCGAACTACGAGATCTTCTACGGGCAGACGATCGAGAACCTGCGCGCCTGGCTCGCCGGCGCGCCCATCAACCAGATCACCGCCGCCCGCCCCTTCCTGCCGGACTCGCAGGTCGCACGACAGATGTTTGCAGCGGGTCACGTCTGACCGGCCCCGAAACGCATCCAGGACATCGCCGGAGTTTCGCATGACGCAATACAAGCTCTTCATCAACGGCCAATGGGTCGAAGAACCGGGGCAGGAACGCTTTCCCGCCATCAACCCCTACACGCGCGAGGAATGGGCCTCGCTGGCGCAGGCCAGCGACCAGCAGGTCGCGGACGCCATCGCGGCGGCCCGCACGGCGTTCGAGACCCATTGGTCCAAGACCTCCGGCGCCGAGCGCGCGCGGCTGATGAACAAGCTCGCCGACCTCTTGGCCGCGGACGCGCCGCGCATGGGCCGGCTGGAGAGCGCGGACAACGGCAAGGTCATCCGCGAGACGCAGAGCCAGATGCTGTTCGCGGCGCGGCAGTATCGCTTCTTCGCCGGCTATGCGGACAAGCTCTGGGGCAAGACCATCCCGCTCGATCAGCGCGACACGCTGGACTACACGGTGCGCGATCCCATCGGCGTGTGCGTGCTGATCACCGCCTGGAACTCGCCCATGGGGCTCTTGTCCAACAAGCTCGCCCCCGCTCTGGCCGCCGGCAATTGCGTGGTGATCAAGCCCTCCGAGCACGCGTCGGCGACCACGCTGGAGTTCGCGAAACTGGTGGAGGCCGCGGGCTTCCCGCCCGGCGTCGTCAATGTCGTCACCGGCGACGCGCGGGTGGGCAAGGCGCTGCTGGCCTCGGGCCGGATCGACCGCGTGAGCTTCACGGGAAGCCCCGGCGTGGGGCGCGAGATCGCGGCCGTGGCGGGCCGGGCCCTGGTGCCGGCCACCCTGGAGCTGGGCGGCAAGTCGCCCAACATCATCTTCGACGATGCCGACCTCAAGAAGGCGATCATCGGCGCGCTGGCCGGCATCTTCGCCGCCACCGGCCAGACCTGCATCGCCGGATCGCGCCTGCTGGTTCAGCGCGGCGTCTACAACCAAGTGGTGGAGACGCTGGTGGAGCGCGCGGGCCGCATCCGGCTCGGTGACCCCTGCGATCCCGCGACCGAGATGGGCACCGCCGCCAACGAGCCCCAGTTCGCCCGCATCCTCGGCATGATCGAAGCTGCCAAGCGGGATGGCGCGACCCTCGCCGCCGGTGGCGGCGCCGCCGAAGGCCCGGGGCTCGGCAAGGGCTTCTTCGTCCAGCCGACCATCTTCAAGGATGTCCAGAACGACATGACCATCGCCCAGGAGGAGGTGTTCGGCCCCGTCCTGTCGATCCTGCCGTTCGATACCGAGGAAGAGGCCATCGAGATCGGCAACAACACCCGCTACGGCCTCGCCGCCGGCGTGTGGACGGAAAGCCTGCAACGCGCCATGCGCGTTTCACGGTCCATCCGGGCCGGCACGGTCTGGGTGAATACGTATCGCGCGGTCGCCGTGCAGGCGCCGTTCGGGGGCTTCAAGGAGAGCGGCTTCGGGCGTGAGCGCGGCGACGTGGCGCTCGATGAATTCACCAGCATTCGCAACGTGATGATCGATTTTTCCAACGAGGAGCGCGATCCGTTCGCGGTCAAGCTATGATCGAGCACGCTTACGATGTCGTTGTTGTCGGCTGCGGCATTGCGGGCCTGTCCGCTGCTGTCTCCGCCGCGGAGACCGGGCGCCGCGTGGCCGTCCTCGAGCGCTCCTGCATCGAGGAGCGGGGCGGCAACACGCGCTGGACCGAAGCCTTCATGCGCATGAAGAACGAAAACGAAGTCTCCGACGACTTCGAAGAACACTTCATGCAGAACGCGGGATGGAACCTCGATCCGTCGCTGATCGCGGAAACCGGCCGTCCCTATGCGGATTGGTCCCCCATCGTGAAGGCGCTCTCTTTCACCGATCCGGAAGTGATCTCGACGCTCGCGCGGGAGGCCGGCCCGACGCTCTCCTGGCTTCGGGGTGCCGGGATCAAATTCTCCGACATGGCGACGTATCTCATCACGTCATCCACCACCCGCATCTGCCCGGTGGGCGGGGGCCTCGCCTTGGTCGAGGCGCTTGCTGCCGCCGCCGAGAAGCTCGGCGTCGACTTCCATTACGAGACGAGCGCGCGCGGCCTCGTACGTGCCGAGGACGGGTCGGTCGCCGGGATCATGGCGCAGACGGGGGATGGCATGCGCCGTTTCCTCGGCAAGGTGGTGCTCGCCTGTGGCGGGTTCGAGGGCAATTCGGAGATGCAGGCGCGCTATTACGGGGCGCAGGCGCGCTATATCCGCCCCGTTGCCCGGGGCGGCTACTACAATCGCGGCGAGGGCATCAAGATGGCCCTCGAAGCCGGAGCGGCGCCCTGCGGCGACTACACCGAATACCACGCCGAGCCCATCGATCCCCGGTCGGGCCAGTCCGAGCCCATCGTCTTCGTGTTTCCCTATGGCATCCTGGTGGATCGCGACGGCCAGCGCTTCGTCGACGAGGCGTCGGGCACGGTGGATACGATCTATGAAAACATCGCCCGCCTGATCGGGCGGCTGCCGGGCGGAACCGCCTATGTGATCTGCGATGCGCGGTTGGACGATGTGCCGAACTGGCAGCGCACCGTGCGGAGCGACAAGAAGCCGTTCACGGCGGACACGCTGGAAGAGCTCGCGCTCCAGCTCGACATCCCGCCGCAGAAACTTGCCGCGACGGTGGCGGCCTTCAACGCCGCAACGCGGCCGGGCACGTTCAAGCCGCTCGAGTGCGACGGGCTTTCGACCGAGGGCATTTCGCCGCCAAAGTCGAACTGGGCGCTGCCCCTCGCTCAGGGGCCGTTCCGCGCGTGGCCGATCAGCTCGGCCAATTGCTTCACCTTCGGCGGGCTGCGCTGCAATGCCAATGCCCAGGTGGTCGACCACGACGGCCAGCCCATCGCCAATCTCTACGCCGCCGGCGAGACCATGGGCATCTATTACGGCCGGTATACCGGAGCGACCTCGGTGCTCCGGGGGGCCGTCTTCGGCCGGATCGCCGGCCGTCACGCCGTCGGCGCGAACTGATCCACCAGCCGGAGGCGGGGTCATGCGGCTCGACCAAATGGTGTCTGTTCTGCGCAGCAAGAATGCCGGGCCGCTGGTCCTCACGTTCGACCTCGTCTTTCCCGACGAGGAGCGCTTCAACCACGTGGCGGCCGCGGCCGAGGCGCTGCGCGCCGAGGTCGCCCGGCGCTATGGCGAAGCGCTGGAGCGGGTCGCCGTTCACATCTACCGGCCGGCGCTCGCCATCAAGATATCGATCCCCCGAAAGGTGATGTCGGGCGATCCCGGCGACCGGGACGTCTACGGCGCCCAGCAGCATGTGCCGCTCCTTGGAATAGAATTATGAACGCAATCGAGGCCCTTCTCGACGACATCGCTTCCGGCCGTCGGCGCAGCATCCGGATCCTCGGGGCGTCGGGTCAGCTCGGCTATGGCATTCCCGCGGCGGCATTCGAGGCCGGCCTTGCGCGCCGTCCCGACATGATCGGCTGCGACATGGGGTCGATCGACATCGGACCGGCCTATCTCGGCAGCGGCAGGATGGCCACCTCCCGGGCCAGCACGAAGCAGGATCTGCGCCGGGTCCTCGGCGGCGCGCGGCAGCTGGGCATTCCGCTGGTGATCGGTTCTGCCGGATCGGCGGGCGCCGCGCCCCATCTCGAAGGCACGCTGGAGCTGGTGCGGGAGATCGCGGCGGAAGATGGCCTGTCCTTCACGCTCGCCTACATTCCCGCCGACATCTCCCGCTCCGTCGTCAAGGCGGCGTTGCGGGACGGCCGTATCAGGCCGATGGATACCATGCCCGATCTGAAGGAAGCGGATGTGGATGCCGCGGCTCACATCGTCGGGCAGATGGGTGTGGAGGCCTTCCAGCGCGCCCTGCGGACGGGCGCCGACGTGATCATTGCCGGCCGCGCCTGCGATACCGGGATTTTCTCCGCCTTGCCGATCATGGCCGGCCTTCCGGTGGGGCTGGCGATCCACATGGCGAAAATCGTCGAATGCGCGTCCCTCTGCTGCCGTCCCGGCGGACGTGACGCGATCTTGGCGACGATAGACAGCGAAGGGTTCGAGCTTGAGAGCATGAACCCCGAGCGCGCCGCGACCCCGGCCTCCGTGGCCGGCCACAGCCTCTATGAACAGGCCGACCCTTTCACCATCCGCGAGCCGGCCGGGGCAGTCGATCTCTCCAACGCCCGCTTCGAAGCGCTGGACGCGCGGCGTACCCGCGTCTCCGGCGCGGAGTTTCACCCCGCTCCGCGTCAGACCATCAAGCTGGAGGGGGCCGTCGCCATCGGATCGCGCGCCGTGCTGCTGTGCGCGGCGGCGGATCCCAGCTTCATTCACCGCATTGCGGGGGTGGTCGACCGGATCAAGGACGTGGTGCGTGACCTCGTCTGCGAGAACGCGCCGGAAGACTACCAGCTCGCCTTCCGCCTCTATGGCATCGACGGCGTCCGCCCCCTCGACGTCGACGGCGTGCCGCCCTCTCCCCATGAAGTCTTCATACTCGGTGAGTGTCTCGCGCCAAACCCGGAGCGAGCCATGCAAGTGATGCGAACGACCAAGCAATATCTGCTGCATCTGGGGTTCGAGGGGCGCATGTCGACCGCCGGCAATCTGGCGTTTCCCTTTACGCCCCCGGAGGTCGATCTCGGGCCGGCCTACCGGTTCAATATTTATCACATCATGGAAGTCGACGACATTTCGTCTCTGTTTCCACTGCGACATGAGAAGATAGACAGCATAAATCAGGTAAATGCGGTGGCCTAGACCATCAGGCGCTGGCTGTGCTCCCGGGTGGTGCGCTTCAGGAACTGCCACACCGCCTGCACGCGCGCGATCCGTTTCAGCTCGGTCGGCATCATGACCCAGTAGGTCCGCTGGAAGCTGACCTCGCTGCCCAGCACCGGGCTGAAGGCCTCGTCCTGACCGACGAGGTATGACGGCAGGATGGCGATGCCGCCGCCCGATGCGACGATGGCCATCTGGGAGAAGATGCTGGTGCTTCGGATGCCGGGATTGTTGGACTGCACGAGATTCCAGATCACCGGAAGCCCCTTGGCCGGACCGCTCTCCTCGATATAGCTGACGAAGTGGTGGTCCTTGAGATCGGACAGGCGCCTGATCGGCTTGTGCGCGGCAAGGTAGGACGGCGATGCATAAAGGCGCAGCGTGTAGTCGTAGAGCTTCGTGATGAGGTAGGGGCCGCGCTCCGGGCGGTCGATGGTGATGACGATATCCGCCTCATTCCGCGCGAGAAGGATCGGGCGGGGCTGCACGATCAGGTCCACCCGCAGATTCGGATGCTGCTTGCGCAGTTCGGCGAGATCCGTGGGGAGCACGCCGACGCCGTAGCCTTCGGTGCAGCCCACCCGGACGATGCCCGAGACCGATGGCCCGGGGGCCGTCTCCTCCTGGTCCATGTTCAGGAACAGGTCTTCGATGGCCTGCGCTTCCACCAGCAGGTTGCGCCCGCGCAGCGTCAGTTCGTGGCCGGCATGGGTGCGGGTGAACACGGGCGCGCCGACGGCCAGTTCAAGCCGCTGGATTCGCCGGGCAACCGTTGTGTGCTTGACGTCCAGGCGGCGGGCCGCCTCGGTCAGCGTGCGCGTTCGCGCCAGCTCAAGGAAGAACCGCAGATCGTCCCATTCCATCGCCGCGGCCCCGCATTGTGCCTATTTGCACACTAGCCTCACATTTCGCGGCACTTCAAGCGCGCGTGCCGTGTGTTACCAACTTCCCGTGGGTACCGATCCACCGAGCGCAGCTGCGAACCCAGCCAGACGCTCAGGCCGATGCAATGCGGCGGCTGAAAACGGACGGACCGAGGGAGCAGGTTTATGTCCAGGATTGCCTTTCTCGGCATTGGGAACATGGGTTTCCCGATGGCGGCCAACCTTGTGCGCGCCGGCCACGAGGTGCACGCATTCGACATCTCCATCGAGGCCCGGCATCGCATCGCGGCGCTGGGCGCACGGGCTGCGGAAAGCCCGCTCGAGGCCGCCGAGGGCGCGGACATGGTCATCACCATGGTGCCCAACAGCCGCGCGGTTGCGGACCTCTATCTCGGCCCCGCGGGGCTGCTCGCGAACCTCCAATCCCGGCCGTTCCTTGTGGACTGCTCGACCATCGCGCCGGAGGCGGCGCGTGATGTCGCATCCGCCGCCGGGCGGGCCGGATTCACCATGCTCGATGCGCCGGTCTCCGGCGGCGTGCAGCGCGCCGCCGAAGGCACGCTGAGCTTCATGGTGGGCGGCACGGAAGACGCGCTGGCACAGGCGCGGCCGGTGCTGGAGCAGATGGGGCGGTTCGTCTTCCACGCCGGCGGCAGCGGCGCGGGACAGGCGGCGAAGATCTGCAACAACATGCTGGCGGCGGTCACCATGGCGGCAACCGCCGAGGTGATGGAGCTGGGCGCGCGCAACGGCCTCGACGCCGCCGTCCTCACCGCCATCATGCAGAAGAGTTCCGGCGGCAACTTCTTCCTGGAGCGCTGGCATCCCTGGCCGAACGTGCTGCCGGATTCGCCCTCCAGCAAAGGCTACGCCGCAGGCTTCCAGCTTGCGCTGATGCTCAAGGACCTCGGCCTCGCGCTCGACAGCGCCCGGGCCAATGGCGCGGCGGTGCCCCTGGGGGCGCTTGCGCAGAGCCTCTACGCCCTGCGCTCCAAGGAAGACGGCGCGCCCGCCTTGGACTTCTCCTGCATCCAGACCCTCTACACGCACCAGGCCTGATCGCGGCCGCCCCCCAATCCAAGGAGTTCATCCCGTGTACGGCATCGACCACTACATCGGCGGCACCTTCAGCCGCGGCTCCGGCACCCGTTCCGGACCGGTGTTCAATCCCTCCACCGGCGAGGAGATCTATCGCTGCAACTACGCGGACCGCGCCACCGTGGACGAGGTGGCCAAGGTGGCCGTCGCGGCCGGCCGGGCCTGGGCAGCCCAGTCGCAGACGCGGCGCCTGCAGGTCATCTTCAAGATGCGCGAGCTGGTGATCGCCAATATCGAGGCGCTCGCCGAGATCACCGGCCTCGAGCACGGCAAGACCATCGATGATGCCAAGGGCGAGATCGGTCGCGCGGTGGAGGCGCTGGAGTTCGCCACCAACGCGCCGCAGGTGACCAAGGGCGAATACTCCGTCAACGTCGGCGGCGGCATCGACACCTTCTCCATCCGCCAGCCGGTGGGCGTGGTCGGCTGTATCGCGCCGTTCAACTTCCCGGTCATGGTGCCGCTCATGATGGGCGCCATGGCTGTGGCTGTGGGCAATGCGGTGGTGGTGAAGCCGTCCGAGCGCGTTCCCGGTGCCACCGCGCTCGTCAGCGAGCTGTGGAAGAAGGCGGGCCTGCCCGACGGCGTGTGGAACGTGGTGAACGGCGACGCCGAGGTGGTGAACGCGATCCTGGAGCACCCCTCCATCGCCGCCATCAGCTTTGTCGGGTCCACGGGCGTCGGCGAATACATCTATCAAAAGGGCTGTTCCCACAATAAGCGTGTGGCGGCCTACACCGGCGGCAAGAACCACATGGTGGTGATGCCGGACGCGGACCTCGAGGCTGCTGCTGCTGCCTTCATCAGCGCCGGCTACGGCTCCGCGAGTCAGCGCTGCATGGCGATCTCGCTGCTGGTGGCGGTGGGCGACCAGACCGCCGACAAGCTGCGCGCCCTCATCGTGCCCATGGTGGAGAAGCTGCGGGTCGGCTCCTACAACGACAAGTCCGCCGATTTCGGCCCGCTCGTCACCGCGGCCGCCAAGGCCACCGTCGAGGCCGCCATCGACCGCGCCGTCGCGGAGGGCGCGGAGCTGGTCGTGGACGGACGCGTCTCGGTGGAAGGCCGCAACGGCTTCTATGTGGGGGCGTCCCTGGTGGATAACGTCACCACCGACATGCAGATGTGGAAGGAAGAGATCTTCGGCCCCGTGCGCGGCATGATGCGCGTCGCCTCGCTCGACAAGGCCATCGAGGTCGTGAACGCCCACGAATACGGCAACGGGGCGGTGATCTTCACCCGCAACGGCCGCGCGGCGCAGCGCTTCTACATGGAGGTGGAAGCCGGCATGCAGGGCGTGAACGTGCCGGTGCCGGTGCCGGTCGGCCACCACAATTTCGGTGGCTTGCGCCGCTCCAAGTTCGGCGACGCCCACATGTTCGGCCCGGATGCCGCGCGCTTCTACACCAAGATGAAGACCATCTCCCAGCGCTGGCCCGAGCCCGACGCCTCCCTCGATCACGCCGTCTCCATGTCCTTCCCGAGCAACGGCTGAGCAGAGCGGAACGGGGGCCGGCGGGCCAGGGGCGCGCGCCCCGCCGCCGGCGTCCCGGACCGCGCACGCATAGCGGCGAGGGGACGAAACACCCCTCGCACCTGCCGAGGCCGACAAAGGCCCGGTCAAGACAACACAATACAATAAACAAAGATGGAGGAACGCCGTGAAGCTTATGACTTCCCTTGCCGCGCTCGTCGCTTCCGTATCCTTGTGCCAAGCTGCGGATATTTCCGGCGGCGTGGTCAAGATCGGGGTTCTGAACGACCAGTCGGGCGTCTACGCCGATTTCGGCGGCCGCACCTCCGTCGATGCGGCACGCATGGCGGCCGAAGAATTCACGGCCAAGCACAAGGACATCAAGGTCGAGATCATTTCCGCCGACCACCAGAGCAAGGTGGACGTCGCCGTCGCCACGGCGAAGCAGTGGTTCGAGGTGGACGGCGTGGACGCCATCGCCGACTTGACCAATTCGGCGGTCGCCATCGCGGTGAACACCATGGGCCGGGACCTCGGCAAGGTCACGTTGATGACCGCGCCCTTGACCACGGCGCTGACCAACGAATCCTGCTCTCCCACCGGCTTCCACTGGGGCTGGGACACCTATTCCCAGTCCGTGGGAACGGCGTCCGCTCTGCTCGATCGCGGCGAGAAGGATTGGTTCATCCTCGCCGCCGACTACGCCTTCGGCGCGGCCATGACGGCCGAGCTCGACCGCGTGGTTACGGCGAAAGGCGGCAAGGTCGTCGGCCAGGTGAAGCACCCGCTGGGCGCCAACGATTTCTCCTCCTTCCTGCTGCGGGCCCAGGCCTCCAAGGCGCAGATCATCGCTCTGGCCAATGGCGGCATGGACACCATCAACGCCATCAAGCAGGCCGGCGAGTTCGGCATCGCCGCCGGCGGCCAGAAGCTGGCCGGCCTCGCCGTGGTGATCAGCGATGTCCACGCGCTGGGGCTGAAGGCGGCACAGGGCCTGATCGTCACCACCCCGTTCTACTGGGACCATAACGCCCAGACCCGCGCCTTCTCCAAGCGCTTCCAGGAGCGCACGAAGCGGATGCCCGGCGTGGTGCAGGCCGCGACCTATTCCGCCGTGCTGCACTATCTCCAGGCGATCGCAGCCGCCCGCACCGACGACGGCAGGAAGGTTGCCGACAAGATGCGTGAGATGCCGGTTCACGATGCCTACGCGCCCAACGGCCGGATCCGGCCCGATGGTCGCATGGTGACGGACATGTACCTCGTGGAAGTGAAGACCCCCGCCGAATCCAAGGGTGAGTGGGACTACTTCAAGGTTCTCGGCAAGATCCCGGAGGCCGACACCGCGGCGCCGCTCTCCGCCTCCCGCTGCCCGCTCGTCAAGACTGCGGCTCAGTCCAAGTAGTCGCTGTCGAAGGAGAGGCAGGTTCTCGTTTGGCGGTGGCATGACGGATCGTGACACCGCCAAACGCCCTGAATGGACGCGATCACAGATCGACGGACGGAGGCCGAACAATCGGCATGACCGCGGCCTGGAAGAGGTTCGGGCTGTCCATGAAAAGATGGAAGCGCGCCATACGACCGGTGCGATTGTCCTGATCCCCTGAGCCGGGGCGCCATCGAGACGCCCCGGCTTCGATGGGTGGCAACGTTCCCACTATTCGCCCGCCTGAAGCGGGCGCTCCACCGCTGCAACGGCAATGCCTCTGCCGCAGCCCGGATGCTCAAGGTGGGGCGCGGCCAGTTCGAATACCGGCTGCGGCAAGGCGATGGACCGCCCGATCGGCTGGGGCGGGGTCGCCCGGCGCCGCAACGGCGCCTCTCGAGGCGCCGTTGATCGATACTCCGGCCTTGAGTGGGTGATGCGCGTCGGCAGAGCCTAGTGGCCGGCCATGCCCTTCACCGGAACGACGGATTTGAGCGGCTCCTCGTTGACGATGAGCTTGAACAGATCGGGCCGGGAATAGTGTCCATTCACGTCGTGATCGAACTGGGCACGGGTGATGTCGTCGGTGTCGATGTCCGCCGTGAGAATGGTCTCGCCGCTGAAATCCGGTCCGGCGATGATGTTGCCGAGAGGGCCAACAATCAGGCTGCCCCCGCGCATCAGGACATCGTCGTCATTGTCGGTGATGGTATTGCGGATATCGCCGGGAAAATTCCCGCGGGACATATATTGGCAGGCCGAGAGGACGAAGCAGCGGCCTTCCATGGCGACGTGCTGCATGGAGGGGGCCCAGGTGTCGCGATCATCGGCGGTCGGGGCGCAATAGAGCGCGATGCCCTTGCTGTACATGGCCATGCGGAGCATGGGAACGTAGCTCTCCCAGCAGATGACCGCGCCCATCGGCCCCCAGGGCGTATCGACCGCCGCGAGCGTCGATCCATCGCCGCTGCCCCAGACGAGCCGCTCTGCCGCGGTGGGCAGGGTCTTCCGGTGCTTTCCAAGCAGGCTCCCATCCGGCCCGAAGAACAGCGCCGTGCAATACAGCGTGCCGCCATCCTTCTCGATGACCCCCATCGTCAAATAGATGCCGGCTGCGCGCACCGCGCTGCCCAGGCGCTCGGTCGCAGGCCCGGGCACGGCGATGGCGCGGGAGGCATAGCCGAGAAACTCCTCGCGCGTGCCCGGCCGGCGCATGCCCACACAGATCTGGAAGTCGGCCCCCTTGGGATAGCCGCCGATGAACGCCTCCGGAAACACCGCGACCGCGACGCCCTTGCTGCCGCACTCGGCGATCAGGCGTTCCGCCTTCCGGAGAGTCGCTTCACTGTCGGCGCCTTCCGTCGCAGCCTGCACGACAGCCACCTTCAACTTGGACATGTCATCTCCTTGCCGCCGGATGCCGCCGGCGGCTTCGTTCTGTTCCGAGGAGGGGAAACGGGCGCCCACCGGAGCGATCCGATGGGCCGGGTGCGAGGGTGTCAGCCCTGCGTGATGTCCTTGTCCCGGGTCTCGGGAAGCATGAACCAAAGGACGAGGAAGCAGGCGAGTGAAACGCCCGCCAGATACCAGGCGGGAATGTTGGGGTCGCCGGTCATGCTGATGAGAGCTGCGGCGAGAAACGGACCAGGACCGGCAAGGACGGCCAGCGCCACGTTGTGGCCGACGGCTGCCCCGGTGGAGCGGATGGAGGCGGGGAAGACTTCCACCAGCAGGACCACATCCATCACGGCCGTGATGGCGACGAGGATGGCGAGGATCGCCAGCGCCGTCAGGATGAGGGCGGTGCTGCCCGTATTCATCATGAGGAAGATGGGATAGGCGAGCAGCGTCAGCCCACCGGCCGCGAAGAGCAGCAGACGGCGACGCCCCACGCGGTCACTCAGCAGTCCGATGATGGGATGCGAGATCGTATAGATGACGAGCGCGATGCTGCACAGCCAGAGCGAGCTGGATTTGCTGAGCCCCACGGTCTGCGTCAGGTGGTTGTTGGCGTAGGTGATGAAATAATACAGCGACACGCCAAACAAGGACGCGAACGCAAAGCTGAGGATGAAGGCGCGAACCTTTTCGCCGCGCGCGACCTCCTGGACATTGCCGGTCGCACGGCGGTGCTCCAGCTCCACATAGACGGGCGTATCGCTGAGCTTGCGCCGGATATACATGGCGACGGCGGCCATGATGATGGAGGCGATGAACGGCAGGCGCCAGCCCCAACTGGCGAGTTCTGCCGGCGTCAACGTGGCGGAGAGCGTCGCGGCCAGTGCCGTGCCGGTCAGAAAGGCGATGCCGGCAGTGCCGGTAATGACGCTCGCGGCGGTGGCCCGGCGATGGCTGGGCGCGCTCTCGACGATATAGATGCCGGCGCTCGACCATTCGCCGCCGACCATCATGCCCTGCAGAAACCGCAGGACGATCAGGAGGATCGGTGCGGCAATGCCGATGGCAGCATAGCCCGGCAGCAAGCCGATCAGCGTGGTGACGAGCCCCATGCCGAAAACGGTGATGATGAGGACGGCCCGGCGCCCCATGCGATCTCCCACCGGGCCGAGCACCACGGCGCCCAGCGGACGCGACAGGAAGCCCACCGCAAACACGGCCAGTGAGGACAGAAGCGAAACGCCCGGCGCGGCCGAGGGGAAGAAGGTCTGGCCGATGGTCGCGGCGAAGTAGCCGTAAATGGCGAAGTCGAACCATTCCATGAAATTGCCGATGCCGACGGCAACGGCACGTTTCTTCATGTCGATCTTCTGGCCGCCCTCCGATGGGGCGTGCGGGCGCGTCTGCGCCAGATCCAGGGTGCTCACCGATGTTCCCCATTTTTGATTTCGGTGGGCAAAGGATAGGGATTAGACACAATCTATCAAACTGATAATATAAATTCCCATGATTAATGTTGCTAATATCAATCGCCTCGACCTCAACCTCCTGCTCGTTTTCCATTGCCTGATGATGGAGCGCAGCGTCACGCGCGCCGCCTCGAACCTGAATGTCACGCAGGGGGCGATCAGCTCGGCGCTGAAGCGGCTGCGGCTGCAATATGAAGACCCGCTGTTCGTGCGGACCGGCACCGGAATGGTGCCCACCCGCCGCGCGCTCGAAATCGCCCCCAAGGTCGTCGAAGCGCTGACCGCCGTGACCGCCACCTGTGCCTCGACCAGCCGCGCGCGACAGGACACGCCGCAAAGGGTGTTCAACATCGCCATGTCGGACGACATCGAAAGCTATCTGTCACCCGACTTCGTGGAGGCCTCGCGGGAGCAGGGCATCTCGTTTGCCTTCCACCAGACGAACAGCACCTTGTGGAAGCAGACCCTCTCGGACCCGGACATCGACCTCGTCCTGTGCGCTGAACCGAAGGAACTGACGTCCCAGTTCTCGGCGCAGGTTCTTTTCTCGTCGTCCTATTCGTGCCTCTACGATGGACCGCGATTGAACCTGAAAAGCCCGCTGAGCCGGGAAGATTATCTTTCCCATGAGCATGTGCGCATATCGTTCGATGGGCGCCGTGGTTTTGTGGATGACCTGCTGGAGAGCGAAGGTATTCGCCGGCACGTCTGTGCGTCGTTCACGCATTTCGGGGGCATTCTGCCCATTCTGGCCTTCGGGCGCGCGATCGCGACCCTGCCGACCTTCGCGGCCTATTCCTACGCCCGCATCGCGCGGCTCACGGTGAGCCCTGTTCCCATCTACGTGCCCTCGTTCCGCATCTTCATGGTCTGGAACGTGAAGCGAAATGGCGACCCGCACAATCAATGGCTGCGCAATCTCGTGGTGGACCGGACGCGGCGGCTGCAGCATGTATCGAGCCCTTGAGGCCTTCACGGCGCCGCGCCGGTGGCCTCGGAAATGGGCCTATGACGCCCACACGGGGGGATTGCCGATCGATGTGCGCAAGGCGTCGGTGAAGGCGCGCACCTTCGCGCTGGGCTGGGGCAAAGCGCGAAGGAGGTAGATGCCCGTGGATCCTTCGTTCCAGGGCTCGCCGCCGAGCGGCAGGCGCACGAGCTTGCGGGACTTCACGTCCGGACCGACGACCCAGCTCGGCAGAAATGCGATGCCTAGACCCGCCTCGGCCGCCGCGCGCTGGGCTTCGAAATCATCCGAACGAAAGCTCACCGTTCCATTCCCGGCATGGCCGGCCGGGCAGCCGAGCACATCGCGCCAGCCGAGGAGATCGGCGCCGTGCAGCTTGTCGATCAGCCGGTGGGATGACAGGTCTTCTGCGCTGTCGGGCCTGCCGGCCCGCGCCAGATAGACCGGGCTCGCCACCAGCAGCCGCGCGAGGGGCGCCACCTTGGTCGCGATCAGCGTGCTGTCGGTCAGCGCGCCCATGCGGATGACGACGTCGAGGCGCTCGACGACCGGATCGGCCAGCCGCTCCGTCAGATCGAGTTCGACGTGCAAAGCGGGATGCTCGGCCTGCAGGGCCGCGACGACCGGCAGCACATAGCGCTTGCCGAAGGAGGGGAAGCAGGCGATCCGCAATGTGCCGGAGACGGAGCCATCGAAGGCGGCGACCTCCGCATGGGTGTCGGCGAGTTCGTCCAGGTGCCGCTGCGCCCGCTCGTGGAGGCGCTGGCCGGCATCGGTGAGGGTGAGCGCCCGCGTCGAGCGGATGAAGAGCGCGACCCCCAGATCCTCCTCCAGCGCATCGATCTGACGGACGATCGCCGAAGGCGTCACGGCGCGGCGCCGGGCGGCTCCGGAGAAGCTCCCGGCCCGGACGACATCCACGAAGGTGGCGAGGAATTCGGCGAAATGGGGTCTCATCTTTGCGATCCGGGCAAAGCCATTTGCAGGAGGCTCCGGCTTATCGCCGATGCCGGACACTCGCATATTCGCCGCGTCAACACAGCGGCGGCGCCCCGCCATTCGGCCGGATTCATCGCAGTCGCAGAGCGCCAGCGTTCCATCTCGCAAGATATCACGGGGTCACGGAGATATTGAAATACGCCGGCCTTGAGCCGCGCGTGACCCTTTCTGCTTCGTTCCCCCACGTATCGGCGCCCGTCGCACGCGGGGCATCCCGTTCAAACGCATATCGAGAAGGCAAGACCATGAAAATTCTGACCGACAAGATCCTCTCCCAGTCGGCCTATACTGCGGAGATCGACGTTCCTTTTGAAAAGATCGACATCGCAGAATGGCTGTTCAGCCTGCCGGAAGCGGAATATCTGCGCTGCTGCCCGCCGGATCACATCGGCTCCGGCGTCACCACCACCGACGATGGCCGCCGCATGGTGATCAATGTGGAGATGATCGGCACCGGCCTCGTCATCCAGCACTACATCGCCGAGGAGGCGACGGCGAACTATTGCCGGATGAACTCGATCTCCGACGTGTTCACGCCCGTCGGCCGCACGCAGGTCAATGTGCTCTGGGAGCTGATGGCCGAGGAGATCGAGGGCGGCAGGACCCGCTACACCAACCGTGTCACCTCGCGCCCGACCGACGTGTTCATGGATTTCCTCGCCGCGCACGGCCAGACCTTCGAGCAGGCGGCCGTCGCCCGGCAGGAAGCCGGTGGCGATCACAACCGCCGGGAGACGCCGCTCTTCGCCGCCAGCATCGGACGCCGTGCGCTCGCCAGGGCCGCGGCGAAATGAAAGCCATCGTGTTCGATGCGTTCGGCCCGGCCGACGTGCTCCATCTCGGCGACGTGTCGATGCCGGAGGTTCGCCCAAGCGATCTTCTGGTCAAGGTGCACGCCGCCGGCGTCAACCGCGCCGATCTGTTGCAGCGTCAGGGCTATTACGGCCGGCAGAGCTATGGCGAAAGCGATTTGCTCGGGCTGGAAGTGGCCGGCGAGGTTGTGGCTGTCGGCAGCGATGTTGCCGACGTCCGCATCGGTGAGCGCGTGATGGCCATCGTCGGCGGCGGTGCCTATGCCGAATATGCCCGTGTCGATCGGGGCATGGCGGTGCGCATTCCGCCGGATCTCGACGATCTCGGCGCGGCGGCTGTGATGGAATCCTTCGTCACCGCCTGGGAGGCCGCCGTGCATCTGGGCGGGACGGCGAAGGACACGTCCATCCTCGTCCATGCGGCGGCGGGCGGGGTCGGCTCCGCCGTGGTGAAGATCGCCCACGCCCTCGGCGCCCGCGTCTTCGCCACCTCGAACGCCGAGCGACGCGACGACGTTCTCGCCCTCGGCGCGGAGGCGGTTTTCGACTATCGGTCCGAGGACTTCGAAAAAGGCGTGCGCGATGCCACCGGCGGGACAGGGGTCGACGTGGTCGTCGACTTCGTCGGCGGCGACTACCTCCCGCGCAATCTGCGGAGCCTCGCGCCGGGCGGTCGTCTCGTTCAGGTCGGCCTGCTGGGAGGGCAGGACAGCACGACCATTCCGCTGGCCCTCCTGCTGCACAATCATCTTCGCCTCATCGGGACGGTGATGAAATCGCGGACGGCGGACGAGAAGCGCGCCATGGTGCGGCGCTTTGCGGAAGGCGCGCTGCCTTTGTTCGCCGACGGCCGGCTGACGCCGCTGGTCGGCAGGGTCTATCCCCTCGCACAGGCCGCCGAAGCGCACCGCGCCATGGAAGAGGGCGGCGGGTTCGGCAAGGTCGTGCTGAAGGTCGCGGAGTAGAGCCGCGGCGAACCCTCCGCGTGCCCAGCTTCAACGTGGCGATTTCAAGCCGGCACCGGCCCGGGCTAGTGTGGGCCCGAACCGGGGTGGGGGAGGGGCGGGGATGACCGAGCAGGGGGTGCTGCGCATATCCATCGGCGTCACCCTGCTGCTGGCGCTGCTGGGCATCGTGTTCGGCCTGCTGTCGGGCTCCTATGCCATCGTGTTCGATGGCGTCTACGCCCTCACCGACGCCAGCATGACGGTGCTCGCCCTCGTGGTGGCGCGGCTGATTGCGACCTCCACCGCGCCGGGGGCGTCGGCCAAGGGGCTCGTGGCGCATTTCACCATGGGGTTCTGGCATCTGGAGCCCATGGTGCTGGGGCTCAACGGCATCCTGCTCATGAGCGCGTCGGTCTATGCGCTCATCAATGCCGTGGGCAGCCTCATGTCGGGCGGACGGGCCCTCGATTTCGATCAGGCGATCCTCTACGCGGTGATTACCGTGGCGGTGGCGCTCTTCATGGCGCTGTTCGTGCGGCGGGCGAACCGGACGATCCGCTCCGATTTCCTCGCCCTCGATGCCAAGGCGTGGCTGATGTCGGCCGGGCTCACCTTCGCGCTGCTCGTGGCCTTCCTCGTCGGCCTCGCGGTGCAGGGTACGCCGCGGGCGTGGATCTCGCCCTATATCGATCCGGTGGCGCTGGCGGTGGTCTGCCTCGTCATCATCCCCCTGCCGTTCGCCACGGTGAAGCAGGCGCTGGCGGACATCCTCCTCGTCACCCCGCCGGCGCTGAAGGAGCATGTGGATGCGGTGGCCGCCGCAATCGTCGCGCGCTACGGCTTCCTCTCCTTCCGCTCCTATGTCGCGCGGGTGGGGCGGGGGCGGCAGATCGAGCTTTACTTCATCGTGCCCCAGGGCTGGCCGGCCATGCGGCTGGAGCAGTGGGACGTGATCCGCGACGAGATCGGCGCCGCCATCGGCGACGACACGCCCGACCGCTGGCTGACCATCGCCTTCACCACCGATCCGGAATGGGCGGACTGAGCCTTCGGTGCCGTTTAAATTGGTCAGGCCAATTTTCCACTTGCGGCATGGCGTCACTCCGTTCATAGAGTTTTCCCGCGCCTTATGGCGATATTGGACTGACCAATATCCCGATGCCGCGCGGGAGCCGCCCCTTGGCCGACCTGACCGACACCATCGAAGCCCTCATCGCCGAACGGGGCCTTCAGCCCGGCGCGCGCCTGCCGGCCGAGCGGGCGCTGGCGGCGGAGCTGAACGTGTCGCGGCCCACGCTGCGCGAGGCCATCCGGCATCTTGCGAGTCGCGGCCGGCTGGTGAGCCGCAGGGGCGGGGGCACCTATGTGGCCGCGCCGGCCGATGCGCCGCTGGCGCAGGCGCTCGGTCCGCTGGCGGCGGAGGCGGCAGGGGAGCCGGGCTACTGGCACGACGTGATGGAAATCCGCAAGTCGCTGGACGCGGACATGGCCTTCCACGCCGCGCTGCGCGCCGGCCCGCAGGACAAGGCGAACCTTCAGGCGGCGCTGGAGAATGTCATCTCCGCCGGCGCCACCGATGCAGCCACGCAGGCGAAAGCCGATTCCGCCTTCCACATGGCGGTGGCGGAAGCCTCCCACAATGCGGTGATGCGGCAGGTGATGGCGGGCCTCTTCGACCTGCTGCGCCACTCCATCTCCCGCAGCCTCGAAAAGCTCTACCTCATTGCGAGCACCGCGCAGGCGCTGGACGACCAGCACCGCGCCATCGCCGCCGCCATCATCGCGGGACGGCCCGAAGAGGCGCGCAAGGCCGCGCTGCTGCATCTCGAATTCGTCGAGGAAACCCTGCGGGAGATCGAGGACGACGCGGCGCGCCGCCGTCGCTCGTCCCGCGTCGCCCAACGCCAGAACCAGCAAGAGAAAGAACTGACGCCGTGATCATCTCCTCCGCCTCGGACTATCGCGAAGCCGCCCGCCGGCGCCTGCCGCCCTTCCTGTTCCATTACATCGACGGCGGCGCCTATGCGGAAGTGACGCTCGGGCGCAACGTCTCCGACCTCACCCAGCTCGCGCTGCGCCAGCGCGTGCTCAAGAGCGTGGGCGACGTGGATCTGTCCACGACGCTGCTCGGCGAAAAGCTCGCCATGCCCATGGCGCTGGCCCCGGTCGGCCTGTGCGGGATGTTCGCCCGCCGTGGCGAGGTGCAGGCGGCCAAGGCCGCGCTCGACAAGGGCATCCAGTTCACCCTCTCCACCGTCTCGGTGTGCCCCATTGAAGAGGTGCGCGCCAAGGTGGAGAAGCCGTTCTGGTTCCAGCTCTATGTGCTCAAGGACCGCGGCTTCATGAAGAACGCGCTGGAGCGCGCCTGGGCGGCGGGCATCCGCACGCTGGTCTTCACCGTGGACATGCCGGTGCCCGGCGCGCGCTATCGCGATGCCCATTCCGGCATGTCCGGCCCCAATGCCGCGGTGCGCCGCATGGTGCAGGCCGCGCTTCATCCCTTCTGGGCCTATGACGTGGGCCTGATGGGCACGCCGCACGATCTCGGCAACGTCTCCGCCTATCGCGGCAACAAGACCACGCTGGAGGATTATGTCGGCTGGCTCGGCGCCAATTTCGACCCCTCCATCGGCTGGCGCGATCTCGAATGGATCCGCGAGTTCTGGAAGGGCCCGATGGTCATCAAGGGCATCCTCGATCCGGAGGACGCCGAGGACGCGGTGCGCTTCGGCGCCGACGGCATCGTGGTGTCGAACCATGGCGGCCGGCAGCTCGACGGCGTGCTTTCTTCGGCCCGCGCGCTGCCGCCCATCGCCGACAAGGTGAAGGGGAGCCTCGCCATCCTCGCCGATTCCGGCATCCGCTCCGGCCTCGACGTGGTGCGCATGGTGGCGCAGGGGGCGGACGGCGTGCTGCTGGGCCGCGCCTTCGTCTATGCGCTGGCGACCGACGGCCAGAAGGGCGTGGAAAACCTGCTCGATCTTTTCGCCAAGGAGATGCGGGTGGCCATGACGCTCACCGGCGCGCGCAACCTCTCGGAAATCTCCAGCGAAAGCCTCGTGCGCGAGGTGGAACAGCCGCTGAAGAACATCTCCGCCGCGGCGGAGTGAGGGGAGGGAGCTCAGCTACCCCACCAACCGCTCCGCGCGGTCGCGCCTTACGCTCCTCGGGGCCGGCTTTGGCCGACCTCGACTTTCATGGACCCGCGCCCGGCATCAGCCGGCGGGCTTGTCCTTCGGCCCGTAGGCGGCCAGGAACACCCGGACGGCGCGGCCGACCGTGCGTTCGATGTCCTCGGGCGTCGGCCCTTCCGACACGCCGAACATGAGCGCCTTCACCTGATTGCCCTGGCAGAGGTTGAAGAACTCGAAGGCGGCGGCCTGGCAGTCGTCCACGTCCAGCCGGCCCAGCTCCACCTGCCGCTGAAGCAGCTCGGCGAGGCGGCGGCCACCGTGGCACGGGCCGGTCTCGAAGAAGGTCTGGCCGATGGCTGGAAATTTCTCCGCCACGCCGAACACCATGCGCACGAGCCGGATGTGGTTCGGCCGGATCATCATGTTCATGAACGTGACGCCGATGCGCCGCAGCAGGCTCTCGACATCCGCATCCGCCTCGTCGAACTCGAACAGGCGTTCGGCGGACTGGCGGCGGTCGGCCTCCACCAGCGCGCGGAACAGGTCCGCCTTGCTCTGGAAATAGACGTAGATGGTGGCCTTGGAGACCGCGGCCGCGCGGGCGATCTCGTCCATGCTCGCGCCATCGAAGCCCTTGTGGAAGAAGACGCGGCGCGCGCCGTCGATGATGTCGAGGCGCTTCTTCGCCTCCATATCCTGTTCGGCGGGCGAGGGGGCGTTCCCGTCCGTGGCGCGCTCCTTGGCGCGTTCGAGTGCCTCGTTCATGTCCGCCCTCCTTCGGCGGGTTCCTGCATGGGACCGTTCCAACATTTTGTCAAAGTAATTGACTAAACCGTTCAGTTCAATATAGTGCCCGCAGATTTTGACTAAACCGTTCAGTCAGGCCCCAGCTGGCCGGGAGAGACCAAGGTGGCTCAGATCATCAAGAAGGAAGCGGCGGCGCCCGCTCTTGCACCCGAACCGCAGCCGGATGCCCAGTCCGAAACCCCCTCGGCTGGCGTGACCGTGCTCAAGGCGCGGCGGGAGGAGACCCATCCCGCCGCGCCTGCGGTGGAAGCGGAGGCTCCGGCGCCCGCCAAGGCGCGCTCGCGCAAGCCCTTCATCTTCGGCACGGTCCTCGCCGTCCTTGCGGTGGCCGGCGGCTGGTATGGCCTCAACTGGTGGCAGGTGGGCCGCTTCCAGGTGTCGACGGACGACGCCTATGTGGCGGCCGACACGTCCGTCATCGCGGCGAAGGTCGGCGGCTACGTGAAGAGCGTGGACGTGGACACCAACCAGTGGGTCAAGGCCGGCGACGTGATCGCCCGCATCGATGACGGCGACTATCGCCTCGCCCTCCAGTCGGCGGAAAACAAGATCGCCACCCAGGAGGCGACCCTGTCCCGCTTCGACCAGCAGGAGACGGCGGCCCGCGCCACTGTCGACCAGATGAAGGCGCAGCTCGCCTCGGCCGAGGCCGACCAGAGGCGTGCGCAGGCGGAATTCGACCGGCAGGACAAGCTCGCCCGCTCCGACTTCGCCAGCCGCTCCACCCTCGACAATGCCCGCGCCGACAAGGACAAGACCGCCGCCAGCGTCGAGGCCGCCAAGGCCGCCATCGCCTCCGCCGAGGCGCAGGTGGTGGTGCTCGCCGCGCAGCGCACCGAGGCCTCGCACGTGCTCGACGAGCTGAAGACCGCCCGCGACCAGGCGAAGCGCGACCTGGACTTCACCGTCGTGCGCGCCCCCATCGACGGGGTGGTCGGCAACCGCGCCGCGCAGGTGGGCCAGCTGGTGCAGACCGGCACGCGCCTCGTCGCCGTGGTGCCGCTGGAGAGCGTCTATGTGGACGCTAACTTCAAGGAGACCCAGCTCGGTCGCCTGAAGCCCGGCCAGAGCGTCAACGTCTATGTGGACGCCTATCCGGACCACGACTTCGCCGGCAAGGTGGTGAGCGTGTCGCCGGCCTCCGGCTCGGTGTTCAGCCTGCTGCCGCCGGAGAACGCCACCGGCAACTTCACCAAGATCGTGCAGCGCATTCCCGTGCGCATCGCCATTGATCCCAAGGTGCTGGCCAAGCATGAGCTGCGCCCCGGCATGTCGGTGACGGCGACGGTGGACACCAAGTCCGCCCCCGCCACCTCCACGGCCGCCGCGCCCACCCCTTCGCCCGCGTCCTGACGCGCGCGCCCTGAGCCCGGGACAGGAGTCGCGGCCATGGCCGACACCCTGACACTGAAGCCATCCGCAGCTGGCGCCGGCGCCCCTCCGGCCGCCCCCTCCGCGCATGTGGACGGGCGGCGCATGTTCGCCTTCCTGTGCATGGTGTTCGGCATGTTCATGGCGATCCTGGACATCCAGATCGTCTCCGCCTCGCTGGCCGAGATCCAGGCCGGCCTTGCCGCCTCCTCGGATGAAATCTCCTGGGTGCAGACCAGCTACCTCATCGCCGAGGTGGTGATGATCCCGCTCTCGGGCTTCCTGTCGCGTGCGCTGTCCACCCGCTGGCTGTTCGCGGCCTCGGCGGCGGGCTTCACGATCATGAGCTTCATGTGCGCGACCGCCTCGTCCATCAACGAGATGATCGTCTATCGCGCGCTGCAGGGCTTCCTCGGCGGCGGCATGATCCCCACCGTCTTCGCCGCCGCCTATTCGGTGTTCCCGCGCGAGAAGCAGCCCATCGTGGCGCCCATGATCGGCCTCGTGGCGACGCTGGCGCCCACCATCGGCCCGACGGTGGGCGGCTATCTCACCGACCTGTTCTCCTGGCACTGGCTGTTCCTCATCAACGTCATCCCCGGCATGTTCGTGGTGCTGGCGGCGGTGACGCTGATCGACTTCGACGAGCCGGACTTTTCGCTGCTCGACAAGTTCGACTGGTGGGGCCTGCTGTTCATGGCGGGCTTCCTCGGCAGCCTCGAATTCGTGCTGGAAGAGGGACCGACCAACGACTGGTTCGAGGACCAGTACATCGTCGCCTTCGCCATCGTCTGCGCCGTGTCCTCCCTCGCCTTCTTCGCCCGCGTCTTCTCCACCGACCATCCGGTGGTGGATCTGCGCGCGTTCGAGAACCGCAATTTCTCCATCGGCTCGGCCTTCAGCTTCATCATGGGCATCGGGCTCTATGGGCTCACCTATCTCTATCCGGTCTTCCTCGGACGGGTGCGCGGATACTCGGCGCTGCAGATCGGCGAGACCATGTTCGTCACCGGCATCGCCATGTTCGTCACCGCGCCCATCGCCGGGCGGCTGATGACCAAGATCGATCCGCGCATCATGATGGGCGCGGGCTTCGCCGCCTTCGCGGTCGGTACGTGGTGGGTGACCTTCATCACCAAGGACTGGGACTTCTGGGAGCTGTTCGTCCCGCAGATCCTGCGCGGCGTCGGGCTGATGATCGCGATGATCCCCATCAACAACATCTCGCTCGGCACCATGCCGCCGGCGCAGATGAAGAATGCCTCCGGCCTGTTCAACCTCATGCGCAATCTCGGCGGCGCGGTGGGCCTCGCGCTCATCAATACGGTGCTGAACAACCGCTGGGACCTGCACATCGCCCGGCTGCACGAGCATGTGGAATGGGCGAGCGCCACGGCGGTGGAGCGGCTCGATACCATCACCGCCGGCTTCGCCAAGCTCGGCTCGGACGCCTCGGCGGCGGCGCTGAAGCAGATGGCCGCTTTGGTGCGCCAGCAGGCGCTGGTGATGGCCTTCGCGGACGTGTTTTACCTCCTCACCTTCCTGTTCTTCGCGCTGGTGATCGCCTCGCCGCTCATGCGCCGGCCGAAGCCCGGCGCCGGAGGCGGCGGGGGCCACTGAAGGGTCCGGCCGCAGACGCCAGTCTCCCTCGTCATGGCCGGGCTGGACCCGGCCAATCCCGCGCGCCGAGGCGGCCTGACGCTTCCGTGATCCCATTTGCGGAACCGCACGTTCTCACTCGCGTTGGAAGCCGGTTCGGCCGGGCTGGTCTGGCAGGCCGAGCCGATCCGTGCGCATCCTGACGGCAACGGCCCTGCGCGCCGCACCACATCCGATTCCAGCCACAGGCACCCATCCGAAGGAGGATCAGGCACCCATGGCGAGCCCCCATGATCTCGATATCAACCGGCGCGACGTGATCCTCGCCGGGGCCGCAACGGCGGTCGCCTCCTCCCTTCCCGGCGGTACCGCAGCCGCGCCTGCGCCGCTGCTGGCGGGGTCCGGCCCCAACCATGCGACGGTCTCCCTCACGGTCAACGGCGTGATCCGCGAGCTGGAGGTGGACACCCGCACCACGCTGCTCGATCTGCTGCGCGAAAACCTGCACCTCACCGGCACCAAGAAAGGCTGCGACCACGGCCAGTGCGGCGCCTGCACGGTGATCGTGGACGGGCGGCGGATCAATTCCTGCCTGTCGCTCGCGCTCATGCACGAGCACCAGAGCGTCACCACCATCGAGGGGCTGGGCTCACCCGACCAGCTCCACCCCATGCAGGCGGCCTTCGTGGAACATGACGGCTACCAGTGCGGCTATTGCACACCGGGGCAGATCTGCTCGGCGGTGGCGGTGATCGCCGAGGTGAAGGCGGACATTCCGAGCCACGTCACCGAGGATCTCACCGCGCCCATCGACCTCAGCGAGGCGGAAATCCGCGAGCGGATGAGCGGCAACATCTGTCGCTGTGGCGCCTATTCCAACATCGTGGAGGCCATCGTCGAGGTGGCCGGGAGGCGCGCATGAAGCCCTTCACCTACGAGCGCGCCTTGACCCCGGCTGACGCCGCGGGCGCGGCTGCCTCGACCCCCGGCGCCCGCTTCATCGCCGGCGGCACCAATTTGCTCGATCTCATGAAGCTCCAGATCGAGACGCCCGCCCACCTCATCGACGTGAACGGCCTCGGCCTCGACCGCATCGAGGCGAGCGAGGACGGCGGCCTGCGCATCGGCGCGCTGGTGCGCAACACGGACCTGGCCGCCGACGCGCGGGTGCGGCGCGACTATCCGGTGCTCTCCCGTGCCTTGCTGGCGGGCGCCTCCGCCCAGTTGCGCAACAAGGCGACCACCGCCGGTAACCTCCTCCAGCGCACCCGCTGCCCCTATTTTTACGACCCCGCGCAGGCCTGCAACAAGCGTGCGCCGGGCAGCGGCTGCGCGGCCATGGGCGGCTATTCGCGCCAGCTCGCCATCATCGGCGGCAGCGACGCCTGCATCGCCACCCATCCCAGCGACATGGCGGTGGCCATGCGCGCCCTCGATGCGGTGGTGGAGACGATGGGGCCCACCGGCGCCACCCGGCAGATCGCGATGGCGGACTTCCATCGCCTGCCCGGCGATACCCCGCACATCGAGACCGCTTTGGAACCCGGCGAGCTCATCACCGCCGTCACCTTGCCGAAGCCGGCGGGCGGGCGGCAGGTCTATCGCAAGGTGCGCGATCGCGCCTCCTACGCCTTCGCCCTCGTCTCCGTGGCGGCGGTGATCCAGGCGGACGGATCGGGGCGCATCGCGCTCGGCGGCGTGGCGCACAGGCCGTGGCGGGTGGAAGAGGCGGACGCCGAGCTGCCGCGCGGCGCGAAGGCGGTGTCCGAGCGCCTGCTCGCGGGCGCCAGGCCCACGCCCGAGAATGCGTTCAAGGTGACGCTCGTGGAGCGCACCCTCGGGGCCGTGCTCGCGGACGGGAGGAACTGAGCCATGAAGTTCGAGACCCCTGCCGCCGACAACCCCATCGACCAGCTGAAGATCATCGGCCAGCCGGTGTCGCGCATCGACGGGCCGTTCAAGACCACCGGCACCGCGCCTTATGCCTATGAGCGGCATGACGTGGCCCCCAATGCCGCCCACGGCTTCGTGGTGGGCGCGACCATCGCCAAGGGCCGCATCACCGGCATCGACACCGCGGCGGCGGAGGCGGCGCCGGGCGTCGTCACCGTGGTCACGGCCGCCAATGCCGGGCCGCTGAAGAAGGGCAGCAACAATACGGCGCTGCTCCTCGCCGGCCCGGAGGTGGAGCACTATCACCAGGCGGTGGCGCTGGTGGTCGCCGACACGTTCGAGCAGGCCCGCGCCGCGGCCGCGCTGGTGAAGGTGGACTACGCCCCCGCCGCCGGCGCCTTCGATCTCGGCAAGGCCATGGACAGCGCCGTGAAGCCCGAGAAGGGCGACGGCCAGGGCGGGCCGGCCGACACTGCGGTGGGCGACTTTAACGGCGCCTTCGCCGCCGCCCCGGTGCGCCTCGACGCCACCTATTCCACCCCCGACCAGTCCCACGCCATGATGGAGCCGCACGCCTCCACCGCCGCCTGGGAGGGCGACCGGCTGACGGTGTGGACCTCCAACCAGATGATCGAATGGGGCCGGAGCGATCTGGCGAAAATGCTCGGCCTGCCCAAGGACAGGGTGCGGATGATCTCGCCCTATATCGGCGGCGGCTTCGGCGGCAAATTGTTCGTCCGGGCGGATGCCATGCTCGCGGCTTTGGGCGCGCGGGCGGCGCGGCGGCCGGTGAAGGTGGCGCTGCATCGCCACCTCGTGGCCAACAACACCACCCACCGCCCCGCCACCATCCAGCGCATCCGCATCGGCGCCGGGCGGGACGGTCGGATCACCGCCATCGGCCATGAGAGCTGGTCCGGCGACCTGCCCGGTGGCGGGCTGGAGACGGCGGTGAACCAGACGCGCCTGCTCTATGCCGGCGCCCATCGCCTCACCGCCATGCGGCTCGCCACCCTCAATTTGCCCGAGGGCAACGCCATGCGCGCGCCCGGCGAGGCGCCGGGCCTGATGGCGCTGGAAATCGCCATGGACGAGATGGCGGAGAAGCTGAACCTCGACCCGGTCGAATTCCGCGTCCTCAACGACACCGAGCGCGATCCCGAAAACCCCGACCGCCCCTTCTCCCAGCGCCAGCTGGTCGCCTGCCTCCGCCTCGGCGCGGAACGGTTCGGCTGGAGCCGGCGCAATCCCAAGCCCGGGCAGGTGCGCGACGGCGACCAACTGATCGGCATGGGCATGGCGGTGGGCTTCCGCAACAACCTCCTCATGAAGTCCGGCGCGCGGGTGCGGCTCGACGGCGAGGGCCGGGTGACGGTGGAGACCGCCATGACCGACATCGGCACCGGCAGCTACACCATCCTCGCCCAGACGGCGGCGGAGATGATGGGCGTGCCGCTGGACAAGGTGCGCGTGGTGCTCGGCGATTCCGCACTGCCCGCCTCCTGCGGTTCCGGCGGGCAATGGGGCGCCAACAACGCCACCTCCGGTGTCTATGCCGCCTGCATGAAGCTGCGCGAGGACGTGGCCCGCAAGCTCGGCTTCAATTCCAAGGAAGCCGTCTTCGCCGATGGCGAGGTGCGGGCCGGCAACCGCGCCGTGCCGCTGGCGCAGGCGGCGGGCGCGGAGGGGCTGACGGCCGAGGACACCATCGAATATGGCGACCTCGCCAAGCGCTACCAGCAATCCACCTTCGCCGGCCATTTCGTGGAGATGGCGGTGGATGCGGCCACCGGCGAGGCGCGGGTGCGCCGCATGCTGGCGGTGTGCGCCGCCGGGCGCATCCTGAACCCCAAGACCGCCCGCAGCCAGGTGATCGGCGCCATGACCATGGGCGTCGGCGCCGCATTGTTCGAGGAACTGGCGGTGGACACGCGGCACGGCTTCTTCGTCAATCACGACCTCGTCGGCTACGAGGTGCCCGTGCATGCGGACATCCCGCATCAGGAGGTGATCTTCCTCGACGAGACCGATCCCATCTCCTCGCCCATGAAGGCGAAGGGCGTGGGCGAGCTCGGCCTGTGCGGGGTGGGCGCTGCGGTGGCCAATGCGCTCTATAACGCCACCGGCGTGCGGGTGCGGGACTATCCCATCACCCTCGACAAATATATCCACCGCCTGCCTGAGGTGGGGTGAGCGGGAAAATGCGCGCGCGACTGTCGGGAGTGTCCCGCGCCGTCCGTCCTTCAGGGGGACGGGCGGCGCCGCCGCCCTGGAAGGGAGATCAAGACATGCCCGGAACCGCGCGCCTGCACCGCATCCTCACCGCCAGCCCGGAGAAGGTCTATCGCGCCTTCATCGAGGCCGATGCGCTCGCCAAGTGGCTGCCGCCCAACGGCTTCACCTGCACGGTGCATCATCTCGATCCTGTCGTGGGTGGAACCTTCCGCATGTCCTTCCGAAACTTCACCACCGGCCACAGCGATGCCTTCGGGGGTGAGTTCCTGGAGCTCATTCCGGGCGCGTTGGTGCGCTACACCGACCGCTTCGACAATCCCGCCTTGCCCGGTGACATCGAGGTGACGATCGCGCTGAAGAAGGTCTCCATGGGCACCGAGGTGGACATCACGCAGTCCGGTATCCCCGACATCATTCCCGTCGAGGCCTGCTATCTCGGCTGGCAGCAATCCCTGCGCAATCTGGCGAAGCTGGTGGAGCCGGAGATCAACCAGTAGGGCTCAGGCGCCGCGCGGGCCTCCTCACATCTGCGCCCAGCTCCTGAGCAGGTTGTGATAGACATTGGTGAGCTGGAGCACTGCCGGCTCCTCGTCCGGCAGGCGGCTGCGCACCGCCATGATGGCGAGGTCGAGGTCGTAGAGCAGGGCGCGGCGACCATCGTCCGGGATCATGGACTGGGTCCAGAAGAAGGAGCCCCAGCGGCTGCCACGGGTGATCTCGCGCACGCTGTGCAGGCTGCTCGCGGGATAGACCACCGCATGGCCGGCCGGCAGCTTCACCTCGTGGACGCCGAAACTGTCCTCGATCAGCAGTTCGCCGCCGTCATAGTCAGCGGGATCGGTGAGGAAGACGGTGGTGGAGACATCCGCCCGCATCCGCCGGCCCGCACCGGGGATGGCACGGATGGCGCCATCCACATGGGCGCCGAACTTCATGCCCACGTCGTAGCGGTTGAACATGGGCGGCAGCACATGGAGCGGCATGGCCGCGGAGTTGAAGACCGGGTTGCGGCCGAGCGCGCGCAGGATGAGGTCGCCCAGCTCCAGCGCCTCGGCCGAGTCCACGGGGATCTGCAAATTCTGCTTGGATTTCGCCGCCTGCTCGCCGGCCGTCACGCGGCCGTCCACCCACGGGGAGGCCTCCAGCACGCGGCGGCAATGGGCGACCTCGGCGGCTGTGAGCAGGTTCGGGATTTCAACAAGCATCGCGCATCCAGGAACGGGGAGCGGCGGCCCGGCCATCTGACCGCGCCGCCGGATCGTGAGGGGTCAGCGAAGGGCCACTAGAAGGTGTAGCCGACGCTCAGGGTGAAGGAGCGACCCGAGGCGGGAATGGCCCGGTTGCCCCAGCCGGCCGAATAGTTCAGCGCGTTGGTGAGGTTGTATCCGTTGAGCGCCACCCGGTAATTTTCGTGCTTGTACGAGATCAGCGCATCGAGCGAGAAGGTCTCGGGAATGATGGCCGTGTTGGCGCTGTTGGTGAAATAGCCGTCGGCATAGGTGATGCCGCCGCCCACCAGCAACTGGCCCGGGATCATCCGCACCACGCCGCCCTTGATGAGGTCGTAGGTGGTCCACAAGGTGAAGTTGTTGGGCGAGACGAAGGGCACCTGATTGCCCACATAGCTCAGCGTGGTCGAGGTGAGGATTTCGCTGGCGTAATAGGCGTAGCCGGCCTGGATGGTCCAGGCGTCGGTGATGGTGCCGGTCACGCCCAGCTCGACACCCTGCACGCGCTGGTTCTCGCCGCTCTCCACGGAATCGCCGGTGACGGGATCGGTGTAGAAGACGTTGCTCTTGTCGATGCGGAAGAGCGCGGCCGTGAGGCCCAGCCTGCCGTCCAGCACCGAGACCTTGGCGCCGGCCTCCCACGTCTCGTTGTCTTCCGGCGAGAGATTGTTCTGCACGGGATTGACAACGGTCACGTCGTTGGTCGGGAAGCCGCCCTGCGGGCTGAAGGACTTGGCGTAGGAGACATAATAGGTCTGGGTCTTGGTGGGCTCCCAGATCAGCGAGGCCTTGGGGCTGAAGAAGCGGGTGTCGGAATCCGCATAGATCCAGGTGCCCTTGCTTTTCAGGCAGCCCGGCACGGTGGAGGTTCCCTGCGCGTCCACGCACCAGTATTTGTAGTCGGTGGAGTAATTGTCCCAGCGGATGCCGCCGAGGATGGAGAGCTGGTCGGTGAACCAGATGCGATCGCTGGCGAAGGCGCCGAAATCGTAGGTGTTGCTGATCTTCTGGCCGTTGTTGCCAAACGGGTTCTCATAGAGGAAGTAGCCGGTCGTATTGGCGTAGACCGGGTTCCAGATGGTGGAGAGGCCCTTGCTGCCGGAGAGGGCAATCAGGTTGCGGCTGTCGTTGACGAAGTAATAGTCGATGCCCGCCACCAGCTCATGCCGCAGGAATCCGGTATTGAACTTGGCGACCATGGTCGCGACATTCTCGGCTGCGAGGCTCTCCTGCAGGTAGCCCGGATTGCCGCCGCCGAAGGTGATGGCCGGATTGTTGCCCGCGAAGAACTGGCCGGTGCAGCTCGCGGCATAGGTCTTCGGCGTCGCGGGCACGGTGTTGGTGGAGCCGTTGCTGCAGCCGGGGACGGAGGTCGCGAAATCACGCGTGTAGTAACCGACGCGGCTGTCGTTGGTGAAGGTCAGCCAGTCGTTGATCTCGTTCTTGTAGTTCGCCGTGAACATGTTGGTGTCGGTGATGTCACGGTCGGTCTCCTTGCCGTAGAAATTGGAGCGCGGCACGCCCCATTCCGTCACCGGCTGGCCGACGGCACCGAACTTCTTCACGTCGTTGAACAGTGGCGTCACCACGGGCACGCCATAATCCGGCGTGCGGTCGCCGTGCTGGTAGAGATAGTTGAGATAGAGCGTCTGGTTGGTGCCGAGGCCGAAGCCTAGCGAGCCCATGAGGCCGTAGCGGTTGGCCTCCACATGGTCGCGGTCCACGATATCCTGATCGTTGAACATGCCGACGATGCGGGCCGCCGTGGTGTCGTCGATCTGCTTGTTGAAGTCGAACACGCCGCGATAGAGCGGGCCGGAGCCGAACTGGCCGTCCACGTCATACTTGTCGCCGCGATGCGCCTGCTTCAGCTGCATGTTGATGGCGCCGCCGGTGGTGCCGGAGCCGAAGCTCTCCGAGCTTGGCCCCTTGAACACCTCCACATTCTCGTAGGCGAAGCTGTCGCGCACATAGACGCCGAAGTCGCGCAGGCCGTTGACGAAGACGTCGCCCTTGGCCTGGAAGCCGCGGATGCGGAACTGGTCGCCGTTCATGCCGCCGCCGCCCTCGCCGATGCCGACGGTGACGCCCGGAACGTTGCGCAGCGCCTGCTCCAGCGTCGTCACGCCCTGCTGCTGCATGGTCTGCTGGGAAATGACGGTGACGGTCTGCGGCGTGTCCTGGAGGGTGCCGGGCAGGCGCGAGAGGCCGGTGGTCGCCTCGAGCGAATTGACCGGCTCGCCATCGGCGTCGACGACGATGGTCGGCAGGTCCGCGTCGGTGCCCGAGGGAGTGGATGCCTGCTGCGCGAAGGCCTCCGCCAGCGGCACCGCCGACAGGGTCATCGCAAGGCCGGCGCTCACCGTCGAACGCGACATGGCGGGCCGAAGTGTGCTCAACGCTCCCATGATCTTTCCCCGTAAGGTGAGAAGGCCCGGCAATCGGCGACGGCGCGCCACGGGCTCACATCGTCAATATTTGAGAGATGAGGATGTTCGCGAATAAGTTGTGATGAAATATCTGGTAGAAACGAATGGCTTCAAGAGTCAGTCCTGATCTGTCCGGCGTGATCTTGGCTGTAGGGAGTCTCTGGCCGCTCTCGTCAGGGCCATGTAATCGCGGTCATCAATCTGTTGCAGGAGGTATAAGGTCGACACATTCCGCAGCGCAACGATTATGTTTTTGATCGGGTCTAAGAAAGGCGGAAAAACGGCTTATGGAGACGATGTAATACGCGGTGCTACACATGATTACATCGGCTATAGCCATTCCAATTCATAATTCTTCCATTTAAGAACTGCCGTCGCCGTATTGACAGGGCGGCCCGGTGCGACGGTCAATCGCCCGTCTTCCGACCCCTCGGGGACGGCGACGGGGCGGCAGCATGAACGAGCGGATTTCCTACAGCGCCCTGAAGGGCATGAGCGTGGATGAGCTGCGCGCGGAGCTTTCCGCCGAGCCGGCGCGGAGCGCCGCGCTGGTGCGGGCGGCGGCACACAATGGCATCCGCAGCGCGCAGGTGGTGTATGGCCAGATGCTGCTGGATGGTACCGGCGTCCCGCGCGATCCGCAGGCCGCGTACCGCTGGTTCGTCATCGCCGCCGATGCGGGCAGCCTCGACGGCGTGAACATGGTGGGCCGCTGCCATGAGCTGGGCTGGGGCGTGCCGCGCGACCTCGACGCGGCCGGGCACCGCTATCGCGCGGCGGCCGTTGAGGGGCATGTCTGGGCGCAGTTCAACCTCGGGACGCTGCTGGTCAATGCGGACGATTTCGCCGCTGATCCCGCGCGCGCGCTCGACTGGTTCGTGCGGGCGGCGCGGCGGGGGCATCCCAAGGCGATGGCCATGGTCGGCCGCTTCCTGGAGCAGGGCTGGGGCCGCCCAGCCGATCCGGCAGCGGCGCGCCGCTGGTATCGCCGCGCGGCGCTGGGCGGGGATTATCGCGGCCAGTTCGATCACGCCCGCACGCGCTATGCGGACGGCGCGGCGGAAGAGGGCATCGCCTGGTTCGCCCGCGCCATCGAGACCGCCGTCCCGGACTTCTGCCGGCTGGCGGCGGAGGGCTTGCGCGCGTCGGGCGATCCCGCCCTCGTGGCCATCGCGGATCGGGCGCTGGAGCGGGTGCGCCAAGCCGAGACGGATGAGGCCGAGGCGGCGCAGGCGGCGGCCGCGCAGCGGGAGGCGGCCGCCCGCAAGGCGCGTCCGCGGCGCGGCTTCGGCCGCTGGCTGCGGCGGCGGTGAGGGCGCGTCAGTCCCGCGCCAGCGCGGTCACCGGGTCGAGCCGCGAGGCATTGCGCGCGGGGAGATAGCCGAAGCCGACCCCGATGAGGCTGGAGCACACCACGGCGGCGATGATGGAGCTCGCCGAATAGATCAGCGTGAAGTTCGAGCCCGAATAGGCGAACAGCACCCCGAACCCCAGCGCCAGCGCGATGCCGGTGACGCCGCCCACGAGGCACACCAGCACCGCCTCGATGAGGAACTGGTTGAGGATGTCGCTGCGCCGCGCGCCCACTGCCATGCGCACGCCGATCTCGCCCACCCGCTCCGACACCGACACCAGCATGATGTTCATCACCCCGATGCCGCCGACGATGAGGGAGATGACGGCGATGGCCGCGATCAGCACCGTCATGGTCTCGGTGGTGGCGGTGATGGTGTTGCGGATGTCGTCGGTGTTGATGATGAAGAAGTCCTTGGTGCCGTGGCGCTGCGTGAGGAAGCGCGTCACCTGCTGCTCGGCCACATCCATGGGCGCGTCGTCGGCCACCTTCACGGTGATGGAGCGCAGCGAATTGGAGCCGACGAAGCGGGACTGCACCGAGGTGTAGGGCAGGTAGACGGAGAGGTTCTGGCTGGAGCCGAACCCGCCCTGCTGCGGCGCCGCCACCCCCACCACGCGGGCGA
Source organism: Xanthobacter sp. SG618 (assembly GCF_012932745.1). NCBI lineage: Bacteria > Pseudomonadati > Pseudomonadota > Alphaproteobacteria > Hyphomicrobiales > Xanthobacteraceae > Xanthobacter > Xanthobacter sp. SG618. Next base: position 643,692 of record NZ_JABBHL010000002.1, on the reverse strand, counting down.
ACACGTCGCCGATGAGGATCACCTTGCCGAGCGGCCCGCCGGGCACGTCCGCGAACAGGGTCTTGCGCGTGTTCTCGTCGATCACTGCCTCGAGGGTGCGGGCGCGCACGCTGTCGGCGTCGAACAGCCGGCCCTGTGTCAACCGCACGCCCTTGGCGGCGAAATAGCCGTCGCCCACGCCGTTGATGAGGGCGCTGGCCTCGGTGCCGCCGAAGCGCACGGTGGTGGATTTGGACACGGTGGGCGTCACCGCCGCCACATAATGCTGGCGGGCGAGGGCGTCGGCGTCCGCCACCACCAGCGTGGTGATCTTGCCCGATCGGGTATCGCCGAAGGTGCGGCCGGCGAAGATCTCCAGCGTGTTGGTGCCGAGGCTGGAGATGTTGGCGAGCACCTTCTGCCGCGAGCCCTCGCCCAGCGCCACCACGCACACCACCGAGGCGATGCCGATGATGATGCCGAGCATGGTGAGGAAGGTGCGCAGCCGGTGGGCGTTCATGGCCAGCAGCGCCATGATGAAGGCCTCGTAGAGCCGGTCGCCGAAGGCTCGCCAGCGCGCGAGGCGCGAGGCCGGTGCCGCGGCGGGCTTGGGCTCGCTCACGATGCGGGTGCGGGCGGCGGCCGAAGGGCGGTCGGCGACGATCTCGCCATCGCGGATCTCGATCACGCGCTGGGCCCGCTCCGCCACCTTCATGTCGTGGGTGACGATGATGATGGTGCGGCCTTCCGCGTTCAGCTCGTCGAGGATGCGCAGCACCTCGGCGCCGCTGCGGGAATCCAGCGCGCCGGTGGGCTCGTCGGCGAGGATCACGTCGGCGCCGTTCATCAAAGCGCGGGCGATGGAGACGCGCTGCTGCTGGCCGCCGGAGAGCTGCCCCGGGCGGTGGCCGGTGCGATCCGCCATGCCGAGCCGCGCGAGGATGGCTTCGGCCCGCTCGCGCCGCGCCTCGGCATTGGCGCCGGCATAGACTGCGGGGATCTCCACATTGCCCAAAGCGGAGAGTTCGCCGAGCAGATGGTAGCGCTGGAAGATGAAGCCGAAATGCTCGCGCCTGAGCGCGGCCAGCTCGTCCGGCTCCAGCGCCGCCGTCTCCTTGCCGCTCACCCGGTAGCTGCCGGAGGTGGGCCGGTCGAGACAGCCGAGGATGTTCATGAGCGTCGACTTGCCGGAGCCCGAGGCGCCGACGATGGCCACCATCTCGCCGCGGGCGATGTCGAGGTCGAGGCCCTTGAGCGCGGCAATGGTGCCCTCGCCAGAGGGATATTCGCGCCACACGCCCTTGAGCTGGATGAGCGGCGCCGCGCCCGCTTCCGCCGAGGGCACCGCAAGGGAGACGTTTAGATTGGGGGCGTTCATGCCGCGGTCCCCATCCTACAGCCCGCCCATGGGCGGCGGCCGCCGCGGCGGGCCGCCGGCGCTCCCGCCGGGCGCTCCACCCACGGCCTCGCCCGTCACCACCCGCTCGCCCTCCGCGAGGCCGGAGCGGATCTCCGCCGTCACCTTGTCGTTGAGGCCGACTTCCACCGGGCGGCGCTCCACCGTGCCGTCGCCATGCAGCACGCGCACGCGCCAGCCCTTGCCGGCCCGCTCCAGCGCGGTGGAGGGCACGGTGAGCACGTTCTCCGCCCGGCCGAGGATGATGTGCACCTCGGGCGTCATGTAGGTGCGCAGGCGCCCCTTCGGGTTCGGCACGTCGAACACGCCGATATAATAGATCGCCGACGACGTCGTAGAGGACGAGGAGGACGACGACGAGCTGCTGCTGGTGGTGGAGAAGCTGCTGTCGCTCTTCAGGCTCTCCGGCGCCGGCTCGATGAAGCCGAGCTTGGCATTGTGCCGCTCGTCCGGCGCGCCCACCACGGTGAACCACAGGGGCATTCCCGGGGCGACCTTGATGATGTCGGCCTCGGAAATCTCGGCGCGCACCGTCATCACGTCGAGCTGGCCGAGGATGGCGACGGTGGGCGCGGTCTGCGTGGCGTTCAGCGTCTGGCCCTGCTGCGCCACGAGGGCGAGCACGGTGCCGTCCACCGGTGCGGTGATCTGCGTGTAGCCGAGATTGGCGCGGGCGGTGTCCACCGCCACCTGCGCCGAGATGATCTGCGCATCCAGCGCGGCGAGCTGGGCGCGGGTCACCTTCACTGCGGAATCGGCCGCCTCGAAATCCGCCTGCGAGACCGCCTTTTGAGCCACCATGGTCTTCTGGCGGGCCAGCGTCTGCTCGTTGAGGACGAGGGTCGCCTCCTTCTCGGCCTTCTGCGCGCGGGTGTTGGCGAGGGCGGCCTCGGCGGTGCGCAGGGAATTCTCCTGGGTCACGGAATCGATCTGGGCGATGAGGTCGCCCTTCTTCACCTCATCCCCCAGCTTCACCTTGATGGAGAGGATGCGGCCCGAGGCCTGCGAGCCCACCGCCACGAGGTTGGAGGGCTTCAGCGTGCCGGAGGCCAGCACCGTCTCCTCCAGATTGCCGCGGGTGACGGGCGCGGTCATCAGCCCGGTGCCGGGCACCGGGGCGGTGTAGCGGCTGTAGCCGTAGGCGCCGGCGGCGATGAGGAGCGCGAGCAGTCCCCAGCGCCATAGCCGGCGGCGGGGCTTCTTCTTCGTGCGGGTCGCGCCGGCGGCCGGCGCCGTGCGGGTTTCGTCGAGGGGCGGCAGGGCATTCACGGTCGGGCGCTCCCGTCACTGCTCGCGGGCGGCACGATGCGGGCGAAGTGGGGGCCGGTGTTCTGGTCCACCACCTCGGGCTTCGAGGTGTCGACCACCCCGTCCCAGCCGCCGCCGAGCGCCTTGTTGAGGGCGATGTAATATTTGGTGGTCGCGACCCGGCTCTGAATGAGCTGGGTCTGCGCGGAATAGAGCGAGCGCTCGGCCGTGAGCACGTCGAGGAAGCTCGTGGAGCCGTTCTCGTAGAGCGTCCGGGAGAGCCGCGCCGCCTCCCCGTAGGAGGTGACGGCGATGGTCAGCTTGCCGGTCTTGAGGCGCTGCTGGGAGAGGGAGACGGAGGCGTTCTCCACGTCCTCCAGCGCCGTCAGCACGCTCGCCCGGTAGGCGATGAAGGAGACGTCGCGGTTGGCCTCCGCCACGTCCACCAGCGCCTTGAGCTGGCCGCCGGTGAAGATCGGCACAGTGAGCGTCGGCCCGAACGCCCAGCTGATGGACGAGGCGCGGCCGAGATTGCCGAGCTGCGAGCCGGTGGTGTCGATGTTGCCGGTGATGCTGATGGACGGGTAGCGGTTCGCCTCCGCCTGGCCGATGAGGGCGGTGGTCTGGCCGAGCTGCCGTTCGGCCGCCCGCACGTCCGGGCGGTTGGTCAGCACGTCGGCGGGAATGCCGCGCGGCACCGGCAGGCGCGGGGTGGGGATGGGCTTGACGCGCGACAGCCGCAGCATGAGCGCCGCCGGCGGCTGGCCGGTGAGCACGGAGATGCGGTGGATGGCCGCCGCGAGGGAGGCTTCCAGCTCCGGGATGTTGGCCTCGGTGGAGGCGACGAGGCCGGAGGCGTTGGCGAGGTCCACGGCCGAGGCGGCGCCCGCATCGAGCTTGCGCCGGGTCAGCGCCTCCGTCTCCTTCTGCGAGGCGGCGGTGCGGCGGGCGAGGGCGATCTGCGCCTGGTAGCCGCGCACGTCGGCATAATAGGAGGCGACATCGCCCACCAGCGTCAGCAGCGCGGCGTCGAGGTCATTGACCACCGCATCCACATTGTAGGCCGCCGCCTCAACCCCCCGGCGGTTGGCGCCGAACAGGTCGATCTCCCAGCTGGCGTCGAGGCCCGCCTGATACTGGCCGTAGCCGTTGGACACGGTGATGTCGCCATTGGGACTCACCCCGCCGCCGCTGTCGCCCCGTGTGCCGGACGCGTTGCCGGTGACCTGCGGGAACAGCGTTCCCACCTGCTGGCGGTAGGAGGCGCGGGCGGCCCGCACATTGGCCTTCGCGGTGGCGACATCGAGATTGCCGGCCACCGCCTCCGCCATGAGGGCATCGAGCATGGGATCACCCATGCGCCGCCACCACGCCTTGAGCTTAGGGGCCGGCTCCCCCCGCTTCGCGCTCGCTCCCCAGTGGCCGGGGAGGGTCACGGCTGGCGTGTCGTATTCCGGCCCGACCGCACAGGCGGAGAGCGTCAGCGCCGTCAGCACCCCGAGGGCAAGGCTGCCCACGGCGGCCCGCAGGGGTCTGCGCGGGGAGCCGCCGGCGGGGGAGGGGGTCGCCGGGCCTGATTGGCCGTCTGAACGATGCACGCGCAACCTGCCTTCCCGCCCCGAATCTGAACCTGACACTGAACTCGACACTGAACCTGCACCTGAATGCCGGCCTGACACCCACCTGACACCCGGTGAAACTGCGCCACTATGGGGCATCAGTTGAACGTGTCCACGCGGACCCGCCCCTCGGCGACCCACTGCCCGATCTCCGCCCGCGCGGCCTCCGGCTTCAGCCCGCCCTCCGTCACCAGCACCTCCGCAAGGGCCTCCAGCACCGCGTCCGACATGGCCCGCCGACCGCAGATATAGACGATGGCCTTGGTCTCAACGAGCCATTCGAATACCTCCGGGGCATGCTCCCGGAGCCGGTCCTGCACCCGCGCACCGTCGTCGGGATCGCGCGAGAATGCAGTGTCCATACGGGTTAGCGTGCCATCGACGAGGGCCTCCTCGAACACATCGCGCCACAGGAAATCGCCGTCACGATGGCGGTTGCCGAAGATCAGCCACGCCGGCCCCGCCCGCCCCGAGGCGCGGCGCTCCTCGATGAAGCCGGGGAAGGGGGCGATGCCCGAGCCGGCGGCGATCATCACGATGGGCCATCGCGGGTCGGTCGGCGGATTGAATCCGGGATGCGGATCAAGCCGGGCCTCGACCGTAACGCCTTGTTCTGCCTCACGTAACAGAAATCCGGAGACCCGCCCGAGCCGTCGCGCGCCGTCCTCTGCGGTCCATTCATGGAGCCGGACGGTAAGGGCGATGCGGCGCGGATCGACACGGCTGGAACTGCCGACCGAGTAAGAGCGCGGCCGCTCCCCGGCACCCGCCGCGATCCGCACCAGATCGCCGGGCCGGAACGCGATGTCCTGCGTCCCTTCCAGCCAAATCTTCCATGTTTCCTGGGTGTTACCGGTGCCGGGCACATCGAGGCGCTGGCGGTCGGCGACGGTCAGGGCGACCGGCGGCGGGACCGCGGGCAGGCCGGCAATCTTGCAGTTCAGCGCAAGTTCGCTGCGCACCGTGTCCACCCAGCCGAGGAAGGCGCCGGAGGGATCACCATCGGCCTCCCGGAGCGGCAGCGCCTCGACCGCGCCCGCCGCCATCAGCGCCGCCTTCAGGCGCTGGCCACCGCCGCAGAAATGGGCGTAGCTGCGGTCGCCGAGGGCGAGCACGGCGAAGCGTACCCCCTTGAGATCGCTTGATTTCAGCTGCCTGAGCAGCGCACGGGTGCCGTCCGGCACCTCGCCCTCGCCGGTGGTGGACGCAATGAGGAGGACGAGGGGAAAGCGGGCGATCTCGGCCGGTTTCAGCGCGCCGATGGGCGCGAGCGTCGCCTTCTCCCCGCCCGCAATCAGTCCTTCGAAGACCAGCCCCGCCAGACGCGTGGCGGTGCCGGTCTGGCTGGCGTGCGCGACGAGGATATCGCCGCCCGCCGCCACCGGCCGCACCCGGTTGCGGGCCTTGCGCCGGACCCAGGACCAGAGGCCCGTAACCGTAAGCCCCAGAAGGACCAGAGAAATTCCGAAATTGATGGCGCCCGACCACGCCCCGCCCCAGGTACCCTCATGGATCTGCTTGACGAGGCTCGGGCCGCCGACGAGCGGCGTGACGCCGCTATCGGTGACCACAAAGCCGCCCCCGTTCCCGCCCGTCGCATCCGGCGCAATCTGCAGCATCACCGTGCCGCCGCGAAACCGGCGGGCTCCGGCGAGACGCTTCAAATCGAGATCGCGCCCGGCAATGGCGAGGGCCTGGCTGATGGCCACCGGCGGCTTGGTGCGTGGCAGTTCGGGGCGCGAGCCGGTGCCGATATGGAGCGAGAGCATCACCGCCGTGACCGGCGAGGTCAGCGTGAGCGGCAGCAGGAGCCAGCCCATGGCGGTGTGCCAGCCCATCAAACTGTTGCGGAAGCGCAGCCAGGCGAGGAAGGGCCCGGCCACCATGATCCCGAGCATCAGGAAGCTCGCCACCTCCACCACGATGCCGAGGCCGAGCAGGAGCGTCTTGTGCAGCCCCTCGGCCGTGCGGAAGATGTCGATGCCGCCGGCGGGGGCGGGCGTGTGAGCGCCGCTGGCCATGTCCCAGCGGCCGGCCACCGCCGGGTCCTGGGCCATGACCTGGAGCGCGCGGCCACCCTCTATTACGCTGATCCCGCCCGGCTGCCCGGCCTTCTCGATGGCGCCGACGAGCTGGCTCAGGGCCGCCACATCTAGCGTGGCTCCCGACCGCGGCCCTTGCCCGCTGTTCACGATGGGCCGGAAGGACAGCACCGCGCCGGTGAGGATGATGACGAGGAAGATGGGCGTCAGGATCAGCGCGATCCAGCGATGGAGAAGGATCAGCGTGCGGCGCACGGCGGCAAACGACATCTTTGCAACTCCAGACGAAACCTGAGCGTGCTGGCTGGACGCGCGGGGCGGTCTGGCTTCGGGTTCGCTGCGGATGTTCATGCCTCATCCGCGTCCGGAAAATTTGTCCCGCAGCGGTCGCTTCGTAAATGTTCGTCCCACGTGGCGGTGCTGATACAGTTGGATACAATTTCACAGTGGCCCGGTGCCCGCCTGTCGGCTCAAGTCGCATCGAAGGGAATTGGCGGCACGCCCGGCGTCCACTCCCCAGAGAACAGCAGCCCCACGGCAATATGGAACGCACGCCGCACATCCTCGTCGTCGACGATCATCGCGAGATCCGCGAACTCCTGGCCAAATACCTGACGCGGAACGGGTTTCGGGTCAGCGTCGCATCCGGCGGCGTGGACATGCGCCAGCAGATGCGCACCGGCACCTTCGACCTCGTGGTGCTGGACATCATGATGCCGGGCGAGGACGGGCTCACTTTGTGTCGCCAGCTGCGGCAGGCGAGCGACATTCCCGTGGTGCTCCTCACCGCAGTGGCGGAGGAGACGGACCGGATCGTCGGGTTGGAACTGGGCGCGGACGATTACGTCACCAAGCCGTTCAATCCGCGCGAGCTGCTCGCCCGCATCCGCGCGATCCTGCGGCGAGCGCAGGGGCCGGCGCGGGGGCAGCAGGGCGATCCCGCGCTTTATCGCTTCGACCGCTGGCAGCTCGATCCTGGCCGGCGCCTGCTGCTGGATGAGACGGGCAGCGAGGTGCGGCTCGGCAGCGCCGAGTTCCGCCTGCTGCTGGCCTTCGTCACCCGCCCCTCGGTGGTGTTGTCGCGCGACCAGCTTCTGGACATCACCGCCGGCCGTCCGGCCCAGGTGTTCGACCGCAGCATAGACAACCTTGTGAGCCGCCTGAGGCGCCGGATCGAGCGCGACCCGCAAAATCCCACCCTCATCAAGACGGTGTGGGGCGACGGATACGTCTTCGCCGCGCCGGTGGAGGTGGAGGCGTGAGCGGGCGGCTGAAGTGGCTCCTGCGGTTCCTCTGGCCGGGCAGCCTCGCCGGGCGGCTGGTGCTGCTTCTGGTAGCGACGCTGGCGCTGGCGCAGGTGCTCCTGGTGCTGGTGCTCCAGAACGAGCACGACGCGGTGGTGGCGGGCATCGTGCGCGGGCAGGCGCTCAGCCAGACGGTGACGCTCACCCGCCTCATCGAATCCATGCCGCAGGAACAGGCCGACCGTCTGGCCGGCGCCTTCACCACGCGCGGCACCTGCGCCTGGGTTTCCGCTGACCCGCCCGACCCGCACGAGATGACCTCCACGGAGGAAGGGCTCGCCCGCCTCCTGTCGCGGCGCCTGCACGGCGTCGGCAATGGAGCGCCGGCTGTTCACATCGATACCGACGGCCTGTGGAATCGCCGCTGCCCCGAGCGCAGCAGCGAGGACTTTCCCTGGCTGCGCCGCGGCACGGGCGGCCCCAGCCAGCCGCTGCGGCCGGGACTCGGAGTGGTGGCGCTCAGCGTGCCGCTGTCGGGCCAGCGCTGGCTGCATGTGGATGCGGTGGTGGGCCTGCCGGGCATCTGGAGCCGGCCCATCGTGCTCTCCTTCCTCATCTCGGCGCTGGCCGTCTCGCTGGTGACGGTGGCCTGCGTGCGCTTCCAGACCCGCTCCCTGCGCTCCCTCGCCGACGCTTCCGAACGCTTCGGCCGGGGCGAGAGCGTCCCGCCGCTCGATGTGCGCGGCCCCTCCGAGGTGGCGGCGGCGACGCAGGCCTTCAACACGATGCAGCAGCGGCTCAGCCAGTTCGTGCGCGACCGCATGCGCCTGCTCGCCGCCATCAGCCATGACCTGCGCACGCCGCTCACCACCCTGCGCCTCAAGGCGGAGTTCGTGGACGATGCGGAGGTGCGCAACGACATCGTTGCCACCATCGACGAACTGGTCGCCATCTGCGAGGCGACCCTCGCCTTCACCCGAGCCGAAGCGACCAGCGAGGAGACCCGGACGGTGGACATCGAGGATCTGTGCGCGGACGTGGTGGAGGAGTTCGCCAGCGTCGGCGCCGATGCCCGGATGGCGGACCCGATGGCGGCTCGCGTCCTGCTTCCATGTCGGCCGGTTGCCATGCGGCGCGCCTTGCGCAATCTCGTGGACAATGCGGTGCGCTATGGGCGCCGCGCCGAAGTCACCGTGGGCCAGACGGGGGCGGGCGCGGTCTCCATCCGGGTCGAGGACGAAGGGCCGGGCCTGCCGGAAGATCGCTTCGAGGAGGCCTTCCAGCCGTTCGTGCGGCTGGAACCTTCGCGCAGCACCGAGACCGGCGGCATCGGCCTCGGCCTCGCCATTGCCCGCAGCATCGTCAAGGCCCATGGCGGGGAACTGACCCTCGCCAACCGCCCCGGCGGCGGCCTCTGCGCCGAGATCGTGCTTCCGACGGCCGAGCGGAGCTGAAGGTCCGATCTTCAGCCCACTAGCCGCGGCAACGTCTCAATCGTCCTGCATCTCCAGCTCGTAGAGCGCGGCGTCGGGCGTCGCGAGCGGGGCGGAGAGGGTGGCTTTGAGGGCGGTGGCGAAGAACAGGGGCGGCGCCATGGTGCGGGCGAGGGCGACCACCTTGTCCTTCAGCTCGGCCACTTTCGCGGGGTTCTGGGCCGAGAGGTCGGTCTTCTCCTCCGGATCGGCGTCGAGGTCGAACAGCTCCACCTTCGGCGGCAGGAGAACGTGCCAGACGAGCTTCCACTTGCCGTCGCGTACGGCGCCCGTGGTGGGCTCCACGTTGTAGACGACTTCGCCGCGGCCGGGATCGCCCGCCGCCAGCGCCGCCCAGGCATCCGTGCCGTCGAGGGGCTTCGACTGCTTGAGGTCCGCGCCCGCAAGCTTCGCCAGGGTGGGCAGCATGTCTACGACATGCATCACCCCATCCGCCTGCCCGGGCTTGATGCGGCCCGGCCAGTTGGCGAGCGCCACGACGCGGGTGCCGCCTTCATAGAGGGAGCCCTTGCCGTCGCGATAGGGGGCATTGCTGGCAGGCGGGTCGCCGGCCAGCGCCCCCTCGCCTACGAACATCTTGTTGCGGGTGCCGCCATTGTCCGAGTGGAAGACGATGAGGGTGTTATCGCGCATGCCCCGCGCGTCCAGCGCCGCGACCACCTTCCCGATCTGCTCGTCCATGGCGGTGATCATCGCCGCATAGGCCCGGCGCGAGGGATCGGCGATGTGCGCATACATGTCCAGATAGCGCTGAGGTGCCTGGAACGGCGTGTGCGGGGCGGTGAAGGCGAGATAGAGGAAGAGCGGCGTCTTGGGGTCGTGCGCGCTGAGCTGCCGCGCCGCCTCGGCGCCGAACAGCTCGGTGTCGTAGCCCTCTTCCTTCACCAGCGTGTTGTCGCGATACCAGTCCGTGACGCCATGGGCTTCATGCTTGAAATGGTCGATCTCGCCCACCAGCGGACCATAGAAGCTGTCGAAGCCGCGCTGGCGGGGCCAGTATTTCCTATCCGCATGGCCGAGGTGCCACTTGCCGACGAGGGAGGTGCGGTAGCCCACCTCCTTCAGCGCCTGGGGCAGCAGGAATTCGTCGGTGGCCAACCCGTAGGTGCCGCCGGAAGGCACCACGCCCACCTGCAGGCCGTAGCGCAGTGGATAGCGCCCGGTCATCAGCGCCGCGCGGGTCGGTGTGCACAAGGGCTGGGTGTAGAATTGGGAGAGCTTCGCTCCGTCGGCGGCGAGGCGGTCGAGGTTCGGCGTCTTGATGTCCGAGCCGTGGAAGCCCACGTCGGCGAAGCCCAGATCGTCGGCGAGAATGTACAGGATGTGCGGTCGGGTCGCGCCCTGCGCCCGCGCCCCGGGGGCGAGCAGGGAGAGGCCGGCAACGGCTGCGAGGAAGCCCGCGCTGCCCGCCAGCACGTCGCGGCGGCTCGGCGCTTGTTCTTCTGTCTTCTCGGTCCGATCGGTCACTTGAAACCTCGTCAGCTGGTGAGGCGACGCACACACCGGAAGCCGATGTGCGTGGAGCCCGTATCGACGGATTGCGGCTGGCGCGCGGCCGGCCGATAGCGGCGGCAATAGCTGGGCGCACACAGGTGCGAGCCCCCCTTGAGCACCTTGCGCGGCAAAGCGAGACCGGGCGCGACCCAGTCCAGGCTGTCCTCGAGCGCGCCGCCGCGCGGGTTCCGGGGCAGGCAGCAGGCCTTCGCCGCGGGAGCGGGATGGCGCGGGCGATACCAGTCGTCGGTCCACTCCCAGACATTGCCGATCATGTCGAGGAGGCCGTAGCCATTGGGCGGGAAGGCGGTTACGGGAGAGGTGCCGACGAAGCCGTCCTCGGCGAGGTTCTCCACTGGAAAGCGCCCCTGCCAGGTGTTGGCGCGGTGGACGCCGTCGGGCGCCAGTTCGTCCCCCCACGCAAAGGCTGCTCCCTCGAGCCCGCCACGGGCGGCGAATTCCCACTCCGCTTCCGTGGGCAGCGCCTTGCCGGCCCATGCGGCATAGGCAGCGGCGTCGGTATGGCAGACGTGGACGACGGGATGGTCCTCGATGCCGGAAAGATCGCTGCCGGGGCCCTGCGGGTGGCGCCACGAGGCGCCGGGCACGAACTGCCACCAGCGTGTCCAGTCGTCGGGATCGCCTGCATCGATGGGCATGCGAAATACCAGCGAGCCGGGCACCAGCAGGTCGGGGTCGGCGCCGGGATAGTCCTCCGCGCGGGGCGTCTGCTCGGCGACCGTGACGTAGCCCGTCGCGGCGACGAAGCGCGCGAAGGCACGGTTGGTGACGGGGGTGCGATCCATGAGGAAGGCATCCACATGCACCTGATGGACGGGAGCCTCTTCCGGATAATGATCGTCCGAGCCCATGCGGAACAGTCCGCCGGCGATCCGGATCATCTCCGGATCGCCGGCCGCGGCTGGTGCGTCCTCGACGGAGCCAGTCCCCTGATGTGCGACGGTGCAGCTCTGCCCGTCCATGACCTCTCCGCCAGCGACCGTTCCGCTCTCGGCCTGGGCCCGTTCATGTCCCCCGCATGCCACGGTCTTAGCCGGCTTTTGCTCTAGCGGCAGGGGCGGGGGCTTCTCAATTGCCATTTGGCGCCACGAAAGCTCAGCGGTCCATCCGCGCGGCCGTTCGGAAGGCGAGGGGCGTGCGGCCTTCCCAGCGCCGGAATGCGCGGACGAAATGCGCCGGATGGCCATAGCCCAGGGCGCGCGACACCGACGCGACCGGTGTCGTCGATCCGCCGAGATAGAGCCGCGCCTGTGCATGCCGCCAGCTGTCCAGCTGCAATTCGTAGGACGTACCCAGCCGGGCGAGTCGCCGCTGCAGGGTGCGGGGCGAGAGGCCGAGGCTGCGGGCCGTATCTACGAGGGAGAGGGTGCCGGTGAGAGCGGTGCTGTCGAACAGGGCCTCGATCATCGCGATGAGGGCGTCGTCGCCCAAGGACACGGGCGCGGGAGGCAGGTTGGCCGCGGTGCCTTCGGGAGACGGGACAAACAGCAGGTTGGGCTGGTCGAGCCAGCGGGCATCGAACCTGATCTCGATGCCGTCGCCCGCGCCGAAGCTGACGCCGGCATTGAGCCGATCCTCGTAAAGCGTTGCCGGCGCCTTGGCGCGATGGGCGAAGCGCAGGTGCACCGGCCCGGCCTCCGCGCCCGCGATGGCGCGCAGCGCGCGCAGGGTGAAGGCGCCGATGCCCTCGTTCAGCACCTGCGCGTGCTCGGGATCGCTGTCGGCGAGGCGATGGCGCCAGAGGGCGACACCGTCGCGCTCCTCGATCGCAACCGAGACGCCGCCCTGCAGGTCCGGCATTTGGTGGTGAAGGGCGGAGAAGCAGTCGCGCAGGGTGCGGCCGGCGAAGAGGGCGCGACCTGCAAGGCCCAGCCGCATGGGGTCGGCGGCATCGGCGAGATCAAGCCCGATGGTGGCCTCGCCGCTGCGCCGGGCGAGGTGGAATAGCAGGGTCGAGATCTGGCCGCGGGCTACGACGCGATCGCCGCCGAGCGAAGTTTCATCGCAATCACGGGGCGTCGCATCGGCAAGCCCGGCCCGGCCGAACAGCGGCGCGAGCGGCACGCCCCGGACGTCGGCGACCTTCGGCAGCATGTGGACGAGCGAGAGCCGGATCGGATGGCGGTCCCACATGGGCTGCGGACTCCAAATCGGCGGGCATCAGGGCCCGGTGTGTCGGGCGTTCATCGCCCGCGACCGGTCTCCGGATGATCCGGCGCCCCCCTGCCTTTGAACCCCACCTCCGACGTCTTGGTCAAGTTCCGGTTACGTCACCTGTTGGAGGCAGTTCGGCAGGCTCAGAGCCCGCCGAACCAGGCGCCGAAATAGCCGGCATAAAGCTCCGGTGCCTCCAGGTTCATGGAATGGCCGATGCCGGGCACGGCGACGAAGCGGCAATCAGGCATCAGCGCGGCCATCTCCTTCAGGTCCGCTTCCTTGATCACCACGTCGCGCGTCCCCCAGACCACGAGATGGGGATGGCGGATGGAGGCCATTTTCCCCTTCAGCTCGCCGCTCTTCGCCTCCTTGGTGAGGGTGTCGGGCGTGCCGAACCAGATGCCGTCGGAGACCGCCCAGACCTGATCGACAATCTTGTCGAACAGGCCGGCGCGCGGGCCGGCATCGGGAATGAAGCGGGCGGGGGCGTTTGCCAGCGTCTCGTCCACGAACAGGCTGGGCGCGGTTGCGGCCATGATCTGGCGGGTGAGGTCGAGGCTCTCCTTCATCTGACCGAAGAAGGCGGACTGCTCGGGCGGGAAGTCGATGCCCTGCGGGCCGACAGGCGAGAGCGAGAACACCCGGCCGAAGCGGTCCGGCTGCTTCAGGAGCATGCGCGTGGAGATGATGCCGCCGGTGGAGTGGGTGGCGAGGTGGCAGAAGGAGATGCCGAGCGCATCGAGGGCCGCGATCATGTCGTCGGCATGCTGGGCGATGGAATAGTTGGAGAAGTCGGCGGCGGGCGCCGGCTTGTCGCTGTCACCGCATCCGCGCCAGTCCACCGCCACCGTGCGCACGCCGCGCGGGAAGTGGGGCGCCGCCAGCTCGATCCACTCCTTGCTGGCGAGATTGCCGTGGATAAAGAGGACCGTCGTGTCCCCCGCGCCCCATTCCCGGTAGGCGAGGCGAAGGCCGTTCACGTTGAGCGTCTGCATGGAGGCCTCCTTCTGGCGTGCGGGGAAGGCTTGCGCTCAGATATCGGAGCGCAAGCCCGCGGTTTCGTCCGGCGCCTACTTGTTCAGGCCGGTCGGTGCCGCAGCCTTGGCCGGGGCGGCCTCCGCAGCGGCGGGGGCGCCGTGGATAAGGCGGTCGATGGTGGCTGGCGCGCCGGTCGGGACGCGCCCGGTCTCCACGAAGTCCACCACATCCTCGGCGAAGGCGACCGGCTCGTCCGTGTGGATGAAGTGGGCGGTGCCGGGATAGATCTTCACCTGCACGTCGCGCCCCGCCGTGTTCATGCGGCGCATGAACGGCAGGACGAGCTGGCGGGAGAGATCGGTGAGCCCGTTGAAGGCGGTGCCGGGGATGAAGGGCTCCTTGTCGCCGAAGGCGAGGAAGATGGGCACCTTGATCTCGGTCAGCCGCTTGTAGAGGCTCTTGGGATCCTTCTCCTGCAGCTCCGCCACCATCGAATAGATGTCGAAGGTGAAGACATCCACCCATTGCTGCAGTTCGCGCGGATCGCCCTTGATCATGCCGATGCGCTGGGCGGTGTGCAGGCGGGCATATTCGCTGTCGCGCAGGAAGTAGCCGCTGCGCTGGGGCGTCACCGCCCCGGTGACGGGATCGCGGCTGCGGAAGTGGTAGAAGTCATCGATCTGCTGGGCAGTGAGGTTCTTCTCCCGCTCGCGCAGGCCGGTCTGGTCCCACGCCTTCTTCCAGGCGTCGAAATCGTGGGCGAAGGCGGGATCGAACAAATCGAGCTTTTTGCCCGGCGCGATCGTGACCTCGCGGGGATATTCCTCAAGACCGGCCGGTGCTTCGAGGATCAGCTTGGTCACCGCCTCGGGCCAGGAGAGGGCATAGCCGAGCACGATCTGCCCGCCCATGGAATGGCCGAGATAGGCGGCCTTCGGAACCTTCAGCTGGTTCACCACCACCTCATGCAGCACGTCGCGCATGTCCTGCAGGGTGCGGGCGGGGCTCTTGTCGAGGTTGCCCGGGCCGGACATGCCGTAATGGGGCATGTCCACGGCGATCACGCGCAGCCCGCGCTCCAGGGCGATGCGCATGATGTTGCCGTAGTGGCCGCCGAACGCGCCCTTGCCGTGGACGATGACCAGCACATCCGGATCGGCGGCCGTGCCGGCATATTCGTCCATGTAGCCGATGTCCCATTCGACACCGCGGCTGTCCTTCGCCTTGGTCTTCTTCACCGGGAAGGGATAGGTGACGAAGCTGTTCCAGAACGACTTGTCGGGGGTGATGTCGGCCGCGACCGAGGGCGTGCGGTAGGTCTTCGCGGCCATCTCGCGATTGCGGGTGAGGCGGGAGACGTCGCCGAGGAAGGCGGCGACGGTCGGATCGAACTGGCGGTTCTTCAGAATGGGGAAGACGCCGTAATGGGCGACCGGGCTCTTCTCATGCACGAAGTCGGCGCCGGGCACCTTCTCGACCGTGCGCTTGGCGCGGTCGAAGGTGAGCCATTGGTCGTTCTCGATGTGCATCACGAGGGTGCGCGCCTTGATGCGCTTCAGCTCGGCATTGATGTTGTAGGTCTCGCCGGCGCGGTTGCGCCACAGCAGGTCGACCGCATCGAACAGCAGCGAGCGGGCGGCGATGGAGGCGCCGGCCTGCGGGTTGGGCGGGTTCCAGTAGAACACATCCCGCTGCACCGTCGACCAGTCCTGCTGGGAGCGGTGCTGGAAGTCGAATCCGGTGAGGTTGAGGATCGACCAGCCGAAGGCGACGCCCTGGTTGGGGTGCTTGTCCTTGGGCAGGTTGTAGTAGTTGCCGCCGGTGGCGCGCCACTGCGGGTCGCTCTCGATGGCGGCCGACATGAGCTGGAAGGTCCAGTTGCCGACCGGGTCCTCGCCGTCCGACTGGCTGGTGCCGCCGATGGGCATCAGGCCGTCCATGAAGTCGGGATGCATCACGCCCCAGACATAGGTCTGGGTGGCGCCCATGGAGACGCCGGTGACGAGGGAGGCGCGGGCCACCTTCAGATGGTCGCGCAGCATCCGGTAATTGGCCTGCACCATGTCCTGGTAGCTGTATTGGGGGAACTTCTGCCCAAGCCCTTCCGAGGGCTTGCTGGTGCCCCACAGGCCCAGGGCGTCCACCAGCACCACGTAATACTGGTCGGTGTCGATGGGCTTGCCCGGCCCGATCACCGAGCCGCCGGAAAGCGCCGTGCCCTCCACCCATTGGGCATACATGTCGGTGGCGTCGCCGGAATAGAAGGAGTTCACCACAACGGCGTTGGTGATCTCGCCCGCGGCGTTGCGCTTCGGCGTCCCCAAAGCGATGTAGGCGGTCTTCACCGGCCCGCCGCCGAGGGATTCCAGCGTGGTGCCGCCTTCCCCGCCGTTCACCCATTTGTCTGGGCTCGACAGGTCATAGCGGCCGCCGATCCTGAAGTTGGCGACCTCGTAGAATTTCTTGAGCTGGCAAAGCCGCTGCTGCGAGCACGTGCCGGTGAGGGGCGGCTGCGGCGCCTGAACCGCCGGGGCCGGTGTGGCCGGCGTCTGGGCATAGGCGGCAGGGGTGGTCGCGGACAGGGCCGTCGCGGCGAGCGCGAGGCCCAAGGCTATGGCATACCTCATGTTTCCTCCTGCGGCCGGTCTTTGTCATCGCCGCCGTCCGGAGGAGAGAACAGCATGCCCGCGCGCCCAAGGGAAGCATGGCCGTTGGGAGGGTCCGCGCAACCTGTGGGCGGCGCGAACCCCCTAGCCGCCGTAGCGCCGCGCCGCCTCGATGGCGAGGCCGGTGCCCACCGAACCGAAGGTGTCGCCTTCGATCACCCGGGCCTGGGGGACGCAGGCGCAGATGGCCGCGCGCACATGGGCCAGCCGGGTCGAGCCGCCGGTGAGAAACAGGGCGTCGATGGCCTCCGCCTTGAGCCCCGCCGCCGAAAGGCACGACGCGATGCGCCCGGCGATGCGCTCGGCGAGGAGGCCGGTATGGGCGATGAGATCGTCATGGGAAATGCCGACCGAAAGCCCGGCCTCAAGCACCGCGAGATCGAGCACCGTGTCGCCGTCCTCCGCGACGCGGATCTTCGCCGCCTCCACGTCGAGGGCGAGGCCGTGGCCGCGCTCCTCCTCCACCGCGCGGGCAAGGCGGGAGACCAGCTCCGGCCGCGCCGCGGCGCGCTCCAGCTCGCGGATCGAGCGCGCGGTGCGCCCGTCATAGAGCCGGTTGATGGCCGACCAGGTGGCGAGGTCGTGATAGAGCGCCGCGGGCATGGCGAGCCCCTTGCGCTTCAGCGGACTGCCATGGCCGAGCAGCGGCATCACCACGGCGAGCGACAGGTGCCGGTCGAAATCCGTGCCGCCGATGCGCACGCCCTCATTGGCGAGGATGTCGGAGGCGCGGTCGGCGCGGTTCTGGTGGCCGCGATCAATGCGCACGATGGAGAAGTCCGAGGTGCCGCCGCCAATATCGGCGATCAGCGCCAGTTCCTCGCCAGCCACCTGCCGCTCGTAGTCGAGGCTGGCGGCAATGGGCTCGAACTGGAACGAGAGGGCGGTGAAACCGATGTCGCGGGCGATCGAGCCCAGGGTCTCCTCGGCGCGCTTGTCACCGTCCGCATCGCCGTCCACGAAATGAACCGGTCGACCGAGGACGACTGCGTTCAGCGCTCCGCCCGCCTCGGCCTCGCCGCGGGCCTTCACCTCGGCGAGGAATTCGCCGATGACGCCCTTGAAGCCGAGCCGGCGGCGGCCGACCGGCGTCGTCTCCTCGATGAGGGAGGTGCCGAGCACCGATTTCAAGGCCCGCATCAGGCGGCCCTGTTCGCCGCCCACATAGGCGGCCATGGCGGCGCGGCCCACCAGAGGCGCGCCGGTCCAGGGGAAGAAGATGGCGCTCGGCAGCGTATCCGCGGTGCCTTCCAGCCGCGCGAGGCGCGGGCCGTTGGGTCCGTTCAGGCCGAGGGTTGTGTTGGAGGTGCCGAAATCGAGGCCGCAGGCGGTCATCGGGGCCTCCTTGCCGTATGCGGGTGCGGAAGGCAGGGCTAGCTAGACCAAGTCTCGCTGCAGCGCAAGAGAAAGCAGCGGCACGCCCCGGGTGGATGCCGTCACCCGGGGCGGTGTTCGTCCTCAGAAATGGTAGCCGATGCTCATGAACGGCCCATGCATGGTGGTGTTGTACCGGAAGTCGCGGGTGGGCGAGGTGATGGATTCGTAATCGGTGTAGAGGGCCCGATAGCCGAGCGCCGTCGACCAGGATTCATTCCAGTTGTAGCCCACCGCCACGAGGCCCTGCGCCGAGAGCTTGGAGCTCGCCGGCAATCCGAAACCGCCGACGTCCGCCAGAGCGTTCAGGAACCACTGCTTGTTGAGCTTCCATTGCAGCGCTAGGCCGAACGTCGGGTCGAGCCAGTCCTTGGTGTCCGACTCGGAAATGGCGAAGGGCACGAAGATGGAGCTGAGGGACGTGTTGGCCGACAGGCGCTGATAGCGGAAGCCGGCCGTTGCGGAGAGGTCGAAATCGGCATCGCCCACGGGAAGCCGGTAGCCGGCGGCGCCGGACAGGATGAACAGGCGCTGGGAGAAATCGAGGAGGGGCTGGCCGGCGGTCGACAGGTTCTTGTTGGTGCCGAGCTGCGACCAGAACACGTCCGCGAACAGGGTCCAGTTGTCCTTCTTGGCGATGAAGTTGCCCATCACCGCGCCCTGGAAGTTCTGCATCACGTCGCCGAAGGTGATGTCCACCGGAATGGCCGGCAGGCGGCGGACGCCGATGTCGCCGTCGATGCCGGTCGCCCACAGGTACAAGGTGGCCTGATACTGCCAACCGGAAGCCGCCTGGGGCTGCGAAGCGGGTGCCGCGCCGAGGTCCGACGCATGGACGGGACGTGCGGCTGCCATCGCCAGCATCGCGCCCGCGACCAGCATGGCGAGCGCGGCGCGCAATCCCGTTCGCGCCCCCCGGCGCGTGCGGGCCATGCCGTCTGCCGCGGCCGAGCGGTGTGCAGCCGTTGTTTCGAACTGATGCCCCCGGACCATAATTCCCCCGTCTTGAGCGGCGCCGTCTCGCGGCGCCCCGCCGGGTCTTGTCACGCGCCGGCCGCGCCATCCTAGCGCAGCCGCGTGGGCGGAACTGCCCCGCCCACGCTATTCCCGGCCGGGTGTGGCCGCGCTGCCACGGCGGCGTCGGCTTGCGCAAGGGCCGTTCTGAAGAAATGCGGGTTTTCGCGTGCGTCGTTGCAATCATTGACGTTTCGTCATGGGGCCTGCGTTCGCGCGGGTGTGAAGCCAACTCCCCACGCTGCGCCGGTTTTGATCTTGCGCGCCACGGCGAAAGCGTGTGAACAGGCCTCGTCGCTGTCCGGCTTGCGCGGCGGCGGCCGCCGCTAGGGGTCGCTGGTAGCAAGGTCGGTCGAGACTGTGATCGGAGACGAGGGCGCCCGTGACCACGACACTGCCTCTGGTGCGCGCCGCGGCCATCGCGCCGCTGATGGTCTGGCTGCGCGACTGCGGCTATCCGCTCGACCAGATGCTGCTCGACGCCGGATTGCCGGCCGGGCTCATCGAGGATCGCGACCGTCCGATCCCGCTGATGGCCGGCATCCGCCTGCTGATGGAGGTCGTGGCGCGGGAGGGGCAGGACGTGCCCTGCCGCATGGTCGCCCATGCCGGGATCGAGGAGCTTGGTCTCCTCGGCCAGATCGTCATGTCCTCCCGAACGCCGCGGGAGGCCTTCACCAAGGTCGAGCGGGCCTATCTGCATCACGGCTCTCACGAGCTGTTCACCCTGACGCCCGGTTCCGGCAACGGCGCGGTCCGCCACGCGTTTCGCGTGCCCGTGGACTGCGAGCGCCTGTCTTTCGTCCAACAATATGTGGCCGCGCTGATCCGCACCGTGGTCCTGCGCACGGGCCATGAGGGCCAGCTGATCGAGCGGGTCGAACTGACGCCTCACCCGCGCAACGGGGTGGAAGGCGTGAGCGCCGAGTTTGGTTGCGAGGTGATGCCGTCGGCGAACCGCACCGTGACCATGGTGTTCTCCGACGCGGTGCTCGACCGGCCCTATGTGAACGGACGCCAGGTTGCCGACGTCGTCATCCCCGCAGGTTCTGCCGTGATCCGCGGCGACGGCACGCTGGCCGGCTCGATCACCACCATTCTGCCGGGCCTGATGGAGGCCGGCGCGGAGCCGGGCCTCGCCAACATCGCCGAGCTAGCTTTCATGAGCCGGCGCACCCTGCAGCGCCGGCTGGCGGCCGAGGGGACGAGCCTTTCGGATCTGATCGACAAGATGCGGGCCGAACAGGCCATCGCGCGCCTCACCGCCAGCGGCAATGCCATCCGGACCGTGGCGGCGGAGGTGGGCTATGGCTCCAATGCCAGCTTCAGCCGCGCCATCCGCCGCTGGACGAAAACCTCGCCCAGCCGCCTGAGGCGCAGTGCCCACGACGGTCGCACGACCGCCGGCGACGAGGCGGAATAGGAGCTAACGCCGGCGTGGTTTCGCGCCCGGGTGCGGAACGGGTTCCGGTTCCCTCTCCGTCTCTCCGTGGAACGAACACTGGCCGTGGTCGGCTAGCGTCTCGATCACGCGGCACTCCGCCACCCGGCCGTGGGCGCAGGCCTGGACCATGTGCTCCAGCTCTGCCTCCAGCGCCTTGAGCGAGGAAATCCGCCGGCGCACCTCGTCGAGACGGGCGCCTGCGATGGCGTCGGCCTCGGCGCAGGACTGGTCGGGGCGATCCTGCAAGGTCAGCAGTGTCCGGATGGCGTCGAGCCCGAAGCCCAGCTCGCGGGCATGGCGGATGAAGGCGAGGCGCTTCACCTGCGCGTCGTCATAGAGCCGGCGGTTGCCCTCGCTGCGCGGCAGCTGCGGCAGCAGGCCGGTCTCCTCGTAGAAGCGGATGGTGGGCACCTTCACGCCGCTGATGCGGGCGGCATCGCCGATGGTGAGGTGCGCCTGCACCGGGGCCATGGGGCTTGCTCCTCTAGTTACTAGAGCATCTAGGCTGCCACCATGACCAAAGGAAAGGCGGCATCATGACAGCCGGGCAGGTTCAGACCCGCTATCGCGTCTCGGGCATGGATTGCGCGTCCTGCGCAGCGAAGATCGAGGCCGTCGCAAGCCGTCTGGACGGGGTGGCGGAGGCGAGCGTGTCCGTGGCGGCGGCGACCTTGGTCGTGCGGCACGTTTCTGGTGCCGATCTCTCGGCCTTGCCGGCGCGGCTGAAGCCCATGGGCTATGGCCTCGCGCTCGCGAACACCGAGCCCACCCACGCGCCGGCTCCGGTCTCGGCACATGACGCCTGCTGCGGGCATGATCACGGTTCCGACCTCGGGAGCCACGACCATGGCGGCCACCACCACGCGGACCATTCCCACGCGGACCACGACCACGCCGGCCACGATCATTCCGGCCATCCAGATCAAACGGCGACTGCCGCAGGCCACGATCATGCCCAGGGTGCGGAGATGGGCGCGGGCGGCTTCTGGTCCAATGGCAAGCTGCGGCTGACCCTTGCCAGCGGTGCCGCCTTCGCGGCGGCGTTCCTGGCCGGCCTCGTCCTGCCGCAGGTTCAGACGCCCCTGTTCATCGCCGCGATGCTGGTCGGCCTTGTGCCCATCGCCCGCCGCGCGTTCGCCGCGGCGGCCGTCGGCATGCCCTTCACCATCGAAACGCTGATGACCATCGCGGCCGTGGGTGCCGTCATCATCGGCGCGGCGGAGGAGGCTGCAGCCGTCGTGTTCCTGTTCCTTGTCGGCGAACTGCTGGAAGGCTTCGCGGCGGGCCGGGCGCGCGACGGAATCAAGGCGCTTGCCGCGCTGGTGCCGAAGACGGCGCTGGTGGCGCGGAGCGGCGATTTCGTGGAAGTGCCGGCGGCGCAGCTCGCGATGGGCGACACCATCCTCGTGCGCCCGGGCGACCGCATTGCGGCCGATGGCGAGATCGTCGCGGGAGAGGGCGGAATCGACGAGAGCATGGTCACCGGCGAGAGCGCGCCCGTGACCAAGGGCGTGGGCGCGATTGTCTTCGCGGGCACCGTCAACGGCGATGCGGCGCTCACCGTGCGTGTCACGGCGACTGCCGAGGACAACACCATCGCCCGCGTGGTGAAGCTGGTGGAAGAGGCGCAGGAGGCCCGTGCGCCCACGGAGCGGCTCATCGACCGTTTCTCGCGGGTCTATACCCCCGCTGTCGTGGTCATCGGCGCGCTGGTGGCGACCGTCCCGCCGCTGCTGCTGGGCGGGGACTGGGGCGAGTGGGTCTATAAGGGGCTCGCCATCCTGCTCATCGGCTGCCCGTGCGCGCTGGTCATCTCCACGCCTGCCGCCATCGCATCGGGCCTCTCCGCCGGCGCGCGCCGCGGGCTGCTCCTGAAGGGCGGCGCGGTGCTGGAGACGGCAGGCAAGGTCACCGTGGTCTGTCTCGACAAGACCGGCACCCTGACCGAGGGACGGCCGAAGGTGACGGACGTGATCGGCCTCGCACTGCCCGAGCCGGAGGTGCTGCGCCTTGCTGCCGCTCTGGAGGGTGGATCGAGCCATCCCCTGGCGAAGGCCATCCTGGAGCGCGCGGCCGCCGAAGGCCTGGCCCTTCCCGTCGCGAGCGATGGCCGTGCGCTGGGCGGCAAGGGGGTGACGGGCCTCGTCGAGGGGCGCGGTGTGTTCCTCGGCTCCGTCGCGGCGGGCGCGACACGGGCGGCGCTGGATCGCGATTTGGAGGCCCGCCTCGCGGCGTTGAACGACGAGGGCAAGACCGTGTCCCTCCTCATCGTGGACGACGCGCTGGCGGGCGCCATCGCCATGCGCGACGAGCCGCGCGCCGATGCGGCGGCAGGACTTGCGGCGCTCAAGGCGCGCGGGCTGCGCACGATGATGTTGACGGGCGACAATGCCCGCACCGCCGCCGCCATCGGCCGCGCGCTCGGCATCGAGGTGCGCGCCGGGCTTCTGCCGGAGGATAAGCAGCGCATCGTCTCCGAGCTGAAGCGGCAGGGTGAGATCGTCGCCAAGGTGGGTGACGGCATCAACGATGCTCCGGCACTGGCTGCCGCCGATATCGGCATCGCCATGGGTGGCGGCACCGACGTGGCGCTGGAGACGGCGGATGCCGCCGTGCTGCATGGCCGCGTCCGGGACATTGCCGGCATGATCGACCTGTCCCAGCGGACCATGCGCAACATCCGCCAGAACATCGGCATCTCGCTGGGGCTGAAGGCCGTGTTCCTGGTCACCACCGTCGCCGGCATCACCGGCCTGTGGCCGGCCATCCTCGCCGACACCGGCGCGACCGTGCTGGTGACCGCCAATGCGCTGCGGCTTCTGCGACGGACGGAGGGATGATGCCCCTCGTCACGTCGGGATGCTGAGGCTCCACATCGCGTCGAACATGGACGCCTGGAAGGCCGCGAACTCTGCGCTGTCGATGATCATGCCGTAGCTTTCGCGGGCGGAGGAGATGAGCGCGACCTTGTTGCCGTAGATGAAGCAGGTCATCGCCAACTGATGGGCCGGCGGCGCGTAGCGCAGCTCGCGCCGCTGCTCCTGGCTTGACGGCCAGATGGGGGCGATGTCGCGCTCCGCCGAGCGGATGACGTGCAGCCAGATGCCCCGCCGCGCACGCTCGGTGAGATAGCGCTCCATCTCGTCGAGGCCCGGCTCGGCCATCAGCTCTTTCATGGAAAGCGTCGCCCGCAGCACCGTATCACCGCCGGAAAGGGTGTCCCACAGCGTGGTGCGGATGCCCTCCGGGCCGGGATGGAAGCGCACGTTCGGCTTGCCGGTCTCGTGGTGGTACATGGACCGCAGCACCGGCATCACGTCTTCCAGCATCTGCCGGCGCGCCTCGATGCGCTCCAGCAGCACGCCGGGGTCCTGGGCGACCACGAAGCGTCGCTTGCCGTGGTCGACGAACCGGATCAGCCCCTCTTCCTCCAGCTTCGCCAGCGCGTCGTGCGCCGTGGTCCGCGCGAGCCCGGCCTTCGCCGCCACCTCGGTAATGGACGCGCCGCCGAGGCCCACCGCCGTCAGATAGAGCTTGTAGAGAGTCCCGGTGATGCCGATCCGGGCCAGCTTCTCTTCGATGTCCGCCGTCACTGTCACTTTCCCCCGATGGATGCAGCATGTCCGATCTCGTCGGCGACGTCCATCGTCGGTTTTAGCCGATAAAAATACCGACGCAGCGCCCAAAGAATGAGCGCGCTGATGCTCGTTTGATCGCATTTGTCAGTACTATTGCCCTATCAATCATCAATTTCCGGGCCTGCTGGAATTGACGGAAATGACCGACATATCTTAGCCTTTGGACATGGCTGATCGCACTGACGTGCCGCCGGCTGGCGGAGTGAGGGAGGATGTCTCGATGGGAGCGAACGCTGAAGCGGGCGCGATGACGGCAGTTCCCGACAGTTCGGCCTCGGCGGCCCGGAAAATGCCTTGGAGCCGGCTGCTCGCCGATAAGTCGGTCCGTGCCGGCCTCGGGCTCGCCGCCTTCTTCGCCTTCTGGCAGGCGGTGACGGGGCTCGGCCTCGTGGACGGCTTCCTCCTGCCGTCGCCTTTCGCTGTGGCGCAGGCGCTGTGGGAAATGGCCCTTGATGGTTCATTGTGGATCCATCTCGCCGCCAGCCTTCAGCGCGTCGCCGTCGGCTTCCTGCTCGCCTGCGTGGTCGGGCTGGCGCTGGGTCTCGTCTGCGGCTGGTGGCGCTCGGTGTCGGATTTCGTGCGGCCGGTCGTGGAGGCGCTGCGGCCGATCCCGCCGCTGGCGTGGATCCCCATCACCATCCTCTGGTTCGGGCTCGGGGATGCGGCGTCCTACTTCCTCGTCTTCCTCGGTGCCGTCTTTCCGGCCTTCGTTGCCACTTACACCGCGGTGCGTGGGCTTGATCGCAACCAGATGAACGCTGCCCTGTGCCTCGGTGCCAAGCCCTGGCAGCTGTTCTGGGACGTGCTGATCCCCGCCTCGCTGCCGATCATCCTGCCGGGCCTGCGCATCGCTCTCGGCGTCGGCTGGATGTGCGTCGTGACGGCGGAGCTGATCGCCGCGCAGACCGGCCTCGGCTACCTGATCCAGCAGTCCCGCATGCTGTTCCAGATCAACAACGTGGTGGCCGGCATGGTCACGATCGGCCTCGTCGGCTTCGCCATGTCCGCCATCCTCGAGCGGATCGAGCGGCGGGTGAATGCCTGGGCCCCCTCCGAGCGCAACTGAGGAAAGCGAAGGAATAGCCATGCTTGCCAACGCCTCCCTCATGTCTCCCGCCGCGCCGGGCCTTGCGCCCCAGTTTTCCCCCGAGGACGTTCAGATCGACATCCGCAATGTCGGCAAGGTCTATGGGTCCAAGGTCGAGGCACCGGTCATCGCGCTTGATGGCGTGACGCTGCGCATCCGGCGCGGCGAGTTCATCTCGCTGCTGGGGCCGTCCGGCTGCGGCAAGTCCACCTTGCTCGGCATCATCGCGGGCTTCCAGTCCGCCACCAGCGGGCAACTGCTCCAGGATGGCCGGCCGATCACCAAGCCCGATCCCTCGCGCACGGTCGTGTTCCAGGACTACGCCCTGTTCGGCTGGATGACGGTGCAGCAGAACGTGGAATTCGGCCTCAAGGCCAAGGGCATGCCCAAGGCCGAGCGGGCCGAGATCGCCCGCGCCCTCATCGCCACGGTCCGCCTGAACGGGTTCGAGGACAAGTTTCCGCACCAGATGTCCGGCGGCATGAAGCAGCGCGCCGCCATCGCCCGGGCGCTGGCGCCCGACCCCGACATCCTTCTGATGGACGAGCCGTTCGGCGCCCTCGATGCGCAGACCCGCGTGCTGCTGCAGGAGGAGATTGCCCGCATCTCCTCGGAGGCCGGCAAGACGGTGATCTTCGTCACCCACGGCATCGACGAGGCAGTGTTCCTCGCCGACCGCGTGGTGGTCATGAGCCCGCGTCCGGGACGGGTGCGCGAGGAGGTTCTCGTTCCGCTGCCGCGGCCCCGCACGGCCGAGATGCGGTCCGATCCATGGTTCGTCTCCACGGTCAACGACCTGTGGGAAACGCTCAAGCCGGAATGGCAGAAAGGGGAATAATCGTGACCTCAGGACTTTCGCGCCGCCGTTTCGGCCAGCTGGCCGCCGGCTTTGCCGCCTCCCTTCCATTGGCCGCCCCATCGATCCTGCGCGCGCAGGAAGGGGACGTGGTCCGCATGTGCTGGTTCAACACGACCACCGTGTCGGCCCAGATCGCCCATGTGCTGATGCGCACGGACATCCCCGCCCGCAACGGGCTGAAGATGGAGATGATCCAGCTCGCCGCCTCGCCGGCCATCACCGAGGCGCTGGTTTCCGGTGCGGGTGACGTGGGCACGCTCTCCGATTTCGCCGCCGTGACCACCATGGCCATCGGCGCGCCGGTGACGACCGTGTCCTCCCAGGCCCGCTTCCGCTCCGCGGTGCTGGCGACGAAGAAGTCCGGCATCACCAAGATGGCGGACCTGAAGGGCAAGCAGGTCTACGGCACCTTCGGCATCACCGCGTTCCAGAATGCGCAGGATGCCGTGCTGAAGGCCGGCCTCGTGCCCGGCAAGGACATGACCTTCGTGAACGTCGGCCCGGCCGAACTGGCCGATGCCGTGGGCGCGCAGCGCATCGATGCCTTCTTCACCTACGATCCGTTCGTGAGCTTCTTCGAGAGCACGGGCAATGCGGTCGTCGTCTCGGAGAATCTGAGCCCGGTCATCGTGCTCGCCGCCAACAACCGTTTCCTGCAGAAGCCGGATGTGCTGCGCCGTCTGCTGCTCGCCAATGCGCAGGCCCTGTTCTTCGCTGCGCAGAACAATGACCTTGCCAACAGCTGGTTCCGCTCGCTGGAGCCGGCCAAGAACATTCCCGAGCCCGTGCTCCAGAAGGCGTCGAGCTACGATCCGGCGTGGAGCGCGAAGACCTTCACCGACATCAAGGTGGCACTGTCCCCCGCCCAGATCGCGCAGATGGAGACCCTCGCCAAATGGGGCGTGGAAGCCAAGCTCCTGCCGCGTCTCCCGGATGTGCCGAAGTTCGTCAACACGGCCATCGCCGGCGAGGTGGACAAGGAGATCGCCACCGGCAGCTTCGATGTGAAGAGCGTGAAGATCCTTCGCGCCTGAGGCTACCGTCCGTCACCATGGAGACGATGGTCCCGCCCCGCGCGAGGGCCATCGTCCGCCAGCTGGCAGGCGCGCCTGACGCCGGCCGCAGGGACATCATGACCGATACCCAGACACAGGCAGCCCCGCCCCCGGACGGCCCCGCCACGCGCCATTTCGACTTCAGCCTCCTCTCCGCCGAGATGCGCTACAGGCTGCTGGCGTCCACCGTCCTGCCGCGACCCATCGCGTGGGTCGTCACCATGAGCGCCGACGGCGTCGTGAACGCCGCGCCCTATTCCTTCTTCAACGTCTTCGGTGCGGACCGGCCGGTGGTCGCCCTCGGCATTCTGGCACGGCCGGAGCCGGAGAAGGACACGGCCACCAACATCCGCGCCACCGGGGAATTCGTCGTCAATCTCGTCCCCCATGCCCTCGTCGAGGCCATGAACGCGACCTGCGTGGATGCGCCGCCCGAGGTGGACGAGATGGCGCTGGCGGGCCTTTCCGCCGCCCCCAGCATCGGTGTGCGTCCACCGCGCATCGCCGAATCCCCTGTTGCCCTCGAATGCCGGATGACCCATCTGCTGGAGACCGGCCCGGGCCAGCTTCTGGTCGTCGGCGAGGTGTTGCACGCCCACTATGCCGCCCATGTACTGACCGGCGATCCAGCCCGCCCGCGCGTGGACGGCCTTGCCCTCGATCTCGTCGCCCGGATGCACGGCCCGACGGCCTACACGCGCACGCGCGACCTCTTCGACCTCGATCGCCCGCTGTGGAACGGCGCAGCACACAACAAGGAATGAGCGAAATGCCCAGGATCAAGGTGGCCGCTGTCCAGGCCGCAACCATCCCCTTCGACGGCCCTGCCGCGACCCAGCGCACCGTCGCCCTCATCGCCGAGGCTGCCGCCACGGGGGCGAAGATCGCGGTATTCCCCGAAGCCTTCATCGGCGGCTATCCCAAGGGGCTGGATTTCGGCTGCAGCGTCGGCCGGCGGACGGCTGAGGGGCGGGCGGATTTCGTCCGCTACGTGCGCGGCGCCATCACCGTGCCCGGGCCGGAAGTGGACCAACTGGCGGCGGCCTGCGCGGAGCATGACATTCATGTCGTGGTCGGCGTCATCGAGCGGGACGGCGGAACGCTCCATTGCACCGTGCTCTATCTCGGCCCCGATGGTCTTCTCGGCAAGCATCGCAAGGTGATGCCGACCGGCTCCGAGCGCCTGGTGTGGGGCTTTGGCGACGGCTCCACCCTGACCGTGGTCGATACGCCCCACGGCAAGCTCGGCGGCGCCATCTGCTGGGAGCATTACATGCCCCTGCTGCGGGCCGCCTATTACGGCAAGGGCGTCGAGATCTGGGCCGCGCCCACCGCCGACGACCGGGAAACCTGGATCTCCACCATGCGGCACGTGGCCATGGAGGGCCGCTGCTTCGTCATCAGCGCCTGCCAGGTGATGCGCCGCTCCGACTTCCCCGAAGACTATGCCAGCCGCATCGAAGCCGCCCCCGACGCCTGGATGATGCACGGCCGCTCGGTGATCGTCGGTCCCCTCGGCGAAGTTCTGGCCGGGCCTGTGCTGGACGAGGAGACCATCCTCACCGCCGAGATCGACCTGGACGACATCATCGGCGCCAAGCTGGATTTCGACCCCATCGGCCACTATGCGCGGCCCGATCTGTTCAGCCTCAATGTCGACGAAGCGCCGCAGCTCCCCGTCATCGCCCGCGGCGAAGGCTAGGGCGCGCAGGTCTACAGCGTTCCACGGCAGGTTCGAAGAGCATCTCCGCCGGCAGAAGCTGGCGGGGATGCACTACGTTGCCTTTACGCACAGACGCTGCGGCTTCCGCCTCTGGTCTTGAGAACAGTCGACGATGTGGGAATTTGATTGGTGGAGCCGAGGGGAATCGAACCCCTGACCTCTGCAGTGCGATTGCAGCGCTCTCCCATCTGAGCTACGGCCCCGAACCGTGGGAGGCGCCATTTATGATTTGGCGCCCTATGCTGTCAAGCGTGGAAAATCCCGGCGAGGACGGGATCTTCAGCCTGTCCACCGTTCCGCGTCACACCGTCTTCGGTCCGTCCATGCGCCGGCCTCTCAGCACCACGTAGATGGCCGGGATGACCAGCACGGTCAGCGCCGTGGAGGAGGCGAGGCCGAACAGGAGGGAGATGGCGAGGCCCTGGAAGATCGGGTCGGTCAGGATCACCGCCGCGCCGATCATCGCCGCCAAAGCCGTGAGAAGGATGGGCTTGAACCGGATCGCGCCGGCCTGGAGCAGCACCTCCTCGAGCGGACGACCGGGCGTGCGGGCGTGGCGGATGAAGTCCACCAGCAGGATGGAGTTCCGCACGATGATGCCGGCGAGCGCGATGAAGCCGATCATGGACGTGGCCGAGAACGGGGCGCCGAACAGCCAGTGTCCGGTCATGATCCCTATGAATGTCAATGGGATAGGCGTCAGGATGACGAGCGGCAGCTTGAACGAGCCGAACTGCGCCACGACGAGGATGTAGATGCCGAGGATGGCGACGATGAAGGCGCCGCCCATGTCGCGGAACGTGACCCACGTCACCTCCCACTCGCCGTCCCACAGGAGGGTCGGCTTCGTCTCGTCGGAGGGCTGGCCGTGGAGGGCGATCTCCGGCTTCGGCAGCGATCCGAAATCCATGTTTTCCAAGGCTTTCGACACGGCCATCATGCCGTAGACCGGGGCTTCGTAGGCGCCGGCGAGGTCGGCTGTCACCATCTCGGCGGGGCGACCGTTGTGGCGGAAGATGGGGAAGGAGGCGGGTTCGCGGACGACGCGGACCACGTCGCCGAGTTCCACCACGCCGCGCCCGCCGGGCAGGGCGTTGGCGGGGACGGGGGTCGCCAGGGTGCGTTCGTCTACAGCCTTGTTTCCCTTCGACATTTCGAGCCGGATCGGGATCGGCGCCCGGCCGCCGCCGCGGTGGGAATAGCCCAAGGTGCCGCCGGCGAAGATGCCGCGGATGGCATCGTACACATCCCCTTGTTCCACCTTGTAAAATTCGAGGTTGTCCTGGTCGATGGCCAGGCGGACGCGCTCCCCGGGGGTGCCGAAGCTGTCGTCCACGTCCACGATAAACGGAACGCTTTCAAAGGCTTGCCGCACCTTTCGGGCGACTGCGCGGCGGGTGTCCGGATCGGGGCCGTAAATCTCGGCGAGGAGGGTTGCGAGCACCGGCGGGCCGGGGGGCGGCTCCACCACCCGGAGCGACGAGCCCGGCGGAAGTGCTATTAATTTCAGTCGGTTACGGACATCGAGCGCGATCTCGTGGCTGGAGCGGGAGCGCTCGCCCTTCTCCTTGAGGTTGATCTGGATGTCGCCCTGCTTCGGCGCGGACCTGAGGCCGTAGTGGCGGACCAAGCCGTTGAAATTGAAGGGTGCGGCGGTGCCGGCATGGGTCTGGAAGGAAACCGACTCCGGCAGGTCCGACAGCGCGTTCACCATGGCATTCAGGGTGGAATCGGTGCGTTCCACAGGGGTGTCAGCCGGCATGTCCAGAATGACGGCCAGTTCGGTCTTGTTGTCGAACGGAAGAAGCTTCACCGTCACCGCGTGGGTGTAGAAGAGGCTGAGGGAGGCGAGGGTCGCCACCCCCACGGTGGCGAGGAAGGCACCCGCCCGCGCGCGGGAGGCGAGGATGGGGCGGGCCACCCGCACATAGAAGCGCCCCAGCCGCCCGCCGTCGGCAGCTTCGCCATGGTCGCCATGGGAACCGTCACCTTGCCCCGCCCGGCCGGCGATCTTCAGCATCAGCCAGGGGGTGAGGACGACGGCGACGAAGAAGGAGAAGACCATCGCCGCCGAGGCGTTGGCGGGGATGGGGCTCATATAGGGGCCCATCATGCCCGAGACGAACAGCATGGGCAGGAGGGCGGCCACCACGGTCAGCGTGGCGACGATGGTGGGATTGCCCACCTCCGCCACCGCGTCGATGGCGCCCTGCGTCCGCGAGCGCCCGTCCTTCATGGCCCAGTGGCGGGCGATGTTCTCGATGACGACGATGGCGTCGTCCACGAGGATGCCGATGGAGAAGATGAGCGCGAACAGGCTCACGCGGTTCAGCGTGTAGCCCATGAGGCGGGCGGCAAAGAGGGTGAGGAGGATGGTGGTGGGGATGACCACGGCCACCA
The DNA here is from genome assembly GCF_012932745.1 of Xanthobacter sp. SG618. Taxonomy (NCBI): domain Bacteria; kingdom Pseudomonadati; phylum Pseudomonadota; class Alphaproteobacteria; order Hyphomicrobiales; family Xanthobacteraceae; genus Xanthobacter; species Xanthobacter sp. SG618. The sequence goes on along the minus strand of NZ_JABBHL010000002.1, from coordinate 612,740 downwards.
CTAGCGCCTCGCGCCAGCCGATGGCGAAGCCCACCAGCACGACGATGGAGAGGGTGGCGAGGCCGAGATGCAGCAGCAGCTCGTTGGCCTTCTCGTTGGCGCTCTCGCCGTAATTGCGGGTGACCTTCACCTCCACGTCGGCGGGGAGGGTGGAGCCGTGCGCGGCCTCTATCTGGCGCAGCACCTCCTCGGCGATGACCACCGCATTGGTGCCGGGGCGCTTGGCGATGGCCAGCGACACCGCCGGGCGCCGGGTGAGGCCATCAGGCCCCTTCTCGATATGGGTGACGTAGTGCTCGGCCGGCTGGGTGGCGAGGGTGACGTTGGCCACGTCGCGCACATAGACGGGGCGCCCATCGCGGGAGGTGAGGAGGATGCCGCCGATCTCGGAGGGGGTCTGCAGGGTCTGGCCGGCGACGAGGGTGCGCTGGCCGGCGGCCTCGCGCACGGTGCCGGTGTTGAAGGTGCGGTTGGCGCCTTCCAGCTTGCCCTGCAGCTGGGCGAGGGTGATGCCGTAGAGGGACAGGCGCTCGGGATCGGGCGCGACGCGGATCTCCTCCGGCTGCTCGCCGACGATGTAGGTGAGGCCGATATCGGGCAGCTTGGAGATGTCGGCCTGAAGCTCCCGCGCGACGCGGGTGAGGTCGTTGGCGGTCCAGCGGCTCGCGGCCTCGGGCTTGGGCACGAGGGTGAGCACGAGGATGGCCACGTCGTCGATGGATCGGCCGACGATCAGGGGCTCGGTGATCCCAACCGGGATGCGGTCGAGATTGGCCCGCACCTTCTCGTGCACGCGCAGGATGGCGGCATCCGGGCTGGTGCCGGTGAGGAAGCGCGCGGTGACGAGGACGCCGTCGTCCTCGGTCTGCGAATAGACGTGCTCCACCCCGTCGATGGCCTTGACGATGGTTTCCAGCGGCTCGGTGACGAGCTTCGCCGCATCCTCGGCCTTCAGCCCCTGGGCCGAGACGCGGATGTCCACCATGGGCACGGAAATCTGCGGCTCTTCCTCGCGCGGCAGGGTGATGAGCGCGATGAGGCCGAAGGCGAAGGCCGCGAGCAGCAGCAGCGGGGTGAGGGGGGAGGCGATGAAGGTGCGCGTGAGCACGCCGGCGATGCCGAGGGGGCGGTTCTCGCCCGAATGGGTCTCGCCCTTGGAGATCTCGCTCATGGTCAGCGCCCTGCCGCGGAGATCACGTCGCCGTCCTTGAGGCCGGTGAGAATTTCCACCCGTTCGCCGTCATCGCCGGCAAACCGCTCGCCGAGGATGACGGGCACGTCGAGCGGGCCGCCAGCGGTGGCCAGCGTCACATAATCGATGCCGTGCTGCGTGCGGATGAGGGCGGCGGGAACGGCCAGCACCGAGCGCCGGCCGATCTCCACCCACACCAGCGTGCGCTCATTGACGAAGTAGCTGCCGAGGCCATCCACCTCCACGTCCGCCATGACGCGGCCGGCGGAGATTTCCGGATAGACCTTCACGATCCGGCCTGGCCGGGCGGTGGCGGGCGTTCCGGCCTTGTCCTGCGAGATGCCGCGCTCGCCGATGCGCACCGTGCCGCCCTCGCGGATGGAGGCGGCGTGGCGCTCGGGCAAAGACAGGCGGAGGGAATAGGGGCCGGAGGCGACGCGGGCGATCTCGTCGCCGGCCAGAACCACGCTGCCGGGCGTGACCGGAACGGTGAGGACGCGGCCATCGGCGGGGGCGAGCACGGCGCCCTCGCGGGCGCGCTGGAGGATCACGGCGCGGTCGGCTTCTGAGGCCGTCACCTGGTTGGTGGCGACATCGAACTGGGTTTTTGCGGTATCGAGCCGCGCCTGGCTGGCGACGCCGCGGGCGACGAGTTGCTGGGCGCGGTCCAGCTCGATCTTCGCATTGTCGAGCTGGGAGGTCAGCTCCTTGATCCTGGCGTCGGCGGCGTTGAGGGTGAGGGCGTTCTTGTCGTCCACCACCAGGGCGATCTCGTCGCCCTCCTTCACCTTGTCGCCTTCGGAAACGGTGACGGAGCGCACGGTGCCGCCGATGCGCGCCCGGGCGGGCACCACGGTGCGGCTCTTGACCTCGCCGAAGACGCCCTTCAGCTCCGGCACCTCCACGCTGCGCACGGTGAAATCGGCGGCGCGGGCGATGCCGGACGCAGGCAAAAGGGCAGCCATCGCCACCGCGAAGGCCGCGGCGGGCGGGATGAAGCGCAGGGACATGGGTTGCTCTCTCTGCCCGGCCTCGTGCCGGGCGGGGGTTCGGTTCCGGGTGTTCAGGTGAAGGCGACGCCGGGCTTCACGCCCAGCTTCTTGAGCAGGATGGCCGCCGGGCAGAAGCCGGTGACGGACGCCTGCATCAGGTTCGCGCCCACGAAGGCGGTGAGCCAGAAGAAATAGGGCGACACGGTGAGGCCGAGGCCGAGCGACGCCAGCACCATGAAACCCGCAAACATCATGACGATGCGATCGACAGACATTATGCTGCTCCCGAAATCCTGCTTCGTCGGGGCGCGCCGTTCGGGCGCCCCTTGCGTGCGGGCTTCCCCGCGTTGCCATTGCATCTAACATTCAATTATCATAAATTCAAGACTATGAATGTTGTTGAGATGATCCCCGCCTCGGAGCAGGCGGCCGAACTCATGCGCAGCCTGTCCCACCCGCAGCGCCTGCTGGTTCTGTGCGCGTTGGTGGATGGCGAGAAATCGGTCGCGCAGCTCCGCGACGAACTCGCCATCGAGCAGGTGCCCATGTCGCAACAGCTCATGCGCCTGCGCGCGGACGGCCTCGTGGAGGCACGGCGCGAAGGCACGAGCGTGTTCTACCGCATCGCGCGGGAGGAGGTGCTGGCGGTGATCGCCGCGCTTCACAAGGCGTTCTGCCCGAACCGGGTGGAGTGCTGAGGGGCAGCCCTCGCACGTCGGACACGCTGTCGCTTGTCCCGAGAACCGCTCTCGCGCCCCGGACGCATGGAGCGCAGCGGAATGGTTCCACACAGGCCGTCATGGCCGGGCTTGTCCCGGCCATCCACGTGGTGCGGCCGGAAACATCATTCGGACATCGTCCCATCGGCCCGACGTGGATGCCCGGCACAAGGCCGGGCATGACGATGGAGTTGCGGCGAGGCTCCTACTTGCCCGCCAGACAGGCCCTTACGCTGGCCGCCAGACGGCCGTGCGCTTGATTTCCATGTCCTCCAGCTCCCGCGTCACCGGGACGGAATATTCGGCCAGCTTCGTCAGCCGGTCCTTGGGCAGATAGGTGCGGCCGGGATCGCCGATGAGCACGCCGGCGCCGCGCGCCGCGAGGGCGAGGAGCCAGGCGAAGACCTTTTCCGAAAGATCGCGCTCATAGGCGATATCGCCCGCGAGCACCGTGTCCCAGCCCTCGTCGCGCCCGATGAGGTCGTCCTGCACGGGGGAGAGCGCGACGCCGTTCGCCGCCCCGTTGAGAGCGATGGCGGCCACCGCGAACGGGTCGATGTCGGCGCAGGTGACAAAGGCCGCCCCCGCCTTCATGGCGGCGATGCCCACCAGCCCGGAGCCGGAGGCGAAATCCAGCACGCGCTTGCCGCGCACCGTCTCGGGATGGTCCAGCACATGCCGCGCGAGAGCCTGCCCGCCTGCCCAGGCGAAGGCCCAGAAGGGCGGCGGCAGGCCGAGTTCGCCCAGTTCCTCCTCGGTGCGATGCCAGATGGGCACCGCCTCATCGGCCACATGGAGCGAGATCTCCGGCACCAGCGGCACCGGGCGCAGGCGTGTCTCGGCGCGGATGAAGGCGTTGGGATCGCTGATCGCGCGGCTCACGCCTTCAGGCCGCCCATGGCGCAGACGAGGGCCCATTCCTCGTCCGTCACCGGCTGCACCGAGAGGCGGGAGAACTTCATCAGCGCCATCTCCGAAAGCCGCGGCTCGGCCTTCACGGCGGCGAGGGTGACGGGCGTCTTCAGCGGCTTCACCGCCTTGATGTCCACCATCACGAACTTGCCGGTGGGGTCGGAGGGGTCGGGATAGGCCTCCTTGATGACCTCGACGATGCCGACGATCTCCTTGCCTTCGTTGGAATGGTAGAAGAAGCCGGTGTCGCCGATCTTCATGGCGAGCATCTGCTGCTTGGCGAGGTGGTTGCGCACCCCGTCCCAATGGGTGCCCTTGGCGCCGGCCTTCACCTGCATCTCCCAGGACCATTTGAAGGGTTCGGACTTGTAGAGCCAGTGGGCCATGGCAATGCTCGCGTTCGCAATCGATTGAGCGGATGTGCCGTTTCCCGCCTTGCTTGGCAAGGCTTCTTGTCATGGCTTGCCTGCGACGCGCGAGGCCTTAATCTCCGCCGCGGCGGCGCGGGCGAATCCCGCTGCATCACATCAAGGAAGAGCACATGGTCTACGAGGTTGCCACGCTCGACATCAAGGAAGGCTCCGAGGCGGCCTTCGAGGCGGCGGTGAGGGAGGCGGCGCCCTATTTCCAGAAGTCGCGCGGCTGCATCGGCATGTCGCTGGCGCGCGGTGTGGAGACGCCCACGCGCTATCATCTCCTGGTCACCTGGGAGAGCGTGGAGGACCACATGGAGCACTTCCGCAACTCGCCCGAGTTCCAGGAGTGGCGCCGCCTCGTCAGCCCCTACTTCGCCAGCCCGCCGTCGGTGGAGCACACCACTGGAGTGGCCACCTACTTCTGAGGTGCCCGGCTTCTGAAGGCTTTCCCCGCCCCCTTTGTCCCGGGGGGCGGGGCCCTACGCAGTTTCCCGGAGTTGTTGGCTATTCCCGATCGTACATAGCTTGTTCCATCTCAATGCTCCGGCTCCGGCTTTTGGCCAGCGTGCCGGATCGCCCGTTTGGGGCGCGACGCATTTTTGGAGGCTTGCCGTGGCGATCGCTTCCGGGACGGACCCCGCGTCCGATGGTCCTGCCGCCTTTTTCCGTGCCCAGCACGCCGCCTTCGGCGCGACCCTCGGCGCCCATGCGGGCTCGGCCGAGATCGTCGACCGCATCTGGATGCAGGCCTTCTCCAGTTACGAGCACAATGTGGCCGAGCAGGCGAAGGATCTGCCGCCGCTGGCCTGCCACAAGGGCTGCGGCACCTGCTGCCGCATCCAGGTGGCGGCGACCATGCCCGAGGTGCTGATGGTGGCGCGCTATGTCCGCGCAATGTCCGAAGGCTTCCGCAAGGTAGGCATCGACCTGCCCGCCCGACTCGCCGCCGCGCAGGCCACCGCGCCCGCCGCCTCCGGCACCATGGCGCTGGGCGGGGAATGCCCGTTCCTCGCCGAGGGCATCTGCGTGATCTATCCGGTGCGTCCGCTGGCCTGCCGCGGCCACGTCTCGTTCGATGCCGAGGCCTGCATCGCCGCGCTGGAAGGCGAGGCGGACGAGGTGCCGGTCTCCGAATCCCATCGCACGGTGCGGGCGCTGGTGCAGGGGGCGCTGCAATCGGCCCTGCGCGATGCCGGCAAGCCCTGGGCGCTCTACGACCTGCTCGGCGCGCTGCGCATCGCGCTCGCCCACCCCGACGCCGAAGCCGCCTTCCGCGCCGGCGAGGACGTGCTCGACCCCGCCATCATCGCCCATGTGAGCCGCGAGGAGATGGGCCGCACCTTCGACCGGCTGAAAGCCTGAAACCCGCGCGGCGCTTGAGCGAAGACCGCGAACAAAGCCCTCGCGCCATTTCCTTCTCGCCGTCATCGCCCGCCTTGTGCGGGCGATCCACTGGGCCGACCGAGGGGTGGCGGGAGTGATGCGCAGCGGGACGGGCGGCGGGGTGGATCCCCCGGACGAGCCGGGGGATGACGGCTGTGAAGCTGAGAAGAGGCGCTGCCTCTCACTCCGCCCTTTGCGGCCTCGCCATCAGCGCCTCGATGGCGCCGTCGATGCCGAGGCGGCCGGCGAGCACCGCGTCCACGGCGGCGCTGACGGGAACGTCCACGCCCTTCGCCGCCGCCATTTCCACCAGCACGCTGGCGGTGAAGGCGCCTTCCGCCAGCTTGCCCGCCCCCGCCTCGCCCGCCCCCAAAGCGCGGCCGAAGGCGAAGTTGCGCGATTGCGGGCCGGAGGTGGTGAGGATGAGGTCGCCGAGGCCGGAGAGGCCGGTGATGGTCTCCGGCCGTGCGCCATAGGCGGCGCCGAAGCGCATCAGTTCGGCAAAGCCCCGCGCCACCAGCGCGGCCGCGGCGCTCGCCCCCAGCCGGCGGCCGGAGACGATGCCGGCGGCGATGGCCAGCACATTCTTCGCCGCCCCGCCGATCTCGGCGCCGCGCACATCGGTGGAGTGATAGAGCCGCAGCGTGGACGAGCCGAGCGCCTGCGCGAGATCCTTCGCCAGCGTCCCGTCCCGCGCCGCCAGCGTCACCGCTGTGGGGAGGCCCGCCGCCACATCGGTGGCGAAGCTTGGGCCGGAGAGCACGGCGGGCCGCGCGCCGGGCAGGGCCTCGGCGATCACCTCGCTCATGAAGGCGCGGGTGCCGCGCTCGATTCCCTTGGCGCAGGAAATGACCGGCATTCCCGCCGGCACGCGGGCGCCGAGATGCCCCAGCGCTTCCCGGCAGGCCTGCGCCGGCACCACCAGCAGCACGGCGTCGCAATCGGCCACCAGATCGAGGTCCGACACGGGCGAGACGGCGGGATCAAGGGCAATGCCCGGCAAATCGGGCCGGTTCTCGCGGGCCGCCGCCATGTCGGCCATGGCCGTGGCGTCGCGCCCCCACAGCACCACTTCGCGCCCGGCGCGGGCGGCGGCATTGGCGAGCGCGGTGCCCCAGGCGCCCGCGCCCATCACGCCGATGCGGCGAAAGCTGGAACCCGACACCGTTCAGGCCCGCGCGGTGGCAGAGGCGGCGGCCGCCGGATCGAGCGGCCAGCGGGCGCGCGGGCTCACGTCGAGCCGGTCGCGGATGCCCCGGGCCAGCCGCTCGGCCCCGGCCCAGGCGATCATGGCGCCGTTGTCGGTGCACAGCACCGGCGCCGGCATGGCGAAGCGGGTGTTCAGCTCGGCCGCCACCTTGGCGAGGCTTTCGCGGATCATGCCGTTGGCGGCGACGCCGCCGGCCACCACCAGCGCGGTGGGGCCGCGCCCCAGCCGGTCGCGGAAGGCGCGGGCGCCGGCGCGCACGCGGTCGGCGATCAGGTCCACCACTGCCGCCTGGAAGCTGGCGCAGAGGTCGGCCACGTCCTCGTCCGAGAGCGGGGCGAGGCGGTCCGCCTCCAGCCGCACGGCGGTCTTGAGGCCGGAGAGGGAGAAATCGGGCTCGCGCCGCCCCAGAAGCGGGCGCGGGAAGGCGAAGCGGGCGGAATAGCCGTGCTTGGCCTGCTCCTCCACCTGCGGTCCGCCCGGATAGGGCAGGCTCAGCATCTTCGCCACCTTGTCGAAGGCCTCGCCCACCGCGTCGTCCAAAGTGGTGCCGAGGCGGGTGTATTTGCCCACATCCTCGATGGCGAGAAGCTGGGTGTGGCCGCCCGAGACGAGCAGGAGCAGATAGGGGAAGGCGACGCCATCGGTGAGGCGGGCGGTGAGCGCGTGGGCTTCCAGATGGTTCACCGCGACCAGCGGCTTCTTGGCCGCGAGCGCGATGGCCTTGGCGGTGGTGAGGCCCACGATGACCCCGCCGATGAGGCCGGGGCCGGCCGCCGCGGCGATGCCGGAAAGCTCGGAATAATCCACGTTCGCCTGCCGCATGGCCTCGGCGATCACATGGTCCAGCACCTCCACATGGGCGCGGGCCGCGATCTCCGGCACCACGCCGCCATAGGGCGAATGGATTTCCACCTGCGAGCGGATGACGTTGGAGCGGATGTCGGATGCGCCCGAGGGCGAGCGCGTCACCACCGCGGCCGACGTCTCGTCGCACGTGGTCTCGATGCCGAGCACCATGAGATCGGGCAAACCTTGATCCTCCAGAGCCTTGCGCGCCGCCATTGCGCTGCGCCGCAACGCCGCCTATCCCGTTTCGAATCCCTCGCGCATTCTACGCATCCCTGAACGAGAATACGAAATTGGAAGAAATGTCCGGCGGAAAATCCCCTGTCGCGCCTCCAATCTTGCGCATCGGCACCCGTGGCAGCCCGCTCGCTCTGTGGCAGGCCCATGCGGTGCAGGCGGCCCTCGCTCAGGCGCTGAACGTCGCGCCGGCCGAGGTCGCCGTCGAGGTCATCCGCACCACCGGCGACCAGATTCAGGACCGGGCGCTCTCCGAGGCCGGCGGCAAGGGGCTTTTCACCAAGGAGCTTGAGGAAGCGCTGCTGGATGGCCGCGTGGACCTCGCCGTGCATTCCGCCAAGGACGTGGCCACCTATCTGCCCGAGGGCCTGCACCTCGCCGGCTACCTGCCGCGCGCCGATGTGCGCGATGCGCTGATCCTGAAATCCGGCGCCGGCCTCGCCGATCTGCCGGCCGGCGCGCGGGTCGGCACCGCCTCGCTCCGGCGCGAGGCGCAATTGCGGCGCCTGCGGCCGGACCTCAAGGTCGAATTGCTGCGCGGCAATGTCCACACCCGCCTCGCCCGGGTGAGGGACGGGGATTTCGACGGCACGCTTCTCGCCCTCGCCGGCCTCACTCGGCTCGGCCTCGCCGAGGTGGCGAGCGCGGTGCTGGCGACATCGGAATTCCTGCCGGCGGTGGGGCAGGGGGCCGTGGCCATCGAATGCCGCGTACATGACCCCGCCACCAATGCCGCCATCGCCGCCATCGCCTGCCGTGACACCGGCATCGCGCTGGCCGCCGAGCGCGCGTTCCTGACCGCGCTCGACGGCTCCTGCCGCACCCCCATCGCCGGCCTCGCCAAGGTGGAGGGCGACCAGGTGCGCCTCTCCGGCCTCGTCATGACGCCCGATGGGGCGGATGCGGCGGAAGCCTCCGGTGCGGCACCCATTGCCGATGCCGCCGCGCTCGGCACGGCGCTGGGCACGCAGCTGCGTGCCAGCGCCCCGGCTCGCGCGCTGGGATTGTGAGTTTTCGGCGTGGCCGTTTCGGTCGCGCCCCATTTCGGGTTTCGGGCGCGGCTGCCGCCGCGTCCGGTGTTTTTCGGCGCGGCACGGGTCGCGTCGGCCGTTGTTCTGCCCCGCTCTTCCGCTCGATTGATTTTGCCCATGCATGTTCTCGTCACCCGGCCGCTGCCTGCGGCGAACCAGACCGCCAAGCGTCTTCGGGCGCTGGGGCATGACGTGATCGTCGATCCCATGCTGCGGATCGCCCCCACCACGACACCGTTGCCGGATCGCCCCTTCGATGCGGTGGCCTTTACCTCCATCAACGGGGTGACGGCCTTCGCCGCCCATCCTGACGGCAAGCGCTTCCTGCATCTGCCGGCCTTCGCGGTGGGGCCGCGCACGGCCAAGGAGGCCCGCGCCATCGGCTTCGCCCAGGTGACCGATTGCGACGGCGACGCCTCGGCATTGGCCGGGCGCATCGCGGCGGTGCTCCCGTCCGGCGCGCGGGTGCTGAACCCGGCGGGGGAGGACCGCGCCGCGGATCTCGCCGGCCTGCTTGCCGCCCCCGGCATCTCGCTGGACCTCGCCATCGTCTATGCCGCCGAACCGGCCGATGCGCTGAGCGAAGAGGCCCGCGCGGCGCTGGCGAGCGGAACCGTTAAGGCCGCGCTGCACTTCTCCCAGCGAACGGTGAAGACACTGCTCAGGTGCGTCGAAGGCGCGGGGCTTAACGACACGTTGACCGGTGTGAGGGAACTGTGCCTGTCCGAGCAGGTGGCCGAGCCGTTCGTTCGCAAGGGTCTGGCGGTGGAAGTCGCCGCCGCGCCCAATGAGGACGCATTGTTCGCGCTGCTGTGACGCGGCTGTGAGGGACGGGGGCGGGCGCCGCGGTTGCGGCCCGGCCCCGGCCGGTCTATCCCGGTCCCGAAGACGGGTCCGAACCCAATAGGGAGGCACGAGCGACGCCGATGGCCACCAATACGCCGGCGAGCGACGATCCGAAGGCGGAGAACTTCTCCTCCCGACCGCCCCGCACCCCGCCCACGCTTGATTTGAAGGCGCAGGAGATCGCCCGCGCGCCCGTGGCGTCCGAGCCGGCCGCGTCCGGCACGCCGGCTGAAGAGCCTGTGGCGGCCCCCGCCTTGGCTGACGCTTCTGCCGGCACTGAAGCCCCCGAGAAGAGCGCCGAGCAGGTGGCCGAGACCGAGGTTCGGCAGGACGGCGACACGCCGGCCGACCCCCCGCCCCCGCCGCATCCGGCTCCGGAAGCCCCCCGCAAGGGCGGCGGTGGCACCGTGTTTGCGGCGCTGATCGCCGGCCTCATCGGCGGTGGCGCGGCGGCCGGCGGGCTGTGGTACGCCCTGCCCATTCTTTATCCGCCGGCCCCGGTGGCCGCGCCGAAGGTCGATCTGTCGCCGCTGCAGTCGCGCATCGCCGCGCTGGAGGCCCGGCCCGCCGTCGATCCCCGGGCCATTGCCGCCCTCTCCGAGCGGCTCGATCGCGACGAGGCCGCGCTCAAGGCGGTGCAGGACGCCCTCGCCGGGCTGAAGGCCGCGCCCGCCGCCGCGCCGTCCGCTGCCCCCGCAGCTCCCGCCATCCCTCCGGCGCTTGTGAAAAGCGTGGACGATCTCAAGACCGCCGCCGAGCAGGGCCGCGAGGCGCTGGCCGCCTTGCGCCGCGACGTGGACGCCCTGAAGGGCAGCGACAGCGCCCTGCGCACGGCGGTCGCCGCCGCCACCACCGGCACCCGCGAGGCCGGCGCCAAGGTGGAGGCTCTGGCTCCTAAGGTGGAGGCTCTGGCCCCGCAGGTGCAGGCGCTCATCGGCGCCACCCAGTCGCTCGCTCCGCAGGTGCAGGCCCTCGCCACCCAGACCCAGGCCCTCGGGCCGCAGGTGCAGGGGCTGGAGAAGCAGGCCGAGGCCATCGGCCCGCGCTTCGATGCGCTGAAGACGCAGATCGAGGAGGCGAGCGCCGCCGCCACGAAGTTCAACCGCACGGCCTCCAGCCTCGTGGTGGTCGCCGCCTTCCGCGATGCAGTGGTCTCCGGCCGTCCTTTCGCCGCCGAGCTTGCCGCCGCCCGCGCCACGCTCGGCGCCAATGCCGGCCAGCTCGACGCCTTCGCCGCGGCGGCCGAGAAGGGCTTCGCGCCCTCCGCCGCGCTCGCCGCCCGCCTCGCGCAGGAAGGGGCCGCCGCGCTCGGCGCCGCCGCTCCCGCCCCGAGCGATGCCAGGGCCTCGCTGGTGGACCGCCTGATGTCCTCGGCCGAAAGCCTCGTGAAGGTGCGCCCCGCCACCGGCCCCGGCTCGGTGGATTCGGAAGGGCTCATCGCCACCGCCGTCACCCAGGTGCGCGCCGGCCAGCTCGACGAGGCCCTGAAGACGCTGAAGCAGCTGCCCGAAAGCGTGCAGCAGCGCCTCGCCGTTCTCCGCGACATCGAGGCGCGGGCCGCCGCGGTGCGTGCCGCCGGATCTCTCTTCCAGCAGCAGCTGGCCGCCATTTCGGGGAAGGTGCCGTGATCCGCCTCGTCCTGCTCCTCATCCTCCTCGCCGCCGCCGCCTTCGGCGTCTCCTGGCTCGCCGATCGGCCGGGCGAGATCGCCGTGGTGTGGGAGGGCTGGCGGGTGGAGACCACCGTGCCGGTGGCCCTCGCCGTCATCGCGGTCGTCTCCGGCGTGCTGCTGCTGCTCTGGCGGCTGCTCTCGCTGCTCGTTCGCTCGCCCAAGCTGATCGCCGCCTTCTCCCGCCGTCGCAAGCGCGAGAAGGGCTGGCAGGCGGTCTCGCGCGGCCTGCTCGCGGTGGGCATCGGCGACAATGCCGCCGTGCGTCAGGCGCGCCATGACGCCGCGCGGCTCCTGCCGCACGAGCCGCTCACCCATCTCCTCACCGCCCAGGCCGCCCAGCTCGACGGCAAGCCGGAAGTGGCCATCGCCGCCTTCCGCGCCATGGTGGACGATCCCTCCACCCGCCTCCTCGGCCTGCGCGGGCTGCACATGGAAGCCCGCAAGGCCGGCGACAAGGCCGCCGCCTATGCCATCGCCGAGGAGGCCGCTTCGGCCGCCCCGACGCTCGGCTGGGCCGCCGATGCGGTGATCGAGGCGCGCTGCGCCGCCGGGGACTATGCCGGCGCCCGCGCGGTGCTCGAACGCCAGATGGCGCAGAAGGGCATCGACAAGGCACAGTACAAGCGCCGCCGCGCCGTGCTGCTCGCCGCCGAGGCCATCGCGCTGGAGCAGACCGATCCGCTGGTCGCCCGCGAGAAGGCGGTGGAGGCGGTGCGCCTCGCGCCCACCCTCGTGCCCGCCGCCGCCTGCGCCGGCCGCCTGCTGGGCGCCGCCGGAGAGCTGCGCAAGGCGGCGAAGATCGTCGAGACGGCGTTTGCCGCCAACCCGCACCCGGAACTCGCCGACGTGGAGGCGTATCTGCGTCCCGGCGATGCGGCCCTCGACCGGCTGAAGCGCATCCGCACCCTCGCCAACCGGGCGCCCTCCCAGCGGGAAAGCGCCATCGCGCTCGCCCGCGCCGCCATCGATGCGCAGGAATTCCGCCAGGCCCGCCTCGTGCTGGAGCCGCTGCTGGACGATCCCAGCCAGCGCGTCTGCCTGCTGATGGCAGAGCTGGAAGCGGCCGAGCACGCGGATATCGGCAAGGCGCGCGAGTGGACCGCCCGCGCCGTGCGCGCCAATCGCGATCCCGCCTGGATCGCCGATGGCGTGGTCTCCGACCGCTGGGCGCCGGTTTCGCCGGTGTCTGGTCGCTTGGACGCCTTCGTGTGGGAGGTTCCGCCCGGTGTCTCCGCCACCCCGATCCTGGAGCACGAGGCGGAGCGGGTGAAGGCGGCCATTGCCGCGGTGCGCGCCAGCGAGGAAGCCAAGGTCGCCGAGAAGAAGATCGCGGAGCAAAAGCTCGCCGAGAAGAAGCTGGCCGAGCTCAAGGCTGCGGAGCCCAAGCCGGCCGAGTCCGCGCCGGCCGCTTCGGCCGAAGCTGTTGCTGCCGGGGCGCCGGTGGTGGTCGTCGAGGTGCCCGCGCCTGTCGCATCGAACCCTCCCGAGCCCAAGGGGGCCGAACCCAAGGCCGTCGAGCCGGTGCCGGTCATCCTCGCCCCGCCCGCCGGCAATGGCGCGGACGCGCGCGGCCGGTCGCGGCAGAACGGCAAGCCAGAGAACGGAAAGAAGGCCGACGCCATCGTCGCCTTGCCGCCCCTGCCGGATGATCCCGGCCCCGAGGCGGATGCGACGGAGGAGCCGGACCCCAGCTCCAAGTCCCGGCGCCTGATGGGGCTCTGAACCACCCGTTTCCCTTCTCCCCTCGCGGGAGAAGGTGGCGCGCGGCGTATGCCGCGTGGCGGATGAGGGGGCTGGCTCCGGTCCTCACAAGGTGCGGCAACCGGAGAGGCATACCCCTCACCCCGGCCCTCTCCCGCAAGGGGAGAGGGGGCGCTGATGGATGGTATGGCTCTCCCACGGCGGATGAGGACGCCGGTTCCGGTCTTTACGGCGGTGCGGCGAAGGGGAGAGAGGCCCCCGAGAGTCCCCTTGCATCGGCCCCTCGATCAGCCTTCGCCTTGTGGCCGCCCCGCGCCGATGCTATGCGGCCCGGATGACCGCCACCGCCCAGAAGCACATCCGCAACTTCTCCATCGTCGCCCATATCGACCACGGGAAGTCGACCCTCGCCGACCGCCTGATCCAGATGACCGGCGGGCTCTCCGAGCGCGAGATGACGGAGCAGGTGCTCGACAACATGGATATCGAGCGCGAGCGCGGCATCACCATCAAGGCCCAGACGGTGCGCCTCTCCTACAAGGCGCTGGACGGCGAGACCTACGTCCTCAACCTCATCGACACCCCCGGCCACGTGGACTTCGCCTATGAGGTGAACCGCTCGCTCGCCGCCGTGGAGGGCTCGCTGCTGGTGGTGGACGCCTCCCAGGGCGTGGAGGCGCAGACGCTGGCCAACGTCTACCAGGCCATCGACAACAACCACGACATCGTGCCGGTCCTTAACAAGGTGGACCTGCCCGCCGCCGAGCCGGAGAAGGTGAAGGCGCAGATCGAGGACGTGATCGGCCTCGACGCCTCCGACGCCATCGGCATCTCCGCCAAGACCGGCCTCAATGTCGATCAGGTGCTGGAAGCCATCGTCACCCGCCTGCCGCCGCCCATGGGCGACCGCGAGGCGCCGCTGAAGGCGCTGCTGGTGGACAGCTGGTACGACACCTATCTCGGCGTGGTGGTGCTGGTGCGCATCGTCGACGGCGTGCTCAAGAAGGGCCAGCGCATCAAGATGATGGGCTCCGGCGCCGTCTATGACGTGGACCGCGTGGGCGTGTTCACCCCCAAGATGGTGGTGATGAGCGAGCTGGGCCCGGGTGAGATCGGCTTTCTCACCGGCTCCATCAAGGAAGTGGCGGACACCCGCGTCGGCGACACCATCACCGAGGACAAGCGCCAGACCGACGCCGCCCTGCCGGGCTTCAAGCCGGCCCAGCCGGTGGTGTTCTGCGGCCTGTTCCCGGTGGACGCGGCCCAGTTCGAGGATCTGCGCGCCGCCATGGGCAAGCTGCGCCTCAACGACGCCAGCTTCTCCTTCGAGATGGAGACCTCCGCCGCCCTCGGCTTCGGCTTCCGCTGCGGCTTCCTCGGGCTGCTGCACCTGGAGATCATCCAGGAGCGCCTCGAGCGCGAGTTCAATCTCGACCTCATCGCCACCGCGCCCTCGGTCATCTACCAGATCGAGATGACGGACGGCACGACCATCGATTTGCACAACCCGGCCGACATGCCGGACGTGGTGAAGATCGAGGAGATCCACGAGCCGTGGATCCGCGCCACCATCCTCACCCCGGACGATTATCTCGGCTCCGTGCTGAAGCTCTGCCAGGACCGGCGCGGCAACCAGATCGAGCTGACCTATGTGGGCGCGCGCGCCATGGTCACCTATGACCTGCCGCTCAACGAGGTGGTGTTCGATTTCTACGACCGGCTGAAGTCCATCTCCAAGGGCTACGCCTCGTTCGACTACCAGATCACCGAATACCGCCCCGGCGACCTCGTGAAGATGTCCATCCTCGTCAATGCCGAGCCGGTGGACGCCCTCTCCATGCTGGTCCACCGCACGCGGGCCGAGGCGCGCGGCCGAGTGATGTGCGAGAAGCTGAAGGATCTCATCCCCCAGCATCTGTTCAACATCCCCATCCAGGCCGCCATCGGCGCCAAGATCATTGCCCGCGAGACCATCAAGGCCCTGCGCAAGGACGTGACCGCCAAGTGCTACGGCGGCGACATCACGCGCAAGCGCAAGCTTCTGGACAAGCAGAAGGAAGGCAAGAAGAAGATGCGCCAGTTCGGCAAGGTGGAGATTCCGCAGGAAGCCTTCATCGCCGCGCTGAAGATGGACGAGTGAGGAAGACTTTGCCTGCGCCGCGAATCGGCGCAGGCTTCGCCGCGCTGATCGTCCCATGGGAGGATGCGTCATGGCGAAGTTCGAGGTTTATAAGGACAAAGCCGGCGAATTCCGGTTCCGCTACAAGGCGTCCAACGGCGAAGTGATGTTCGCCTCCGAGGGCTACAAGGCCAAGTCCTCCGCGATGGAAGCCATCGAGTCCATCAAGAAGAACGTGGCGTCCGCCACGGTCGAAGATCTCAGCAAGAGCTAGCCGTTCTGCGAGATCTGGCCCTCCTGCCGCGCGGCCGCGGGGGCACCGTCGGGTCGTGCCGGCGCAGCCGTGGTGCGCGCCGGCCGTGACTTGCCCGATGCAGCCGCCTTTCCTTTCCGGCCCACGCGCCCCTTGCGCTTCATCCACCACACCGCGACGCCGGTGATGGCGAGGCCGGCGATCACCACGCCCATCACGGCGATGATGATGCGCCCCGTCAGGCCGAAGACGCGGCCCGAATGGATGGGGAACTGGAGCTGGATGAAGACATCCCCTGCCGTGCCCACGCCCGGCAGGCTGGCGCTGCGGAACGCTCCCGTCGCGCCGTCGAAATAGAGCCAGCGCCTGTCCATGGGGTCGTCGTGATCGCCGAAGGCGACGCCGAACACCCCATAATGGGGCGAGTAGAAGATCTCGCCCGCCGGCTCCTGCCAGCCCCGTCCGCGCGCCTCCTTCAGCCCCGCCTCCAGCACGGTATCGAAGGAGAGGGTGCGCTCGCGCAGGGGCGCCAGCGGTCCGCCGGAGAAGGGCGTGGGCGTGAGCTTCGAGACGAGGCCCACCACCGGCTCCACCACCTCCTGCCGCAAATTCATGGCCACCGAGGACAGAGCGAGGGCGATCAGCACCACGAACAGCCAGAGCCCGGCCGCCCGGTGCAGGTCGATGTTGAGGCGGAAGGCACTGCCGCCCTTGATGGTGAAGGCGGATCGCCATTTGGTGAGGAACGGCCGCCCGCGCGGCAGGGTCAGCGCGAAGCCGACGAAGCCGTCCACCAGCCAGAGCAGCGCCACCCCGCCCATGAGCAGCGTGCCATAGATGCCGGGCAGGCTCAGATTGTGGTGCAGTTCATAGAGGAAGGGCATGATCTTGAGCGCGGAGAAGCAGCACGCGCCCCACAGGCGCGCCGCTAGCACCTCGCCGCTCACCGGGTCCACCAGGAAGGTATCCGCCGGGATCGGCACCGGCTCGCCCGTCGCCGGATCGATGCGCCCGAGGGCCGCGACCTCCGCCGCCTCGCCGGCTTCGTGGGGCAGCGACAGGTACCAGACACGAAAGTCGGGATGGCCGGCCTCCACCGCCCGCGCCAAGGCGTCCGGCGACAGCGGCGTGCCCACGGCGGTGGCGCGGTAGGCGGAGGGGTTCAGCCACTCGTCCAGCTCGTGGTGGAAGGCGAGGACGCTGCCGGTCAGCCCGGCGATCACCAGGAACAGCGCGGTGGACAGGCCGAGGATGCGGTGCGCCCACACCAGCCCCGGCCGCAGGGTGAAGCGCTTCGCCGGCGCCGGCTTCGCCCCGGGGCTCACCAGCGATAGCGCACGGAGGCGATCACCGAGCGTCCCTGCTGCCAGTACCAGTAGCCTTCGTTCAACAGCGCGTTCTGCTGCCCGAAGACGTTCTTCGCGTTCAACTGGAAGTTCCAGTTGTCCTTCTCATAATAGAGCGCGGCATCCACCGGATATTGCGCGCCGTTCTTGTAGAGATTGTTGGTATCCGACCAGAACGGACCGATATAACGGATGCCGCCGCCCACGCCGAAGCCCTTCCAGTCGCCGTCCTGCACGGTGTATTTCGCCCAGAGCGAGGCGATGTGCGCGGGCATGTTGGGCGGCGTGTTGCCGATGGTCGGAACATCGAGGCTGTTGATGATGCGGCCCTGGGTGAAGGTATAGGCGGCGGTCAGATCAAGCCCCTGCGCCAGCTCCACCAGCGCCTCCGCCTCGAAGCCGCGCACGCGCACGTTGCCCACCGGGAGGTAGAAGAAGCTCACCGGGTCCGGCACGGCGTAATTGTTCTGGGTGATCTGGTAGGCTGACAGGGTGAAGAAGCTGCGCCCGCCCTTGGGCTGATACTTCACGCCCGCCTCGTACTGCTCGCCGCTGGACGGCTCCAGAAGCTGGCCGCTCTGGTCCACGTTGATGGAGGGCAGGAAGGACGTCGCATAGCTCACATAAGGCGAGACGCCGTTCTCGAACGCATAGAGCAGCCCGGCCTGCCAGGTGAAGGCCTGGTCGTCGCGGCCGGCGGTCTCGATGCCGAAGCTGCTCTGGCTGGTGGAGGCGAAGTCCTGCCGCCCGCCGATGAGGAAACGCCAGCCGTTGCCGAATGCCATCTGGTCCTGAAGATAGAGCCCGACCTGATTGAGCCCCGCGCCGTCCCGCGACGTGATGGCCGGCATGACCAGGAGGTTGGGCACGTTGGGGTTGAAGATGTTCACGTCCCCCGCCGGCCCGTCGCCCATGCCGTAGGAGCTGTCCAGCCAGAGATAGTCCACGCCGCCCAGCACCTTGTGCTCGACCGGGCCGGTGGTGAACTTGGCCTGCAGCTGGTTGTCGGCCTGGAAGCTGTTCACGGTCTCGATGTAGTTGGTGGCCGTCATGGAGATGAGCGGCCCGTTCATGACGCCGTTGGCGTCCGTCCACATGCTGTGATTGTCGATGTGGCCGTAGCGGACGTTTTGCTTGGCGCTCCACACGTCGTTGAAGGCGTGCTCCAGCTGGTAGCCGATCTGCTCCTGCGTCTGCTGGATGGCGTTGTAGGTGGTCCCCATGGGGATGCGCGTGAGCATCGTGGGGGTCTGCCAATACTGAGTGTTCGAGGGCGTCCGGCTGTCCAGCACGGTGCCGAGGATGGTGAGGCGCGTGGTGTCGTTCTGGAAGGTCACCGCCGGCGCGAGGTAGAGCGCGTTGTTGGTGCTGTAGCTCACAGTCCCGTCGGCGGCGCGGGCGACGCCGGTGAGGCGGTAGAGCACGCTGCCGTCCGCGTTGGCCCGGCCGCCCACGTCGAACGCGGCCTGCGACCATGCGGGATCGCCGAGCTGGCCTTCCACTTCCGCGAACGGCGTGTCCACCGGCATCTTGGAGATGCGGTTGATGAGCCCGCCCGGAACGGTCTGGCCGTAGAGCACGCTGGCGGGGCCCTTGATGACGTCGATGCGCTCAAGGCCATAGGTCTCGGTGCGCCAGGAGGCGAAATTGGCGCTCGGCTGGGCGAGGCTGTCGCGGAAGTTGCCGCGCGACGACACCGAGAAGCCCCGGATATAGATGTCGTCGAAGCGGGGATCGTAGCCATAGGAGCCGGTGAGCACGCCGGCGGTGTAGGAAACGGCATCCACCACGTTCTGGACGCCGCGGTCGTCCATCTCCTGCCGGGTGACCACGGAGACGGAACGCGGGGTATCTATGAGCGGCGTGTCGGTCTTGGTGCCGGCGCCGGAGCGGGTCGCCACATAGCCCTCCACCGGCCCCCAGGCGGTCTCGGCCACGCCCTCGACGTTCACCGTGGGCAGCGCGACGGACGGCGCCGCCTCCTGCGCCTGCGCCATGCCGAAGCTGACGGGCACGATCAAGGCGGAGGTGGCGAGCAGAGATCTGGCGGCAAACGCAATGGTCGTGAATGGTTTTCCGGCGAGACTCTGCCGGCTGTTGCGACCCAAAGAGCCCTTGTTCCGGCGGCGATGATCGTACGGATGAGGTGTAAAGACGGGCATCGCGGGGCTCGACGCAATTGAGACGACTTCCTGCTCTTTTATTAATCAGATACCGCTGGGGCAATATGCGGGGGATGATGTCGGGTAATATTGGATTGTCTCAAAACGATAACTGTTCTGATCTTTTCAAAGAATCGAAATAGACTAATTCCAGCTAATGCCGTTTCCTCCCTGCGGCGCGACGGGCTGGACGGGTCGGGGCGGGCCGCCGTGGCACGCCTTGTGCTTTGCTCACCGCGACGCGGCCGCCTGGTCCATGCCTGTGGTCGGCAAGGGGGAAGAGATGGATTCGAGCCTGCATGCGGCTCCCGCGGTGCCGGCCGGCTACGGTCTGGAGACGGTGGTGCGCCACACCTATGAGCGCACCCGCACCGACACGTCGGGTGCGCTCGCCGACTACATTCCCGAACTGGCGCTGGTGGACCCGGATCGCTTCGGCATTGCCGCCGTCTCGGTGGAGGGGGAGGTGGTCTCGGTGGGGGATGCCGACGTGGCGTTCACCATCCAGTCGATTTCGAAGGCATTTGCCTTCTGTCTCGCCCTTGAGGTGGCTGGCCGCGAAAAGGTGCTCTCCCGCGTCGGGGTGGAGCCTTCGGGGGATGCCTTCAACGCCATCGTCTTCGATGCCGAGACCAACCGGCCCTTCAACCCCATGGTGAATGCCGGGGCCATCACCGTTTCGGGCCTGCTGGTGGAGCATCTCGGCGCCGAGGCGCTGGATTTCGTTTTGGACCGCTTCTCCGCCGCAGCCGGGCGGCGGCTCGTGGTGGACGAGGCGGTGTTCCGCTCGGAGGCCGAGACGGCGCACCGCAACCGCGGCATCGCCCATCTCCTCACCAGCGCCGGCGCGCTCACCGCCGGGGTGGACGCGACGCTGGACCTCTATTTCCGCCAGTGCTCAATATTGGTGACGGCCGGAGACCTCGCCCGCATGGGGGCGACGCTCGCCAATATCGGCGAGAACCCGCTCACCGGCACGACGGCCTTCGCGGTGGATGCTGTGCGCTCCACGCTCGCCGTGATGTTCACCTGCGGGATGTACAATTTCGCCGGCAACTGGGCCTTCGACGTGGGCGTTCCGGCCAAGAGCGGGGTGGGCGGCGGTATCCTCGGGGTGGTCAACCGCCAGCTCGGCATCGCCACCTATTCACCCCGTCTCGATGGGCGGGGCAATTCCGTGCGCGGCATCGCCGCCTTCCGGGAACTGGCCGAGGAACTGGGCCTGCACCTGTTCGACCCCACCAACCGGGGGTCCGCCATGCTCACCGCCTTTGGGCGGTGAGCTTTTCAAGGTGATTTCGCCGCCTTTGGGCGGTGAGCTTTTCAGGATGCTTCAGCGCCCTCGGGCGCTGGGCTCGAAAAGAAGGGCGCGGGGCCCCTCAGATCACGCGCAGCGCACGTAGACCATGGTGCCGTAGCGCTTGGCCACTTCCGGATCGACGAACTTCAGCACCAGGATGTTGTTGTCGAAGCGCACCACCTGACGGTCGCGCTCGCCGCCGGCCGGGTCGTCGGGCGGGCCGATATAGACCGGGCCGTTGCCCACCTGCTTGGAGACCAGCTCGGTCAGCTTGTTGTCGTCGGCGAGATACATCATCACGCCGCCATTGGTGCCTGCGGTAATGACGTAGGGCTGGTTGCCGCAGGAGGCCTTGGCCTGGGCTTCGGTGCGCGTGGCGTCGTCCGGGCGGTGGTAGGCGGCAAGGCCCCAGCGGCCGACGAGGCGGTCGGGCGGGATCGGGCTGGTATAGACCGGGCGCGCGGCCGGTGGCGGCGCGGAGGGGGTCGTCTCGCAGCCGGCGAGGCCGAGGGCCAGCACGGTGAGGGCGGCGCCGGCCAGCGCGGCGCGCGGCCGCCCGAAGGCCGTCCATCCGAAAGCGGACCGCCCGAAAGCAGACTTGGATCCCGCAACCATCTTCGTCATGTGCTTTCCGAGGCCTCCCGCCGCCTGGAACAAGAATGCGACCACCCAGACAGTCGCCTGACCATAAAGGCTTGCGCCGTCGTCGTCGATGCCGTCTGCATCCGCCCCCGTCCGCCGTCAAGCCTCAGCTCCCAAAGAGCTTATCCCACGGCTCGTTACCGCTTTGCTAGCTCCCTGATTGCTGCAGCGCGCCTTGACGTTGGCCGGGCGCGCCCTTATCTCCGCGACGAGCTTGGCACTCTTCATTCGGGAGTGCCAGAACGGCGGGCCAGTGCCCGCGCTCCCCTCGAAGAGGTAACGACCCATGTCCTTCCGTCCTCTGCACGACCGCGTGGTCGTCAAGCGCATCGAAGCCGAGCAGAAGACCGCCGGCGGCATCATCATCCCCGACACCGCCAAGGAAAAGCCCCAGGAGGGCGAGGTGATCGCGGTGGGCGCCGGTGCCCGTGACGAGAGCGGCAAGCTCGTCCCCCTCGACGTGCAGGCCGGCGACCGCGTGCTGTTCGGCAAGTGGTCCGGCACCGAGGTCAAGATCGACGGCCAGGACCTGCTCATCATGAAGGAAAGCGACATCCTCGGCGTCATCGCCAAGTGAGCTTGGCCAAGTGATGTGCCGTGTGAGTTGCTGAGCCGCTCCACAGAAACAGAATCATAAGGAGGCCGTCATGGCTGCCAAAGAAGTGAAGTTCTCTTCCGACGCGCGCGAGAAGCTCCTGCGCGGCGTCGATATCCTCGCCAACGCCGTAAAGGTCACCCTGGGTCCCAAGGGCCGCAACGTGGTGATCGAGAAGAGCTTCGGCGCCCCCCGCATCACCAAGGACGGTGTGTCGGTGGCCAAGGAGATCGAGCTCGAGGACAAGTTCGAGAATCTCGGCGCCCAGCTCGTGCGTGAGGTCGCCTCCAAGACCAACGACCTCGCCGGCGACGGCACCACCACCGCTACCGTTCTGGCCCAGGCCATCGTGAAGGAAGGCGCCAAGTCGGTCGCCGCCGGCATGAACCCGATGGATCTGAAGCGCGGCATCGACCTCGCCGTCGCCGCGGCCATCGCCGACATCCGCGCCCGCGCCAAGAAGGTCTCGTCCTCCGCCGAAGTGGCGCAGGTCGGCACCATCTCCGCCAACGGCGATGCCTCCATCGGCGAGATGATCGCCGGCGCCATGCAGCGCGTGGGCAACGAGGGTGTCATCACCGTCGAGGAAGCCAAGACCGCCGAGACCGAGCTCGAAGTGGTCGAAGGCATGCAGTTCGACCGCGGCTATCTCTCTCCGTACTTCATCACCAATGCGGAGAAGATGATCGCCGATCTGGAAGAGCCCTTCCTCCTGATCTTCGACAAGAAGCTCTCCGGCCTCCAGCCGATCCTGCCGGTCCTCGAGGCCGTGGTGCAGACCGGCCGTCCCCTCGTCATCATCGCCGAGGACGTGGAAGGCGAGGCGCTCGCCACCCTCGTGGTCAACAAGCTGCGCGGCGGCCTGAAGGTCGCGGCGGTGAAGGCTCCCGGCTTCGGTGATCGCCGCAAGGCGATGCTCGAGGATATCGCCATCCTCACCGGCGGCACCGTGATCTCCGAGGATCTCGGCATCAAGCTCGAGAACGTCACCATCGCCCAGCTCGGCCGCGCCAAGAAGGTCATCCTCGAGAAGGAAAAGACCACCATCGTGGACGGCGTCGGCGAGAAGGCCGACATCGAGGCCCGCGTGAACCAGATCAAGGCGCAGATCGAGGAGACCTCCTCGGACTACGACCGTGAGAAGCTCCAGGAGCGTCTGGCCAAGCTCGCGGGCGGCGTCGCGGTGATCCGCGTCGGCGGCTCGACCGAGGTCGAGGTGAAGGAGAAGAAGGACCGCGTTGACGACGCGCTCAACGCCACCCGCGCCGCGGTGGAAGAAGGCATCGTTCCCGGCGGTGGTGTCGCCCTGCTCCGCGCCAAGGCGGCGGTGGAGAAGGTCACCTCCGACAACGCCGACATCAAGGCCGGCATCAAGATCGTCCTGCGCGCCCTCGAGGCCCCCATCCGCCAGATCGCCGAGAATTCTGGCGTGGAAGGCTCCATCGTGGTGGGCAAGGTGCAGGAGTCCAACGATCCGTCCTTCGGCTTCAACGCCCAGACGGAAGAGTATGTGGACATGATCGCCGCCGGCATCGTCGATCCGGCCAAGGTCGTGCGCACCGCGCTCCAGGACGCCGCCTCCATCGCGGCCCTGATCGTCACCACCGAGGCGCTCGTCGCCGAGCTGCCCAAGCGCGACTCCGGCATGCCCTCCATGCCCGGCGGTGGCATGGGCGGCATGGGTGGCATGGACTTCTGATCCATCCCCCGGTCCAGAAATGAGAGAGGGCGCGGCTTCGGCCGCGCCCTTTTCTTTTGGGCTGTGCGGTACAGACGAGCGATGGGGCGACGCTGCTCCCCTCTCCCCTTGCGGGAGAGGGGCTGGGGGTGAGGGGGCTGCCTCCACATGTCCGATGCCGGTTCGGGCGGCGCGATACCCCTCACCCCAGCCCTCTCCCGCAAGGGGAGAGGGAGCCCCCCGCCGTTAGGTCCCGCAGAACGTCCGGTACCCCTCCATGGAGGGCGGCAGCCCCGCATAGGCGGTGAATTCCGGCTGCTCGTCATAGGGCCGCGCCAGCACCGTGTTCAGCCGCTCGAAGGGGCCGAGGTCGCCGCGCTCGATGGCGGCGGCGATGACCTCTTCCACCAGATGGTTGCGGGGGATGAAGAGCGGGTTCACCGCATCCATCCCGGCGCGGATGTCGGCGCCGGATCGGCCGGTCTCGGCGAGGCGCGCGCGCCAGCGTTCGGCCCAGGCGTCAAAGGCCGCCCGGTCGAGGAACAGGTCGCGCACCGGCCCGCCTGCCTCCGCATCCTCCGCGAGCGCGCCGAGGCGGCGGAAGGTGAGGGTGAAGTCGGCCTTGGAGCCGTTCATCACGTTGAGGAGGTCATGGGCGAGGGCCACATCCTCTTCGCTCGCCTCCGGCAGGCCGATCTTGGCGGCAAGCCCGGCGTGGTAGGCCGCATAGAAGCGTGCGGGGAAGGTGCCCAACGCCGCATTGGCGGCGGCGATGGCGGCCTCCCGGTCCTCTCCCATGATGGGGATCAGGCATTCGGCGAAGCGGGCGAGGTTCCAGTGGGCGATGTCCGGCTGGTTGCCATAGGCATAGCGCCCCATCTCGTCGATGGAGGAGAAGACCGTGTTGGGGTCGTAGGCGTCCATGAAGGCGCAGGGGCCGTAATCGATCGTTTCCCCCGAGACCGACATGTTGTCCGTGTTCATCACCCCATGGATGAAGCCGACGCAGAGCCACCGCGCCACCAGCGCCGCCTGCCGGCCGATCACGCCGTCAAGCAGAGCGAGATAGGGGTTCTCCGCCCCCGCGAGGTCGGGATAGTGGCGGGCGATGGTGTAGTCGGCGAGCTGCTTCACCGCGTCGAACGCCTTGCGGGAGGCGAAGAACTGGAAGGTGCCGATGCGGATGTGGCTCGCCGCCACCCGTGCCAGCACGCCGCCGGGCAGGGCACGATCGCGCACCACGCGCTCGCCGGTGGTCACTGCCGCCAGTGCTCGCGTGGTGGGAATGCCCAGCGCCGCCATGGCCTCGCTGACGATGTATTCGCGCAGCACCGGCCCGAGCGCGGCCCGCCCGTCGCCCCGGCGGGAGAAGGGGGTGGGGCCGGAGCCCTTCAGCTGGATGTCGCGGCGCAGCCCGTCCCGGCCCACCACCTCGCCGAGCAGGATGGCGCGGCCATCCCCCAGCTGCGGCGAGAAATGGCCGAACTGGTGCCCGGCATAGGCCAGAGCGATGGGCTCCGCCCCCTCCGGCACGGCGAGGCCGGCGAACACCGCCACGCCCTCGGGCGTCGCAAGATGGGCGGGGTCGAGGCCCAGCAGCTCGGCGAGGGCGGCGTTGACCTTCACCAGGGCCGGCGCCTCGACTGGCGTCGGCAGGACCGGCGCATAGAAGCCGGCGAGGTCGCGGGCATAGGAATTGTCGAACGGGAAGGCAGGGCCCGTCTTGAGGGTCGGCTGTGTGGTGCTCATGGGGCAATCTCCGCCGGGCTCGAAATGGGCAGTCCCGGACCGAACGATGGGAAAAGCCTGCCGGGTTCGTCCCGGTGTGTCCAGATTTGCGGTGTCGTCATGCCCGGGTTAGTCCCGGGCATCCACGTCGGGCCGATGGAGCGGTTAGCCCGGAATGTGTGCCCGGCCGGGCCACGTGGATGGCCGGGACAAGCCCGGCCATGACGGGGGTGCGGGGTGGACGTGCTGCCCGCGGCGGATGATCGTCCCAACGCGGGCTTAAGCCACGGCGTAGAGCGGATGCTCGCGCCGCAATTCCTCCTGCAGCACCTCCTCCACCTTCTGCAGCGCCGGCGGGCGGGCGCCGGGGCGGGTGTAGAGCAGGAATTCCATGTCCGGCAGCGCCGCGCGGTCGAGGTCGGCGACCACGGCGAGGTCCGGCCGAAGCGCCCGCGGCGAGCGCACGGTGACGCCCATGCCCGCCCCCACCGCCGCCATCAGGCCCGGCAGGCTGGGGCTGGTGAAGGCGATGCGGAACGGTCGCCCTGCGGCGTTGAGCGCGGCGATGGCGGCGGTGCGACAGCTGCACGGGTGCTCGAACAGCACGAGCGGCACCGGCGCCTCCCGGTCGAGGCGCAGCTGCCGCGCCGCGATCCAAACCATGGATTCGCGCAGCAGCAGGGAGGCCGGCAGCTCACTCTCGCTGCGAAAGCCCACGGCCACGTCCAGCTCCTCGGCGCGCAGCATGTCGAGCATGTGGGTGGTGGTACAGACGCGCACGGTGATGGGCGCCTGCGGGAAGCTGGCCGAGAGCCGGTAGAGGATGCGCTGGAGCACCTGCTCGCCCACATCCTGCACGAAGCCCAGGCGCAGCGGCTGGGCGAAGGCGCCATGGACGTGCTGGGTGAGGATGCGGTCATTGAGATCGAGGAGACGCCGCGCGTCCTCCAGGAAGGCCGCCCCCCGCGGGGTGGGCGACACGGCCCGCCCGCGCCGCTCCAGAAGCGAGAAGCCCACCGCCTCGGCGAGGCGGTCCATCTGCAGGCTCACCGCCGACTGGCTGCGACCCACCTTGCGCGCCGCCGCGGAGATGGAGCCGAGGTCGGCCACGGCGGCGAAGCTGCGGATGAGGTCGAGATCGAGATTGCGGATCATGATATGAGATTAGCAAAACTCTGGGATTTTAGAATTCAATTTTTCTCATGAGTTGGGGCGGCGTACAAGGAGCCATCGCGGCCGATGCCAAGCATCGCGCCGATGGAGGAAGAGATGCCCATTCTGAACGTGCAACTGTCCGGCACCCCGGACGCCACCCTCGCGGCGAAGGTTGCCGCCACCCTGTCCGATCTCACCGCCCGCATCCTGCGCAAGGACCCGAAGGTGACGGCGGTGGCCGTCTCCTTCGTCCCGGCGGAGCAGTGGTTCGTGGGCGGGGAGGCGCTGTCGGCGAAGGGGCGCTCGTCCTTCTCCCTCGACATTCTCGTGGTGGATGGCACCAACACCAAGGACGAGAAGGGCGCCTATCTGGAAGCGGTGTTCGCCGCCATGTCCGGCCTGCTGCCGAACCTGGACGAAGAGAGCTACATCCTCGTGCGCGAGGTGAAGGCCGATGCCTACGGCTATGGCGGGCGCACCCAGGAAAGCCGCTATGTGGAGAAGAAGCTCCGGGCGGCGTGAGTGCGAGCCTCTTAAAACAAAAGGGCCGGCGTGGTGCGCCGGCCCTTGAAGGCAATTGTGGCTCGCCTCACTTGCCGGCGAGCAGCGGCGCCAGTTCCTTGTCCCACTCGGCGATGCCGAGGGCGCCGGAGACCTTCTTGCCGTTGATGAAGAAGGTGGGGGTCGCGTTCACGCCCAGCTCCTTGTTGGCGTAGAGGGCGCTTTCCTGCACCTTCTCGCCGAGCTGCTGGTCGGTGAGGCACTTCTCGAAATCGGCCTGGCTCATGCCGGCCTGCTTGGCAACGGCGAGGAGGCCGGCGGCGGGATCGGTGCTGTAGGCCCAGGTCTTCTGCGTCTCGAACAGGGTCGAGACCATCGGGAAATATTTGTCCTCGGGCATGCAGCGGGCGAGCATGAAGGCGGCGGTGGCCACCGGCTCGAACGGGAATTCGCGGAAGATGAAGCGCACCTTGCCGGTGTCGATGTACTTCTTCTTCAGCTCGGGGAAGGTGCCGGTGTGGAAGGCGGCGCAGTGGCTGCAGGTCATCGAGGCATATTCGATGACGGTGACCGGCGCCGTGGCGCTGCCCAGCGCCTTCTCCGGTAGGGGGCTCGCGGCGGGCGCGATCAGCTTGGCCTGCTCCACCGTCTGGGCCGCGGCCGGATCAAACGACAGGGGCAGGCCGAGCCCGGCCGCCAGCGCGGCGAGACCTGCGGTGACCAGGAAACGGCGGCGATCGACAATCATGGACATCTCCGAATGGTCCGGCGGCTGGCGACCGGGCTTTCCCGATCTTGGCCGCATCGCCGGTTCCGTTAGGGCATCAGAATAGGAAACGGGGTCAGTCCGGCGCTGCACCGCCGAACCTGCATGAGAGCTTTCGCGCTCTATCATGTCGCCCTTATGGCGGGAAAGGCCTGCGCCGTCCGGCCGAGATAACGGACCGGTGAACGCCGCCGGCGCGCCGCGCGCCTCAGCCGCCGCTCCGCTCGCGCCGCACCAGCGCGCCGAGCTTGGCGAGGGAGTTCGCCAATGCCTCGTCCTCGAAGGCGCCGATCTCCTCGTTGAGCTCCTGCCGCACGGCCGCCACCGCCGCCTTGTCGGGCTTCGGCGGCACGGGAGGCGGGGCGTGGCGCGGCGGCACGGGGCCTTGGCGCAAAGTGAGCCGGCCGACGCAGCGCCAGCCGAAATAGGCGTTGATTCGCTCCACCACCACGCCGGCGGCATATTGCAGCTCGATGGCGTAGGCGCCCTCCACCCGTACCACGAGGGTCGCCGCCGCCCCGTCCTCCCGCGGCCATTGCAGCTTGAGGGGGATGCAGCGGGGCGCGAGGTCCGGGCCGACGATCTCGTCCCAGTGGGTCACCACCTCCACCACCGAGAAGCCGGCGCGGCCGCACAGGTCGCTGATCCCCGGCGCCACGAAATCGGCGAGGGGGCGCGGGCCACGATAGCGGCGGGTGAAGTTGGACGTGTTCAAGGCGTCTCCGGCGAACGGATGGGAATGGTGGACGATGTGGTGTCGGAGCCCCTTGCCCCGGCACGCGGGCGCGGCCACCTTGGCCGCATGACATCCTCCCCCGCCGCACGCGCGGCCGCAAGCGGTGCCCAAAAGTCCGGAACCGGAGCCCCGGCTCCCGCCGCGCTCCTCGCCTGGTACGACCGCCACCGCCGCCGCCTGCCCTGGCGCGCCGAGCCGGGCCGGCAGGCCGATCCCTACCACGTCTTTCTCTCCGAGATCATGCTCCAGCAGACCACGGTGAAGGCCGTGGGGCCGTATTTCACCGGTTTCCTCGCCCGCTGGCCGACGGTCTCCCACCTCGCCGCCGCGCCGCTGGAGGAGGTGCTCTCCGCCTGGGCGGGGCTTGGCTATTACGCCCGCGCCCGCAATCTGCACGCCTGCGCGCAGGCGGTGGTGGCGCGCCATGGCGGGCGCTTTCCGGACGACGAGGCGGCCCTGCTCGATCTGCCCGGCATCGGCCCCTATACGGCGGCGGCCATCGCGGCCATCGCCTTCGACCTCAAGGCGAGCCCGGTGGACGGCAATATCGAACGTGTCGTCTCACGGCTCTATCGGGTGGCCGAGCCGCTGCCCGGCGCCAAGCCGCGCATCAAGGCGCTCGCCGCCGCGCTGACGCCCGCTAAGCGACCGGGCGATTTCGCGCAGGCGATGATGGATCTCGGCGCCACCATCTGCACGCCGCGTTCGCCCGCCTGCTCGCTCTGCCCGTGGATGGAGCCGTGCGACGCGCGGGCGGCGGGGGACGCCGCGCTCTATCCGGTGAAGGCGCCCAAGGGCGAGAAGCCGAAGCGGGAGGGCGTCGCCTTCCTCGCCGTGCGGGCGGATGGCGCGGTGCTGCTGCGCACCCGGCCCGACAAGGGGCTTCTGGCGAAGATGACGGAAGTGCCCTCCACCCCCTGGGGGCCGAAACCAGAGGCGCCGGAGGCGCACGCGCCCCTCAAGACCCGCTGGCGGGCGCTGCCCGGCGCGGTGGAGCACGTCTTCACCCATTTCGCGCTGACGCTGAAGGTGCTCCGCGCCGATCTGCCGGCCGGAACGCCCGCTCCGGAGGGTCACCGCTGGGTAACGCCGGACGGGTTCGATGCGGAGGCCCTGCCCTCGGTCATGCGCAAGGTGCTCGCGCATGGGGGCGTGGAATGAACCAAGTGCCCGTGAGCCTGACTCACGGGCACTTGGTCGAGCCCGCGCGGCGCTTGAGCGTAACCCACTCGGTATCGGTCAAAGACCGAGACCGGCGGTCAAGAGATTATTCGGCGGCGATGCCCATCTCCGCCCGGAGGCGGGCGCGCAGGATGTCGATGGGGTGGCGGCGGCCCGCCTCTTCCACATGCCAGAAGGTCCAGCCATTGCAGGCCTCCGCCCCCTGGGCGAGGGCGCCGACGCGATGGATGGAGCCCACGTTCGGGCTGTCGGCCAGCGAAATGGTGCCGTCCGCCCGCACCACGGCGCGGAAGCGGCCCTTGGCGTCGGTGAGTTCCGCGCCGGGGGTGACGAGGCCACGCTCCACCAGAGCCGAGAAGGCGACACGCGGGGCCTCCCGCGCGCTCGGCGGGGCGACCAGCGCCTCTTCCGACAGCGGCTCAACGGCGTCGATGCGCTGGCGCGCCGCCTCGGCATAGGTCTCTTCGCGCTCGATGCCGATGAAGGACCGCCGCAGCCGCTTCGCCACCGCGCCCGTCGTGCCGGAGCCGAAGAAGGGGTCGAGCACCACGTCGCCGGGCTTGGTGGAGGACAGGAGCACGCGGGCGAGCAGCGCCTCGGGCTTCTGGGTGGGGTGGAGCTTGCGGCCCTTCTCGTCCTTCAGCCGCTCCTGCCCGGTGCAGAGCGGGAAGAGCCAGTCGGAGCGCACCTGCACATCCTCGTTGCCGGCTTTCAGCGCCTCGTAATTGAAGGTGTATTTCGAATCGGCGCTGCGGGCGGCCCAGATCAGGGTCTCGTGCGCATTGGTGAAGCGCCGGCCCCGGAAGTTGGGCATGGGGTTCGCCTTGCGCCAGATGATGTCGTTGAGGATCCAGAAGCCCAGATCCTGCATCAGCGCGCCGACGCGGAAGATGTTGTGATAGGAGCCGATGACGAAGAGCGTGCCGTTGGGCTTCAGCGCCCGCCGCGCGGCCAGCAGCCAGGCGCGGGTGAAGGCATCATAGGCCGCGAAGCTCTCGAACTGGTCCCAATGGTCGTCCACCGCGTCCACGCGGCTTTCGTCCGGCCTCTTCAGCTCGCCACCGAGCTGGAGGTTGTAGGGCGGATCGGCAAAGACGAGATCGACCGAGCCGGCGGGCAGGGCCGCCATGCGGGCGATGGTGTCGCCGATCAGAATTTCATTGAGGGGGAGAGCGCGGTCCGAAACCGCTCCCCGAGGTGCGGCCGGTGGGGCCGCCAAGGGGGCGATTGCGGGATACTCCGGACGACATTGACGCGCCGTCCGCCCGGCCGCCCCCTTGGCCACACTACGCATGACGCAACCCTACGCAACGCTTACTCACGATCGTGAGAATGGCGGTGATGGGTTAAGGTGGAGTTTCCATGCGGCAGATGATGCCAAAGATGCTTTTTTGCTGCAGTGCCGCAGAAATTGGCAGCGCTGACTTCCGTGACCAAGGGCGACCTGATATTTATCAACGGGTCAAGTTCGGAAATGCTGGGACATGCCCACCAGGCCTCTCTAGTCAGCGGAGCGGCTGGCTGGACCCGGTGATGGACGGGGCAAAGAACGGCGCGACCCCGGGGGCGGGATTCCAAATGGTCAATTCATCACGTCCACTTTCGCTGGGCGCCAAGCTCGAGCTTGACGATTTCAGACCTTCCGGGTTCGATTTTCTGAGGCTGATCCTCGCGCTTTCCGTTCTCGTGCCTCATGCCGCGACCATCGCTCAGGGTGAAGCCTTCGGAGAAGAGTTCTTCAACGGTACGTTCGCACCCTATTTCCAGCTTGTCCTTCCAGCCTTCTTCATTCTGAGCGGATTTCTGGTCTCCGGAAGTATGTTCCGATCCAAGACCCTCGTAATGTTCGCCGGGCTGCGCTTCATTCGCATCTATCCGGCACTTATGGTGGAGGTCATTCTCTCGGCCTTCATCATCGGCCCATTAGTCACTGTTCTTCCCCTCAGAGAATATTTCACGGACCCGCTGTTTTTCCGCTATCTGGTCAACGTGACTGGCCATATTACGTATTGGCTGCCCGGCGTTTTCGTGAACAATCCGAAGCCGCTCATCGTGAACTGGCAGCTCTGGACCGTTCCGTGGGAATTGATGTGCTACGTCGCGATCTCCATCCTGATCGTGATCGGGGTCAAGCGCCGGCGCGTCCTGGTGTTTCCGGCCCTCGGGCTGCTTTTGTTCTATTGCATCTTTGTGGAGGTGGTCCGCCCGGCGATGGCAGGGGCTCATCCCTTCGTTGCTCTCGTCGGGCACGTTTCCGGCCGCGAACTGATCGTGTGCTTCCTGCTCGGCGTGGCCTTGTTTCTCTATAAAGATGAAATTCCCTGGGACTGGCGCCTCTTCGTCGCCGCCCTTCTGCTTGCCGTTTTTTTCACGACCTACATTCCGGTCGGGCACTATATAGGGATGTTTTTTGCGGCATACGCGACGATCTTCCTCGGATTGTGCAATCCGAAACGCCGCGCATTCGTCGGCTTGAGTGACTATTCGTATGGCATCTATCTTTACGGATACGTCATTCAGCAGTTTATCGCCGACGTTTTGCCTTTCAGCCGCGTCTGGTACCTCAATTTGCTCTTCGCCGTCCCGCTGTCCATCCTGTGCGGCGTGATGTCGTGGCACTTCGTGGAAAAGCCGGCCATAAAGCTGCGCACCCATCTCAAGACGCTTGAAGAATATTGGATTCGCATTTCCCGCCGGGGAGCGGATGCGGTCCGGGCAATGGCCGGGCGGTAGGGGCGCCCGCTTGTCGGGCATTGGATAAGCGTCCGCCTTCGCAGGGAAGGCCGGCGGAGGGCGGCCGAGCGTGGTCGCGCGCTCTGCCGCAATGCGGCCCCAGGCGTCTTCGTAAATCAGCGTGTCACGGCCTTCACGATGGCCTCTGCCACCAGTTCCGCCATGCAGGCGCGGCCCTCGGCGGGGGAGCGCGCGGAGGACTGGAGATAGGAGGTGGCGCCGTATTGCTGCACCACGTTCATGCGCTCCTTGTCCGACACCGCGTCGATCTGCTTCACGATGCGGCCGTAGAGGTGCTCGTGGTCCACGCCCGGCACGAAGGGCGGGTCGATGAGGACGAGGTCGATGTTGCGCCCGCGCAGCCAGTCGGCCGCCTGCTCCAGCGTGTGGGCGAAGCTTTCCGGATCGGTGGCGGCGAGCGCGTCGGCGGTGCCGACCTGCCAGATGATGAGGTCCGGCGCCACCCGCTCAACGGCGGAGCGGATGCGGCCGAAATCATCCCGCGCGAGGCCCTGCGTCGCGCCCTCGTCGATGATGGTGAATATGATGTTCGGCAGCCGGCGGCTCAGTTCCACCTCAAGGCGGCTGCGCTTCTTGTCCGACAGCGCCTGACGGTCGGGCTGGGGGCCGATCATCAGGATGCGCACGGGGGCCGAGCGGTCCACCAGCCGCTCGGTGCGGCCGAGATCGCTGTCGAAGGTGAGGAAGATGTCCGGCACCCGGCAGGCGGTGGAAATGGCGGCCCCGGCCGCGAGCGGGCACAGCAGCACCCATGCGGCGAGAACGGCGCCGGCTGCGCGCCTCACTGCCCGTGCGCGAATGCCGGGGCCGGAGAAGCGGCACCGGGCGTCGCCTGGAGGGATGACGCCTGCGTCGGCTTGCGGCCGCGCGCCTGCCATTCGAGCGCCCATGCGAGGGACCACTGGAGCGAGAAACCTGCGGCAACGATTAGCAAATCCACGGCCAGCGCGCCATCGACCAGGGGGCGCACCACCTGCGCGCCGAGGCTGAGCACGGTGCCGAGGCAGAACACCGGCAGCGCGTGGCGGCCCATGAGGATGAGCGGCGCGGCCGACGCGCTCTTCTTCAGCCAGGCTTCCAGCGGCAGGCGCGACACGCAATAGGCCAGCGCCAGCACGTGCAGCAGGCGCGGCAGAGCGAGGTTGGTCTTGTCGAAATCCCACAGGAAGGGCGGCACGGGGGACAGATCCGGCGTTACCGGATAGCCGAGCACGGCCCACACCAGCGCCACCAGCAGATAGAGCGGCGCGGCGACGTCCAGCACCCGGTGGGCGGCGGAGCGCAGGCCCCGATCCATCAGCGCGCCGATGACGAGGCCGCAGGTGAACAGGAGCTGCCACGCCAGCGGATTGAAGAACCAGCCGCCCGGCCCGGGCCACACCGGCAAGGCGAGATCGGCGATCTGGGTGACGAGATAGAGCGTGAGCGAGACCACAAGGGCAAGGCCCAGGCTGCGCCGCGCCAGCAGCAGCAGGACCGGCGCCAGCAGCAAAAGCCCCACATAGAGCGGCAGGATGTTGAGATAGCCCGGCTGGTAGGTGAGCAGCCCGATGCCCACGAGGGATTCCAGCGGATATTGCGGGATGATGTCGAGGTGCATCCATTCGAGCATGCGCTCGTCGCCGGTGAGCACCACGAAGCCGCCCACCACCACCACGGACATCACCACCAGCACCAGATGGGCGGCATAGAGGGTGAAGGCGCGCATCCACACCCTTGCCGTGGTGCGCACACGCTCGCCGGCGGAGAAAGGCCGCAGATAGGCGAAGGCGGCGGAGATGCCGGCGAGGAAGACGAACAGCTCGGCCGCATCCGAGAAGCCGAAATTGCGATAGGTGAAGCCGCCGAAGACGTGGCCGGGAATATGGTTGATGAAGATCGTCAGCAGGGCGAAGCCCCGCCAGAAATCGATGCTCACCAATCTTTGCCCGCTCTGCGACACGCCCAGGAGCCTCCCGATTTCATTGCCGCGCATGTCCCCCCGGCGAGGGGGCGCCATAGGGCGGCAAATGCTTTGGGGGCCGGAAGGTTCCGCCTTGCCCGTGAGTCATCGCGCCGCACGCCAAGCCGGGAGAGGCTGGTGCGCGGCGGTGTCGGAAGTGTGAATCCCCGGGTGGGGCGACGGTAAATTGCGGTAACGCTACTCGGCCGCCGCCTTCAGCTCGAGCACGGTGGGCAGGCCGTTCATCTGCGCCAGCACGTCGGTGATCTGCGGCACGTTCTTAGCCCCATTGCCGAGGCCCTCGGCCGCCGCATACAGGTTCTTCACCGTGGCGCTGATGAAGGCGGAGGCGCCGGTGTTGGTGGCGAGGTTGGTGACGTAGCG
Source organism: Xanthobacter sp. SG618 (assembly GCF_012932745.1). Lineage (NCBI taxonomy): Bacteria > Pseudomonadati > Pseudomonadota > Alphaproteobacteria > Hyphomicrobiales > Xanthobacteraceae > Xanthobacter > Xanthobacter sp. SG618. The sequence goes on along the minus strand of NZ_JABBHL010000002.1, from coordinate 578,340 downwards.
CATGTCCTTGTGGGCGTTGGTGATGGTGAAGCGGTGGGCGTTCACGTTGCCCTCCAGCACGTAGCCCATGAAGGTCTGGTAGAAGCCGCAATCCATGCGCGAGCCACGGATGACGCTGTCGAAGACCTCCGCCGTCACCCCGACCTTGCCGGCGATGGCCAGCGCCTCGGCATAGATGGCGCCGTAGCCCAGCGACAGGAAGTTGTTGAGCAGCTTCATGGTGTGGCCCGCGCCCGGCGCGCCCACGCGCACGATGCGGCTGGCGAAGGCCGCCACCACCGGCTCGATCACCGCGAACGCCGCATCTTCCGCCCCCACCATGGCGGAAAGGGCGCCTTCCTCCGCCTGGATCGGCGTGCCGCCCAGCGGCGCGTCGCACAGGAAGATGCCGTCCTTGGCGAGCTCTGCCGCCAGCGCCATGGTCAGCGTCGGCTCGGAGGTGGAGGTGTCGATGATGTGGAGGCCGGCCTTGGCGGCCTTCAGGATGCCGTTCTCGCCGTTGAGCACCTCATTCACCTGCGGCGCGCCGGTGACGCAGAGCACGATCACGTCGCACTGGGCCGCCATCTCGGCGGGGGTCTTCACCTCGGTGGCGCCGCGGGAGACCAGATCCTCCACCGGCGCACGGTTGCGGTGGCCCATGACGGCGAGCGGGAAGCCCTTGGCGAGGATGTTCTTCGCCATGCCGTGGCCCATGAGGCCGACCCCGATGAAACCAACCCGCGTACCCGCCATGGCGTCCTCCCGATTCGTATCGTCGCAGCTGTCGTTGCCGTTGCCGCTAAATCGTTTAGCATGGCCGAAAGGACGGCGCGAGACGCGACAGATCCGCTATAGGGATGGCCCATGGACGAGACGATTCCTCCTCCGCCGGGTGCCGCTCACCCCGGTGCATCTCCCGCCGGTGCGCCCATCGGCAAGGTGACGCTCCAGGGCCTCGCCCGCGAACTGGGGCTGTCCACAGCCACCATCTCGCTGGCCCTGCGCGACAGCCCCATGGTCGCCGAGGCGACGCGCCTGAAGGTTCAGGAGGCGGCGCGGGCGCGCGGCTATGTGGCGAACCGTGGTGCCGCCGCGCTGCGCACGGCGCGCACCAACATCGTCGCCCTCGGCCTGCATGACATCGTGAACCCCTCCTTCACCGAGCTTCTGGCGGCGGTGGAGGATGCCCTCTCCGAGGCCGGCAAGACCGTGCTTCTGGGCGTGAGCCAGGAGGATGTGGCGCGCCAGACCCGCACGCTGGGCACGCTGGCGGAATATCGCCCCGACGCCTTCCTCGTCTCGCCGGCCGCCCATTCGCGGGTGGAGGACCTGAAGGCGCTCGCCTCCACCGGCATCGCCGTGGTGCAGGTGACGCGCGAGATCGAGGGCTCCGGCTTCGACTTCGCCGGCTCCGACGACGTGACCGGCGTGGCGCTGGGCGTGGCGCACCTGGTGGCATTGGGACACCGGCGCATCGGCATGATCGGCGGCTTCGGCGCCATCTCCACCGGCCGCAAGCGCTTCGCCGGATACAAGGCTGGCCTTGCCGCTGCCGGCATCCCGCTCGATCCGACGCTGGTAAGGGAAGGGCCGGGCCTGCGCGCGGAGGGTCGCAAGGCCATGGCCCGCCTGCTCGCGCTGGACGAGCCGCCCACCGCCGCCGTGTGCTTCAACGACCTTTCCGCCTTCGGTGCGCTGATGGAGCTGCAGGCGGCCGGGCTCACCGCCGGCCGGGATTTCTCCCTGGTCGGTTATGACGACATTGAGGAGGCGCGGGTGTGGCATCCGCCGCTGACCACGGTGCACACCTTCATTCCCGAATATGGCCGCGCCGCCGCGACGCTCGCCCTCAAGCGCATCGCCGATCCCGGACGACCGGTGGAGCGGGCGGTGATGACGCCCGAGCTGGTGGTGCGCGCCAGCACCTGCGCCCCCGTGCCGGTGAAGCGCCGGCCCCTATGATCGTTCAGGTCACCGAGGCCGACGATCCGCGTATCGCCGGTTTCCGCGCCGTGCGCGAGCGCGATCTGGTGGGGCGGCAGGGCGGCTTCATGGCCGAGGGCGAGGTGGTGCTGCGCCTCCTCGCCGGCCGGCTGGGGACACGCGGCGGCCATCGCCTCTCCTCCGTGCTGCTGTCGCAGGCGCAGGCGGAACGGCTGTCCGATCTCATCGCCGCGTTGCCCGAAGACCTGCCGGTTCATGTGGCGCCGCAGGCGGTGATGGACGCCATCGTCGGCTTTCACATCCATCGCGGCATCCTCGCACTGGGCACGGCGCGGCCGCTGCCGGAGGTGGGCGCGCTGCTCGACGGGCTGGGGCCGCGCGCGCTGGTGGTGGCGGCCCTTGGCCTCACCAATCACGACAATATGGGCGGCATCTTCCGCAACGCCGCGGCATTCGGCGCCGATGCGGTGATCCTGGATGAGGCCTCGTGCGATCCGCTCTATCGCAAGGCGATCCGCGTCTCCGTGGGGGCGAGCCTCGTGGTGCCGTTCGCGCGGGTGCCCGATGCCGGCGTGCTCATCGCGCTTCTCGCCGCGCGGGGCTTCGAGGCGGTGGCGCTTTCGCCGTCCGGGCGGGAAACGTTGTCCCGTCTCACCCGCCCGCCGCGCGTCGCCGCACTGTTCGGCACGGAGGGGCCGGGCCTTCCGGATGCGGTGATGGCGCGGGTGCGCACGGTGGCCATCCCCATGGCCGAGGGCTTCGACAGCCTCAACGTCGCCACCACCTCGGGAATCGTGCTGCACCATCTGGCCGGGGTCTAGGCCCGCCTAAGCGCCTCAATGCCCGCGCGAGGCGAGGTGGCGGTGGAGCGTGGAGCGGTGGATGCCGAGGCGGCGGGCGGCGCGGGAGATGTTGCCGTCGCATTCCTTCAGGGCGGCATCCATGGCGGCGCGGGTGACGCTGCCGAGATCGCCGGACAGGCCGGGCGCGGGATCTCCCGCCTGAGACGCCGGGAGCGATGATGCGGCGGCGGGCTGCGCAGGGCTGCGCAGATCGGTTGTCCTCACGTCGGCGGGCAGCGCCTCCGGCCCCACCGTCTCACCCGGCTCGGCGAGGGCGAGCAGCACCTTGAGCACGCCGGTGAGTTGGCGGAAATTGCCCGGCCACGTATGGCGCGCCAGCGCCTCGCGGCACGCGGGCGACAGCAGGGGCGCATCCGCCCCGGGGCCGGCCATGTCGCGCCACAGCCGCTCCACCAGCGCTTCCCGGTCGGCGAGGCTGCGCAGGGGTGGCAAAGTGACGGTGTATTGGGCGATGCGGAAATAGAGGTCGGCGCGGAAGCTGCCCTGCTCCACCAGCATCTTCAGATCGCGGTGGGAGGCGCAGACGAGGGCGAAATCCACCTTCACCGCCTTGCCGCCGCCGAGCGGCGTCACCTCCCGCTCCTGCAGCACGCGCAACAGGCGGCTCTGCAGGCCCAGCGGCATGTCGCCGATCTCGTCGAGAAACAGCACGCCGCCGTCCGCCTCGCGGAACAGGCCCTTGAAGCCGGCGCGGCGGGCGCCGGTGAAGGCGCCGTCCTCATAGCCGAACAGTTCGGATTCGATGAGCCCTTCCGGCAGCGCGGCGCAGTTCACCGCGGCGAAGGTGCGGTCCGCGCGCGGTCCGCGGGCGTGGATCTGGCGGGCGAACACCTCCTTGCCGGAGCCGGTCTCGCCCTGGATCAGCACGGGCACGCCCGCATTCATCAGCCGGATGGCGCGGCCCAGCGCCTGCTCGGTCTCCGCATCGAAGCTGGGGCCGGCGGGGGCCGGGGTGGGAGGCGGCGCGATGGCGGGCGCTGCCGCCATCCGCACGGGGGCGGGGGCCTGCCGCTCCAGCCGCAGCATGACGGCGCCGTTGGGCGTGCGGGCGCGGCGGGCATCGCCCGGGCGGCCGAGGCTGCCCTCGAACAGTTCGGAGAAGCGCCGCGCGCCCAGCGCATCCCAGCCGAGGCCGAGCAGAGAGAGGCCGGGGCGGTTGGCGGCGACGAGGCGGTGGTCCTCGAACACCAGAACACCCTCGCGCGCTGTGCCGAGGAAAGAGGGGTCGGCGTGGAAGCGCACCACGTCCCGGCCGGGGAAGGCGCCCTCGAACAGGCGATGCTCCACCTGCCCCACGGCCAGCTCCACCAGCGCCAGCGCATGATGATGCGGCACGGCGGCCGGGCCGGAGAGGTCGAGCAGGCCGACCAGCTCGCCGAAGGGATCGTGGATGGGGGCGGCGGCGCAGGTGAGGATGCCGTGCGGCTCGGCATAATGCTCGGCGCCACGCACCTCGATGCCCCGCCGCTCGATGAGCGCCGTGCCGATGGCGTTGGTGCCGCTGTCCGCCTCGCTCCAGCTCACGCCCGGCCGCAGCGCCACCTGCGCCGCGCGGTCGGCGAAATCGGCGCTGCCAACGGTGTCGAGCACGAGGCCGGTGGGATCGGTGAGGATGACGATGCCGCCCGCGGCGCTGGCGCTGAGGTGCAGCGCCTCCAGCTCCGGCCGGCAGCGGCGGCGCAGCGCCTCATACCGCTCGCGGCGGATGGACAATTCCCCCTGCGTCAGCGGCTCGGCCTTCAGCCGGCCGCCCACGGGCAGGCCGCGCTCGGCACAGCGGGTCCAGGAGCGGATGATGGGAAGGGCAAGCGCCTGCTCCGCCCCGGGCGCGCCGGAAAAGAACCGGCGGCGGGCGGTGAGCAGCTCGTCCGGTGGCGGCACCGGCGAGAGGGGCGGAAATGGCGCAGGCATGCGTCCCTCGGCTCGTTTCGCTTCCCCAACGCGACATTATACGGTGCCGACTGTCGCATTTTGCGACAGGTGTCGCGGCACCCTGTTCTTATGCGCGACAGTCTCGCACGACTATTCGTCGCGCGTAAAGTCGGGCTTCTGCGTAGGTCCGTCTGGCGCCGACAAAATCAAGATGTGACAGGATCTTCCCGCGCTGCAAATAAAGGCGTGCGGTGCAGCTTCGAGAACTGGCACGGCCGCTGCAAACCCTCTGGCACCACCCATGGGAGGGAATAATGAACAGACCAGCCTTTCTCTCGAGCGCCCACACCTCGCCCTTCAAGCCGCGCTACGGCAACTTCATCGGCGGCACCTTCGTCGAGCCGGTGAACGGCCGTTATTTCGAGAACACCTCCCCCATCACCGGCAAGGTGATCTGTGAGGTTCCCCGCTCCGACGAGCACGACATCGAGCGCGCGCTGGACGCCGCCCATGCCGCCAAGAAGGCCTGGGGTCGCACCTCCGTCGCCGACCGCGCGCTGGTGCTGCTGAAGATCGCCGACCGGCTCGAGGCCAATCTCGAACTCCTCGCCCGCGCCGAGACCTGGGACAACGGCAAACCGATCCGCGAGACGACCCTGGCGGACATCCCCCTCGCCATCGACCATTTCCGCTATTTCGCCGCCTGCGTCCGTGCCCAGGAAGGCACGCTGGGCGAGATCGATCACGACACCATCGCCTATCACTACCATGAGCCCCTCGGCGTGGTCGGCCAGATCATCCCCTGGAACTTCCCCATCCTGATGGCCGCGTGGAAGCTCGCCCCGGCGCTCGCCGCCGGCAATTGCGTGGTGCTGAAGCCGGCCGAGCAGACCCCCGCCAGTATCCTCGTGCTCGCCGAGCTCATCGCCGACCTGCTGCCCCCCGGCGTGCTCAACATCGTCAACGGCTTCGGCCTCGAGGCCGGCAAGCCGCTCGCCTCCTCGCCGCGTATCTCCAAGATCGCCTTCACCGGCGAGACCGGCACCGGCCGGCTCATCATGGGCTATGCCGCGCAGAACCTCATTCCGGTGACGTTGGAACTGGGCGGCAAGTCGCCCAACATCTTCTTCGCCGACGTGGCGGCCGAGGATGACGACTTCCTCGACAAGGCCGTGGAAGGCTTCGTCATGTTCGCCCTCAACCAGGGCGAGGTCTGCACCTGCCCCAGCCGCGCGCTGGTTCAGGAGAGCATCTTCGACAAGTTCATGGAGAAGGCGCTCGCCCGCGTCGCCGCCATCAAGCAGGGCTCGCCGCTCGATCCCTCGACCATGATCGGCGCGCAGGCTTCTTCCGAGCAGATGCACAAGATCCTGTCCTACATCGACATCGGTCGTGCGGAAGGCGCGCAGGTTCTGGCCGGTGGCGAGCGCAACATGCTCACCGGCGAGCTGGCGGATGGCTTCTACGTGAAGCCCACCGTGTTCCTCGGCAAGAACAACATGCGCATCTTCCAGGAAGAGATCTTCGGCCCGGTGGTCTCCGTCACCACCTTCAAGGACGAGGAAGAGGCGCTGCACATCGCCAACGACACCCTCTTCGGCCTCGGCGCCGGCCTGTGGACCCGCGACGGCTCGCGCGCCTACCGCGTCGGCCGCGAGATCGAGGCGGGCCGCGTGTGGACCAACTGCTACCACGCCTACCCGGCCCACGCGGCCTTCGGCGGCTACAAGCAGTCCGGCATCGGCCGCGAGACCCACAAGATGATGCTCGATCACTACCAGCAGACCAAGAACCTGCTGGTCAGCTATTCGCCCAAGAAGCTCGGCTTCTTCTGAGCGGCGATCCGACTGCCCCCTCCCGGGGCTTAACCGGGGGTGGCCGTGGCCCCGCGCGCGTTTGTTTCACCGTCCCATCGGCGCGCGCGGTGGCCTCAAAAGCGGCCATCCCCGGCTTTTCCTTTGCGTGAGTGAGTAAAGAAAAACACGGAGGGCCGACAGCCATGCGCTTCGACCGCAGACCCGTTTCCCCCGGGTCTGCGGCGTCGGTGTTTGGGGGCGCCCCGGACCAGCGACGGCGTAGCTGGAGCGCCGATCCGGGGTCCAGGAGAAAAACCGCGCAGCGGGCAATGCCTTGCCGGTGGCTGGACAGCGAAGCGCCTTCGGCAGTCCCTTGCGCTGGATTCCGGCTCTCCTTCCGCTCCGCTGCGCTCCGTTGCAGTCGGCCGGGATGCGAGGGCGCGCGCGAGACCGCAGGACGATCGGGTGCCTACCCCTTCCCCGCCTTCAGCAGCGCCAGCAGCCCCGTCAGCAGGTCCACCGGCGTCGGCGGGCAGCCGGGGATCTTGAGGTCCACCGGCACCACGGCCCCGGCGCCGTCCGTCACCGCATAGCTGCCCGCGAAGACACCGCCATTGATGGCGCAGTCGCCGGCCGCCACCACCCATTTCGGGCCGGGCGTGGCGTCATAGGTGCGCTTCAGCGCCTCGGCCATGTTCTTCGCCACCGGGCCGGTCACCAGCAGCACGTCCGCATGGCGGGGCGAGGCGACGAAGCGGATGCCGAAGCGGTCGAGATCGTAGAAGGCGTTGCCCAGCGCGTGGATTTCCAGTTCGCAGCCGTTGCACGAGCCCGCATCCACCTCGCGGATGGAGAGGCTACGGCCGAGCCGCGCGCGGGCGGCGGCGTCCAGCTCGCGCGCCAGCGCTTCTACCGCCGCGTCGTCCGGGGCGGCCTCGGTGAGGGGGGCCTTGAGGAGGCCCTGGAGCAGGAGCTTCCGCATCAGAGATCTACTCCCGAATAGGAGCAGTTGAAGGATTTGTTGCAGAGGGGGAAGTCGGCGACGATGTTGCCCTCGATGGCCGTTTCCAAGAGCGGCCACTGGAACCAGGAGGGATCGCGCAGATGCGCCCGTCGCACGCGCCCGTCGCCCTCCAGCGCCACGAAGGCGAAGACATCGCCCCGGAAGCTCTCCACCAGCGCCACGCCCTCGCCGCCACCCGCCGGCACAGGCACGATGATGTCGCCCTTGGGCAGTGTGTCGAGGAGGCGGATGATGAGGCCGAGGCTTTCCTCCACTTCGCGGATGCGCACCCACACGCGGGCGTTCACGTCCCCATCCGTGCGCACGGGCATCTCGAACGGCAGGCGGTCATAGGGCGGATAGGGCAAGGCGCGGCGGGCGTCGAAGCCGCGGCCCGAGGCGCGGCCGACGAAGCCGCCAGTGCCGAAGGTGCGCACATAGTCCGGCTTGGTGAAGCCGGTGCCCACGGTACGGTCCTGCAGCGAGGCGGTCTCGTCATAGAGCCGGACGAGGGCAGGGAAGGCGCGGCGCACCTCGGCCACCATCGCCTTCACGCCTGCGATCGCCTCCGCCGGTATGTCCTGCGCGACGCCGCCGGGCACCACGCGGTCCATCATCAGCCGGTGGCCGAAGGCACGGGCGGAGGCGCGCAGCACGCGCTCGCGCAGCACGCCGCAATGGGCCAGCATGATGGCGAACGCAGCATCGTTGCAGATGGCGCCGATGTCGCCGAGATGGTTGGCGAGGCGCTCCAGCTCCGCCATCAGACCGCGCAAGGCATGGGCGCGCTCCGGCACGGCGACCCCGCGGGCGGCTTCCACGGCGCGGCAGAAGGCGAGCGCATAGGCCACCGTGGCATCGCCCGAATGGCGCCCGGCGATGCGGGCGGCTTCCTCCGGCGTGCGGCCGGCCATCAGGCCTTCCGTGCCCTTGTGGACATAGCCGAGGCGCTCCTCCAGCCGCACCACCGTCTCGCCATAGGCGGAGAAGCGGAAATGGCCGGGCTCGATGATGCCGGCATGGACCGGGCCGACCGGGATCTGGTGCAGCCCCTCGCCCTCAACCGGCAGCACGGGATAGGCCTCGCCCGCGCCCGCATCGGGGGTGGCGGCGCCGAGCGGCGCGCGCACGCCCCAGCGGGCATGATCCAGCCACGGGCGCAGATCGGGCGCGCCCACGGGCGTCAGGCCAAAGAGATCGCGGATGGTCCGCTCCAGCCGCGCGGCGGGCGGATGGTGGCGTGCCACCGAGGGAAAGGCGCCGGTGGGGCAGGGGAGGCTGGCGAGGGCGAGGCGGCCGGTTTCCTCCTCCAGCAGCGCCATGTGGACGGCACCGCTATCCCCGAACAGAGCGGAGAGGGTGAGCCGGCCAGCGGCCAGCTCCGCGCAGAGGCCGTTCCATTCGGCCTCGTTCACGCTCACGCGCGGCCAGGGGCGGCAGGTGGAGCCGTTGCGGGCGAAGAGATCGGAGAGGTTGACCATGCCGCCCTCCTAGCCCAGCACCGCGGCCACGTGGCGGAACCACGCGACCAGTTCCGGCGGCAGATAAAGCCCGGCGGCGAAGACCAGAGCGAGGTGCACGCCCATGGGCACATAGCTCGCCTTCACCGGATCGGTGCCCGGGCTCGGCTCGCCGAAGGCGATGGCGGAGAGCTTCACCATCAGCGCCCCGAAGGCGATCAGCAGCCCCAGGACGAGGATCAGCGCCAGCCACGGCCGCGCGGCGAAGGCGCTCGTCACCACCAGAAACTCGCTCATGAACACGCCGGCCGGCGGCAGGCCGGCAATGGCCACGACGCCGGCCACCAGGCTCCAGCCGAGCAGCGGGTGGGAGGTGGTGAGCCCGCGGATCTTCGCCAGCTCCTGCGTGCCCTTCACCTGACAGGCATGGCCCACGGCGAAGAAGATGGCGGACTTGGTGAGGCTGTGCATGGTCATGTGCAGCAGCCCGGCGAAATTCGCCAGCGGCCCGCCGAGCCCGAAGGCGAAGGCGATGATGCCCATGTGCTCGATGGAGGAATAGGCGAACAGGCGTTTGATGTCGCGCCGCCGGTACAGCATGAAGCCGGCCAGCAGCAGGGAGCCGAGGCCCATGGCCATCATCAGCGGCCCCGGCGCCAGCGTGCCGGGATGGGCGGCGAGCAGCGACTTGAAGCGCAGCACCGCGAACAGCGCCACGTTGAGCAGCAGGCCCGACAGCACCGCCGAGATGGGGGTGGGACCTTCGGAATGCGCATCCGGTAGCCAGGCATGGAGCGGCGCGAGGCCCACCTTGGTGCCGTAGCCGAGCAGCAGGAAGACGAAGGCGACGTTGAGCAAAGCGGGGTCGAATTCGCGGGCGTGCTTCATCAGCACGCTCCAGATCATCCCGTCCGTGCCTTCGCCCACCACGGGCTGCGCCACCATGTAGACGAGGATGGTGCCGAACAGGGCAAGCGCGATGCCCACCGAGCCGAGCATGAAGTATTTCCACGCCGCCTCGATGGCCGCCTCGGTGCGGTAGAGGCCGACCATGAGCACGGTGGTGAGCGTCGCCACCTCGATGGCCACCCACATGACGCCGAGATTGTTGGAGAGCAGCGCCAGCGTCATGGCGCCGAGCAGCACCTGATACATGGCGTGGTAGAAGCGCAGGTTGAGCGGCGTCAGCCGCCCGGTCTCCAGTTCGTGGGCGATGTATCCCGCGCTGAACCAGGCGGTGGTGAAGGCCACGAAGGTGTTCAGCACCACGAAGACGATGTTGAGATCGTCGACGATGAGGAACGGCCCCTGAATCCGCGGCGCGCCGAGCAGCAGCAGCGCCAGCGCGAAGGTGAGGCCGCAGGCGGCGACATTGAGGAATGCCCCCACCCGATAGGAGGGCACCAGCGCCAGCAGCACCGCGCTTGCGGCCGGCACGGCCACCAGCAGGGGGGCGGGATCTACGAGGAGACCGGACAGAAGGTTCATGCGCGCCCTCCCCGGAAGCGGTCGAGGGCGTCCACGTCCACGGTGTCGAACCGTTCGCGGATGCGGAACAGGAAGATGCCGATGACGATGAGGGCGATGAGCACCGAGAAGGCGACGGAAATCTCCACCACCAGCGGCATCCCCTTGGCACCAGTGGCGGCGAGGATGAGGCCGTTCTCCAGCGACATGAAGCCGATGACCTGACTGACGGCATTGCGCCGCGTCACCATCATCAGAAGGCCGAGCAGCACCACGGAGAGGGCGAAGGCGAGGTCTTCCCGCGCCAGCGCATCCGCCGCGCCGCCCACCGCGGCGGTGGCCTTCAGCATGACGACGAGGGAGAGCGCCACGAGAGCGATGCCGGCGAGCATGGTGGGGCCGATGGAGACCACCGTCTCCACCTGCCGGTGGATGCCGAGGCGGGCCACCATCCGCGCCAGCGCCAGCGGGATCACCACCGCCTTGAACACGAGGGCGATGGCGGCGGTGACATAGAGGTGCGGCGCATCCTGCGCCAGCGCCTGCCAGCCCACGGAGAGGGACAGCACCACCGCTTGAAGCGCGAAGACTTTCAAAAGCGCATAGAGCCGGTCCTGATAGAGCATCAGGAAGCTGATGAGCACCAGCGCGCCGGCGAACAGATGGGCCACGTCGAACACGAGGCTCGCCGAGAGGGCGGCGTCCAGCGGCGTTCCGTGCGCGATTTCCAGCGTGCGGTCCATCACAGGATCCTCGACACGAAGAGGAGCAGGGTTCCGAGCAGCCCCAGCATCAGCGCGGCGCCCAAGAAGTCCGGCACGCGGAACACCCGCATCTTGGCAATCGACGTCTCGAACACCGCGAGCAGCACCGCGCCCGCCGCGAGCTTCGCGCCATAGCTCGCCATGCCCAGCAGCACCGCGCCGGCTCCGGCGCCGGCCGGCGCCAGCCCCCACGGCAGGAACACGCAGGCGACGAGGGAGATGAAGAGCAGCAGCTTCAGCTGCGCGGCCAGTTCGATGAGCGCGAGGTGGCGGCCGGAATATTCCAGAACCATGGCCTCATGGACCATGGTCAGCTCCAGATGGGTGGCGGGATTGTCCACCGGGATGCGCCCGTTCTCCGCCACCGCGACGATGGCGAGCGCCACCAGCGCCAGCGCCAGCGACACGCGCAGGCCGACGCCCGCGACCATCACCGAGGCGATGGTGGAGAGCTGGGTGGAATGGGCGACGAGGGCGAGGGAGAAGACGATCATGATCATCGCCGGCTCGGCGAGGGAGGAGATCATCACCTCCCGGCTCGATCCGATGCCGCCGAAGCTGGTGCCCACATCCATGCCCGCCAGCGCGAGGAAGAAGCGGGCCGAGCCGAGCAGCGCGGTGATGACGATGAGGTCCGCCGACCAGGAGAAGATGAGCCCGGTGCCGAAGGTGGGCACCAGCGCCGCCGCCACCCACGTCGCCGCGAAGAGAAGGTAGGGCACGGCGCGGAACAGCCAGGAGGCGTTGTGGGCCAGCACCGCCTCCTTGTTCAGGAGCCGCGCGAGGTCGCGATAGGGCTGGAACACGGAGGCGCCGCGCCGCCGGGTGAGGCGCGCCTTCACCTTGCGCACGAGGCCGGTGAGCAGCGGCGCCAGCGCCAGCACCAGCAGCATCTGGGTGCCCTGCACCAGAAGGTTCGCCATCATGTCCATAGCGCCAGCACCAGCAGCAGGAGGACGAGGGCGCCGAAGACCAGCGCCAGATATTGGCGGATGGTGAGATATTGCAGGCGGTTGGCCCGCGTCGCGATGCGCTCCACCAGCCCGGCCAGCGGCAGGAACAGGAAGGCCCAGGCGGGATCGCGCGCGGTGATCTCGATGCGCGCCGGGGCGAGGGAGCCGGGCGGCGGCATCTCCACCCGTTCGCGCGCGGCGAACAGGGTGCGGGCGAACACCCGGCGGATGGGCTGGGCGAAGGAGCCGGCGGAATATTGCGTCACCGGATCGGCATTGGGAAAGCCGCAGTCCCACGGCGGCGCGCGGCGCACCGCGCCGGTGGCGAGCCGGTGGATGATGAAGGCGGTGAGCAGCGCCGAGGAAGCGATGAAGAGGAAGACGAGGAGGCCGTTATAGGACGAGCGGCTTTCCGCGACGGGCACGATGGAGAGCCACGCCACCTCGCTCTGCGCCGGCATCCTCACCCCGACCAGCGCCGTCACCGCCGGCTGCAGCGCATCGATGACGAGGCCGGGGAACAGGCCGGCGGCGACGCAGATGCCGGCAAGGGCGAGCATGGCGGCGCGGGAGAAGGCGTCCACCTCATGGGCGTTGGCCGCCTGCTCGCTGCGTGCGCGGCCGAGGAAGACGATGCCGTAGAGCCGCACGAAGCACGCCGCCGCCAGCGCCGCGGCCAGTGCCAGCAGGGCACCCGCCGCGGGCACCGAAAGCTTCAGCCCCCAGGCCGGCAGCTCGGGGCTGAGCAGGATGGCCTGGAACACCAGCCATTCGGAGGCGAAGCCGTTGAGCGGCGGCAAAGCCGAGATGGCGGCGGCGCCGATGAGCATGGCGACCGAGGTGACGGGCATGCGGTGGATGAGCCCGCCGAGGCGGTCCATCACCCGCGATCCCGTGGCGGTGAGCACGGCGCCGGCGCCGAAGAAGAGCAGGCTCTTCATGGCCGCGTGGTTGAACACGTGGAACAAAGCCGCGGTGAAGGCCAGCGCCGCCGCGCTGCCGAAGCCCGAGGCCTTGAAGGCGAGGGCGAGGCCGAGGCCGACGAAGATGAGGCCGATATTCTCGATGGTGGAGAAGGCCAGCACGCGCTTGGTGTCGCTCTGCAGCAGCGCCTGCAGCACGCCGACGACGCCGGCAATGGCGCCCGCGACGATCACCGGAATGCCCCACCACCAGTCCGGCGGGCCGGCGAGATCGAACACGATGCGGATGAAGCCGTAGACGGCCACCTTCGTCATCACCCCGCTCATGAGCGCGGAGACATGGCTCGGCGCGGCGGGGTGGGCGAGCGGCAGCCACACATGGAGCGGCACGAGGCCGGCCTTCGATCCCGCGCCGAGCATGGCGAGCGCCAGCACCACCGCTCCCGCCCAGCCGGTGGGTGGCGCGGCGCGCATGGCCTCAAAGGTGAAGCCCCCGCCGCTCCCCGCCAGAAGGCCGAAGGCCAGCATCAGCGCCAGCGTGCCGAACGAGGCCATGAGGATATAGACGAGGCCCGCCTGCACATTGCCGGCCTCCTTGTCGTGGGAGACCACCAGCGCCCAGGAGGCCAGCGACATGAATTCCCATGCGAGGAGGAAGGTGTAGGCATCAGCCGCCAGCGGCACGAGGCTCATGCCGGCGAGGAAGGCCGGGAAGAAGGGCAGCACCCGCTCGGGCGCATGGTCGTGCCGGCCGTAGCCGAGGCCGTAGAGGCTCGCCGCCGCGCCGCCGAGATTGACCACGAACAGGAAGACGGCGGAGAGCGCGTCGAGCCTGAGATTGGCGCCGATCCACGGAATGCCCAGAGGCAGCACGAGGCCCCCCGTGGGGCCCGGGATGGCGGTGAGGGCGGAAACGGCGGCAAGAAGCGTCACCGCCAGCGCGCCGCCATAGACCACGGGGCGCCCGTAAGGTCCGCGCGCCAGCGCTGCGCCGGCCACCGCCAGCAGCAGCAGGGCGGCCACCGCCGCGAGCGCGACCAGAAGCTGGAATGTGGGAGCGAGGGTCATCTCACTCCCCCGTCACGCGCGGCGCCTTGAGGCGCACACCGCGCCCGCCGCCGTCGCTCATCACACCTTCGCCGATGAGATCGACGCCGGCGGCATCGAGCGCGCCCACCAGCTTCATCAGCGAATCCACGTTGCCGCGGATCACGCCGTCGCTGGCTTCCATGCGCTGGATGGTGGGGAGCGAGAGGCCGCACAGGCCGGCAAGGGCGCGCTGGTCGAGGCCGAGAATGGCGCGGGCGGCACGGAGCTGGGCAGCAGTAATCATGATCGCCAACGGCAGGCGTGAAGCGTGATTTATGCTGCTTACACCCGGTCTATTAAGCGATCAAGCATTATTAGTGATGTTTAAAACATCACATCGTCGCGAGGGCGGGCGCTGGGGTCGGCGCCCGCCCTTGCCGCGCGGCTCACGCCTCGCGGATGTCGTTGGCAACCCGCGCGAGGATCTCGACGATCCGCGTTTCGGCGCCGCGATTCTGCTCCAGCTTCTCGCGGGAGACGTCGCGCAGGTTCTCCAGCGCGGCTTCCACCAGGCGGGGCAGCTCGGCGCCGTGGCTCGGGCCGTTCTCGCTCCAGCCCATCCACTTCTTCACGCGGCCCATCTTGAGGCCGATCTCGGACAGCCGGCCGATGATGGCGTCGGCGAAGTCGCGGTTCTCGGCGAGATAGGCGCGGCCTTCCTCGGTGATGGCGTAGCGCTTCTTGGAGCCGTCCGCCTCGGCGGTCACGTAGCCCGCCTCTTCCAGGAAGGTGAGGGTGGGATAGACCACGCCCGGGCTCGGCGAATACCAGCCGGCGGTCTTCTCCTCGATCAGCTTGATGATCTCGTAGCCGTGGCGCGGCTGCTCGGCGATGAGCGACAGGGCCAGAAGCTTGAGGTCGCCCTGGGCCAGCATGCGGCCGATGCGGAACATGTCGCCGCCGCCGCGCCCGCCGCGTCCGCCACCACCGCGATGGCCACCGAACTCGCCATGGCCGCGGCCGGCGAACTCATGCTCTGCCATCTCGCGGCCGCCAAACTCACCGCCCATTTCGCCGCCAAAGCCGCGGCCACGGCGGGCATCCCGCCAGTCTCGTCTGCATCCGAACATTCGGAAGTCTCCTTAGATATGTCGTTAGATATAGCGACGATGGTTATATCGTTCGATATATCTATCTCGCAAGAGGGCTCTCCGAGAATTCCGTTCAGGCTTTCTGAAGGCCCGTGCTTGCAGGATCGGCCGGATCGCCGGAGTGTTCCCGTATGGCCATGACCGACCAGGACAGAGCCGCCCGCGCGGCCCACGGCCTCGCCGCTGCCGCCGCGCCCGATGTGGCGGCAGCCGTCGAGGGCTGGCTGGCGCGGCTCGCCCATGAGCGCCGCCTCTCGCCCAAGACGCTGGAGGCCTATGCGCGCGATCTCTCCGTTGTGCTGCTTCGGCTCACCGACCATCTCGGCAAGCGCCCGACGCTTTCCGACCTCGCCGCTCTGACACCAGCGGATGTGCGCGCCGTGCTCGCCTCCCGCCGGGCCGAGGGCGTGGCGCCCCGCACGCTGGTGCGCCTGCTCGCCGCCGCCCGGTCCTTCGGCCGGCATCTGGAGCGGGAAGGGCAGGGCAAGGTGGGGGCGCTCACGGCGGTGCGCGCGCCGAAGGTGCCGAAGGGCCTGCCCAAGCCCGTCTCCGTCGCCGCCGCCCGTGCGCTGGCCGATCCCGATACCCGGGCAGGCGAGGCGCGGGAGGCTTGGGTGCTGGCACGCGACGCGGCGGTCATCGGCCTGCTCTACGGAGCGGGCTTGCGCATCTCTGAAGCGCTGGGCCTGACGGCCGGGATGCTGTCGCCCGGCACGACGCAGATCACGGTAACGGGGAAGGGCAACAAGACGCGCATGGTGCCGCTGATTGCCCCGGTCCTCGCGGCGGTCGAGACCTATCGCGGCCTCTGTCCTTATCCTCTGGCGCCGGACAAGCCGCTGTTCCGCGGGGCCAAGGGCGGGCCGCTCTCGCCGCGCATCGTGCAATTGGCGGTGGAGCGGATGCGCGGCGCGTTGGGCCTTCCCGACAGCGCGACACCCCACGCTTTGCGCCATTCCTTCGCCACCCATCTCCTGTCGCGCGGCGGCGATCTGCGCGCGATTCAGGAACTGCTCGGTCACGCCTCCCTCTCCACCACGCAGATCTATACGCAGGTGGATGCCGCCGCCCTCATGAATGCCTGGCGCGCCGCCCATCCGAGGGCGCGCGCGTCATCAGGAGCCAAGGCATGACGTTCACGCCCATCCGCCCCGTCATCGAGCATCTGTCCGTCACCACGGTGGACCTTCCCCGGGCGGTACGCTTCTACGACGCGGTGCTGGCGCCCCTCGGTCTGGTGCGGGTGGCGGATTATGACGAGCCGGAGGGCGCCTCCGCCTGTTGGGGGCCGCCGGGCACATTGCCGGCGCCCGAAGGCGTGCCGGGCGCGGCGCCCTTCTGGGTGCAGTTGCGCGACGGGCCGGTGAGCCCGCCACCGGGCACCCACATCGCCTTCTGCGCGGCGGACCGGGCGGCGGTGGAGGCCTTCCATGCGGCAGGTCTCGCCACCGGTGGGACGGACTACGGCGCGCCAGGGCTGCGGCCCCAGTATGGCCCCGGCTATTACGCCTCGTTCCTCATGGACCTGGACGGCTGGCGCATCGAGGCCGTGACCTACGTTTAGAAGCGGCAAAGCCATTTGCCGGCTGTGGGCCGGCGGCGGTCTGCCCTTTCAATGCTGGTAAACGCTCCGTTATCCTTCGCAAGTGATTCGCGGCGCGCCACAGAGAGGCTGCGGCAACCGCAGGGCAGGGGAAGGACACCGGGGCGAATGGCGGAGCGCATCCGGAGGAGCGGCGCGCGGCGCCCGGCGCGCGGGCGCAGGCAGGGGCCCGCCCCGGCGACGGGATGCGCGAACTTCTGCGTCGGCACCCGCACCGCGCTGTTCGGCGGATTTCTCCTCGCCACCACCGCCCTCGCCGGCACCCCGGCTTCCGCCGACGGCTGGACCATCGCCATGAGCGCCGCCGAGGCGCTGTGGCCGGTGATCGCCTTGTCGGCCTGCGCCGTCGCCGGCCTCGTCGCCTTGCGGTCCCGTCGGGTGGCCGCCGATCTCGGCGCGCGTATGGACAAGGCCGAGGCCGAGGCCCGCGATGCCGGTGCCGCCGCTGCCCGGGCCCGGGCGGAAGCCCATGCCGCGCGCATCCTCCTCACCGCCGGCGCACCCGCTTTCATGGCCTGGAGCGGCCGCACCCTGCCGGTGGATGTGCACGGCGCGACGCCGGAAGCCTTCCGCGCCAGCCTCGGCGCTGCCTCCGTCGCCCTCGACCAGGCGCTGGAGGAGTTGCGCCGGGAAGACGGCACCGTCTCACAATTGGTGGAGACCCCGGCCGGTCCCGCGCGTCTGGAAGGCCGCAGCCTCGGCGGCGCGGGCGTTCTGCTTCTGCGTCCGGCCGATGCGGCGGAGGCCTCCGCAAAAGCCGAGGCCGCCGACTTCGCCGAGGCGGAGCGGATGGCCCATGGCCTCGCCGCCGCACTCGATGCGGCCGCGGCGCCGGCTTGGCTCCGGCGGCCGGATGGCATGCTGGTCTATGTGAACCCCGCTTTCGCCACCGCGGTGGGCGCGCCTTCGGCAGCGGAGGCGCGCACGGCCGGTCTCGATCTGCTCGACGCCCGCATCCGCAGCGCCGCTTTGACCGCCGAAGGCACGGCCGGCACGTTCCGCCAGCGGGTGAAGGCGGTGGCGAGCGGCCAGCGCCGGCAGATGGATGTGGTGGAGGTGGCCGGGCCCTTCGGCACCGCCGGCATCGCCATCGACGTGACCGGCGAGGATGTGGCAAAGGCCGAGACCGCCCGCACGGTGGCTGCCCACCAGCGCACGCTGGACCAGCTGACGACGGCCGTTGCCATCTTCGGCGCCGACGAGCGCCTCGTCTTCCACAACGCGGCCTATGAGCGCCTGTTCGATCTCGCCCCCGGCCTCCTCGACCAGCGCCCGCCGGAGAACGAAATCCTCGAAGACCTGCGCCGCCGCCGCAAGGTGCCCGAGCAGGCCGACTTCCGCGCGTGGCGCGCGCAACTGCGCGAGGCCTATCGCGCCATCGAGCCGGTGAACGACTGGTGGCACCTGCCCGGCGGGCAGATGCTGCGCGTGGTCATCACGCCCAATGCCGAAGGCGGCATCACCTATCTGTTCGATGACCTCTCCGAGCATCTGGCGCTGGAGAGCCGCTACAACAGCCTCATCCGCATTCAGGGCGAGACGCTGGACGGCCTCGCCGAGGCTGTGGCGGTGTTCGGCGCGGACGGGCGGCTCAATCTCTACAATCAGGCCTTCCTCGCGCTCTGGTCCCTCGACGCGCAGGCCATGGGCGACAAGCCCCATGTGGACGCGGTGGCCGCCATGTGCCGCCCGCTCTACGGCGAGACGGCCGCCTTCTCCCGCATCCGCCAGGCGGTGACGGCCATCGGCCCGCGCGATGCCACCACCCTGCGCATCGAGCGGCCGGATGGCCGCGTGCTCGACGGCGCCACCCAGCCGCTGCCGGACGGCGGCACCATGGTGACGTTCCGCGATGTCACCGACAGCGTGAAGGTGGAGCGGGCGCTGACCGAGCGCGCCGAGGCGCTGGAGGCGGCGGACAAACTGAAGAACGCCTTCGTCGGCCATGTCTCCTATCACCTGCGCACGCCCCTCAACACCTTGATGGGCTATGCCGATATGCTGCGTGAGGGCCTTGCCGGCCCGCTCAACGACCGCCAGCGCGACTATCTCGACCACATGCGCCAGTCCTCGGACCTGCTGCGCGCCCTCATCGACGACATTCTCGACCTCGCCACCATCGATGCCGGCGCCATGGAGCTGGACCTCGCCGAGGTGGACGTGCGCGAGCTGGTCCTCTCCGTCGCCGAGGCGGTGCGCGACAGCGTGGACGAGGCGCGGCTTTCCCTCGCCGTGAACATCGATCCCGCCGCCGGCGTCTTCGTCGCCGATGCGCGGCGGCTGCGGCAGATCCTGTTCAATCTCCTGTCCAACGCCATCGCCGTCTCGCCCGAGGGCGGCACCGTGACGCTCGGCGCCAACCGGCGCGACGGGGCGCTGGTGTTCACCGTCCGCGACGAGGGGCCGGGCGTGCCGGCGGAGGTCAAGGAGACGCTGTTCGACCGCTTCGAGAGCCGCAGCGCCGGCCCGCGCCATCGCGGGGTGGGCCTCGGCCTCGCCATCGTGCGCTCGTTCGTGAGCCTGCATGGCGGCTCGGTCACGGTGGGGCCGGCCTCGGCCACGCGCGGAACGCTCGCCACCTGCATTTTCCCGCTCGACGGCGAGCGCCGGCGGGAGGCTGCCGAATGAGCATCGTGCTGGAACGCCTCGAAGGGCAGCCGGTTGCCTGCCGCGTGGTGCTGAAGGACCTCGCCGCCACCAGCCGCCTCGCCTCGCTGATCGCCAGCTGGTTCGGGGGCAAGGACACCATCACCCTCACCGGCGATCTCGGCGCCGGCAAGACGGAACTGGCCCGCGCGCTCATCCGCGCCTTCGCCGACGATGCCGGCGTGGACGTGCCCAGCCCCACCTTCCCGATCCTGATCTCCTACGACTTCCCCCGCGGCCGGGTGGTGCACGCCGACCTCTACCGCATCCAGGAGCCGGACGAGCTGGACGAGCTCGGCTGGGACGAACTGCGCGAGAATGCGCTCCTCATGGTGGAGTGGCCCGAGCGCGCCGAGGAGCGTCTGCCGGCCGACCGCCTCGACGTGGCGCTCTACCTCGCCGCCGGCACGCGGGACGCGGCCACGCTCGGCCCGGAGGCGCGCATCGCTATCGTCACCGGCTATGGCAGCTTCGGCCCGCGCCTCGACCGGTTGATGATCGCCCAGTCGCTCATCGAGCAGAGCGGCTTTGCCGAGGCGGCCCACCGCTTCCTGCAGGGCGACGCCTCCGCCCGCTCCTACAGCCGCCTCGTGCTCGGCGACCGCTCGGCCATCGTGATGAACGCGCCGCGCCAGCCGGACGGGCCGCCACTGAAGCGCGGCCTGCCCTACAGCCAGCTCGTCCATCTGGCGGAGGATGTGAAGCCGTTCGTCGCCATGGACCGGGCGCTGCTGGCGCAGGGCCTGTCCGCGCCGCTCATCTATTCGGCAGATCTGGAAGCCGGCATCCTCGTGCTGGAAGATCTCGGCCCGGAATTCGTGGTGGCCGGCACCCCGCCCGCCCCGGTGCCGGAGCGCTATCGCCTCGCGGTGGAAGTGCTCGCCACCCTGCACAGCCGGCCGCTGCCGCGCACGCTGAACATCGCGCCAAGGGTGGAGCGGGCGCTGCCGTCCTACGACGTCGCCGCCATGCTCACCGAAATCGACCTGATGCTGGACTGGTACCTGCCGTCCCGCGGCATCCGGCTCGACGGGGTGGTGCGGGAGGAATTCCGCCTGCTGTGGCGCAGCGCGCTCAACCCCGCCATGGCCGAGCCGCCCACCTGGGTGCTGCGCGACTATCACTCGCCCAACCTCATCTGGCTGCCCCAGCGGGAGGGCCTGCGCCGCATCGGCCTCATCGATTTCCAGGACGCGGTGATGGGGCCGGCGGCCTACGACGTGGTGTCGCTGGCGCAGGATGCGCGGGTGGACGTGCCGGAAGAGCTGGAGCTCGAACTCGTGCGCCGCTACGTAGCGATGCGCCGCGAGGCGGACCCCACCTTCGACCCGCGCGGCTTTGCCCGCACCTATGCGCTGATGGGCGCCCAGCGGGCCAGCAAGATCCTCGGCATCTTTACCCGCCTCAACGATCGCGACGGCAAGCCGCATTATCTCCGGCACCTGCCGCGCATCCGGCGCTATCTCGCCCGCTGCCTCGCCCATGAGGAGTTGGGATCGCTGCGCATGTGGTATGAGGCGGTGCTGCCATCGAAGGACCTCTCCGCGTGACCGCTGCCCCCGACACGCTGCTTGACGCGCCCGCCGCCGGAACCGTCCGGATCGATACTGCCATGGTGCTTGCTGCCGGCCTCGGCACACGGATGCGCCCCCTCACCGACACCCGGCCCAAGCCGCTGGTGGAGGTGGAGGGCCGCCCGCTGGTGGACCATGTGCTGGACCGTGTCGCTGCCGCAGGCATTCCGCGCGCCATTGTCAATTTGCACCACCATGCCGACCTGCTGGAGGCGCACCTCAAGGCGCGCGCGGGCGCTCCCGAAATCCTGCTCTCCGACGAGCGCGGGGTTCTGCTGGAGACCGGCGGCGGCGTGCGCAAGGCGCTGCCGCTGATCGGCGATACGCCGTTCCTCGTCATCAATTCCGACACCATCTGGATCGAAGGCGCGCGTCCGAACCTCGTGCGGCTCATGGAGCAGTTCGACCCGGAGCGCATGGACGCGCTGCTGCTGCTCGCCTCCGCTGCCCATTCCATCGGCTATGACGGCATGGGCGATTTCCAGATGGACAAGCTCGGTCATCTGGAGCGCCGGGGCGAGCGCACCATCGCCCCCTTCGTCTATGCCGGCGCCGCCATTCTCAAGCCGGAGCTGTTCGACGGCACGCCGGAAGGCGCCTTCTCGCTGAACCGCGTGTTCGACCGCGCGGGCGCGGCAGAGCGGCTCTACGGCTTGCGGCTCGACGGCATCTGGATGCATGTGGGCACGCCGGACGCTATCGCCTTGGCCGAGGACGCCATCGAGCGGTCGAGCGATTGAAGCCCCCTAAAGCCCGCGCGGCGTTTGAGCGGGGACCACGAGAAAGCCCGCGCGGCGTTTGAGCGAAGAGGCGCTCGCGCCTCGACAGGAGTGAAGCCGTGCCGCGCGTGCTGACCATTCCGCCTTCCGCGCCTTTCCTGCCGGTGCTCGCGCGCGCCCTGCTGGATGGCGCGCTGGTGGAGGGCTTCGCGCCGCGTAACGATCCACTCGCGCTGGCCGGCGCCACCGTCTTCCTGCCCACCCGCCGCGCCGGGCGGCTGTTCGCCGAGGCGCTGCTGGAAGCGTCGGGCGGAACGGCGCTGCTGCTGCCGCGCATCGTGCCCCTCGGCGACGTGGACGAGGATGCGCTCGCCTTCTCCGAGGATGCCCCGGTGCTGGCCGCGCCCCACGCCATCGCGCCGGTGCATCGCAGGCTCGTGCTGGCGCGGCTCGTGGCGCACTGGCGCGATACGCTGTCCAAGGCGGTGGAGCGGGAGGCGGTCGCCGCCGGCACTGCTTCCACCTTCGCGCTGGCCGATGCGCTGGGCTCCCTGTTCGACGATCTGACCACCGCCGGCCTCGGTGTCGAGCGAATGGATGGGCTCGTGCCGGACGAGCTGGACCGCTATTTCAAGGTGGGGCTTGATTTCGTGCGCATCGCCCGGCGCGCCTTCTCCGCCTATCTGGCAGAGGAAGGGCTGGTGGAGCCCGCCGCCCGCCGCGACGCGCTGGTGGATGCGGAGGCGCGCCGGCTGACGGCGCTGGGCACGGCGGCCGGGCCGGTGATCGCCGCCGGCTCCACCGGCTCCATGCCGGCCACCGCGCGCCTGCTGAAGGCCATTGCCAGCCTGCCCCATGGCGCCGTGGTGCTGCCGGGGCTGGACCTCGACCTCGATGCGCCGTCCTTCGATCGGCTGGCCGATCCCGTGCTCGGCGCGCCCGATCATCCGCAATACGGCCTCGCCCGTCTCCTCGGCACCCTCGGCGTGGAGCGGCGCGAGGTGATCCCGCTGGCACCGCCGGCCCCCTTCGGTCGCGAGCGGCTGATGGGCGAGGCCCTGCGGCAGGCCGAGACGACCGACCTCTGGGCCACCCTTCCCGAGCGTCTGCCCCCGGAAGGTCTCGCCGCCGCCATGGCTGGCATCAGCGTGGTCGAGGCGGACGATCCCCGTGCCGAGGCGTTGGCCGTCGCCCTCCTGCTGCGCGACAGCCTGGAGCGCCCGGGCGAGACGGCGGCCCTCGTCACCCCCGATCGCGATCTCGCGCGGCGGGTGGCGGCGGAGATGGCGCGCTTCGGCGTGGCGCTGGACGATTCCGCCGGCACGCCGCTGGCCGATGCCCCGGCCGGGCGTCTCGCCGGCCTGCTGGTGACGGCGGCGGCCGAAGGGCTGGCGCCGGTGCCGCTGTTCGCGCTCCTCACCCACCCGCTGGCGCGCTTCGGTCTCGATGGGCAGGGAAAGGCCGACGCGGTGGCTGCGCTGGAACTGGCCACCCTGCGCGGACCCCGCCCCGCCGCCGGCATCGCCGGGCTTCGCGCGGCGTTGGACGCGCACGATCCGGAAGGCTACCGCCGCTCCGATCCGCGCAGCCGCATCGATGGCACAGCGGTCGCTGCCGCGCGCGATCTGGTGCAGCGGCTGGAGGCGGCTCTCGGCCCGCTGCTGGCGCTGGGCGACCGGCCCGGCGCCGTTCCCCTCGACGAACTCGTCGCCGCCCATCGCGCCGCGGTGGAGGCCGCCGCCGGCCGGCTCGATCCCGAGGCGGAAGACGCCGCGGAGGCGGCACTGGCCCGCACGTTCGAGACGCTGGAGCGCGTGGCTGGCGATGGCCCGGCCCTCGACCTCTCATCCTATGCCGATGCGGCGGGCGCGCTCTTCTCCGACACCATGGTCCGCCCGCGCGCGGAGCCCCATGCGCGCATCCGCATCCTCGGCCCGCTGGAGGCGCGCCTCGTCCATGTGGACCGCATGGTGCTGGGCGGTCTGGTGGAGGGCTCCTGGCCGACCATTCCCGAGACCGACCCCTGGCTCAGCCGGCCCATGCGGGCGCAACTGGGGCTGGACCTGCCGGAGCGGCGCATCGGCCTTTCCGCCCACGATTTCGCGCAAGGCTTCGGCGCGCGCGAACTGGTGCTGAGCTTCGCCGCCAAGGTCGGCGGCACACAGAGCGTGCCCTCGCGCTTCGTGCAGCGGCTGAAGACCGTGGCCGGGGAGGCCGAGTGGAACGCCGCCCGCGCGCGCGGCGCCCGCTTCGTCCGGGCCGCCCGTAGCCTCGACGAGGCGCCCGCCGTGCCCCGCGCCACCCGTCCAGCGCCGGCGCCGCCGCTGGAGCTGCGCCCGCGCCGGCTCTCGGTGACGGAGATCGAGACCTTCCTGCGCGATCCCTATTCCATCTATGCCCGCCACGTGCTCGGCCTGTCTCCGCTCGACGACCTCGACGCCCCGCCGGGCGGCGCGGAGCGGGGCAGCGCGCTGCACGAGGCGGTGGGCCGCTTCACCCAGGCGTTTCCCGATGAGCTGCCCCCCGACGCGCTGGCACAGCTGATCGAGGAGGGCGCCCGCGCCTTCGCGCCGCTGAGGGCGTTCCCGGCCGAGCACGCTCTGTGGTGGGCACGGTTCGAGCGGGCGGCGGCTTTCCTCGTCGCCTTCGAGCGCGAGCGGCGCCTCCATCTGGACCACATCGTCGCCGAGACGAAGGGCAGCCTCGACATTCCGCTGGCCGCCTCCACCTTCCGCCTCACCGGCCGCGCCGACCGCATCGAGATCAAGCGCGACGGGACGCTCGCCATCATCGACTACAAGACCGGCACTGCGCCGAGCGCCAAGCAGGCGGCCTCCCTGTCCCCGCAGCTGCCGCTGGAAGCGGCCATGGCCCGTCGTGGCGGCTTCGAGGGTGTGCCGGGCGCGCCGGTGGAAGAACTCACCTATGTGGAGCTGAAGGGCGGGGCCGACGGCGGCGCGGAAAAGCCGGTGAAGGTGAAGGACCGCTCCACCCACGATCTCGCCGAGGATGCCCTCGCGGGCCTCGAAAGCCTGCTGAAAGCGTTCGAGAACGTGGCGCAGGGCTATCGCTCGCTCGCTGCGCCGCAATGGTCCGGCCGCTATGGCGACTATGACCACCTCGCCCGCGTGCGCGAATGGGCGCTGGCCGGGGAGGAGGGCGAATGAGCAGCCCCGATCTGGCCCGCGATCCCAAGTCCGAGGCCACCCGCCGCCAGTCGGAAGCCTCCCACCCCGCCGTGTCCGCCTGGGTCTCGGCCAATGCCGGCTCGGGCAAGACGCATGTGCTCGCCCGCCGTGTCATCCGCCTGCTGCTCGCCGGCACGCCGCCGGGGCGCATTTTGTGCCTCACCTATACCAAGGCGGCGGCGGCCAACATGGCCAACCGCGTGCTCGCCATCCTCGGCCGCTGGGCGCGCATGGACGATGGCGCGCTCGATGCCGCCATCGCCGAGACGGTGGGCGAGGCGCCGGATGAAGCTCTGCGCGCCCGCGCGCGCCGGCTGTTCGCGGCGGCGCTGGAGACGCCGGGCGGGCTGAAGATCCAGACCATCCACGCCTTCTGCGGCGGCCTTTTGCACCGCTTCCCGTTCGAGGCGGACGTGGCGGCCGGCTTCCGCGAGCTGGACGAGGTGGCCCGCCGCGAGCTGATGGCGCGCATCCGCGCCGACCTCGTGGTGGCGGCGAGCCTTGCCCCCGCGTCCCCGGCCGGCGAGGCGCTGGCGCGGCTGACCGAGGAAATGTCCGACAGCGGGCTGACCGGCCTCATCGAGGCGGCGGTGGCGCTGCGGGCGCGCATCTCCCCCCTGGGTGACACGCCCGCTGCCCGCCGCGCCGCCGTGGCGCGGGCGCTTGGGCTGCCGGCGGGACTGACGGTAGCGGATGTGGAAGCCGAGATGCTGGCGAGCCCGCATCTGCCGCGTTCGGAATGGGAAAGCGTCGCGGCGACGCTCGCCACTTCCGACAAGGCCACCGACCGCAAGCGCGCCGACGACCTCGCCGCCGCTGCTGCCGCTGGGGACGACGCTTCGGCGCTCGCCGCCTATCGCGGCGTCTTCTTCGGCAGCG
This sequence comes from Xanthobacter sp. SG618, assembly GCF_012932745.1. NCBI lineage: Bacteria > Pseudomonadati > Pseudomonadota > Alphaproteobacteria > Hyphomicrobiales > Xanthobacteraceae > Xanthobacter > Xanthobacter sp. SG618. Next base: position 552,524 of record NZ_JABBHL010000002.1, on the reverse strand, counting down.
ATGGGCCACGCTCCGACAAGAACCTGCTCACCAAGGGCATGGGCACGCGCGAGCCGGACCTTCTCGTCCGCTTCACCGCCGAGCGCGACCGCCTCGCCGGCCTGGACGACCGCCTCAAGGCGGCCTGGACGCTGGAGCGCACCGGCGCGGCCCTCACCCTCGGCGCCGAGGCCTGCCGCCGCTACGAGGCGGAGAAGGCGGCGCGGGGCCTGCTGGATTTCGACGACCTCATCACCAAGGCCGCGGCCCTGCTCGCCGAGCAGCCGACCTTCGTGCAGTTCAAGCTCGACCAGGGCATCGACCACATCCTCGTGGACGAGGCGCAGGATACGAGCCCCGAGCAGTGGAAGGTGGTGGAGGGCCTCGCCTCCGACTTCTTCTCAGGCGAGGGTGCGCGGGCGGGCGTGACCCGCACCATCTTCGTGGTGGGCGACGAGAAGCAGTCCATCTTCTCCTTCCAGGGCGCCGATCCGCGCGCCTTCGGCGCCATGCGTGCCACGTTTGAGCGCAAGGTGGGGGCGGAGGGCTTCCGCCGGGTGGAGCTGCCCCATTCCTTTCGCTCGGCGCCGGGCGTGCTGGAGGCGGTGGATGCCATCTTCAAGAGCGAGGTGGCCCATGCGGGGCTGACGCTGGATGGGGTGGGGCCCGTCCACGCCGCCATCCGCGCCGATGCGCCGGCCCTGGTGGAGATCTGGCCCACTACCGTGCCCGAGCCCCATCCTGAGCCGGACAATTGGCGGCGGCCGCTGGACGAGGTGCCCTCCGATGATCCGGTGAGCCGGCTCGCTGCGCGCATCGCCGGGTTCATCCAGGCGGGGATTGCGAACGGCCTCGCCATCCCCTCCCGCAACGGGCGGCCCATGCGGGCCGGCGACGTGCTGGTGCTGGTGCGCCGGCGCGGGCGGGTGTTCGAGGCGGTTATCCGCGCATTGAAGGAATTGAAGGACCCGCGCGTGCAGGTGGCCGGCGCGGACCGGCTCGTGGTGCCGGAGCACATCGCCGCCCTGGACCTGATGGCGCTGGGCGACGCGCTGCTCTCGCCGCACGACGATCTCTCCCTTGCGTCGGTGCTCAAGAGCCCGCTGTTCGGCTTCACCGACGACGATCTCATGGCCCTGTGCCCGCAGCGGAAGGGCACGCTCGCCTCCGTGCTCGCCACCTCCGACGATGCGCGCCACCGCGCCGCCGCCGCCCGCCTCGCCGGCTGGAAGGGCGAGGCGGAGGGGCTGCGGCCGTTCGATTTCTACGGCCGCGTCCTCGGCCGCGATGGCGGGCGGCGGGCCATGCTGGCGCGGCTCGGGCCGGAGGCGGCGGACGTGCTGGACGAGTTCATGGCGCTCGCCCGCACCTATGAGGGCGCCGAGCCGGCGAGCCTTGCCGGCTTCCTCGCCTTCCTCAGACGCGGCGGGGCCGAGACCAAGCGCGACATGGAGAGCGGCCGCGACGAGGTGCGGGTGATGACCGCCCATGGCGCGAAAGGGCTGGAGGCGCCCCTCGTCATCCTCGCCGACACGGTGGACATGCCCCGCCCGCGGATTGCCGGCGGCCTGCTCACCTTGCCGGGGGAGGGGGTGCCGGTGCTGGCGCCGCGCAAGGCGGAAGACCCGGAGGTGCTCGCCACCGCCCGTGCCACGGCCGCCGCGCGCGAGCTGGAGGAATATCGCCGCCTGTTCTACGTCGCCCTGACCCGCGCCGAGGACGCGCTGGTGATCTGTGGCGCCGAGACCCGTGCGCCGGCCAAGGACAAGCCCCACGCCCGGCCCGAGGGGTGCTGGTACGACCTCGCCCGCGCGGCGCTGGAGCCGGACGCCGACGAGGGTGAGCCGCTGGGCTTCGAGGGTAAGGTGCTGCGCTGGCGCAAGGGGCCGGGGCTGAAGGTGGCGGAGGCGGGCGCGCCCGTGCCAGCGGCGGTCGAGGAGGCGGAGGCGCTATCGTTCCCCAATCCCCCGCCGCCCGAGCCAACCTTGCGGCGCCTGCGTCCCTCCGGCATCGACGGCGCGGAGCCTCGACCGGAGCGACCGGCCATGCCGGCGCCGCTGCCCGAGAGTGCGCTGTCCCCCCTCGTGCGCGGCGATCTGGTCCACCGCCTGCTGGCCGGCCTGCCGGAGGTGGCGGCGGCCGAGCGGGAGGCGGCGGGCCTGCGCCTGCTGCGCCATGCGGCGGATGGGGTGGACGAGGCGGCGCACCGGGCGATTCTCGCCGAGGCGCTCGGCGTGCTCGGCCATGCGCCGCTCGCGGAGCTGTTCGGCGCAGGGAGCCGGGCCGAGGTGCCGGTGATCGGCCGCATCACGGGTGGGGGCGGGGAGGTGTTCGCCGTCAACGGCCGCATCGACCGGCTCGTCGTCCTGCCTGACCGTATCCTTGTGGCCGACTTCAAGACCGATCGGACACCGCCCGGGGACCCTGCGGAGGCCGGCGAAAGCTATGTTTCCCAACTTGCGGTCTATGGCGCCATTCTGTCGCAGGCGTTCGGTGGGCGGCCGGTGGAGGCACGGCTTGTCTATACGGCCGGGCCGCTGGTGGTGCCGCTCGCCGCCTCCCGGCTCGGTGCGGCGCTGGACCGGCTGGGGGTTCCGTCCCCGCCTTTCGCCTCCCTCGGCGTCAAGGGCGCGTGAACCCGCCTTGACGGGGAGGGGAGCGGCTACCTACGTTCTCCCCAACATCCAGTGGTTCTCCCCGTTCTGCCCTACGAGGTATGTCATGGCCGTCGAGAAAGTTTCCGATCAGAATTTCGATCAGGACGTGCTGAAGTCCAGCGCGCCGGTCATCGTCGATTTCTGGGCGGAGTGGTGCGGCCCCTGCCGCATGGTTGCCCCCATCCTGGAGGAAGTGTCCGGCGAGCTGGGCGAGAAGGTCCGCATCGTGAAGCTGAACGTGGACGAGAATCCGCAGACGGCATCCAAGTACGGCATCATGTCCATCCCCACCCTGCTCCTCTTCAAGGACGGCAAGATCGCCTCCCGTCAGGTGGGCGCCGCCCCCAAGGCGAAGCTGGTGCAGTGGATCAACGGCTCGATCTGAGCTTTTCCAGCCTCCGAATGCGAAAAAGCCCCCGTCACCGGGGGCTTTTTTGCGTTTGGTCCGGTGACACAAGCTTCAGCCGTGGCGTTCCAGCATCTTGCCGGAGGCGGCGACGCGCTCCACCGCGAAGGCGGATGCAGGGCGCACCCGCCACGGGCGGTCGAGGCAGAGGCTGGCATCGTTGAGCCGGGCGGCCTCCGCCTGCGCCTCGCTTTCGTTGGCGAAGCGATGGGCCTCGCGCGGGAAGAAGGCGCCGCCGGGGATGATGACGGCCTCTCCTTCCTGGGTATCGATCCGGGTTTCGCTGCCGTCGAAGAAAATCCATCCGCACGGCGCACCCGGTACGGCGCGGGCGACCAGATGGGCGAGGGAGAGGGGAACGCGGCGGCGCGAAGGCTGCCAGCGCGGCATACGGAAACTGAACATCGGACCCGTTGTCCTCTATCGCCCCTGAGGTGTCTTCCCAGTGGAAATGCTCTAGAGGGCCGGACCGTTCCAACCTGCGACGCGATGAACGTTTACAGGATGTTGCCCAGTGCGAGGCTCAAGCGGGCGGAATCGTGCAGCCTCAATAGCTGACGGCGGCGAGATAGAGCCCCGCCGCGGGGGCCATCGGGCCGCAGCGGGTGCGGTCGGCGGCGGCGAGGGCGGTGGCGAGATCGTCCGCACTCCAGCGGCCTTCCCCCACCCGCATCAGCGAGCCCACCATGGAGCGCACCTGATGATGCAGGAACGACCGGGCCGAGGTGACGACCCGGATTTCGTTGCCGTGGCGGGATACGTCCAGCTGGTCCAGCGTCTTCACCGGCGAGGCGGCTTGGCACTCGGCGGCGCGGAAGGTGGAGAAATCGTGCTTGCCCAGCAGCCGCTGCGCCGCCGCGTGCATGGCCTCCGCATCGAGCTTCTGGGGAATGCGCCACGCCCGGTCGCGGTCCAGCGCGAGATCGGGGCGGCGGTTGACGATGCGGTAGAGATAGTGCCGCTTGGTCGCGGAGAAGCGGGCGTCGAAGCTGTCCGGCACCCGCTCGGCTGAGAGCACGGCCACCGGGTGGGGCCGAAGCTGGGCCGTCATGGCGTCGCGGACCGTGTCCGTGCGCCACTCCTTGGCAAGGTCCACATGGGCCACCTGCCCGGTGGCATGGACGCCGGCATCGGTGCGCCCGGCGCCCGCCACCGTCACCTTTTCCCCGCAGAAGCGCTGAAAAGCCTCGGCCAGCACACCCTGCACGGTGGGCAGGTCCGCCTGCATCTGCCAGCCGGCGAAGGGGGTGCCGTCATATTCGATGGTGAGCTTATATCTAGGCACTTCCGGCTAATTCCAACGGAGAGAACGCTCGTGGCACTTATTGAGAATTTTGTCAGGCAGGACAAAGAGCGGTTCAAAGTTCATGAGGCCATTGAGGCACACGTTTGCTCCTTCGAAGCCGAGGGTGGGCGGGTACTTCAAATCGACACCTATGGCCGTGGCACGAGAGCCAACCCGCACAAGATAAGCCAATCGGTGCAACTGGATCGCCGGAGCGCTGGACAGCTCTATGAAATTCTGAAGGCCGAATTCGGCTTCAAGTGAGCTGCGACCCAGGTGCGAGCTTGTTTCCCCTTAGGAAGGTTTCCGCCCCCATGGGCTGCTTGCCCGCCTTCTGCAGTTCCACGAGCCGCACCGCCCCCGCGCCGCAGGCGATGGTGAGGCGGTCATCCAGTGCGGTGCCGGGCGCTGCGGACCCCTCTGCCAGCGTCGAGCGCAGCACCTTCACCCGCGCCTCCTCCGCTCCGAGGGGGAACCAGGCGCCGGGGAAGGGGGAGAGGCCGCGGATGTGGTCGTGCACCTCCTGGGCGGGCTTCGACCAGTCGATGCGGGTTTCGGCCTTCTCGATCTTGGCGGCATATTCCACGCCGGTCGCCGGCTGGGGCGTGAAGGCGAGGCCGCCGCGCTCCAGCGCGGCCAGCGCCCGGCCCATGAGGTCTGCGCCGATCACCATCATCCGGTCGTGCAAATCCCCGGCGGTCATGTCCGCCCCGATGGGGATGCGCTCCACGAGGCCCACGGGGCCGGTGTCCAGCCCGGCCTCCATCTGCATCACCGCGACGCCCGTCTCCCGGTCGCCGGCCATGATGGCGCGCTGGATGGGCGCGGCCCCGCGCCAGCGCGGCAGCAGGGAGCCGTGCAGGTTCAGGCAGCCGAGGCGCGGCGCATCGAGGATGGCCTGCGGCAGGATGAGCCCATAGGCCACCACCACCGCCACGTCCGCCTCGTGGGCGCGGAAGGCCTCCGCTGCCTCCTCGCCCTTCAGGCTCTTGGGCGTGAACACCGGCAGGCCGAAGCGCTCGGCCACCGCATGGACGGGGGAGGGGGTGAGGTCGAGCCCGCGCCGGCCGGCCGGGGCAGGCGCGCGGGTGTAGACCGCGACGACCTCATGGCCGCGCCCGACGATCTCCGAGAGGGTGGGGACGGCGAAATCCGGCGTGCCCATGAAGACGATGCGCATGAACCCTCGTGCCCCGTGATCTCCCGCCGCGGCGGGATCAGGCCTCGGCCTTGTGCTTCGCCTGCTTGGTGAACTTCTTGATGACGCGGTCGCGCTTCAGCTTGGAGATGTGATCGATGAAGAGCACGCCGTTGAGGTGGTCGATCTCGTGCTGCACGCAGGTGGCGAACAGGCCCTCGGCCTCCACCTCACGCGTCTTGCCCTCGATGTCCAGGAAGCGCACCGCCACCTTCGCCGGGCGCTCCACCTCCTCGTAATATTCGGGGATGGAGAGGCAGCCCTCGCTGTAGACGGAGGTCTCCTCCGAGGCGGCGATGATCTCGGGATTGATGAGGGCGATGGGCTTCTTGTTCTCGCCGTCGCGCGCGACATCGATGGTGATGACGCGGCGCTGCACACCCACCTGTATGGCCGCCAGCCCGATGCCGGGGGCGTCGTACATGGTCTCGAACATGTCCTCCACCAGCTTGCGCACCTCGCTGTCGATGGTCTCGACCGGGGTGGAAAGCGTGCTCAGCTTGGGCTCGGGGATGATGAGGATGGGCCGGATCGTCATTCGAGCGAGATAAGCGAAGCTGCCGCATAGGTCAACATGTTCGCCGTTTGTTCAAGGAAGAGAATCACGTAAGAAGAGAAGGTTCACGCAAGAGCAAGGCATGCCGGTTGTGCTGTTCACCTTCGGCGGACGGCCCTTCACCGTGGCCGAGGCCGCCGCGGTCGCCGCGGCGGTGCTGGCGCTGCTGCTGTTTCTGGTGCTGGTGAGCCTCGTGCGCCAGTCGCGGGCGCGCGCCGCCGTGGTCGCCGAGGAGGCGCTCCGGCGCGACGAGATGGACCGCCGCCTGCGCGAATTGGTCCGCGTCCAGTCCGAGACCGCCGGCCGCGTGCAGAGCATGACGGAGATCCTCGCCCAAAGGCAGAGCGAGCTCGCCCGCGCCGTCTCAGACCGCCTCGACCAGACCTCCCACCGGCTGGGGGAGACTCTCTCCACCGCCGCCCGCGCCACCCATGAGAGCCTGACCCGCATCGCCGAGCGCCTCGTGATGGTGGAGACGGCCGAGCGCACGCTCGGCGATCTTTCCGCGCAGGTGGTTTCGCTGCGCGAGACGCTGGCCAACAAGCAGGCGCGCGGGGCCTTCGGGCAGGCGCGGATGGAGGCCATCGTCGCCGACGGCCTGCCGCGCGGCAGCTTCGCCTTCCAGTACACCCTCTCCAACGGCAAGCGGCCGGACTGCGCCATCTTCCTGCCGGGGGATCCACGCCCGCTCCTCGTCGATTCCAAATTCCCGCTGGAAGCCGTCACCGCCTTCCGCGAGGCGCCATCCGCCGAGCACCGCAAGGCTGCGGGCCAGCGCCTGCGTAACGATCTGCTGAAGCACGTCTATGACGTGGCCGAGCGCTATTTCATCCCCGGCGAGACGCAGGACGTGGCGCTCATCTTCGTGCCGTCCGAATCCGTCTATGCCGAGATCAGCGAGCATTTCGACGGTGTGGTGCAGGAGGCCTACCGGTTGCGGGTGGTGCTGGTTTCGCCCTCCTTGCTGATGCTGGCCGTGCAGGTGGTGCAGGCCATCGCCAAGGATGCCCGCATGCGCGAGGAGGCCGACCGCGTGCGCGCGGAGGTGGCCGCACTGGTGGACGACGTGAGCCGCCTGCGCGAGCGGGTGGGCGACCTCGCCAAGCACTTTTCCCAGGTGGGCGACGACGTGCAGCGTGTCATCATCTCCGCCGACAAGATCGCCCGGCGCGGACTGCGGCTGGAGCAGCTGGATTTCGACACGCCCGGCCCGGCGCCCTCCGCTCCGCCCGAGTGAGAGGGCTTCATGCCGAAGCACCGCATCTACACCACCAGCTTCGCCAGCGTTTATCCCCTCTATGTCGCCAAGGCCGAGCGCAAGGGGCGCAGCCGGGCGGAGGTGGACACGGTCATCCGCTGGCTGACCGGATATTCCGATGCGGAGCTCATCGCCTTTCTCGCCGGAAAGACCGATTTCGAGACCTTCTTCGCCGAGGCGCCCGCGCCAAACCCGGCCCGCGCGCTCATCACCGGGATGGTCTGCGGCGTGCGGGTGGAGCAGGTCGCCGAGCCGACCATGCGCGAGATAAGGTATCTCGATAGGTTGATCGACGAGCTGGCGCGGGGGCGCCCGCTGGAGAAGATCCTGCGCAAGGGCTGAGCCCTGTTGATGTGGCTCCTGTCGGGGCTGCGGCATCTTGCGCCGCGACGCCCAAGGCGGGATGCTGGAGGCCGAAATGAATCACGCGCCGGTTGTGGCGCGCCCGTGACCCTTAAGGACGAAATGCCCGAACTGCCCGAGGTGGAAACCGTCCGCCGCGGCCTGATGCCCGTCTTGCAGGGCGCCGTGATCGAAAGCGCCGAGGCGCGCCGCCCGGACCTGCGCTGGCCGCTGCCTGAGAATTTCGCCGAACGCCTCGCCGGCCGCCGCGTGGAGGCCATCGGCCGCCGCGCCAAATATCTGCTCGCCGATCTGGACGGCGGCGAGGTGATGATCCTGCACCTCGGCATGTCCGGCTCCATCCGGGTCGAGGGGACGGAAACCCGCCGGCCCGGCGCCTTCCATTATCCGCGCGCCGCGGCCGGCCCCCACGATCATGTGGTGCTGCACCTCGCCGGCGGCACCACCGTCACCTTCAACGATCCGCGCCGCTTCGGTGCCATCCTGATCGTTCCCTACGACCGGCTGGAGAGCCATCCGCTCCTCGCCGGGCTCGGCCCGGAGCCGCTGGGCAACGCCTTCCATGCGGACTATCTCGCTTCAGCGTTCGCCCGCCGCAATACCGCGCTGAAGGCCGCGCTGCTGGACCAGAAGCTGGTGGCGGGGCTGGGCAACATCTATGTCTGCGAGGCCCTGTTCCGCGCCGGCCTCTCGCCGCGCCGCCTTGCGCACACCATCGTCACCAAGGACGGCAAGCCGACGCCACGGGTGGAGCGCCTCGTCACCGCCATTCGCGACGTGCTGCGCGAGGCCATCCAGGCGGGCGGCTCCTCCCTGCGCGACCACAAGCAGGTGAGCGGCGAACTCGGCTATTTCCAGCACACCTTCCGCGTCTACGGCCGGGAGGGCGAGCCCTGCCGCACCCGGCATTGCAAGGGCATCGTCCAGCGCATCGTGCAAGCCGGGCGCTCTACCTTCTATTGCCCGGTCTGCCAGAGATAGCGCAGCGCCGCACGGCCGCTGTGCGAGGCTGCCACTTCGCATCAAAGCCGGGACACGCTAGAGCACGTCACCCGTGTGCGCGAAGCGCCGCCGAGGCTATCGACCGGTGTCACGCCGGCTGAGGAGGAGATAGGGATGGCTTACGAGACGATCCTGTTGGAGGTGGACGAGCGGGTCGGCATCATCCGGCTGAACCGCCCGCAGGCGCTCAACGCGCTCAACGCCCAGCTCATCAACGAGCTGAACGCCGCCCTCGACGTGCTCGAGGCCGACCGCGCCATCGGCTGCATCATCCTCACCGGCTCGGAGAAGGCGTTCGCCGCCGGAGCCGACATCAAGGCGATGCAGAACTTCACCTATCCCGACACGTATCTCGACGACTACATCACCTCCTGGGAGCGCCTCTCGCGCACCCGCAAGCCGGTGATCGCGGCGGTGGCCGGCTTCGCCCTGGGCGGCGGCTGCGAGCTCGCCATGATGTGCGACTTCATCCTCGCCGCCGACACCGCGAAATTCGGCCAGCCGGAGATCAAGCTCGGCGTCATGCCCGGCTCGGGCGGCACCCAGCGCCTCACCCGCTTCATCGGCAAGTCCAAGGCCATGGAAATGTGCCTCACCGGCCGGCTGATGGATGCCGTGGAAGCCGAGCGCTCTGGCCTCGTCTCCCGCATCATCCCCGCCGCCGAGCTGATGACCGAGGCGCTGAAGGTGGCCAAGGTGATCGCCGGCATGTCGCTGCCCGTGGCTATGCAGACCAAGGAGGCGGTGAACCGCTCCTACGAGACCTCCCTCGCCGAGGGCATCCGCTTCGAGCGCCGGGTGTTCCAGTCCCAGTTCGGCCTCGCCCACCAGCAGGAAGGCATGAGCGCCTTCATCGAAAAGCGCCCGCCCGACTTCAAGGCCTGACGGCAAGGCGGGTGTCGCCCAGCCGGCCGCACCCGCCTTCCCCATCTTTCCGCGGAAGAGCGCAAAGAGCGTGTTGACAAGCAAGCCGCCCCCCCTCTATGTGTCGCGCTCCCAGCCGGCCACAACCGGACGGGGCCCAGGTGGCGGAATTGGTAGACGCGCTGGTTTCAGGTACCAGTGGTGAAAGCCGTGGAGGTTCGAGTCCTCTCCTGGGCACCATTTTGCCATCCACAGACGTCTTGTAACGTCCAATTGCGATGGTAGATCAAGTGGTTAGCCCCCTTTGATTGTCTCCCGGGGTCCACGGTGGTCCGATTGAATCTCGCGCACGCGTAGGCATGCTTGTAGGCATCGATTGTGTGCCTACAGCGAGATGCCTACATATGCCTCTCACGGATCTGGCGTTGCGCAACGCCAAGCCAAAAGACAAGCCGTACAAGCTATTTGACGGCGGTGGCCTGCACCTTCTTGTTAACCCGAATGGTAGTCGCATCTGGCGCCTCGCCTATCGATTCGCGGGCAAGCCGAAGCAGCTCTCGTTTGGCCCCTACCCCACCGTTCCCCTCGTCGAGGCGCGCCAAAAGCGGGAAGAGGCCAAGAGGCAACTTCTCGCTGGCGAGGATCCTTCCGCGGTCCGCAAGCTGGAGAAGGTTGCGGCCAGCGTGTCTTCCGCCAACACGTTTTCGGCCGTAGCCGAGGAATTCATAGAGCGCCTGAAGGGGCGAGGAATTGCCGAAGTCACTCTAGCTAAGAAGCGCTGGCTTCTTACGGATCTAGCAGGCCCCAGCTTGGGCCACCGGCCGATAGCTGAAATCTCCGCCTTCGAGATTCTATCCGTGTTGCAGCAGGTTGAGCGGAGTGGCCGGCGAGAGACGGCGCGTCGCCTGAGGTCATCGATAGGGGCAGTGTTTCGCTTCGCCATCGCGACACTCAGAGCCGAAACCGACCCAACCTTCGCACTGAGGGACGCGCTGGAGCGGCCAAAGGTGCGCCACTTATCGGCTCTCACAGATCCCAAGGCGCTGGGCGGCTTGATTCGCGCCGTTGACGAATACACCGGCTGGCCTACGGTCAGGTCGGCGCTCTTATTCACCGCACTGACATTCGCCAGGCCGGGCGAGGTGCGGGGCGCTCGATGGGGTGAGGTCGATGTGGAAAGGGCGACCTGGAGCATTCCAGCGGAACGCATGAAGATGCGCCGACCGCACGTCGTACCCCTCTCTCGCCAAGCGCTGGCGGTGCTCGCCGATATCCGCCCGCTGACCGGCGCCAGCGAGTTGATCTTCCCTTCGATCCGCTCGAACAAAAAGCTCCTGAGCGAAAACGCCATGAACTCGGCGCTGCGCCGCATGGGGTTCACCCAGGACGAGATGACCTCCCACGGGTTCCGGGCGGCGGCCAGTTCGATCCTGAACGAGCATGGGCACTCTCCCGATGTGATCGAGGCGGCCCTGGGGCATCTGGACAGCAACGAAGTGCGCCGAGCCTACAACCGCGCGACCTACTGGCCAGAAAGGGTTGTGCTCATGCAGGTGTGGGCGGACCTCCTGGACGAGTTCCGCGGGATGAATGGGAAGCGGACTTAAAGTGGGCCATACACGTAACGCGACCGGCCGGCGGTTCTAATCGAAAAATCGATGAAGATCTGAAATTTAATTGATGGAGGTCGAAATGTCATCTCATCCGGGAAAAGAAACGGTCGAGCAGCAATCTGCCTACAATGATGAGGCAACGCACCGTCGATTCGTAATTTCCGATGAACGTATTCGATATTGGTCAATTCTAGACTCCTGGACCGCTTCAGAAGCAGCGGCACTGATTCTTCTCTTGGATCCAGATCGTGTAGATTCAAAATATATCGCGCTTATGCCGGAAACCAGCGTAATTTCGCAGAAATTCAAAGACAATAAGAGAGTTATAGAGAGATCAGATGAGTTAACAGGCGATGATACACCAAAAGAAATAATAGAAGCGCTCATTATAAAAGGAATTCCTGTTCCAGAAAAATTGCAAAACGCGGTCAAAGTGTATGAAGAGGCGAGCTCATACAAATTGAATCTGCTAAAAGTTGCAAATAAAAAACTTAAAAATGATGTTGAAATATTAAAAAAGAGCCTAAATGAAAAAAGAATAGATAGCATGAAAAAGATAATAGCCTATTTCTCGATTATGACAAAAGACTATATACCGGGCAAAAATAGCAGAATACATCAAATGGTCGAAAAAGATTTAAAGGACGTTGGGGTAACGATAACTCATGACACAGTTAAGTCGGTTTTGGACGACTGCGCAGAGCTCATCGCTGAGGAGGGGGATATCGATCGCTTGATCGAGACGGCTAGCAAGCGTGTAAAGAAGTCCGAATTCGGAAAACATTAAACGACTTCGGGCACATAGCGGGGTGCTTCTGCCAAAACCATGACGGTCCAAAAAAGGAGCGTTCATGGACGTGAAGCCGTTCAATCCCAACGCGTTGCTTCGACTTCATCAGATTGTCGGAGCTCGGGGTCTAATACCGATCTCACGGTCGAAGTGGTATTCGGGTATTCAGTCGGGGGAGTTTCCGAAGCCGGTCAAACTCGGCTCTCGGGCTGTTGCATGGCGTGCCTCAGACATCGCCTTGCTTATCGAAAAGGGTGTGGGCGATGGCCGCTGACCAGAATCCCGGTCACGGTAACTGCAGTCGCTCGATACTCTCGATGTCCAAGCAACTGCTCAGCTCGACCGGCGTTGATAGGTTCAGGCCCGATGATCGCATTGCCGATCGCAGGAAGCTGATCCTGGCACTGTTTATTCGCCCCTCCGAAGGCCTCCGTAGAAGCGGCAGGCCTCGGAAGTAGCCGCAAAACACTCGCCCTTCGCCAACATCTGCACGCGCGCTCCGGCGCGCGCGCAGGCCCTTGTCTGCTGTCACGTGAGCCATCGATGGCTCACATCACCTCAGGAATCCCACATGACGCGCGCACGCACGACCCCTTGGGTCCAGCCTATCGAGATCCATCGCAACATTGACGACGACGTTCACTCGGTAAAACTCGCTTTCGGAACCGTCAGTGGTGGCCGGGCGACCTCGATTATTTCTCGATCCCAGATCGACGACCCCCGCGGAGCGAAGCGAGTTCTCGCAGCGAGAGGCGCCCGCATACCCGAAGATTGGCTCGAGGACCTGCAGTTGGCGCTGAAAGCGGAGGGGTGTGACGTCGTTAGTTCGACGAGCATCCTTGGATGGCACGGCCGGTCTTACCTTTTCCCAGATCGTGCCGTTGGCCGTGGCCGCCGGTTGGTCCCCACTAACCCCCTGCCGGTCCGCCAATGCGCGAAGGGCAAGACCAAGGCATGGCGCGAAGGGCTAGCTGAGGCGTGTGCAAGCTCCAGCTATCTCACCTTCGCGGTCAGCGTGGCGTTCGCGGGCTGTTTGCTGCGGCCAGTCGGCCAGGACGAAGGAGCCGTCTTCCACTTCATCGGGGAGTCGTCGACGGGGAAGAGCCTGGCATCGACGGCGGCTCAATCCGTCATCGAGAAGGCCGGACGAGAGCGTTTACGCACCCATGATCTGACGGGCCGTGCTCTCGAAGAGGAGGCTGCTCGCTGCAACGACTCACTCCTCGTCCTCGACGAACTGGGGCGCATCGAAGGAACACCTGCCAAGCGCCTTCAGCACGTCCAGAACCTCGCCTACAAGATGACCGGCGGGCAAGGACGCCAAAGATCCAGCCGTGCGGTCTCCGACTTCGATTTGCGCAACGTCCACTACCTCATTTTCGGGTTGTCGTCGGGAGAGGAGCCCCTGGATGGCTCGGGCATCCGACGGCGGAACGACGGCGAGCAGGTTCGCCTGATCGGCATTCCCGTGCCGACGCGTGACGAGGGCGGGATTTTTGACCTGGAGCTGTCCGGAGAGCGTCGAGCGCAATTGGCCCGCACCGCGGAGTCTGCGATCTGTGACAACTATGGCCGCCCCATCCGGCGCTTCGTTCGGCGGTTCGTCGCTGACCCCAAGGGCGCGGAGAGGGCCCGCGAACATGTCGAGCGGTTCATGGCCAGGGCTGTAACGGCTCCCTCACCCTTCGCCGAGCGGTTCGCCCGCAAGTTCGCGGTGGTGTACGCGGCCGCCATGCTCGCCGCGCAATATAAGGTAGCGCCGTGGACCAAGAAGGCGGCCGGAGCTGCAATCCGGAAGGTGCATCGGCAGGCTTGGGAAATTGTGCGACCTGCCGGCTCTGCTGCCGACGACATGCTGGTGTGGTTGCGCGCTCACGCAAGCGACCCAAAGCTGTTCCCCAAGGTGGGGATGGGGATGAAGGTGCGTTCGGGCAGGGGCAAGACCATGTTCGGGATTCGTCGTGAGATCTCGGGCGTGTCAGGGCTGGCACTCCTGCGCGATCGGCTGCCGGATATCGTGCCAGCGTGGCAGGCGGACGGTGTGTTGGCTTCCCTCAAGGCGCGCGGGTATCTCCTACCCGGCAAGGAGGCGGGGCGTTATGTGCGCCAGATCCGCGTGAAAGGCATGCATCCGCCCCGGCGCGACTATGTCGTGTTCGATCTCGCGCGCATTGAGGGGAACGCCAAGGGCGTGCCCAAGAGCAAATCTGACGCCGCCTAGTCTGGTGGCTCACATGAGCCTCACTTTTTGGCCCCGCGCGCGCAGCGCGGGGCCTTTTTGTATGGACACGCGATCATGGTGCGGCGGCACGCGCTCTAATTTTCAGAAAGCACGCCGTGAGGGTGCAAATCGCAATTCTGTAAATCAATGGCATCAGCGAATATCGATCGATGATTGGGTTTTCGACGTCGACCGTATCGCCTCCGACAGCTTCATGTGGGCCGAAACACGCTCCGCATATGAGGAGTCATGTCTGAATGAGACGAGGAGTCACGTTTGAAGAGTGAAGTCTGAATCAGGTGTTTCTGAAAGACGGTTTCATTGAAAATGAGCATAAATGCAATAAAGTTTGGATTCAGATATAGCTGAATGACTCGATAGTTCGATAAACATGCAATGCATAGCCTATCGATGCATCAACTATTCAGTGCATAAATATTGGCCGCCTTATATCGCATGTCTGCGATATATCTTTTATTTATTCAAATATGCATTTGCATAATCGAATATTGTAAATAGACATCGTGTTCATAATGTATGGATATTTGCGATGTCGAAGAAATGCGTTGAGGATTTTCGCTCGGGGTCGGCTCGTGTCGAGGGCGTTGCTAGCAGCTACGGCAAATGGGTCGAAGACCATATCGCCGATGGCTACACTGGCTACCTGGTGACATTCATGTTCAAGAATCTCTATGCCGGAACGCAGGCGGGCAAGATCGATCTCATGCATAAGGATATCGAGAGGGTCTATTCGCGGGTGGCGCATCGCTTCGCGCATCATCCAGACAAGCCTTCCCAGCGCCGGTATCTGCCCTTGCTGGTCGCCTCGCCCGATCTGCCGGTGTTCAAGACGGACAAGATGTCTGTTGCTGATGTCGCCTTGAACGATGGCCTGCATGAGCATGGCATCTTGCTCGCACCCATGGAATCCCGGTTCAGGTACGAGCTGGCCACCTGGGTTAGGGAAAATGCGCCTTGGCTCATGAAGGATACCCGCCTTCAGCGCATTCACTGCGTCCGGCTCGACACGGCCCCGGGGAAGGCCACGGGGTACGCGTTGAAGGCCAATGGACGGAGCTTGCCTGAAGATAGCCTGCTCGTCCTGCCCAAGGCGCTGAGCGAACGCGGTCAGTCAACGGATCGCGGCTACGACGAGGCTGTGAGGTCCGCGCAGGGGTGTTCGCTACTGCGGACTGGTCGCAAGAGCTACTGATCGAGAGGCGGACTCTTAGCTCCATCACCCCGCCTGCAGAAATCCGATGCTTCAGATGGCTGCATCTCTTGCCAGATTGAAAAATCTGCGCTTGAGAAGCGGCCATCTTTTTTGTCTGGGGTGGAAAATGTCGAACGATGATCACGTAAATGACGCGGGCACTCTTCTCGGGAATGTTGCGGATATTGTAGCGGCATTCGTTGGAAATAACACGGTGCCTACGGCGGAGCTCCCTGCACTTATTGCCAGCGTTCACGCCAGCCTCAGCACCCTCGCGGCTCCCCAGCCCGAAGCGGTCGTCGAACTCGTGCCGGCTGTGCCGGTGCGCAAGTCGATCACGCCGGACTATATCGTCTGTCTCGAAGACGGCCGGAAACTGAAATCATTGAAGCGACATCTCCTCGCGGCGTTTGGGATGACGCCTGAAGCCTACCGGGATAAGTGGGGCCTGCCGAAGGACTATCCCATGGTGGCCCCGAACTACGCTGCTGCACGCTCTGAGATGGCGAAGCGGATCGGGCTGGGACAGATCCGCAAGGCTGTCGCCGAGGCGCCTGTTGCTCGTGGTCGCGCGTCGACGGTCAAGACCAAGCGCAAGGCGTAGGGAGCGCTATTCGCCTTCCTGCGACCGCCAGCCGGGTTTGTGCCTTGGTCGAACTGACCAAGGCTGCATTCGTACCCGATGATGGGAAGCCGACAGGACAAAAGAAAGGGGCGGCCGAAGCCGCCCCTTTCTTCGTACTCACCGTGTATCCGCCTCAGACTGCCACCCTGCACTCCGGGTGGATTGGGGCGACCTGCGTGATGGGTCGCGTGAAGGTGGGGTAGTCCTTGTAGTCGCGCCATTCGAGCGTGACGTGGCTTTCGCTCCGGGCCACAACCACGGCCTCCCACCAGCCATCGTACTGGCCATCGGTGAACTCCGGCGCGAGAACCACGTCGCCCTTCTGCAGCCCCGGCCAGTGCTTGGCGCCCTCCTTGATGACGACGCTGATCAGCGCCTCGCCGCTGGCCGTGTCCGTCGACTTGGCAAGCATGGCAGCGGCCTTCTTGCGCGCGGGCGCCTTCGGCTCGCTCTTCGCAACATCGGCCTCAGCAGCCTTCTCATTCGATTGGGCAGGCGTGGCCACCTTGCCCTGCGTCTCGGCGATGGCGACTAGGCGCTTGAAGATGTCCTGGCGGACGCTGGTGAGCAGCGGGCGGTCGTTCTCGCCGAAGCGTCCGGCGGGGATGGCGGCGATGAGATCGGCGTCGTCGCCCTCCGAGAAGAACACGACAGATGCGCCGTTCTTCACGCCCGCGGCGGTGGCGCGTTCGGCATCGACCGAAGAGAATCGGCCAGCCTGAGCCTTGCCAGCCCAGTTTTTGGAGAAGAGAACGCACGCGAGAATGGATGTATGATTGGTCATATGAAGTGCTCCGAAATTTAGCGCTAGCTTAGCGCTGTGCAATATTAACATTATGACATTACATTTGTCAACTAAAAATTTTTAATTGGTTGCGGTGACTTTCGGGCGCGCAATTCCCGGAAACCGAGGGCCGAGCTCCACTTAGGGCAGGCTCGGCGATCGGAGTTCGGTGATGGAGGAGGAATGCGAACGGCTGCTCTTCGATTTGGCCCGATGCTCCGGGACGACCCGCTGACGTTGGCTGCGGGCCTGACAGAAGTCAGCCTCGGGACGAGATCCATAGCCCCACACGTGAGCGCCTGAATCTGACCGAGGAGATCGACTGATGGCGCGCAGCGTGGACGGCTCCTCGGAACCGGCGAAAAGGGGGCGATGCGTTTGAGTGGAATCGGACCAATTGCGGCAAGCTTGGCACCCGCTGCATACCCTGGTCGATCGAGGTGGCCTGCCTCGTGCCATCGTAATGACCTGAGCCAAATAGCACGACAGCATCGAACCGCCCGGTGCCGTCGACACGGCGCACCCGGTCCGGCATTGGCAAGGACAGCCTCGCAGATGGCCCGACGTGCTTCACCACGACGAAAATTCTGACCTCAGGCGGTGTCGGAAGGGACCTGGCCAGTGGGACGAGGGCCGTAGGTTCAATCTCCAAAGGACCTGACAGTACCAACTCGAAGAAACAGCGATCAAGCTCTTGCCACGTGCGCGGGCGCTAATTACGGCGCCCGCGCACGGCATTTAAGTCTATTCAGCTGCGGATACGAACGGTGTGGAACCGGAATTTGAGTACTGACGGTCCCAATCGGCAACGGTGCCGATGCTCTCCATCGATTTTTCGAAGACGATCGTGCTGTCCTCCATCACCGCCCGCGGATTGAACCCTTCGTCGGCAATGACGCCGTGGACGCGGCGGCGCTGCATGCCCATGTTGCCACCGTCATAGATCGGCAGGACTGAGGCCTCGCGCAGGAAGCGGCCGAACGGATATTCGGTGCTCAGGCTGTTCACGCCGACCACCTGCATGCACTTGTAGATGACGTCGAACATGGCTTCGGTCGTGTTGATCTTGCACATGGCGCCGACGAGCTCGGCATGCTGCTCGTGCTTGTCGAGATAGTCCGAGGCGCGCCAGCAGAAATAGCGGGCCGACTCGATCTTGGCGGCGCAGTCGCCGAGAATGTAGCCGACATTCTGGAAGCGGATGATCGGCGTCAACGAGCCCGCAGTGTTGGCCTTGCAGAACTTGAGGGCTGCTTCGTAGGCCGAACGCGCCATGCCCACCGCCGCGATGCCCGCCACAGGGCCGGACCAGGCGAAATTGCGGTTGATAACGAAATCGCCATTGCCGGCCGCGCCGGGCAGGAGATTTTCGACGGGAACGCGCGCATTGTCGAACGTGATGAGGGCGTTGGACGCGGTACGGTGCCCCTCCTTGTTGAGAAATTCATACGTGATGCCGGGCGTTCCGCGCTCGACCACGATGGCGGAGAGGCCCTTGGTGCCGCCGACGTCGCCATCGGTTCGCACGATCACCGTCTGCGCATTTACACCCTTGGCATCCCAGCCGCCCGCCGAAGACCACTTCTTCCGACCATTGAGAATATAGACGTCGCCGTCACGGGTCGCGGTCAGGCCGATGCCCGCGGGCCGGGGGAACGGGTTGTCGAAATTCGCAGTGCCGCCCGTGCCGCCCGGAGGCTCGCCGGCGGTCCAGCCACCGAGGAATTCGCCAGTCGGGTCGGAGGTTGCCGCGCCGATGAAGCGCTTCTTCTGCTCCTCGGTGCCATACCAGGAGACCGGCATCAGGCCGAGGCCGTTGCAGAGCACGGTGCAGGCAAAACCAGGATCGATTGCGCAGATCTCTTCGGCCGCGATGGTGAAATCGAGACACGAGAGACCGCCGCCGCCATATTCCTTGGGCAACATGGCCATGGCGATGCCGGCCTTGTAGGCTTCGACATAGGCGCCCTTCGTCTTGGCATGGGCCAGCAAAGGATCCGGCTCGCGATCAGCGTCGGGTATGACGGGAGCCAGCACGTTCTCCGCGAATTCGCGGGCCATCGTCTGGATCTGGCGTTGTTCGGGCGACATGGTGAAGTCGATTGCCATTGAAGTTCCCCTTCGTTGTTGTGCTGCTCGCACCATCGATGGCCGCGCAGACCCGTTCGCCGCGACGGGTGTCGGGCGTGGCGGAGAGGCGATATCGGGACGGCGTGCGAACACTCAAATGCTAGTTTCGACATAAAAAACTGTCAAAAGATTCTTGTGATTAAAAGGGCGCCAGGCCATGCCCGTTTGGGCGGCTCCGCAACGGCGATCCGCATCCCCTCTAGCCCTTGGCGAGATGCGTTGTGGAGTAAGGGCTTCGCTTCTATGATGGCTCAAGTATGATATGAGGATTCAACTGTGCTCAGCGGGGGAGAAACCCAGCGGCGGCTGCTTGCGCAGCTTCTTGAAGTCAAATCCGGCCTCTCTGTCGATGAACTGGCCGGGCGGCTGGACATCAGCCGCAGCGCCGTCAAGCAGCATTTGTCGGGCCTGGAGCGCGACGGCTATGTCGCACGAGGCTCGGCCCGCAAGACTGGCGGCCGGCCGGGCCAGATTTATGTGCTGACCGAAAGCGGGATCGGCATCTTCCCCAAGCAATATTCCTGGTTCTCGCGCATCCTGCTTCAGACGCTGCGTGGGCGCATCGGCGAAGCCGACCTTGGCGAGTTCATGTTCAACCTCGGGGTCGACATGTCGGCCATGGCGCTGCCGCGCATCACCGGCAAGACGCGGATCGAGCGCATCGCCGAAATCGTTCGGATCATGAATGAAACCGGCTTTGTGGCGCAGACCGTTCCTGACGAGGAGCCAGGCAAACTTCCGCGCATCGAGTGCCGGAACTGTGTCTATCACGACCTGTCGAAGGATTATCCGGAGGTCTGCCAGTTCGACATCGGGTTCATCAGCGGCCTGATGGGAGCGGGCGTGGACCAGGAGGAGTGCATGCAGCGGGATGATGGGCAGGTCTGCCGCTTCCGCTTCGTTCCCCTCGCCTGACTGCGGCCGGCAGCGCTATCTCAGAGTCTTGTCGAATGGTGTCGGCGCTACGTCCATGAAGGCGCGCGGATCGAAATCGGGGTGGCGCATGACGGACCAGATCTTGCGCATCTGCATGCCCAGATTGCCCGCATCATAGAGGGGGAAGACGGCGGCTTCACGCAGGTAGCGCTCCAGCGGATGCCGCCGGTCGAGGGCGTTCACCCCCATCACCCGCATGGCCCCGAATACGGCGCCGAACAACGTTTCTCCGCAGAAGACCTTTGCCATGGCGCAGATGGCATGGCCTTGGCTCTCATTGCGGTCGAGATAGTGCGCCGCCTTCCACGCGAAGGCACGGCAGGCCTCGATCTTCATCGCCACGTCCGCGAGCGCATAGCCGACCGCCTGGTGGTTGATGATCGGCTCCGGGCCGCCGGCTGTGTGGGTCTTCGCCCAGTCGAGCACATATTCATAAGCAGATCGCGCGACCCCGACTGCGGCAATGGCGGCCACCGGGCCGGACCAGGTGAAGGCGCGGGCAATCGCCAGGTCGCCATCGCCGATCGCAAAGGCGTTCTCCGCCGGCACGCGGCAATCCTGGAAGACGATGGAATTGTTCTGGCAGATGCGGTGGCCGATCTTGGAAATAGGCGGCTCGTAGACGACACCGGCCGTGCCCCGCGGCACAATGATCGCCGACAGGCCCTCCGTGCCGCCATGCTTGGGGGCGGTGCGGACGATGCAGATATTGACGTTTGCGCCGGCCAGATCCCAGCCGCCTGCGTTGCAAGGCCAGTATTTTCGGCCATTCAGGATATATTCGCCGTTCTTGCGGTCATGGGTCGCTGTCAGCGAAACCCCCGCCGGCCATGGCGCAGGATGGTCAAAATTGGCGGTGCCCCCGGGCGATCCCGCCGCCTCGCTAACCGTCCAGGCGGCAAGGTACTCGCCGCGCGGGTCGCTCGTTGCCGCCGTCAGCCATTTCTGCTTCTGCCGCTCGTTGCCAAACCACACCAGTGGCATGAGGGCGAGGCCATTGACCAGAAGGATTGTCGCGAAGCCAGGGTCCACCGCGCAGATCTCCTCTGCGACCACCTGGAGATCAAGGGCGCTGGTGCCGCCGCCGCCATAGCGCTTGGGGATGAAGCCCATGGCGAAGCCCAGCTTGTAGGCTTCCACGTAGGCGCCTTTCACGCCCTGGAAGGCCTTCTGCGGGTCCGCCTCCTCGTCGGCCTGCCGGACGCGCGGGGCAAGGATATCGTTGGCGAATTCCCGCGCTATGGTCCGCAGGCGCCTCTGGTTGGCCGTGAGCGTGAAATCTATCGCCATCATTGGCCTCCCAAGCGCCATGCCTCTTTTGAGCAATTTATATGCCAAAAGCTCGACGAGGTTCTCGATAAGCCCCGTCTCGCTCTCGCCACCGGTGCCGCGCGAGGCAACAAAGAGATGCCCATAGTCACGTAATCGCAGTCATCTGTGAGGTCGTTCGAAGCGAATGCGACTGCGCATATGAGTGCTCCACTCAGGCGTCGCGCGCTCAGCGGACGGGCCGCGCAGCGGGTGCCGAGGCCTCCGTCTCATCCCCTCACGCAAGCCGGCAAGCATGAGGGAAACTAATCCATACAAAACCACAAATCGTTTGTCGTGCCATAACATGCGTGAAACCATGATCTCGAGAATAAGCAGAGATTTAGTGGGATGCAGACGGCCGGTCGCGAAAAAACAATAGGCCACATAGTGGCAAGGCGGACATTGAATTCGGCCGTTATCGAGCTGAAAATCGACATCGATGATGCGCGTTTTATCGTTCCATATGAAGCCGGTGCGCATATAGACATTCACATTCCCGAAGTTGGCGTGCGGCAATACTCACTCGTCCGGCCGTATAGTCCAGGTGAGCCGTATGTCGTGGCGGTACAGGCTGCGCCGGACGGGCGCGGAGGATCGCGGTGGGTCCACCAGCATCTTCACGTCGGCGCCACGGTCGAGATCGGTGGGCCCCGCAACCATTTCCCGCTTCGCCCGGCGGAGCGGACCCTGCTCATTGCCGGCGGAATCGGCCTGACCCCGCTCATCTGCATGGCGGATACCTGCGAGCGCGAAGGGCGCGCCTATGACCTTGTCGTGTGCAGCCGGCGCGAGGAGAACGTCGTCTATTTTGAGGAACTCCTGGCGCCGCGCCGCCATGGCCAAGTGAAGTTTGTGCTGGATGACGGAGATCCCTCCCGCGGTCTCGACGTCGCGTCCCTGCTACGTGCGCAACCAGCGGGGACTCACGTCTATTGTTGCGGGCCAGCCGGCCTGATGACGGCCGTGAGCCGGGTTGGCACGGAGATCGGAGGGCTGAGCCTGCACTTCGAGGCATTCAGTGCGGCGCCGCTTGCTGCATCCGAAGCGCAGGAGGCGCCGTTCACCGTCTCGTGCGCGCAAAGCGGCGTCACCGTCGAAATCAGGCCGGGCGATACGATCCTCGACAGCCTCCTGGCGGCGGGTCTCGACGTCGACCACTCCTGCCGGGAGGGCTATTGCGGCACCTGCTTGACGCGTTGGCTTTCCGGCGAACCGATCCACCGCGACACCTGCCTTGGAGAGGTGGAGCGCAGCCGCTACGTGGCAGTGTGCACGGCCCGCGCCGAGGCCGGATCGGTTCTCGTTCTCGATATCTGAAACCTTCCGGGCGACATGACATGACGAAGAAAATCACCTGTGCATTCGGCGTCGATGTAGATGCGGTTGCCGCGTGGATAGGCACGTTCGGCGGTGCGGATTCCCCGCACGACATTTCTCGCGGCCTCTTTGCGGGCGAGGTCGGAAGCCTCCGGCTTCTCGACCTGTTCGATCGCTACGGCCTGAAGACCACCTGGTTCATCCCCGGTCATTCGGTCGAGACGTTTCCGGCCGAGATGGCGCAGGTCGCGGCACGCGGACACGAGATCGCGCTGCATGGCTACACCCATGAGAACCCGCTCGCCATGTCGCCGGCTCAGGAGGCAGACGTCCTGGATCGTTGCATCGAGCTTTTGACCGGCCTCGCCGGGCGGCGGCCCGTGGGCTATGCCGCGCCATGGTGGGAGCTGAGCCCCAACACCCCCGGCCTTCTGATGGAACGTGGCATTCTCTACGACCACTCCATGATGCATAGCGACTTCTCCTGCTATCGCCTGCGCGTGGGCGACAACTGGACCGCCATCGACTATGGCCAGCCGGCATCGAGCTGGATGAAGCCCCTGTCGCGGGGCAAGGAGACGGCGCTGATCGAGATTCCCGTGAGCTGGTATCTCGACGACCTGCCGCCCATGATGTTCATCAAGAAGTCACCGAACAGCCATGGCTTCATGAACCCGAAGGACATCGAGGAACTGTGGCGTGAGCAGTTCGATTGGGTCTACGAGGAACTGGACGAAGCCGTCTTCTCCTTCTGCCTTCACCCCGACGTCGCCGGCCGGCCTCAGGTACTGCGCATGCTGTCGCGGCTGATCGAGCACATGGCGCGGCTTCCGGGCGTCGAGTTCACGACGCTGGAGACCATTGCCCGCGAATTTGACCGCGCCCACCCCTTCGCTGGCTGATCCCATGTGCGGCATGTGCGGCATATGGAGCGGCATGGGCCATTGGTCGAGCCCCGGCAGGCACCCCGCAGGCAGGGGGCGCGATCCGCTTCCCGCCGCCGCGCGCATGGCCCAGGCCCGCGCGCTTGCGATGATCTGCGCCCACGCCGGCATCGCGGTGCGGGACTGGATGCTGACCTCGTGGATCCTTGAGGACAGGGCCGGCGGCGCATTGATCGTCGAAACACTGCCTGAAGTTTGGGAGGGAGTCGCGCGCCTGTCGGGTCGTCCCGTCGACCCCCTGGACGACGCCTTCATCGCCTGCATGGAGGCCGGCACAGCCGGCACACGATGATCCGGTCGGCAGGCGATCTCCGCCTTCCCGTGTTCATCGTCACCGGCTACCTCGGCAGCGGCAAGACGACCTTCCTGCGCCGGGCGCTCGATGATCCCGCCTTCACGCGTTCATTGATGCTCGTGAACGAGGCTGCGGCCCTCGGCGTGGACGACCATCTCCTGCGAAACGATACCGGCGCAGTCGCGCTGCTCGCCAACGGGTGCCTGTGCTGCCGCATTGATCGTGGGGTCAAGGAGGAACTGCACGGGGTGCTTGCCCTGCATCGCACGCGGAAAGACTTCGATCGTGTGATCCTGGAGTTGAGCGGGCTCGCGGACCCGTTGGCGGTGATTGCGACCATCACGTCGGACCCCTATCTCAATGGCCAGCTGCGGATCGCCCTCGTCGTCACGCTCGTCGACGGGGTCCACGCCCTGGAGAGCCGCGATGCCGCAGAGCACCGGCGCCAGATCGAGGCCGCCGACGTCGTCCTGATCACCAAGACCGATATGGCCGACCCGGACGCGTTGGCGGCAGTGGACGCCTACGTGGCCCAGATCCAGCCACTCGCACCCTGCCGTCCGGCTGCCGAGACGCGGTTCGGCTGGCTCGTCGAGCAGGCCGGGGGCCTCAGGGCAGACCGCATCGCCCACCGTGCCTTCGCCGGAGGCTGGCGGGGGGAGCGCTTCCGGCCCGCCGTGCGGCCGCCGGCCGACGCCTTTGCATGTCGACCGACGGGGCCGCAGACCTTCTGCCTGCGGGTGGAGCAGCCGCTGGACTGGAGCCGCCTCGCGCTGTGGCTGTCGCTGCTGCTGCACCGTCATGGCAACCGCATCCTGCGCATCAAGGGCTTCCTGACCCTGAAGGGAGCGGAAGCGCCCGTGCTCATCAATTGCGTCCGGCACATCGCATATTTCCCCGAGCACATGGAGCGGGAGGGAGATGCGAACCTGCCGTCTTTCCTCGTGTTCATCGTGGACGGCCTGCCCGAGGAGCGGATCGCCCGTTCGTTCGCAGCCTGTGTTGGCGAAGGGGCTGCTGCGTGGGAGACGATGCCCCCGTCAGCCAGAGAACACGTTGAAATCCGCTGATCCAGGGGGTTAGAGTTCCGGCATGCTGGCGCTTCACATTCGACATGGCCTTTCAGGACGTGATGCCATCGCGGGCCGCCAATGAAGCGCCGCCTGCCGCCGCTGCTGGCTCTGCGCGCATTCGAGGCCGCCGGTCGCCATCTAAGCTTCTCCAAGGCTGCCGACGAACTCAACGTGACCCAGGGCGCCATCAGCCGGCAGATCAAGCTGCTCGAGGACTTCCTCCACGCGCCGCTCTTCCGGCGCCTCACCCGGCAGGTGGAACTGACACCCTTCGGCCAGAGCTATCTCGCCGCCGCGATCTCGGCGCTCGATGAAATCGAGCGCGCCACGGTGCAGAGCCTGCAGGAAGCGCGCTCTCTCTCGGTCAGCGTCCTGCCGACCATCGGCGTCCTGTGGCTGATGCAGCGGCTCACCACCTTCATGATGACCTATCCCGAGATTCGCCTGCAGGTCTCGTCCTCGCTGGAGCCCGTGAACTTCAAGAGGGAGGGCGTCGATGTGGCGCTGCGCGTCGGCAAGCTTCCGGGTGCGACCTTCGATCCGAACGCCCCGCAGATCGACTTCCGGATGACGGAGACCTGGGACGACGTATCCGTCACCCCCCTTTGGGAGGACCGTATCACGCCGGTGATGAGCCGCCGGCTGTTCGAGCAGCATGGCCCGCTCTTCTCGCTTGAGGACCTCGGGCGTTTCCGACTGATCCACAACCAGAAGCGCCCGGACTGCTGGGCCGCCTGGCTCCACGCCGCCGGTGTCGGCCCCACGCAAGGCGCGGGGCGCGTGGATGTTGGCCATTCCTTCATGGCGGTGATGGCCGCGCGCGACGGGGAGGGCATCGCCTGCGTGCCCACCATCGAGATAGACAACGTGGACTGGCGCGACGAGCTGGTGAAGCCGTTCGACCTCAGCGTCCGCAGCGCTGGCGGATACTATCTGCTCTGCCCGAAGGATAAGGCTCTGACGAGCGAGGTGAAGCTCTTTTCAGGGTGGCTGGTTGGGCAGTATTGAGTGCGTGCGCCGTCCGGCAGCCGCGCGCTCGCGCCTCAGTCGAGCAGTTCGATACGATCACCGGCCGCGATCCTGCCGCCGGCCGCGACCTCTGCGTAGATCCCGAGGTCGCCATGGCCCTGATAGTCGCGGATGGCGATGGGCAGGTTGACGTCGCGAACCGCCCGGACAGGGTCGACGTTGGTCGCCGCACATCTTTTGGTTCGCCGGACGACCTGCAGCACCACCTCGCCGATGCGGAGGCGCCGCCCCACCCAGTCCAGCTCGCTCCACGCCGCCAGACCCTCGAAATAGAGGTTGGCACGAAAGCGGAGGGGGTCGAGAGGCAGGGCGAGATGAGCCGACAGATCCCCGACCGTAGTGAGGTTGATGAGCGAAATGGAGCGCATGAGCGCCACCGAATGCACGCTGACATCGGTGAACTGGTGGCCGGGGGAATGGACGACTTCGGGCTCTCCCGGTAGCGGCACGTTCACAACGCCGCCGAGGTATCCTGCCAGTGCGCCCCGCCCTGCTGCATCGTCGA
The DNA here is from genome assembly GCF_012932745.1 of Xanthobacter sp. SG618. Classification (NCBI taxonomy): domain Bacteria; kingdom Pseudomonadati; phylum Pseudomonadota; class Alphaproteobacteria; order Hyphomicrobiales; family Xanthobacteraceae; genus Xanthobacter; species Xanthobacter sp. SG618. The sequence continues at coordinate 526,170 of NZ_JABBHL010000002.1, read as the reverse complement.
GCGCGAAGGTGCGCACGTCCCTTCCATCACGGATTTCCAGCCGATCGGGCGCCTCCATGAGGCGCGACGCCAGCCGGGCGAGGCTCTCATGCTTCGCCAGCATGAGGAACTGCGTCTTCGGCGCGGGCTTCGGTGCGGACGGGTCGAACTGCAGCGACCCGTCCGTCACCGCGTAGGCGCGATCACGCGGAAAGCCGAAGCCGGCCTCCAGCACCACCTCGCCCATGGCTTCGGCCGAGAGACCCTTCACCGGATAGCGGAACAGATTGACGATGCGCATTCTGACCTCGAACGAAAGAACGGGCGCGGCGGCCGCTCCAGCCACCGCGCCTTCGCCTCACTTGACGGCGGCGCAGGCGCCGGGAACCATGGGAGAGAAGGCATCCGCGGCAGCAACCGTGGTCAACGGAGCGTAGTAATCCCACGGAGCCTTGGATTCCGAAGGCGTCTTCACCCGCATCAACTGCATCTCGTGCTCATGAAGGCCATCCGGCCGGATGCGGCCGCCCCTTGAGAAAAAATCGTTGATGGGCTCGGCCTTCATCTGGGCGACGACTTCAGTTCCGGCATCGGTCCCCGCCTTATCGGCGCTCCTGAGATAGTGCAGGGCGGCCGAATACATGCCCGCCTGGACCATGGTCGGCATCTTGCCCATTCGCTCCTTAAAGCGCTTTGCGAACTTGCGCGTCTCTTCATCCCGGTCCCAGTAGAAAGCGGTGGCAAGCAGCAGATTTTGCGCCTGGGTCAGCCCCATGCTGTGCACGTCGGTGATGAAGGTAAGCAGGGTCACCACCCGCTGTCGACCGGTGTTCGAGATGCCGAACTCGGTTGCCCCCTTGATGGCGTTGGTGGTGTCCGAGCCGGCGCTGGCAAGGGCGATGATCTTCGCATTGGAAGCCTGCGCCTGAAGCAGGAACGAGGAAAAGTCGGCTGTGTTCAACGGAAAGCGGACGCTGCCGAGCACCTTGCCCCCGCTCGCCTTGACCACGTCGGCGGTGGTCTTTTCGAGGCCATGCCCGAAGGCGAAGTCCACGGTAAGAAAGAACCAAGTGTCGCCCCCATCCCGCACGATCGCTTTGCCAACGACGTTGGAGAGCGCGTTCGCGTCGTAGACGTACTGGATGCTGTTAAGGGTGCAGGAATCGGTCGTGAGCTTCGGCGTGCTGACACCGCCCAGAATCACTACCTTGTTCTTTTCCTTCGTCACACCCGCGACTGCAAGGGCGACAGCGGAATTCGAAATGTCGAATATGGCATCTACCTTATCGACATCGTACCAGGACCGGGCGATGGAAACCCCCACGTCGCTCTTGTTTTGGTGGTCCGCAACGACCACTTCCACGGGCTTTCCGCCGAGCGCCCCGCCAAAGTCCTCCACCGCCATCTTCACCGCCGTGAAGGAGCCGTTGCCGGCATAGTCGGCATAGGGGCCCGACATGTCGGTGAGGACACCGAGCTTGACCACCCCGTCGGAGAATGTGGGATTGCTGCCGCTTTGCGCATGCACTTCCGTTAAGGAAGAAGCGCTCGCGAATAACGCCACTGTTAAAGCAATTGAATTTAATTTGATCATGTTCATACCCCGTTCCACGGTCCCTGGGGGTTTTCCTTCTCGTTGACGACTGAATCCCACTGGACGGTCGCCGGTCACAAGCCATTTTTTAGCGCTAACGAATGAGCTAAGCTCATCGGTCGCTGCGACGGCCCGCTACCGCCGCGGAGGTTGACCCTGCTTTCACGTCGACGCTCGATGCCCCATTCTCGAATTGGCGCTAACAACGATATGATACGGCAGTCACCCGATTGCCCGGATGTATCTAAATTTAAAATATTTGAGACGCGTATCAATTCAAGTGAAATCAATCGCTTGCGCGTCTCGAATTATAGTCTCATAATGCATTCATGATCATCGGCTATGCGCGCGTATCTACTGACGGACAGACGCTAGACAGCCAGATCGAACACCTCAGGACAGCGAACTGCCAGAAAGTTTTTTCTGAGACGGCGAGTGGCGCCAAGACAGATCGGCGCGAACTGCGACGCTGCATCGCTTCGCTCAAGGCCGGCGACGTTCTCATTGTTGTTCGGCTCGACCGCCTGGCGCGCTCCACGCGTGATCTGCTCAATGTGCTCGCCGAAGTGAGCGAGCGGGGCGCCGCCTTCAGGTCCCTTTCCGATGCCTGGGCCGACACCACCACGCCCCACGGAAGGCTCATGCTGACCGTGCTCGGCGGCTTGGCGGAGTTCGAGCGCGAACTTATCAAGACCCGCACAGGCGAAGGACGCATTCGCGCCAAAGCGCGGGGCGTCAAGTTCGGGCGCAAAAGCGTGCTCACTGCCGATCAGCGTGCCTATGTCGCCAAGCTGCGCGCTGAGGGTGAAAGCGTGCGGCAGATCGCCCGCGTCATGGGCGTGAGCACGGCCACTATCGGGCGCATTGCTCCGGCCCCCTAAAGGGCATGGCTCCGTAGGACATCTTGGCGCTCGTCGAGATCATCCGTAAGCGTCGTCCTGCCCTCACCTTTCGCCGGTCAGGCCAAGGTGGCGATGGTCCGAGCCTGGAGGGCTTGGGCATACAACGATTTCAGAACTTACGCTTAAATCTAGCGCCGAGGAGCCGGAGCGCCGGTTCGAGGTTTTCTCCGGAGCGGGGCGTCGTCAGGAGCTTTGGGCTTGGAGCCATGGTGAGTGCCGTGGCGCGGCGCCATGCGTTGTCGCCACAGCTACTGTTCACCTGCGCCGTGAGGCGCGCGAGGCGAGCGAGATGATCCCGGCTTTCGTGCCGGGGGTGGTTGTTTCGGAACTGGTTCCCGCATCTGAGCCGTCCGCCGCACCGTCACGGCCGAAGTGGCACGGTCGACAACGTTGCGCGGCGGCGATCGAGATCGTTGTCGCCGGGGGCCGGGTGACGATTGAGAACGGGCCCTCCTGCCTATGCCCTAAGCGCGCTTTGCACGAGTCGGGTCGCCGAAGGAAGGTTTCCCCGCACCAGCAATTCGTTGACGGGAATGACTGGTATCTCGCCCCACCTCTCGCGCATATCTGCGATGGCGGGATCAGCCGGATGCTCGCCGGTCAGAGCACCCGCGAGCGCTATCGCGAAGCGCCTTCCATCAGCGCGCGTTGCCAGGATTGGGATCGTGACAGAGCCGATGCCGGGTACTCTAACTTCCTCATCCAGCGCAAATGCGACGCCATCCGTCTGACGCTCGAGATCTTGGTGAAGCAAACGACTCGAGAACCGGATACGGCGGGCATTGAATGGCTGCATCTCTCCGCTAATGAGATAGTCGAGTAGTTCCGCCCCAACGTGTCGATCAAGCAGCCCATGCTCGAACTTGTTCTTGAAGCTCCGCAGACAGCGATAGCAGGACGCGTCGCAGTCCTCGGGACAGGTCTTCATCAGAGTCAGTGCCCGTTCGAACAGTTCGCTGCCGCAGTGCGCGACTTGACTGGCGAATCCGGCGCCGCCCGGAAGCGTGTCATAGAGGAATATCTCCGCTTCGAGCCCGCTCTTCCCCGCCGGGGTCAGCGCAGGTCGATACTCAGCCATCAACTCACCGGGCTCGATTTGGAGCATGGAGGACGCAGCCTTGGCCAGCGCTTCACTGACCGTCCGCAGCGCCACATCCGTGGGGTAGAGGCCGGGCTTGAGCGTGAGCGGTGCGGCAACCTTAAGTGAGAATAGGGCGATGTCGGTTATGAAATCTGTGCCAAGCACCAGCCCACGGGTCGTGCCGCTCCCTGGACATTGCGGCTCCTTCTCATCCGGAAACGGCTTCTCGTGCGGGCCGCTAAGCGCCGCCGATGCCTCAACGGAGGCTTCGATCCGCCCGCACTTGGTGCAGTAGTTGTAACCCTCTTGTTTTGGCCCCGTATTTGAGACTAGCAGGTGTTTGCGATCGGGCATTGCTCGGATCCGATCGTTCACCGGTACCCACTTCTCATAATCTGCCGGAGTAGGCATCGTTAGCTTCGCCCGCGTCGCGTGAGCCGTCTCGGGCATGTCGTCCGGCGAGGTCATCTCCTCCTCGTAAACGGGATGCGCAAATCCTGGCGGACGCATCCAAAAATGGGTTGGGCCGAAAGTGCCCTCACTGCCGCATGCACGACAATCGTGCGCGACCCCCGGCTTAAGCCCGGAGTCGAGTGGCACGGTCTCGGCAAAATGGCACTCCGAACACTCCCGATAGAGTCGTCGATTCTGCCATGCGTCGAAACGGTCGTTGGGCATCGGCGCATAGATCGCCCCCGACGTGTAGCATTTGCCCGAGATCCATACGGTCTTGCCGGGCGCGTACTGCGACAGTGCGACGGGCAAGGACTGCGACGGCGCAAACTTCATTACCGGCCGAAACGACGTCGAGCGATCGATATCAAAGACGTTGAAGGTCGCGACGTCGGTCGGAAACGCGTAGCGCGGAAGTACGCCGCGGTATAGCAAGCGGTCAAGCAACTTACCCGTTAAAGCTTTTTCAGGGGGCGCCTCCTCACCCTCCTCTTCGGGAACTTCGGGTGCCTCCCCCGGGTACTCCTCGACGGTCTTTTCGCCACCGAGGGATTTGGAACTCAATGCCTCATCGACTGCCTTCAGAACGTCCGGCACCATCCCCTTCAGGAGGGTCTCGCGGTCGTCATCTTGCAACTCATTGGGGATCCAGTCGGCCACGCGGGCCCGCAATTCTGCCTCGTGCGTTTTGAGCCAATTGGCGAAATCCATCCTGTTGAGAATTTCGGTTCCAGATTTAAAGCCTTCGACGGTGCCCAGCACGGAGAAGAGGCTCGGATCGGCATCAGGGTCGAATCCGGGTACCCTATCCTGGTGATAGCTTTGGAGCAGGAAGGCTCGGATATGTCGCTGTACGATGTCCGCATTGTTGAGCGTCAGCTTCGGATCGACGACAGGGCCAGCGATCATGGCCTCGGGCTGGCTGAAATAGTGTTCATCGTGACTGTCGGCGCTGCCGAAAGCAACCACGGTCGCGACCGCATTGCCTCGACGCCCCGCGCGGCCTGCGCGCTGTTGATAGTTGGCCCGCCCTGGCGGCATGTTGCGCAAGGCGACGCCCGACAATGCGCCGATGTCGATACCGACTTCCATGGTCGTCGTGCTCGAGAGCACGTCGATCGCAGTGGATCGCTTGGCTGCCGCTCCCCAGTCGAGTGCGACGTCCTGGAATAGCAGTTCATTCTCCTCGGCGCGCGAGAACACGTCCTCGCTTTGCGGGGCATTCAATTGGGCAGTGTGTTCTGCAGCGATGAGCGCCATCGGCTTCCGATCGGGATCGGTCAGTGCCGCCACGACGGGGTTGCGATAGTACCCCTTGCGCGCGGTGAAAACGGGGTCTTCCAAGGGATTGAGTGGAGCAACATTGGTGCTGGCGCAATCGAGGCAATGCGCGATCCGTGACATCGGACGGTGAACCGACCGGCAATCGCCGCATCGCACCCACGAACCCTCGAGTTCGAGAGAGAGATTCTTGCCGACAAGCCGTTTGAACCCGCTCTCCATCTCTTCGGTGAAGATCAACATCAATGGCTGTTGCCAGGTCTTATCGAACAGTTTGCGCGTGGCGCTGTCGGGGATCACGCGCTGCATGGCCCGGAACGTGCTTTTTTGTGCCCGGACGCTTGTGCCACGCCCTTTCGGACGCTTATACCATGTCGGTGGCATCGCGTTCAGCCAGAAGCCATTCGAGCGCCAACAGCGCAACCAGGCGCGGGCCAGACCGATCTTATCCTCGTTCGTTTCGGCAAGGCCGGGAATGACGGGCAGCGCGTGGACCGCCGTCACCTTGTCGGCGCTCTCACGAAGCGAAGCGAGGGCCAGGGCTTCGAGTCCCAGATAGCGGTCCTGGACTGTCTTTACGATATCATCGAGCAGCGCCTGGGGCACCGGGTCGCTCCGGTGCTTCACCCACAGCATCATCAGCTTTGCTGAATCCTCCAGTGCGCCATCGTGCACGGCCGCAGCGATCTCGGTATCCGTGGCGAAGGTCTCGCCGGGCTTCAATTCGGGTCTCAGCCGCACACCCAATGCTTTGGAAGCAAGGATTACGGCTACGTAGAGGTCGCCCAGATTGAGCATCGAGGCAACCATCGGCTGCTGGCGAAGCTTGTCGAACCCCCATACGATCAACGAGCGCAACGCATCGCGGACCGAGTAGAGCTGAAGGTTTGGTGCCAGACGCGCCGCGACCTGGCGCGAGTCGGAAAACACGAGCACCTTGCGGCCGCGCAAAGGGGCAAAACTCGTTGCCTCCTGCGGACCGGGTGGCTGGACCTGAATCTGACGCGCGACGAGCGCCTGGAAGGGTTGATCGCCTTTGGTCTGGTGATCTTGCACCGATGTTCGCCCGAACGCGGCGGTCTCGCCGCACACTGCGCAGGGCGTAAACTGCCCCCGCACTTCCGCGCGTGCATCCACCACGCCGTCCTCATCCGTCGGCGGCGTGGTGCGATCCTTCCGTAGGTAGACGGTGCGGCTGCGCGGACCGGGAACTGGTGGGTTGAGCCGACCGGTCTCGAGGTCGTACTCCGCCAATTCGACGAAATCGGTCAGCCGAGGTTCAGCCAGGAGCAGATCGAGGTCGAGCAGTGGTGCTGTCTCGATCCCTGGCATCTTGAGGCGGCGCCCCGGCTCGGACCAGAGCGCACTCGGCATGTCGATGTCGTCCGAGTGGGCCCGGGCATGGGCGGCACCACAGTTGCGGCAGGTGTAGAATTCCAGCACCCGCGAACCACATCCGCAAACTTCACGCGGCTGGCTGTACATACGACCGCACACCCCCGACCGATTCTCCGGCGCGACCTCTGAACATTCGGGATCCATGCACACCCACAGGCCGGGCAGTCCGCGATAGAAGTTGTGAATCCGGCAAGGCAGAAGGCCGGCCGCGTCCGCTGACTCTCGCGCTACGCTGCCGAGCGCGAGCAGCGATGTTACGGCTCGGTTTGCAAGGTCGGGGGCATCTGGAAACAGCGCTGCTCCCAGATCGGCCACCGCGCGCGCCGCCTTCATCGTCATGTTCACGAGCAGACCCAGTGGTGCAAAGGTTTCAAGCGCCACGAACAGACTCTTCTCCAGATCCGCAGATTGAGCCACGTGTCGGTGCGCTAGAAGTGGCGCGACGGCGGCCCGGCGTTCGGCCTCGTCTGGCGAATAGAACTTGTCGAGATCGATTGCCGCGAGAACTTCGGCATCCGCGGCCGTACCGGGAGCAGCATGTGATCGCAAATCGAGGTCACCGACCACGGGCAGGAAACTCTCAACCGGCGCACCGGACAATTGTGCACCGAACTCGCCCCCTTTGGCCGTGTCCGAAAAGCTGGCGGTCGCGCAGATGACCTGGAAGCGCTTGACGGGAATGCCGAGCCGGGCGCGCAAGCGGCGGAGGAGCAGGCCGACCTCTGCCCCAGCGGCGCCTCGATAAAGGTGAGCTTCGTCCAGAACGACGGTGAACTTCTCGTCCGGGTTTTTGGCGAGCCATGCACTGGTCTGGTCGAAAATCGTCCGTTCAATCGGACGCATCAGCATGTATTCGAGCATCGAATAGTTGGTGACGAGAAGATCGGGGGCCGCGGCTTGCGCTTCGTGGCGGGTGATCAGTTCACTGTCATCGGGTAACGTCACGGCGCGAAGAGGTTCACCGGTCTTGCGATTGACCCAGTCCGTGCCCTTGGCGCCAAACCATTTTTCGAGATCGGGCTTGGCTGGCCATTTTCCACGTTCTTGCAACTGGCGGCGCAGCTTCGCCGCGCGCTTCTGGTCGTCTGAAGCTGGACCAGAAGCTTGGCGCTCGATCTCGACATAGAAGCTCTCGAACGACGCGAGTTTCTTGCTGTCTCGTTTTCCCGATCTGACACCGGCATAGGGTGTGCGGCTCGTATAGCGCGCAAAGGTGGGCGGCCGACCGGCCCACTCGCTGAACAACTTGACCAGCCGTGGGTCGCCAAAGATGGCGCGCAACCGGCCCAACTGGTCGTTTACGAGAGCATTCATGGGGTAGAGCAGCAGTGCACGAGCGCCCCGCTGATCGCGGAACGCCTCTGGATGCTCGGCCGCTTCGCGTGCAAACTTGCCGAGGATCGGCAGCAGAAACGATTCCGTCTTACCTGAACCGGTACCGGTCATGATCACGATGTTATTGCCATCGATCAGCGCATGACGGATCGCATCGCCCTGATGGCGATAGGGCGGATCGAACAGGAGCCGCGCGTTGTCGCCGTCCCGTTTTGCGAGCGCGGCGTAGACGGCCAGGGCCGCGGGTGGAAGACCCGCGATATCTGCGAACCTCTGTCCGACCTGATATTTGGGGGTCGATTCCAGATAAGGAATCTGATGGGTGACGCCAGCACGGTCGAGCAGTGTTCGGCGCTGCTCGATGAGCGCCGCATCCCCGATGTGATAGGTTGCCTCGATGTAATCTTTGAGCGACGAATGCAGTTCGTCGATCGTCTCTTGAATCGTCCGCGCCATCTGCCCCTTGCCCCGCTATTCTTCAGATTCGAAATAGAGATAATCGCGCAGAAATGTCCGTTCTGGATCCGCTTGATTTGCGGGCACCCGAAACGACATCAGGCAATTCTCAGGCCTGAGTTCTTCACCCACGACCGTGAGGCGCCGCCGCGCCCAACTCGGCAGAGGAAAAAAGAAGTCGAACTCCGCGTATCCGTCAGTCTGGCGAACGCGATAGCGCTGAGGTCGACCCGCGCGCGCGTCGAGGGCCAGCTGAATCCGCCACGCGCTGTCACAAGCTCGCCAACGGCTGCCGGGGAGCGGCAGATCGATCAAGGCTTCGAGTTCGCCGACATTGAACCGGCCGTATGCCCACAAGTCCGCACCGTAGGCTTGCGGTCGGCGAAGGATGAACGAACCGGTCTGGCGCAGAGGCGCGCGCCAGCGATCCCGGTAGCGCCGCGTTTCCACCGTCCAGTCGAGGATGCGCATATCCGTCGTATCGGAAATTGGCGATCGCGCCCGGAGCTTGGCATCCATGTTCGCGAGCAGGGTACCGGCATCTTCCTGCTTCGGCATCTTCAGCCAGTTGTCGAGCGACAATTGCCGGAATCCGATGCCGTCGAGCAGAACAGAAAGATCTTCGCCCTCAAGCGCCGCGATCGTCCGTCTCGCCCCGCGGGCCTTCACCCGTTCTCGCAGTTCAGCCGGCAGCGGCAATGGATCGTCGCTTGCCAGCCCCGCGAGGAACGCAGTCCCCGATGGGTGAATGATGAAAGTCGGTGGAGCGGCAAACAACCAACTCGCCTTGACGGTCTCGTCCAGCGTCGTGACGTCACTGAGTTCCAGAAGGTCCCCCACCGCAACCAGAGCATCAAGCAAGCGCTCGATCTGGTCGGTGAAACTGTCATCAATCGCGACGATGTTGCGATGGCTTTCGATGACCGATGCGATCAGCGTGCGTGGTGAACACGGGCAATGATAGCCCGCCAATCGGCGCAGCGTAGCAATCCAATACGCATCATCGGTGCCGACGCCGACGGGCAGTTGCAATGCTTCCCGGGCGGACTCTATAACAGCAGCGGACGAGACAACGCTGATCATTGGCGATCATGCTCCCCGGAGTCCAACTGCGAACCGGCCGGTGTTGCAATGCTAAGCAATCGCGCTGCGCGGAGCATGAACGGCACCGCTCTGAGTGCGCTCAAATGTGCCGTGAGTCCGTCGGTCCAAGGTCCACCCTCATCGAGCCACCCCGCGATTGCAAAAGACGCGGCGGCGGCGCCGTGGGGAACCGTGCTGTAGCGCTGAGCCAATGCCTCGACTTCCGCGATGCGTTTTGCCAGCGGCATGGAGCGAAACTTCTCTATGTCCCGGGCGATGACAAAATTGAATGCCGGCGGTGCTCCCATCTGCGACCCTAGGTCCTTCAGGTCTTTTGGACCCTTCTGCGATTGCGAATATCGAGCCTCTGCCGCCGCCCAGTCTGCGCCGAACAGAAGTGCTGCCAATCTCCGCTCAAACGTTTTGATGACCGCCTGTTGGCGTGAGGCCACGAGAGGTCCGACGAGCTTTGCGCCCCGCCAGAGTTCCATTAATGCCGACAGTTGCCCGATCGGATCCTCGCTGCCGGTGTTCACGGCAATCTCCGGCGCGATCACCAGGCCAGACAAACTGCCGAGGGTCTGCGGCATGCTGACGACAAGCGCTTCCGTTCTGTTTCCGTAGGAGGCGACACACAGACCTCCTTGCTCACTGGGGTAGAAGTCTGCCTCCAGGTCTTTTGCGTTGAGTTCGATCGCGCTTGCGGGTCGTGCAAATGAAAAAAGCTGCGCGACGACGGGATCGTTACCACCATGGTCGTCTATGAGGCGTAATGCCGTTCGATTAGCACCGCGATGCCAGACCCACCGCAGGGGCGCCACCTCGCGATGAAGCGGCATCCGCCAACACCCGCTCGCGTCACCGTCGATAACGAGCCGACCTGATGTCGCCGTAAGATAGGCCCACGGATCGGTTTCCCTCTTTAGGAACCCGGACAACGCGCGCACCCAAGTCTCTCTGGTTATCGGCAGCGGAAGGGCCGCGACCTGTTCCGTCGCAAGAATGCTGCCGGCAGCATCAAGCAACTCCACGCAAATGCGAACCTGCTGCTGGGCGGGACCGAGCGCCTGGATGTTCACCTCGCCCTTCCAGAACTGGTCAAGGCTTGGCTCGGCAGGTTCGGCGGTGATCGCCAGGCCGCTGTGGTTCGTCGTTCCCGCAATCCACGGCTCGGGCGGCCGAACGGTCAGCGCGATGTAGCCGGCCGCCGCCTTTGGCGCATCGCCAATCTGCGATCGCGCTTCTACGGACAGCGTGTGCGGGCCAACATCCAAGTCAGTAAGCTTCAGAAAGATCGGGGACCCCCCGTTCGCCGGGACCTCCAGTACGGCACCCCCATCGAACTGAACGGCATAGGCTCTGACCGAATGATCGGCTTCGAGAGAAAGGCACGGGTTCTCGCCTTCCGTCCATTCGGCGAATCCTTCGCCATCCCAGCGCCGTGCTTCCAGACCAGCCGGCGCGATCCGTATTGACTGTCCGACGCCAAGGCCCATGGCGCGCAGTGTCGTGATTGCATCCTCTGAGAGATGCGGAGGCAGGTCGAAGCCGATGGCCGTTGCGCCGGTGACCACGACCGTGACGGGCGCACCGATCTGCCCCGTCGCTATTGGGGCATCAGAAACGAGCACATAACTTTGGCCCGGCCTCACCATCCGCCCGATGACTTGACGCGCCAGTCCATCCGCTCCAACGCGAAATAGCCAGATCGGCCCTGTTGTGATGCACCCGTCCGCGGCCAGCAGTTGCGCCAGCATTGGCGGCGGATCGCTGAACTGAACGATTGGCCGATCGGCAGCCGGCCACGACGCGAGAAGGCGCCGTTGATCTCCCAACATCAACCAGCCGGGTGGCATCAGCCCCGGCGAGCCGCCAACACTGCATCGCGCCCGCCGCAGATACGCGCCGAACTCGGGGGAAAGATCGGCGATCGGCCGCAGCGATGGGAGTTCGATCCAAGGCTTCCATTCGCCAGGGGCGGCACGCCGCAGTGTCAGGGCCGGCCGGATATAGGGCTGGGCCGCGGCAACCGCGATTCGCGGCGCAGATGCGTTGCCAGAACTTCCCGAAATCTGACGCGCTGTTCCCTTGAGTTGATAGCGCTCGACTACTTGTCGTGCGTCCCTGAGCCAGGCCCGCGCCGCACTCGCCTTTTGAAGATCGGCAACGATCCGCTCGAGCGTGACCGGCAGCACGAACTGGGCAACGGCCTCCGTCCGCCCTACCAACAGCGCCAGAACTATCCGACCCGCGATTTCTTCTTGTTCGAGGAAGTTGCGGAAACGAGACGGAGCATCGTGCGATACGCCGGCCAGGAAGCGACCGATCCTGGCGGGATCGTCGCCGAGCATTTTCGCGAGCGGATAGCGCCAGTGATACAGCGCACGAGCGAGATGAGATTGCAGATCTCGCGGCAACAGCGCGTGCGTAATGGGCCAGGCTATGATCGAGAACCAGGAGGCCCAGGCTCCTGTTGGCCTCAGACCTGCATACTTCTTATGAAACCGTCCGAACCAACGACGCAGTTGGCGGCGATCGACAAAATTCCGCCACTCTGGCGTTCGTCGCTCGAATGTCGTCCAGTATTCATCGCCGTCATATTCGTAGCCCTGTTCGGCGGCGTAAATGACCCAGACGAGCCAGGACTGTCCGGCTTCTTCGCTACCCAGCGACCTGTTGAGCAACTTTCCGACGATGCTTCGTTCGTCCGCGTTAAGACCGTGTTCAATGGCGAAAACTGGAAGACCGTTCGCGCGCCGCGCTTCAGCGAGTGCGGCGAAGTGCGCCTCGAGACGTTTCTGCCAACCACCAAGGGTCTCGCCCCAGCCGGCGTGCGATGCGCTACCGAGCGACCGCACTGCGGGTCCGCCATATATGATCGTTCAACCTTGCCCCCCACCAACTGCGCGAGTCCTAATTTGGCGCGCGTGCACATTAACCCCACGTGTATCTATGCGGGAAATATTTAGGAATGCTAGTCTCCCGATGTGAGACCTCGCAATGCCCGCGGGGAGTGAAAGCGCGGCCGGATTCGTCGTGACGGGTCGAGTGCTGGGAGAGAGGTTCCCGGCGCCCATCGAGGAGATCCGCGATGCCAGACACGCAGCCTCCGCTCACCCAGGTGCCGACTGGATGAGCCTCTATGCAACATCACCAACCAGATCATCGCCGAGTTGAAGGACGTCCAATTGCCCAGGGGCGCCGTCATAGAGCACGGCTTTTCCAGCCAAGACAGGCTCACCTTCCACCAGGCCATCGGACTCGGCGACAACGACCGCAAGGGCGAGGGCGGCACAACAGTCGCCGAGGCTAGACCGCTTCGCCCTTGACAGCGAGGAGGCGCGCCCGCGAAACCGACGAGGAGGCCGTTGCGATCCCGCTACTGATCCGAGGAAGCGCGCGCCTTTACCACTTTAGCTTATGGCCTGCCATCGATCGATGGGAATCCGCTGCGAAATTGGCGTTGACGCTACTCGACGCTGTTGGGTCTCGCGGCAGATCAGGGGCCGATTGGAAGGCTCAGTTGGCCGTCTGCATCAGCGTGAAGGAGAGCGAGCACGCTTGTGGGACCAAGCGGCGATAAATTAGCGAGCGTCTCCTCCCGCAGAACGCGCTTACTGAGCCAACGTCGACGCCACGCGGCGGCTACGCTGCGGACGTCAGCGGATCGAGTGTCGACGTCTGCAAGTCCCATGAGCGCGTCACGCGCGTTTGGGTCGAGTTCACAGGCGTAGAACAACCGAGGCGTGGCGTGATGCAGGATCGCGTCACTCTTCAATCCAAGGGCATCGAGGCCCTCGCGAATCTCCCGAAGCCGTGGGCTCGTTCCCTCACCAAACCGATTATTCACCCTGCGCGCGTCGTGGCGAAGAAGCGCCATGCTGCGAAGTGCCTGGGCCGTTTCGGCGCCGAGGTGGAGTGTTCCGAACCCCCCAGTCAGGCTCTCTCCGATCGCACCCCAGCGTAGATCGTGGTCAAGTTCAGGGTGATCCCGACGTGAAAGGGTTAGACGATTGTACTGACTGGAGCCAACACCATAGAGCGAAGTGGTCGTCAAGATACGCAAGTCGGCTGGTTTGGTAATCGGGCGGCCCGCCATCTGCGAGGCAATGACGCTGACTTGTCCACCATAGCGCTGCGCGTATGCATCGGCGATCTCGCGCGACGCTAGCAGCAGCGCCACCAGCTTTCCACCGAGGAGTTGATTGTAAGGGTGCACGGCGCCGCAGATGCTCACATCGGCGATCTGGCTGGACAATCCGGCTTTGCGGAATTCCGCAAAAGCAATGTCGAGAGCGCGCTGTCCAGTACTCGAAGTGAACAAACCTTCCAGCCCGGACACTGGATCGCGCTCCAGGCGTGCCGCTGTAAAAATGCGCTTAGCGAAGAGCAATTGAGACAAATTCTCAGCGCGCTTTCGCACGAAGAGCAGGTCGTCTGAGGCCCGCTTCCAGTCGATATCGTCGCCCGCGCTCTTTACCTCGCCCCGATGAGGCTTCACGCGGCCGTCTTCGCCACGGTGCTCCTCGAAGTGCCGCCGTAATTGAGCCGCCCGCGCCGCCGCGGCTCCGGCCGCCCGCTGTTCAAGGCGAAGGCACACCGCCTCGGACGGCCATCTGATTTCCTTACCCGTCACCAAGTCATCAGATCGTATCCCCTGCAGGGAGTCGGAAACGCGGCCGGAAAGAGCGGCGCCGAGTGCGGCGGCGTCCCACCGCCCAGTCTGCACGTGGTTCTGCGCGGCGTCCCGTAACCAACCTATCCACATGTCCCGGCAGGCAAGGCGCATGACCGGACTAGCCAGCATGGCGATGCCCATGATCGGCCGTAGTGGCCTCGCAGCGTTCCGAATCAGTACGAGCATCTGGCGACCAGGAGTCGCGCGGTACTCATGAGCCCATGTATGCCGGAAGTATCTCCAGATGTCGGTCAGGGCGAGTCCAGTGTCTGGGCACTTCGCCCCCGCCTCGCAGATTTCCACGACCGGGTCGAAAAGCCGGCCGAGGGCCGCTTCTCGGTCGGCGTCGCTGAGATGCAGAATCGATCGCAATTCCCGAGCGAGGTCGGCACCGTTGTCTACCAGATCCAGCACCGAACATCGACCAGCGGTGCGAGCGGTGCGCCGCTCCATACGGGTGAGAAACTGTTGAACCGACGGCTCGGCGAGTTGCCGCTGACGGGCGGCCTGCAAGGAAGCGCGCACACGCTGTTTGATGTCCTCGATGCTCTGCTTGTTCTCGCGCCCGATACCCGGCGGAGCGAAGGTAATCCGACCCTGGGCAAAATCGATCTGCCAACCCTGCTCGTGCAAGTCCGCGATGAGTAGGCAGATGGCGCGCAACTTGAGGCTGTCGCCATCATCGACGAACCGCCGTGCGAGCGAACGGAGTTCATTAGCAAAGCTGGGCGGAACGCTGCTTCCAAAGTCGAGTACGTCGTGCAGTCGGTCGCGCTCTCCCGGCGCCAGATGGGGCGAGAAGAGCCGGTGCCGTCCAGGACCGTACAGATTCTTATCCGCTGTCACCCGACCTCCAGAAATGCCCAAGGGCTCGACTACCCCCCGTCTATTTTATGGCCGATCGTACTCGAACTGCTAGCGGGCATCGCCCCAAACGCCCGCCCCAATGTCCCCGGCTTCACTGGAAAGCAGATGTAGAGCAAGCATTTCAAGCGCTTGGTTAAGGCGCTTCGACCAAGGTGACAATTGCTCTGTCGGGTCGGCTCGGCTTGCTGCACCGTCCAGCACGGCGTCGCCAAACGCGAAAAGCATTACCTCTAACGCCGCCCGCAGTTCGGGAGTGACAGTCGGCGCATCATAGACGTCGCTGAAGAAGCGATGCGCCGTGTTGAGCCGCAGCGTTCGACCGCCGCTTGTGTAGTCGATCTGGAAAAACGGTTCGTCCGGCCTCCGCTCCAGCACCGTACGATAACGTGGCGAGCGCAAATTGAGGTTTCCTTGCTCTTCCGGCAACGGCGCCGGAATGCCCATGGCACGCTCCGACAAGCGACGTTCGCCCGGCGACGGCGAAAGGACACGGGCGCGACGGTCGAGTTTGGCGTCTTTGACCTTGGCCCTAAGTTGCTCGATCGCCTTCGGTAGGCCCGCCTGCAACAATAGTTCCCACGCGAAGGGTGACAGGGTCACCTGCTGCTTCGACGTGGTGACTCCAAATGCCTCGTCGAGGGTGGCTGAGAACTCGACTTCCACCCTGATGTAGCGGTCGTTGTTGATGAAGGTCGCCCAGGGGGTCCGAGTCTGCACATCGATCAGGCGCCCGTTTCGGCTGAAAATAACGCCGTGATAGTCTTTCATGATGGGAAAGCGATCGTTGGCGTTCATACCCACCGCGTCCCGCGCCTTGTCGATCGAGCCGAAACTCGGCGGAAGCCACGCGTAACGCAGCGTGACGGTGCCTAGGTATGTGCCGTCGTCGGGATTGCGGGCCTCAACCGTAACAGGGTCGAGAGACACGGCCCTATCCTCGTCGCTGTCATGGAACCTGAACCCCGAGGTGACGAACAGCGGGTCGATTGGATCGACGTACTGTCGGTCCACATATAATGCGGCACCGCCCCGCAGCTTATGGTATGTAACGCCGAACTGGCGGCAGAGATTTTCTCGTAGTCCCAGCGCCGTCGTCCACTCGAGACGGTCGAGTTTTTCAATGAGGATGATGGTCCCCGATCTCCAGCCGGTGGGGTAGGTGGATGCGACTGCTTCGGCGATGAACGCCGGTAGTTCGGCCGGCTGCGCGGGCGGCACTATGATCTCGCCCGACCGGTTTGTGTAGTCACCAGCGGTGAGAAGATCGAGGTCCACCGTCACTGCGTGGATGAGGCCGTTGTCCACTGCCGAATAGACGGTGAAGCGCCGACCGAGGCTGACCGAGGCACAGGGTAGACCGTAGCCATATCGTCCGAGCCCGTTGCGATTGTTCTCGCGATGAGTGCCGCCCCACATCACCGCCATGCGGATCATACCGGGGTCCATGCCGTGGCCGTTGTCCAAGACGGCCAGTTGGGAGGGCTTCTTGACCGAGCCGCCTCCGAAGCCGAACAAGACGTCTACGCGGTCGGCATACGCTTGAATTGAATTATCGATCAGTTCAGCTAGCGCATTGCCGTTGCTCCGATAGCCGAGGTCGCGGATGCCGCGGACGAAAGCTTCCGGTACGATAAGCCCGAACTTTGAGCGCGTACCGCCCTCCTCTAGGTAAGATCGCTGAGCCGCGAGTGCGGACGCGAAGGTTGCGCACCGAAGCGAACCGCGGGCGCCGATCACGATCGCACCGCCGCGGGACATTTGGCGCTATGCTGGTCGATGCGACGGTGGAGCACGAAGCGGCTGATGCCCGCTAGCATCGCAGCGTCCACCAGCCGCTTGTCCGACTGGATGAGGCGAAGCGCCTGCTGGGCCAGATACTTCTGCTGGCGCTCGAACTCGGTAAGTAGGCGGTCGCTGATCTGGATATCGATGGTCATCGTCATCCTCCGTGTTCCCGGCACGTGGTCCGCTGGTCAAAACCTCCTTAGGCCAATCTATCCGCAGGATGTGCGGAGCGCAGTGCGATTTTTCAGAAGGGCGGGAGTTGGTTGAGCGGCGGGGGCGCAAAAGAGGGCTTAGCCCTCTTGCTCGCACGCGTGGTGGATCTGCCGCACCGTGTCGACGACATCGCTTGGAAGAGCGGAGAAGGGCATCTGAGCCGACTGCGCGACCGCGCCGACAGATGTGATCGCAACCGAAAGCAAGGCCGCCACAAACACGGGTTTGTGGCGGTAGACGCCGGGGGCGCCTCTGCTGGCCGTCATGACTGTCCCCCTTCGGTTGCCGTTATAAGGCCGCAGCAGCAGACAGCTCGATCCCCCAGCGGGACGCGGCGAACTGAGCTTCGAGGCTGTCGGGCTTGGCGAAGACCCAGCCGTGGTTGAGCAAGTTCTTGCCCGTGTACTCGTTGCCCTTGAGGCCGAGCCAGACCACCAGCCCCACGTCGACAACGAACAGCAGCGGCACGAGACCCTCGCGCGCGTCGGCGCTCATGGGGATGATGCTGATCAGAATGACGAAGACTCGCCAAGCCGCCATGAAGGCGCCGAGGCCATAGAGCTGGCGCAGGAACAGCGGCAGGCCGAAAACCCCGGAGAACAACACCAGCACCCAGCTGAAGCCGATCTTCACAGCCTTCAACTCACCCGTCTTCGGGTTCTTGAACGCGACCTTCATGTGATCCCCCAATGATGTGATGTGAAACGGGATGCTCAGCGCGCGGCGCTGGCGGTCGGCGCAATGACGCCGTCCTTGAGCATGAAGCCGGCAGAGCCATCGGCGAGGGCGCCCGGCACGAGTTCTGCCTCGGCCTCGCCCTGTGGCTGGATCTTTGCGATGGGTGCCGTCCAGGCCAACGTCGCGCCGGGGCCGACCTTCCGGCAGTCGCCCGAGGCGGTGAAGGCCGTAAGCGTCTGCCGGCGGGCAGGACCCGGCCGCTGCGACAGGATCGCGGCCATCTGCTGCGGCGTGCGGCAGAACAGCGTGACCTCAATGACCCGGCAGGTGCGGCCTTGCTGGCAGTCGTCAGAGGCCACAGGTTCCGGCTGCGGTGAAGGGGACGGGGATGCAGAGGCTTGTGGTCTCTGCTGAGGCGGCTGCTCCGTCGTGATGCCCTTGGCCTTCATGAGCCGGAGCTCGACCTCGGCCCGTTCGGTCAACGCCGCGTTCAGTAGCCCTCGAAGCCGAACCCCATCGCTGCCCTTGTCCTCGAATTTCAGACGGGTGCGGTAGAAGTGGACGGTCCTATCCAACTCAGTGCGCTGATACTCCAGCCGCTCAATCTCGTCTGCCCGGTCGCGTTCAGCACGCCGCCTGGCTTCCTGCTCTTCCTGCTGCCGGCGCTCGACCTGGCGCGCCGCCTCTTCGGCCCGCAATCGCTCCTCACGGGACTGCTTCTCTTCGGCCTCTTTCCGTACCGCCTGTTCGGTCAGGGCAGCGACAGCGCCTTCCTCCGCCGTCGACAGGCGAGCGTCATACCTGTCAAAGCCAGCGGATCGGCCTTCGCGGCGAGCAGAAGGCGCCGGGCCGATGGGACCGCTCCCGCGGCCTCCACGAATGTGCCACCAGATACCTCAGTGGGCGCTTCGATGTCATGCTCTTCAAGGCGAGAGAGCTTATCGACAATGCTGCGCAGGACGGCCGCTGCGTGCTGCACCTTCGGGTCGGCCATCTCCGACGGCGATACCCATTCGCCTGCGAAGCGGGTCCGCATGGATTTTGCGAGGCCAGCGAGCTGATGGTCCATGGACATGCTGTCGGTGAAGGCAATCTGGAACAGCCTCATCTGGGCACTACACAGCTCGTCGTTCGAAGCCGGCCGGCGCGCCAACTCTTCCGGACTTTGCGGCTCCCGCGACCTGGGCATCCGGTCGATGGATGTTTGGGCTGGTGTCCGGTCCGGGAGCAACTGGCCGTTGATGAACAGGTTGGCGCAGGTCCCGCCTGCGGCCTCCAGGACACGGCTGTCGAAGCCGCTTCCCCCGGTCGTGGCCATCGCCCGAAGACCGGACATCAGCAGATAGTTCTGGACCTCAAACGCGTTCAGGCCGTCCGGCAGCAGGTATTTTTGCTCGAAGATGCGGTCCTTGTAGCCGAACTCGACGCCGCGCTGGGCCATGGCGGGCGCTGGACCGAAAGCGGCGAGAATGACAGCTGCGAGCGTCGCATTATGGAAATTGGCTGAGAGTTTCATGGTTGCGCTTGTGCACATAATGGACAACTATTAATATACATTTTGTTCGTAGACGGCACAAGGGGTGCCATGAACATTTTGTTCTCATGGATCTCTTCGCAGCCAATCTTCGAGCCCGTGCCGCGGCGCTCAATCTCTCCAACGCCGAAGCCGCCCGCCGGGCCGGCCTGAACGAGCGTCGCTACTTCCATTATGTGAGCGGGGCGAGGGAGCCGGACTTGGCGACGCTGGTGAAGATATCGAAGGCGCTGGGCACGACGCCCGATGCGCTGCTCGGCGTGAAGCGCGAGCCTGAAGACCTACCCGAGCCGACGGAGCGCTCGAAGCTGATCGACCGCATGGTGTCGGCCGTGAACAATCTGGACGATTACGAGCTGGCCATCGCGGTTCAGCAGGTCGAAGTCATCCTGCGCCTCCAGGGCGAGAAAGTTGCGGCGGCGAAGGCCGAGAAGGGGTAGGGGAGGGGCTTCAGGCCCCTCATGCTCTCGTGCGCGCGAGGGCAAATTTGCGCAAGATTATTTCAAAAGAGGCATCGAACCCCTTCTGCAACCTATCGCGTAGGCATATTCGTAGGCGTCGACATTATCCACACTAAAATTTATGCATTCAAATCAAAATGATAATGAATTAATTCGAGTCCTCTCCTGGCACCACCCACTCTCTGAGCACCCGAAAACATTGATTGTTTTTGTGCTGCGTTCCCGGCCGCATACGGTGGGGAGGAGTGGGAAAGATCAGCTCACCGTTTGCCGGCACCAAGTGGTGCATGGCGTCGCCGGAAAGGCGCTTGCGGTGGCCTTCTTCCCGTAAGCGGCGGCCTGCTTTGGGCTCTCCCGTCTCCATAGATCGCCAATGAGCTGAGGCTCCGTCGCGTCGTTCTCTGCGGCGATACTGGCGCCCGCGATTGCGCAGCGCGTGGGCGGAGCAATGCGGCGGGGGCTGTTGGGGGGGCTCTGAGACATGGGAGGCTGTCCCGCGCATCGGGCGCTTCGGCGGGTGAGGGATTGATGCGCCAGCCGCGCCTGGCCCGGCCTGAACCCAATAACCTCGAACCCCAACCTCATACAGCCAGCGCGCCATCCCGCATCCGCTGCCGGATCAGCTCCTGGACGTCACCTGACGCGCCCCCTGTTCCAGCACCGCATCGAGGCCGAGTTCCGGATGGAGGTCCGCGACCACCGCGATGTCCTCCTGGATGCGGGCGATGATCCAGTCTCGCACCTCGGTGACGATCGCGCGCGTGGCCTTGTCGCGCGAGCGCACGAACTGGCAGTGCCGCCCGGTCGTCATGAGGCGCGGGCTGGCGGGGATGAGCATCTTGTTGCGCAGCCAGTGGCAGATCACGTTCAGCCAGCCCAGCGCCACGCCCTGCCCCAGCAAAGCGGCCTGCACGACGATGGCGTAGTCCGAGAAGATCATGGAATTGATCGCCGACTGTGACGCCTCGGGAAAGAAGAGGTGCGACCAGTCGGGCTGTGCTTCGCTCAGGAAGATGAGGGTTTCTTCCGTCGACTTCATCGGCCCGCGGTGGGCCTCGCTGTAGCCGGGGCTGCAGATGGGCAGGAGTGTCTCGGGCATGATGTAGGCCGCCTCGTGCCGCTCGTCCGGCCCGTTCACGAAGCGCATGCCGAGATCGACGTCGGTGACCGGTCCCGTCAAGGCGGACATGATGAGTTCGAACCGAAGCTCCACGGTCGGGAAGGTCCGCTTCAGCTCGGCCATCCGCGGCATGATCCAGTGCGTAGTGAAACCGGTCGAGACCGAGAGGGTCACGGTATCCACGCCGGCATTGCGGTCCTCGATTTCGCGCAAAGCGTGCTCGATGCCGGAAAATCCCCGCGAGATGGCTTCGTAGAGAATGAGCCCGGGCTCGGTGAGCGTCACGCCACCGGGCAGGCGGTTGAACAGCGCGGTGCCGATGTGGTCCTCAAGCCGGCCGATCATGCGGCTGACGGCGGCGGGCGTGACATTCAGCTCGCCGGCGGCGCGGGCGAAGCTGCCGCAGCGGGCCGCAGCCTCGAACGTGAAGAAGCCATTCATGGACGGCAAGGCGAGGCGGATTTTACGCATTTACATGATGTAACTTAGCCGGGATTTTTTTTCAATTGAACCCGGCGCGCAAGATTGGTCTTCTACGCCGCAACGAAGGTCCACAAGGGCCGATAAAAGCCAGAGACACAGGGGACGGCATCGCGATCACGGATCGGCTTGCGCCAGCGCGCGGGCCTGTTCGTCCGGTGACACATGCGATGTAACGTTGCCGCGTTGCTTTTCAGAGCGGGGCACGATGATTAGGCCTGCATCTTCCGGAACAGTCGGCGTATCCATCCGGAACGCCACCAAACGCTACGCCGGGTTCTGCGCCCTTGATGACGTCAGTCTCGAGGTGGCGCCCGGCGAATTCGTCTCCGTGCTCGGACCGTCCGGGTCGGGCAAGACGACCTTGCTCGGCATCCTCGGCGGCTTCGTCCAGCCGACCTCCGGGTCGGTGTTTCTTGGCGAGCGGGACATCACCTTCGCCCCGCCGCACAAGCGCGACATCGGCATCGTGTTCCAGAACTACGCGCTCTTCCCGCACATGAGCGTCGCCGAGAACGTGACCTTTCCGCTTCGCGCCCGCCGCATGCCGAAGTCCGAATGGCCGGCCAAGCTCAAGGCGGCGCTGGAGATGACGGAGCTGGGCGGGTTCGGCGACCGCAAGATCCATGAACTGTCGGGGGGCCAGCGCCAGCGCGTCGCGCTTGCCCGGGCCATGATCTTCGAGCCGCGGCTGATCCTGATGGACGAGCCGCTTTCGGCCCTCGACAAGCAGTTGCGCGAGACGATGCAGATCGAGCTCAAGCACCTGCACCGCCAGCTTGCCGCCACCATCATCTACGTGACCCACGACCAGCGCGAGGCGCTCACCATGAGCGACCGCATCGCCATCATGAACAAGGGGCGTGTGGTCCAAGTGGATGCGCCGGAGCGGCTGCACGACCATCCGGTGGATTCCTTCGTCGCCGGCTTTATCGGCGAAGCGACGCTCTTACCGGTGTCGCGCATCGACGACCGTTCGGTGGACCTCGGGGGCACGCGCATCGTCTCGGCGCGGCCGATCCCGCACAATCTGAAGCTGTTCCTGGCCGTGCACTCCGAGAAGCTCACGGTGGTGCAGGACGGCGCGGACACCTCCGCGAACATCCTCTCCGGCACCGTTTCGGAAACGCTCTACCAGGGCGAGAGCGTGCGCATCTTCGTGGATCTGGACCACGGCGCCCGCCTGAGCCTGAGGGTGCCGAGCAATCACGAAAACCGGTCCCGGATGAAGTCGCCGGGCGAACGCATCGCCGTCCGGCTGCATCCGGACGACACCATCGTGGTGCCTCAGGCGCCCTGAGACCCCGCTCCCCAATTCGACGTCCACAAGGAAAGCGTAAGATGAAGCTCTCTCAGTTCAAGGTCCTGACGTTCGACGTGGTCGGCACGCTCATCGACTTCGAGACGGGTGTCCTGAACGCCGTGCGCGCGCTGGGCGGTCCGAAGGCGGCGGCGGCCAGCGACGACGACATCTTCGAGCCCTACAAGCGCGGCCGCGACAAGTTCTATGGCCGCTCCTCCTTCGCCATGAAGGACGTCTATCTCTCCCTCGCCGCCGAACGGGGCTTCCAGAACGACGAGGCCACCGCGGAGGCCTTCCAGCTCGCCGTCCTGCGCTGGCCGGCCTTCGCGGATTCGGTGGATGCCCTGCGCCGGCTGCGCAAGAACTTCCGCCTGGTCGCCATGACCAATGCCGACCGGACGGCCTTCTCGGCCTATTCGGCGACCCTTGAGAACCCCTTCCACGACAGCGTGACGTGCGACGAGACGGGCTGCGCCAAGCCGGATCCGCGCTTCTTCGCCTTCAACAAGGGGCGCCAGTCCGCGCACGGCTTCCGCCAGTCGGAAATCCTGCACGTGGCGCAGAGCCAGTATCACGACATCGGCGTCGCCAAAGCCGAGGGCTACACGACCTGCTGGATCGAGCGGCGCCAGGGCCTGAAGGGCTTCGGCGGCACGCCCGACCCGAAGGTGCTGACCAAGCCGGACTTCCACTTCTCCACGCTGAAGCAGCTCGCCGATGCCGTGGACGCGGAACTCGACACCGCGCGCGCAGCCGCCTGAGCGAGAAGGCAAAACCTCATGGTCACCCCCGCGCTCCCGACCGACATCCCCTCGCTGTGGCAGGCGACTTCGGTCGCGCGTCCCGCATTTGCGAGCGCGAGCGGGGACCAGAGTTTCGACGTGGCAGTGATCGGTGGCGGCTATACCGGCCTCACCACCGCTCACTATCTGTCCAAGGCCGGGCTGTCGCCGGTGGTGCTGGAGGCCAACGTCGTCGGCTGGGGCGCCAGCGGGCGCAACGGCGGCGTGGTCTCCGGCAAGTTCCGGCTGGGCTTCCGCGACATCGCCAGCCGGCATGGCATCGAGACGGCCCGCCGGATGCACGATCTCGGGCTTGAGGCCATCGCGCATGTGGGCGAGATCATCGCGGAGCTGGGCATCGAGGGGGCGGACTACCAGCCCACCGGCTCGCTGCGCTGCGCCCACAATGCGCATACGCTCGAACAGCTCAAGACCGAAGCCGAGTGGCTGCGCAGTGCGCTCGCAGACACGGCGATCTCCATCCTGAGCGCAGAAGAGGTCGCCGCGGAGACGGGCTCCCATGGCTTCACCGGCGGCATGCTGAACACCCATGGTGGGGTCGTCCACCCGCTCAATTACGTGCTCGGCCTCGCCGTCGGGCTTAAGGCGGCGGGGATCGCCATCCATGAGCGCTCGCCCGTCCTGAGCCTGCGCCGCGAGGGGGCGGGCGTGGTGATCGAGACGCCGGCGGCGTGCATCACCGCGCGGCAGGTGGTGATCGCCACCAATTCCTATTCGGACCTGACGCCCGCCACCGCCGCCGTGCGCACCTCCATCATCCCGTTCCGTTCCGCCATGATCGCGACCGAGCCGCTCACCGGCACACCCGGCGCGCATCTGCTGCGCACTGGACGCAGCTACACCGAGACCCGGCGCATGATGCGCTGGTTCCGGAAGGCCGGCGATCGCCTGCTCTATGGCGGCCGCGGCGCCTTCGGGAAGACCGATCGGGAAAGCGCGTTCACCGCGCTGGAAAAGGCGATGGTGCGGCAGTTCCCCGAGCTTGCTCAGGTGAAGGTGACGCACCGCTGGTCCGGCCTCGTCGCCATGACGCTGGACAGTCTCCCCCATCTCGGACGGCTCGACGACCGGGTGGTCTACAGCGTGGGCTATAACGGCACCGGCGTCGCGCTGGCCTCCGGCATCGGAAGGCATGTCGCCGACCTGGTGACGGGGCGCCAGCCGGATCTCGGCCTCATCACCCGGCAGCCGCTGCACCCCATTCCGTTCTATGCCCTGCGCGAGCCCGCGGTGCGGCTGGTCGCAGGGGCCTATCAATTCCTCGACGCCATCGGAAGATGACGGCGGACGAGCAGACGGCTTCCAGAAGGCAAGGGCCCGAAGCGGCCAAGAGGAGAAAAGGCATGCGCTTTTCAGTCTCGATCCCGGTGATGACCGCGGCTCTGGCCCTGTCGGTGGCGACCGCCTCTGCAGAGCAGATCACCTTCGTCTCGCAGGGCGGCGCGTATCAGGAGGCCCAGACCAAGGCCATCCTCAACCCCGCCGCCAAGCTGCTGGGCATCACCATCAACCAGGACAGCGCCCCGGATGCCTGGCCGGTCCTGAAGACCCAGGCCGCCACCGGCAAGCCCATCTGGGATGTCATCGACGCGCCGACCACCATCTGCGTCCGCGGCGGCGACCAGGGCATGGTCGAGAAGCTCGATTTCTCCAAGATTCCCGCCGCGGCGTCCATGCCGGCACAATACAAGACGCCGTATTCGGTGGCCTACGAGTTCTATTCCTCGGTGCTCGCCTACAACAAGAAGAAGTTCGCCAGCAAGGCGCCGCAGACCTGGGCGGACTTCTGGGACGTGAAGGCCTTCCCCGGCACCCGTGCCCTGCGCAACCATCCGCAGGCCACCATGGAAGCCGCCTTGCTCGCCGATGGCGTGCCGGCCGACAAGCTCTATCCGCTCGATGTGGACCGGGCCTTCAAGAAGCTGGAGCAGATCAAGCCGCACATCACGGTGTGGTGGACCTCCGGCGCCCAATCGGCCCAGCTCCTGGCGGATGGCGAGATCGACATGGAGATGGCCTGGAACGGTCGTGTCGCCGCGGTGATGAAGGAAGGGGCTCCGGTGAGCTTCACCTTCAACCAGGGCCTGCTGCAGGAAACGTCCCTGTGTATCGTGAAGGGCGCACCGAACCTCGAGACCGCCTACAAGTTCGTGAACGCCGCCATGACGCCGGACATCCAGGCGAACTTCCCCGCTTATATCGACTACGGTCCGGGCAACCCGGCCGCCTATGCCACCGGCAAGATCTCGCCCGAGCGCGCGACCCAGATGCCGAGCGCGCCGGAGAACGCGGCCAAGCAGGTGCTGGTGTCGCAGGCCTGGTGGGCCTCGCCCGCCGGCGAAGACGCCATCAAGCGCTGGGCTGGCTTCGTCCAGAAGTAGGCCTGCGGCCCCGGATCGCTTCACACTCGCCGCGAATGCCGTGAAGCGATCCGGCCCATGCGGCCATGCACCTCGCGTGGCGGGCCAGCGCCCGCCCCGCAAGAATGCTCCACAAGACTGCTCCAGGAGCTTGCCATGTCGGCATCGTCATCTGATCCGTCGGTCGTCCACAAGAGGCAGGAACAGCGTCTCGTCCTGCTGCTGCTCGCGCCCTCGCTTGCCGTGGTCGGCTGCCTGCTCATCGTGCCGCTGTGCTGGCTCGTCTGGCAGTCGGTGCGCCAGGACGGCGCCTTCACGCTGGCGCACTATGCGCGGTTCTTCAGTGATGCCGTCTACTGGACGACCTTCCTGCAGACCTTCCGCATCGCCTTCATCGTCACCGCGGCGACCGTGCTTCTCGGTTATCCCATCGCCTATGTGGCCGCCGGCGCATCGCGGCGATGGAGCATCTTCATCCTCGCGATGGTCATCCTGCCGTTCTGGACCAGCGTTCTGGTGCGGGCCTACGCCTGGCTGATCCTGCTGCAGCGGCGCGGCCTCGTGAACTCGGTGCTGACCGATTTCGGGCTGATCCAAAACCCGCTGGCGCTCGTCAACAACGAGTTCGGCACCGTGATCGCGACGGTGCACATCCTCCTGCCCTTCATGGTGCTGCCGCTCTACGCCACCATGCAGAAGATCCCGGCTGAACTCACCATGGCCGGCGCGAGCCTTGGCGGCACGCCGTTCTATGTCTTCACGCGGGTGTTTCTGCCCCTGTCGCTGCCCGGCGTCGTGGCCGGCATGGTCCTCGTCTTCGTGCTGACGCTCGGCTTCTATATCACCCCGGAGCTGCTGGGCGGCGGGCGGACCTACATGGTCTCCATGCTCGTCTCGCGGAATATCGAGGTCTACAACGAGTGGGGCGCCGCCTCCTCCATCAGCATCGTGCTGCTCGCCTGCGTCTTCCTCGTCTTCCGGCTGGCGAGCCTCATCATCCCGTTCGAACGCATCATGGGGGCGCGCTGATCATGTCCCTCTCCCGCATCATCCTCTACGTGGCGGTGGGCCTCATCCTGGTCTGGCTGATGGTCCCCGTCCTCATCATCGTGCCCATGTCCTTCTCGGGCGCCCGCTTCCTCGCCTTCCCGCCGCCTTCTTGGTCGTTGCGCTGGTATGAGGCCTATCTTGAAAGCGCCGCCTGGATGCAGGCGACGCGGGTCAGCCTGATCCTCGCTGTGTCGAGCGCGATCATCGCCACGGTGCTGGGAACGGCGGCGGCCTACGCGCTGAACCTCAGCACGTCGCGCCTGGTGCGCAGCCTGCAGGTGGTGCTGCTCCTGCCCCTCGTCGTGCCGATCGTGATCACGGCCGTCGGCGTCTTTTTCGTCTATGCCAATGTCGGACTGCTCGCGACCATGAGCGGCCTGATCCTCGCCAACGTCATGCTCGGCCTGCCGTTCGTCATCATCTCGGTGCTGACGGGCCTCAGGAAGTTCGATCCGGCGCAGGAGATGGTGTCGCGCAGCCTCGGCATGAACCGGCTGCGCACCTTCTTCATCGTGACGCTGCCGCAGATCCGCCCCAGCGTCATCTCGGGCCTGCTGTTCGCCTTCATATCGGCGCTGGACGAGACGGTGGTCGCCATCTTCATCTCTGGCGGCGAATACCAGACGCTCACCAAGCGCATGTTCACGGCGCTGCGCGACGAAATCGATCCCACCATCGCCGCCATCAGCACCCTTTTGACCGCGATTTCCTTCCTCATGGTGATCCTCGTCTCCCTCAGCGCACGGACCGCGCCGCGCAAGAACGCCGACGCCTGAGACCGCGCACGCCCCGCATCTGCGTGGCGGCGGCCCAATCCGGCCGGCGCCCGCTCTCCCATTGCAGTCCCCATCTGCCGCCTGGAACCGCGACCCATGAGCAACCTCATCGCCTTCGACCTTGCCGCCCCCGGACCCGCGCGCGAGAGCAAGCCCGTGCCCGACCGGCTGATCGCCGGTGATCCGAGCTACAAGACCTGGGAGATCGCGGCGGCCGGCCACAAGGATATCCGCACCGGCATCTGGGAGGCGACGCCGGGCGTCACGCGCTCCATCAAGGGCGAGACCTGGGAATATTGCACCATCCTGTCGGGCGTCGTGGTGTTGACCGAGGATGGCGGCACCCCGCGCCGCTTCAGCGCGGGCGACACCTTCGTGCTGCGGCCGGGCTTCGTCGGGACCTGGCAAACGCTCGAGACCGTGCGCAAGCTGTGGGTTGCCGTTTCCTGATCCCGCCCCCTCACTCCGTCAGGTCCTGCCCATGGCACTCCTCTACATGGCCGATCCCGCCCGCGGCGAAGTCTGGCGCCGGCTGATCGGCGAAATGGCGCCGGATATCGACGTGCGCATCTGGCCCGACATGGGAGACCCGGCCGACATCCGCTGGGTCGCCGTCTGGGATGTGCGGGTGGATCTGGCGGCGACGTTTCCGAACCTCGAAGTGATCTTCTCCACCGGTGCCGGCGTGGATCATCTCGACCTCACCCGTATCCCGCCGGGCATTCCCGTGGTGCGCATGGTGGAGCCCGGCATCGTCGAGGGCATGGTCGAGTATGTGACCATGGCGGTGCTCGCGCTCCACCGCGACCTGCCGACCTATATCGACCAGCAGAAGCGGAACCTCTGGGTGCCGCACTATGAAACGCCGGCGGCGCAACGGCGCGTCGGCGTCATGGGGCTCGGCTCGCTGGGTCAGGCGGCGCTTGGGGGCCTCGCGACATTCGGCTTTCCGCTCGCGGGCTGGAGCCGTTCGCCGCGGGATATCCCGAACGTGGAGACCTTCACCGGCGAGGCCGGGCTCGCCCCGTTCCTTGCCCGCACCGACATCCTCGTCTGCCTGCTGCCGCTCACCGCCGAGACGCGGGGCATTCTCGATGCCCGCCTGTTTGCTCAACTGCCGGCGGGCGCCCGCATCGTCAATGCGGGGCGCGGTGGCCATGTGGTCGCAACGGACCTCATCGCCGCCCTTGATGCCGGCAGGCTCTCGGCGGCGGTGCTCGATGTTACGGAGCCGGAGCCCCTGCCGCCGGAGCATCCGTTCTGGAGCCATCCGCGCATCCTGCTGACCCCGCACGTGGCAAGTCTCACCCGGCCGGAGACCGCCGTGGTCAGCCTGCTCGAAAACCTCCGTCGCCACGCCGCGGGCGAGCCGATGATCGGCCTCGTCGAACGCAGCCGCGGCTATTGAAAGCCTTCGCCCATGTCCCTCGCCGCTGACCCCAACCTGCACCTCGCCGACCCGAGCCTCCTCGTGGAGGCGGCCTTCATCGGAGGGCAATGGAGCGCCGCCGATGACGGTGCGACGTTCGCTGTCGAGGATCCCGCAACCGGCAAGGCCGTGGGCACCGTTCCCGCCTGCGGCGCGGCCGAGACGCGGCGTGCCATCGCGGCGGCGGAGGCCGCATTCCGTTCCTGGCGCAATGTGCCGGCCGCCGAGCGGGCGCGCCTGCTGGAGCGCTGGAACGACCTCATCCTCGCCAACGCCGCCGACCTCGCGCGGATCATGACGGCCGAGCAGGGCAAGCCACTCGCCGAGGCGGAGGGGGAAGTGCGCTACGGCGCCTCTTTCGTGAAGTGGTTCGCCGAGGAGGCGCGGCGCATCTACGGCCGCACCATCCCGGCGCCCGGCGCCGACCGGCGCATCCTGATGCTGGAGCAGCCCATCGGCGTCACCGCGGCCATCACGCCCTGGAATTTTCCCATCGCGATGATCACGCGCAAATGCGCACCGGCTCTTGCCGCCGGCTGCACCATGGTCATCAAGCCTTCGGAACTGACACCGTTTTCCGCTCTGGCGGTGGTGAAGCTCGCGGAGCGGGCCGGCATTCCCGCCGGCGTCATCTCCGTGGTTACGGGCCTGCCGGCGGCCATCGGCGAGGAGCTCACCTCCAACCCCACGGTCCGCAAGATCTCGTTCACCGGCTCGACCCGTGTCGGCGCCCATCTCATGCGCGCTTCGGCGGGAACGCTGAAGAAGCTGAGTCTGGAACTGGGCGGCAACGCGCCCTTCATCGTCTTCGACGATGCCGATCTCGACCTTGCGGTGGAGGGGGCCATGGTCTCGAAATTCCGCAATGCCGGACAGACCTGCGTGTGCGCCAACCGCATCCTGGTGCAGGCCGGCATCCATGACGCCTTCGTCGCCCGCCTCGGCGCGCGGATCGCCGCGCAGAAGGTCGGGCCGGGCACGCTGCCGGGTGTCGGCATCGGCCCGCTCATCAATCGGGCGGCGACCGAAAAGGTCCGGGCGCACGTGGCTGACGCGCTGGCCAAGGGTGCGCGCGTGGCGCAGCAGGCCGACACGTCCTGCGCGGAAGGAAATTTCGTGGCGCCGCTCCTCCTCACCGGCGCCACCACCGACATGCTGCTGGCCAATGAGGAGACCTTCGGCCCGGTCGCCCCGGTGTTCCGGTTCGAGACCGAGGCGGAGGCGATCGCCATCGCCAACGGAACCCCCTATGGGCTCGCCGCCTATTTCTTCACCGAGGACATGCACCGCGCGTGGCGGGTCGGCGAGGCGCTGGAATTCGGCATGGTGGGTCTCAACACAGGCGCCATTTCCATGGAGGTGGCGCCCTTCGGCGGCGTGAAGCAGTCCGGGCTCGGCCGCGAGGGTGGCTATCTCGGCATCGCCGAATATCTGGAGCCCAAGGCCTTTCATATGGGTGGGCTGCGCCTCACGGCGCCCGTCTGACCCCAATCTCACACATATCGCAGGGAAACGTGACCATGGCCGGACGACACTATCGCATCGCCGTCATCCCCGGAGACGGCATCGGCAAGGAAGTGATGCCCGAGGGCGTGCGCGTGCTGGAAAAGGCGGCGGCGCTCTATGGCTTCAGCCTCGATCTCAACTGGCACGACTTCGCCTGCTGCGACTACTACGCCCGCCATGGCGAGATGATGCCGGCGGACTGGAAGGATCGGGTCGGCACCTCGGACGCCATTCTGTTCGGCGCGGTGGGCTGGCCGGACACGGTGCCGGACCATGTCTCGCTGTGGGGATCGCTGCTCCAGTTCCGACGGGAGTTCGACCAATATGTGAACCTGCGCCCGGTCCGGCTGATGCCGGGCGTTCCCTCGCCCCTCGTCGGCCGCAAGCCGGGCGATATCGACTTCTGGGTGGTGCGCGAGAACACGGAGGGCGAATACACCTCCATCGGCGGGCGCATGTATCCGGGCACGTCCCGCGAGCTGGTGATTCAGGAAACCGTCATGTCGCGCCACGGTGTCGACCGCGTCCTGAAATTCGCGTTCGAGCTGGCCATGCGGCGGCCGAACCGGCACCTCACCTCGGCCACCAAGTCGAACGGCATCGCGATCACCATGCCCTATTGGGACGAGCGGGTGGAAGCGATGGCGGCCTCCTATCCGGAGGTGCGCACCGACAAGTACCACATCGACATCCTCACCGCGCAGTTCGTGCTGCATCCGGACCGGTTCGACGTGGTGGTCGCCTCCAACCTGTTCGGCGACATCCTCTCCGATCTCGGGCCCGCCTGCACCGGCACCATCGGCATCGCGCCCTCCGGCAACATCAACCCCGACCGCACCTTCCCCTCGCTGTTCGAGCCGGTGCACGGCTCCGCGCCCGATATCGCCGGCAAGGGCATCGCCAATCCGGTGGGCCAGATCTGGTCGGCGGCGATGATGCTGGAGCATCTCGGGGAAATGGATGCCGCCGCTGCCATCGAGCGCGCCATCGAGCGGGTGCTGGCCGAACCTGCGGGCCGCACCGCCGACATCGGCGGGACCGCCAACACGCTGAGCTGCGGAAAGGCAATCGCCGATGCCCTCGACTGACGCCCGGCAGCGGCCTGCGTTGCCCGCGAACTCCCTTCAGGTCCTCGACCGCGATCACCTCATCCATCCGGTCATGTCGTTCCGCGGCCATGAGAAGCACGGCGTCACCGTGCTGCAGTCCGCCTCCGGCATGTTCCTGCGGGATGCCTCGGGGCATGAGCTGCTGGATGCCTTCGCCGGCCTGTGGTGCGTGAATGTCGGCTACGGGCAGGAGAGCATCGTGGAGGTGGCGGCGGAGCAGATGCGCCGCCTGCCCTATGCCACCGGCTATTTCGGCTTCGGCTCGGAACCTTCCATCCGCCTCGCGGCGCGCCTCGCGGAGCTGGCGCCGGAGGGGCTGGACCATGTCTATTTCACCCTCGGCGGATCGGACGCTGTGGACAGCGCGGTCCGCTACATCACGCATTACTTCAACTCCACCGGACGGCCGGCGAAGAAACACTTCATTTCACTCGAGCGCGGCTATCACGGCTCGTCTTCCACCGGGGCAGGTCTCACTGCGCTGCCGGCGTTCCATGCCCATTTCGATGTGCCGACGCCACGCCAGCACACCATCGCCTCGCCCTATCCCTACCGCAACCCGGCGGGCGGCGACCCTGCAGCGGTGATCGCCGCCTCCGTCGCCGCATTGGAGGCGAAGGTCGCCGAGCTCGGGGCCGAGAGCGTGGCCGCCTTCTTCTGCGAGCCGGTTCAGGGCTCGGGTGGGGTGATCGTCCCTCCGCCCGGCTGGCTGAAGGCCATGCGGGAGGCCTGCACGCGCCTCGACATCCTGTTCGTGGCCGACGAGGTCATCACCGGCTTCGGCCGCACGGGGCCGATCTTTGCCTGCCACGCGGAGGCGGTGTCGCCGGACCTGATGACCGTCGCCAAGGGCCTGACGGCTGGCTACGTGCCCATGGGCGCGGTGCTCATGTCGGACCGGATCTATCAGGCCATCGCCGACGGTCTGGCGCCAGAGGCGCCCATCGGGCACGGCTTCACCTATTCCGGCCACCCGGTGAGCGCGGCGGTGGGGCTGGAGGTGCTGCGCCTCTATACGGAGGGGGGAATCCTCGCCAATGGAGAGGCCCGCGGGCCGGCCTTCGCCTCAGGGCTCGCCGGTCTCCTCGATCATCCGCTGGTGGGCGACGCGCGCTCGCGCGGGCTGCTCGGGGCACTGGAGCTTGTGCGCGACAAGGCCACCAAGGCGCGCTTCGATCCTGCCGTGGAGCTGCCGCGCCGCCTGTTCGAGGCGGGCTACCGCAACGGCCTCATCTTCCGCGCCTTCGCCGACGGCACGATCGGGCTCGCGCCCGCACTGACCTGCACGGCCGACGAGATGGAGCTGCTTCTGTCGCGCCTCAGACGAACCCTGGACGACGTGCTAGACGACGCCGAAGTGAGGGCCGCACTCGCCTAGCCGGGAGCCCCGGAACGCATCCTTTCCGGTGACCTCCGCCATCACTGCGGGCAGTCCGGTCGCGGGCAAAGAGTGGGGGGTTATGTCACCCGGCGCTTGGCGAGCTTGCGGGCCAGCGTGCGGCGGTGCATGCCGAGACGGCGGGCGGTTTCGGAGACGTTGAAATCCGTCTCCGCCAGTGTCTCGTGGATGCGCTCCCACTCCAGCGTCTTGATGGAGCTCGGTCGCACGCCGAGGGGCACGTCCGGGTTGCCTCCTTGCCGCGCGAACGCCTCCTCGATGTCGTCGGCGTTGGACGGCTTCGCGAGGTAGTGGCAGGCCCCGAGCTTGATCGCCTCGACCGCGGTCGCGATGCTGGCGAAGCCCGTCAGCACCACGATCTTCATGTCCGGATCGAAGGCCCGCAGCTGCTGGATGCATTCGAGGCCGGAGGCGTCGAACAGCTTCAGGTCCACCACCGCGCGGCCGGGGTGGAAGCCGGTGAGCACCTCGGGAAGGTCGCCGATGCGCCCGCACTGCCGCACGCTGTAGCCCCGGCGCTCGAACGAACGCTGGAGCGCACGGGCGAAGGTCGCGTCGTCCTCGATCAGAAGCAGGTCCCGTTCACGCGACATCGGCATAATCCACGGCAAGGGCCTCCAGCGGCAGGCGCAGCTCGACGAAGGCGCCGCCGCCTTGCAGGTTGCCGGCCTCGATATCGCCGCCCAGCTTGCGCAGCACATTGATGGTGAGGAACAGACCCAACCCGCGCCCGGCCTCGCCCTTGCTGGACTGGAACGGCCGGCCGAGCTGGGCGAGGGCATCGGGGGCGAAGCCGGGACCCTGGTCGGTGACGCGGATCACGAGGTCTTCCCCCTCTTCCGCCGCCCGCACGCTGATGCCGGCGGGGGAGGCCTCCAGCGCATTGTCGAGCACGTTGAACAGCGCCTGCTGGATCACGCCGTCGCCGGTGATCGCGGCCCCCTTCGAGGTCGCGTTGGCGTAGTCTAGGGCGCTGGGGCGGCGGCTCTGCACCCAGCTTTCCACCATCTCGTCCAGGAAGTCCGACAACGGGCTGCGCTGGGCCTCCTCGGCCCGTGCCTCGCCCGCGACCATGAGAATGTGCGAGACGATGGACTTGCAGCGGCCGATCTCGGTCTGCATCTCCGCCAGCTCCTCGGCGAACGCCGGATCATCGCGGAAGCGCGGCATGTGCTGCCAGTCGTTGAGGATGACGGAGAGCGTCGCCAACGGCGTGCCGAGCTCGTGGGCGGCGCCCGAGGCGAGGAGGCCGATACGCACGATGTGCTCCTCTTCCGCTGCGCGCCGCCGGGCCTCGGCGAGGTGCGCATCGCGCCGGCGCAGATTGGAGGTGATGCGGGTCACGAACGCCACGGCGAGCACCGAGGCGAGGATGAAGCATAGGAACATGCCCTGCACGTGGAGATCGAAGAACGTGCGCTCGCCGTGATGATGTCCGCCGGCATGGGTGCCGAAATCGATGGGCCGGTAGAAGTGGGTCAGCCAGATGAAGGACAGGCTGGTGACCAGCACGATGACCCAGGCCATGGGCGGCGCGAGCAGCACTGCGCCGAGGATCACCTGCAGCAGGAACAGGGAGATGAAAGGGTTGGTGGCGCCGCCGCTCAGATAGAGCTGCAGGGTCAGCGCAGCCACGTCGAGCAGCAGCTCGATGCCCAGCTCGGTCTGCGTCACCTCCACCGCGCTGAGCGCCCGGTGAAGGCTGACGAGATTGAGCCCGACGAGGAAGAGGACGACGAGCCCCATCTCGGCCAGCGGCAGGGAGATGCCCAGCCACAGATGCACCAGGCCGATGGCCGCGATCTGCCCCGCCACCGCCAGCCAGCGCAGCGATATGAGCAGTCGCAGATTGTCGCGCGTGGCGTCGCTCTCGATGGCCGTCACGCTCATGCCGACGTCACTCCCCGGTTGCGGCAGCTGGACCGCGACCACTATCGCCCCGGCGGCCCGCGAGGCAACGCGACCTTTGCGCCCCAGCGGCACTCCGTACCTCGCGCGCCGGGGTCATTTCACCGTCGCCGCAGTGGCGGAGGCGGCCTGCCGGCGGGCCTCCTCGGCCTTGCGCATGTAGTCCAGCGTCTTGGCGCGGACCATCTCGCGATGCTCGCTCACCGCCGCCTCGCGATAGAGGTGCCGCCCGGCGCCCATCAGCACCACCACCACCAGCATCAGCGAGGCGGCAAGGCCGAACATGCGGCCGATGGCGCCATCCGGCCCGCGGATCTCGCGGATCATCACCACGCACAGCGCCAGCGACACGAGGATGGAAAAGCCGAACAGGCCGAAGGCGCCGGCCTGCGACCCACTGGTGTGCGGCAGGGTGAAGAGGGCGACAGGGCCGACGAGGAACTGGGCCATGGTTGGCCAGAACGCCCAGCGATAGCCGAGGCGGATCAGCTCGGCCCGGCTGAAGCCGGTCTCGGCGATCTCCGCATCGCTCCGCCGGCGGAACAGCCACACCAGAAACAGGCCCACCATGGCCGGGCAGGCCAGCAGGAAATGGGCGTAGCGCGGCAGCACGTTGGGCAAGGCGAGGGCGGAGAGGAAACCGTGCACGCTCCCCCATTTCTCGGGAAACAGCATCAGATTGACGTTGGCGAGGAAGATCAGGGGGATGAACAGGAAGAGCAGGCACGCGACACCGGAAATGGCGATGTGCAGGGCCTTCATCGCCTCCATGCCGTGCCAGAGATATTTGTGGATGTAGGTGAGCACGAAGGCGATCACCACAAGCGGGATGATGGACACCCACAAAGCGCCGGTGAGCGCGTTCGCAGTATAGAAATAGACCGTATAGAGGGTGTTGATCGCCAGCAGCGGCCCCACGCCCAGCACCACCGCGATGCTCTTGTTGGCGGTGATGGTGGAGGCGATTTGATAAGCGAGGCGGTCGTAGCGCTTCTGCCTCAGCCCGCGCACTTCATAGATGAAGGACAGCAATGCCCCGCCCACCATGAAGTTCACGAAGGCGATGTGCATGAGGAAGAAGACGATCAGCACCGCCACCAGCACCGGCTCCGGCGCCGGCATGGGCAGGGGAATGTCGTTGGGAACGGGAATGTTGGGGTTCATCGCGTGCCGGTCTCCCGCGTGAGGGGCGTTGCGGAGGCCTGGGTGAGGGGTGGGGTGCCGGTGAGGGCGGCGCGCAGCGTCGGGGTGATGACGACGACGCCCGCCTGCTGGGCGCCGGGGATCGGCGCGCTGTTGTGCTGGAGGTGCTCGAGATAGGCGCCCATCAGCTCCAGCTCCCGCGCATTGCCGGGAAAGGGCGGCATGAAGGGCTGGGCCTCGTGCATGTTCTCGATGTAGCCGGCGGTGAGTTCGCTCTTCCAGGGCTGGTCGCCGAACATGCGTTGGAGATGGCCGGTGATGGAATTCACGCCGTGCCCGGTGTGGCAGCGCGAGCAGGTGTTCATGAACACGTCCTTGCCGGCCCGGATGCGCGTCAGCAGCGCCGCGCGCTCAGGCGCGGCAAGGCCCTCGGGCAGGCCGCTCTTCTCGGCGTCCGTCAGCGGGTTGGAATAGGTGGCATAAGCGAGCACGCCGTCGCGCTGGAGCAGGGCGTAATCATCCACCCTGAAGCCGTTGGCATACATGTAGCTGCCGATGACATAGGGCTTGCGGACGAATTCGCGCACCCGCTCGAAGTGTCCGGTCATCCACAGGATGGCGACGAACGGCACGATCAGGACGACGCGCGGCAGGAGCTGAGGCCGGGCGATCGCCCATTGCACCACCGCGAGGATGGCGACCACGGTGACCACCGCGATCTCCAGAAACTTCTGCTGCCACTCGGCGAATTGCAGGCTGGCCAGCGCCACGCCGAAATTCTCCCGCATGGCCTCGGGCACGACCGCATAGTACCAAAGCCCGCCGGCCAGAACGAGCGGCGCCGCCACCAGCGTCCAGACCGCGATGGCCCGGAGCGCCGTCGCCCGGAAGGGATCGTCCCGCTTCACGAAGAAGGGCACGAGGAACATGGCGATGACCCCCGCCATGGCAGCCGCGAGCGGCGTGCGGAAGGCGAGTTGCGGCAGGTAGACGGGGTTGGTGAACCCGCTCCACAGGGTGTGCTGGGAGAGCCAGTTCCCCGGGTCCATCATGAAGCCGAGGATGGAGACGATGATGGCCATCGTCACCCATGAGAAGAAGGCGAGCGCGAAGCCGAGGCGGATGTGGCGCACCTTGGCGGCGCCCGTCGCCCATGTCTTCCAGGTGAGCGTATAAGCGAGGATCAGGCAGACCTCGGTGATGAATACCAGCCATTCCACGAACCACGCCCAGAAGAAGACGCGGATGAGGCTGGCGATGGAATAGGGGTTCACCAGCGACACCGACAGCCAGATGCCGACGCCGGTCAGCGCCCCCACGGTGGTGGTGATGAGGAAGGCGACGAACAGGATACGGTAGGCGAGCCGGTCCCAGCGCGGATCGCCGCGCCGGTGGCCGTACCATTCCATGGCCGCGACAAGCGGCATGAGGCCCACCGCGAGGCCGTGGTTGATGAGCACATGCAGGATGGCGATGGTGGCGATGAGGCCGCGATTGCCGAGGATATCGAGGTGGAAGACGGGAAAGTCCATCAGGCCCTCGCGGCTTCGGGCGTGGCGTCCGCGCCATCGCTCGCGCCGAGTGCAAGTAGGGCGAATTCGATGGTGAACAGCACGAGGCCCATCGTGTGGGCGAAGCTGCCGGGGGCGTGGCCGACGACGAGGCTGATGGCGAGCGCGGCAAGCGCAGCGGCGATGGCCGGCGGCGCGAGCATCACGGCGAGATCGTAGGGGTGAAGGGTCAGCTGGTTCCGGTCCACGCGCCGCAGGGCCCGGACCAGCACCGCCGCCGCGCACAGGAGGACGGCGGCGCCGCCGATGAAGCGGAACAGTTCGGCATTGCCGAGCAGGATCAGGATGGCGGTGAGAAGCAGGGCATTCACCACCGCGAGCCGGTCGGGCCGGGCGGCAAGCCAGGCTCCAAGCCCAGCCCCAAATCGAGCCCCAAGCCCGGAAAGAAAATGGGCAGTCATCATTGGTCCGTCGTGCTGTGTTCGCGGAGGACCCAACTATGGTCGGGCACCCGCACGGCACGATTGGACAAACGGTCCAAGCCGGTGCTTCAACGCGCACCAGTGGAGTGGCCGAAAGGCCAAGGCCGGGACCGGATTTGCGTGCGGTACCGGCCTTGGCGAAGCGCTATTTCGGAACGGTCTTGCTGGCGAGCGCGCGGGCGCGGTCGTCCATCAGCTCAAACCACATGGCGTTGAGTACGGCGAAGGCGGCCGCCAGCGGCAGGCCGAGCAGCCAGGCGAAATACCACATCTTTGCGCTCCCTCAGTAGGCGTGGCCGGAGCCGTCGGCGATGGCTTTCGCGTCCACCTTGCCCCACAGCACGCGGTAGACCCACGTGGTGTAGGCGAGGATGACCGGCACGAAGACCACGGCGCAGACCAGCATGATGAACAAGGTGAGATGGCTCGAGGACGCATCCCACACGGTGAGGCTCGACCGCGGGTCGATGGAGGACGGCAGGATGAAGGGGAACATGGAGAGCCCCACCGTCGAGATGATGCCGAAGATGGCGAGCGCGCTCGCGAGGATCGCGCCGATCTCCCGCCGTGCGCGCAGCGCCGCGAAGGATGCCAGCGCGCCGGCGATGCCGAGGAACGGCCCGGCGATGATCCACGGCCGCGCCCCATAGTTGGCGAACCAGGCGTGGGGCGACAGCTCCGCCGCCTTGGCGAGCGGATTGGAGGGGCCGTCCTTCGCGATCTCGCCGACGATCCGGTAGCCGCTGACGCCGAAATAGAGCCAGACCCCGCCGAGGATGAAGAGCAGGGCGGTGACGAGCGCCGCTGTGCTGCCGATGGTGCGGGCCCGCGCCTCCACCTCGCCTTCCGTCTTCAGCACCAGCCAGTTGGCCCCGTGCATCACCAGCATCGCGACGCTCAGCAGGCCGCACAACAGGCCGTAGGGGTTCAGCAGCTCGATGAGGGTGGTGCCGTCATAGAAGATGCGCAGCTCGTCATTGAGGTGGAAGGGCACGCCCTGCAGCACGTTGCCCACGGCGACGCCCATGACCAGCGCCGGCACCAGCCCGCCCACGAACAGCGCCCAGTCCCACGCCGTGCGCCAGGCCGCGCCCTCGCGCTTCGAGCGATACTTGAAGCCCACCGGCCGCAGGATCAGCGCGAAGAGGATGGCGAACATGGCGAGGTAGAAGCCCGAGAAGGACACCGCATAGAGCGGCGGCCATGCGGCGAAGATGGCGCCGCCACCGAGGATGAGCCACACCTGGTTGCCCTCCCAGACCGGGCCGACCGTGTTGATGACCACGCGCCGTTCCAGATCGGTGCGGGCGACGAAGGGCAGCAGCATGCCGGTGCCGAGATCGAATCCGTCCATGATGGCGAAGCCGATGAGCAGCACGCCGAGCAGCAGCCACCAGATGACGCGCAGGGCGTCGTAGTCGATGAGGGTGTGAAGGATCATGGCAGTCACTCCGCGGCGGCGAATGCGGGGGGAATGAGCCGGGCCTCGGGGGCTTCGTCCGGCTCCGGTCCCTTGCGGATGGCGCGGAGCATCAGCGTCATCTCGACGACGATCAGCACCGTGTAGATGGCGGCGAAGCCGGCGAGCGTCGCCAGAACCGTCCCGGCGCCGAGGCTGGAGACGGCGGCGGCGGTGGGCAGCACGCCCTCGATGATCCAGGGTTGGCGGCCCACCTCCGCGACCACCCATCCCAGCTCCGCGGCGATCCACGGCAGCGGGATGGCAAGGACGGCGACCCAGAGCAGCGTGCGGCTGCGATCCAGCCGCCGCCGTGCGGACAGGTAGAAGACGAAGGCGGTGAAGGCGATGAAGAAGAAGCCGAGCCCCACCATCATCCGGAACGACCAGAACAAGGTCGGCACGTTCGGCACCGTGTCCCAGGCGGCCTGGTTCACCTGCGCGGCCGTCGCCTTGCGCGGGTCGTCCACGTAGCGCTTCAGCAGGAGGGCGTAGCCGAGGTTGCCGCCATTGTCCTCGAACGCCTGCTTCACCGCGGGCGCAATGGCCGCGCTGCTGCCGGCGGCGCGGATCTGCTGGAGCGCATCGAAGGCGACGATGCCGCTCTTGATGCGGGTTTCGGCGTGGCCGACCAGTTCCTCGATGCCGGGAATCTGCGTCGTCAGCGTGCGCGTTGCGATGAGGCCCAGCACCCACGGCACGCGCACCGCGAAGCGCGTCTCGCGCGCCGCCTGGTCCGGCAGGCCGACGATGGTGAAGCCGGCCGGCGCGGGCTCGGTCTGCCACATGGCCTCGATGGCAGCGAGCTTCATCTTCTGGTGCTCGCCGTCGAGATAGCCGCTCTCGTCGCCCAGCACGACCACGGACAGGGACGCGGCAAGGCCGAAGGAGGCCGCCACCGTCATGGACCGCTTCGCGAGATCGATGTGCCGGCCCTTCAGCAGGTACCAGGCGGAGACGCCCAGCACGAAGAAGGACGCCGTGACATAGCCGGCCGAGACCGTATGCACGAACTTCGCCTGCGCCACCGGATTGAACAATACGGCATAGAAGTCGGAGACTTCCATGCGCATGGTCTGCGGGTTGAAGGCCGCGCCGGTGGGGTTCTGCATCCAGCCGTTGGCGATGAGGATCCAGAGCGCGGAAAGGTTCGAGCCCAGCGCCACGGCATAGGTGGTGACGAGATGTCCCACCTTCGACAGCCTGTCCCAGCCGAAGAAGAACAGGCCGACGAAGGTCGCCTCCAGGAAGAAGGCCATCAGGCCTTCAATGGCCAGCGGTGCGCCGAAGATGTCGCCCACATAGTGGCTGTAGTAGCTCCAGTTCATGCCGAACTGGAATTCCATGACGATGCCGGTGGCCACCCCCAGAACGAAATTGATGCCGAACAGCGTGCCCCAGAACTTGGTCATCTGGCGCCAGATGGGCCGGCCGGTCATCACATAGACCGTCTCCATGATGGCGAGCAGGACCGAGAGGCCGAGCGTCAGCGGCACGAAGAGAAAATGGTAGAGCGCGGTCACGGCAAACTGCAGCCGTGAGAGGTCGACGGTATCGAGGATCATGGGATCTGCCGGGACGGTCCGGTCTCCTTGTCTCCGGCTGCACCCTGCGGCGCGGCCGGATTGATTTCGGGTGGGTCGACATGGGGCAGATCTCGTGTGCGCTCATGGCGTAAGCAGCGGCTCGTAGCGCGCGTCCGTGAGCGTCTTCAGGAAGGCGACGAGCGCATCGATGCGCCGGTCGTCGAGGGCGGGCGCGTCCAGAAGCTCGGCGCGCGAAAGCGTGCCGCCGACTTCGGGGGGAGCGAATGGACGGCCGGTCTCGGGGTTGATGCGGCGCGTGTCCGACTTGGTGACATAGCTGTTGTAGAAAAGGATGACCGTGCGCAGGTCCTGGAACACGCCGTTGTGCATGTAGGGGCCGGTGACAGCGACATTGCGCAGGGTCGGCACCTTGAACCGGCCGTCCTGCCGGCGGTCCTTCAGGTGACGACCGGCGCGCAGGCCGTGATCGGTGGGCGCGCGCAGGTCGGGGTTCGCCGGCACGCCGATATTGTGAAACTGGTAGTTCGAGAAGATTTCCGTGCGACTGCCCTGCGGCTCGATCTGGTGGCAGAGGTGGCAATTGGTGAACTGGGTGGAAAAGAACAGGACGCGGCCCAATTCTTCCTGATCCGTCATCTTGTATTCGCCGCGCAGGTAGCGGTCATATCTCGAATCGAAGGGCGAGACCTCCGGGCTGCGCTCATAGGCCGCCAGCGCCTCGGTCAGCGCGGCGAAGGCGCGGGTGTCGCTGGCGAGGACATCTGCACCGAACAGCCGGCCGAAGGCATCCACATAAGCCGGCTTTTCCTTCAGCCGCGCCACCACGCTCGCCTTGCTCGGCATGGCCATCTCGACGGGGTTGAGCAGCGGTCCCCCGGCCTGCGCCTCCAGTGTGTCGGCGCGGCCATCCAGAAACTGGCCGCCGACATAGCGGCCCAGCTCGTCCCGGTGAAAGCGCGGCGCGGAGGCCGCATAGCTCGTCGTCGGGGCGTTGCGCACGCCGCGCGAGCGGCCGTCCGATCCGAGGGAGACGGCGCCGCCCGCGGTGTCCTTGCGTGGGTCGGCGAAGCCGTGGGCCGGGTCATGGCAGGTGGCGCAGGACTGGTTGCGTCCGACGGAGAGGTCGGGGGCGGAGAACAGCATCGCGCCCAGCGCGATCCGCTCGGCTTCGTCCGCTCCGGCGCGCGCACAGGGTGGCGCGAGCGCGATCAGGAGCCCTGTGGCTGCGGCAACGATGACGCGTCCTGCGGGGTGCCGCCTCGATCTTCCAGACATGGCCTCGGCGTCCATTCGCACCGTGGCCTTGTCGCCGCGTTGCGGTACGCCAGCCATTGGACAAAACGCCCGAGCGCGCTCCTTTGGCCGGCGCGAGAGGCCCGCCGTCATCGGCCGCGTCGGAGCCGGGCGCGATCGACCTCATCGCCGCGCCATCGCCCCGGCCCCCCGGATCTGTGAACTTTTCACGACGCGATGGCGCCTCGCAGGGGGTTGCGCAACGGCGCGACTTGGCCTGTAGAGAGGCAGCGGGCGCGAAGCGATGCCCGTCCTACGGGAGCTGGAGACCAAGATGGCCGACCTCATCATCATTGCCTATGATTCCGAGGCCAAGGCGGAGGCCGCGCGGCAGGAGCTGCTCAAGCTCCAGAAGGAATATCTGATCGAGCTCGGCGACGCCGTGGTGGCGGTGCGTCAGGAAGACGGCTCCATCAAGCTGCACCAGATGATCAACACCACCGTCGCGGGCGCCGCTTCGGGCGGCCTGTGGGGCGGGCTCGTCGGCCTTCTCTTCCTCAATCCGCTGCTCGGCATGGCCATCGGCGCCGGTGCCGGTGCGCTCGCCGGCAAATTCACCGATGTCGGCATCAATGACGACTTCATCAAGCAGGCGAGCTCCGCCCTCGGCCCGAACCAGGCGGCGCTGTGCGTGCTCGTCGGCAAGGTGACGGCCGACAAGGTGGTCGCCGACATGGCCCAGTTCGGCGGCACCGTGCTGCAGACCAGCCTCTCCAAGGAGCAGGAAGAAAAGCTCCAGGCCGCGCTCAAGGGCGTCTGAGACCACGGCACAGGGGGCGCCGTCCGAACGGGCGGCGCCGCTCAATCCAGCCGCTGCCGCGCCAGCCATTGGCGCGGGGTGGTGCCGAGTTCCGAACGGAAGGCGAGGCGCAGCGCTTGCGCGTCCGCAAAGCCGCAGCGCTGGGCGATGGCGTCGAGGCCGCGAGCGCCTGAGGCCAAGAGGTCCTGCGCCTGCGCCAGCCGCGCCCGCTTCAGCCAGTCGCCGAGGCTGCCACCGGTGCGTGCGCGGATGTGGCGGGTGAGGCTGCGGCGGCTCATGCCCATGTGGGCCGCGAGATCGTCGAGCGCGGGCGTCGCCGAGGGGGCGGCCCGCAGGGTTTCCAGCAGCTCGGTCACCCTTTGGTCCGCCGGCGTGGCGATGGTCGGCCGCGCGATGATCTGCGGCTGCGCGCCGGCCCGCTGCGGCGCGACCACGAGATGGCGCGCCACCCGGTTCGCCTCGCCCACGCCGGAGAGCCGCGCCATGAGGTGCAGGCAGCAATCGAGACCCGCGGCGATACCGGCGGACGTCAACACCTGGCCTTCGTCCACGAACAGGGCGCCGGCATCCACCCGCACCTCGGGATAACGCTCCGCAAAAGCCTGCGCCCGTGCCCAATGGGTGGTGGCGCGCCGGCCCTGGAGCAGGCCCGCCTGCGCGAGGCCGAAGGCGCCGAGGCACAAGCCCACCACCAGCGCGCCACGCGCGTCCGCCGCTTTCAGTTCCGCGACGAGGGCCTCCGGCACCGGCTCGTCCGCATTCCGCCAGCCGGGCAGGATGACCACGTCCGCCGCGCGGGCTACCGATAAGGGGTGCGGCGCCTCGATCACGAGGCCGCCGGTGGCGGACAGGCGGGGCGCTTGCGCGCACACATCGACGCTGTGGCCGCCGGCGAGGAAGGGCTCGCCGAACACCGCAAGCGGCGTGGACAGCATGAAAGGGCTGATGCCGTCATAAGCGAGGATGGCAAGGCGCATTGGCCCAATCTACATCATTCTTGTCCATCAGGC
This sequence comes from Xanthobacter sp. SG618, assembly GCF_012932745.1. NCBI lineage: Bacteria > Pseudomonadati > Pseudomonadota > Alphaproteobacteria > Hyphomicrobiales > Xanthobacteraceae > Xanthobacter > Xanthobacter sp. SG618. Next base: position 481,944 of record NZ_JABBHL010000002.1, on the reverse strand, counting down.
CACTGATCGCCCGGCCGGCGCGGCTCTAGAAGGGGGCATTCGCAGGAGCACGACATGAGCCGCACCCTTCTCGTCATCGACATCCAGCAGGATTATTTCCCCGGCGGCGTGCTGCCGCTCTGGCAGGCGGAGGAGACCGAGGCGCGCATCGTCGCCGCCATCGGCAAGGCGCGGACGGCGGGCGACCGCATCGTGCTTGTGCGCCACGTCTCCGCCGCCCCGAAGGGCCTGTTCGCGGCGGATGGGCCGGGCATCGCCATCCGCCCCGCCATCCTTGCGGCGGCGGGGGACGCGCCCGTCGTCACCAAAAGCTTCGCCGATGCCTTCCAGGAGACGGACCTTGCCGCGCATCTCGCCGGCACGGACGAGCTCCTCGTGTGCGGAATGATGACGCAGAACTGCGTCGTCTTCACCGCACTGTCGCGGGATGCGGACGGCTTTTCGGTGAAGGTGATCGGCGACCTGTGCACCGCCCCCGTCGAGGTGGTGCACCGCATCGCCCTCAACGCCATCGGCTCGAAGACGACGCTCGTCACGGCCGCCGAGGCCGGGCTCGCCTGAGCCGGGCGGGGACGGCCCCTCAGGCGAGGGCGTCGATGAAGTGCGCGAAACTCTCCAGCGGCTCGCGCACCGTCTCGAAGCTGTTCTCCGGCGCCGCGGGGTCGGCGTGGCCGAGCGCCATGCCGCAGATCACCATCTCGGTGTCGGGGATCGCGAGGCGCTCAGCGATCACCGTGCTGTAGAGCATGAAGGCGGCCTGCGGACAGGTGTGGAGGCCGACGCCGCGCGCCGCGATCATGATGTTCTGGAGGAACATGCCGCAATCGAGCCAGGCGCCCCGCTCCATGTCGCGGTCGATGGTGAAGATGAGGCCCACCGGCGCATCGAAGAACAGGAAATTGCGGGCGTGCTGCTGCCGCATGCGTCCGGTTTCGGTCTTTCCGATGCCGAGAGCGCCGTAGAGGTCCCAGCCCACCTTGCGGCGGCGGGCCAGATAGGGCTCGCGCCATTTACGGGGGTAATAAGCATATTCCTCGGCGCCGCGATCGCCGGAAAGGGAGAGCGCGTGCAGCTCGGCCGTCAGCGCCGCGAGGGGCGCACCGCGCAGCACCCGCACGCGCCAGGGCTGGATATTGGAGCCCGAAGGCGCGCGGGCGGCAAGCTCCAGGATCCGCGCGACGGTCTCGTCTTCGACCGGCGTCGGCAGGAAGACGCGGATGGAGCGGCGCGAGCGGATCGCCTCCTCGACGGAGAGGGGCGGCACGGCGGTAACTGTGGGAAGGGTCATCGGGCAGAGATCACCGGCAACGAACGGGCCCAAGCGGGCGGCGCGGAAGGTAGCGCGTGCGCGGCGGTCGTTGAAGGGGAGCGTGCCCGAGGAGAGAGACAGGGGGCGGACCCGGTATGCGCCCCGGGTCCGCCCTGAGAGCGGCGATCGAAAGAGCCCCCGCGCCCGTCCGATCGCCCGATCGCGCAGATGAAGCGCGCGCCCGCCGCCAGCAGGCGCGCTGCCGGCTAGAAGGTGGCCTTCAGGCCCGCATAAGCGGAGAAGGGCTGGCCCGGCGACTGCATCTGCGGATTGTTGAGGCCAAGATATTCCGTGTCGAAGAAGGTGCCGTAGGTGGCGTACTTGGCGTTGAACAGATTGTTGATGTAGCCGAACACCTGGATGTTGTCCGTCACCTGATAGGAGGTGTGGATGTTGGCGACCCAGTATCCCGGCAGCATGGGCGCCTGGTTGGCGTCGTCACCCACATAATACTGGCTGGAGACGGCGATCACGTCGCCGCCCACCTTCCACTTGGGCGTCACCATATAGTCGAGGCCGAACTTCAGCGTCTGCGCCGGGATGCCGGGGATGGTGTCGCCCGGCGTCACAAGCACCTGCTCGTCCACCGCATAGGGGTTGTTGGGGGAGGCGAGATAGCCGGTGAACTGGTAGGTGGCGTTGAGATAGGCGTAATTGGCGTAGAACTTCCACGGCCCGTTCACATACTGCATCTCCGCCTCGAAGCCCTGGCGGCGGGTGGCGGGGACGTTGGTGAAATAGCCGTAGCCGGTCTGCTGGCTGGCCAGTGAGATGATGTCGTTGTCGCTGTCGACGCGATAGACGCCGAGCTTCCAGTTCACCTTGCCGCCGAACAGCATGCCGTTGCCGCGCAGGCCCACTTCGTAGGTGTGCGAGACCACCTGTTCCAGCGGCGGGTCCGCCACCAGAGAGTTTTCGAGCAGGCACGGGCGGTTGGGATCGGCGCAGTTCAGCTCCAGCGGGGTGGGCGCGCGGTTGGATTCCGAATAGCCGCCGTAGAGCGTCGCCTCGGGGGTGAGCTTGTAGGTGAGGCCGATCAGCGGGTTGATGCGGGCGAAGGTGTAGTCGCCGTTGAGCTGCGGGCTCGTTCCGGTGGCATCCTGCATGGAGATCTGCGCGATGTTGAGGCGCGCGCCGACCGTCAGGGTCGCCCGGTCGGTCATGTCGAAGGCATTGGTGGCGTAGAGGCCGTAATAGGTGGCGCTCGCATTGAGGTCCACCGGCAGATAGAAGACCTGATACTGCTCCGGCAGGGAATAGTCCGGAATGTTGTGCAGGTATTTTCCGAGGCCCACCACTTCCAGTGTATTGGTGTTGGTGATTCCAAGCTCGGTATTGGACCGGAAATTGATCTGGCTCGAATCCACGCTGCCGCCGACGACGAAGTAATTGTCGTGGCCGAGCAGCTTGTCGGTGTTGGTCGCCTGCACCGAGCCGCCATAGGTCGTGGTATCGGTCCAGGTGCGGTTGATGACGCCGTAGAGCTGGTTGGGGCCGAGCGCGGTGAAGGGGATGGTGTTGCCGTTCTGGTCATAGAGGACCATCTGGCTGCGGAACGCCGCATAGGAGGGATTGGTGACCGGATTGCCGCCGCCGGGTGGGCCGGTGAACTGGTCCTCCTCCAGGCACATCTTGGTGTTGCCGACGCCCGGATTCCACTTGTTGGAGCAGGCCTCGAGATCCGCGTCGTTGCCGTCCACATGCGACTGGCTGAACTTGCGGGCATAGAGGTTGCCCTGCAATTGCCAGGTATCGGTCAGGTCGTGGCGGCCGTTGAGGGCGATGAGGCCCATGTCGTTATTTGTCGTCTGCGGCCAGGTGTAGATGGAGTTCCAGTTCTGGTTCAGCATCTCCACCGGGGTGGGACCCACCACGCCGAGATTGGTGGTGGCGGCGCTGGCGACGAGGTGAACCTCGGTCTTGTCGTTCTTCCAGCCGAGGTCGCCGTAGAAGCGGGCGAGGTCGGACGGCGACTGAAGCCGCCAGCCGTCGGAATGCACCGCGTCGGCCGCGATATAGACGCCGAAGCCGTCCTTCTCGCCGCCATACTGGATGTTGCCGCCGATCTGGCCGAAGGACCCGCCCTGGATGCTGCCTTCGAAGCCGTGATAATTGAATCCGTTCTTCATCTGGATGGAGACGGCGCCGCCCAGCGCGTTGAGGCCGAAGGCGGGATTGTTGGAGAACACCTCGGCGCGGCTGATGGCGACCTCCGGGATGAGGTCCCAGTTCACCGTGTCGCCGAAGCCCTCGTTGAGGCGAATGCCGTTCTGGTAGACGGCGATGCCCTGCGGCGTGCCCTGCAGGGGCGAGGCGGCGAAGCCGCGATAGCGGAAGTCCTGGAAGAAGGCGTTGCCCTGCACATCCGAGGTGTTGGCGCTGGGCGTGTACTGGAACAGGCCGTCGGTGACGGCGAAGGAATTCAGCCGGTCGAACTGGTCGGCGCCGATGATGGTGACGGAGCCGGGCACCTTGTCCGCATCGATGCCGGTGCCGGAGAGCGGGGTGGTGGCGACCACCTCCACGGTACCGAGCTGGAGGGTGCCGGACGAATCGCTCTGCTCCTGCGCGACGGCCGGGAAGGCCGCGAGCAGCGCAGCCGGCACCGCCGCGGCGGAGAGGCCGAGCGCCACGGCCATGGCGCGACGCGAGGTGCTTGCCGCGGCCGTCTTGCCGGCTGTCGATTTTCCGGGAGCCTCGCGGCGGGACGCCACCCGCTGCGAATGTGCGCTCCGTGAGGCCCCGCTCTCGCGCTCCCCGTGCATCGCCCGCCCCTTTCAGCCCTCGTCCGACCGGGGCCGTTTTTTTGGCGGTGTGACGTCGCCGAGATGACCCGCGCCGGGCGCCGGGAACCGTGTGGGTCGTCACACCAGAATTCTACCACGATGAAACCATAAGCGCGCCCGAAGTGCCGTCAATCGCACGCGCTGCTGAGAATCCTCTTAGGATTTCAAGGTGTGTCTTCTAGGGAACGCTGCCGGGAAATTCGGGAAGATTCGGCAAAGAAAAACCGGGAACATTTGGCAATGCAGGCCGGCTCGGTCCGTTCGTCGCGTCTTCATCGACTATAGGCCGGGCCGACAACGCTTGTCCCGTTCGATTCTTCTGCGCCGTGTACGGGTGTGAACGACAGGACGGGCCGGGTAAAAGCCGGCCCCCGCCCCTCAGCAGCCGGCGTCAGCATCCGCCACATGGGCGACGATCCCCGTCCGGCCCGGAGCCACATGCTCGGCCATGGTGTGCCGGTCGGGGAAGCCGCCATTCTGGGCGCGGAAGGGGATGGGCGTGTCCGTGAACAGCCCGCCGAGCCGCTGCCGCCAACTGGCCTTCGCCGCCTCCACCTGCTCGGCGCTGGTGAAACGTCCTGCGCCGTAGACGGCGTGGACGGGCAACACCTCCATGCCCGGATAGAACAGGGCGCCGTGGGTGAGGGGAAACAGCAGCTGGTCGATGGGGCCGTTGATGCCGCGCGGGCCGTAGTCGGCGGCGGGGCCGCCCGTCAGCACGTTCACCAGCGCTCGCTTGCCCTTCAGGATGCCCTCGCCGTAGCGGTGCTCGTTGGTGCCGTTGCTGTAGCCATAGGCGAAGCCGAAGGCATAGACGCGCTCGATCCAGCCCTTGAGGATGGCGGGGACGCCATACCACCAGAGCGGAAACTGCAGGATCACGGCATCGGCGGCGAGGAGCTTGTCCTGCTCCGCCACCACGTCGGGCGTCTGCCGGCCTGTGGCATAAGCGTGGCCCGATTCGGCGACGAAGGAGAGCCGTTCCGGGTTGGCGCGGCTCGGGAAGTCGTCGGCATCGAACACCGCCTTCCAGCGCATGCCGTAGAGATCGGACGTGAGAATGCGGTGTCCCTCGGCGGCGAGCGTCTCCACCGTCACGTCCACCAACTGGCGGGTGACGGAGGCGCGCTCCGGGTGAGCGAAGACCACGAGAACTGTCTTGGACATGATTGAAAACTCCCTGGCCCCCGCTGCGGCCGGAGCCGGCCGGAGCCGCGCGGGGGCGACGCTTCGAAGCTAGGTCGCGTCGTGCTATCTATGAAATCGCATCTCTTCTGAATTGGCATAACCAAAATGGATACCAGCTGCCTCGACCTCAATCTTCTGGTCACGCTGGAGGCGCTGCTCGCCGAGCGGAACGTGACGCGGGCGGCGGCGCGGCTGCATCTCAGCCAGCCGGCGGTGAGCGCGCAGCTCGCCCGCTTGCGCGACCTGTTCGATGATCCGCTTTTGGTGCCGGCCCGGCGGGGCATGACGCCCACCGTCAAGGCGGTGGAACTCGCCGGCCCGCTCCGCGCCGCGCTGGACCAGCTGCGCGCCACGCTGGAGGCGCGCGACTTCGATCCGGCGACGGCGGACCTGACCGTCACCATCGCCTGCTCGGACTATATCCAGGCCGCGGTGGTCATGCCGCTGGTGGTGGCGCTGCGGGCGCGGGCGCCGGGGGTGCGGGTGGCCGTCCGTCATCTGGTGCCCGATCTGATCGAGCAGCAGCTCGCTTCCGGCGAGACCGACCTCGTGCTCACCACGCCCCGGCCGACGCAGGCGCGTCTGCGCGCGCAGCACCTGTTCGCGGAGACTTATGTGCTGATCGGCCGGCGCGGCCATCCGCGCCTGCGGCGGGGCCTGTCCATCGAAGCCTATGCCGAGCTGGAGCATGTGATCGTGTCGCCCAGCGGCGGCCAGTTCCGCACCCCCGTGGATGAGGGCCTCGCCGCTTTGGGCCACCGGCGCAACGTCGTGATGTCGGCCGCCTCGTTCCTGTTCATTCCGGAGATCGTCGCCGCGAGCGACCTTGTGGCGCTGGTGCCCCGCCGCCTGCTGCGCGATTCGCCCGCGCGGCTGGTGATGATCGAATTGCCATGGCTCGCCGAAGGGTTCGATGTGGACCTCATTTGGCACGAACGCACCCACGGCCATGCCGGCCAGCGTTGGCTACGCGCCCTCATCGCCGAGGTCGCCGGCGCGGCGCCGTCCGTACCCTAGGCCGGGCCCGTCGCCGCAGCGCTCGGCGCCTACACCAATGCGGAGCCGCATTACTTGCAGACCACCGGCTTCCTGCTGGACCCGGAGGGGCGGGTGGTGAACGCCGTCTATTCCAGCGGCCCCATCGGCCGGCTGGTGGCCGAGGACGTGATCGGCATGGTCGCCTATCTCAAGTCCAAGGCCTGAGGCTCTGCCGCCACCCGCGCCGCATCAGGCGCGGGCGAGGCCGGCGGCGATCTTCTCGGCGATCATCAGCACGGGAATGTTGGTGTTGGCGGTGGGCAGGCGCGGCATGGCGGAGGCATCCGCCACATAGAGGTTCTCGCTGCCGATCACCTTGCCGGTGGGGTCGAGCACCGCCTGCGGGTCGTCCGGCGCGCCGAGGCGGCAGGTGCCGCTGGCGTGCCAGACGCCGAACACGCTGCCGCGCACGAACGCCTCCAGCCGCGCCTCGTCCACGACGATCTCCGTCAGCGAGACACCGCCGGACATGAAGCGCTTCAGCGCCATATGGCGCAGCGCCGCCGGCACGTCGAGCAGTGCGCCCAGCGCCTCGGCGAGGAGCGCGTTGGTGCGGGACACGCGGCTCAGGCGTTTCACGAAGGGCGAGAAGGCGGCGGGGAAGACATCCCCCGCATCCAGGCTCAGCGCCTCGCAGACGAGGAGGGAGAAGAGGGTGCGCACGCCCGCCTTCATCCGCGCGAGGTCGCTGGGGTCGTCCAGCAGGTTGAGGTCGGCCTGCGGATAGGCGCGCGGATCGCCCGAGACGAGGCGCACGGAGCCGCTGGACTTCGGGCGGTTGCACCACAGGAAATAGAGCCCCAGCCGACGGCCGAGCCCGTGCCAGCCCGCCCGCGCCGAGGCGGTGGCGTAGAGGTCGGAGGCCTCGCCCCCCTCCACGCCGGAGGAGAACCGCAGGGCGGCGAAGCTGGCCCGGCGATAGGTCATGGGCAGGCGTAGCCGCTCCGGCAGATACTGGCAGAAGGTGAGGGTGGGATGGTCGCGCAGGTTCCGCCCCACGGCGGGCCGGTGGATGGCCACGGGCAGGCCGAGAGCGGCGAGCGCCACCCCGTCGCCGATGCCGGCGCGCATGAGGATGGCCGGCGTCTGCAACGCCCCCGCCGTCACCACCACGCGCCCGGCGGCGACTTCGGTGACGGCGCCGTCCCGCTCCACCTCGACGCCCGCGGCGCGGGCGCCGTCCATCCTGAGGCGCAGGAGACGCGTGCGCGGCCAGATCACAAGGTTGGGCCGGGCGCGGGTGGCGGCATCGAGATAGCCGACGGCGGCGGAGACGCGGCGGTCGTGCTCATTGTTGAAGGCGGGCGGAAACACGCCGTCCTCGAACTCGCCGTTCTGGTCCAGCCGGCGCGGCAGGCCGCTCGCCGCAAACGCGTTCGTGGCCGCCTCGGCGAAGGGCGGCCAGCCGGGCGGCAGGATACGGCGGATGGGAATGGGGCCGTCTTTGCCGTGCAGCGGGCCGCCGCAATCCAGATCGCGCTCGAGCTTGATGAAGAAGGGCAGCACGTCGTCCCAGCCCCAGCCGGCGGCGCCTAGGGTGGCCCATTCGTCATAGTCGCGCGGCAGGCCGCGATTGGCGGATTGCACGTTGATGCTGGAGCCGCCGCCCATGACGCGCCCCTGCTCATAGGCGCGCGATCCCCGCGCGCCGTCTGGCCGGCGGGCGGTGAAGGCGGAGAGGCCGGGCCAGACGAAGCGGTCGCCGTGGAACAGGCCCATGGGATAGCTGTCGGCGATGGCGTCGGGCACGGCGCCGGGCGGGGTGTCCTCCCCCGCCTCGATCAGGAGGACGCCGTGGGCGGGGTCGGCCGAGAGCCGGTTCGCCATGACGCAGCCGGCGGAGCCGCCGCCGACTATCACCGTGTCGAAGAAAAGCATGTCGGGAATGGGGGCGCGGGCGGGCATCAGACCACCCCGGCCTCCTGGTAGATGTGCTTGATCTCCATGAAGTCGATCAGCGCATCATAGCCGTGCAGCCGGCCGAGGCCGCTACGGCGATAGCCGCCCGTCTCGGCTTCCGCGAACAGCTTGTTGTGGTCGTTGATCCACACCGTGCCGTTGCGCAGCGCCCGGGCCACCCGCATGGCCCGCGCGCCGTCGCGGGTCCATACGCTGGCGGAAAGGCCATAGTCCGTGTGATTGGCGCGCGTCACTGCGTCCCTTTCGTCGGCGAAGCGCTCGATCACCACCAGCGGGCCGAAAATCTCCTCCTGCACGAAGAAAGCGCCCGTGTCGGCATGGGCGAGGAGGGTGGGGGAGAGGAAGCTGCCCTTTTCCAGCGCGCCGCCGGGGCGGCTGCCGGCGAGCACCACCTCGTCGGCGAGCGCCATGGCTTCTTCCGTCTTGCGCTCCACCTGCCCGCGGGAGGCTTCGTCGATGAGCGGGCCCATCTGGCTGCCCTCGGCCGCGCCGGGGGCGATCTTCAGGCTGGCGAGGGCACCCTTGAGCGCTGCCTTCATGGCCTCATAGCGGCTCTCGTGGACGAGGATGCGCCGCGCCGCCGTGCATTGCTGGCCGGCGATGATGGTGGCCGCCGCCGCGAGCTTCGGCGCCACGGCCTCCACGTCCGCATCCTCGAACACGAGGCAGCAGGATTTGCCGCCCAGCTCCAGCGACAGCTTCTTCATGGTGGGGGCGGCGTCGGCCATGATGCGGGCGCCGGTGGCGTTGGAGCCGGTGAAGGAGATGACATCCACGTCCCGCGAGGCCACCAATGTGCGCGCCACATCGTGCCCCGTCTCGGTCACGAGGTTGACGACGCCGCGCGGCAGGCCCTCCACCTGCGCCAGCGTGCGCAGGATCTCGGCGGTGACGAGGGCGGTCTGGGTGGCGGGCTTCACCACCGCCGTGCAGCCGGCGGCGAGCGCAGGCGTCAGCGCGCGGATGAGCAGGACAGCCGGCGCGTTCCACGGGATGACGAGGCCGGCGACGCCCGCCGGCTCCTTCAGCAGGGTCGAATAGGAGCCCGGCTCCACCTCGAACACATGGCCGGGGATGTAGCGCGTGATGCCCGCATAATAGCGGATCTCCGAGACGGAGCCGGCGATCTCCCCGCGCGACTGGGCCAGCGGCTTGCCGTTCTCGGCAGTGAGCAGGCGGGCGAGGGCCTCCGCTCGTCTTTCCATGGCATCGGCCCAGCGCAGCATCACCATCTGCCGCAGACGCGGGGCCTGCGCCCATTCCGGCAGCTCGAAGGCCCGCCGTGCGGCGGCGATGGCCGCCTCGGCGTCCGCCGCCCCGCTCGCCGGGAAATGGCCGAGCACCGCGCCGGTGGCGGGATCGAGGCTCGGCGCGGTCTCACCGGAGAGCGCGCCTTGCCAGATGCCGTCGATGAGGTTCTGGGCCGCGAGCGGGGCGATGGCGTTCATGGATCCTCCCGGCCGTCCGCGACGGCCCTTATTGGTCAGCCGTGCGGTCTCAGCCGTGACCCGCCTTCAGCGCCGCCGCGCGCAGCGCGGTCAGCGTGGTCGAGGGGGTGATGGCCTCAGGGTCGATGACGAGTTCGAGCAGCGCGGGCTTCCCGTGCTCGGCGGCGAAGGCGCGGGCGCGGGCGAAGGCGTCGGCGAAGGCCGCCGTCTCCTCCACCTTCTCGCCGAACGCGCCATAGGCGCGGGCCAGCGCCGGAAAATCCGGGTTCTCCAGCGTCGTCGCGTAGACACGGCCGGGATATTCGCGCTCCTGATGGGCGCGGATGGAGCCGTACATGTTGTTGTTGACCACCAGCACCACCACGCCCGCTTTGTACTGGCAGGCGGTGGCGAGCTCCTGCCCGCTCATGAGGAAGCAGCCGTCGCCGGCGAAGCAGATCACCTCGCGGTCGGGGTGGTGGAGCTTGGCAGAGATCGCCGCCGGCAGGCCGTAGCCCATGGCGCCGGAGGTGGGAGCGAGCTGGGTGCGGAAGCCGCCATAGCGGTGGAACTTGTGCACCCAAATGGCGTAGTTGCCGGCGCCGTTGGCGAGGATGGCGTCCTTCGGCAGCACGTCGCGCAGATGCATCATCACCGCGCCGAGATCGAGCCGGCCGGGCATGGCACCGGGCGTCTGGTCGGCCTCGTAGGCGGCGCGCGCGGCCCGCACCTCGTCGCTCCACGGCATCCGCGAGCGCCAGCCGGCCGGCCCCTTGGGCTTCAGCGCGGCAGCGGCGGCGGAGAATTCCGGCATGCCCGCATTGATGGGCAGGTCCGCCTGATAGACTCGGCCCAGCTCGTTCGGGTCGGCATGAACGTGCACGAAGCGCTGCGCCGGGCGCGGCACGTCGAACAGGGTGTAGCCGTTGGTGGTCGTCTCGCCGAGGCGGCCGCCCACGGCGATGATGAGGTCGGCGTCGCGGATGCGGGCGACGAGGGCCTTGCTCGGGCCAAGGCCCGCATGGCCGATATAGTTGGGGTGGGTGTTGTCGAGGATGTCCTGGCGGCGGAAGCCCGCCGCCACCGGCAAATCGAACGCTTCCACGAAATGCGCGAAGTCGCGGCAGGCGGCCTTCGTCCAGCCGCCGCCGCCCACCAGAACGAGGGGCCGCGCGCTCTCGCCGATCATGGCGGCGAGGCGCGCCATGTCCTCGGTGCCGGGATGGGCGGCAACGCGGCGATAGGCTTCCGCATCCGCCGTCTCGCAGGTGTCGGAAAGCACGTCCTCGGGCAGCGCCACCACCACCGGACCGGGGCGGCCGGAAGTCGCGACATGGAAGGCGCGGGAGACGAGTTCGGGGATGCGCTCGGGGCGGTCGATCTCCACCACCCACTTGGCCATGCCGCCGAACATGGCGGGATAGTCCACCTCCTGCCACGCCTCGCGCTGGCGCATGTGCGAGCCCACCTGCCCGATGAACAGGATCATCGGGGTGGAATCCTGCGCGGCGGTGTGGACGCCGATGGCCGCATGGCTCGCGCCCGGTCCGCGGGTGACGAAGCAGATGCCGGGCTTCGCGGTCAGCTTGCCGTAGGCCTCCGCCATGTTGGCGGCGCCGGCCTCGTGGCGGGTGACGATGGTCTGGATCGCGCGGTCCGCTCCAGCGAGGGCGTCGATGGCCGCGAGGAAGCTCTCGCCGGGCACGCAGAACACGCGTTCGACACCGTGGATCTTCAGCGCCTCCACCAGGATTTCGCCGCCGGAGCGCAAGGTCTTCGTATTCGCCATGGTCCTGCCCGTGTCTGGTCTTGCCCGGCACGACCGGGCGGGCGAGAGCCGCGCGGGTGGCGCGACTCTCTGGTTTGAGGGAGGCTCAGCCTAGCGGAAATTGCCCTTGGTTTCCGGGATGATGAGCGTACCCACAAGGTAAAGCGCGAACACCGCGACGGCGAAGATGGAGAGCGACATGGGCAGGTCCGACGGCGTCGCGCTGGCCAGCGAGACGAAGGTGGGCATCATGCCGCCGATGGCGAAGCCGATGTTCCAGGACAGGCCCGTTCCCGAGGCGCGCATGGCGGTGGGGAAGCGCTCGTTGAGGAAGATCAGCACCGGCGCGTAGCCCGCATTGCCCATGAAGGCGATGCCGAGGGCATAGAGCACGATGGTGGAGAGGTCCGTCGCCTTCGCCATGCCGAGATAGAAGGTCGGCAGCAGGATGATGGCGGCGACGCCCACCAGCATGAAGGTCTTCTTGCGGCCGATGATGTCGCTGAGCGCGCCCACCAGCACCGCCGAGATGAGGGCGGACACCGAGCAGGCCATCAGGATGTAGGACGAGGTCTGGTTCGGCAGCTGGTTGATGAGCTTCAGGAAGGTCGGCATGTAGCCGGAGGTGAGGTAATAGCCCGCGCCGCCGCCGATGGTGATGAGCAGGTTCACCAAGAGCACGTTGCGATAGCCGCCCGCAAACAGGGCCTTGAGCGGCGCCTGGCTTGCGGTGCCCGCGGCCTTCTTCGCCGCCTTCTGCTTCTGCATCTCCTTCCAGTAGGGCGATTCCTCAAGGTTCCGGAAGATGAACCAGCCGAGGAAGGAGGAGAGCAGGCCGGAGAAGAACATCACCCGCCAGCCGGTCTCCGCGAAGGCCTCGCCCGGGAACAGGGTGGAGGTGACGAGGAAGACGATGGAGGCGAGCAGCGCACCGATGCCCGCGCCGCCGCCACCGACGAGGCCGGACATGAGGCCGCGCCAGTTGGCCGGCACCGATTCCGTGCCGATGGTGTGGGTGGAGGCCACCACGCCGCCCACGAACACGCCCTGCACGAGGCGCAGCAGCAGGAAGATGACGGGGGCGATGGCGCCCACCTGGTGGATAGTCGGCAGCAGGCCGAAGGCGGCGGTGGAGAGGCCGACGCCGGTGATGGCCACCAGCATGGCGCCCTTGCGGCCGTGCACGTCGGCATAGTGGCCGAACAGCGCCGAGCCGATGGGCCGCATCAGCAAGGTCACCGCGAAAGAGGCATAGACCGCCGCCAGCGACCAGGTGGGATGGGTGGAGGGGAAGAACAGCTGCCCCACCACCGGCGCCACATAGAGCAGGATGAACAGGTCGAACAGATCGAGCGACCAGCCGAGCACGGATGCGATGATCGCGCTGTTGCGCTGGCGGCTCCCCACCGCGATGGCGGCGGGGGCGAGGGATGTATCCTGAACAGACATCGGCGTTTCCTCCCGGCCCCTGAGGGGCTTGTTGTGTTGTCAGAAGCCCTTGAACGCGGGCTTGCGCTTCTCGTGGAAGGCCTCGACGCCCTCCTTGAAGTCATGCGACTGCCGCAGGCGGCTGTAGCAGTGGCCTTCCAGCTCGATGGCGATGGAGAGCGGGGAATCCTCGGTGTCGTTGAGCAGCTTCTTCGCCGTGCGCTGTGCCATGGGCGAGAAGGCGCGCAGCTCGTCCACGAGGGCGTCGGTGGCCTTCTCGAGGTCCGCGTCGGCCACCTTCTCGGTGGCGATGCCCCAGTCGAGGGCCTGCTGCGCGCTGATGCGCTTGGAGCGCATCACGATGTCCTTGGTGCGGGTGATGCCCACCATCATCTGCAGGCGCGCCGAGCCGCCGGAGCCGGGGATCTGGCCGAGCTTCTGCTCGGGCAAAGCGTATTGGGTGGTGTCGGTAACGATGCGGAAATCGCAGGCGAGCGACAGTTCGAAGCCGACGCCGAAGCAGAAGCCGCGGTTGGCGGCGATGACCGGCTTCGAGGCGCGGAAGGGAGCCGCGATGTTCCAGGCGAGCTTGGAGACGGTCTCCGGGGAGGCCTCCATGAAGCCCTTGATGTTGCCGCCCGAGGAGAAGTGCTCGCCCACCGCGCGCACCACGATGACTCGCACGCGCTCGTCTTCGTCCAGCGTCTCGAACACGAGGCGCAACTGGTCGCGCTGCGGCATGGAGACGATGTTGAAGGGCGGGCGGTTCAGGACGATGTCGGCGCGCTCGCGGGCTTCATCGATCTCGACGCCGAACCCGTCCAGCTTGGCGAGGCGGGGGTCGGCGAAGGTGTAGGCAACGGCCATCTTGGACTTCCTTCTGGATGATCCGGGATTTGCGGGAAAAGATCAGGCGGCGGAGTGAGCGGCGTCCGCCTCGGCTACGTATTCGCCGGCGACGAGCTGGCGGCGCAGCAGCTTGCCCACCGGGGATTTCGGGATTTCGGCCACGAACACGAAGCGGCGCGGGCGCTTGAAATTGGCGAGGCCGGAGGTGCGGCACCAGGCGTCCAGCTCGCTCGCTTCCACCGGCGCGGCGCGCTTGACAAAAGCGACGACGACCTTGCCCCACTTCTCGTCGGGCAGGCCCACCACCGCCACCTCGGACACGGCGGGGTGCAGGGAGAGGCAGCTTTCGATTTCCACCGGCGAGACGTTCTCGCCGCCAGTGATGATCATGTCGTCCACCCGGCCGGTGACGAAGAGGTCGCCGTCGGCGTCCACGAAGCCGGTGTCGCCGGTGAAGTACCAGCCGTTGCGCAGCGACTTGGCGTCGGCCTCGGGGCGGCGCCAGTAGCCTTCGAAGGATTCATCCCCGGCCAGCAGTGCGATGATCTCGCCTTCCTCCCCCTCCGCCGCGATTTCATCGGCGGACTGGGCGCCGAGGCGCACCACGCGTACCATCTGGTTGATGCCCGCGCGGCCGGCCGATCCGGGCTTGAGGATGGCCTTCTGGTCGATGGTGAAGGTGTAGATCTCCGAGGAGCCGTAATGGTTCACGAACAGCTCGGGCGAGAATTCCGCATCGAGCTTTTTCAGAAGACCATCGGTCATGGAGGCGCCGGCAAAGCCCAGCTTGCGCACGCTCGACACGTCGGTGGCGGCGAAGGCTGGATCGTGCACGAGGTCGTGGTAGAGGGTCGGCACCAGATAGAGGTTGGTGACGCGCTCGCGTTCGATCAGCGCCAGCGCGCTCTTCGTGTCGTAGCGCGGCAGGCACACGAAGGTGCCGCCGATGACCGACATGGCGAGGAGCGAGCGCACCCCCATGGTGTGATAGAGCGGCATGACGCCGAGGGTCACTTCTCCCCGCCGGTAGAGGTTCTGCGCCACATGGGCGATGCCCGCCGCCCGCTCCGCCCGGTGGCGGCGCGGCACGCCCTTGGGGCGGGAGGTGGTGCCCGAGGTGTAGAGCATGATGGACCAGGCGTCCGCGCCCGCCCGTGGCATGGGCTCCGGCGCGGCCTCGGCCAGAAGCGCGGCGAAGGGCACGGCGCCGTCCAGGCTGGTGCCCACGGCGATGGTCAGCAGCCCGGTGGCGCGCGTCGCGCCCCGGACGGCCTCGGCGGAGACCTCTTCGAACACCAGGGCTTTCGCCTCGGCATTCTCCAGTGCGAAGTCGATCTCGTCGGCCTTGCTGCGCCAGTTGATGGGGGTGATGACGACGCCGGCGAACTGGCAGGCCCAGTGCAGCGTCGCCGCCTCGAAGCGGTTCTGCAGCACGCTCACCAGATGGTCGCCGGGCTTCAGCCCCAGCCGGTCGAAGGCCGCGACCAGCGCGCCGATCTTGGCCAACCAATCGCGGTAGGTGAGGCGCAGGTCGCCGTCCACGATGGCGATGGCTCCGGGATCACGCGCCACGCTGGCGAGGAAGCTGGTGCCGAGGTCAAGCATGGGCGGGTTCCCCCTGGGCGTCTCGAAGCTCCGCGGCCGCTTCCAGCGCGGCGCGGACGATGGGCGTGTATCCGGTGCAGCGGCACAGATGGCCGGAGAGGAGATCGCGCACGGCCTCCTCGCTCGGGTCCGGCTCCGCCTTCAGGAACACGTCGAGCGACATGAGGATGCCGGCGGTGCAGAAGCCGCATTGCAAAGCGTGGTGGCGGCGGAAGGCGGCCTGAAGAACGGAGAGGCGATCCGGCGCGGGGGCGAGGCCTTCGACGGTGCGGATGGCGCATCCCTCCACCTGCACGGCGAGCGTCATGCAGGCGCGGGTGAGCATCCCGTCCACATCCACGGTGCAGGCGCCGCAGACGCCGTGCTCGCAGCCCACATGGGTGCCGGTGGCGCCGATCTCGTGGCGCAGGAAATCGGAAAGCAGAGTGCGCGGGGCGGCCTGCCCCGCCACCGGGCGGCCGTTGAGGGTGAAGCGCACGGTGTGGCGCGCGGCGGCGCTCAGGCGCGGCATCTTTTGGCCTCCTCGATGGTGGCGCGGCCGATGCGGCGCACCAGCTCGCGGCGATAGCGGGCGGTCGCGTGCACGTCGTCGCGGGCGTCCAGCTCCCACGCGAGGGCATTGAGCGCGTCGTCCAGCGCCGAGCCGTCGAGGAGCGGGAAATCGCGCGCCACCGGCATGTCGGCGACGCCGCCCACGCCGAGGCGGATGCCGGTGGCCGACACCAACGCGGCGCAGGCGACGATGGCGAAATCGCCATGGCGGCGCGCGATCTCGCGGAAGGCGGTGCCCTCGCCCTTCGGCGTGGGGAAGGAGACGGCCTCGATCATCTCGTCGTCGGCCTTGGCGGTCGCCATCATGCCGGTGAAGAAGTCGTCCGCCGCCACCGTGCGGACGCTCTTGGCGCTACGCAGATGCACATGGCCCTTCAGCGTCACGAGACAGAGCGGCAGCTCTGCGCTCGGGTCCGCATGGGCGATGGAGCCGCACACGGTGCCGCGGCTGCGGGTCTGGGCATGGCCGGTGAAGGGCAGCGCCTTGGCGATCAGCGGGGCGGCGTGCTCCAGACCGTCGGCGGCGAGGAGCCGCGCCTGCCGCACGCCGGCGCCGATCTTCAGCGCGCCCTTCTCCTCTTCCATCCGCGCGAGGGGCGCGACGCGCATGATGTCCACCAGCACCTTGGGCCGGGCGAGGCGCATATTGAGCATGGCCATGAAGGACATGCCGCCGGCGAGGATGCGGGCGTCGGAGCCCTCCTCGCGCAGCACGGCAAGCGCCTCTTCCACGCTCTCGGCGCGGACATAATCGAAGGCCGCGGGCTTCATCGCGCGTCCCTCCACAGGAGCGCGGAGAGCCGGGCGAGGAGCCGGCAGACGAGGCCGCCATCCTCTGCTGCGCCCCCGCCCGCCTTGCGGGCGAGGGCCGCGAAGAACTGGCCGATGATGACCTTGGCCGCGCCGTCCAGCAGCCGCCCGCCGACGCTCGCCACCTTGCCGCCCACGAAGGCCTCGTAGGTGTAGGACAGCTCGGTGCCGCCGGCTCCATCCGGGTTGAGCGTGATGCGACCGGAGCCGCCGCCGAAGCCGAGGTTGCCGTCCACCTTGCCGGAGAGCGTCACGGCCTTGGGCGGGTCGAGGTCGGAGAGGGCAACCTGCGCCTTGTAGCGGCCCTTCACCGGGCCGATGCCCAGCGTCACGTCGGCGGTGAATTTCGTATCCGAGACTTTCCGCACGTCGTGCGCGCCGGGGATGATGGCGGCCAGCGTGTCCGGGTCCAGCAGCATGGCCCACACCGCTTCCGGCGGAGCGGCGATACGGGCCTTGCCGGCGCCGCGCATGAGCCGCTCGCCTTTGCCGGAGGGAGCCGGCGCAGGCGCGGCGCGGGCGCCCGCAGGAGCCGGCGGCTCGGCACCGTGGATCAGCGCCGCGAGGGCGGAAGGGACCAGCGGGAGGCGCACGTCGGAGATCCTCAGCGCATCCGCCACCGCATTGGCGAGGCAGGCGGGGGTGGACATGCAATTGCCTTCGCCCACGCCCTTCGCCCCCAGCGGCGTGAAGGGGGAGGGGGTCTCGGTGTGGACGATGACCGGCTCGGGCACCTCCATGGCGGTGGGCACGAGATAGTCGGCGAAGGTGCCGGTCAGGAAGCTGCCGTCCGCGCCATAGGCGTATTCTTCCAGCAGCGCGGCGCCGAGCGCATGGGCGAAGCCGCCGCGGATCTGCCCGTCCACCATTCCGGGGTGCAGGATGGTGCCGCAGTCGTGCGCGGTCACGTAGCGGTCGATGCGGATGGCGCCCGTGTCGCGGTCGATCTCGATGCCGCAATAATCGAAGATGAAGCCGTGGCAGAGGGAGGAATTGATGTGGTCGCCCTCATCCGCTGCGGTGAGTTCCGGCGGCGTCCAGAACACCGTCTCGCGGATGGTGGGCGCGACGCCTTCCGGTAGTTGCGCCGGCGACCAGTGGGAGAGCGCGGCGACGCGGGAGAACGGCACCGCATTGGCGGGGTTCGAGCGGGCAGCGATCTTGCCGCCTGAGAACATCACGTCCTCCGCCGGCACGTTCAGTTGCGCGGCCGCGACGCGGGCGAGGCGCGCCGCGATGCGGTCCGCCGCGAGCTTGGCGGCCCCCGCCACGGCGGCGGCGAAGCGGCTGGCATAATTGCCGGAGGCGATGGACCAGGCGTCCTTGGCGGTGTCCATCTCCGCATTCACGCGGATGTCGCAGGGCTTCAGCCCCAAAACGTCCGCCACCACCTGCGAGAGCACGGTGCGGTGGCCCTGGCCCTGGGGCACGGAGGCGACATGCACCGTGACCGAACCCACCGGATCGATGGCGATGGTGGCGGTCGCCTGCGCGCCGTTCTTCGGCCCAGCCTTGTGACGCTCGGCGGGGGTAAGGACGGTGGCGATATAGCCCATGTTGGAGACGGACGGCTCCACCACGGCGGCATAGCCGATGCCGTAAATTCGCCCCTCCGCCCGCGCCGTCTCCCGCCGTGCCACAAGCTCGGCGAGGTCGCCGGCCTGAAGGCCCAGCTCCAGCGTCTTCCGGTAATCGCCGGAATCGAGCAGCGCGCCGGAGGCGGTGCGATAGGGGAAGGCGTCCGCCGGCACGAGGTTGCGGCGGATCACCTCCAGCGGATCGAGTCCCAGCTCCACGGCGATGCGCTGCATCAAGCGTTCGAGGGCGAGATAGACTTGCGGGCCGCCGAAGCCCCGGTTGAGGCCGGTGGGGCATTTGTTGGTGACCACCACGCGGTTGCGGACGGTGAGGTTCTGGATGTCGTAGGCACCGGTGAGGTTGCCGTGCATCCGGTACAGCGTCGCCGGCTCGGGCGCGCGCAGATGGGCGCCGCAATCTTCCACCTGATCGTAGTCGAGGGCGGTGATGCGGCCGTCCGCCGTCACCGCGGCGGTGAGCGTGGTGGCGCGGTTGGTGGCGGAGACGGACGCCATGAGGTGTTCGAGGCGGTCCTCGATCCACTTCACCGGCCGGCCGGATACGCGCGCCGCCACCGCGCCCAGCACGATGTAGGGGAAAATGCCCTGCTTGATGCCGAACGAGCCGCCGCTGTCGCGGGGCGTGCGCAGGCGCAGGCGATTGCCCGGCACCTTCAGCGCCCGCGAGATCACCGCATGGATGGAGAAAGGGCCCTGGAAATTGGCAAGGACATCATAGGCGTCCTCGTGCGGGTCGTACTCGGCCACGAGCCCGTAAGTCTCTATGGGCGTGCAGGAATTGCGGGGGTAGCGCACCGAGATCGCGATGCGGTGCGCCGCCTCGGCGAACGCTGCATCGGGGTCGCCATAGCGGAAGCTGCGGTCGGAGGCGATGTTGCTCGGGAAGCCGTCGTGCAGCAGCGGCGCGCCCGCGTCCATGGCGGCGAGTGGGTCCACCACGGCCGGGCGCATCTCGTAGGAGACCTCGATGAGGTCGAGGGCATCCTCGGCCACATAGCGGTCTTCGGCGACCACCAGCGCCACCGGCTCGCCAACGAAGCGTACCCGGTCCACCGCCATGGGCCAGCATTCCACCGGCGCCTTCACGCCCACCACGAGGGAGGTGGTGAGCCCCGCCACGTCCGCCCCGGTGAGCACGGCGGCGACGCCGGGCAGCGCCTTGGCGGCGGTGGTGTCGATGGAGAGGATGTCGGCATGGGCGTGGGGTGCGCGCAGGATCGCCATGTGGAGCGTGCCGGGCTTCACGCCCAGATCGTCCAGATAGCGGCCGCCGCCGGTGAGAAGGGCGGCATCCTCCACGCGCTCGATGGCGCGGCCGACCCATCCCCCCGCCTTGTCGTGCGGCGTGTCCAGCATCCCGGCGCTTCCCCTTTTTGCCCCGCAGGTGCGGCGGCTTTGGTTGGCGGGAAGGTGCCGGGACAGGGCGGCGCGGACCATGCCGAGCCGTCTCAGCTTTTACCGAGGAGTCTCATTTGCCGTTGTGCGATGCGATGAGAGATTCGCGGGGCGCTGCGCCTTTAAATCGAGCGCGGACATGCACTTCCCGCGATGCCCCGGCCTCACATTGCGATGCGAGAGATGGCGCGGAATTCGCTCGGCGTCACGCCGGTATGGTCGCGGAAGAAGCGGGTGAAGTGGGAGGGCGCGGCAAAGCCGAGGCGCTCGCCGATATCCGTGAAGCTGCCGTCCTCGGCGGTGACGGCAGCCACCGCCGCCTCCACCCGCATGACGTTGAGATAGATGCGCGGCGGGACGTTGGTGGAAGCCTCGAACAGGCGGAAGAAGTGCGCCCGCGACAGGCCGGCCTCCTTCGCCAGCGTCGACGTGTCCACCTCCTCGGCGAGGTTGGCGCGCATGCCATCCACCACGCGGCGGATGCGCCAGTCCATGCGGCGCTGGCCATCGAGGGCGCGGATGGAGAAGCTGCGCCAGGGGGTGAAGCGCTCCACCACGGCGATCATCAGGTCGGCCAGCAGCGCCTCGTGGACAGCCTTGGCATCGGGCTCGGCCATCATGGCGGCGGCAAGGTCGTGGGTGAGGCGGTGGATGCGCGGCGAGACCTCCCCGCCCGGCTGCGCGAAGAAGCCGGCGCCACCCGAGGCGACCCAGCCGGGGCGGAAGGTCTTCAGCCAGTCCGGCTCGATATAGAGGGCGAGGATGATGGTCTTGGGCCGGTTGGGATCATGCACATAGGCATGGGGCTCCCAGCCGTTCACCAGAACGCACGAACGGTCGGTGAGGGGGACGAGCCCCTCGCCGACCGCGAATTGCGTATCCGCGCCCTCGACCTTGAGGAGGACGTGGCAGTGCGGATGCGCATGGCGCACCAGCGGGCGGTCCATGTCCAGAAGGGCGACCCGCCCGAAGGCCCCGTGCGCGATCCGGAGCGCGTTCGACATCCGGCCTCTTTCTCCGCCTATCGCATCTCCGGCGAACCTGGGCTCGCCGGAGATGCGATAGGATATTAACGAGACGCATTTTCTTCACGCGAACCGCAAATCACTTCGCTTGAAAATGCTTTAGGCTTTCGCCTTCCAGGGGATCAGCATCCGCTCGATCTCGTCGAGGATGACGGAGAAGACGAAGCCGAGCAGCGCAATAACCAACAGCCCCACATACATGGTGTCAACCGTCAGCACCTGCCAAGCGTTCCAGATCATGTAGCCGATGCCGTCGGAGGCGGCGACCATCTCCGAGATGGCGATGAGGATGAGGCCCATGCCCATGGCGAGCTTTACCCCGGCCATGATGGAGGGCAGCGCCCCCGGCAGCGCGATGGTGCGGAACACCTGCCAGCGGCTGGCGCGGTAGTTGTGGCCCACGTCCAGATAGATCTTGTCGATGTTGGCGACGCCCATCACCGTGTTGATGAGGATGGGATAAAAGGCGCCCAGCGCCACCATCACCACCTTGGACATCTCGCCGAGGCCGAAGATGAGCAGCACCAGCGGCAGGATGGCGCTCTTCGGGATCGGGTAGGTCGCCGAGATCAGCGGATCGATAGCCGCGCGCAGCGGCTTCGAGATGCCCATGGCGAGGCCGAGGAACAACGCCGGCACGCCGCCCAGCAGCATGCCCAGGAAGAGGCGGCGCAGGCTGGCGAGGAGATTGGTCCACAACTCGCCTGACGCGACGAGCGCCCCGAAGGTGTGGACGATGCTGGAGGGCGGCGGGAAGAAGCGGGCATCGACCAGCCCCATGCGCGCCGCGGCCTCCCACAGGCCGAGCAGAGCGAGGGGCGTGAGAAGCCCGATGAAGCGCTCGCCGAGGAGGCCGGTTCTTTTCGCCATCACTTGCCTCCCTCTGCATTCATGCGGGCGCGCTGCACCTCGTCGCGCAGCTGCTCCCAGATGTGGAACACCAGATCGCCGTAGGCGGGATCGTGGCGCAGTTCCAGCACGTTGCGGGGGCGGGCGAAGGGCACATCGATGATGGCTTTCTCGCGCCCCGGATTGGCGGTCATGATCATGATGCGGTCGCCCAAAGTCACCGCCTCGTCCACCGAATGGGTGATGAAGACCACGGTCTTGTTGGTGGCCTCCCAGATGCGCAGCAATTCCTCATGCAGCAGCATCTTGTTCTGCTCGTCGAGGGCCGAGAACGGCTCGTCCATGAGCAGGATTTCCGGATCGTTGGCGAAGGCGCGCACGATGGAAACGCGCTGGCGCATGCCGCCGGAGAGCTGGTTGGGATAGCGGTCGCGGAAGCGGTAGAGGCCGATGCGCTCCAGCCAGAGCTTCACGCTTTCCTCCACGTCCTTCTCGGCGACCCTGCGCATTCTCAGGCCGTAGGCCGCGTTGTCGTAGACGGTCATCCAGGGAAACAGGCTGTCGCCCTGGAAGATCATGGAATTCTCCGGCCGGGTGGGGTCCGTCCGGTTCAGCTTCATGGTGCCTTCGCTGACGCTCTCCAGCCCCGCGAGCATCCGCAGGAGGGTGGTCTTGCCGCAGCCGGAGGGGCCGACGATGACGAAGAACTGGCCCTGCGGGATGTCGAGGTCGATACCGTCCACCGCCACGAAGCCGGACGAGCCGAAATACTTGCGCACGCCGCGCAGGGAGATCTGCACCGGTGGCGCGGCTTCCACCGGGTTCGGCTTCACGTTCAACATGCTCACGACGGCCATCGATCTGTCCTCCGGATGCCGGATGGGGCGGTCGCCCAAGGGGGAGGGGTAGGGGCGCCCGCGCGCGTCAGTTCTGGGCGGCCTTGTAGGGACCGAGCGCCTTCAGGGTGTTCTCGGCGAACGAGGTGTCCACCACGTCGGAGACCTTGGCCGGGCGCTCCAGATAGCCGTTCTCGGTGAAGAACTTGAGGTCTTCCGCCATGCTCGCCACATCGACCTTGCCGTCCGGGTCGATGCCGTTCGGGATCATGGTCTTGAACAGTTCGGCGTCCTTCAGGCCGGTGGTGCGCATGATGGTCTTGATGACCTCGTCCGCGCCCTTGCCGTCGAACTTTCCGCCCGCGGTGGCGTCGTTGAAGATGCGGGCCGCCTTCACATAGGCGTTCATGAAGCGCTGGGCGACGTCGCGGCGCTTGGCGATGAAGTCGCCGCCATAGAGCAGCACGGCGACCTGCTGGTTGGGATAGCCGTCCACCACGAAGCGCACGGCGACGCCGTTGTTCACCGCCTGGGTCACCGAAGGCTCGGTGGTGATGGCGGCGTCGATGGCGCCGGTGGTGAAGGCGGCGATCTGCTGGGGATAGCCGATGTAATTGTGGCTCACGTCTTTGTACGTCAGCCCGGCCTTGGCGAGGATATGCGCCATCTTGGCGTTGGTGGCCGCGCCCGGTCCCACCGAGCCGACGCGCATGCCCTTGAGGTCGGCGATGGTCTTCACCTTGCCTGAGTCCACCAGCTCCTTGCGGACCATGAGCGGCATGTAGTCGTAATGGACCGGGGTGGAGCCTTTGTCCGCCACCACCTTGATGTCGATGCCGCGGGCGGCGGCATTGTAGAGGCCGGCGGAGGAGGCGCCCGCGCCCACGTCGATCTGGCCCGCGCCCAGCGGGGCGACCATCTTCGGCCCGGAATCGAAGGCGATCAGCTGCACGTCGAGGCCTTCCTCGGCGAAGATGCCGCGCTCGATGCCGAGGTGGAACACCACGTCCGACACCACATTGTTGATGCCGACCTTCACCTTGTCGGCGGCCTGCGCGGCGCCGGCGGAGGCGAAAGCCATCGCCAGCGCTCCGGCGCAGAAGAGGCGGCGGGTCGTCGTCCTGAACATGGAAATCCTCCCGGTCTGGTGGCCGGGGCGTTGAGTGCCCGGCTTCTGTGTTGGTGCGCGGACTTGGGTCCGCGCCGGCTTCGGGTCAGGTCAGGAGACCTGGGCGACGATGCGGGCGAAGGCGGCGTTGGGGTCCTTCACCAGCGCGTCGGAGAGGTCCACGCTCTCCTCGCCCTTCACGCGGATGCGGCGGAAGGCGAGGGGATCGTCGGAGAGGGGGGCGGTGGCATCGAGGCCGAGCTTGGCGCTGATGCCGCCTGCATCGGTGGAGGGATCGAGCTTGGAGCCCAGCGCGCCGGAGACCACCACCATGTCGCGGTCGGCCTGGAAGCGGGTGGCCACCGCCCACTCGATTTCGTCGGCGCTGGAGATGTCCACGTCCTTGTCCACCACCACCACCTGCTTCACGTCATAGTGGCCGCCGAAGGCGCAGAGGATGATGTTCTTGGCCTCGCCCTCGCGCTCCTTGTCGATCTTGACGACGAGGTGATAGCGGCAGGTGCCGCCGCGGGTGAGGCGCACGTCCAGCACGTTCGGGAAGGACCGCTTGAGGTGCTGCAGCAGCGTCGCCTCGCGCGGCACGCCGCCCAGCACCAGATGCTCGAACGAGCCGCCGACGATGGTGTGATAGATGGGGTGGCGGCGATGGGTCACCGCATCCACCTCGATCACCTCGCGGGCGGCGCGCGGGCCGTAATATTGCGGGAACTCGCCGAACGGGCCTTCCGGCTCGCGCACTTTGGGCAGGATGCGGCCTTCCACCACGATCTCGGCGGCGGCCGGCACGCGCACCGAATTGGTCTTGCACTTCACCACCTCGACCGGACGGCCGAGGAGCGAGCCGGCGATCTCCATCTCGTCCTCGTCCAGCGCGCAGATGGCCTGCGAGGCGAGAAGCAGCGCCGGATGGGCGCCGATGACGATGGCGATCTCCAGCGCCGCGCCCGCCTCTTCCGCCATGCGATAATATGCGAGCGTATGGCGCGGCAGCAGCAGCACGCCGATGCGGTTCGGACCGCTGATCTGGCAGCGATGGATGGAGACATTCTGCACGCCGGTGACGGGATTGCGCGCGATCAGCAGGCCCGCGGTGATGTAGGGGCCGCTGTCCAGCTCATTGTGGGAGGGGATGGGGAGCTGGGTGAGGAGATCCACCTCAGTATGCACCACCTCCTGAACCGGGGCGGAGGTGACTTCCACGCACGGCGTCGGCTTCGCGGCGGCGGCGAGAAAGTGGGGCAGCAGCTGGTCCTCGGTGACACCGAGGGCATCGGCGACCCACGCGCGCTGGGTAAAGAGGTTCACCACCACCGGCATGTCGTGCGCCTTGCCATCCGCGCCCACGGGATGGGGGAACAGCACCGCCTTGTCGCGCTCGGTGCGCTTCGCCACGGCGGCGAGATTGTCGGCCAGCGGCAGGTTCTCCCGCGCGACCGCCAGCCGGCCCCGCGCGGCGAGATCGGCGAGCCAGGTGCGCAGATCGGGGGGCGTCTGCGCGGCGGGACGGGGGCGGGGGTCCAACATGGGTCTCAGGTTCCGCTGGTCGGGAATGGGGGCATTCAGCTGGCGGGGGCGATCTGGCGCAGGGGGGCCTTGCGGCGGCGCGGGCCGCTCTCCTCGCCCCAGCGGCGCACCGCGCCGACCTCGATGTCGAACAAATCGAGCACCCGCCCGACCGTGTGGTCGATCATCTCTTCGAGACTGGCGGGGCGGGAATAGAAGGCCGGCATGGGCGGGGAGATGATGGCGCCCATCTCCGACACCTGGGTCATGGTGCGCAGGTGGCCGGTGTGCAGCGGCGTCTCGCGCGCCATCAGCACCAGGCGGCGGCGCTCCTTCAGCACCACGTCGGCGGCGCGGCTGAGCAGGCTGGAAGTGACCCCGGACGCGATCTCGGACATGGAGCGCATGGAGCAGGGCGCCACCACCATGCCCATGGTGCGGAAGGAGCCGGAGGAGATGGCGGCGGCCATGTCGTCGTTGGAATGGCAGACGCTGGCGAGGGCCTTCACCTCCGCCACCTTGCGGTCGGTCTCGTGGGCGAGGGTGATCTCGGCGGTGCGGGACATGACGAGATGCGTCTCGATGCCGGCCGCGCGCAGAAGCTCCAGCATCCGGACGCCGTAGATCACGCCGGAGGCGCCGGAGATGCCGACGACGAGACGCTTGTGATCCTGCATGGCATCCCCTTCGCGCACTGGTGCCTGACGCCAGCCCTGAGGCGGCGGAGGCCGGACGGGGGATGTGGGAAAGGCAAGACGCATCGTTCGGGCGCCACGCGCCCGTCCTTGCCGACGATCCCTCCCCGCCACGGGCCGTTCCGGCCTTCTGGGCGACGGCTCCATGAGCCGGTCATCGAGTCATAGACAAAAGGATGTAATCACTGCAAATAATGAATGATTATCGACTTCATCATTAGCGCTGATTTCAGGCGGCGCCGCCGCGACAGTGCGAAGGAACCTCCGCCATGGACCTCAGGCAGATGCAGTATTTCCTGTGCCTCGCGGAGACCGGCAACGTGACCCGCGCGGCGCGCCAGCTCAACATCGTGCAGCCGGCGCTGAGCATGCAGATCGCCAAGCTCGAAGCCGAGTTCGGCAAGAAGCTGTTCGACCGCACTGCCCACGGCGTCTCCACCACCCCGGCGGGGGAAGCGCTGGCGCGGCTCATCTCGCCCATCGTCCGCGATGTGGAGCACGCCATGCAGGAGATGGCGCGGCTCGACGGGCGGGTGTCTGGCCGGGTGGTGGTGGGGCTCATCACCTCGGTGGCGCAGAGCACGCTGGCGAATTCCTCCGCCACCGTCGCCGCGCGCTATCCCGACGTGGAGTTCTCCGCTTGCGAGGGCTACACCGAGACCATGATGGACTGGGTGACGACCGGCCAGCTCGACCTCGCCATCATCAACGTGCCGCGGCAGAAAAGGGGGCTCGCCTCCCAGCACATCCTCGACGAGGAGATGGTGTTCGCCGTGCGCACGGATGCGCCCCTCAAGGTGCCCGGAAACCTCGGTTTTGCCGATCTGGGCGGGCTCGATCTGGTGCTGCCCTCCAAGCGCCACGGCCTGCGCGCCATCCTCGAGGCGCAGGCGGCGGAAGCCGGGATCGAGCTGAAGCCGCGCATCGAGATCGACACGCTTTCCGCGATCTGCGAGGTGGTGGCGACCACCGATCTCGCCACCGTGCTGCCCACCATCGCTTTGCATCAGGTGCTGGCGGCGGGACGGGTGCGCGGGCATCGCTTCGCCACCCCGCTCACGCGCTCCATCGCCGTGGTGCACCACCCGCGCCGGGCTATCTCGGCAGCCGCCCATGCGGTGGTGGAGGTGATCCGGCAGGATCTGGTGGATGCCGCCACCTCCGCCGCCACCTTCGTGCGGTCCCCCGCGCCTCCGCCCTCCGCGCGGCGGCGCGGGCGGAGCAAGATCAGCCGTGATGATCTCCCCGATAATCCGTAATTATTTGCGGTGATGGCTGCGTGCGCTCTACCACAGCGCAAACGAGACAAGACGGGGAAACGCCATGGCGAACGTGGCCGGAGAACGTGGCGTGAGCGAACACGCCGTTTCGCGCACCGCTGCCACCATCCCTCCCGCCGCCACGCCGGCCGCAGCGTGGGGTGCCGGCTCCGGCACCAGCGCCGCCGCGCGGCTGAAGCAGCGGATGCCGACGCTGGATTATCTGGACCGCGCCGCCCGCCGCCGCATCCCGCGCTTCGCCTGGGACTTCCTGGAAGGTGGCACCGGCGCCGATGTCGGCATCGCCGAGAACCGCGCGGCGCTCGACGCCGTGAAGCTGGTGCCGCGCTATGGCGCGCCCGGCCCGGTGGAGACCGGCCTCGACCTCTTCGGCACCCGTTATGCCGCGCCGCTCGGCATCTCGCCGGTGGGCGTGGACGGCCTCGTCTGGCCCGGTGCCACCAAGCTTCTCGCCAAGGCGGCGGCGAAGGCGCGCATTCCCTATGTGGTCGGTACGCTGGCCAGTGCCTCCATCGAGGAGGTGGCGGCCATCGCCGGCGACTGCACGTGGTTCCAGCTCTACGGCCTGCCGGGGCGGGACCATCTCGTCACCATCGATCTGGTGCGCCGGGCCGAGGTGGCGGGCGCCCGCGCCCTCGTGGCGACGCTGGACGCGCCGGTGCGCTCCAAGCGCCCGCGCGACCTCAATAACGGCCTCGTCGTGCCCTTCCGTACCACGGCGCGGACGGTGCGCGACGTGGCCCTCGCCTGGCCGTGGGCGCTGGCGCTGGCGAAGGCCGGCACGCCGCAATTCGCCAACATGGCGCCCTATGTGGCGGCGCCGGCGACGCTGCCCAAGACCGCCGGCTTCGTGCAGAGCGAGATCAAGGGCACGTTTTCGTGGGAGGCGGTGAAGCGGCTGCGCGATGCCTGGCCGCGTGCGCTGGTGATGAAGGGCATCCTGCACCCCACCGACGCGGAGCTGGCGATCTCCATCGGCGTGGACGGCATCCTCGTCTCCAACCACGGCGGCCGCCAGCTCGATGCCGCGCCCGCCGCCATCGACGTGCTGCCGGCCATTGCCGCCGTGGTGGGGACACGGGCGACCGTCCTCTACGACAGCGGCATCCGCTCCGGCCTCGATGTGGTCCGCGCGCTGGCGCTGGGGGCAACCAGCACCTTCTGCGGCCGCGCCTTCCTCATCGGCCTCGCCGGCATCGGCGACGGCGGCGCGGATTATGTGGCGGAGCTGCTCATCGAGGAAGTGCAGGTGGCCATGGGCCAGCTCGGCGTGCGCGATCTGGCCGCGCTGAAGGGCGTGGAGCGCCGCCACGAGCGGGCCTTCGCGTTCAGGCCATAACTCAGGTGGGGGCGGCCTCATGACCCCCGGCAAGGTGCTGCGCGCGCTGAGGCTCAGATCGCGGATGCGATGGCCCGTACGGCGGCCTCTTCCTCAGGGCGAAGCGGTCGCGCGGCGAAGGACGCCACCACCTGCGCCATGGCGGCGAAGGCGAGCGCCGCCGCATCGGTCTGGGGCGGTGCAGGCGGGCCGTCTGCGAGGGCGCCCAGCTCTTCCAGCTCGATGATCTCGGCGGCGATCTCGATGGCCTGCACCTGCGCGCGCAGCTTCGCCGTGCGGTCGTCCGGTGCAGGGCTGGGGCCGGTCTTCAGACGGCGGCGCACGGTGCGCAGCGCCTTCACCACCTCGCTGTGCCACTCGGCCACGCGCGCCCGCGCGGCGGCGATGTCGGTGGCGCTCACCTCGCGCCGCAGCACGGCCCCGCGCCAGGCGGCGAAGAGGAGGATGTTGACGTCGAGCCCGGTCGCCTCCTGCAAGGCGAGGCAGGCGGGCGGCACGCCTTCGCGGGCATAGAGGGCGAGGGCGAAGTCCTTCAAGGTGGGGGTCTCGTCCGCCATGGTTGCGCCCTTTCTCGTCTCCCCCGAAGCCTTAAGGGAGGGGCGCGAGCGGCGCAATTCATCCGCATTGCCGCGCGGCCGGAAGGCTGCTTCACTCCGCGAAAATGGAGGCGCGCTCATGGCCGGTGCCGGAGACAGGATTTCGCCGAAGACCTTTGTGCTCGTCCATGGCGCGTGGCATGGCGGCTGGTGCTGGCGGGACGTGGAGGACCTGTTGCGGGCGCGAGGCCATCGGGTGTTCACGCCCACGCTCACCGGCCTCGGAGAGCGGCGCCATCTTCTCGGCCCCGACATCAGCCTCTCGACCTTCGTGGCCGACGTCACCGGCGTGATCGAGGCGGAGGAGCTTCGGGACATCATCCTCGTCGGCCACAGCCATGGCGGGGCGGTCATCAGCGGTGTGGCGGATGCCATGCCGGAGCGCATCCGCGCCCTCGTCTATCTCGACGCCACCATCCTCAAGAACGGCGAGAGCGCCTTCGGCGTGCTGCCGGCGGAGGTGGTGGCGGAGCGGCGACGGAAGGTGGCGGAAGCGGGCGGCATCGCCATGCCGGTGCCGGAGGTGACGGCCTTCGGCGTCCCCGTCGACCATTCCCGCGCGGACTGGGTGCGCCGCCGCCTGACGCCCCATCCGGTGGGCTCCTACGAGAGCCCACTCGCACTCTCCCATCCCGTCGGCAACGGGCGGCCCTGCACCTACATTTCCTGTACCGACCCGCTCTATCTGCCCATGGAGCCCGCGCGGGCCTATGCGCGGCAGGCCGGCTGGACTTTCATCGAGATGCCCACCGGCCACGACGCCATGGTGCTGGAGCCGGAGGCGCTGGCGGGGCTGCTGGAAGGCGTGGGGTGAAGCCTCAGTACTTTAGCTTGGCATAATAGGAGGTCGCCGCCGCCGCCCGCGCCTCGCCCAATGTGCGGATGCCGCGCGCGCGGAGCAGGGGCAGCAGCTTCAGGAAGATGTCCGCCGTCACCAGCGCATCACCCAAGGCGGTGTGGCGGCCGGAGACAGTGACGCCGAGGCGGCCGGCGATGGCTTCCATGCTGTGGCTTTCCTCGCCCGGATGGGCGAGGCCGGCCAGCAGCAGCGTGTCCAGCACCGGCTGGTCGAAGGCGACGCCGCTCGTCTCTTCCTTCAGGGTGAGGAAGCGCATGTCGAAGGCCACGTTGTGGCCCACCAGCACGGTCTCCGCCGCGAAGGCGTGGAAGGCGGGCAGCACCTCGCCGATGCGCGGCTTGCCCCGCACCATCTCCGGCCGGATGCCGTGCACCGCGATGCCGGCCTCGGGGATGGAGCGGCCGGGGTCCACCAGTTGGTCGAAGCATTCGCTGGCGAGGATGCGTCCGTTGACGATGCGGGTGGCGCCGATCTGGAGGATCTCGTCGCCGCCGGCCGGGTCGAGGCCGGTGGTCTCGGTGTCGAACACCGTATAAGCGAGGTCGCTCAAGAGGCGGTCGTCGCTGGCATGGCTGCCGGCGCTAGCGGCGAACAGGTCGAAATCGAAATAGGCCGGCCGGCTCTCCGCCGGGGCCGCCGCCTCGGCATGGCCCTCGGAAGCGGCCGGTAGCAGGAAGCGGAAGCAGGCGCCGGTGCCGGAGCGCGCCCGCTCCAGCCAGAGCTCGCCGCCATGGCGTTCCACCACGTCGCGGACGCAGAGCTGGGAGGTGCCGCCCATGGGCGTGCTCTGCCAGCCGCCGCCTCCGGTGGCCGCACGGGCGTCGGCGAAGGCGAGGTCGAGATGCACCCGCCCGCCCGCCGGGGTCAGGCGCAGCGCGAAGGCGGGATCGGCCCCGCCCTCGGCCTCCGCCACGCGGGCGGCGAGGAAGGCGAGGGCGCCGATGAGGGCGAAGCTGTCTACGCTCAGCCAGATGTCCGCATCCACCTGATCGGTTGCCACGGCATGGCCGGTGTCGGCGGCAATGCGGCGTGCGGCGGCGGCGGCGAGGTCCGCGCCCAGCATGTCCTGCAGCGGCCAGCGGCTGCCCATGTCGCCCGTGGCATCGGCGGCCAGCGACAGGCGGGTGCCGAGCCCCATCACCTCGTCGCGCACCACGGCCTGGAACCGCTCGCGGTCGGACGCGTCGAGGTCGGGATAATCCAGCATGTCGAGGGCCGCCTGCATGGCGGCGAGCGAGGCACGGGCGGATTCGTTGAGGTCGATGAGGGTACGGTCCTGCCGGGCGCGGGCCTCGTATTCGTCGGTGATGTCGTCGAGCAGCAGCACGAAGCCGGTGATCTGCTGGCCGGTCACCGCGCCGCCCGCCTCGGCCCGCACCGGGGCAAGCAGCACCCGCACCAGATGGCCCAGCGGCGTGGTGGTGACGAAGCGGGCGGAGGGCCGCGCCTCGCCCCGGCCCATCAGCCGCTCCACCGTCTCGCGCGCATGGTCCATCAGCGCGCGGTCGATGACGGTGTGGATGGAGCGGCCGAGGCCGATGGGATCGGCGCTGACGCCCTCCGCCGTTCCGGCCGTGCGGAACAGGCGGCGGAAGAGGGTGCGGGCGCGGGCGTTGTAGAGGAGGATGCGGCCTTCGAGGTTCAGCACCACCACGGACTGCTCCAGCTCCGCCATCAAGGCCGCGAGCTGGTCGCGCTGGAAGGCGACGTCGCGGCTCGCCTCGGCGACGAGCCGGGCCATGTCGTCCTGTAGCGTGCGGCGCTGGGCGGCGAGATCGTTCACCACCTCGGCCAGCGCCTTCAGCCCGGCCGGGCCGGTGACCGGAACGTGAGGCGCGGAAGGATCGCCCGCCAGCACCCGCGCCACATCGGCGAGACGGGCCGGCGCCTCGGCATGGATCCCGTAGAACCGCCGCGCGAGCAGCCCGGCACCGGCGGAGAACAGAACCCACCACAGCACCAGAACCATGCCGTGGCTCTCGGCCACCGGGGCGAGGGCGCCGAGAAGCGCGGAGCGCGCATCCCCATCCAGCGCCATCAGCAGGAAGCCGGCGCCCAGCACCAGCCACAGCGCAAGGGCGAGCCCCGGCAGCAGCATGGCCAGAACAGCGCCCATCCCCCGCGGCAACCTCATGCAGGAAGGCTCCCGGCGGGCGGCTCGGCCAGCATGTCCTTCACCTTCTGCATCAGCTCGCGGGTGGAGAAGGGCTTGGTGACATAGGCGTCCGCCCCGGCGCCGACGCCGCGGGCCATGTCGGTCTCGCGGCCCTTGGCGGTGAGCATGACGATGCGGGTGGAGCGCACCTCGGCATCCGCCCGCACGGCCTCGCACACGTCGAAGCCGCTCATGCCCGGCATGGTGGCGTCCAGCAGCACGAGGCGCGGATGCTCGCGGCGGATCGTCTCCAGCGCCTCGCGTCCGTCGCGCGCCACCAGCACGGCGAAGCCCTCGCGCTTCATCATGAATTCCAGCGAGACGACGATGTTGGGCTCGTCATCGGCAATGAGCACCTTGGCCCCCTGGGGGCAGGGCGCGGGCGTCGGTCCCGTCTCCACTGCGATCTCCCTGTCCATGGCGTTTCCTCCTCATGTGGTCTCTTCGGCTTCTGCCGACGTTGTTTGTGTCGGGGCGTTCGCCCCTTGGGACCGGAGCGGCAGCCGGAAGGCGAAGCATGCGCCTTTGCCCGCCTTCTGATCCAGCCAGATCTTTCCGCCGAAATGATCCACGATCCGGCGGCTGATCGGAAGCCCGAGCCCGGTTCCGGGCGGGCGGTTCAGGGCATCGCCGCCCTGGCGGAACTTCTCGAAGATGGTGTCGCGGTCGGCGGGCGGTACGCCGGGGCCGTTGTCCTCGACCTGCACCTCCAGCCCATCGGCGTCGGCCAGAAGCCGCACATCGATGCGCCCGCCTTGCGCCGGCACGAATTTCGCGGCGTTGGAGATGAGGTTCAGCATCACCTGGGTGAGGCGGTCGGGGTCGGCCTTCACGGACGGCACCGCGGCGGGGGCGGTGAGCACGATCTCGGCCCCCTTGGTGCGGGCGAGTTCCGCGGTGGCCTTCACCGCGTCGGCGACGAGGGCCTTGAGGTCCACGTCGGTGCTGTGCCACTCGGCATGGCCCGATTCGATCTTGGCCATGTCCAGCACCTGGTTGACGAGCCGCCCCAGCCGCTCGCTCTCCCCCACGATGATGCGCAGGAAGTCCTGCCTCTGCTCGGCCTCCATGTCCGGCGTGTCCAGCATCAGCTCGGACAGAGCGCGGATGGCGGTGAGCGGGGTGCGCAGCTCATGGGTCACGGACGACATGAAGTCGTCCTTCAGCTCGTCCAGCGTGCGCAACTGGGCATTGGCGGCGGAGAGTTCGGTGGAGGCGATCTCCAGCGAGCGGGATTTCTCCTCCAGCGCGCGGGCATAGACGCGCAGTTGGGAGGCCTCGTTGAGGATGTCCATCACGTCGCCGGCGTTGAGCGGCTCCTCGTCCGCCACCGCCGCCACCAGCACGCGGGCCGAGGCCGCGCCGACCGCACCGGCAATGCGGCGTTCCACGATGTCCACGAGGCGGGCATCGGCGGTGAGGTCCGCCACGTCGCCGGTGCCGCTGTCGCGGGCGTGGTCCTCGAAGATCTGACGGGCGGTATCCGCGCCCAGCAGGCGGCTGGCGAGGGCCTCGAGGTCGGCCCGATGGGCGCGGCCGCGCCAGAAGACGGGATCGGCGGCGCTGCGGCCGCGGGCGAACACGTCGACGAACAGCAGCGCTTGGCTCGCCTCCCGCCCGGACGGCGCGCGCCAGAGCGAGAGCCCCACATAGAGCACGCCGTTGACAAACAGGCTCCAGAACAAGGCGTGGGAGAGGTTGTCGAGGCCGGAGAGGCCGAACAGCCGCTCCGGCGCCAAGGCGGCGATGCCGAACGGGCCATGGGTGAGGAAGGCGGCGTCCATCCAGCCGGATTTCGCCACCGAGGGCAGCATCAGCGTATAGGCCCACACCGCGAAGCCGCCGAGGAGCCCGCCCAGCGCGCCGAGGCGCGTGGCGCCGCGCCAGTACATGCCGCCCAGCAGCGCCGGGGCGAACTGCGCCACCGCCGCGAAGCTGATGAGGCCGATGGAGACCAGCGCATAGGCCTCCCCCGCCACCACGAAATAGAGATAGCCGAGCAGCAGCACGCCGAGGATGGCGGCGCGGCGGATGTTGAGGAGCAGCCGCGTGAGGTCGCCCCCGTCCGCGCGGATGAGCTTGAGGCGCAGCAGCGCCGGCATCACGAGGTCGTTGCAGACCATGGTGGAGACGGCGATGGTCTCGACGATGAGCATCCCCGTCGCCGCCGAGAGCCCACCCACATAGGCGATGAGCGCCAGCCCGCCCGCCCCGTGCGCCAGCGGCAAAGTGAGGACGAAGGTCTCCGGGTCCGCGCCCTTGCCGAGCAGCACGAGCCCGCCCAACGCCAGAGGCAGGACGAAGATATTGATGGCAAGGAGATAGGCGGGAAACACCCAGGCGGCGCGTTTCAGGTGCCGCTCGTCCACGCACTCCACCACCATCATCTGGAACTGGCGGGGCAGCAGCAGCACGGAGAGGCCGGAGAGCAGGGTGAGGCTGAACCACTGCGCCCAGGCGAAATTGCCCGCCCCCGAAAGCGTCAGCAGGCCCTTCACCCCCGGCAGCGCCGAGGCGCGGGCCCACACGTCCGAGAAGCCGCCGAACAGGCCGTAGGTGACAAAGGCGCCCACCGCGAGGAAGGCCACGAGCTTCACGAGGGATTCCGCCGCCACCGCCGCCACCATGCCCTCGTGCCGCTCGGCGCTGTCGAGGTGGCGGGTGCCGAACAGGATGGTGAACAAAGCGAGGGCGAGCGCCACCAGCAGGGTACCGTCCTGCCACCAGCTCGGTGCCGCCGCATGGGCGCCGGTGGCGGTGAGCACGGTGTAGCCGGCGGAGACGGCCTTCAGTTGCAGGGCGATATAGGGGACGATGCCGACCACGGTGATCAGCGTCACCACCGCCGCCACCAGCGGGCTCTTGCCATAGCGGGAGGCGATGAAATCGGCGATGGAGGTGATGCGGTAGGTGTGGGCGATGCGGATCATCTTGCGCACCACCACCCACGCCACCAGCATCACCAGTGTGGGGCCGAGATAGATGGGCAGGAACCACACGCCGGTGGTGGCCGCGCGGCCGACGCTGCCGAAATAGGTCCAGGCGGTGCAATAGACCGCCAGTGACAGGCCGTAGACCCACGCATTGCCGATGAGCGAGCGGCCCTCCCGGGCGCGCCGGTCGGCGAAGGCGGCGACGGCGAACAGCGCCGCCAGATAGAGCGCGGCGACACCGATAACGAGGGCGGGGGAGAGGGCGGGTCCCATCGCGCCGCCTCAGTGCTCGTCCGGCTCGGCCGGGAGGAGGGGCGCGGCCGAGCCGGTCCCCCGCCGCTCGCTGGCCAAGGCCAGCGCCGCGATCAGCGCGCCCCAGATGGCGAACAGCGCCACCGGCAGCAGTGGCAGGCCGAAGACGGTTGCCTCCGTGTCCCACACCGCCAGCAGCGGGAAGTTGAAGGCGAGCATGCCCAGTGCCGCCAGCGCGATCAGCACCTGCCGGTCCGGTCCTTGGCGGTCCGGCCCGCGCTCGCGCCCTCCCGGCGGCTCGGCAGGCTCTGCGGAGGCGCGGCCGGGGCTCATAGGGCGTCGAACCGGTAGTGGCGGGAGAGCCATTGCTTGAAGCCGCGCACGATGGCGAGGGCCTCCTTCAATGCCTGCCGGTCCAGCGTGCCGAGGTCGGCGAGGCGCAGCGCGTTGCTGGGCGGCCGGCCGTCGGCGATCTGCCTGAGGTTACTGGAGAGCTTCATGCCCATGAACAGGCGCAGCGCATCGGTGAGATCGCGGGCGAAGCCCTCGTCCATGTGCCCGGCCGCCACCAGAGCGGCGAGCCGGTCGGCGGTGCCGAGGGCGGTGATGCGGTGCTCCAGCGCCAGCGCCCGCACGCCGTGGACGAGGGGGAAGATGCCGAGCTTCTTCAGGTCCACCTCTGCCGCGCCGCGCCCGGTGAGGCCGGGCAGGCGGCTCCACCAGCTCCCGCTCTCGCCGAAGCGATCCACCGCCTGGGCGAAGCGGGCGAAATAGCCGTGGTCGCCCATCATCAGGAAGTCCACATTCGCCCGCGCCGCCGCGGCCAGGGAGGCATCGCCCGCCACCGCCACGGCATCGAGGAAGATGGCGAGGTTCATGGGGCCATCCTGCACGCCGCCGTGGATCCAGTCCTTCAGCGTCTCCTTGAAGGCGGACAGCGCCTGGCACCAGGTCGGCCGGCTCAGCATGACGCCGCCGGGGCAGGGGGGATAGCCGAAATCGATGAGCGCGGCGGTGAAGCGGGCGGTGACGTCGTCCAACCCCGCGAAGGCGAAGCCGTCCCTGAGGATCAGGCCGTTGTCCTGATCGGTCTTGATGATCTGCTCGCCGCGCCCCTCGCTGCCCATGACGATGAGGCAGGAATTGGCGCGCAGCTCCTCGGGCGCCAGCAGATCCCACAGGCGGCGGAAGACCTGGGCGTTGAGTTCGCCCACCAGCGCGGCGATCACCTCCACCCGTACCCCGTCGGCGCTGAGCACGGCGACCATGCTGTCGATCTGCCGTGCGGCGGCCTTCAGCTCGTCGAGGCTGCCCGCCTGGGCAGCCTCCAGGGCGATCAAATGGGAGTGGTTGGCGACGAAGGCCATCAGGTCGAGCTGGCCGAGCACGCCGAGGATGCCGTCCCCGCCGGCGGCCCGCCCGCCGCCCTCGCGCACGAGCAGGCGGTGGATGCGGTGGCGCAGCATGAGGATGAGCGCCTCGAACAGCTCGGCGTCGGGCGCGATGCACCACGGCTCGAAGGTCGCGACCTCGCGCACCATGAGGGCCGAGGGAGGCGTGTCGCGGGTGAGCGCGTCGCGCAGGTCGGTGGTGGTGAAGATGCCGATGCGGTCGCCGTCGCGCACCACGGCCTCGCTGAGGCGGCGGGCGGAGAGATCGCGGCAGAGGGAGACGAGGTCGGTCGCCCCGTCCACGAAGAAGGGCTTGCGCAGATAGACGTCGCGCACCCGCGAGGTCATGAGCGAGACCAGCTCGCGCCGGTCCCGTTCTGACGGCGATGCCCGCCCGGGGGCGGGCGGGCCGGACGCTGCGGGGGCGTCCTCGGGACCGTGGGGGTCTGTGCCCCGGGCCGTGGCGGCCCGGGGTTCATCCTCCCGGCGGTCCCCGTTCGGGGGGCCGGTCATGGGGTCCGGCCGTGGCATGGTCTCAGCCTAGCACGGGGTCAGTGCCCCGACGCCTCCGATGCACCGATGCCCGTCTCGGAGCGCACTTCCTGCGCCGGGAAGCCGGCGCGGTCGATCTTCGCCCGCTGGCTGTTATCGAGGATCGAGAACAGCCAGATGCCGACGAAGCCGAGCGTCATGGAGAAGAGCGCCGGCGAGGTGTAGGGGAAGGGCGCGGAGCCGGCCGGGTTGCCGAGGGTGGCTTCCCACACCGAAGGCGAGAGCACGGTCAGCAGCACCGAGGACAGGAGCCCCAGGAAGCCGCCGATGACGGCGCCCTTGGTGGTGCAGTCCTTCCACAGCACCGACATGAACAGCACCGGGAAGTTGGCCGAGGCGGCAACCGCGAAGGCCAGCGACACCATGAAGGCGATGTTCTGCTTCTCGAAGGCGATGCCGAGCAGCACCGCGAGGATGCCGAGGGCCACCGTGGTGGCGCGCGAGACCTTCAGCTCCGAGGCGCTGTCGGCCTTGCCCTTCTTGATGACCGTCGAATAGAGGTCATGCGACACCGCCGAGGCGCCCGACAGCGTGAGGCCGGCCACCACCGCGAGGATGGTCGCGAACGCCACCGCCGAGATGAAGCCGAGGAACACGTTGCCGCCGACCGCATGGGCGAGGTGCACCGCCGCCATGTTGGAGCCGCCGATGAGGCCGCCCTTGGCGTCGAGGAACTCCGGATTGGTCAGCACGAAGGTGATGGCGCCGAAGCCGATGATGAAGGTGAGCAGGTAGAAGTAGCCGATCCAGCCCGTGGCCCACATCACCGACTTGCGGGCTTCCTTGGCGCTGGGCACCGTGAAGAAGCGCATGAGGATGTGCGGCAGGCCGGCGGTGCCGAACATCAGCGCCATGCCGAAGGAGATGGCCGAGATCGGGTCCTTGATGAAGGTGCCCGGACCCATGATGGCCTGGCCGGCGGCAGCCGCGGCCTGCGGCGTGGTGCCGGGCTTGGCGGCGGCGAGATTGGTCTTCACATCGACCGCGGCGGCGAACATCTTCTCGGGCGAGAAGCCGAAGCGCCAGAGCACCATGAAGGCCATGAAGGAGGCGCCGCCGAGCAGCAGGCAGGCCTTGATGATCTGCACCCAGGTGGTGGCCGTCATGCCGCCGAACAGCACGTAGACCATCATCAGCGCGCCGACGATCACCACCGCCATCCAGTAGTCGAGGCCGAACAGCAGCTTGATGAGCTGGCCGGCACCGACCATCTGGGCGATGAGGTAGAACGCCACCACGACCAGGGTGCCGGAGGCGGCGAACACGCGCACCGGGGTCTGGGCGAAGCGGAAGGCGGCGACGTCGGCGAAGGTGAACTTGCCGAGGTTCCTCAGGCGCTCCGCCATGAGGAAGGTCAGGATCGGCCAGCCGACGAGGAAGCCGATGGAGTAGATGAGGCCGTCATAGCCGGAGGTCATCACCGCGGCGGAGATGCCGAGGAAGGAGGCGGCCGACATGTAGTCGCCCGCGATGGCGAGGCCGTTCTGGAAGCCGGTGATGCCGCCGCCCGCGGTGTAGAAGTCCGCGGCGGACTTGGTCTTCGCGGCCGCCCACTTGGTGATGTAGAGCGTGCCCATCACGAAGACGGCGAACATGGTGATTGCGGTCCAGTTGGTGGACTGCTTGTCGGCCTGCCCGAGATCGCCGCCGGCGGCGAGCACCAGCGTGGGGGCAAGGACGAACGCCGCCAGGGCGCCGATGGCGAGCGCGCGGCGGGCGTAGGACGTCGGGAGCGTCGCGGTCACTTGAGCGCCTCCTGCTTGATCTTCTCGGAGAGCGCGTCGAATTCGCCGTTGGCGCGGCGCACGTAGATGGCGGTGATGAGGATGGTGAAGACGATCACGCCGAAGCCGATCGGAATGCCCCAGGTCATCACGCCGTCACCGATGCGCGCCGCCAGCACATCCTTGCGGAAGGCGATGAGCAGGATGAAGCCATAATACACGATGAGCATGGCCAGGGTGAGGATCCACCCGAAGCTCGAACGGCGCGCTTTGAGCGCCTTGTAGTTGGGATCAGCCGCAATGCGTGCGGCCACGGAGTTTTCCATGGGTCGCGCCTCCCTGAAAGCCCTAGGTACCCCAAGGGCCCCGGTTGTTATCTCGTGATCGACCTTGGCCTTAGACGGCCTCGTCACCCTGCACTCTGTACCAGAGCCGATGGCCCGCGCTAGTTGAGGAAACCCCGTACTTTCGGCCATACGCCGAATGTATTGTGCAGTGCGCTGCGCGCTTCTGTGGAACGCGCGGGAATCGATGATCTGCAAATGGTTGGCGTCGATATTGACGTTTTATTACGTGGCGTGGCGGGCTTTTTTCCGGGCAGGAAACGGTGTTTTTGCAGGAGGGCGGTCCCCTAATACTTTCGGGTGAGGGATGACCCGGATTGGCCTTTGGTCGTAATTCTGACGTTGGGGAAGGGGTCGGCCGGCGCGGCTCCAACGCGATCTGGCGGCGCCTCCCCGTGCTCCCGTTTCCGTCCGGTGTTACAGGTGGCGCAGGGACGAAACCGGGGGGACACCATGGGCAGGACCGTATCGCTGCGCTCGGACGCGCTGTCGGCGGAGATTTCCACGCTGGGCGCCGAGCTTCGCGCGCTTGCGGACGCCGAGGGCCGCGCTCTGCTGTGGCACGGAGATCCGGCCTTCTGGACCGGCCGCGCGCCGCTGCTGTTCCCCATCGTGGGCGAGCTGCCGGACCTCACCCTCGTGCACGAGGGCAAGGGGCACCCCATGCGCCGGCACGGCTTCGCGCGCTTTTCCGAGTTCGAGGTGGTGGCGGAGGCGGCCGACCGCGCCACCTTCCGCCTTCTGCCCACTGAGGCGACGCGGGCGGAATACCCGTTCGATTTCGCGCTGGAGGTGACCTTCGCGCTGGACGGCGCGACGCTCGCCATGGAGGCGGTGGTGACGAATCCCGGCCCCGGCGTGCTGCCGGCGAGCTTCGGCTACCACCCCGCTTTCCTCTGGCCGCTGCCCTATGGCGGCACCCGCGCCGAGCATCGGGTGATCTTCGCCGAGCCCGAGCCCGCGCCCATCCACCGCCCCGTCAACGGCCTGCTCTCCCGCGCCAGCGAGCTGAGCCCGGCTGCCGACGGCGTGCTCAAGCCGGATGACGCCATGTTTGAGCGCGACGCGCTGATCTTCCTCGGCCTCAATTCGCACCGGCTCCAGTATGGCGTGCCGGGCCGGCCGGGGCTGGACATCACCTTTCCCGGCATGCCGGACCTCGGCATCTGGACCAAGCCCGGCGCGCCCTACCTCTGCATCGAGCCGTGGTCCGGCTATGCGACGCCGGAGGGCGATACCCGCCCGTTCGTGGAGAAGCCGGGCCTTCTCCACATCCCCGCGGGCGAGGAACGCCGCTTTGTGATGAACGTGTCCCTCATCCCCGAGGTGGCGGCCTAGGGGTGGCTAAGTGCCTTTGCCGCCGCGCGGTTTTGGCGTGCATGCGGCAAAGCTCAAGGCATCATCCCCCGCCGGTTGGGGCTGCCATGCGTCATGCCCCTTGATGGAACGCGCCGGGTTTGCTTCCATCACGGGTATGACCACCGGCCTGATCGAGATCCGCAGGGCCAAGCCCGCCGACGCCAAGGCGATCGCGGCGGTCCATGACGACGCGTGGCGCACCGCCTATCGCGGCATCATCCCCGGCATCGAGCTGGAGCGTATGGTGGAGCGGCGCGGCCCGCGCTGGTGGGATGCCGCCATCCGCCGCGGCAGCCGCCTCTCCGTCCTGCTCGTGGGCGAGGATATCGCCGGCTACGTGAATTACGGCGGCAACCGCGCCAAGGCGCTGCCCTATGGCGGCGAGATTTACGAAATCTACCTCCACCCGCAATATCAGGGCCTCGGCTTCGGCCAGCGCCTGTTCGCGGCGGCGCGGCGCGATCTCGCCATTGCGCGGCTTGGTGGTCTCGTGGTGTGGGCGCTGGCGGAAAACGAAAGCGCCGTGGGCTTCTATCAGGCGTTGGGGGGGCAACCGGTCGCATCCTCGACCGAGCAGTTCGGTTCGAAAACGCTGGACAAGACCGCCTTCGCTTGGCAGCGGTAGCGCCCGGACGGGCACCCGCCCGTCGGGTCCGAAGCGCCTGCGCAGCCCTGCGTGGCGCGGATTCGACTTTGGTCGGAGCGGACCCGAAGTCCCGCAGCCAGTGTCAAGAGCGAGCATCCCATGCGCATCGACGCGATCCCGATCGGCAAGAACCCGCCCCACGACGTGAACGTGCTGATCGAAGTCCCGATCGGCGGGGAGCCGATCAAGTACGAGATGGACAAGGCCGCGGGCACCCTCTTCGTGGATCGCTTCCTCTATACCGCCATGCGGTATCCCGGAAACTACGGCTTCATCCCGCACACCCTCTCCGGCGACGGCGACCCCTGCGACGTGCTGGTGGCCAACACCCGCGCCATCGTGCCCGGCGCGGTCATCTCGGCCCGCCCGGTCGGCGTGCTGCTGATGGAGGACGAGGCCGGCATGGATGAGAAGATCATCGCCGTGCCCTCCTCCAAGCTCACCAAGCGCTACGACAAGGTGCTGAACTACAACGACCTGCCCGAGATCACCCTCAAGCAGATCGAGCACTTCTTCGAGCACTACAAGGATCTGGAACCCAACAAGTGGGTGAAGATCGTGGGCTGGCGCGACGCCGCCGAGGCGCAGAAGCTGATCCTCGAAGGCATCGAGCGCGCCAAGGCCGAAGGCAAGGAAGGCTGAGGCCTTCCCTCCCTCGTCTCAGGTCATCGCCGGCGCTCTCCGGCTTTCGCCCCGTCGCCCTCCGGCTTGACCGGAGGGCCGTTCCCCGGACAAGCGACGGCGCAGCCGGAGCGCTGATCCGGGGTCCAGCGCAAAAGCGCCGCGCAGCGGGCAACGCTTGAGAGCGCCGGGATTACGAAGCGCCTTCGGCGGCCCCCTTGCGCTGGGCCCCGGCTCGCATTGCGCGTTCGCTCCATGCGTCCGGGGCGCGAGGGCGTCTCACGCCGGCGCCTTCGACTCCAGAATGAGTTTGCGGATTTCCGGCAGGCAGGAGCCGCAATTGGTGCCGGCCTTGAGCCGCGCCCCCACCGCCGCCGCATCGGCGGCACCTTCCCGAATAGCGGCGAGGATGGTGTCCTTCGGCACCCCGAAGCAGGCGCACACCAGCGGACCGCAGGAAGCATTCGCGCCCGCCCGGCGGCCGGAGAGCACGAGGCGCCGGTCGGCGGCCGAGACCTCGGACGCCAGCAGCCCCTTCAGCGCATCCCACGCCACGCGCTGGCCGGCGGCGCCGATGAACACCGCGAAATCAAGCCGCCCGTCCGCATCGAAGGCGGCGGCGCGATAGAGGCCGGAGGGCGTGTCGCTCAGCTCGGCCACGTCGGCCGGGCCTTCCGCCGTCACCCACTGCGCCCAGTCCTGCGGCCCCATGCGGCCGGCGATGCGCCAGCCATAGCCTCCCTCCAGCGCCGCGCGCGCCCACCACACGCCCTCCGGCAGGGCCATGGGGCGGCGCGCCAGAACGAAGCCCTCGAACGGGGCGGCGTAAGGGGAAAGCGCGGCGGGCGTTGCCTTGGCGTCCGGCTGGCCGGAGATCGGATCGGTCACCGCATGCACAAGCGCGCCGACGCGGCCATCGGACGAATTCGCGTGGCTCCAATGAATGGGCGCGAACAGGGTGCCTGGCCGCTGGCCGGCGTCCACCACCACCTCCAGCACCGCGCGGCCGTGGGCGCTCGTCACCTCGGCCAGCATCCCGGTCGCCAGCCCCAGCGGCGCGGCATCGTCCGGATGCACCGCGACGAACGGTGCCGGGATGTGCGCGCCGAGCCGGGGGGCAAGGCCGGTGCGGGTCATGGTGTGCCACTGGTCGCGGATGCGGCCGGTGTTGAGCAAGAATGGGTAGGGGCCCGCCCCCTCCGCCGCCGCGACGGGACGCGGCGCCACAAATCTTGCGCGCCGGTCCGGCGTGAAATAGCCGCCGTCCGCGAACAGGCGCGGCGTGCCCTCCGCCCGGTCAGCGGGCAGGGGCCATTGCAGCGGCGTCATGTCCTCATAGGCGGTCTCGGAGAGGTCGGCGAAAGCGGAGATGTCGAAGTCGCGCGTGCCGCCGTTCTCGAAGCCGGACAGCGCCGCGTGCTCGCGGAAGATGTCTGCCGGCCCGCGCCAGGGGAAGGCATCGCCGAAGCCGAGGCGCTCGGCCACGCCCTTGAGCGCCCACCAGTCCGCTCTCACCTCGCCGGGGCGGGGCAGGAAAGGGCGCTGGCGGGAGATGCGGCGCTCGGAATTGGTGACGGTGCCGTCCTTCTCGCCCCAGGCGGCGGCCGGCAGCATCACATGGGGGCGGCAGGCGGCGGTATCGTTGGCCTGAACGTTCTCGGACAGGACGAACAGCTCCAGCCCCGCGAGGGCTTCGCGCACGGCGTCCGCCTCGGGCAGGCTCACGGCGGGGTTGGTGCCCATCACCCACAGGGCCTTGATCTCGCCCCGGCCGATGGCGGCGAACATGTCCACCGCCTTCAGACCCTCATGCTCCGCCATGTGAGGTGAGCCCCAGAAGCGGCGCACGCGGTCCACCTCGGCGGGGGAGAAGCCCATATGGGCGGCGAGCTGGTTGGCGAGCCCGCCCACCTCGCGCCCGCCCATGGCATTGGGCTGGCCGGTGAGGGAGAACGGCCCCATGCCCTCCCGTCCGATGCGGCCGGTGGCGAAATGGCAATTGAGGATGGCATTCACCTTGTC
The DNA here is from genome assembly GCF_012932745.1 of Xanthobacter sp. SG618. Classification (NCBI taxonomy): domain Bacteria; kingdom Pseudomonadati; phylum Pseudomonadota; class Alphaproteobacteria; order Hyphomicrobiales; family Xanthobacteraceae; genus Xanthobacter; species Xanthobacter sp. SG618. Next base: position 438,161 of record NZ_JABBHL010000002.1, on the reverse strand, counting down.
GGTGCCCACCGCCGACTGGTTCACCCCCTGCGAATAGCAGGTGACGGTGCGCTGCGTTTGTGTGAACAGCGCGAAGAAACGTTCCACGTCCTCCACCGCCAGCCCGCAGGCGCGCGCGGTGGTTTCGGCATCGGGCGCCATCGCGCGGGCGGCGGCGAGCGCCTCGGCAAAGCCCGTGGTGTGCGCCTCCACATAGGGGGCATCGAAGGCGGGGCTCTGCGCCAGATGCACGAGCAGGCCGGAGAAGAGCAGCGCATCCGTGCCGTGGGCCAGCGGCAGGAACAGGTCCGCCTCGGCCCCCGTGTCGGTGCGGCGCGGATCGATGACGACCAGCTTCGTGCCCCGCGCCTTGCGCGCCGCCTCCATGCGGCGGAACAAAACGGGATGGCACCACGCCGTGTTGGAGCCGGTGAGGACGATGAGGTCCGCCCGGTCCAGATCCTCATAGCTTCCCGGCACCGTGTCCGAGCCGAAGCCGCGCTTGTGGCCGGCGACGGAGGAGGACATGCACAGGCGGGAATTGGTGTCCACGTTCGCCGTGCCGAGGAAGCCCTTGGCCAGCTTGTTGGCGGCGTAATAATCCTCGGTCAGCAACTGGCCGGAGAGATAGAAGGCCACCGCCTGCGGCCCATGCCGGTCGATGATGTCCCTGAGGTCGCCGGCGATGCGGTCGAGCGCGTCGTCCCAGCTCGCGCGGGCAAGCACGCCGTCCGCGCCGCGCACCAGCGGATGGAGCAGGCGGGTTTCGAGCCCCAGCGTCTCGCCCAGCGCCGCGCCCTTGGAGCACAGGCGGCCGAGATTGGCGGGGTGGTCATGATCCCCTTCCACCAGCGCGCCGCCGCGCCCGTCCGGCGTCGCCTTCACGCCGCAGCCGACGCCGCAATAGGGGCAGGTGGTCTTCACCGAAGGGGGCGAGGCGAGCGGGGCGTTCATGCCGATCCTGCCTGAGGCTGGGCGATCATTTCTAGCTCAGTACACATCGGCCTGATAGCGCCCGGCGGTCTTGAGATCGGCGACGAATTTTGCCGCCGCCTCGGCCGAGAGCCCGCCATGGGCGGCGGCTACATCCGCAACGGCCTGCTCCACGTCCTTGGCCATGCGCTTGGCATCGCCGCAGACATAGAAATGGGCGCCGCCCTTCAGCCAGCCCCACAGCTCGGCGCCGGCCTCGCGGATCTTGTCCTGCACATAGACCTTGCGGTCGCCGTCGCGGGACCATGCGGTGTCCAGCCGGGTGAGGCAGCCGGCGGCCTGAAGGCCGGAAAGCTCGTCCTCATAGAAGAAATCCGTCTCACGCCGCTGGTGGCCGAAGAACAGCCAGTTGCGCCCCGGGGCCTTGGTGGCCAGCCGCTCGTGGAGAAAGGAGCGGAACGGCGCGATGCCGGTGCCGGGGCCGACCATGATGACGTCCTTCGCCAGATCCTGCGGCAAGGCGAAGCCGTGGGCCTTCTGGATATAGGCCTTCATCCGCGTGCCCGGCGCGAGGCGGTCGCCGAGGAAGGTGGAGGCGACGCCGAGCCGCGTGCGGCCGTCGCAATCATAGCGGACCGCATCCACCGTGAGGGTGAGGCGGCCGGGCGTGGCGACGGGGCTGGAGGAGATGGAATAAAGGCGCGGCTGCAGCGGCTCCAGGCACTCGATGAGGGCTTCCGGATCGGGCCGGATGCCGGGGAATTTCTGCAAGGCCGCCAGCACGTCGAGGGTGGCGGCATCGCCGTCCGGATCCTCGCCATTGGCGAGCGCGCGGGCCTTCACCTTGCGCTCGCCGCCGACGAGGTAGGAGATGAGGGTGAAGAGCGCGTCCGGCGCCGATTTCAGGCACACTTCGCGGGCCAGCACCTCGGCGAGCGTGTGGCCGGCGATGGGGAAATCGGCGGGGGCGTGCAGCGCCTCCAGCACGGCCGCGACGAGGCCGGGATCGTTCACCGGGAAGACGCCGAAGCTGTCGCCGGCGGCATAGTCGATGCCGGAGCCGGCAAGGTCGAACTCCACATGCCACGTCTCCTTCTCCGAGCCGGCTTTGTTGAGGCGCGTGCGGGAGAGGAAGGTGACTTCGCCGGGATTTTCGCGGGTGCCGGTGGCGGCGGGCGCCGCGTGGACGACGGCCGGGGCGGGGGCTTCGGCAACAGGCGCGGCCTCGGCGGGGGCGGAGGTTTCCGCCGCCAGCTGCTTCAGCATGCGCAGCGTGTCCTTGCCGCCGGGGGCGCAGAGGTTGAGCTTGCTCTCGGCGCCGCTCGCCAGGGCCTTGGCGTAGCTCTCGCAGACATAGCCGCATTGGCCGCAATCCTGCTGCGCCATGGCTGCCATCATGCGCCGGGGCAAAGGCTTGCCCTCGGCCAGCGACATGCGCTCGGAAAGCGGCATGGCGGGGTCGTGCCAGGGCGCGCCATCGTCCTCCTCGGCGACGGCTGGCGCGGAGATGTCCGGCATCAGCGCCGCCGCGTCGCCGGCCGAGAGGGCCATGGGGGCGGGCGCCGTCTCGGTGGAGAGGATGGCGGCGAAGAAGCCGTTCAGCCACGCGCGCTGCTCCGCCGTGAAGGGGGCGCTGTCGGGCAGGACCGGGACGATGGGGGGGCGGGACTGGAGGCTCATGGGGCGTGTCTCTGGATCAGGAGAGCGCCTGCGGCGCTCGTGTCTTGCGCTGGGCCCCGGCTCGCATTGCGCTGACGCTCCATGCGTCCGGGGCGCGAAGCCGGTCTCGTGTCCCGGCCGACTGAAACGAAGCGGAGCGCAGTGGAAGGAGAGCCGGGACCCAGCGCAGCACGTCGCGCAGCGGCAAATTCCTTCTGCCTTGCTCGCTCATGCCGTCGCCGCCAGCGCCTTCAGCGCGTCGGGGTCGAGGCGGCGGGTGAAATCGGCGAAGGTCTCGCCCGCGGCGCGATGGGCGACCCAGCTTTTCAGCAGGCGTTCCACCACGGCCGGGGCGTCGTCCGCCGGCACGTTCTGGTAAAGCTCGCGGGCGATGGCGGCCGCGCTGCCGAAGCCTCCGCCGACGAGGATGTGATAGCCGTCCACCGTGTCCCCGTCGTCATTGACGGGCACCCGCGCCCCGATCAGCCCGATATCGCCGATATAATGCTGGGCGCAGGAATTGTGGCAGCCGGTGACATGGATGTTCACCGGCTCGTCGAGGGCGACCCGCTCTTCGCAGTGGGCGAGGATGGCCCACGCGGTGCCCTTGGTGTCGGCCGCCGCGAAGCGGCAGCCCTTCGCCCCCGTGCAGGCGACGATGCCGGCCTGGAGCGGTGTTGCCTTCGTGCTGAGGCCGAGGGCTTCCACCGCGTCCATGACGGCAGCGATATCCGCATCGGCGACGCCGGAAATGAGCAGGTTCTGCCAGACGGTGAGGCGGATGTCGCCATCCCCGAAGCGCGCCGAAATGTCAGCGAGGCCGCGCATCTGCGTCGCGCTCATGCGGCCCACGGGGGTGGCGATGCCCACATAGTTCAGGCCCGCCTGCTTCTGCGGGTGGACGCCGAGATGAGCGAGCCGGTCCGGCTCCGCGCGCGGCTTCACCGCCTCGGCGGCAAGGCGGGTGAAGGGGCGGCCGAGCTTTCCTTCCACCAGCTTCAGGAATCCGTCGAAGCCCATGGAATCCAGCACGTATTTCAGCCGCGCCTTCTTGCGGTCGGTGCGGTCGCCGGTGTCGATGAAGGCGCGTACGATGGCCGCCGCCACGTCCACCGCCTCCTCGGGGCGCACGACGATGCCGGTGTCGCGGGCGAAATCCTTGTGGCCGGTGATGCCGCCCAGGACGAGGCGCAGCCACACGCCGGGGGCGATGCCGAAGCCGTCCACCACCTCCACCGCCTGGAAGCCGATGTCGTTGGTGTCCTCCAGCGCGCCGATGGTGCCGGCGCCGTCGAAGGCCACGTTGAACTTGCGCGGCAGGCCGTACATGTCGCGGCTGTTCAGGATGTAGTGGTGCCACGCGCTCGCCAGCGGGCGGGTGTCGAGGAGTTCCTGGGGGTCGATGCCGGCGGTGGGGGTGCCGGTGACATTGCGGATGTTGTCCGCGCCGGAGCCCTTGGCCGTGAGGCCGAGGGAAACCAGCCCCTCCAGCACGGCGATGCCGTCCGTCGGCGGGATCTCGCGGATCTGGAGATTGGCGCGGGTGGTGATGTCGGTGAACCCGCCGCCATGGCGCTCGGCAATGTCGGCGACGCCGCGGAACTGCCAGTGGGTGAGGATGCCGCCAGGAATGCGCATGCGACACATGAAGCTGTCCTGCGCCGGCGCCACGTAGAACAGGCCGTGATACTTCCAGCGCAGCACGTCTGGCCCCTTCGGAAAGGTGCCCTCGCGGGCGGCGGCCCGCATGCGGTCGTAGGCGTCGAGGCCCAGTTCCTCGCGCTTGGCCTTCTCCTCGGGGGTGAGCTTCCTGCCCTCGGCCTCGGTGCGCGCCATGGCGCGGTGGCTGGCGGCATCCGGCCCGGTCGTCTCGGCGACAGGCGCGGCCGAAGGCGCGGGGGCAGCCCCCCGGGCGATCTGCACGGCCTTGGCGCCGGAGACGAAGCCTTCCAGATAAAGCTTCTGGTCGAGGGTGAAGTCGGCGCCCATGGGGTTTCCTTTCTTTTTCTTGTCAGGCTGCGGCCGCCACCGCATCGCGGCCGAACGCAAGCTCGGTCCGCATGGCGGCGATGGGGGTGCGGCGGGTGATGAGGTCGAGGTAAAAGAGGCCGTCCGCCGTGTCGCCGAACAGCACGGCGCCGGCGAGCCGGCCATCCTTCACGATGAGCCGGCGGTAGACGCCGAGCCCGCGATCGGTGAGCACGATGTCCTCGGTGCCCGGCCCTCCCGTCACATCTCCGGCGGAGAAGACGGGCACGCCCGACACCTTGAGATTGGTGGAGACGACGGAGCCCTCATAGCGCGCATCCTCCCCGGCGAGGCGGCGGGCGAGCACGCCGGCCTGCTCATAGGCCGGGGCGACGAGGCCATAGGTCATGCCGCGATGCTCGGCGCATTCGCCGATGGCGAAGATGTCGGGATCGGACGCGGCGAGGGTGTCGTCCACCACGATGCCGCGCTTCACGTCCAGCCCCGCCGCGCGGGCGAGGTCCGCATTGGGGGTGACGCCGCAGGCCACCACCAGAATGTCGGCGGGAATGACGCGGCCGTCCTTGAGGCGCAGGCCGGTGACGCGGGTGTCGCCTTCGATGGCCTCGCTCGCGGCGCCCAGCAGCACCTCGATGCCCTTGGCCTCCACCGCGCGCTTGAGGAAGGCACCGGCGGCGGCGTCGAGCTGTCGCTCCATCAGCCGGTCCTGAAGGTGGACGAGGCGGGTCTCGACGCCCGCGCCGGCCAAACCGGCGGCGGCCTCGATGCCGAGCAGCCCGCCGCCGATGACCACGGCGCGCGTGCCCGGCACGGCGGCGGCGGCGAGCAGGGCCTCCACGTCGTCGAGATCGCGGAAGGTGTGGACGCCGGGAAGGTCCATGCCCGGCAGCGGCAGGCGGATGGGGTGGGAGCCGGTGGCGAGCACCAGCTTGCCGAAGGGCAGGCGGCGGCCATCGGCGAGGATCACGTCGCGCGCGGCGCGGTCGATGGCGGCGGCGGGGGTGCCGTATTGCAGGGTCACGCCACGCTCGCGCCACCAGGTGGCGGGCTTCATCTCCGCCTCGGCGGCCGTCATGTGGCCGGCGAGCACCTCGGAGAGGAGCACGCGGTTATAGGCGAGGTGCGGTTCCGCCCCGATCACCGCCACGGCGTGGCGGCCGAGCGCGCGCCGCGTCAACTCCTCGCAGAGCTTCGCGGCGGCCATGCCGTTGCCGATGACGAGAAGGGGCTCGCTCACGCTGTCCTCCTCACTCGGCCGGAACCGGCGCCTCGGCGGAGGCGGCGATCATGACGGAGGAGAGGATGCCGTAGGCCTCCACCCAGGCGTCCTTGGTCTCGGGCGTGAAGTCGGGGCCGATGCCGCGCTCCAGCGTCCAGATCAGCGCGGCACCGACGGGGGCGTAGTGTTCGTCCTTCACGCCATAGGCCACGTGTTTGCGGGCGAGGCTCTCGGCGGCGGGGACGATCTTCGAGAGGTCGTTGAGGCCGGCGACGACGAGGCCGAGCGTCGCCATGAGCTTGGCGCCCTGGAGGCTCATGTCGCCCTTGAACAGGGGCTTCACCTCGGGCGCGATCTCGAACAGGCGGCCGTAGAAGAGGGCGGCGGCTGTGTCGGCGATGGGCACCACCTTGCGGAACGAATCCTGGATCAGCTCGATCTGGCTCGGGGTCAGGCTCATGACAAAATTCCTGATGAAGGGCGCACGAACCCGCGCGCGCCGGTTGGGCACGTGGTGTCGGCGGACCGCGGAGTGGCGCGGGCAGGCCCGCGCCTGGTGTCAGGTCAGGCGGCCTCGACGAAGCGGTGGCGCTCGTGGAGGAATTTCAGCACCGCCTCGCGGGCCTTGAGGTAGGTGGCGTTGGTCACCAGATCGAGGCGCTTGCGCGGACGCGGCAGGTTCACCTCCAGCACCTCGCCCACATAGGCGGACGGGCCGTTGGTCATCATCACGATGCGGTCGGAGAGCAGCACCGCCTCGTCCACGTCGTGGGTGATCATGAGGATGGTGTTGCCCAGCGTGGCGTGGATCTGCATCACGCTGTCCTGAAGATGCGCGCGGGTGAGCGCATCCAGCGCGCCGAAGGGCTCGTCCAGCAGCAGCACCTTCGGCTCCATGGCGAGCGCCCGGGCGATGCCGACGCGCTGCTTCATGCCGCCGGAGATTTCGGACGGGCGCTTGTCCTTGGCATGGCCCATCTGCACCAGGTCGAGATTGTGCAGGGTCCAGTCGTGCCGCTCGGCGCGCGAGCGGGTGCCGGAGAACACCTTGTCCACCGCGAGGCGCACATTGTCGTAGACGGTGAGCCAGGGCAGCAGCGAATGGTTCTGGAACACGACGGCGCGGTCCGGGCCGGGCGCGTTCACCTCCCGCCCGTCGAGGATCACCCCGCCGGTGCTCGCCCGGGTCAGCCCCGCGACGATGTTGAGCAGCGTGGACTTCCCGCAGCCGGAATGTCCGATGATGGAGATGTACTCCCCCTTGGCGATGTCGAGGGAGACATCGCGCAGCACCTCGGTGGTGGCGGCGCCGCGGGAGAAGGTCTTGCCGATCTGGCTGAGCTCGAGATAGGCGGGCATCGAAGCCTCCTTGAAGATGGGGTCGGGCGGGCTCAGGAAGCCTGCGTGCCGCGGGTGACGAAGGAGCCGATGCCGGCCACCAGGCGGTCGAGCACGAAGCCGACGAGGCCGATGTAGACGAGGGCCACGATGATGTCGGGCAGGCGGGAGGAGTTCCACGCATCCCAGATGAAGAAGCCGATGCCGACGCCGCCGGTGAGCATCTCCGCCGCCACGATGGCGAGCCAGGACAGGCCGATGCCGATGCGCAGGCCGGTGAAGATGTAAGGCGCCGCCGAGGGCAGCATGATCTTCCAGAAGAATTCGAGCGGGTTCAGCCGCAGCACCTGCGCTACGTTCCGGTAATCCTGCGGGATGTTCCGGATGCCCACCGCAGTATTGATGATGATCGGCCAGATGGCGGTGATGAAGATCACGAAGATGGCGGAGGGGTTCGAATCCCGGAACGCGGCGAGCGCGATGGGCAGCCATGCCAGCGGCGGCACCGTGCGCAGCACCTGGAAGATGGGATCGAGCCCGCGCATGGCCCACACCGACTGGCCGACCACCGCGCCGAGCGCGATGCCCGCCACCGCCGCGAGTCCGAAGCCCACCGCCACGCGCTGGAGCGAGACCAGAACGCGCCAGCCGAGGCCGATATCCTGCGGGCCGGCGACGAAGAACGGGTCGAGGATGAGGTCCTTCGAATCCGCCCAGATGCGGCTCGGCGCCGGCAGGGTGGCGCCCGCGCCGGAGCACAGGATTTCCCAAAGGAGGCCGAGCAGCACCACCATTACCAGCGGCGGGATGACGGTGGCGGCGACGGACTTCGCATAGCCGGGCCAGCGGGACGGACGGCGGACGGCGGCAGGTTTCATCTTGACGACTTCTGCTGTCCCGGAGCGTCGGACCTCGCGGGGCGGCTCCTTCAAGGCGGTGACGGACATGGGCACTAGCTCCGGGTCTGGATATCGGGAGAAGCCCTCTCCCCGCGGGGAGAGGGCGGGCCAGTGAGGCTCAGGCCTCGACGCGCTTGATGCCGAGGCTCTTCAGGTAGGCCTGCGGATCGGCGGGATCGAAGACCTTGCCGTCGAAGAAGGTTTCCTTGCCGCGCGACGACGTGGCGGGGATGTCGCCGGCCGCGACGCCCAGCTCCTTGGCCGCCTCGCGCCAGATCTCCTCGCGGTTCACCTTGGCGACGAGGGCGTTGATGTCGATGGACGGGTCGAACTTGCCCCAGCGGATGTCCTCGGTGATGAACCAGGCATCATGGCTGCGGAAGGGATAGGAGGCGTGGTCCATCCAGAACTTCATGTACTGGTCGGAATTCTTCACGACGCGGCCGTTGCCGTAATTGATGTCGCCGATGGCGCGGCCGTAGATGTCGGAGACCGGCACGTTGAACCACTGCCGCTTTCCGACGATCTCGGACATCTCCTTCTTGTTTTCCATCTTGTCGCACCACTGCTGGGCCTCCATGACGGCCTTGAGGATGGCGCGGGTGGTGTTGGGGTTCTTGTCCACGAAGTCGGCGCGCATGCCGAGCGCCTTCTCGGGATGCTCTTTCCAGATCTCGCCGGTGGTGCAGGCGGTGAAGCCGATCCCCTGGTTGACCAGCTGCTCGTTCCACGGCTCGCCCACGCAGAAGGCGTCCATGTTGCCGACCTTCATGTTGGCCACCATCTGCGGCGGCGGCACCACGATGGTGGAGACGTCCTTGTCCGGATCGATGCCGGCCGAGGCCAGCCAGTAGCGGATCCACAGATCGTGGGTGCCGCCCGGGAAGGTCATGGCGATCTTTACTTCCTTGCCCTCGGCCTTCTTCTTGGCGAAGGCCTCCTTGAGGGCGCCGGCATTGGCCGTGACCTTCAGGTCCTTGTATTCGTTGGAGACGGAGATGGCCTGCGCGTCGAGATTGAGCCGCGCCAGGATGTACATGGGGGTGGGCACGTTGTTCTGCGTCACCTTGCCCGTGGAAATGAGGTAGGGCATGGGGGTGAGGATGTGCGCGCCGTCGATGCCGTTCTTCTCGCCGCCGAGCACGAGATTGTCGCGGGTGGCGCCCCACGAGGCCTGCTTCACCACCTCCACGTCGGGCACGCCGTGCTTGGCGAAGAAGCCCTTCTCCTTGGCGATGACGAGGGGCGAGGCGTCCATGAGCGCGATGTAGCCGAGCGTCGCCTTGGTGGTTTCCGGCGTCGCCGCATAGGCCGCCGGCACGCCGCCGGGGAACGCCATGCGGATGCTCTCGAACAAGGCGGCGGTGCCGAGGGCGGCGGCGGTGCCCTTGAGGAGCGAGCGGCGCGAGACGCCGGTGGCCTTGGCGTCGGGCGTGGCGGTGGAGGCGGTCTCGTTGGGTCCGGACTTGGAAGCGTCGCTCATGTTCTTTCCCCTGGATCGGCAAAGGCGGACGAGGAGACCCGAAACGAAAAAAGCCGCGGACATGCTCACGACCTTCCGGTCATGGCTGTCAGCGGCTCTGCTGCGGGTCCCATCGTTGGGACGAATATGGGGCGCGGTCATCATCGACTGCGCCGGACTGATAAAAGCAAGTGATGGGCCAACTGCGCCCGGATGCTTAGGGCTTTGATTCTGAGATTGAATTTCGACTGATGAAAAATTGGGCGTGCGCGGTGTCTGCACTTCCGTTGTTCATCTAGTGATGCAGATGCCTGCGAAGTGTGCGCTGCGGCACGGCTTGGCCGTTGGGTTGGCGGGCTTCCCCGCCCCGGCGACGCGCGCGTTCGGCGGGTGCCACGGCTCTTGTTCCTGGCCGCCCCCTCGGGCATCGTGCGCGCCTTCGATCGACCCCCGATCCAGACCTCTGATCGCCGCTGCCGCCGGACCTTTGAAGGACGCCCCATGTCCCCCTCTCCCCGCCCCCTCAAGCCCGGCGACCATGTGTTCCTGGTGGATGGCTCGTCCTTCGTGTTCCGCGCCTATTTCCAGTCCATCAACCAGGACCGGAAGTACAATTTCCGCTCGGACCGGCTGCCCACGGGTGCGGTGCGGCTGTTCTGCACCAAGCTGTTCCAGTTCGTGCGCGACGGGGCGGTGGGCATCCGCCCCACCCACCTCGCCATCGTGTTCGACAAGTCGGAGGATTCGTTCCGCAAGGAGCTCTACCCCGACTATAAGGCAAACCGTTCCGAGCCGCCGGACGAGCTGATTCCCCAATTCCCGCTCATGCGCGAGGCGGTGCGCGCCTTCGGCCTCATCCCGGTGGAGCAGGCGCGCTACGAGGCGGACGACATCATCGCCACCTATGCCGAGCAGGCGGTGAAGGCCGGGGCGGACGTGCTCATCGTCTCCGCCGACAAGGACCTGATGCAGCTCATCGGCCCCAAGGTCGCCATGTACGACCCCGCCTCGGGCGAGAGCGGCGGGCGTGGGGCGCGGCCGGAGCGGCGCATCGGCCTCGGCGAGGTCGTGGAATATTTCGGCGTCCCGCCGGAGAAGGTCACGGACGTGCAGGCGCTGGCCGGTGATTCCACCGACAACGTGCCCGGCGTGCCCGGCATCGGCATCAAGACCGCCGCCCAGCTCATCGCCGAATATGGCGACCTGGAAACGCTGCTCGCCCGCGCCGGCGAGATCAAGCAGCCCAAGCGGCGCGAGTCGCTCATGAACAATCAGGACGCCGCGCGCATCTCCAAGCAACTCGTCACGCTGGTGCGCGACGTGGCGGTGGAAGTGCCGCTGGAAGACCTCGTGCTGGAGGACCCGGACGCCAGGCGCCTCATCTCCTTCCTCAAGGCCATGGAATTCACCACCATCACCCGCCGCGTGGCCGAGGCCTATGGCGTGGAAGCCGGCGAGGTGGACCCGGACCCCAAGCTGGCGCCCAGCGGCGGCGATCTCTTCGCCCCCGCCGCGCCCCACGCCGCAGACGGCGAAGCGCCCGCCGCCGTCGCCCAGCCGGGCGCTGCCCCCGCTGCCCCCAGCGGCACACCCACCCCCTCCGATCTCGCCCACCAGCGCGCGCAGGCCGCGCGGGCGACGCCGGTGGACCGCAAGGCCTACCGCACCATCCTCGATCTCGCCGAGCTGAAGGCGTGGTGCGCGAAGGCCATCGACCTCGGTGTCGTTGCCTTCGACACCGAGACCAATTCCCTCGATCCTATGCAGGCGGACCTCGTGGGCGTCTCGCTGGCGCTCTCGCCCAATGAGGCCTGCTACATCCCGCTGCTGCATCAGGGTGCGGGCGACGGCCTGTTCAGCGAGGGGCTGCTGCCGGGGCAGATTTCGCTTGGCGATGCGGTCGCGGCGCTGAAGCCGATGCTCGAGGACAGGGGCACGCTCAAGATCGGGCACAATGTGAAGTATGACGAGCTGGTGCTGGCCCGCCACGGCATTCAGGTCTCGCCCATCGACTGCACGATGTGCATGTCCTACGCGCTGGACGCGGGCCGGAACGGCCATGGCATGGACGAGCTTTCCGTCCTCCATCTCGGCCACCAGCCCATCGCCTATTCCGAGGTGACGGGGAAGGGCAAGGCGCAGATCACCTTCGACAAGGTGGCGCTGGAGCCCGCCACCGCCTACGCCGCCGAGGATGCGGACGTGACGCTGCGCCTGTGGCAGGTGCTGAAGCCCCGCCTCGCCGCCGAGGGCCGGACCACGGTCTACGAGACGCTCGAACGTCCGCTCATTCCCGTGCTGGCGCGCATGGAATCCCGCGGCATCGCCATCGACAAGGCCATTCTGGCGCGGCTCTCCTCCGAATTCGCACAGGGCGCGGCGCGGGTGGAGGATGAGATCGCGGAGCTGGCCGGTGAGCGGCTGAACGTGGGCTCGCCCAAGCAGATGGGCGACATCCTGTTCGGCAAGATGGGCCTTCCCGGCGGCACCAAGACCGCCACCGGCATGTGGTCCACCAAGGCCACCGCACTGGAGGAGCTGGCCGAGCAGGGCCACAAGCTGCCGCAGAAGATCCTCGAATGGCGCCAGCTCTCCAAGCTGCGCTCCACCTATACGGACGCGCTGCCGAACTTCGTGCACCCGCAGACCAAGCGCGTCCACACCTCCTATGCGCTGGCGGCCACCACCACGGGGCGGCTCTCCTCCTCCGATCCGAACCTCCAGAACATCCCGGTGCGCACCGAGGAAGGCCGGCGCATCCGCCGCGCCTTCGTGGCGGAGGAGGGCAATCTCCTCGTCTCGGCCGACTATTCGCAGATCGAATTGCGGCTGCTCGCCGAGATCGCCGAGATCCCGGCACTGCGGCAGGCCTTCACGGACGGGCTGGACATCCACGCCATGACGGCCTCCGAGATGTTCGGCGTGCCGGTGAAGGACATGCCGGGGGAAATCCGGCGGCGCGCCAAGGCCATCAATTTCGGCATCATCTACGGCATCTCCGCCTTCGGCCTCGCCAACCAGCTGGGCATTCCGCGCGAGGAGGCGGGGCAGTACATCAAGCGCTATTTCGAGCGCTTCCCCGGCATCCGCGACTATATGGAGGAGACCAAGACCTTCTGCCGCGAGCACGGATATGTGGAGACGCTGTTCGGCCGGCGCTGCCACTATCCCGACATCGCGGCGAAGAACCCGTCTCTGCGCGCCTTCAACGAGCGCGCCGCCATCAATGCCCGCCTCCAGGGCACCGCTGCCGACATCATCCGCCGCGCCATGATCCGCATGGAGCCGGCGCTGGTTGAGGCGGGCCTGTCCGCGCGGATGCTGCTTCAGGTCCACGACGAACTGGTGTTCGAGGTGCCGGAGGCCGAGGCCGAGGCGACCATTCCCGTCGTGCGCCACGCCATGGAGAGCGCGGCGGTGCCCGCCGTCCATCTCGCCGTGCCGCTGAAGGTGGACGCGCGGGCGGCGAAGAACTGGGAAGAGGCGCACTGAGGGGCGGCGTCTGGGCCGACTGCAACCCGCCTTTTCGCTGTCATGCCCCGGCTTGTCCGGGGCATCCACTAGGCCGACGGCCGCTCAGCGCATGCTGGCACCGCGCCCGGCCACAGGTGGATCCCCCGCACAAGGCGGGGGATGACGTCGGGAGGGAGCGAGACCGCCCGAGATGGTTGACGCATCCGCCCCCCAAACTGCTAAACACCCGCCATCCCCAACAAGAGGACACATCATGAGCATCGAACGGCTCGACAAGGGCGCCCGCATGAGCGAGGCGGTGATCCACGGCAACACCGTCTATCTCGCCGGCCAGGTGGCCGAGGGGCCGGACGTGGAGAGCCAGACGAAGGCCGTGCTCGCCTCCATCGACAGCCTGCTGGCCCGCGCCGGCACCGACAAGTCGCGCATCCTCACCGCCACCATCTGGCTGTCGGACATCAAGAATTTCGCCGGCATGAACAGCGTGTGGGACACCTGGGTGGACAAGGCCAATCCCCCCGCCCGCGCTACCAGCGAAGGCAAGCTCGCCGCGCCGCAGTTCCTGGTCGAGATCATCGTCGTCGCCGCCCGCGGCTGATCTTCAAGTCCCCGCGCGTTGATCCCCGGCGCGCGGGGACTTACCTTTGGTCTTTCGCAGTACCGGAGTCCTCGACCCATGGCCGCCCCCGGCGCCGAATCCAGCAGCCCCCGTGCCCCGCGTGAGACGCGGCAGGCGCGCATGGAGGCGCTTGCCCGCCTGCCGGTGTTCTTCGGGCTCGAGGGCCGGCGCGTGCTGGTGGCGGGCGGCGGCGAGCCGGCGGCCTGGAAGGCGGAGCTTCTCTCCGCCGCCGGTGCGCGGGTGGAGGTGATCGCCCCGGCCGTCTGCGAGGACATCTGGCGGCTGGCCGGCGCGCCCACCCACGGCCCCATCGCCGTGCATGTGCGCGACTGGCATTCGGACGACATCGAGGGCGCCGCCCTCGCCATCGGCGATTTCGAGGATGCGGCCGAGGCCGAGCGCTTTTCCGCCGCCGCCCGTGCGGCCGGCGTGCCGGTGAATGTCATCGACCGGCCGGCTCTGTGCGACTTCACCTTCGGCGCCATCGTCAACCGCTCGCCCCTCGTGGTGGGCATCTCCACGGACGGTGCCGCCCCCGTGTTCGGACAGGCGGTGCGGGCCAAGATCGAGGCGCTGCTGCCCTCCGGCTTCCGCGCCTGGGCGCAGGCGGCGAAGACGTGGCGCGCGGCGGTGACCGAGCGCGGCCTCTCCTTCCACGCCCGCCGCGCCTTCTGGGAGCGGTTCGCGGCAAAGGCCCTTTCCGAGCCGCATCGCGCGCCGGAGGAAGCCGACCGCGCCGCTCTGTTCGCCGCCATCGAGATTGAGGGCACCGCCCCGCAAGGCCGCTCGGGCGCCGGCGGTTCCGTGGTGCTGGTGGGCGCCGGGCCGGGCGATCCCGAGCTTCTGACGCTGAAGGCCGTGCGCGCGCTGCAATCGGCGGACGTGGTGCTCTATGACGACCTCGTTTCCGGCGCGATCCTCGATTTCGCCCGGCGCGAGGCGAAGAAGATGCTGGTGGGCAAGACCGGCTACGGCCCCTCCTGCAAGCAGGACGACATCAACGCGCTGATGGTGGAGCTGGCCCGCGAGGGCCGCCGCGTGGTGCGCCTCAAGGGCGGCGAGCCCATGATCTTCGGCCGGGCCGGCGAGGAGATCGCCCATTGCCGCGCGGCCGGCGTGCCGGTGGAGGTGGTGCCGGGCATCTCCTCCCCGCAGGGCGCGGCGAGCCGGCTGGTCACCTCCCTCACCCACCGCGACCACGCGCGGCGGCTGCAATTCGTCACCGCCCATGCGCGCGACGGGAAGCTCCCCGCCGATCTCGACTTCAAGGCCCTCTCGGATAAGGCGGCGACCACCGTCGTCTACATGCCGCGCCGGACCCTGCCGGACCTCGTGCGCAACCTGCTCGCCGCCGGCATCGAGCCGGCAACGCCCGCCGTGGCGATCTTCTCGGTCACGCGGCCGGAGGAGAAGGTGGTGATCGCCACCGTCGCCAGCCTCACCGAGGCGGTGACCCGCGCCGTGGACGCGGGGGCGGAAGGCCCCTGCCTCGTGCTCTATGGCCATGCGCTGTCGGAAGTGGCGGCGCAGGATCTGCCGCAGGCGGCCGAGGCGGCCCGCGGCTAGCTGCCTGAACCCCTTTCAATATGCGAACGCCGGCGCTGAGGGCTCAGCGCCGGCGTTCTGCTTCGTGGCGGGCGTCAGGCTTGCTGCTCGCTCCGGAGCACGGGCACGGCCAGCGCCTCCGTGGGCTCGGGCATGGCGACGGGCGGGCTCGCCTCGCCGGCCAAAGCGGCGGTGAAGCGGGCGTGGTCCAGCTCGCCTTCCCAACGCGCCACCACCACCGCGGCGACGCCGTTGCCGATCATGTTGATGACCGCTCGCGCCTCGCTCATGAAGCGGTCGATGCCGAGGATCAGCGCCATGCCGGCCACCGGGATGGTCGGCACCACCGAGAGCGTGCCCACGAGGGCGATGAAGGACGCGCCCGTCACCCCCGATGCGCCCTTGGAGGTGAGCATCGCCACGGCGAAGATGGCCATCTGCTGGGTGAAGGAGAGGTCCGTGTTGGTGGCCTGCGCCACGAACAGGGCGGCCAGCGTCATGTAGATGGACGTGCCGTCGGTGTTGAACACGTAGCCGGTGGGCACCACGAGGCCGACCACGGGCTTCGGCACGCCGGCGCGCTCCAGCTTCTCCATCAGGCTCGGCAGGGCCGAGTCCGAGGAGGAGGTGCCGAGCACGATGAGGATCTCTTCCTTGATGTAGGCGAGGAACTTCAGCACGCTGAAGCCCGCCCACCAGCAGACCGCGCCGAGCACGCCGACCACGAAGATGGCGCCCGTTAGGTAGAAGGTGCCGATGAGCATCATCAGCGGCCCGAGCGAGGCGACGCCATATTTGCCGATGGTGAAGGCCATGGCGCCGAACGCGCCGATGGGGGCGAGGCGCATGATGACGTTCAGCGCCCCGAACACCAGATGGGCGCCGGCCTCGATGGTGTCGCGCACCGGCTTTCCGCGATCGCCGAGATGCGAGAGCACGTAGCCGAACAGCACCGAGATCAGCACCACCGGCAGGATGTCGCCACGGGCGAAGGCATCCACCACCGTGTTGGGCACGATGTTGATGAGGAAGTCGGAGATGGACTGGTCCGCCGCCTTGCCGGCGTAGGCCTTCACCGCCGCGCTGTCGAGGGTGGCGGGATTGGCGTTGAAGCCCGCGCCGGGACGCACCACGTTGGCGACGATGATGCCGATGGCGAGGGCGATGGTGGACATCACCTCGAAATAGAGCAGCGCCTTGCCGCCGACGCGGCCCACCTTCTTCAGGTCGCTCATGCCGGCGATGCCGGTGACCACCGTGCAGAAGATGACGAGGGCGACGATCATCTTGATGAGCTTGATGAAGACATCGCCGAGCGGCTTCATGTCCACCGCCACCGCCGGCCACAGATAGCCGACGATGATGGCGAGGGCGATGCCGATGAGCACCTGGATGTAGAGCACCTGATACCAGGGTTTGCGTCGGCGGGCGGCGTGGGCTGTGTGGGCCATTGGGGCTTCCTCCGGGTGGGCGGGCGGGGCTGCGCTGCCCTCGTGTTGGTCTTGTGTTCTTGGGGGCAGTTACGGTTTCAGGGCGTTCCGGCGACAGCCGCCGGCACGGGGGTTGCGGGCGTGGCGGGGGCCAGCGGCATCACCAGCAGCACCACGGCCGGCGCGGTGCCGGCATTGCGCAGCTGGCGGGCCTCGCCGGGGGCGAGGCGGCAGGAATCGAGGCGGGCGAGCCGCACCTCCTCGATGCCGTTGGAGAGGAGGAGCTCGCCCTCCAGCACTAGGTAGATCTTCTCGACGTTCGAGCCGTCGAGGGTGGTGCCGCCGCCCGGCGCCAAAGTGGAGAGGCCGAGCCAGACGGTGTCCGCCGGTCCCGCCTCGCGCCCCTGGAGGCGCCGCATCTCCATCAGATGATGGCCTGGGGCCTCATAGGCGGGCGCGGCGTCGATGCGCACGACGTGCATGGCTCACGCCTCCGGCAGCAGGAGCACGCGGTCCTGCGACGATCCCATCACCGCCGCATAGGCGGCGCGGGCTTCGGTGAGGGGGAAGAGCGCGCGCTCGTGGATGGGGAAGGGTTTCAGCGCCCCCGCCGCGAAGCCCGGCGCCAGCGCCGCCAGGAGGCGGCCCGTCTCCACCGAGTTCAGGGCGATGGTGTCGATGCCCACATAGGTGTGGCGGCCCTTGTAGAAGGCGAGGATGTCGAAGGTGACGAAGCGCTCGATGGCGGCGATGAACACCGCGCGCCCGCCCACCGCCATCGCCTTCTGGCCGATGTCGTAGAAGGGATCGCCCACCGTGTTGAACACGATGTCGGCGCCCTTGCCTTCGGTCAGGTCGCGCACGCGGGCGGGCACGTCCTCGGCGCTCGCATTGAGCACGAGGGGCGGCACGAGGGCATCGCCGATGAAGGGCTCCGCCCGCCGCACCACGCCGATCACGCGGGCGCCGCGCCAGGCGGCGATCTGCGCCACCGCCTGCCCGACCTTGCCGTTGAGGCCGAGCACCAGCACCGTCTCGCCGGGCTGCGGCAGGCCGGCGCGGCGAAGGCCTTCCCAGGCGGTGACGAAGGGCACGCCGATGCCCGCTGCCTCGCGCAGGGAGATGCCCTGCGGCACCTCCACCACGGCGTCGGCCTCGACGATCATGTGGCTGGCCTGCGCGCCGTCCTGGCGGATGCCGAGGTCGCCGGAGGAGCCGAACACGTTGCGGCCCAAAAGCGCCTCGGGGCCGGCCACCACCGTGCCGGAGAAATCCCGGCCGGGGGTGCGGGGGAAGACGGCATAGGGCATGAGCCCGGTGGCCGCCTTGGCATCGGAGGGGTTCACCGCGGCGGCGGCGATCTTCACCACCACCTCATCGGGGCGGAGCGCGCGCAGGGGCGCCTCTTCCATCACGAGGTCGATGGCGGCGTAGCTGTCGGCCTTCGCGTTCAGCCGCAGGCCCCGGCGGACGATGGGGGCGATCTGCGGACGTTCGGCAACGAGAGTCATGGCAGGCAGAGTCATGGCGTGATCCGTCATTCGGCGGCGGCCGGAGCGCGCTCCGGACGGGCGGGGGCGAGGCCGAGCAAAGCGCGGGCCTCGGATGGGGTGGCGATGGTGCCGCCGAGCGCCTCGACGATGCCGCGCGCCTTGGTGACCAGCGCGGCGTTGGAGGGGGCGAGCACGCCGCGATCGAGATAGACGCTGTCCTCCAGCCCCACCCGCACATGGCCGCCGGAGAGATAGGACATGGCCACCATCGGGAATGCAGCGCGGCCGATGCCGATGGCGGTGAAGGCCGTGCCGGCCGGCAGCAGGTTGCGGGCGTAGAGCACGGTTTCCGGCGAGGGCTGGAAGCCGTAGCGCACGCCCATGACGAAGGAGGCAAGCACGGGGCCGGCAAGCGTGCCGTCGGCCAGCAGATCGTGCAGCAGGGCGATGTCGCCGGAATCGAACAGCTCGATCTCCGGCTTCACCCCGGCTTCAGTGATCACCTTGGCCATCCGCCGCACATTGGCCGGCGTGTTGATGACCACCGCGCTGCCCGAATACATGGTGTTGAGGTCGAGGGTGCAGATGTCCGGCTTCAGCGCCGCGATATGGGCGACGCGCTCTTCCGGCGGCAGCAAAGTGGTGCCCGGCGCGGCGACCTTGGGATCGTCGGCGGAGGGCACGAAGCGCCCGCCCGGCCCGGTGGTGATGTTGAGGATCACGTCCGGGTTGCCGGCGCGGATGAGGCGGATGGTCTCCTCATAAAGCGCGAGGTCCATGGAGGGCGCGCCGGTGGCGGGATCGCGCACATGGATGTGCACCACCGCCGCGCCGGCATCGGCGGCCTCCAGCGCGGAGGTGGCGATCTCAGCGGGCGTGATCGGCAGATGGGGCGTCTGGTCCGGCCGTGTGAGGTTGCCGGTGATGGCGCAGGTGATGAACACCCGGGGCAGGGGCGCGCGCATGGGTTCGGCTTTCCTCAGAGGGCCCGGCCGCCATCGACCTGGATGGTGTGTCCGGTCGAAAAGCCGAGCATGGTGGCGCAGGCGGTGATGGCGGCGGCGATGTCCTGCGCGTTGCCGATCCGCTTGAGCGGGGTGGAGGCGCTGACCTTGTCGTTGAAGTCGGCGCCGCGTCCGGGCACGAACTCGGTGTCCACCACCCCCGGCGACACGGCGAGCACGCGGACCTCCGGCGCGAGGGCGCGGCCCAGCGCCTTGGTCATCACGTCGATGCCGGCCTTGGCTGCGCAATAGGCGATGGAGGAGCCTACGGCGGTGAAGGCGGCGATGGAGGAGATGTTCACCACAAGCCCGTCCCCGGAGGCCTTCAGCAAAGGCGCGAAGGTGCGGATGGTGGCGAACTGGCCGCGCCAGTTCACCTGCAGCATCCGGTCGATCAGCTCGTCGGTGAGCGCATCGAGATCGGCGTGGGGCACCGGCTTGGTGAAGCCGGCCGCATTCACCAGGATGTCGAGGCGGCCATAGCGGGCGGCGATGGCATCACGCAGCGCCACGAGGGACGGCGTGTCCACCACGTCGGCGACGAAGGCGGCATGGCCCTCGCCCAGCTCGGCGACAAGGGCGGTGGCGGCCGCCGTGTCCTTCTCGGCGGCGAGATGGCTGATGACCACCTTCGCGCCGGCCGCCTTCAGCATGCGGCTGGTCTCGGCACCGATGGCGCCCGCGCCACCCACCACGAGGGCGACCTTGCCTTCGAGCGAGCGCGGATAGGTGGGGCTACGGCCGATGGCGGCGGCCGGGGGAGCGGGGGAATGGTCGCGCGGCGACACTGCGTCGGTTCTCACCGGCGTCTCCTTTAAGGGTTCGCGAAGATCGGGAAGGGGGAGTGCGCCGCCGCTCAGCGGATCGGCGGCACCGGCAGCTTGGCCTCGCCCGGCTCCATGACGAAGGCATAGTCGAGCCGGTACCACGGCGCGCCCGCATCGGGGGCCGGCGGCGTGCCGCGGCCTTCGGCGAAATCGCCCACCAGCGCGCGGGTGACACCGAAGACCACGTCGCTGTCGAGATGGCCGTCGTCATCGACGAAGACCTGCGTGATGAGCGTCTTGTAGCCCGGCCGGTAGGCGAGGAAATGCAGGTGCGCCGGGCGGAAGGGGTGGCGCTTCTGCGCCTTCAGCAGGTCGCCCGCCGGGCCGTGGGTGGGCACCGGATAGCCCGCCGGCTTCACCGAGCGGAACCAGAAGCGCCCCTCGGCATCGGTGCGGAACTTGCCGCGCAGGTTCATGTCGACCTGGTCGGGGTCCTGGTTCTCGTAGAGGCCCACGGGCGAGGCCTGCCACACATCCACCTCCACGCCGGCGAGCGGACGGCCCTCCGGATCGGTGACGCGGCAATGGGCGAACAAGGCCGGGCCGGGCGTCGGCGAGCGCAGGATGGAGCCGCCATTCTCGGTCTGCGGCGAATGCATGCGCCAGAACGGGCCGAGCAAGGCGGCGGCGGTCTCGGTGGCGCCGTTCTGGCCGTTGTTCAGCAGGCACACCAGCGTCGAGAAGCCGATGATGTCGGAGAACAGCACCGCCTCGTTGTGGCAGTCGTTGGTGGCTTGTCCGATGCGGTTGAGAAAGTCGAGGCCGAGCTCGAACTCGGCCTCGGTGAGGCGCACCTCCCGGGCGAAATCGTGCATGTGGCGCACGAAGGAAGCCATGACCTGCCTGAGGCGCAGGTCGGGGGCCTTTGACATGGCGTCGAGGACGACGTCGGTGAGGGTGGACGCATCCTCGATGATGTGGGAGCGCGGCTTCAGCTGCGCCTCCAGCATGTCCAGTCCGGTCGTTTCCAGTCCGGTGATCTCCAGTCCGGCAACCATTGGCGTTCCTCCGCGCTTTGTCGCGTGCGCTTGTTGTGCGATCGATTGCACGATAATGCGCGAGCGATTGCACAAGTCAAGCGCCGAATCGCGGCGCGGGCCGGACGACGTCAAAAGCGGGATCAGGCGGGGCGGGTGGAGCGGGGCTTGCGCGGTGCCTTTGCCCGGGCTTCGGCCGCCGCGCCGCGCGGCGCGGCGGTGGAGGCGCGGGCGATCAGCCGGGCGGGCACGAGGGCGAGGGTCGGCGGCGTTTCGGGCTGCGCGATCTGGTCGAGGAGGATGGAGGCGGCGCGCGCGCCCATGGCCTCATGGCCGATGCGCACGGTGGTGAGGGGCGGGGCCACCATGTCCACCAGCGGCATGTCGTTGTGCCCGACGATGGAGAGGTCCTGCGGGATCCTCAGCCCGCGCTGCTGCGCCTCCTGATAGGCGCCGAGCGCGATGAGATCGTTGCTGGCGGCAATCGCCGTGATGTCCGGCCAGCGGTCCAGCAATTCGGCGGCGGCGACCCGCCCCGCCTCGCGATTATAGGCCGTGGCGGTGGTGACCGCATCGGCCGGAAGGCCCGCCGCCGCCATGGCGTCCGCGAAGCCGCGCCGGCGCAGCACGCCGGTGGAGAGCCGCTCCGGGCCGGCCAGATGCCCGATGCGGCGATGCCCGAGCCCGGCGAGATGCGCGACGGCGACCGCGATGCCGCCCGCATCGTCGCTCACCACCGTGGAGGCGCGCAGGCCATCCTCGCCGCGATTGACCAGCACGGTCGGCACCCCCGCCTTGAGGCAGAGGGAGACGGTGGCATCGTCGCGCTTGGCGGTGGCGAGCACGAGGCCATCCACACGCCGGGCGATGAGCTTCTCCACGATGTCGGCCTGCCCGGCCTCGTCCTCGCCGCTGTCGGCGACCATCATGGAATAGCCGCGCGCGGCGAGCGTCGCGCCGATGCCGCCGAGGATGGGGGCGAACACGGGATTGGCGAGGTCCGGCACCACCACGCCGATGAGGCGGGAGCGCCCCGTGCGCAGGGAGGAGGCCACCGCATCCGGCCGGTAGCCCTGCCGCCGCGCCTCCGCCTGCACCTTCTCCACCACATCCGCCGAGATGCGCCGGCTCTGCTCCGGATCGAGCGCGCGGGCGACCGTGGAGCGATGCACGCCCACGGCATCCGCGACGGACTGGAGCGTCGCGCCCCGGGCGGCGGCAGGCGGCTTGTGGTCTTTCCTGGGCATGCGCGTGGTACGTGATCCGGCGATTCGCTCTGGCGACCCCCACGATACAAGCTTCCCCGCCGCGCGCACGCGGCAAGCGCGCCGCGGGCGATGAGACGCACCGGCCCCCGCCGTCTGCGGCGGGGGCGCCGTGTGGCGTCCGCTCAGACGAGGAGCGGACCACCGGCGTGGCCGGGGTGGAGCGCGTCCCGCAGGTGGGTGGCGATGGCCTCCATCCCGTCCGCGATCTGGTGCGCGGTCGCCGTGCCGGCGCCGTGGCCCGACAGGTCGCTCCACAGGGTTTCCAGCACATGGGTGACGGCGGGATCGATCTGGGCCGCCAGATGCGCGATCTCGGCGCCAGCCCCCTCGAAAGCGCCGGCGGGGCCATGGGCGTGGGCGGCTTCCAGCGCGGCGGCGCGCTTTTCCAGCACGTCGAACAGTTGAGGCGACGCCTCGCTTACGCCGGACAGGCTGGCCATCGCCGAGGCCCAGAGCTCCGGACCCGACGCGGGGGCAGCTGCGGCCGTGGATTCCGGCGCGAGGGCGAAGCTTGCAACCATGGGCGTCGCGCCGCCCGTGCCGGTGAGGGTGACGCTCACATTCTGGGTGACGGTGCCGCCATGGTGGTCGTCCAGCGTCAGCGCGAAGGTCTCCACCTTCGTCTGGCCGGCCGCCAGCGGCTCCACCTTGGTCTCGTCCACCACATAGGACCACACCACGGCGCCGGTGCCGTTCATGTCGCTCACAACCTTGGCGGAAAGCGTCCCCAGCGCTCCGTCCGGCGCGGCGACGCTCACCGCGTGGGTGTCCTTGGCATCCGCATCGGCGAAATAGAACGTGCCGGCCGCACTCAGCGTCTTGCGCGCCGCGTCCTCGGTGAGCGTGGCGCTGGTGACGGAGGTGGCGGGGATCGACGCCATGAAGACGTCGGAGGCATTGTTCACGTCGTTGGCGACAAGATTGGTCGCGTCGGATGCGAAGATGACGTGTGCGCCATCGGGCGTGAAGACGGGGTCGCTGCTGGCGCCATTGGCCTCGGGCGCAATCCGGGTGATCGCCCCCGTCTGAAGGTCGGCCACGAAGATGTTCGAGACGCCCCCGGTGTTGCCCGGCAATGTCGATTCAGAGGACGAGAAGACGATCTTGGTGCCATCGGGTGAGAATGAAAAGCTGTCGCCGACGGAACCATCATTCGGGAGAACCCCGCCGGGTGAACTCACGCAGGTGACCTCGCCGGTCTCGATATCCTTCAGATACAGATGGGTGCCCCAGACTTCGCCCCCCGGTGTGACCGAGCTTTCATTGGACACGAAGGCGATCTTGGTGCCGTCCGGCGAGAATTGGGGGAGGATTTGATGCGCGGTCGCCGCGGTAACGTACGTTACGTCGCTGCTGTTGAGATCCTTGATATATATGCACTGGCTGTCGCTACCGAACTTCGGGCCCGACTGATCGCCCCAGGCAACGAACACGAGTTTGGTGCCGTCCGGTGAAAAGTCGGCATTGAAGCCGCGTGTCGCGTTCGAGGGGTTCGCCTCGTTGATCGCGATCTGAGTGGCGATGCCGGTTTTGAGATCTTTTACATAAAGCCCACTGCCATCGGTGTCTCCGGGCAGGTTAGGAACGCCGGCAACGAAAACCATCTTGGTGCCGTCGGGCGAAAAGACGGGGTCTCCACTGCCTCCTGGAATCTCTCTTCCCGTTGAATTTGTCGAGACGCGTGTGACTGCACCCGTACTAAAGTCTCTGATGAAGATATCGCTTCCCTCGTTCGTGTCGCGTGCCACGAGGTTTGATGCGGTCGACACGAAGGCGATCTTTTGCCCGTCAGGCGAGAATGCGATGTCTGTCGCCCCGGGGGCACTCACGAAGGCGCCGGGGTCTCCGCCGAGGAATGTGACTTCGCTGGTCCGGATGTCGACCGAGGTGAGACGTGTAGAGCCCATATCTCCTGTCGACTCAAAAGCCACTTTGGTGCCGTCGGGAGAAACAGCGATGCTCGAAATGTCTTCGTAAAAAGAGCCGGCGGCAATCTTCGAGATGGGACTAGCCGGGCTGGCCGAGATAATTGTCGGCGCGCGGTCTTCGAACGCGAGCGTAAGATGCGCCGTAGTCGAATTTTTTTCTGTATCAGTGACCGTAATCGCCACATCCTTGGTTTGGGGCTCGGGGCTGAGCGACCGATTGCTGTAGGAAATCTGATCTATAAGACCACTCATTTGAGAGTCAGAGATGGCGACATTGCTCTTGAAGGTCAAGGAAAGGTCATGGCCCATGACCCCTTCGGCCGATACCGTTCCGACAACTTTTCCGTCGAGATACAGTTTTGTGCCGACGATGCTGAATGCACCTTCAGAAAGATAAATCAAATCATCCGTATTTCCGTCGCTTAAATGTACGGTTAGCTTTCCACCCTTGAATCCCGTTCCATCCGGATTGGAAACGTGCGCGTCTCCGTCGATGACCACGCCTTGGGAGGCTGTCGACAGGATGTGCGACGAAACGGGCCCCAGGTTGGAGAACACCGGTGCGTCGTTCTCCGCCTTCACCTTCAGCTGCATGGTCGCGGAGATCGAGCTGTGCTCGGCGTCGACGGCGGTGAAGGTCACCGCGTGGGCGGCGGCGGAGGGGGTGTTGCTGGGGTTGGAATAGGCGATGGCGCGGGCGAGGGCCGTGGCGGCGTCATCGCTGACCGGCTGGTCGAAGCTGACCGTGATCGTGGAGCCGGAGACAGTCTCCGTGCCGATCCGCGCGCCGTTGTAGAAGACGACCGTGGCGCCGGTGCCGGCATCGCTCCCGAGCGTGATGCCGCCGACCGCGGCGATGGAAAGATGGTCGTCCACCCCCGCATTGGCCAGCTTCACGGTGAGGCTGCCGCCCTGGAAGCCGGTGCCGTCCGGATTCTTGAGGGTGACGTTGGAGTCCAGCACCACCGGGCCGGCGTTTACGGTGTTTTCCGCAAGCGTCTTCGACCGGTCGAGCCCCCCAAAAGCGGGCGCCTTCGTCTTCGTGGCCATTTTGTGCAACTTCCCTGACAGTCACACAAGCAGGAGTAGCCGTGACGGGTGCCAGGGTCCACCTCGGATCGAGGGGCGCGCGGACAAATCTTGTATTGCAGCGCGAAGACTACTGACTTTACGTATCGGAATATGACGTTGCGGAATATCGTGACTTGAACGACTTTCCGGATGCATGCCCGGGATCTCGCCCGGGCATGATCTTCATGAAGCGCGTGTCGCCTCACATGTTGGGATAGTTCGGCCCGCCGCCGCCCTCGGGGGCGGTCCAGGTGATGTTCTGGTTGGGGTCCTTGATGTCGCACGTCTTGCAGTGGACGCAGTTCTGCGCGTTGATCTGGAAGCGCGGCGCGTCCGCCCCCTCCTCGATCCACTCATAGACGCCGGCCGGGCAGTAGCGGTTGGAGGGGCCGGCATAGATGTCGTGCTCCGACGCCTTCTGCAGGGCCATGTCCTTCACCACCAGATGCACCTGCTGGTTCTCCTCGTGATTGGTGTTCGAGAGGAACACCGAGGAGAGCTTGTCGAAGGTCAGCACGCCGTCGGGGCGGGGATAGGTGATCTTCTTGCAGTCCTTGGCCGGCTTCAGGAAGGCGGCGTCGGTCTTGCCGTGCTTCAGCGTGCCGAACAGCGAGAAGCCGAAGGTGTTGGTCCACATGTCCAGCGCGCCCAGCGGGATGCCGAGGAAGGTGCCGAACTTCGACCACAGCGGCTTCATGTTGCGCACCTTCTTCAGGTCCGCGCCGATGGCCGAGGAGCGCCAGGCCGCCTCGTAGCTCGCGAGCTCGTCGTGGCTGCGCTCGGCGGCAAGGGCGTCGAGCAGGTGGTCGGCCGCCAGCATGCCGGAGAGCACCGCATTGTGGCTGCCCTTGATGCGCGGCACGTTCACGAAGCCCGCCGCGCAGCCCACCAGCACGCCGCCGGGGAAGGAGAGCTTGGGCACGCTCTGCCAGCCGCCCTCGGTGATGGCGCGGGCGCCGTAGGAGATGCGCTTGCCGCCCTCGAACGTGTCCTTGAACAGCGGATGCGTCTTGAAGCGCTGGAACTCGTCGAAGGGCGAGAGCCAGGGGTTCTGGTAGTTGAGGTGGACCACGAAGCCCACCACCACCTGCTCGTCGTCGATGTGATAGAGGAAAGCGCCGCCGCCGGTCTTGGAATCCAGCGGCCAGCCGAAGGCGTGCTGCACGAGGCCGGGCTTGTGCTTCTCCGGCTTCACCTTCCAGAGTTCCTTCAGGCCGATGCCGAACTTCGGCACGTCGCGGCCCTCGCCCAGATTATACTTGGCGATGATCTTCTTGGTCAGGTGCCCGCGCGCGCCCTCGGCGAACACGGTGTAGCGGCCGCGCAGTTCCATGCCGCGGGTGAATTCGGGCTTCTGCTCGCCCGTCTTGTCCACGCCCATGTCGCCAGTGGCGATGCCGATCACCGCGCCCTTGTCGTCATAGAGGATCTCGTCGGCGGCGAAGCCGGGATAGATCTCCACCCCCAGCGCCTCGGCCTTCTGGGCGAGGAAGCGGCAGACATTGCCCAGCGAGCCGACGTAATTGCCGTGGTTGTTCATCAGCGGCGGCATGGCGAAGTTCGGCAGCTTCACGCCGCCGGCCGGGCCGAGCAGATAGAAATGGTCGTCCGTGACCTGAACGGTGAGGGGTGCATCCGCCTCCTCCCGCCAGCCGGGGATGAGGGCGTCGAGGCCGATGGGATCGACGACCGCGCCGGAGAGGATGTGGGCGCCGACCTCGGAGCCCTTCTCCACCACCACGACGGAAACGTCGGTGCCGCGCTCGGCCGCCTGCTGCTTCAGGCGGATGGCGGTGGCCAGGCCCGCAGGGCCGGCGCCGACCACCACCACGTCGTAATCCATGCCCTCGCGCTCAGGCAGTTCCGCCGCGCTCATACTCCGGCTCCCGTGTGTCAATCCCGTTGATTGGACTTTTTCCACGACACGCCGGCAAAGACAACCGCGGATTGCCCCTTAGGGCAACATCTTGCCGTATGTGGGAACATAATGCCGTTATGCCGAAAACAGTGGACGCACCCGGCCGGGCGGGCTACGCGCCGGCAGCGCCACTGCCGTGCGCAGATGTCTTTCAAAGGTGCCCTTACCCACGGCGCCGTTCCCGCCTAACCTCGGGGGGCAACCCTGAGGAGGCCGCCCATGAGCGCCCCAATGAGCGCCCCAATGAGCCCCGACGACGTCCGCGCCTTCGCCAACCGTCTCATGGACGAGGTATGGCGCCCGTTCGACCACACGGCGCTGCCGCGCTTCTATCATCCGGACGTGGTGGGCCATCACCGCGCGCAGACGCTGGCGCTGGCGGACATCGCCAATCGCCTGCAGTGGGACGTGCAGAATTTCGGCAACCCGGTCTATGACATCCGCGACATCGTGGCCGAGGCGAACCGCTTCGCCATCCGCTTCCTCTATTCCTGCACCATGATCGGGACGGAGGAGGTGTTCGCCACCGAGGTGATCTATTTCTACCACCTGCGCGATGGGCGGATCGCCGAGTTCTGGCTGCTCTCCGGCATCGATTTCGATTACAAGCAGCGCCCCGTCTGAGCGTTCCGGCGGGCCTGCGGAAGCATTTTCACGCGAAGCAGATCGCTTCGCGTGAAGAACATGCGGCAACGATCTAGAGTGAGCGGATGGACGTGACCGCCGACCGAGACTTCGACGACTGGGCCGACATTCTCGCTTTCCACTGGGAGGCGGGCGTGGACGTGGCCATCGGCGAGGTGCCGGTGGACCGCTTCGCCGAGAGCGCCGCCGAGCCGAGCCGGCCCCGGGCCCCGGCCGCTCCGGCGCGCGATTCCGCCGCAGGCGCAGCAGGCCTTGCGCCGAGAAGCCCGGCCCCGTCCCGCAACCAGCCCGCTTATCCCTCGGCGCCGGCGACGCCCACCCTGGTCACCCAGCCGCCGGACGAGGCGGTGATGGGCGCGCGCGAGGCCGCCCGGGCCGCCGCGAGCCTCGACGAGCTGAAGGCGATCCTCGACGGCTTCGAGGGCTGCGCCCTGAAGCGCACCGCGAGCCGGCTGGTGTTCGCCGATGGCAATCCGGCCGCCAAGGTCATGTTCGTGGGCGAGGCGCCCGGCCGCGACGAGGACCAGCAGGGCCTGCCCTTCGTCGGCCGCTCCGGCAAGCTGCTGGACCTGATGCTGGCCGCCATCGGCCTCGACCGCACCAGCGCCTATATTGCCAACGTCATTCCCTGGCGCCCGCCGGGCAACCGCACGCCGACGCCGCAGGAGACGGCGGTGTGCCTGCCCTTCATCGCGCGGCAGATCGAGCTGGCGGACCCGGACATCCTGGTTTGCCTTGGCGGGCCTTCGGCGCAGGCGCTGCTTGGCACCACCGAGGGCATCACCAAGCTGCGCGGCCGGTTCATGGATTACGACACGGGCACCCGCACCATCCGCGCCATCGCCACCTTCCACCCGGCCTATCTGCTGCGCACGCCGCTGGGCAAGCGCTTCGCCTGGCGCGACATGCTGGCGGTGGAGGCGCTGCTGGCGGGGAAGGGCGGGGCCTGAGGGGCGGGGGCGGGCCCTGCCTTCACGCCGCGGCCAGTTCTTTTCCGATCTTAGCCTTTGTCATGCCCGTGCTTGTCCCGGGCATCCACGTCGGGCCGAGGAATCTCGCGTCAAAAGGTGTTCCCAGCCGTACCACGTGGATGGCCGGGACAAGCCCGGCCATGACGACCGTTCCGGGCGATCATCGCGCGATAGGAACGGCCCCTACTTCCCGTACCCCAGCGGGGCGCTGACCAGCGAGGAGTTGCGGTAGCGGGGGTCGGAGGTGACTTCCTCGCCCACCCAGTCGGGCAGCTCCACCTGCTGGTCGATGCCGTCCAGCTCCACCTCGGCCATGACGAGGCCGTCATTCTCGCCCTCGAACACATCCACCGTCCACAGACGGCCGGCATGCTCCACGGCATAGCGGGTCTTCTCGATCAGCGGCCGGGCGCACAGCGTCTCCAGCATGATCCGGGCGTCCTCGACGGGGATGGCATATTCGAATTCGGCGCGGGACAGGCCCTGCGTCTTGCCCTTCACGGTGATGAAGGCATCGCCGTCGGCGATGCGGATGCGCACCGTCGCCCCCTCCTGCGAGAGGTAGCCCTGACGGATCGGCGTCGCGCGCGCACCGGCTCGCCATGCGTTGGAGGTCACGAGGAACTTGCGCTCGATCTCGACGGGCATCTTTGGGCCGGCTGGACTGTGAATATCCCAGCATAGACCCAAGGGGGCGCCCCTCGTCCAGTCCCGCAGATGGCGACCAAGACCCGATCCGGTCGAAGAAAACGATTTCAGGCTGCCGCATGCGTCAACAGGCAGCACCTTACGATGTGCCGACGCTGGTCAGGCTCACGTTTCGCAGATGCGGGAGCGCGCGCGGAACGTGCGCTCCCGTTTGTGTTGCACGCGTCAGGCGTGGACCTTGGACTTGCTGCTCTTCGCCGCCCCGGTGTCGAGGTCATCCCGCGAGGGCGGGTTGGTGGCGCCGATGGTGGTGATGCGCATGATGTTGGTGGTGCCCGGCTTGGCGAAGGGCACGCCGGCGGTGATGGCGAGGCGGTCGCCCGGCTTGCCGAGGTCGTGCTCCACCGCGGTGCGCACGGCGGTATCCACCATCTCGCCGAAGGAGTGGATGTCCTCCTTCATGTGCACGGCGTGGACGCCATAAGAGAGGGCGAGGCGCCGGGCGGTCTCCACCTTGGGGGTGAGGCCGAGGATCGGGATGGCCGGCCGCTCGCGGGCGGCGCGCAGGCCGGTGGTGCCCGAGAGAGTGAAGGCGACGAACGCCGAGGCATCCACAGCGATGGCCGCCTGATAGGTGGCCTTGGTCACGGCGTCGCCGATGGTCTTGCCCCATTCCGCCTGGGTGGCGTCCAGCACCTGCCGGTAGCCGGGATCGCGCTCCACGTGGCGGATGATGTCGTCCATGAAGGTCACGGCCTCCACCGGGAACTGGCCGGCGGCGGTCTCGGCGGAGAGCATCACGCAGTCCGCGCCCTCATAGACGGCGGTGGCCACGTCCGACACCTCGGCGCGGGTGGGCACGGGGGCGGTGATCATGGATTCCAGCATCTGCGTCGCCACGATCACCGGGCGGCCATACTTCCGGGATTCCGCGATCATGCGCTTCTGCAGCGCCGGCACCTCGGCCAGCGAGATTTCGACGCCGAGGTCGCCGCGCGCCACCATGATGGCGTCGGAGAGCTCCACCAGCTCGGTGAGATGCTCCACCGCGGCGGGCTTCTCCATCTTCAGCATGATGGCGGCGCGGTCCTTGATGAGGCCGCGCGCCTCGTGGATGTCCTCCGGCCGCTGCACGAAGGAGAGGGCGATCCACTCCACCCCCGCCTCGCAGGCAAATTCCAGGTCGAGGCGGTCCTTTGCCGTGAGCGGCGAGAGGGGCAGCACCACGTCCGGGATGTTGAAGCCCTTGTTGTTGGAGAGCTTGGTGCCCGCCACCACCTGGGCCTCCAGGAAGCCGGCGCCCTTCTTCACCACCTTCAGGCGCACCTTGCCGTCGTCGCACAGCACGGTGGAGCCGACGGTGAGGGCTTCGAGAATGTCCGGATGGGGGATCGGCACGCGGGTTTCGTCGCCGGGGCGGTCCACGTCGGCGTCGAAGTGCAGCACGTCGCCGGGCTTGAGCGCGATGGAGCCGTCCTTGAAGCGGCCGATGCGGAGCTTGGGGCCCTGCATGTCGGCGATGACGCCGATGGGCCGGTTCATCTCCTTCTCCAGCCGCCGGATGCGGGCCAGCACCTCGCCGTGATCGGCCTGGGTGCCGTGGGAGAAGTTGAGGCGGAACACGTCCACGCCGGCAAGGAACAGCGCCTTCAGCTTCTCCTCGCTGTTGGAGGCGGGCCCGACCGTGGCGACGATCTTGGTGGCGCGCTGGCGCTTGAGGGTGTGGTGGCGCTTGTTGGGCATGGTTCGTCCTCCGGCTCGGCGCGTTCGCGCTCGGTTCAACGCGTTTTAGGCGGCATCATGCGCGCCTTTGATGTACGCATAAAGTCGCATAAACGGCAGCAAGGCTGACCGTTGCGGACAGGTCAGGCTTCCGCTTCGCCCCCCGTGCGGCGCCGGAGGTGGGGGGCGCAAATTGAAGCGGCGGAGGCGCGCCGGGAACGCTGTCGGCGCGCCTCTTCCGAAGGGGCCGCGCGGACCCGTCCGGGGTGCCGGCGACGCGGGGCAGGGAACGCGCCGCGCGTCGCCAAGGGTGTCGTGGCTCTGGGAGTGGTGGGGCGCCCTCAGGCGTCCGGGGCCACCTTATGGTTGGCCATCAGCTCGAGGGCCTTGACCATGGCGGAGTGGTCCCACTTGGAGCCGCCATGGGCGGCGCAGGCGTTGAACAGCTCCTGGCAGGTGGCGGTGTTGGGCAGGCTCACGCCCAGCGCCTTGGCGCTCTGGAGCGCAAGGTTCAGGTCCTTCTGGTGCAGCTCGATGCGGAAGCCCGGATCGAAGGTGCGCTTCACCATGCGGTCGCCGTGGATCTCGAGGATCTTTGAGGAGGCGAAGCCGCCCATGAGCGCCTCGCGCACCTTGGCCGGGTTGGCCCCCGCCTTGGACGCGAACAGCAGAGCCTCGCCCACCGCCTCGATGGTCAAAGCGACGATGATCTGGTTGGCCACCTTGGTGGTCTGGCCGTCGCCATTGCCGCCGACGAGGGTGATGTTCTTGCCCATCTTCTCGAACAGGGGCTTCACCTTCTCGAACGCGCCGTCCGGCCCGCCCACCATGATGGTGAGGGAGGCGGCCTTGGCGCCCACCTCGCCGCCGGAGACCGGGGCATCGAGATAGTCGCAGCCGAGGGCGTTGATCTTCTGCGCGAAGCCCTTGGTGGCGACCGGCGAGATGGAGCTCATGTCCACCACGATCTTGCCGGCCGACAGGCCTTCGGCGACGCCGCCCTTGCCGAACAGCGCCTCTTCTACGTGCGGGGTGTCCGGCACCATGGTGATGATGATGTCGGCGTGCTTCGCCACCTCGGCGGAGGAGGCGCAGGCGGTCGCGCCCTTTGCGGTCAGCGCCTCCGGCACCTTCACCACGTCATAGACGAACAGCGTGTGCCCGGCGTCGATGAGGTGGCCGGCCATGGGGCCGCCCATGATGCCGAGGCCGATGAATCCCACGTTCATGTGCGTTTCTCCTGAAGAGTGCTTGTTGTCCTGAAGCGGGCAGCCGCTCAGCCCTTGTAGGGGGCGAACCAGCCGATGCCTTCGTCGGTCGTGGTCTTCGGCTTGTATTCGCAGCCGATCCAGCCGTCATAGCCGGTGTCGTCGATGGCCTTGAACAGGAAGGGATAGTTGATCTCGCCCGTGCCCGGCTCGCCGCGGCCGGGATTGTCTGCCAGCTGGATGTGCTTGATCCGGGCGATGTTGTTGCGGATGGTCGGGGTGAGGTCCCCTTCCATGATCTGCATGTGGTAGATGTCGTACTGGAAGAAGATGTCGTCCGCGCCAACTTCATCCAGCACCGCCAGCGTCTGCTTGGTGTTGTGCAGATGGAAGCCGGGGATGTCGCGGGTGTTGATGGCCTCGACGACGAACGGGATGCCCGCCTTCTTCAGCTCCGCCGCGGCGAACTTCAGGTTCTTGACGAGGGTCTCATGGACCTTCTCGGTCGGCACGTCCTTGGGGGTGAGGCCGGCGAGGCAGTTGATGGCCTTGGTGTTCAGGGCCTTCGCATATTCGATGCCCTTGCCGACGCTGTCCTGGAACTCGCCCTCGCGGCCGGGGATGCAGGCGATGCCGCGCTCGCCCGCCGCCCAGTCGCCGGCCGGCAAATTGTGCAGCGCCTGGGTGAGGCTGTACTTCGCCAGCTTCTCGGCCAGCACGTCCTTCTCGAAGGGATAGGGGAAGAGATATTCGACGCCCGTGAAGCCGGCATTTGCGGCCTTCTCGAAGCGGTCGAGGAAATCGATCTCGTTCCACAGCATGGTGAGATTGGCGGCGAACTTGGGCATGCGTCTCTCCGCGGGCTGAGCCGTTGTGGCGCACTGTCATGCCCCGGCGGGGCCGGGGCATCCAGGCTTTTTTAAATCGATAAGAGTGTTTCCACGCCGGCCTTACTCGGCCGGCTCCAGGGAACGAACCTCGCTGAGCGGGACGTCGAGGACTTCCTCGAACTCGTTCACGGCGTTGATCTCGACGCCCATGGCGATGTTGGTCACGCGCTCCAGGATGAATTCCAGCACCACCGGCACCTGATGCTCGTCCATAAGCTTCTGGGCGTTGGCGAAGGCGTCCTTGAACTCGTTGGGCGTGCGCACGCGGATGGCCTTGCAGCCGAGGCCCTCGGCCACCGCCACATGGTCCACGCCGTAGGCCCCGACTTCCTCCGAATTGATGTTGTCGAAGGAGAGGCTGACCTCGAAGTCCATGTTGAAGCCGCGCTGCGCCTGACGGATCAGGCCGAGGTAGGAGTTGTTCACCACCACGTGCAGGTAGGGCAGCTTGTGCTGGGCGCCCACCGCCAGCTCCTCGATGAGGAACTGGAAGTCGTAGTCGCCCGAGAGCGCGACGATCTTGGCGTCGGGCCGCGCGGCGCGCACGCCGAGGGCCGCCGGCAGGGTCCAGCCGAGGGGGCCGGCCTGGCCGCAATTGATCCAGTGGCGCGGATGGTAGACGTGCAGGAACTGCGCGCCGGCGATCTGCGAGAGGCCGATGGTGGAGACGTAGGTGACGTCCTTGCCCAGCGCCTCGTTCATCTCCTCATAGACGCGCTGCGGCTTCAGCGGCACGGCGTCGAAGTGGCTCTTGCGCAGCATGGTCTGCTTGCGGGAGAGGCATTCGTCGGCCCACGCCGTCCAGTCGGGCAGCTTGCCGGCCGCCTTCAGTTCCTTCGCGGCGGTCACGAACAGCTCCAGGGCCGCCTTGGCGTCGGAGACGATGCCGAAGTCGGGGCCGAACACGCGGCCGATCTGGGTGGGCTCGATGTCCACGTGGATGAACTTGCGGCCCTGGGTGTAGACCTCCACCGAGCCGGTGTGGCGGTTGGCCCAGCGGTTGCCGATGCCGACCACGAAGTCGGAGGCCAGCATGTTCGCATTGCCGTAGCGATGCGAGGTCTGCAGGCCGCACATGCCGGCCATCAGCGGATGGTCATCGGGGATGGTGCCCCAGCCCATGAGGGTGGGGATGACCGGGATGCCGGTGAGCTCGGCGAACTCCACGAGGAGGTCGGAGGCATCGGCATTGATGATGCCGCCGCCGGCGACGATCAGCGGCCGGTCGGCGTCGAGGATCATCCCCATCGCCTTGTCGATCTGCGCCCGCGTGGCGGACGGCTTGTAGACCGGGAGGGGGGCGTAGGTGTCCTCGTCGAACTCGATCTCTGCCATCTGCACGTCGATGGGCAGGTCGATGAGCACCGGGCCGGGGCGGCCGGAGCGCATGACGTGGAACGCCTGCTGGAACACCATGGGCACCAGGGCCGGCTCGCGCACGGTCACCGCCCACTTGGTGACGGGCTTGGCGATGGATTCGATGTCCACCGCCTGGAAGTCTTCCTTGTAGAGGCGGGCGCGGGGCGCCTGGCCGGTGACGCACAGGATCGGGATCGAGTCCGCCGAGGCCGAATAGAGGCCGGTGATCATGTCCGTGCCGGCGGGGCCGGAGGTGCCGAGACAGACGCCGATATTCCCGGCCACCGCGCGGGTGTAGCCCTCGGCCATGTGGGAGGCGCCCTCCACGTGCCGGGCGAGCACGTGGCGGATGGAGCCGCGCGCCTTCATGGCGGAATAGAGGGGGTTGATGGCCGCACCCGGAACGCCGAAGGCGCAGGTGATGCCTTCCTTCTCGAGAACACGGACGGCGGCGTCGACGGCGCGCATGCGGGCCATGGCAGTCCTCCCTTGGGGTCTTATTGCTTCGTCCTCACGGGCCGCGATCCTCAATGGACCGTTATGCGGGTTTTTCGCGGCCTTGGACTTTCGTCTTGGATACGCCCGCGTCGTTTTCGCTTCTATGGGAAGAAACGGAATGACATTCGTGCCGTCTGAGCAATAATGCTGCGGGGCGCACCCGCTGCCCGCCTCGGGCGGTGACAGGGTGTGGCAAATGGGGGAGGGCGGTATGCTGGAAGGTCGGCGGAAGGGGCTCGCGGCTCTGGTCCTCGGGGCCGTGGCGGCGACGGTTTTCGTGTCGGGCGCCGGCGCGCAGGCGCTGAGCGAATTGTCCTGCAAGGCGCTGTGGTACCAGCGCAACGCGGTCTATGCGGAGCAGGGCTATTGCTTCAAGACCAAGGACGCCATCGCCACCTTCGGTGCCCGTTGCTACGCGCCGTTCGGCAAGCTGACGCCGGACCAGCAGCGCTTCGTGAACGAGGTGCAGGCCTGGGAGGCCCGCAAAGGCTGCCGTTGAGGGCGCTGCCGCTGAGCCGGCTTGCGCTGGCGGGCCGCCGTTAACCGGCGCATCCGGCAGTTGCGAGAAGATCGCAGAGGGCCGCGACGATCCCGCGCGGCATGCTATAGATACCGTCCCGCCCCGTCGGGGCCCCGTGCGGTCGTCCGCCCGCTGCTCCGCCCGACCGAACCCGAACGACATCGCCGGCGCCCATGACCGACATCGCCACGCGCGTCTACAACCACACCTGGAAGATCGACCCCATCGTGCGGTCCGTGCTCGACACGGACTTCTACAAGCTCCTCATGGGCCAGACGATCTTCAACCGGCACCGGGCGACCCGCGTCACCTTCGGCATCCATAACCGCTCCACCTCGGTGCGGCTGGCCGACATCATCGACATCGGCGCCCTGCGCGAGCAGCTCGACCATGTGCGCTCGCTCTCGCTCACCCGCGGCGAGAGCACCTGGCTGCGCGGCAACATGTTCTACGGCAAGAGGCAGATGTTCTCGCCGGACTATGTGGCCTGGCTCGAGGCCTTCCGCTTCCCCGCCTATCACCTCGAAAAGTGGGACGGCCAGTACGAGCTGACCTTCGAGGGACCGTGGGTGGAAACCACCATGTGGGAGATCCCCGCCCTCTCCATCATCAACGAGCTGCGCTCGCGCGCCGTGCTGAAGGACATGGGCAAGTTCGAGCTGCAGATCCTCTATGCCCGGGCCATGGCGCGGGTGTGGGAGAAGGTGCAGTTCCTGAAATCCCTCGCCCCCATCAACATCGCCGATTTCGGCACCCGCCGCCGCCACGGCTATCTGTGGCAGGACTGGTGCGTGCAGGCGCTGATGGAAGGGCTGGGGGAGGGCTTCCTCGGCACCTCCAACTGCCTCATCGCGCTCAGGCGCGAGGTGGAGGCCACGGGCACCAATGCCCACGAGCTGCCCATGGTCTATGCGGCCCTCGCCCGCAACGACGACGAGCTGCGCTGGGCGCCCTACCAGGTGCTCGCCGACTGGCAGGACGATTATGACGGCAATCTGCGCGTCATCCTGCCCGACACCTACGGCACCAGCGGCTTCCTCGAACGCGCCCCCGACTGGGTGACGCACTGGACCGGCATCCGCATCGACAGCAAGGACCCCATCGCCGGCGGCGAGGAGGCCATTGCGTGGTGGAAGTCCCGCGGGCAGGACCCGCGGGAGAAGCTCGCCATCTTCTCCGACGCCCTCGATGCGGAGGAGGTGGCGCGCATCCATCGCACCTTCTCCGGCCGCATCCGCCTCGGCTTCGGCTGGGGCACGCTGCTCACCAACGATTTCCGCGGCCTGGCCCCGAACGGGGCGCTCGACCCCATCTCCATCGTCTGCAAGGTGGTGGCCGCCAACGGCCACCCGGCGGTGAAGCTCTCCGACAACCCCACCAAGGCCATGGGCCCGGCCAGTGAGGTCGAGCGCTACAAGAGGGTGTTCGAGGTGGGCGAGCAGGAAGTGCGCACCGCCCTCGTGTGAGGTGTGCGGCGCGCCCTTCCGCCGGCTCAGTTCTTCAGCGCCGCCGTCCCGTCCACCGCTGCCGGGAACGGCAGGTCCGTGACCAGCCGCGCGCTCGGCTTGTCCTGGGCGAAGATGGCGTCGAGATCGAGGGTCAGGAAGGTCGTCCGGTGGGCATAGTCCGAGATGACCATCCGGTTGTGGGTGAGATCCTTGATGGCCACCCACTGTGTGTAGTCGGAGACCACCGTTTCACCGTCCTTGCTCTGGGCGACCCCGAGCGGAATATCCACCGTGTTCAGGATGTGGCCGATGGTGGTGATGGCGTCGGCGCCGTCCTTCGGCTGGGCCATGGAATGGCGCATGAAGGCCGCCCGCACGAAGCGCGAGGGCGGGGTGAAGTCCCCCGGCAGCCCGGTGGCACCGCCGCCCTGGCCGATGGCCGTGACATTGGCCGTGCCGAACCGGCGGTCGTTGACGCCCATGGTGGAGAGATTGAGGTAGTTGCGCAGGTTCAGCAGGTGCCAGTCATAGGGCGGCGAATTGGTGAGGACGCTCGCCACGTTGTCGTGGATCTGCAGTTCGCCGCCCACATATTCCACGATGATGCTGGCGCCCGAGCGGTCGGTGAAGACCATGTGGATGGTGGGCGGGGTCGGCCCGCTCGGCAGCGACGCGTCGGCCCAGACCTTCGTCTTCTCAAGCGCGGCGCGCACATCGGCCACCGAGCCGTGCATGCCGAGCGCCCAGGCGCCGAAGCCGAGGATGGAGACGTAGGACGTGTCCGCCTTGGTCACCGTCTGGTAGGTGGTGAAGCCGGGCAGGAAATTGCCGCTCATGCCGAGGCCGGCCGCGTTCTGGCCCTCGATGATGGCACCGCCGGGAATGACCTCGGCGCTGATGCCGACGGCCGAATAAAGTGTCGCCACCTTCTTCTCGGGCAGGCCGAGATCGGTCGGGGCGGTCAAGGTCAGCGTGGTGCCCTTGGGGATGCTCTTGAGCGTCCATTTCATGTCGAACGCCCATTCCATGGTGCGCCCGGCGATCACGGTCTTGTCCGCCGCGACCACGTTCACCGCCGTGCACGCCACGGCGAGACCGGCATTCTGGATGGGAAGGAATGCGGCGAGGGCTGCCGCCAGGATGCGTTTCAAGGGTGCTTCCTCCGTTAGGGTGCCGCCGATCGCCGCTTGGGCCCCGGCCGTGACTTGAGCAGGGAAAGGCTGACGTCTGATGAACGGGCACGGCGCCAAGCGGGGTGCCGGGCGGGCGTGAATTCGCTTTAAATGCATCGAGTTTGTAGTATAATAAATGGATATACAGTTTTTCGATGTTTATTGGAGATGACGATGGCGACGCTGCGACTCGGCGATGTGGTGCCGGATTTCGAGGCCGTGACGACCGAAGGCCCGATCAAGTTTCATGAGTGGCTCGGCGATAGCTGGGGCATCCTGTTTTCCCACCCCAAGAACTTCACCCCGGTCTGCACCACCGAGCTGGGGCAGGCGTCCCACCTCAAGCCCGAATTCGACAAGCGCGGCGTGAAGCTGCTGGGCCTGTCGGTGGATGCCATCGACAATCACCCGGCCTGGGTGGGCGACATCAAGGACGCCACCGGCGCCACCCTGAACTTCCCGCTGATCGCGGATTCCGACAAGAAGGTCTCCGACCTCTACGACCTCATCCACCCCAATGCGAGCGACACCGCCACCGTCCGCTCGGTGTTCATCATCGGCCCGGACAAGAAGCTGAAGCTGTCGCTCACCTACCCGGCCTCCACCGGCCGCAACTTCGCGGAAATCCTGCGCGTGGTGGACAGCCTGCAGCTCACCGCCAAGCACTCGGTGGCGACGCCGGTGGACTGGAAGCAGGGCGACGACGTCATCATCGTCCCCTCGCTCTCGGACGACGCCGCCAAGGAGAAGTTCCCGGACGGCTGGAAGACTGTGAAGCCCTACCTGCGCGTGGTGCGCCAGCCCGGCGCGTGAGTCGCGTCTTTGCATGACCGTCGCTCTCCGGCTTGACCGGAGGGCGACGCGGTGCCCCGGACAAGCGACCGCGCAAGCCGGAGCGCTGATCCGGGATCCAGCGCGCAAGCCCCGCGCAGCGGGCAAAACCTGAGAGCGGCAGGATTACGAAGCGGCTTCGGCGGTCCCTTGCGCTGGGCCCCGGCTCGCATTCCGCTCACGCTGCGTGCGTCCGGGGAACGGGCGCGGAGAGGCCCCCGCGCCGGAAGCGGCCTCAGGCCGACATGATGTAGTCGCGCAGCTGGGCGCTCTCGCGCTCCATTTCCTCCACGCGATACTTCACCACGTCGCCGATGGAGATGATGCCCACCAGCTTGCCGCCGGCCACCACGGGCACGTGGCGGAAGCGGCCGCGGGTCATGCGTTCCATGATCTGGGGCACGGTCTCGTCGGGGGCGCAGGTGACGACCGCCTTGGTCATCAGGCCGGCCAACGGCTCGCTGAGCACGTCCACGCCGCGCTCGCCGATGAGGCGCACCACGTCGCGCTCGGAGATGATGCCCTCCACCCCCATGTTCGCATCGGTGACGACGATGGCGCCGATGCGGTTGCGCGCGAGGCTCGCCACGGCATCGCCGAGGGTGGCTTCGGGGGACAGGGTGACGATGTCGTTGCCCTTGCGGCTCAGGATGACGGTCACGGACATAGGCGCATTCTCCCTAGCTGGTGGATCCAGGGGCCCGCTCCGCCGGCGGGGCCTTCTCTGGAAACGATCCGGACAGGGATGATCCCTCGCATCGCAGTGCGACGCAAGCGCGCAGCGCGCCCTGTGCACCCCGACCTTGGCACTAGAAACCGGCTCAGGCCCTGCGTCGGCGCGGGATCGGATCGAACAGGGGAAACAGCAGCAGGCCGGCGACGAAGCCGCCGATATGGGCCTGCCAGGCCACCTCCGCGCCCTCCGTCCCGGGCAGGGAAACGCCGAAGGCGAACAGCAGGTTGAAGGCGAACCACGCGCCCACGAAGATCAGCACCCGCTTGTCGCTGAAATTCTCCTTCAGCGAGCCCGCCGGCTGGTGATCGGAGAAGATGGTGCGGTAGCTGGACAGCGCGCCGCCCGGCGCGAAGGCGAAGCGCACTGCCGCCGCCATGGTGCCGGAAATGGCCGCCGAGGCGCCGATGAGCGGCGCGATGGCATCGGGATTGGCGAGATAGTGCGCCCCCGCGCCCGCCGCCGCCGTCACCACGCAGAACAGCACGAACCGCCCGGAGCCGAATCGCCGCGCCACCGGCGTGCCGAAGGCCAGCAGCCAGACGAGATTGACGATGAGGTGCATCCAGTTGGCGTGGAGCAGCGCATAGGTCACCACGGTCCACAGCTTCGGGCCGATGCCGCCCGGCAGATAGAACATGGTGTCCGGCAGCGAGTAGCGGGCCGGGATGAAGGCGAAATAGGTGAGCAGCTCGATATCCGCATCCTCGGAGAGGAGCAGCACGCGGACGGCGTGGATCAGCACCAGCCCAAGCGTCAGCACCGCCACCGCGCCGGGCACGTTGAAAACGGGCTCCCGATGCGATGTGCCGGGATGGGTGGGGCGGTCGAGCACGTCCTGCACATAGGAGCCGCCGCCCCGCGCGGCAAGGGAAAAGCGTGGCGGAGCCACCCCTCTCCCCTCGCGGGAGAGGGGCCGGGGGTGAGGGGGCTGGCGCCGCTCGTCCCGACTTCGGTCAAGGGGAGAGAAAGCCCCTCACCGGGGGGAGCTGGGGAAAACACCCGCGCAGCGGGACAAGGCCTGAGAGCGGTGGGATCAGGAAGCGCCTTCGGCGGTCTCTTGCGCTGGACCCCGGCTCGCATTCCGCTTCGCTGCATGCGTCCGGGGCGCGAGGGAGCTTCGCCCCCTACAGCGCGTAGCGCAGGCCGAAGCGCACTTCCTGCGCCGTGGTATTGCCCAGAGCGAGGCCGCCCGCATAAGAGGGGCTGCCGAGGTCGAGATAGCGATAGCCGAGATCGAGGCTGAAGCTGCTGCTCACCGCGAAGGACACGCCCGCGCCCGCCGCCCAGGCAAATTCCCAGGAATTGCCGGCCGGGCTCAGGGCCGCAGGCGCGCTCAGCGAATCGATTGCGAAGCCCGCGCCGATGCTCAGATACGGCGTGAAGCCGGCAAGGGTGATGATGTCCCAGTAGACGCTGGCGAGCCCCACCGTGGCGCTGGCGCCGACCCCGGGTCCGATGGGGGAGAGGCTGGCCGCACCAAGGGAGAGATATTCGATGCTCACTTCGGCGCGCAGGAACGGGAAGAAACGATAGCCGATGCCGCCACCCAGCGACCAGCCGGCGCCGTAGACGTCGAGCCCGGTGGGCAGGCCGAGATAGGAGAGGCTGGCGCTGCTCGTGGGGACGTAGCCCACGTCCGCACGGACATACCAGCCGGAGGCGGCATCCTCGCTCACCGCGGGGGCGGCGAGGGAGAAGTCGCCGGGCTTGCCGAGCGAGGCCATCATGGCCTCCATCTCGGCGTCCGCCTTGTCGGCGGCATGCGCCGCGCCGGTCAGCGCCATCATCGCGAGAGAGGCCAGAAGAAGATGCCCGGCCCGACCAAACACACCCATCATGACGACCCGCCCGAGAAATGCTCTGGAGGCAGGTGTGCCACGGGGAGCCTTAAAGCCGGATTAACCCTGATGAAGAGTTAAGCTCTGGCGCGGCAAGGGAATTCGGAGCAGCGGCAGCGCGTCTTCGTGCCGTGTCGTGGCCATCTCTCACCACCGTCATCCCCCGGCTTGTCCGGGGGATCCACCCATCGGCCTGCGCGCTGTCTGCCGGTTCATCCCGGCCCAACCGTGGATCGCCCGGAACCCGGCTGCTGCCGGGTTCCGTCCTTGAGAACGGAAGTCGGCAGAACCCGACTTCCGGACACGCCGGGCGATGACGGAGGAGAGGGGTGCACCGGCGTTGCGTTGCGGTCCGGTCCCCCCGGTCAGGCCGGAGGGCGACTGCTGCGGACGAATGCGCCCCGCTCAGGCGGCGGCGCGCTGGAGGGCGTCGATCACCTCGTCCACGACGGTCTCCACCAGATCCCTGTCGTCGCCCTCGCCCATCACGCGGATGACCGGCTCGGTGCCCGAGGGGCGGATGAGTAGGCGGCCGTGGTTGGAGAGGCGGCGCTCGGCGTCGGCGATGGCGATCTTCACCTTCTCGTTTTCCAGCGGCGCCCCGTCGAGATAGCGCACGTTCTTGAGGATCTGCGGCAGCGGATCGAACCGGTGGCAGACTTCGGAGACCGGCTTGTCCTGCCGCGCCACCACCGCCAGCACCTGAAGCGCCGCGACGAGGCCGTCGCCCGTGGTGGAATAGTCGGACAGGATGATGTGGCCGGATTGCTCGCCGCCCACATTGTAGCCATCCGCCCGCATGCGCTCGAGCACGTAGCGGTCGCCCACCCCGGTGCGGGCCATCGTGATGCCCTCGCCGGCGAGGTGCCGCTCCAGCCCGAGATTGGACATGACGGTCGCCACCAGCCCGTCGCGGGCGAGGCGTCCGTCTTCCTTGAAGCTCTCGGCGATCACGGCCATGAGCTGGTCGCCGTCCACCGTGTGACCCTTCTCGTCCACGATCATCACCCGGTCGGCGTCGCCATCGAGGGCGATGCCGATGTCGGCGCGCACTTCGCGTACCTTGGCGGCGAGCGCGGCGGGGGAGGTGGAGCCCACGTCCCGGTTGATGTTCATGCCATCCGGCTCGACGCCGATGGAGATCACCTCGGCGCCCAGCTCCCACAGGGCCTCCGGCGCCACGCGGTAACCGGCGCCGTGGGCGCAGTCCACCACCACGCGGATGCCCTCGAACGACTGGTTCCGCGGCAAGGTGCGCTTGGCATATTCGATATAGCGGGCGTGCACGCCCTCCAGCCGCCGGGCGCGGCCGATCTCGGCGGGCTTGGCGAGGCGCTTGGCGAGGTCTTCGTCGATCAGTTCCTCGATCTCGCGCTCCACCTCGTCGGAGAGCTTGAAGCCGTCCGGGCCGAACAGCTTGATGCCGTTGTCGTCGAACGGATTGTGCGAGGCGGAGATCATCACGCCGAGGTCGGCGCGCATGGAGCGGGTCAGCATGCCCACCGCCGGCGTCGGCATGGGGCCGAGCAGCAGCACGTCCATGCCCACCGAGGTGAAGCCGGCCACCAGCGCGTTCTCGATCATGTAGCCGGACAGCCGCGTGTCCTTGCCGATGACCACCCGGTGGCGATAGTCGCCGCGTTGGAACACCAGCCCCGCAGCCATGCCCACCCTCAGCGCCAGATCCGCCGTGAGCGAGGCATTGGCGCGCCCGCGCACGCCGTCCGTTCCGAAATACCTGCGCGACATGGTCCCTCTCGTCGCCGTGAATCCCGACGCGCCGTGCCCCCGCCGGCGGCCGCTGGTCCTGCCTTTAGCATCCGGGAGCCGCCGCGCGGCATCACGTCTCGTGACGCTCCGCAACGCGCACATCCGCCTGAGCTTCGGGCAGGCCCCTTCTGTGAGCAGACTGACGGAATTGTTCAGAACGTCGCTCCCGTTGCAAGTGCGAAGGCGCCGGGCCGGCCGGGGCGGGCGCCATTCCTTGCGAAAAGGTTAAGGGGTAGGTGCCGGCCCCGGCGGACAGCGCCCGAGCCGGCCCGGCGATTGCACCGCATCAGGGTGAATGCTACCCCTCGCCGAATCTTCCGGAGACTTCCTGTGACTGCTGCCCTCGACGTCCTCGCCATTGGCAACGCCATCGTCGATGTTCTCTCCCGCGCCGAGGAGGATTTCCTTTCCGCCAACGGCATGGCCAAGGGCGGCATGGCGCTCATCGACGAGGCGCGGGCGGAGGCGGTCTACGCCGCCATGGGCCCGGGCACCGAGGCCTCCGGTGGCTCGGCCGCCAACACCGCGGCGGGCGTCGCCTCGCTGGGCGGCAAGGCCGGCTTCATCGGCAAGGTGAAGGACGACGTGCTCGGCACTGTGTTCGGCCACGACATCCGCGCCGCCGGCGTCGCCTATGGCACCCCCGCCGCCGCCGATGGCCCGGCCACCGCGCGCTGCCTCATCCTGGTGACGCCGGACGGCGAGCGCACCATGAACACCTATCTCGGCGCCGCGCAGAACCTCGTGGTCGCCGACATCGACGCCGCCATGGTGGAAAGCGCGGCCGTCACCTATCTGGAAGGTTATCTGTGGGACCCGCCGGCGGCCAAGGAGGCCTTCCTCGCCGCAGCCAGGATCGCCCACGGCGCCGGCCGCAAGGTGGCGCTCTCCCTCTCCGACACCTTCTGCGTGGACCGCTACCGCGCCGAGTTCAAGAACCTCATCATCTCCGGCACCGTGGACCTCGTGTTCTGCAATGAGGGCGAGCTGAAGTCGCTCTACGAGACCGCCGATTTCGACGCGGCCGTGGTGGCCC
The DNA here is from genome assembly GCF_012932745.1 of Xanthobacter sp. SG618. Classification (NCBI taxonomy): domain Bacteria; kingdom Pseudomonadati; phylum Pseudomonadota; class Alphaproteobacteria; order Hyphomicrobiales; family Xanthobacteraceae; genus Xanthobacter; species Xanthobacter sp. SG618. Next base: position 393,837 of record NZ_JABBHL010000002.1, on the reverse strand, counting down.
TACGCCGGGATGCGAAGGAAGCCGTGGTGACGCGCTCGGAAAAGGGCGCCTCCTTCGTCACCCGCGCGGCGGTGGTGAGCGTGCCGGCCCATCCGGTGGAGCACGTGCTGGACACGACCGGCGCGGGCGACCTCTTCGCCGCCGGCTTCCTCACCGGCTACACAAGCGGCCTCGACCCGGCCACCAGCCTGCGCCTCGGTGCGCTGGCGGCGGGGGAGATCATCGGCCAGATGGGCGCCCGGCCCCAGCGCCCCCTCATCGACCTCGCCCGCGAGGTCGGCCTCATCTCTTGAACGGTCTCATCTCGTGAGCGACCCCACCCCGTGAGCGACCTGCCCGCTGCCCCGGAGGACGCCGGCCTTCCCGCCCCCGGCGCGGATGCGGCCGAACGGGCGCTCGCCGCCATCGAGGCGAAGGCCCCGCTCATCATGGTGCTGGGCGGCGCGGGCACGGGCAAGACCACCTTCCTGCACGAACTGAGGAAGGCCCCACGCGGCCGGCAGGTGGTGCTGGCGCCCACCGGCGTCGCGGCGCTGCAGGCGGGCGGGCAGACCATCCATTCCTTCTTCGGCATTCCGCCGCGCCTTCAGAACCCGGACGAGGTGAAGCCCCGCGCCCAGGTGCGGCGCCTTCTGAAGAAGCTCGACCGGGTGGTGATCGACGAGATCTCCATGGTGCGGGCGGACCTGCTCGACGCGGTGGACATCTCGCTGCGCATCGCCCGCGACAATTCCGAGCCCTTCGGCGGGGTGCAGATGGTGCTGGTGGGCGATTTCCTCCAGCTGCCCCCCGTGGTGCCCTATGCCGAGCAGGAGATGCTGGGCCGCATGGGCTATGAGGGGCCGTTCGCCTTCCATGCCAAGGCGCTGGACGGGCGGGAGGTGACGGGCGTGCCCTTCACCTTCGTCCACCGCCAGACCGACCGCGCCTTCATCGCCATGCTCGACGCCTTGCGCCGGGGCCGCGGCGCCCGCGAGGCGGCGGAGGCGCTGAACGAAGCCTGCGTGCGCCCCCACCGCGAGGGCACGCAGCCCGTTCTCCTCACCCCCACCAATGCCCGCGCCGACGCCTACAACGCCCGCGGCCTCGCCGCCCTCTCCGACGAGGGGCGCGAATTCGGCGGGCTGCTCAAGGGCGAGTTCGGGCTGGAGGGCGACCGCCTGCCGGTGGCGGAAAAGCTGGTGCTGAAGCGCGGCGCCCGCGTCATGGCCCTGCGCAACGATCCCGCCCGGCGCTGGGTGAACGGCTCGGTGGGCACGGTGACCGGCCTCGGCCCCCATTCGGCGCTGGTGAAGCTCGATTCCGGCCCCAGCGTGGAGATCGAGGCCTTCACCTGGGAACGCATCCGCTACGGCTGGGACGAGCCCGGCGGCCGCCTGGATGCGCAGGTGGTGGGCACCTACACCCAGCTTCCGCTGGCCCCCGCCTGGGCCCTCACCATGCATAAGGCTCAAGGCCTCACCCTCACCGACGTCCGCATCGACTTCGCCGACGGCGCCTTCGCGCCCGGCCAGGCCTACGTGGCCCTCTCCCGCGCGCGGACGCTGGAAGGCCTCTCGCTGGTGCGGGCGATCACCGGGCGGGATGTGCGGGTGGACCGGCGGGTGGCGGAGTTTGTGGAGCGGTTTGAGGGGTGAGGGGCATTAGCATAAGGGCAATCAGATGTTGGATGCATCCAGAGCCAAAACGAATTTTCCCGCCTGAGCCTATACTCAATCAAAAGCGGTTCTTAGGTCTGGTCTGAAAGTGTATTTGGGAGGAACATAAAGTAGGGATCTTGCAAGAGGCTTGCGCGGATCTCGGCTTAAGGGCATCGAGAAACATGCATTCCGCATAACAATTTGCGCAGAATTTTCATTGACTGTGATTTTAAACGGGTCGCTCCAATAATTTCGTTCGTTTTCGCTGTAATTCGATATTTTTTCGCCGGCTAAAATAATTTGAGACGTTACTGGAATATTTTTAACGAATGAATTGGGGTTGAAATATTGGGATCTCATTAAAAGTCCGCTGGTTAAAAGTGATATTTGATATCCAAACTCCCTGAATAAAGCTAAATATCCGACCGAAAATAAAGAAATTTGATGACGCGTACTAATTATAGTTTCATTCAGGTCAGACTGAATGAATTCTCGAATTGATGGGTCATAATATTTTCCCTTCCAGCTATTGCATCCATTTCCCGGTATTTTTCTGTTCTTTATAATTAGCGGGCGACGGCATAACAACGTGAGTCCGCTACGCTCATTTTGTGGGATAGCCAGTCGTGCTTCCGGCGGGTCGCACGCTAGCGCTTGTTTCGGAATTATATGTTCAACCGAAAAGTCTTCAAAGCCAAGGCGCCTGAAGCAGGTGGGGCATAAGAGCAGATCGTTATCTGAAAAATACGGGACCAAACTAGTTAGATCGCCCCGCATTCGATGCCAAAGTCTCTGTTTTATCGACGGTATATCGATCTCGCTCATCGCCGCCTGCCAAGAGGTTCTTGTTTCTGATTGTATTCCTTCAGGGCCTCATTGAGGCCTAACTAATATGAGCTTTGGAAAATAAGTCTCGTACCGTCCTACATCCCGCGTCATCAGATCATACCCCGCCACGGCCGCATGTGCGCCAATGAAAAAGTCCGGCAGTGGGGAGGTGCGTGCGCCGCCGCGTCGGCGATAGGTCTGGAAGCATTTGCCGGCGAGGAATGCGGCCTCGAAGGGAATGGCTTCGCGCTCGATCAGTTGGGCCGGCAAGGCCGCTTCCAGATCCTCGATACGGGAAAACCGCACCGAGACTTCCGCATAGACCACGGCATTGATGACAAGGCGGTTCCGGTCCGCTGCCGCGGCAAGGGCGGCGCTGGACCAGTCGAACCATTTGGGGTCTTCGGTCAATACATCCAGCAGGATGTTACTGTCGATAAAGACCGTGCCCATCACCCTTTCCGCGTCAGCGCCATGATGGCATCGGTGGAAAGAGCGACGTCGCCGCGACCGCGCATCTGGCGCACGAGGCGCGCGCCGCGGCTTTCCTTCCGGGCTCGCGTCGGCCGCAGGGTGACGACCTGCCCGTCGAAGCTGAATTCCACTTCGGTGTCTGGCAGCAGGCCGGCCTTGGTCCGGATGTCGGCCGGGATCGTGACCTGGCCCTTGGATGTGATGCGCACGATCGCCTCCACAATTTCTTACTTTAGATTGTAAGAATGATTGCGGCCCTCTGCAAGGCGAGTCCGTCCACGAGCGCCTGCCAGACGACTTCGGAGCGCTCAATTCAGACGGTATTATAGTGCTATTGTCGTGTCGCCGGCCTCCTGCCGCCCGACTGTCAGCTGAACTGCCACCCTAACCCCACCGATACCCCCACCGAACACCCGGTGAAACACCCCCGGAACAGGCGGTCAGGCCGCCCTGCCAGGACAGGGCAGGCCCTTCGGCCGGCGTCCCTCAGTCCCAGATCTGGAACATGTTGTCGCCTTCGGTGCGCGAGGCGGGATTGCCGTACATTACGCCGCCATGGCAGGCTCCGCGGGAATCCACGGCGATCCAGGGATGTGTTCCATAGGTCGGCTGCACCACATTCGAGTGCGGCATGAGCGTATGATACTTCTTCCACTCGCCGTTGAAGTCGATCCACATGATGTTGAGCGGAATGTTCGATTCATTTACGAACATCACCTTCACCGGCGCATTGCTGTTCTGCGAGCGGATGGTGCCGAAGGGTGGGCAGTTCTTGCCGTTGGTCGCGTTCTGCTGCGGGGCAGGGGGCGGGGACGCCTTCTGGCCCCGGTTGCGCGCGCACTCCATGGCCTTGTCCAGCGCCTGGGCGGCCCCTGCCAGCTTGAACGTCTGCTCCCCCCGGTCCAGGTTCACCGAGAATTCCGGCAATGTTCTGAAGGCGTTAACCTGGTCGCCATTGATCATCATGGAGGCCCAGCCATCCCCCTCCGCATGGAACGTCCCCATCTCCGCCGCCCCGCCGAAGCCGTAATAGACATCCATCGGCCCGGAGACATTGCCATAGTAAGGCACCCCGATCTGCCAGGATTTCCCATCCGTCCCAATGCGGAACTGCACCTTGCCGTTGTCGATGTCGGCCGCGCAATAGCCGAACCGGTTGCCGTCATAGACCACCGAGATGGTCCAGCGCCCGGCGCGGTCATAGGCCTGCTCCTGCGCCATGGCCGGCAGCGCCGCGCCGATGGTCGAGAGGGTGAGGAAGCCGGCAAAAATCCGTGTCCTGAAAGTCACTTGTCCGCTCCCCCGCCCGGGTATGGTTAACGCGGGGTTAATATTTTCGCCCCCCTTCACTGTCAAGCTCGCGGCTGGTCGCGGAGGGGCAGGCATGCCTCGCCGAGGTCGCGGGAGATGGCCTATAAGCGGGCAGTTCCAGCGGCAGGTCATCATGTCAGACGAGCGCGAAGCATCCCCCCTCATCACCTTCGACGATTTCCTGAAGGTCGATATCCGCGTCGGCACCATCGTGGCGGCGGAGCCCTTCCCCCAGGCGCGCAAGCCCGCCTTCAAGCTGACCATCGATTTCGGGCCCGAGATCGGCGTGAAACGGTCGTCGGCGCAGATCACCGTGCATTACACGCCGGAGGATCTGGTGGGGCGGCAGGTGGCGGCGGTGGTGAATTTCCCGCCGCGCCAGATCGGCCCCTTCATGTCGCAGGTACTGACCCTCGGCTTTCCCGACGAGAACGGCGCGGTGGTGCTGATCTCGCCGAGCCTCAAGGTGCCGGACGGCGGCCGCCTGTTCTGATCCTCACGCCTGCGCCCAGCGCTCGGATTTGAACGCGGTGGCAATGGCTTGCGCGCGGGCGAGTGCGATATCGTCGGTGTCGAGCCCGCCTTCTTCGAGGCTGGCGCAGGCGTCACGGGCGGCCCGCAGCAGCTCCACCTTCGGGTGGGTTTCGCCCATGCGATCGCCATGGCCGAAATAGTCGCAGGTGGCGACCAGCATCAGCGCCTCGAACAGCTCGGGATCCCGGAAGGCTCCCGTGCGGTCCAGCATGGCGGCCAGCGGCCCTGCGCGGACCGGCGAGGCGCGCTGCACCCGCTCGCATTCGTGGAGGGACAGCAGCGCGAGGTCGCGGCAGCGCTCGGGCACGTCGTAGCGGTCGCAGGCGGCCGCGATGCGTGGGATGGCGCGCTCGATGTGGCGATAGTGGACGGGTAGATGCTCGCGCGGGGAATCCGATTTCCCAGCGTGCATCAGCAGCAGTGCCGTGCGCACCTCCAGCGGCGCCGCCCGTCGCCCCGCTTCGTTGAGCGAGGCGACGAGGAGGACCCCGAGGTCGATCTCGTCCGCGGTGTCGGTGATCTGCGGGATGCCGAAGACCGCGGAGATTCCCGGGAAGAGCTGTTCCAGCACCCCGCATTCGCGCAGCGCCTTCACCATGGCGCCCGGCCGCGCTCCCATCAGCCCGCGGGAAAATTCCGCCCAGATGTCGCCGGGGGCGAGACCATCGAGCGCCCCGACCTCCATCTGCTCGAACATCATGTCGAGCGTCTCCTCGTCCGCTTCGCTCCCCTCGGCCAGAAGCGCGGCGAGGCGCAGCAAAGCGAGGCCCGGATGGGTCTGGGCGAAATCCGAGGGCTGGAAGGGTGGAGGCGGGGGCAGCTTGTCCATCCCTCCAGTGGATCATCAGCCGGCGAAGAGGGGCAAGCCCAAGCTTCGGGCATGCCCAAAGAATGGGCTAGACTGGGATGCGCACGGTCGCCCTGAGGCCCCCCATGGGGCTGTCGGAGAGCTGGATGTCGCCGCCATGGGCGCGGGCGATGTCGCGCGCGATGGAGAGGCCGAGGCCGGAGCCACCGGCATCCTGGTTGCGCGCATCGTCGAGGCGCAGGAAGGGGCGAAACACCTCCTCGCGCTTCTCCTCGGGAATGCCGGGGCCGTCGTCATCCACGGTCACGATCAGGTAGCGCGCATCCCGCGTGCCGGAGATGGCGATGCGGCGCGCATGGCGCACCGCATTGTTCACGAGGTTACCAATGCAGCGCTTGAGCTGGTCGGCCTTCACCTCCACCAGAGGTGGTCCCATGAAGCTCGCCGTGGCGGTGGCGCCGTCGCGCTCGGCATTGAGGCGCAGGTCCTCGATCAGCTCTCCCATGTCGGTGAGGGCGGCCTGCTCGCCGGGGTCGCCGCGGGCGAAGGCGAGGTAGGCTTCCAGCATGCCCTGAAGCTCGTCCACATCCTTCTTCAGTGCCTCGCTTTCGCCCTCCGGCAGGAAGGCCAGCTCCAGCTTGAAGCGGGTGAGGATGGTGCGCATGTCGTGGGAGACGCCGGCGAGCATGGTGGTGCGCTGCTCGATCTGCCGCTCGATGCGCCGCTTCATCTCCAGGAAGGCGATGGCGGCCCGCCTGACCTCACGGGCGCCGCGGGGGCGGAAATTCTCCACGTCGCGCCCCTTGCCGAAGGCCTCGGCGGCGTCGGCCAGGTTCTCGATAGGGCGGATCTGGTTGCGCAGGAACAGGATGGCGACGGCCAGCAGCACCAGCGAGGTGCCGACCATCCACAGCAGGAAGATGTGCGAGTTGGAGGCGTAGGCCGCATTGCGCGGGGCGAAGATGCGCAGCACCGCGTCATCCATCTTCACCCGCACTTCGATGAGCATGGAACGGCCCACGGTGTCGAGCCAGAAGGGCTGCTTCAGGCGGAGGCCGATCTCGCGGGAGAGGGCGGCGTCCAGCACCGAGAAGAAGGGCTTTGGCCCCGGAGGTGGCAGATCGGTGGGCGGCAGCACCGCTACGTTGAGTGATAGGTTGCGCGAGGCGAAAGAGCGCAGGGCGATGTGGTCGTTGGCCTTGGGCAGCATGTCGTAGAGCGAGACGACAGCGGAGATGTCCTGGCTGACGGCGGCGGAGAGGCGGCGCGTCACCACATTGTAGTGGCGCTCCATGAAGACGAAGGCCAGCACCGATTGCAGGATCACCATCGGTGTGACGATGATGAGAAGCGAGCGCGGATAGAGCCCTTTCGGCGTCACCCGGTTGAACCAGGCGGCGAAGCCGTTGGTGGTGTCTCTCAGCCAGACGAGAACCAGCCTCGCCCAGTGCCGGACGCCTGAAGGACTCTCCGCCACGCTCAAGGCGTCACCACCAGCCGATAGCCGATGCCGCGCACCGTCTGGAGATAGACGGGATTGGCGGGGTCGCGCTCGAGCTTCCGGCGCAGGCGGTTCACCTGCACGTCGACGGCGCGCTCGCTCGCCGCTCCGCCGCCGGCCAGCGCGAGGCGCTGCACCGTATCGCCGGGCGCCTCGGCCAGCGCCCGCAGCATGTCGCGCTCGCGCTCGGTGATGCGCACGATCTCGCCGTTGCGGGTCAGCTCGCCGCGTTCCAGATGGAAGGCGAACTCGCCGAAGCGCACGCTCTCGATGGCCTTCTGCGGCGGCGGCAGGGCGCGCTTGAGGATGGAGCCGATGCGCAGCAGCAGTTCGCGCGGCTCGAAGGGCTTGGCGAGGTAGTCGTCCACGCCGGCTTCGAGGCCGGTGATGCGGTCGGCGGTCTCCGAACGGGCGGTGAGCATGAGGATGGGAACGGCAGAGCCGCGCCGCAGGTCGCGGGCGAGGTCGAGGCCGCTCTCGCCCGGCATCATCACGTCGAGGACCAGTAGGTCGAAGGCGAGGCCCTCCAGTCGCGCCCGCGCCTCGGCGGCGGAGGCGGCGGTGCTGACGCGATAGCCGTTCTCAGTAAGGAAGCGGGACAAGAGCGTACGGATGCGGCTGTCGTCGTCCACCACGAGCAGATGGGGGGCGTCGTCGGCCAAGGCGACGGTCGCGGCCTCAGCCATGGTGCGGGGCCTCCCGGAAAGCGCGAAGGATCATCTGGGTCTCGTTTTCTGGTGGCCGCATCGGCGGCAGGAGCCGGGAGTCAGGAACCTGGCGGCAAAGATCAGCGGCAGTTCGCGCTTCACCCACGCCGCGCCCGTGCGGAGCGATCCGCCCGCTCGATCAGTCGCTCCACGGGCACACGATCCTCCGGGTCGATCATGGCGAGAAGAAAGCGCCGCACCGTGTCCCGGCCTTCCGGTCCGCTGGCTTCCAGCGCGGTCTCGATGCGCCGGCTCTGCAGCGCCACGAACTCGCGCGCAAGGGTCTCGCCTTTGGCGGTAGGAAACAGCAGGCGCTGACGCCGGTCGGAGGCGCCGGCCCGGCTCTCCACGAAGCCTTCATCCACCAGTTCCCGCAGCACCCGGCCCAGGCTCTGCTTGGTGATGCGCAGGATGTCGAGCAGGTCGGTTACGCGCATCCCCGGATGCCGGTTGACGAAATGGACCACGCGATGGTGCGCGCGCCCGAAGCCGATGGGCGCTAGGATCTCGTCCGGATCGGCCACGAAATCGCGATAGGCGAAGAACAGCAGCTCGACAAAATCCACCAGCGGTGCGGCCTCGACAGACGTCGGAGCGGGGGCATCGGCGGCGGTCTTGGGTGCGTCCGTCAGGGCGAGCGCGGAATTTATGTCAGCCATGTTGACTTTTTTCGTTTTGATCGTTACCCAAAGAGCGTGTTCCACGAAATGATCGGTCGCGGGCATCGCCCAACTGGTTCGATCGTTTCGCGGCTTTGCCGGCTTTGTAAGCAGGCGTAAAGATATCCCCATGCGGGACCGCTGGAAAGCTGCGGTGACGCAGGGGGGAAGCTGCGCGCACGACGCGGTCTGAACAGGAGTTGAGAAGATGAGCGCTCAGGGTGTCCCCTTCGACCAACGTGACGGCTGGATCTGGTACGACGGCGTCTTCGTGCCGTGGGCCGATGCCAAGCTGCACGTGCTGTCCCATGGCCTGCACTACGGCAGCACGGTGTTCGAGGGCGAGCGCGCCTATGGCGGCGAGATCTTCAAGAGTGCCGAGCATTCCGAGCGCCTGCGCCTCTCGGCCGAGATGCTCGACTTCACCATCCCCTACACCATCGGCGAGATCGACGCCGCGAAGAAAGCGACGCTCGAGAAGAATGGTCTCGTCGACGCCTATGTCCGCCCGGTGGCGTGGCGTGGCAGCGAGATGATGGGCGTCGCCGCCCAGAAGAACACCATCCACCTCGCCATCGGCGTGTGGGAGTGGCCGAGCTATTTCGATCCCGAGCAGCGCCTCAAGGGCCTGCGCCTCGATCTGTCCGAGTGGCGCCGTCCCGATCCGGCGACCATCCCCTGCCGCGCCAAGGCCGCCGGCCTTTACATGATCTGCACCATCTCGAAGCACCGGGCCGAGCGCCGCGGCTTCGCCGATGCGCTGATGCTGGACTATCGCGGCTACGTGGCCGAGTGCACCGGCGCCAACGTGTTCTTCATCAAGGACGGCGTGATCCACACCCCCACCCCGGACTGCTTCCTTGACGGCATAACCCGTCGCACGGTGATCGACATCGCCCGCCGTCACGGCATCGAGGTTGTGGAGCGCCACATCAAGCCGGAGGAACTGACCGGCTTCTCCGAGTGCTTCGTCACCGGTACGGCGGCTGAAGTGACCCCGGTCGGCTCCATCGCCGACTGGACCTTCACCCCCTCCGGCATCACCCACCAGCTGATGGATTCCTATTCGGCTGAGGTGCGCCCGAAGCAGCAGGCGGCCTGAGCGCCTGAGATTTGCGACGGATAAAGGGGCGGCGCCGGCATCGGCGTCGCTCCTTTCCGTTGGGGGAGTTGACGCACGCGTCCTGTCCGGCCAAACCTTGCCGGGTGAGCGATACGCCCCCCCTCTCCCTTCTGAAGCGCGGCCTTCACCGTCTCGAAGGCCTTCCCATCGTCGGCCCGCTGCTCGCCTCGGTGAGCACCATGGAGCGGGCGACGCTGGTCGTCGTCGGCTTCATCGCTTTCGCCTTCTATCTTTTCCTCGTCGTCGCCGACGAGGTGACGGAAGGCCCGCCCGGCAGTCTCGACCGGGGCATCCTCCTCGCGCTGCGCAATCCCGCCGACCCGTCCGATCCCCTCGGCCCGCCCTGGGTGGAGGAGATGATGCGCGATCTCACCGCGCTCGGCGGCACAAGCGTGCTCACCCTGCTGACGCTGGCAGTGATCTTCTTCCTCATCCTCACCCGCAAGCGCCATGCGGCGCTGCTTGTGGCGGTGTCGGTGGCAGGCGGAACGATCCTGTCGCAAGGCCTGAAATGGGGCTTCGACCGCCCCCGGCCGGACCTCGTGCCCCATGGAATGTCGGTCTATTCCCAGAGCTTTCCCTCGGGCCACGCCATGCTCGCCGCGGTGGTCTACCTGACCCTCGCGGCCCTGCTCGCCCGCACGCAGAAGCGCACGCGGGTGAAGCTGTTCCTCCTGGGTGGGGCGGCGGCGATCACCGTCATCGTCGGCATCAGCCGCATCTATCTGGGCGTGCACTGGCCCACCGACGTGGTCGGCGGCTGGGCGCTCGGCGCCGCCTGGGCCTCCACCTGCTGGCTCGTCATGCTGTGGCTGCAGCGCAAGGGCGGGGTGGAAGGAGAGGCGAACGGATCGGGCGCCTCTCCCCGGGACTAAACTGAAGCCTCAGTCGAACAGGCTGGAGACCGATTCCTCGTGCGCGGTGCGGGCGATCGCCTCGCCGATGAGCGTGGCGATGGAGACGACGCGGATGTTGCGCGCCACCCGAACGGCCTCGGTGGGCAGGATGGAATCGGTGATCACCAGTTCCTTCAGCTTGGAAGCGGTGACGCGCGCCACCGCTCCGCCCGAAAGCACGCCGTGGGTGATGTAGGCAGTGACTTCCTTGGCGCCGCGGGCGAGCAGCGCATCGGCCGCATTCACCAGCGTGCCGCCCGAATCAACGATGTCGTCGACCAGGATGCAGGAGCGGCCCTCCACATTGCCGATGACGTTCATCACCTCGCTCTCGCCCGGCCGCTCGCGGCGCTTGTCGACGATGGCGAGCTGGGCGTCGATGCGCTTGGCGAGCGCGCGGGCGCGGACCACGCCGCCCACGTCCGGCGACACGACCATGACGTTGGAAGTGTCGAACCGCTCCTTGATGTCCCGCACCATCACGGGCGCGGAATAGAGGTTGTCGGTCGGGATGTCGAAGAAGCCCTGGATCTGCCCGGCGTGCAGGTCCAGCGTCATCACGCGGTCGGCACCGGCGTGGGTGATGAGGTTGGCGACCAGCTTCGCGGAGATGGGCGTGCGCGGGCCGGGTTTGCGGTCCTGGCGGGCGTAGCCGAAATAGGGCAGCACCGCCGTGATGCGCTTGGCCGAGGCGCGGCGCAGCGCATCGATGATGATGAGCAGCTCCATCAGGTGATCGTTGGTCGGGAACGAGGTGGATTGCACCACGAACACGTCCTGTCCGCGCACGTTCTCCTGGATCTCGACGAAGATCTCCATGTCCGCGAAGCGGCGGACCACCGCCTTGGTGAGCGGCGTCGCAAGATAAGCGGCGATGGCTTCAGCGAGCGCGCGGTTGGAATTGCCCGCGACGAGCTTCATGGGACCGTTCTCCGCTGACATTGGGACGCTCCGCCCGGCACCGGGCCTGATCGAAGGGTCGGAAACGAGACTTGTCCGGCTCTGATAGGCGGGCCGTCACAATGTTGTAAAGAGCCACGGCGTGGCAGAAGGCGGGGCCACCCCATCGTCCGCGCCGGCTGTTGCTGGAATGTCGTGTCGCCCGGTCAGTTCGCGGCGTATCCGAGGACCGTGCCGGACGTTTCGAGGGCCGCCACGGGCACTCCGGCAGGATCGGGCCGGATCGCGGGCTCGGCCGTCGCGGGCTTTTCGTCCTGCGCCGCGGGAGCTGAGGCGGTGGCCGTGGCGACCGGTGCGGGCGCCGTGCCGCCGACGCCGAGCGTTTCGGCGAGACTGGCCATGGACTTGTCGGCGATGCGGGCGAGCACCTTGTCGTCGCAGGCGGCCCAGCCGTCCGCGACCTTGCCCTTCACCCGCCCGGCCGGCTCTTCGCCGGAAAGTCGGGCGACCCGGTTCTGGTTGCGGTCGTAGACGTCCCAGGCGTAGGCCACTGTGGCGGTGCCCTTCTGGACGTGCATGGCGAGGTAGCCTTTGACCCGGTAGGCGGCGCCGCTGGAGCGGGAGGCAACCGCCACGCGCCGCGTCTCCGCCTCGGAATTGAGCTGACCCACAAGCTTTTCGAAGGTGGCCTGGGGCGGCCCGTCGATGCTGTCGAAGGCGACCGCGCCGCCACCGCCGGAGTTCGCCATGCCCGAGCCGTCGGTCTGGCAGGCACCGAGGGCGAGGCACAGGGCCAGCCCGGCAAGGCGAAGTGGGGAGATGAAGCGGCGTGCCGCATGGGGAGTTCCCGCGCGTTCCGCTGCTGCGTCCACGACCCCTGCCACTGATACCCGCATGACGGCTCCCGGCGTTGAGCTTGTCGCCGAAGGGGTAGCGGGAAATGGCGGCCGGGTCCAGAAAAACGGTTAAAGTGCGGTTAACGGCTGCAGGAAATACCGGAAGGTCAGTGCCGGCCGCGGGATGTGGTTGATGGCTCCTTAAGCCTTCCGCCGCCTCAGCCCAGCGACTGGAGAAGGCCGAGCAGGCGCACCGAGCCCTCCGGCCACGGCCCATAGCCCGCCTCGGCGTTGATGTGCCCGGCATCGCCCGCATCGACGATGGCCGCCCCCCAGTCGAGCGCGAAGCCTTCGGCGCGGCGATAGTCGCAATAGGGATCGGTCCGGCTCGCCACCAGCACGGAGGGGAAGGGCAGGGGCGCCGTGGGTACCGGCGCAAAGCCGGCGATGGCGGGGTCGATGTCCGCCCGATCGATGTCGGGCGGGGCGACGAGGAAGGCCGCCCTCACCTTGCCCGCCGGCAGCAGCGGTACGGCATGGACGAGGGTTGGCACGCCGAGCGAATGGGCGATCACCACTACCGGCTTGTCCGCCGCCGCCACCGCTTCGGCCAGGCGGCGCGGCCATTCCGTTGGGTCGGGCCGGTCCCAGTCGGCCTGCATCACCCGCCGGGCGGCGGAGAGGCTGCGTTCCCATCGGCTCTGCCAGTGGTCGGGGCCTGAGCCCTGCCAGCCGGGGACGATGAGCAGGACGGCATCGGAAGATTTCATCGGTATTTCCGCAACGTCAGGCGAGGGTGATGGCGGCCATCAGCCGGCCGTAGTCCGGCTCTTTGCGGTGGGTGGTCCGGCGATAGGAGAAGAAGCGCTCTTCGTCCGTATAAGTGTCGAGGCCGAGGTCCTGCACTTGCCCCACGCCCGCCTGCTCGAGCCTGAGGCGGATGAAGCCGGGCAGGTCGAACAGGGAATGGTGCGCCCGGTCGGCGGGGGCGAAGAAGCGGGCGAAGCCCTTGTCCTCGGAGAGGAAACGCCCGACGAATTCCTCGCCCACCTCGTAGCTCGGCTGGCGGATCAGCGGCCCGATGACGGCGCGGATATTGGCGCGCCGCGCCCCGAGTTCCTCCATACGTGCGACGGTCCCGGCGACGATGCCGCCGACCGCCCCCTTCCATCCGGAATGGGCGGCGGCCACCACCCGCGCGCCGGGATCGGCGAACAGAATCGGCCCGCAATCGGCGATGGAGATGGCGGCGGCGATGCCGGGCGTCGCGGTGACGACCGCGTCGGCCTTGGGTGCGGTCTCGCGGGTCCACGGCTCGGTGGCGACCACCGCGTCAGCGGAATGGACCTGCCAGCAGGCCAGGAGGTGCGAGGGCGCGACGCCCAGCGCCTCGGCCATGCGGGCGCGGTTCTCCGCCACGGCGGCGGGATCGTCATTGGAGCCGGTGCCGCCGTTGAGGCTGTGATAGATGCCCTGCGAGACGCCGCCCCGACGGGTGAAGAAGGCATGGCGGATGCCGGGCAGGGCGCTGAGCAGGGGCGCCTCGATCTTCATCGGTTGAACTCCTCGGACGGGTCGAATGCGGGCGGCGTGCCTAGGTGAGGATGGGCGAGCGCGAGCACCTTGAACAGCCGCCCCATCTCGCCATCCCCCGTTCCGGCGAGGCGGCGCGCTGCCGCGGCGATGGCGGCCGCGGCCTCGGGCGCGGCATCGCGCATCAGCCGGTCGGCACGGGCGGCAAGGCCGAGGCGGGCGAGGAAATCGCCTTGCTCCAGCGGCCCGAACGCCTTTAGCCCGGCTTCCTGCCCCAGCAGGGCAAGGCGGGCGAAGTCCACATGAGCGGTGAGATCGGCCTCGCCGGGATCGGCGAGGGGATCGGCGAAGCGGTGGGCCTTGAGCGCTTGCAATGTGTCGCCATGGCCGCCGGCATGGCCGTAATCGATGGCGAGGGCGATACCCCCCTCGGCGGCGATGCGTCCGGCCAGCGCACGCGCGGGTCCGCTTTCCATCACTTCCAGGACGGCGCCCGGTGAGGGCAGCGGCAGGTGAGCGGCGAGGGTGGGCGCCATGCGGGAGGGGGCGGCGTCGAGGCCGAAGGTGAGTTGTCCCTGGGCACCGACGCCAACCCTGCGCTCATGCCAGCCCGCGCCGGTCCATACATACTGATCCACCGGCAACGCATCGAAGAACTCGTTGGCCAGGACGATGGCCGGTCCAGCGGGCACATCCTCGATCCGGGCGTGCCATGAGACCCGCGCGCCGGTCCGCTCCTCATGTGCCACGAGCGCCCGCGCCTGCGCCTCGCGCAGCACCGGGCTTGTCTCCACCAGATGGATGCGCGCCGCCGCGCCGAACGCCGGCACGAGACGCGCCGCGCGCAGGGCATCGGCCATGAGGGTGCCGCGACCCGGGCCGAGCTCCACCAGCCGGAACAGGCCCGGTGCGCCCATCTGCTGCCAAGCGGCCACCGCCCACAGGCCGAGAAGCTCGCCGAACATCTGGCTGATCTCGGGGGCGGTGGTGAAATCGCCCCGCGCGCCGAGGGGGTCGCGCGTCACATAATAGCCGTGCCGGGAATGGCCGAGGCAGAGCCCCATGTAGCGGCCGACGGGCATGGGACCTTCGGCGGCGATCAGCAGCCGAATTTCCTCTTCGAGGGGCGTGGTCACGGCGCCGGCTTGCGCTTCAGCGCGTAGAGCAGCAGGCCGAGGCCGGCCAGCACCAGCGGCACCGAAAGCCACATGCCCATGGTGGTGCCGAAGGCGAGATAGCCCAGCTGCACGTCCGGCTCGCGGAAGAATTCGCCGATGATGCGGCCGATGCCGTAGCCTATGCCGAAGATGCCCGCGGCGACGCCCGGGCGCCTCAGCTCGCCGCTGCGCACCACCAGCAGCATGATGAGAAAGAGGACGATACCCTCCAGGCCCGCCTCATAGAGCTGGCTCGGATGGCGCGGCGGGGGGCCGCCGTGGGGGAAGACGATGGCCCACGGCACATCCGCCGGCCGGCCCCACAGCTCGCCATTGATGAAATTGGCGAGCCGGCCGAAGAACAGCCCAATGGGCGCCACCACGGCGGCGACATCGAGCATCGAGAAGACGGGGATGCGGCGGGAGCGGGCGAACAGCACGAGCGCGAGCAGCGTTCCGGCGAGCCCGCCGTGGAACGACATGCCACCCTTCCACACGGCGAAGATGTCCGCCGGGTTCTGCGCGAAGAAGGCCGGATTGTAGAACAGCACATAGCCCAGCCGGCCGCCCAGGATCACACCCAGCGTCGCCCAGAACAAAGCGTCGTCGAGATCCTGAGGGGTCATGGGCGAGGTGCCGCCCCACAGCGCCGGGCGGGAAACCAGCCGTCGCGCCAGCAGCCAGCCGATGACGAGGCCGGCGATATAAGCGAGCGCATACCAGCGGATGGCCAGCGGTCCGACCTGGATCAGCACCGGATCGATGGCGGGGAAGGGCAAAGCGAGGGTGGGCATTGTCTCCCCGTATGGCGGCACCGGCGCGCCATCTGCCGCGACCGGCCGGAGCGCGTCAAGCCACCGGCGCCGGCGCCTTCGGTCGCGCCATATTTTCCCTTGGGTCAGGTGGTATCTCGGGACGAAACCGGAGGAGCACGCCATGGAAGCGCAGACGGAGCGGGAGCAGTCTCCGGAAGAATGCTGGCTGAGGCGGCTCGTGGGCGAATGGAACGTGGAGGCGCCGGCGCCGGACGGCGAGGGCACCATCAAGGGGCGCGAAACGGCGCGCCTTTTCGGCAGCTGGGTGCTGCTGGAAGGCTCCTCTCAGATGCCAGACGGCAGCGTCCATGCGAGCCTCATGACGCTCGGCTTCGATCCGGCGCGCGGCAGGGTGGTCGGCAGCTGGGTCGGCTCCATGATGAGCCATCTGTGGGTCTATGAAGGCGGGCTCGATGCGGCCGGGACGACGCTGACCCTCGACACAAGCGGTCCCGCCATGGACGGCAGCGGCGCCAGCGCCGACTATCAGGACGTCATCACCTTCGAGGGTGAGGACACACGCACCCTCACCTCGCGCCAGCGCCAGCCGGATGGCGCGTGGCGTGACCTGTTCTGCGTCCGCTACAGCCGCGAGGGCTGACAGTCGGTGACGCGGCTGTGCGATGTTGCGCTGCACCCTTGCGTCGCGCCCGCTCTGTCGCCATGTTCGCCGAACCGGCCTGCGCCGGACAGATTTTGCCGCGAATGACGCGGGCTTGGCCTCAGGAGGCTCCCATGACCCAGACCACCGGTCGCCTTTTCGACGAGATGGCGCGTCTCGTGAACGATGCCGCTGGCGTGGCCCAGGGTGTTCGCCGCGAGGCCGAGACGGTCATGCGGTCGCAGATGGAACGCTTCCTGCGTGACATGGACCTCGTGAAGCGCGAGGAGTTCGAGGCTGTGAAGGACATGGTCGCCGAGGCCCGCATGGAAAATGAGCGCCTCTCCGCGCGCATCGCCGTGCTGGAGGCGAACCTGCGCATCCACACCCATCCTACCGCCTCCGGCCCGACCGGCCCGGAGACCGAAGTGCCCAGCGGAGCCGCCTGACACCTTCCGCAGCGGAATATTCGGCGACTTCCCGCCCCTGCGACAAAAGGGCACTGAACGGGTGGCGCACACACAATCTGTCGTAGCGGGGAAAACTTTACCCGCGATATACTGATTTTCGTGGCGATTCGGAGCCGGTTCGTCGTAGCGCTCGAATACGACGGGGCGCAGCCTCGCCAGGATGCTCTCTTGAAGGACACGCTCTTTCGGGACATGTCCTGACGGCGAGCCTCCGAACGGCACGCCGCATGCGCATGCCCTGGCTCCTGTCTGCCCGTGGCCTGTCACACGGAGTGCCGCTTTCGACCCTCTCCGCGTTCCTCACACCGCGAGGTCGAGGCCATGTCTCTCATCGACATCGAAGCCGATGCGCCGGCGAACCCCGTTGATCTCGTGGAGCAGCTCGCTGCTCTGCGCGACTGGTCGTTCGAGCGCTCCGACGAGGACGAGATCACCCTCTCGCTCGCCAGCCGCTGGACGGACTGCCATGTCTCGTTCCAGTGGATGGATGAGCTCGAGGCGCTCCACGTGGCCTGCGCCTTCGACTTCAAGGTGCCGGAGGGGCGTCGCCCCGAGGTGCTGAAGCTCCTCGCTCTCGTCAACGAGCAGATGTGGCTGGGCCATTTCGACATGTGGTCGCAGGAAGGCGTCATCATGTTCCGCCATGCGCTCGTGCTGGCGGGCGGCGCCACCGCCTCGGACCGGCAGTGCGAGGCCATCCTCGATGCCGCCCTCGATGCGGTCGAGCGCTACTATCCCGCCTTCCAGTTCGTGGTCTGGGCCGGCAAGACCGCCCGTGAGGCCATGGACACGGCCATGTTCGAGACTGTCGGCGAGGCCTGAGCCTCGCCACCGGGGCCGGCGGCAGCCGGCCCTCTGGTTCCCGCTGTTGGTGCAATCCCCGCCGCCGATGTGGCGCGGGGCGTGAGCCTCCTCTATGTGATGTCCTCTGCGGGGCCCGCGGACGCGGGCGTGCCCGTAGAAGGTCCGGTTCAAGAGGCGGTCATGAGCGAGAGCGTGCTGAAATCCCTGTCTGGTCCGGTGGTGCTGCTCGGCTGCGGCAAGATGGGCTCGGCCATGCTGGAAGGCTGGCTCAAGCTGGGCCTCCCGGCGGACAAGGCCGTGGTGCTCGATCCCAACCTGACGGCCGAATCAGCGTCGGCGCTCGCGGCCAAAGGTGTCTTGGTCAATCCCGCGCACGCGGCCATCGCCGCGCCGTCCGTCCTGCTCCTCGCGGTGAAGCCGCAGGTGGCGCCCGAGGCGCTGCCGGCGGTCGCCGCGCTCGTGAAGCCGGGTACCCTTGTCGTCTCGGTGATGGCCGGGCGCACCATGGCGTTCATGGGCAACATCTTCGGCGCGGATGCCGCGATCGTGCGCTCCATTCCCAACACCCCGGCCGCCATCGGGCGTGGTGTGAGCGTCGCGGTGCCCTCGCCCGGCGTGACGCAGGTGCAGAAGGATCTCACCGCCGCGCTGCTCGGTGCCATCGGCATCGTCGAATGGGTCGATGACGAGGCGCTGATGGACGCCGCGACCGCGGTCTCCGGCTCCGGTCCCGCTTATGCCTTCCTCCTCGCCGAAGTGATGGCGCAGGCGGGCGCGGCCGCTGGCCTTCCGGCGGACCTCTCCGCCCGCATCGCCCGCGCGACCGTGGCCGGTGCAGGGGCACTGATGGACCAGTCCGACCTTTCCGCCGCGACGCTTCGCCAGAACGTGACCTCCCCGGGCGGCACCACGGCGGCGGCGCTGGCCGTTCTCATGGATGAAGGCCGCGGCTTTCCGCCCTTGATGGTGGAGGCCGTCGCCGCCGCCACCCGGCGCGGCAAGGAACTCGCCGGCTGAGGGGCATCGTCTCTTATCGAGGAGTAGGGCCATGACTGCGGAGACCGCGCGCGAGGCCTGCCTGCGCAGCTTTCTCGATCTTTTGGCCGAGAAGCCGTTTCGCGCCATCTCGCTGTCCGAGGTGGCCGCGCATTGCGGCGTGCCGCTGGCGCAGATGCGTGCGTCGTTCGCATCGAGCGATGATCTCCTCGCCGCCTTCTTCCGAACGACCGATCGGCAGGTGCTTGCCGAGGGCGGCCCCGAAAGCGACGATCTGGCGGGGGAGGGGCCGCGCGAGCGGTTGTTCGAAGTGCTCATGCGCCGCCTCGATGCGCTGGAGCCCCACAGGGAGGCCATACGCGGCCTCACCCGCTCCGCCCGTCGCGATCCGGCCCTCGCGCTGACGCTGCTGCGCCTTTCCGAAGGCTCCCAGCGCTGGATGCTGGCCGCGGCCGGCATCGATTGCGCAGGCCTGTCCGGCAGCGTCAGGGCCAAGGGGCTGGCTGTTCTGTTCGCCCGCGTGCTCGACACCTGGCTCAAGGACGAGGATCCGGGCTTGGCGCCCACCATGGCCGCGCTGGACCGCGAGCTGGAGCAGGGCGGCAAGCTGCTCGGGATGCTGGACAACCTCGCCTACATCGCCATTCCCTGGCGCAAGCGCCGCGCCTCGTCCCAGTCCACCGATGCTCCGGCGGAGGAGCCGGCGCCCGCCGCCTGAGGGGGGTGCCCCACCTTGCTCCCGCGCCGCCGGCCTGCCATGGGTCAGGCATGAGCGCCCCCCGCGAAGAGCCCATTGCCCTCTACATCGACGCCGACGCCTGCCCTGTGAAGGAGGAGGCATACAAGGTCGCCTTCCGCCACCACATCCGTGTGCTGGTGGTGGCCAATGCGCCGCTCATGGTGCCCCGCCATCCGCTGGTGGAGCGGGTCATCGTGCCTGCCGGACCGGACGCGGCTGATGACTTCATCGCTGCCCGCGTTTCGCGCGGGGATGTGGTGGTGACAGCCGACGTGCCGCTCGCCTCCCGCTGTGTCGCTGCCGGGGCGGCGGTGATTGCGCCGGATGGTCGACCCTTTACCGCCAATTCCATCGGCATGCAGCTCGCCACCCGGAACCTGATGGAAGATCTGCGCTCGGCCGGCGCCATCACCGGAGGTCCGAAGCCGTTCTCGCCGCGCGCGCGGTCCGAATTCCTCTCCGCCCTCGATCTCGCCATCGTGCGGCTGAAGCGGGCCGGCTTCCGCCCCGCGCCGCCGCCCGAGGCCGGGTGACGATCAGAAGCACTCTTCCTCCAGCCTTTTCAGGTCGGTCAGCGCGACCTCGTCCTCGTGCTCCTCGAATAGCTCGACCATGTAATAGACGTGGGAATGGAGCAGCAGCAGCTTGTCGCAGATCGTGGCGCCGCCCGCCTCCGCGGCTGCCAGCCGGGCCTTGAAGCGGTCCCAGAAGGCGTTGCCGTGGGCCGGGTCGTCGATGTAGCGGAACAGGTGCGTGAGCACCACCTTCATGTTCCCCTCGAAATCGATGCCCTGGAAGGTCAGGTAGCGGTCCGGCGCTTCGAGCGCGAAGGGCAAAGCGGGAAAGCCGGCGGCAGCTTCGGTCATCCATCGTCCTCCATCGGGCGCCGAAGCGCGTCGGGGAGACCATGGGCGGCGAAGGGAGCCGGCTTCAAAGCAGAAGGCGCGATCCACGAGCGTCCTGCACCAACGGCATCAGGGCTGCACGAACGGCAGTCGGCTCCGCGCCTCAGACACCCAACCGCCGCCGGATGTCCGCTACCTTGCCCCGGCTGACCGGGACCCGTGTCTCGCCGGCATCCGCCATGACGAGATGCCAGCCGCCGTCCTCACGAGCGGCGGCGCGGACATGGCGCATATTGACGAGATAGCGCCGATGCACGCGCACGAACTGGCCCGGATCGAGCCGGCGCTCCAGATCGGCGAGCGGCCTCGGGCAGAAGGCGGAGAAGGTGGCGGTGCGTGCCTCCGCATAGTGCCCCTGCGCCACCAGGAAGGCGACTTCGGTCACGTCGATGAGGCTGATGAGGTCGCCCTTGCCGCGCACCAGCGGGAGTTTCATGAGGGGGCACAGAGCCGCCGTGGCCTCCGCGCCCGCCACCGCCAGACCGTCCACCTCCAGATCGGCCCCGGGGGTGCGGCCCATCATGGGCGCCTCGACCAAGGCATGGATCATCATCAGGAAGCCGTCGGGCGGGGCGTCCGGTGCTGCCTCGAGCCGGCTGACCTTGGCGACCAGCGTGCCCATGGCGGTGGTCACCACCAAAGAGGAGGTGCCGTCCTGCGAGGTGCGGGCCCGCTCGACGAGAAAGGCCACCTTGTCCCGCGCCTCTCCGGGATGCAGCGAGAGGATATCCACACCCGCGAGCCGCTGCCCCGGCGGCGCGAGCAGCCGCATCGCCACCGGATTGACCGAACGGATGTGCAGATCCGCGTCGAGCAGCACGACGCCGACCGGCGTGCGCTGGAGACGGTATTCAAATGACTGTGCGGTGGCGAGAGACGGGCTCGCGCGGGGTGTGACGGCCATAGCTCCCCATCGGGCTCCCGATCCAGTGCCCCATCGGGCGGGGGTATCCTACGCCGGGTGGCCCCCATGCCAAGGCCGAGCCGCCCCAAAAACGCCCGTTTGCCACGATGAGGCCGCATGGATACTTTACGCGCCCTCGTCCCGGTGCGGCGTCGCCGGCAAGGTCCTGCTTCGGCAGGCCATCCCCAAGTCCTGGATCCCGAAGCTCTCAGCTCATGACCGACATTTTCCACGAGATCGAGGAAGACCTCCGGCGCGATCGCCTGCGCAAGCTCTGGGACCGTTTCGGCGGCGTCATCATCGCCGCCTGCGTGCTGGTGATTCTCGCCGCGGCGGGCTGGAGCGGCTACCAGTACTGGCGCCATGAGCAGGCGGTGAAGGCCAGCGAGGCCTATCAGAGCGCCGTCGCCCTCTTCGATGCCGGCAAGATGCAGGAGGCCGAGACCGCCTTCGCCGCCATCGCCAAGAGCGGGCCGGCCGGCTACCGCACCCTCGCTCTGTTCCGCGCCGCTGCCGCCGCCACCGCCCGCGACAAGGCGGCCGGCATCGCCGCCTTCGATGCCATTGCCGCCGACAATTCCGTGCCGCCGCTCGCCCGTGACCTCGCTTTGGTGCGTGCCGCCCTGCTGGTGGTCGATACGGCCGGCCTGCCGGAAGTGAAGCAGCGCATCGGCGGCATTGCCAACGGCACCGGCCCGCTGCGCCACTCGGCGCGCGAGACGCTGGCGCTGGCCGAGCTGAAGGCCGGCGACCTTGCCGCCGCCAACAAGACCGCCACCGACATCACCACCGACAGCGACACCCCGCCCGGTGTCCGTTCTCGGGCCGAGCTCATCCGGCGGCTCACTGCCTCGGCCACCGCCCCCGCGGGTGAAGCGGCCGCGGGCACCGCGCCGACCCAGTGAACCCCGTGAGGAGCCGCATGACCGCGCCGCGCATGAGGAGGACAAGCTTGATGATGGCACGCCCTGTCACCCGCAGCCTGCGCCTCGCGCTCGCGCTCGGCCTTGCCTTGACGGCGGCCGGCTGCGAGACGCTGGAGAACCTCAACCCGTTCGACCAGAAGAAGCCGCCGGTGCCAGGCACCCGCACCCCGGTGTTCCCGAACGGCGTGCCGGGGGTCGACTATTCGTCCGGCCTCGGTCAGCCGAGCAACGCCAACGCTCCCATCGACAATCTGCCGGCGACTCCCCCGAAGGGGAAGCCGCAGCAATAATCCCTCAGACCTGAAGCCGACCGCCGGCCGCGAGCCCATTTCATGACCTTTTCCCTGGCTATCGTCGGGCGCCCGAACGTCGGCAAGTCGACGCTGTTCAACCGCCTCGTGGGCAAGAAGCTCGCGCTGGTGGACGATCGCCCCGGCGTCACCCGTGACCGCCGCGAGGGCGAGGGGCGGCTGGGCGACCTCACCTTCCGCATCGTCGACACCGCCGGTCTCGAGGAGGCGACACCCGCGAGCCTGGAAGGGCGCATGCGCGCCCAGACCGAGGCGGCCATCGGCGATTGCGATGCCATCCTGTTCATGATCGACGCCCGCATCGGGCTGACCCCGACCGACCGCGCCTTCGCTGATCTGGTGCGCAAGGCGGGCAAGCCGGTCATCCTTGTCGCCAACAAGAGCGAGGGGCGGGCCGGCGAGGCCGGGACACTGGAAGCCTTCGGCCTCGGCCTCGGCGATCCCATCCCGCTCTCCGCCGAGCATGGCGAGGGCCTCTCCGACCTTTACGACGCCCTCTGCGACGCTCTGCCCGAGCAGACGCGGCTGGAGGAGGAGGATGAAGAGGAAGAGGGCGACGCGGACGAGGTGCCCGTCGAGGGGGAGGCCGAGCCCGAGAAGCCCCGCCGGCCCATCAAGGTGGCGGTGCTCGGCCGGCCCAATGCCGGCAAGTCCACCCTCATCAACAAGCTGCTCGGCGAGGATCGCCTTTTGACCGGCCCCGAAGCCGGCATCACCCGCGATTCCATCTCGGTGAACGTGACCTATGCCGGCATTCCGCTAGAATTGTTCGACACCGCGGGTCTCAGGAAGCGCTCGCGCATCGACGACAAGCTGGAGAAGCTCTCGGCCGCCGACGCGCTGCGCGCCATGAAGTTCGCCGAGGTGGTGGTGATCCTCATCGACGCGACCCGCCCGTTCGAGGAGCAGGACCTGCGCATCGCCGATCTGGTGGCGCGCGAGGGACGGGCCCTCGTCATCGGCTACAACAAGGCGGACCTCGTGCCCCGTGGCGGCCTCGCCACCCGCCTGCGCGAGGAGATCGACCATCTGCTGCCGCAGGTGAAGGGCGTACCGATCGTCCCCCTCTCCGGCCTCATGGGGCATGGCCTCGACAAGCTGGTGGCAGCCATCGCGAGCGCCCACAAGGTGTGGAACAAGCGTGTCGCCACCAATCCGCTCAACCGCTTCCTGCAGCAGGTGACCGAAAACCATCCGCCGCCGGCGGTGTCCGGGCGGCGGATCAAGTTGCGCTACATGACCCAGCCCAAGGCGCGTCCGCCGTCCTTCGTGCTGTTCTGCTCGCGCACCGATGCGGTGCCGGAGAGCTACATCCGCTATCTGGTGAACGGCATCCGCGAGACGTTCGATCTGCCCGGCGTGCCGATCCGGCTGACGCTGCGCGAGAAGGACAACCCTTACGCCGATTGAGGTCAGCCCTTCAGAAAGGCGGCCTGATCGAAGATCTCGCCGAACTGGGTGCCGACGCAATCCGGCTCCGGGTGCTTCACCGGAACCGGTCCGACCGCCGCATCGAAGATGTCCGGGCGGTAGACGCCCATGGCCTCGCGCGCGGCGTCGGCGGCGAATTCGCCCTGACCGGCGGCGACGATCTGGGCATACATCCAGAGCGCATGGTCCGGTGACGGCCGGTTGGCGCCGTCGCGGTTGAGCACCAGATAGTCCGGATGCGACCTGAGCACGCCGCCCGGAGCGGTGTGAAGCCTCCCATCCAGGGTGCGGCGGAGGATATCGGCCGGCAGATTGAGGTGGCGTGGCTCGCCCAACAACTTGGCGAGATCCTCATGGTTGGCCGGGTCCTCACACCAGCGGGCGGCGGCGTAGAGGGCGCGCACGAGGCGGTGCAGAACCTCCGGCTCGGCATTGGCGAAGCGGGCATGGACGCCCAGCACCTTCTCCGGCACCCAGCCAAACAGCTCAGCCCCCAGCACCGCGATGCGCCCGACGTCCGCATCAACTGCCACCGAATTCCAGGGCGAGCCCACCGAGAATCCGTGGATGAGCCCGCCGCGCAGGCTTTCCGCCATGAAGGGCGGGGGCACCACCACGAGCCGCACGTCGCGGTCCGGGTCCACCCCGCCGGCCTTCAGGAAATGGCGGATGAGGTAGGTGTGTGTTGAGAAGGAATAGACCGCGGCGAACACCAGCGGGTCACGCCCCTCTGCCTTTCTCTGCCGCACCACCTTGCCCAGGGCCAGCGCCGCTCCGGGGGCTGTGGCGAGGTCTTCGCCCACCTCTCCCATAGCCGCATAGACGTGCTTGTCGATGGTGATGGCGCTGCCATTCAGGTTGAGCGCGAAGGGCACCACCAGCGGCACCCGCACATGGCCGAGGCCGAGCGAGGAGGCGATGGCGAGCGGCCCCAGCATGTGGGCGCCATCCAGGAGGCCGATATTCACCTTGTCACGGATGTTGGCCCAGGAGACCTCCTTGTGCAGGTCGATCTCGATGCCCTCGGCCATGGCGAAGCCGCGTTCGGCGGCGGCGATCAGTACGGCGGCGTCGGTCAGGGGGATGAAGCCGATGGCGAGGCGTCTCATCGCAGAAGCTCCGCGGCGGTGATGATGGACTGGGCGATGTCGACGATGCGCTTCTTCTCGTTCATGGCGGTGCGGCGCAGGAGGTGGTAGGCGGCCTCCTCGTCGATGCCCTTCATCTTCATGAGCAGCATCTTGGCCCGGTCGATGGCCTTGCGCTCCTCCAGCTGGGTCTTCGCCTCCTCAAGTTCCGCCTTGAGGCGGGCGAAGGCGCGGAAGCGGGAGATGGTGGTTTCGAGGATCGGCTTCACCCGCTCCTTGCGCAGCCCATCCACCACATAGGAGGCGACGCCCGCCTCGATGGCGTCCTCGATGGTCTTGCTGTCGGTCTGGTCCACGAACATGGCCACCGGCCGCTTCACCTCGCGGCTCACTTGGAACATCTGCTCGATGGTGTCGCGGGAGGGATCTTCGAGGTCGATCAGGATCACGTCCGGATCGATGGCGTAGATGCGCTCCAGGAGATTGTTGCGGCCGGTGATGCGCAGCACCGTCTCGAAGCCCGCCTCCTTGAGGCCCTCCTCCAGGATGGCGGCGCGCACGTCGCTCTCGTCGACGATCACGATCCTGAGGGTAAGGTCGTTCGCCATGGGGGTCCGGGGTGGGGCTGTCCGCTGGGGCTGGCGGACTCGGATGATACCTCACCTTCCGGAGCCGGTGCGGTCAAGCCTTCCCGTGCGCCACGCCGAGGCCGCCTCGTGACGGGTGCCATGGACCTTGCCCCCAAGTCCTTCTAGAACGCGCGCGGTGGAGCGCGGCGGCAGGCCGGCCTGCGGCGATCCGCTCCAGTTCGTTCCCGTCCCGGCCGCTGTTGCGGCGCCCCGCCGGGCACCTTGAAGGCGTCCATGCGCGACCTTGCCGATTACACGCCCGCCGAATGGCTCGCGCTGACCCCGCTCGCCCAGCGGCTGCGGCGCGCCCGCAACGTGCTGGTGGATCGCATCTACGCCCGCCGGCAGGCCCCGGAGCAGGGGGAGGTGGTGGCGCGCATCGCCGCCGAGCGGGCGCCGGTGGTCGCCTTCACCGTCGCCTTCAACCTGCCGGACGCTGTGGATCTTCTCGCCGATGCCATGGCGCGCTTCCTGCCGGGGACGCCGCTGGTGGTGTGCGACAATTCCACCGACCCAGCCGCCCGTACGGCCATCGCTGCGCTATGCGCGCGGCGCGGGCTGACCTACTGCCCCTTGCCGCCGACGCCCTATCGCGGGGCGCGCAACGGGTCCCGCTCCCATGGCGTGGCGCTGAACTGGATCTATGCGAACCTCATCCGGCCCGCCGCCCCGCGCGCCTTCGCTCTGCTCGACCACGACCTGATCCCGCTGGAGCCGACCGACCTTGCGGCGCGGCTCGCGGGCCAGCCCTGCTACGGCATGGTGCGCGAGGGGGAGGGCAATGACGCCTGGTATCTGTGGCCGGGCTATTGCGTCATCGATTTCGCTGCGGTGAAGGCCCTACCGCTCGATTTCGGCACCGATACGCCGCTCACCCTCGACACCGGCGGGCAGAACTGGGGCGTGCTCTACCGCCACCTCGACCTCGCCTCGCTCCGGATGTCGAGCCGTCGGCGGGTGCATCTCGCCGACTCGGCAACCGGTGAGATGGAGCCTTTCCTGCTGGCGGACGGCTGGCTCCACGTGGGCGGCGCCGGCCATCGCGGCGGCGGAGCGGGGGCGCTTGAGCGGGTGCGGCAGGCCTATGAGGCCGATCCCGACGGGCTGATCGCGCGCCTCAGGGCGAGTCCGGAGCGGCTCAACGCATAAAAAAGCGCCGCCGGCTGGGCCGACGGCGCGTTTACTCAGAAGAAGGGGCCGCGCCTCACTCGGCGGCGGCGGGAGCCTTGGCGCCCTTGGCCTTCTTGCCGCCCTTGGCATCGGTCGTGCGGTCCTGCCGCTCGGCGATACGGGCAGACTTGCCGCGGCGGTCGCGCAGGTAATAGAGCTTGGCGCGACGCACCTTGCCGCGACGGACCACCTTGATGGAATCGATCAGCGGCGAATAGACCGGGAACACGCGCTCCACGCCTTCGCCATAGGAAATCTTGCGGACGGTGAAGCTCTCGTTCAGGCCACCGCCGGAACGGGCGATCACCACGCCCTCGTAGGCCTGCACGCGGGTGCGCTCGCCTTCGACCACCTTCACGTTCACAGTCACGGTATCGCCGGGCTGGAACTCGGGAATGGCCCGCTTCTCGGCGAGCTTCGTCGCCTGTTCGGCTTCGAGCGTCTGGATAATGTTCATTGTCGCCAACCTCTTGGTGCCGCTTCGGAGCATGTCGCCCCGGCGCCACGTCGTGTCGTTTTAAGTTAAGGGACGCGGCTCCATACAGGAGAAAAGGAGCGCTGTCATTCCCTTTCCTTCATGGATCCGTCACCCGCCGGGGGAAGAAGGTCGGGCCGGCGCGCGCGCGTGACGGCTTCCGCCTCGGCCTGCCGCCAGCGGGCGATGCGGGCATGATCGCCCGAGGTGAGCACCTCGGGGATGCCCTTGCCCTCGAACAGCTGGGGCCGCGTGTATTGCGGATATTCGAGCAGGCCGTGGGAGAAGCTCTCGTCCGTGCCGCTCTCGACCTTGCCCATGACACCGGGAATGAGCCGCACGCAGGCGTCGAGAAGCAAAAGCGCCGCCGCCTCGCCGCCGGAGAGCACCACGTCGCCCACGCAGACCTCCTCGAGGCCGCGGGCCGCGACGATGCGCTCGTCCACCCCCTCGAACCGCCCGCAGAGGATGACCGCGCCCGGACCCGCCGCAAGCTCACGCACGCGGGCCTGCGTCAGCGGCCGGCCGCGCGGGGTCATCAGCAGGCGGGGGCGGGCATCGTCCGCCCCGGAAACCGCGTCGATGGCGCGGGCGAGCACATCGGCCCGCATCACCATGCCCGGGCCGCCGCCGGCGGGGGTGTCGTCCACCGAGCGATGGCGATCGAGGGCGTGGTCGCGAATCTGCACCGCCTCCAGTCCCCACAGCCCGTTCGCCAGCGCGCGGCCGGCGAGCGCATGGCCGAGCGGGCCGGGGAACATCTCCGGATAAAGGGTGAGGACACTGGCGCGGAAAGTCATGGGGAGAAATGGGCGCGGGGCGGGGGCGGTGTCAAATCCGCGTGCGCCTCAGCCCTCCTTGTCCTCGCCGGCCTCGGGCTCGGGGTCGCGGCGCTCGACGAAGGCTTCGGCGACGACCAGCCGGCCCGCCTTCACATCCACCACCGGAACGGCGGCGCGGGTGAAGGGCACCATGAGCGTCTTGGCCCGGATGCCCGGGAGGGCAGGGGCATATTCAAGGATGTCGCCGGCGCCGAAATCGTGCAGGGCGGTGACGGTGCCGATGCGCAAGCCGGCTTCGTCCTCCACGGCGAGGCCGATCAGGTCCGCATGATAGAAGGTGTCCTCGTCCTCCGGCGCGGGCAGGGCCTCGCGAGGGACATAGAGGTCCACGTTGGTCAGCGCCTCGGCGGCGGTGCGGTCGGCGACGTTGGCGAGGCGGGCGACGAAATGGTCCTTGGCCGCGCGCAGCGCCGTGATGCGATAGCGGGTGCGGCCGGTGGCATCGGTGAGCGGGTCATAATCGAGGATCGCGGCCGGATCCTCGGTGAAGACGAACAGCCGCACCTCGCCCCTCACGCCATGGGGGGCGCCGATGCGGGCGACGAGGACGCGGTCGGTCATCTGATCTCCGGTGCTGTGCGCCTTCAACGGGTTGGCGGCGGCGGCAGCGGCTCTAGCCCTTATGGGAGCGCTTGCCAAGCGGAAGGCCGCGCGTCTTACGCCACGCGTCGCTTTCGCGCTCCCCCGACGTCCATCGGATGCTTGCCCGCCGGCGGCGGCTGAGGCACCTTGCGCCCCCATGTCGAGCCATGCCCCCCAACCCATCCTTCTCGATGCGGTCCGCCTCTCCGGCCTCCTGGACCGCATCGCCGCCCGCATCGGCGCAGCCCATGTGCGCACCGACGCCCATGACCTCGCCCCCCATCTGGTGGAGGGGCGGGGCCTCTACCAGGGAACGACCCCGGCGCTGGTCGAGCCTGCCAATACGGAGGAAGTCGCCTTCGTGGTCGCCGCCTGCGCCGAGGCCGGCGTGCCGGTGGTGCCACAGGGCGGCAATACCGGCCTCGTGGGCGGGCAGGTGCCGTTCGGCGCGCTGCTGCTCTCGCTGCGCCGGCTGAACCGCGTCCGCGACCTCGATCCGGTGGATCTCACCGTCATCGCCGAGGCCGGCTGCACGCTGCATCAGGTGCAGCAGGCGGCGGAAGGGGCGGGCTGCCTGTTCCCGCTGTCCATCGGCTCGGAAGGCTCCTGCCAGATCGGCGGAAACCTCTCCACCAATGCCGGCGGCACGGCCGTGCTGCGCTATGGCAACATGCGCGAACTGTGCTTCGGCCTTGAGGTGGTGCTGCCGGACGGGCGCATCTGGAACGGGCTTTCGCGCCTGCGCAAGGACAATACCGGCTACGCTCTGAAGGATCTCTTCATCGGAGCCGAGGGCACGCTCGGCATCATCACGGCCGCCGTACTGCGCCTTTTCCCCGCGCCCCGCGCCCGGGCGACGTCGATGCTCGGCATCCCTGATCCCGAGACCGCGCTTTCCCTGTTCCGCCGCCTGCGCAATGCCGCCGGCGACAGCCTCACCGGTTTCGAGATCATGCCGGACTTCGGCATGGAGATCGTGCTCAAGCACATGCCCGGCTCGGTGCGCCCGCTTGCGGAGCGGCACCCCTGGTACGTGCTCGCCGAACTCACCTCCACCCGCCCCAACGACGACCTCTCCCAGCTCGCGCTCGACACGTTCGAGGCGGCGTTCGAGGCGGGCGAGATCGAGGATGCGGTGGTGGGCTCCTCGGAAGCCCAGTGCGACGCGCTGTGGAAGCTGCGCGAGGATCTTTCCGACGCGCAGAAGTTCGAGGGCGGCTCCATCAAGCACGATATCTCCGTGCCGGTGTCCAAGGTGCCCTTTTTCATCGCCGAGGCGACCCGCCTGTGCGAGGCGCACATGCCGGGCCTGAGGGTCTGCGCCTTCGGCCACATGGGCGACGGCAACATTCACTACAATCTCAGCCAGCCCGAGGGCATGGACAAGGCCGCCTACCTTGCCACCTGGGAGGAGTTCAATCGCATCGTCCACGATCTCGTGGCCTCGCTCGGCGGCTCCATCTCGGCGGAGCATGGCATCGGCATCCTCAAGCGCGAGGAACTGCCCATGTACAAGGACAAGGTGGCGCTGGAACTGATGGCGGCCATCAAGCGCGCCGTGGACCCGCGCGGCCTCGCCAATCCTGGCAAGGTGCTGCTGGATTGAGCAGGCAGGCGCGGCTCATGGGCCGCGCCTGTTTTCCGGCCGTCTGCGGCTCAGGCGCCGCGTGGTTTCTTGGCGTTGCCTTCTCTCAGGCGCCGCGCGGGCTTATCGGGGAGGGCAGAGCCCCTAGTCCGGCCGGCGGCGCACCGCGAAGGCAGTGCCGACCGCAACGGCGAGGGCGGCTGCAGCGCCTGCTATCACCATGCGCGGATGGTGGTGGTCCAGCATCAGGCCGAACAGCAGCGGGCCCACCAGCGAGCCGATGTCGAAGCCCGAATAGACGATGCCGAACACCTTCCCCGTGGCCCCGGCGGGCGCAGCGCCGCGCACCAGCACGTCGCGCGAAGGGGTGGTGAGCCCCATGAAGAAGCCAACCAGCGCGATCAGCCCCACCGTCACCTCAGGGGCCGCCTGAAGCCAGGCGGCGAGGAAGCCGAAGACCGCCGCGGCAGCAAGGCCACCCATGGCGATCTGGTGGTGCTGGGCCGAGCGATCCGCCACATGCCCGCCGATGGCGACGCCCGCGGTATTGCCCACCTGGAACAGCGCCACGGCCAGCGTCGCCAGCGCCACCGCTGCGCCGAAGCCTTCCTGCAGCGCGACGATGGAGAAGCTCTGCAGGCCGGAGAGGGCCACGGAAGTGAGGGTGAAATAGAGGAAGGCCATCAGCACCACAGGCATGGCCAGCACCTGCAGGAACGACAGCGGTGCGCCTCCTGCCGCCGCATGGACGGCGCGTCCCGCTGGCGCGCGCAGCGGCCCGCGGAAGACGGCGAGCAGGAGCCCGACCAGCAGCACCAGCAGCCCCATGGCGATGAGCGCCGTGCGCCAGCCGAAATGGGCGCCGATCGCGGCGGATACGATGGGCGACAGGCCGAAGCCGACGCTGCCGGCGATCACATGGGCGGCGAAGGCGCGCCCGAGCCGGGGCGCCGCCACCTTGTGGCTGAGGATGGAGAGGTCGGCCGGGTGGTACACGGAGTTGCCGAGACCGGCGAGCGCGGCGAGGGGCAGCAGCAGCAGATAGGTGGGCGCAAAGCCCATGGCCGCCGTCGCGGCACCCTGGGTGAGGATGCCGGCGAGCAGCAGCCGGTCGGCGCCGAAACGGTCCACCAGCACGCCGGCCGCCACCTGCCCGCCGCCCGAGAACAGATAGAAGACAGAGAGCACCAGCCCCAGCTCGATGAAGGAGACCTGGAGGTCGGCCCGCATCATGATGAAGAGCGGGGCGAGCGCGAGCTGAAGGAAATGGCTGCAGAAATGAGCGCTGCAGACGGCGCCGATGGAGGAAACCTCGGCCGCGGGCCAGCGGGCCGCGCGCGCTTCGATGGACATAACAAGCCTCTCCGTCCCCGGCGGGGCGCCGGGATCAGACCGGCACGGCTGCGCCGCCCCGGATGCTGCGTTTCCCCCTCTCTGGTCGGCTGGAAGCCGTTGCGCCGGCGCTTTCACGCGTCAGCGGTCGACCTCCGGTGAGGGTTGGCTCCCTCGATGCTTCAGGCACGTGTTTCCAAGACCCTGCCGGGCACGCTTACCGCCTCGGCGCGCCGCACGCACGCATATTCTGCCGTGCACTCGCACTGGCGCAGCATCAGGCGTCAAACACGCGGACAAGGTCAGCGGGTGCGGCGCGGGCCGTGGCCGCCGAAGTAACGCAGGGTCAGGCAGGTGATGTCGTCGGCCTGCGGCGCGCCGCGCTCGAAGACGTGCACCGCCGCCAGCACCCGTTCGTTCAGCTCGGCCACCGACCAGTCGGCAGCGCCGCTGCGCAGCAGGTCTTCGACCCGCTCTTCGCCATAGGGCTGCTCGTCGATGTCGAAGGCCTCGGTCACGCCGTCCGTATAGAGGAAGAGCGTGTCGCCGGGGGCTAGGTGCAACTCGTGCTGCTGGTAGACGAAGCCTTCAAGCACCGCCACCGCCATGCCGCCGGTGGAGGGCACGGTGGTGACCTCGCCGGAACGGGCGATGCGATAGGGCAGGTTGTGCCCGGCATTCACGTAGGTGACCTTGCCCGAGGAGAGGTCCACCACGCCATAGAGCACGGTGACGAACAGCATCTGCTCGTTTTCCACCGCGAGCAGGTCATTCAGGCGGCGGATGCAGCCCGCCGGCGAGCGTTCGAACAGCGCGGTGGAGCGCAGCAGGGTGCGCGAAATAGCCATGAACAGGGCGGCCGGCACGCCCTTGCCCGAGACGTCCGCCACCACGAAGCCGAGCGTGGTGTCGTCGATCATGAAGTAGTCGTAGAAGTCGCCGCCCACCTCGCGGGCCGGCGTCATCTGACCGTGCACGGCGACGCGTGCATCCGGTGGGAATTCCTTGGGCAGGATGGCGAGCTGCACCTGCCGGGCGATCTCCAGCTCCTGCTGGAGGCCGGCGAGCTTGGTCTTGGTGATGAGGGCCTCGCGCAGCTCCACCACCATGGAGGAGAGGCGGGTGTGCTGCTCGACGATGCGCCGGGAGAGATCGTGGAGCACGCGGGCGACGCGCTTCAGCTCGTCGTCATTCTCGTTCTCCTCGCCCTTGGCGAGCAGGGCCAGAACCTCTTCGCGATCGGTGGGGTCGATGGCATCGGCGAGCGCTTGCAGCTCGCCAGAGATCACCACCTCCTGCCGCCGCCGCACGCGCTCGCGCTGGCGCCGGCTCTCGGCCAGGGCCTGCACGTTGCCGCGCAGCGCCACCACCGCCTCGGCGATGCGGCCGATCTCGTCATTGCCGGCATGGCCCACCGTGACCGAGGTGTCGCCGCGCGACAGGGCCTGCAGCACGTCGATGGCCGATTCCAGGGGGCGGAAGCTGTACCAGAGGAAGACATTGAGTCCGACGACGCCGAGCAGCACGAGCCCGATGGCGCCGGCCACGGCCGACTGGCGAATGAAGGCGGTCGCCTGCACCGTCTGCGTGGTGTCCTCCAGGCTCACGAGCGCGCCCACGGCACTGCCGCTCACGTCCGCGACCGGAATGGAGGTGACGTTGTAGTTGCGCCCGTCGAGCATCAGCTGCTCGGCGGTCGGCCGGCGGGGCGTGATGGAGACCTTGGCCCGTTCCCACAGGCGGAAATCGGTGCTGGCGACCACCCGCCCGCGCAGGGTGATGAGGGTGGTGGCAGCGCTGATGCCGCGGGCGAATCGCTCCATGCCGAGGGCGGCGTCGCGCCCGAGCACCAGCACGGCCCGGCCCCGGCCGGGCAGTTCCACGGTGCGGGTGGTGATGACGATCACCTGCGAGCCGCTGATCTGCCGCAGCCCGGAGAGCACCTCACCCTTGAGCGCTCTGTCGAGGCTGCCGGCGTCGAGGATGTAGCGGGCATTGGTGGTGCCGTCGCTGAACACCACCTCGCGGTCGGCCGCCACCACCTCGAAATAGGTAGCGGGGTCGTCGATATCGATGCCGACCTCCCGGATCGCCGCGGCGATGCCCGGACGGTCCGAGAAGCTCAGCGCGATGCGGAAGGGCGATGAGGTGTCGATGCGCTCGAGGATGCGGGCGAGGTTGGCGGTCTGGAAGGCGACGATCTCGCGCCAGAGGACGGTCTGCCCCTCGATGGCCAGCTCGCCCTCGCGGGCCTGGGCGACGCGGTCGCGCAGCACCGTGGCCCCCCAGATGCCCAGCATGAGCACGGTGAAGCCGGTGGCGACGATGAGAGTGATGCGGGTCCGCAACAGCATCACGACCCCCGCACCTTGTCGGCGCGGCCGGGCGGCGCCATGACCTCGCGCCGGACCCGTTCCACGTCCGGCCTGAGCCCGCCGTCGAAATCCACCGCCAGAAGCTCCTCCGCATAGGCCTCGAACACGGATCGACGCTCGGCGACCCTGCGGTTGCCGTGCTCAAGTTCCCGGAAGGCGCGGCCCACGGCCCCCCGTGCGCTATGGCGTCGGCGGTGCTGCATCATCACGTCGCGGTCGCCATAGTGGCCATTCACCGCCTCGGCGAGGCCGTTGGCGAGGCGGGCGCGGGCGCGCTCGAGCGCATTGCCCACCAGCAGGCCCGCGGCCAGCGCGGCCAGCGCCGCGCAGACCGTCACCACCACCGCTGCCTTCAGGCCGATATCGGCGAAGGAGGTGGCGAGGGCGGCGGGATTGGTGGTGACTTCTACCGCCGCCACCGTATTGCCGTCCACCACCACGGGTGCGCTCACCGAATCGGTGCCGGAATGCTCGCCGATGGCGCTGCGAATTTCGCGTCCGTCCGATCCGCGCAGCACGATCTGGGTCAGGCCCGGGGTGCGGGTCAGCGTCTCGGAGAGGTGCTGTTCCACGCCGGGAAGGAGCTTCAGGGGAATGCCGAAGCGCGCCGCCTTCTCGAACTGCTGGGCAAGAGTGCGGGCGACCGAGGTGCCGATCACCAGCGCGTCGCGGCGCGCACTCTCCTCGACCCGGGCGCGATAGCCGTTGAGGAGCACCGCCGCGGCGATGCCACCGAGGACGAGGGTAAGGATGAGGGCGAACAGCCCCGTAACGAGGCGCGCGCGGCCGCTCTCGGCGATCTCAGGCGGCATCGTCGAGCGCTCCAAGCTGGCCGAGGCCGCGGTCTACCCTGGCCTCGGCATCGCGCCAGCTCTTCACGGTGGCCTCGGCAAGCGGCGTGAGGCCACCATCGTCGCCGGTGGATCCGCCTTCGCCGCGCAGCACCTTTGCCACCCGGTCGAACGGCCGCGTCAGCATGTGGACGAACGCCAGGGCGGCAATGATGGCGGCGACCGACGCGGCAAGCGAAAGCAGCCCTGTGCGGATCAGAAGGTCGAGGCCGAGCCGGTCGGAGCGGGCGCTGCGCGCCTCGTCCGACACCGTGACCGAAATGCCGCCGGCGACGCCGAGGTCGTTCTCGAAGCGGGTGCCGAACACCGTGTCGCCGCGCTCGGCGGCTGCCCACTGGTTGTCGTCGGCGAGGCGCTTCACCCAGTCCGGGCTCACCTCCTCGCCGATCACGCTGCGGTCTGTGGAATAGATGGCGCGACCGGCGGAATTGAAGATGTCGATGGCCAGGATGGAAGGGTCGCCCGCCTTCTCGCGCTCGATGCGCGGCTGAAGCAGGGAAATCTGGTCGAGGACGAGGCCGATGGAGAGATTCGCCTCGGTAGAGGCGCGCAGCGTGCCGAGCAAATTGGCGACGCGCGCACGCTCGATCTCCTCGCCCACCCGGTCGCTGGCCGAGAACGCGATCACCGCCACCGCCACCACCGCGGCGGTCACGGATACGACGGCGACCAGGATGAGCCGGCTTACGAAAGTCATGCAGGGAACTTCGGTGGGATGGACGGCCGGACGTTAACCGCGCACTCGCAGCCAAACCAGACAAAAAACTGCCCTGCGACCAAAAAAACCTGCATTGTCAGCTTGCTTTTCGTGGCATGAAGGTCGGGCGGGGCGGGGTCGGACCATAGGGCAAGGGGCCACGGGTTCGGCGCGAAAGTCGAGACGCCAAGGGTCGAGCGCGAAGGGTCATGAGGCGGACCACACTGGGGCTCATCATCGTGTTCGCGTTGATCGCGGCCGCGTGCGTCGCCTTCGGCGCCTATTTTTCCTACGTGACACTTATAAACGCGCACCGCGGGGTCATTGAGGCCCGTTGCGGCATCGCTGCTCAGCGGGTGGTGGACGTGGCGGAAAAGGCCGCTTCCCTCGGCATCGCCCTTCCCGCGCAGCAGGCCCTGACCGCGGTGCTGGAGCGGGAGACCCGCGTGGAGGATGCGATCCGCTCCATGGATCTGACCGACGAGCACGGCATCGTCCTCTACTCCAGCGAGCCCGGCCGCGTCGGCCTCGATACGACGCGGGACAACGAGCGCGGCCTGACCCGCCCTGTACGCAACGATATCGGCCAGAGCCTCGGCCGCGTCGTGGTGCGCTATGACACCAAAATCCTCACCGATGGCGCCTCGGCGCTGGCGTCCGACCTCAGGCGGATTTCGCTCCCGACCCTCCTGTGGGCCGGTGCGGCAACCCTGGTCATCGGCCTGCTTCTCGCCGCTTTGCTGCAGCGGGCGGTCCGGCGTGCCGCGGAACCGCATCTGTGGCCGCCCGCCGCCCGCGCCGCGCTCGCTTCGGTTGAAGAGGCGCACCGCACGACCCAGCCGCCGGCCGCCGGCGCAACCGGTGGGGGCGCCGCATGATCGGCCTGCGCGGCGGCATCTCCATCGCCATCGTCATCATCCTGTGTTCGGCTCTGGCCGTGATCGGCTGGGGCGCGGAACAGGCGGCCCAGCGCACCATCGCACCGGAAATCGTCGCCAAGGCGAATTCGGTGGGCCGCGCCGCCGCCGACCTCGTCCAGCGCGCGGCAGTGGTTGGTGTGCCGTTCGACCGGCTGGTTGGCGTGAACCGCTATTTCGACGACTTGCGGGCGGCCAATATCGAATTCACCCAGATCAGCCTGAACGCTGCGGGCGGCAAGGAACTGGCGCGGTCCGGCGAGGCCTCGTCCGGCGGCGACGCGCCACGGGTCTTCGTGCCGGTGGAGGATGCCGACGGCCATCGCCTGGGCGACGTGATGATCGTGGTCGATCCCAGCGTCGTGTCCCAGCAGGTTGGCGCGGTTCTGGTCGACGTCGCCTTCATCGGCATCGTCGCGCTGCTGGTGGCGCTGGAACTGGTGGCTCTCGTCGTCGGCACCCGCGGCCTCGAATCGCTGGTGGCGGTGGAGCGGCGGCTGAAGGCGCTGAAGCGCGGCGTGCTGTCCCGTCAGGAGGGCGGCGCGGGCGCTGCCGGCGACCTCATCCTGCCCATCGATCGGCATGTGGAAACGCTCGCCGAACGCCATCTCGCCCTGCGCGCCGAGGCGGAGCGCAGGGGGGACGGCGAGGCCATCGCCCGGCTTGACGAGATCGAGGTCCGCACGGGCCTTGGCCGGGTCCAGGCGGCCGAGAGCGAGGCCGCCATCGCGGTGCGTCCGGCCCTGTTCCTGTTCATGCTGGCGGAGGAACTCACCCGCCCGTTCCTGCCGCGTGCCGCGCAGGCCCTCGGCGTGCCCGCGGGCTTTGGTCCGGACATGTCGGCCAGCCTGCCCATCGTCGCCTTCATGGCCGTCGTGGCGCTGTGCCAGGTGCCGTTCGCCTCCTTGTCCGAGCGGCTCGGCCGGCGCCCCGGCTTCCTCGCCGGCGCGGCGCTGGCGGCGGCCGGCTATGTGGTGTCGGCGATCAGTCCGCATTATGACGTCTTCCTCGCCGGGCGCGTCGCCACGGCGGTGGGCTATGCGCTGGTGTTCGTCTCCGCCCAGGGCCACGTGGTGGACCTGTCCTCCGGCGCCGCCCGCAGCGCGGCTCTGGCTGTGTTCGTGCGCGCCATCATGGTGGCGAGCCTGTGC
The DNA here is from genome assembly GCF_012932745.1 of Xanthobacter sp. SG618. Taxonomy (NCBI): domain Bacteria; kingdom Pseudomonadati; phylum Pseudomonadota; class Alphaproteobacteria; order Hyphomicrobiales; family Xanthobacteraceae; genus Xanthobacter; species Xanthobacter sp. SG618. The sequence continues at coordinate 356,334 of NZ_JABBHL010000002.1, read as the reverse complement.
GGGCCGCCTATCGGCGGCGTCATCGCCGACAGGCTCGGACCGGGCGTCGCCTTCGGGACCTCGGCCGGTCTTGCCTTGGTGGCACTTCTGGTGGCGCGACTGACGCTGCCGGCCGCGGAGCGGCATCGCAGCGTGGCCAATGTGGGGCTCGCCGATCTCAAGGCTGCGGCGCGCGCGCCAGGTCTGATGTCCCTGCTCCTCGGCTGCGCCTTCCCCGCCAAATTCCTCTTCGCGGCCCTCTGCTTCCTGCTGGTGCCGCTGGAGCTGCAGCGCGAGGGCTTCTCCTCCGCGGCCATTGGCCGCTTCCAGATGATTTATCCGGTCCTCATGGTGATCGGGGTGCCCTTCTTCGCCGCCCTGGCCGACCGCTTCAGCGCCCGCGCCGGTTTCGTGGTGGCGGGCGGACTGGTGTCTGGCATCGGCGCCATGGCGGTGCTGCTCCATCCCTCCGTGGCGCTGATCGTGGTGGCGCTGGTGGCGCTGGGCTGGGGACAGGCCATGTCCATCGCCTCCCAGTCGGCGCTGGTCGCGGATACCGCCACCAGCATGGGGGCGGGCCGGGCGGCCGGTGTGCTGGGCCTGTTCCGGCTGGTGGAGCGGTCCGGCAACGCCGCCGGTCCCGCTAGCGCCGGCTTCCTGCTTTCGACCTTGGGCTTTGCGTCGGCTACCGGTTTTCTCGGTGCTGTGGCGGTAGCCGGAGCTGTGTTATTTGCGCTATCCGGACGCAGAATCTTCGTCCATCATTCGCGCCGCCCATCCTCTGCGGCCGCCTCGGAAGGGAGTTCCGCCTGATGGATCGCCGTTCCCTCCTCGCACTCGGCCTCGGCGCGGGTGCTGCGGGGCTGGTGGGCTCTGTCCCCGGCGCCTTCGCCCAGACCAACGGCACGAACGGCCAGCCGCGACCAGCCGGCGCGCCTGCGCCTGCGCCAGCCGCCCGTGGCGACGCGTTCCGCGTCCTGATGCTCACCTTCCGCGGTGATACCGACGTGGAGCGCGGCTTCCGCGACTACTTCGCGGCCAACGACATCAAGGTCGAGTTTATGACCCGCGACGTGGAGCGGGACGCGAGCAAGGTGAAGCCGATCCTCGCGGAAGTGCTGCCGACCTTCCGGCCGAACCTCATCTATACCTACGGCACGCCCCTTACTCTCGGTGTCGCCGGCCCCTATGACGCGCCGCCCACCGCCGGCTTCGTGCGCGACATCCCGGTGGTTTTCGCCCTGGTGGCCGCGCCGGTGCAGGTGAAGATCGCGCCTTCGCTCGCCTCTTCGGGGCGCAACGTGACGGGCGCGGTGCACGTGGTGCCGACCGACGTGCAGTTGCGCGCCATGCAGAGCTACAAGGCCTTCAAGAAGGTCGGCGTGATCTACTCGCCGAACGAGAGCAACTCGGTTGCCATCATCGACGAGATGAAGGCCTTCGCCGGTACGATCGGTGCCGAGGTCCTGGCCCAGCCCCTGACCATGGTCGGCAACAAGCCGACCGGTGACGGGGTCGAGGATTTCGTGCGGAACCTGAAGGCGCAGGGCGCCGAGTGGCTCTACCTGCCGGCCGACACCTTCCTTGCCACCATCTTCGACCGGGTGGGCCCGGCGGCGCTGGCGGCGGGCCTGCCCACCTTCGGCGCGACGGAATTCTTCCTGCGCGAGGGGCTGGGGCTTGTCGGGCTCGTCAGCCGGTATTATTCGGTGGGCCAGCTCGCCGCTTCCAAGGCGGCCGAAATCCTGGTGCAGCACGTGCCGCCGCAGGACATCCCGATCGAGACGCTGAAGCGCTTCGCCCTCATCATCAACATGAACGTGGCCAAGCAGCTCGGCGTCTATCCCCCCATCGCCATGCTCAATTATGCGGAAGTAATCACGTGATGAACGCCCTGCGCGAGGCCGCGCCGACCTCTACGCTGACGCAGCGCATGCTCGGGCCGGGCGATCTCGACGCGATCGACACCCTTCATCATCTGGCCATCGGGCCGCTGGTTCGCCCGGAAGTGGTGAAGCCGGAAAACCGTTCCTACTTCGAAAGCATCCTCAGCGGCCGCGGCCTGGTGATCGGGCTCTATGACGGCCCGCTGCTCGCCGCTTACGGCATCCTGCAGCACGACCATGCGCCCAAGGACGGGCCGCACAAGATGCTCGGGATCGATCCCGCCTTGTCGGTTGGCCGGTTGGCCGGCGCCTCGGTGCACCCGGCCTATCGCGGGCGGGGACTGCAGCGCGTCCTGATCGCCGCCCGCGTCGATGCGGCGCCGGCCGACATGGTGCTGTTCTCCACGGCCGCGCCGGTGAACACGCCGAGCTGGGCAAGCCTGCTCTCCGAGGGCTTCCCCATCTACGACATCCAGCTCTTCTTCGGCGGCTATGCGCGCTATGTGATGGTGCGCGACTTCACCACCTTCGATCCGCAGGAGACCCTTCTCGTCGATCCCCTGGACACGGCGCGCCAGAAGGAACTCTTCGCCGAGGGCTGGCACGGCTACGCCCGCTGCCGCACCGATTCCGGGGCTGCCGGCGTGCTCTACGCCCGCCCCCGTAAGGCCTGATACTTCAGCCGGCGGCCCCGTCCGGGCCTCTGCTCCGCGTCACGAAACTATCGTATGATTCGCTGAATCTGTGCCCGCGCGGTGCGGGCATCCCGATCCAGAGAGATACTGGCCCCATGAAGATCGAGAGGACCCCCCTCGGCCCCGACATCATCCTCGTCCGCCTCGAGGGCCGGCTGGATATTGCCGGCGCGGCAGCGGTGGAGCCGGAGTTCAAGTCGTCCTGCGAGGCCGCGCGCGTGCTCGTGGTGGACCTGTCGAACACGCCGTTCATGGCCTCCATCGGCATCCGCCTGCTGCTCGCCGGCGCCAAGGGGCTGCATCGCAAGGGGGGAACCATGGGGCTGTTCGCCTGCGACCCCCAGGTGGAGAAGGTGCTGCGCGCGACTGGTGTCGACCAGCTCGTCGGCATCCACGCCACGCGGGACGAGGCGCTCGCGGCGGCGGGCGTCTCTCCGGCAACCTGACGGCGGATCCCATGGCGACGCCCGAGGCCGGAACCCTCGTATCGACCATCGATGTGGGCGCGCGCATCGACGACATCACCGACGCCACCGGCTGGCTCGGCACGCTGGCCGATGAGCAGGGCTGGCCTGATGCCACCCGCTTCGCGCTGGAGCTGAGCCTCGAGGAGGCCCTGACCAACGTCGTCTCCTACGGCTTCGCCGGGACCGACCGGCAGCCTCGGATTCGAATCGAGTGTTGGCGCCTGCCGGAAGGCCGGGTGGCGGTGCGCCTCATCGACAATGGGGTGCCGTTCGATCCCACCAGCATCGCCGAGCCGGTGGTGCCGGATAGCATCGAGGACGCCAAGATCGGCGGCCACGGCGTGCAGCTGATGCGCCATTTCCTCGAGACCCTCGACTACAACCGCGAGGGCGAGGAAAACCGGCTGACACTGGTGGCCAAGCCGGCCGGGTGAGACTGCTCACAAGAGTGTCGCACTCCGCGGTCTATGGTGGCCGGTCGGGGGATCGTGCCGCGGCATCCGCGGAAACTTGAGCGCGTCTGCGGCTTTCCTCTGGTGCCGCTGGGTCTTTTTTATCGATGCTTGTCATTGCCGAGCTCCTGGCCGGCCTCGGCCTTCTGTTCGTCGGCCTCAAGGCCATGGCCACCCACCTGCAGCAGGCCACGGGCCGCAAGGTGCGTGCACTGCTGCGCCGGGCGACGCGCTCCCCGGTGATGGGGCTGCTGTGCGGGACGCTGGCGGGCGTGGCCACACAATCCTCCAACGCCGTCGCGGTCATCAGCGGCAATCTCGTGCGCGGCGGCGCCTTCACCACGCGCGATGCCATCCCGGTCGTCGCCGGCGGCAATGTGGGCACCGCGGCGCTGGTGTTCGTGGCGGCGATTGATTTCCGCCTGCTCGTGCTCTACATCGTCGGCCTGGTCGGCATCGCCTTCCATTTCAAGCTCGACCGCCGGCGCGGCATGGCGCAATGGATGGGCGTCGCCTTCGGCCTCGCGCTGGCCCTGCTGGGCCTTGACTTCATCAAGCAGGCGCCACGGGCGCTGGATATTGCGTCCGTCGCGGGCAGCCTTGCCGACCACCTGACGCCGCTCCTCGGCTTCTTTCTGGGGCTTGCAGTTTCCGCCGTCAGCCAGTCATCCTCGACCCCCACGATCCTCGTCTTGGCGCTGATGCAGGCCGGAATTCTCGGTCTCCACGATGCGGTCTTCATCGTGCTCGGCGCGAACCTCGGTTCCGGCTTCGCGGCCATTCTCTCTGCCGGCGGGCTGGAGGGGACCGGCCGCCAACTCTGCTATATCCATGTGCTGGTGAAGGCCGTGGGCTGCCTCATCGTCGGGGCCTTCTTCGGCTTTGGCGAAGTCGTCGGCTTCGACGGGTTCGCTGCCCTCTCTGCTGTGGGCAACGACACGGCGTCCATGTCCCTGTCGGTCCTGTTCCTCGCCCTTCAGGTGGCGGGCGCGATCCCGGTCGCCTTCGCGCGGGGGCTTTCTGAGAAATTCGCCGCCGCCATGAGCCCGCCGACGCTGGAAGATGGCGCCTCCCGCCCGCGCTTCATCCATGACGATGCGCTGGCCGATCCCTCAACCGCCCTCGATCTCGCGGTCAGCGAGACCCTGAGACTCATCAAGCTCCTGCCGATCCTGCTGCCGGACCTCGACCAGAAGGACAACGGCGACGCCGGTGAGCGGCTGGCCCTGTGGCGTGGCGCCGCCTCGGTGGGCCTTGCCGTGGACCAGTTCATTTCGGAGCTCATCGCCGTCGGCCTCGCCCGCGACAGTCTCGAGGTCGCCCTGCATCACCAGGCGCTGGTGGAGAACGTGCGCACCCTCCAGGACACGCTGCACGACTTCACCGAGGTGGTGGAGGGCTTTGACGAGGTGCCGCCGCTCGCCTTCGCCCTCTCCGAGTCGTTGCGAGCCATCACATTGTCCCTCGCCGACGCCACCGATGGGCCGGCCGATGATCTCGACCTCATCATCGCGCTCTCCGGTGATCGATCGGAGATGCTGAACCGCATCCGCCGTCAGCTTGCCGCTACGGCACTCGACGCCGGCGCGGACGCGCGGCAGCTGCTGCTCGCCACCAGCCTGTTCGAACGGGCGATCTGGCTGGTGCGGCGCAGCGCGATTGCGTTGCGCATGCCCGAGAATGAGGATAATCCGGTTCGTCCGGCCGCCGCGGAGGCGGAGATCAAGCGAGTAGAGGCCGATGCACATCGAACGTGAGCAGGTCGGAAGCGACGTGGTGCTGAAGGTGGCGGGGCGTCTCGACACGCCGAACGCCAAGCCGTTCGAGGCGAGCCTGATGGAAGTCGTGTCCATGACCGATGGCGGGATCGTGGTGAACCTCGCCGGCGTGGACTACGTGTCCTCCTCCGGCCTGCGGGCACTGCTGGTCGCCGGCAAGGCCATGCGCGGGGCGAAGCGCAAGCTCGCGCTCTCGTCGCTGCAGCCGCAGATTCGTGAGGTGTTCGACATCTCCGGCTTCTCGACCCTGTTCGAGATCAACTGATCAAGCCGGGTCGCTGGGCGGGAGCGGTCGCAAGGATGCTCTAGCCTCCCGCGACCGGCGCCCACAGCACGTCCTCGATCCGCCGCGCCCCGCTCGCCAGCAGGGCGAGCCGGTCGAAGCCGAGCGCGCAGCCGCTTGCCGGAGGCATGAGGGCCAGCGCCGCGAGGAAATCCTCGTCGAGCGGATAGCGCTCGCCGTACAGCCGCTTCTTCTCGTCCATGTCGTTTTCGAAGCGCCGGCGCTGTTCGGCTGCGTCCGTCAGCTCGCCGAAGGCATTGGCCAGCTCCAGTCCGCAGCAATAGAGCTCAAAGCGTTCGGCAAAGCGCGGGTCGTCCGGCTTCGGCCGGGCGAGAGCCGCCTCGCTCACGGGATAGTCGGTGAGGATGGTGGGGTGGCCGAGGCCCAGATGAGGCTCGATCTTCTCCACCAGCACGCGCGAGAAGACGTCCCCCCAGGTGTCGTCGGGCGCGGTGCGGATGCCGGCCTCGGCCGCGGCGCGGGCGAAGGCGGCGGCATCGGGCGGGGCGCCGGGAGCCGGCAGAAGGGCTTCGAGGTTCATCTCTGCATGACGGGCGAAGGCCGCGACGAGCGTCAGGCGCTCCGCCAGGGCGAAGGGATCGCAGGCCTTGCCGCGATAGTGGAAGGCCGAGACCCCGCCCGCCTCGGCGGCGCGGACGAGGAGGATGGCGCAATCCTCCATCATCGCCGTGTAGGGCGCGCCGGCGCGATACCATTCCAGCATGGTGAATTCCGGATGGTGCGCCATGCCGCGCTCGCGATTGCGGAAGACGCGGGCGAACTCGAAGATCGTCGGCTCCCCGGCTGCCAGCAGCTTCTTGGCGGCGAACTCGGGCGATGTGCGCAGATAGAGCCGGCGCATCGCCCCGTCCGGCCCAACCAGGTCCGTGCCGAAGGCGTGGAGGTGTGTCTCGTTCCCCGGCGAGACCTGAAGCACCGGTGTCTCGACCTCGATGAATCCGTCTTCCGTGAGGGCTGCGCGCACGGCGGCAGCGATGCGCCCGCGCGCGAGCAGAAAGGGGCGGCGATCCGCATGAACGTCCGGCCGCCACCACGGAGGGGAGGGGGGAACCGGCGAGGAACTCGATACCGCCATGACATAGGGTCCTCGTTGCGGCCACCTGTCTTGCTAGCCGCTGGTGCGGCCCAGAGCCGGAAAGACGGGGGCAAGACTGGCGTTGCGCGCCATTATCGCTATGGTGCGCGCCGAACCAGCCAGACGGCGCCGCCGTCCCCCATTTTTCAATCGGCGCGGGCGCCGCGCATCTAGGTCAAGGAAGAGCCGACGTGGTCAAGGTTATCGCCAGCACCCTGCGCAAGGGCAACGTGGTCGACATCGACGACAAGCTGTACGTTGTTCTCACCGCCGAGAATATCCATCCCGGCAAGGGCACGCCGGTGACGCAGCTCGACATGCGCCGCATCTCCGATGGCGTGAAGATCTCCGAGCGCTACCGCACCACCGAGCAGGTGGAGCGGGCCTTCGTGGAAGATCGCCCGCACACCTTCCTCTACGAGGATTCCGACGGCTACACCTTCATGAACCCGGAAAACTATGATCAAGTGACCGTGCCGAAGGATGTGATGGGCGACCAGTCCGTCTATCTCCAGGAAGGCATGGAATGCATGCTCTCCACCCATAACGGCGTGCCGATCGCCATCGAGCTTCCGGCCCGCGTGGTGCTGGAGATCGTGGACACCGAGCCGACCGTGAAGGGCCAGACGGCCTCCTCGTCCTACAAGCCGGCCGTTCTTTCCAACGGTGTGCGCACCATGGTGCCGCCGCATGTCTCCGCCGGTACCCGCGTGGTGGTCATGACCGCCGATGCCTCCTACGTCGAGCGGGCCAAGGACTGACCTTCGTGCGATGCCCCGGAAGGGCACATTTCAGCCCTTCCGGTGTTCCCCAATGCCTTGCTGCGGTGCGTGGAACTTTTTTTTCCGCGGCTGGTTGAACCCGGACATGGCCCTGTGGGGACATGCAGTCAGCCAAGGCGTAGAAGAATGATCTTGTCGGGAAGGCGGGTTCTCGTCGTTGAGGACGAGTATCTCGTGGCACTGGGGCTCGACGACAATCTCAGGTCGCTGGGCTATACCGTGGTCGGGCCGGTCGCGAGCCTCGCCGCTGCGGTCACAGCCGCTTCGTCTGAGCAGATCGATGCCGCCATTCTCGACGTCAATCTCGCCGGAGAGCCGGTTTATCCGGCCGCCGCGATCCTTGCCGAACGCGGCATCCCCTTCATCTTCTGCTCGGGCTACACTGGAAGCGTGCGCATGCCGGCGGAGTTTGCCGACGCGCCGCGGGTCGCCAAGCCGTATACCAGCCGCGTCATTGCCGACGCCCTCGCCGACCTGATCGGGGCGGGAGCGGGCTCGGGGGGTGGTTCAGGCGGCGGCGATCACGGGAGGCGGAACGTATCCGCCTCCAACGATATCTAATCCTTCAAAAAGCTCAGCTCAGGCCGCGCCGGTCGCCTTGTTGGCCTCGGCCTTCGGTCCGCCGCGGGCAACTCCCACCATGGCCGGACGCAGCACCCGCTCGCCGATCACGTAGCCCGCCTGGACCACCTGCACCACAGTGCCGGTCGGCACACTCGGATCCGGCACCTCGAACATGGCCTGGTGGAGGTTCGGATCGAACTTCTCCCCCTTCGGCTCGATCTTGCGAATGCCGTGCTTCTCCAGCGCCTTGACCAGACCGCGCTCGGTCAGTTCCAGCCCATCCAACAGCGCCTTGAAGCCGCCTTCGGCGGTCGCCTTGGCCTCCGCCTCCACCGAGCCGAGGGCCCGGGCAAGATCGTCCGCCACGTTCAGCACGTCGCGGGCGAAGGAGGCGATGCCGTAGGTCTTGGCGTCCTGGATTTCCTTCTCGGCGCGGCGGCGCACGTTCTCCGCCTCCGCGAAGGCGCGCAGGAACTTGTCCTTGAGGCTAGCGATCTCGCCTTCCAGACGCGCCTTGTCGCCGGCCGGATCGCCGATGGCGGCGTCCGCCATGGCGGTGGCTTCCGCCTCGGCGGTCGCCTCGTTCACCTGCGCATTGCCCTGCGCGGTACCGTTTTCGCTTGCGTCGCCGCCGGTCTCGGGCGCGCGCTTCTGCTCGCTCATCCGGTTACTTCCCCTGCCTTGAGATTCGCCCGGGGTCACCATGCCGCCGGGCAAAGGCCAATCGTCCCGGCGCATATCGGGGCGATGGGGGGAAAAATCAAGTCGTAGTGATCCTTATCCCTCACGCCGCGTCCGCGCCCGGTGCACCGAGGATGCGGCTGACCAGCCGAGCGGTGAAGTCCACCATGGGGACGATGCGGCCATAATTGAGCCGGGTCGGGCCGATGACACCGAGCACGCCCAGCACCCGGCCCTGCCCGTCGCGATAGGGTGCGACGATGGTGGAGGAGCCGGAGAGGGAGAACAGCCGGTTCTCCGAGCCGATGAAGATGCGCAGCGCCTGCGCCTCCTCCGCCCGGCCGAGCAGTTCGGAGACCTCGCGCTTGGTCTCGAGATCGTCAAACAGCAGGCGGATGCGCTCCAGGTCCTCCAGCGCGCGCAGATCCTCCAGCAGTTTCGCCTGCCCGCGCACGATGAGGGTGCGCTCGCCGGGCCCGTCGCCGGACCAGGAGGCAAGCCCGGCCTCCACGACGCGCGCGGTGAGGGCATCGAGATCGCGGTTGAGCTCGGCGAGGAGGCTGTCCATCTCCTGCCGCGCATCGGAGAGGGTACGGCCGCGGATGCGGGCGTTGAGGAAATTGGTCGCCTCGGTGAGGGCGGAAGCCGGCAGGCCCGGGGGCAGCGCCAGCGCGCGGTTCTCCACCTGCCCGTCCTCGGACACGAGGATGACGAGGGCGCGGCCCGGTTCCAGCGGAACGAACTCCACATGCTTCAGGCGCGGGTCCGTCTTGGTGGCGGTGACGACCCCGGCACCGCGGGCGAGGCCCGACAGCAAGGCGGAGGCTTCCTGCAGCACGCCTTCCACCGTTGTGGTCCGTGCGGCGGCAAGCACCTGCGTCTCGATATTGGCCCGGTCGCGCTCGTTGACGTCGCCCACCTCCATCAGAGCATCCACGAAGAAACGCAGGCCGCGCTCGGTGGGCAGGCGACCGGCGCTGGTGTGGGGGGCATAGATGAGGCCGGCCGCCTCCAGGTCCGCCATCACGTTGCGAACCGAGGCGGGGGACAGCGTCATGGGGATCAGGCGGGCGATGTTGCGCGAGCCGACCGGCTCCCCGGTGGCGAGGTAACTCTCGACGATCTGGCGGAAAATCTCGCGCGAGCGCTGGTCGATTTGCGCGAGGCCGCCGGACGACAGGGGCAGGAACGGATCGAGCGCCACGGGTTCAGCCTTCGAAGCAAAGGATTTTGCTGTCCCTAATGTGTCCCTCGCGGGGGCTGGGTTCAAGCGCCGGGCGGGCGTCGTCGCGCGCCTTGCTTTCCTCTGGGCGCGCGGCGCTCTAAAAGGAGCGCCCATGACGCACAATGAGGTATCCATCATGCGCCCCAGCAAGCGCGCCCCCGACGAGATGCGCGCGGTGTCCTTTGAACGGGGCGTGATGCGCCACGCGGAAGGCTCCTGCCTCGTGAAGTTCGGCGACACCCACGTTCTCGTCTCCGCGACGCTGGAGGAGCGCCTGCCGCCGTGGCTGAAAGGCCAGGGACGCGGCTGGGTGACGGCGGAATATTCCATGCTGCCCCGCGCCACCCATGACCGCACCCGTCGCGAATCCACCACCGGCAAGCAGTCCGGTCGCACCCAGGAAATCCAGCGCCTGATCGGGCGTTCGCTCCGCTCGGTCACGGATCTCGTGGCGATGGGCGAGAAGCAGATCACCATCGATTGCGATGTGCTCCAGGCCGATGGCGGCACCCGCACTGCTTCCATCACGGGCGCCTGGATCGCCCTCCATGACTGCCTGAGCTGGATGAAGTCCCGCTCCATGATCAAGGAAATGCCGCTCAAGCAGCATCTGGCGGCGGTTTCCTGCGGCATCTACGAGGGCACGCCCGTGCTCGACCTCGACTACGCCGAGGATTCGGTGGCTGAGACCGACGCCAATTTCGTCATGACCGGCACCGGCGGCATCGTGGAAATCCAGGGCACGGCGGAAAAGACGCCGTTCACCCAGGACGAACTGCTGTCGCTGCTCTCCCTCGCCCGCTCGGGGGTCGATCAGCTCGTTTCCCTGCAGAAGCTGGCGGTGGGCTGATGTCGCGCCAGCTCACCGGCCAGCTCGTTGTGGCGACCCACAATCCGGGCAAGCTCATCGAGATGAAGATGCTCCTCGAGCCGCACGGGGTGGAGGCGATCGCTGCCGGCGACCTCAACCTGCGTGAGCCCGAGGAGACCGAGGAGACGTTCGCCGGCAACGCGCGGCTGAAGGCTGTGGCGGCGGCGAACGCGTCGCAGCTGCCGGCCTTCGCCGACGACAGTGGGCTCGTCATCGACGCCCTCGGCGGCGCGCCGGGCATCCACACCGCCCGCTGGGCGGGACCCGACCGCGATTTCGAGATGGCCATGGAGAAGGTGGAGGCCGAACTTCAGAAGGTCGGCGCCACCGAGCCCGCCCAGCGCCATGCCCGGTTCGTCTCGGCACTCTGCATCGCTTGGCCGGATGGGCATCTGGAGGAGTTCGAGGGCACCGTGGACGGCACCCTCGTCTGGCCGCCCCGCGGCGCCAAGGGTTTCGGCTACGATCCCATGTTCCTCCCCGAGGGCCATGTGAAGACCTTCGCCGAGATGACCGCGGACGAGAAGCACGGCATGCCGCCCAAGGGCTTCGGCCTCTCCCATCGTGCCCGCGCCTTCCTGAAGCTCTCGAAGGCGTGCCTGAAGGGGTGACGACGATCTCGAACACCGCGCCCTCCGTGAGCGCTCCGGCACACCCTCTCCCGTTCGGGAGCGAGGGTGTCGCCGATACGGCGGGCGGCTTCGGGGTCTACGTCCATTGGCCATTCTGCAAGGCCAAGTGCCCCTATTGCGACTTCAACAGCCACGTCCGGCTCGTGCCGCCGGACGAGGCGCGCTATATCGCGGCCTTCCGGCGCGAGATCGCCCACGCGCGGGCGCTGTCGGGACCGCAGAGGGCGCAGACGGTCTTTTTCGGCGGCGGTACGCCCTCCCTCATGGCACCCGCCACTGTGGGCGCGATCCTGGAGGCCATCAACGAGGCCTGGCCGCTCACCGCCGATGCAGAGGTGACACTGGAGGCGAACCCGACCTCCGTGGAGGCGGAGCGGTTCCACGGCTACCGGGCCGCGGGGGTCAACCGCGTCTCCCTCGGCGTTCAGGCGCTGGACGATGCGGACCTTCAGGGGCTCGGGCGGATGCACTCGGTGGCGGAGGCGCTGGCCGCCGTCGCCATCGCGCGTCGAGCCTTCGATCGCGTCTCCTTCGATCTCATCTATGCCCGCCCGCGCCAGACACCGGATGCCTGGGCGGCGGAGCTGCGGCGCGCGCTCGGCGAAGGCTGCGAGCACCTGTCCCTCTACCAGCTCACCATCGAGCCGGGTACGCCGTTCGAGCGGCTGTACGGCGCCGGAAAGCTCATTCTTCCCGATGACGATCTCTCCCGCGCCCTCTGGGACGTGACGCAGGAGGTGACGGCGCAGGCTGGCCTTCCCGCCTACGAGGTTTCCAACCATGCCCGGCCGGGGGCCGAGGCGCGGCACAATCTCGTCTACTGGCGCTATGGCACCTACGCCGGCATCGGCGCCGGAGCCCATGGGCGGCTGGTGTCGGGCGACATGCGCCACGCCACCTTCACCGAGCGGTCGCCGGAAGAGTGGCTGAAGCGGGTGGAGGCGGACGGGCACGGCGTCATTTCCGACGAGACGCTGTCGGCAGCCGAGCAGGCGGACGAGATGCTGCTCATGGGCCTGCGCCTGACGGAGGGCGTGGACCTCGCCCGTCATGCCCGCCTCGGCGGCCGCATCGATCCGGAACGCCTCGCCACGCTGGAGGCGGAAGGGCTGGTGGCGTTCAAGGACGGCCGGCTGCGCGCGACCGCGGCCGGCTTCCCGGTCCTCAACGCTGTCATCGCCGCGCTGGCGGGGTAGGCTCGCCGCGCGGGAACGCTTGCCAACGCCGCCCCGCCTGCTTAAGTCCGCGTGGGGCTTGAGACTGCCTGCCGAGGAACGCGCACCATGTCGTTGGATGCCGACCAGATCGTCGAACGCCGCCGCCTTCGGCGGAAGGTCACATTCTGGCGGGTGCTCGGGGTGCTCGGCGTCGTCGCCGCCGTGGCGGTGGGCGTGTCGGCCCTGATCGGCCGCGACATTCCCGCCTCCTCGCCCCATGTGGCGCGGATCATGATCGGCGGCATCATCCGCAACGATCGGGAGCGGGTGGAGCTTCTGGAGGAGATCGGGCGGTCCCGTGCCAGCGCCGTCATCCTGTCCATCGACAGCCCCGGCGGCACCGTGACGGGCTCCGAGCAATTGTTCGACGCGCTCCGCCGCCTCGCCGCCAAGAAGCCGGTCGTTGCCGTGGTGGAGGGCGTCGCCGCCTCTGGCGCCTATATCGCGGCGCTGGGCGCCGACCACATCGTGGCCCGCCGCAATGCGCTGGTCGGCTCGGTGGGCGTGATCTACCAGTTCCCCAACTTCACCGAGCTGCTCAAGACCGTGGGTGTGACCATAGAGGACATCAAGTCCTCCCCGCTCAAGGCCTCGCCCAATCCCTATACGCCGGTGACGCCTGAGGCGCGCGCCGCCGTGGATTCGCTGGTGAAGGACAGCTACGCCTGGTTCAAGGATCTCGTCGGCGATCGCCGCAAGCTCTCTGATGCCAAGCTCGCCAACGTTTCCGATGGCCGCGTCTTCACCGGTCATCAGGGCCTAGAACTCCAGCTCGTGGACGAACTCGGCGACGAGCGCACCGCCCGTGCGTGGCTCGCCCGGGAGAAGGGCGTGAGCGAGGCTCTCAAGGTACGCACCTGGCGCACCAAGGAGGTTGGCGACGAATTCGGCTGGCTTCTGGGCACCGCGCGCGGGGTCGTGAGTGCGCTCGGCTTCCCGCAGGCGGCAGCGCTCCTGACGGATGCGGCGAAAGGCGCGCTGGAGCGCGGTCAACTTGACGGTCTGTTGGCCCTCTGGCACCCTCGGAGCTAGGGTTAGGGTCGCTTTTACAAGCGCTTGGCGGCCATCCGTCAGCACCGATAACAATGCCGGACGTCCGGCCGCCCACCGCCCGCCATTGAGGGCTATGGCTCGCTTTCGGCGGATGATTTCGAGGGAACTGGGGCCAAAATGATCAAGTCCGAGCTCGTCCAGAAGATCGCCGAGGCCAATCCGCACCTCTACCAGAGGGACGTGGAGAACATCGTCAACGCCATCTTGGAGCAGATCGCTTCCGCGCTGGAGCGGGGGGATCGTGTGGAGCTGCGCGGCTTTGGCGCCTTCTCGGTGAAGAAGCGCGACGCCCGTGTGGGGCGCAACCCGCGCACCGGCAAGCAGGTGGACGTGAGCGAGAAGACCGTTCCCTATTTCAAGACCGGCAAGGAGATGCGCGAGCGTCTCAACGCTGGAAAGTAGGCCCCGTGAGCCGCTTCCTCTCCATCCTCATCGGCCTGCCGCTGGCGATCCTCGCCGTGGCTCTGGCCGTTGCGAACCGCAAGCCGGTGACGCTCTCCCTTGATCCGTTCTCGCCGGATCATCCCGCCCTGTCGGTGACGCTGCCGCTGTTCGCGATCATTTTCGCGGCGGTGATCGTCGGGGTCATCGCCGGTGGGGCCGTCACCTGGGCGCGGCAGGGCCGCTATCGTCGCGAGGCGCGCGCCGCCCGCCGCGAGCACAAGCGGGCCGAGGCTGCCCGCCCGGCCCCTTCCTCGCAGCTCGGCTTGCCCGCGCCGCGGCACTGACCGTTCTTCTTTCGCTCTGTTTCGAGCTTCAGGAGCCGTCCCGTGCGAACGGGGCGGCTCTTTCGTATGGGCTCACGCCCGCTTGCCGTCGGGACGAGCGAGGTGGCGCCGTGCGATGGGGAGCACGAGGTGTACCATGCCCATCACCATGGGCGGCACCGCCAGCAGCGTCGAGGCCCAGATGGGCCATCCCGCGGTGATGGGCGAGAGGAGCGCCAGAATGGCATTGATGAGGGCGTAGGCGCCGATCATCATCAGTCCCAGAAAGCGCAGGTGTGCGAGAATGGCGAGGCTGCTCATGGCAACGGTTCCTGAGGCGATGCGTACCTAAACGAAACGATCCGTTCCGATATGGTTTGATATATACGGTCCGTTTCGTTATGCAAGAGGAAATTGGCGAAAGGCCCATCCGATGCCCGAGACCAGCCCCGCAGACCGTCGTCGCTCATCCATTGGCGCGCGGCGCAATCCGGATGCGGAGGCGGCGATTCTGACGGCAGCCCGGGCACTGCTCGCGGAGCGCGGATATGCCGGCTTCTCCATCGAGGAGGTGGCCCGTCGCGCCGGGGCCGGCAAGCCGACTATCTATCGCTGGTGGGCGACCAAGGCGGACCTGCTGATCGACGTCTACGCGGCGGAGAAGGCGAGCCACATGGCCCTGCCCGATACCGGCGCCCTCTGGAGCGACCTTCTCGCCTATACCCGTGCGTTGTGGGGCTTCTGGCGGGACACGCCGTCGGGCAGCATCTTCCGGGCGCTCATCGCCGAAGCCCAGACCACCGACGCCGCCCTTTCCGCCCTGCGCGACAAGTTCCTGCCCGACCGGCTCCGCGACCTCTGCCACATGTTCGAGCGCGCAGCGGAACGCGGGGAGATCCCTGCGTCGGAGATCGACGATCGCGTTGGCCTCTATATCGGCTTCAACTGGCTGCACCTGCTGACCGACCGGCTCGCCGATGATGCGCCGGCCATCGAACGCACGGCACGGCTCATCGCCGGCCAGCGGCCGGGCCGCACCTGAGCGCCGGTTCGGCGTGAGGCGCCGTCAGTAGAAGCCGACGGGGAACCAGCGCAGATAGAGGTCGGTGTAGACGCCCTTTTCCCAGATGCGCTGGAGGGCAAAATCCACGGCGTGGCGCAGCGTATCGTTGCCTTCCTTCACCGCCACAGAGAAGCCATCGCCGAAGAAGCGGCTTTCGGTGAAGGGGCCGCCCACGAAGCGGCAGCAGGCGGCGCTGTCGGTGCCGTTCAGCCAGAGCGCCAGGGTGATTCCGTCGCCGAACAGAAGGTCCACCTGCCCGGCTTTCAGCGCCTCCTGGGCCGCCTTGAGATCGGGATAGGGGCGGATGGCGGCTTCGTTGAAGAAGGAGCGCAGATAGGCTTCGTGCGCGGTGCGGCTCACCACGGCCACCTTTTTGGAAGCCACCTCCTCGGGTGTTGCCTTCGCCAGTATCTCCTGCTTGCGGCCCACGAAGCGCGCGGGCGTGCCGAGGTAGCGCTCGGAGAAGTCCAGCGTCGCCCGGGAGGCCGGGGTGGCGACGAGGCCGGCGATCGCCGCTTCCGCCCGGCCCTGGTCCACCACATCCGCCACGTCAGCGAACGCCGCGGTCTGGAAGCTGCAGGTGACCGAGAGTTCTGCGCAGATCGCCCGCGCCAGATCGATGTTGAAGCCGGAAAGGGCTCCGGTGGAGTTGATGAAGTTGAAGGGCGGGTAATCGTCCGTCGTGACGAACCGCAGCTCCTTCGGGAGCTTGGCGGCGTCGGGGCGCTCGAGCCGGCGCTCCACATTCCAGAAATTCGGAACCACCACCGGCGTGATGGCGATCTTATCCGCTCGCTCCACCAGCGGCGGGGGGCCGCCCTGCGCCGGCCTCGCCGGCGGCTGCTGAGCCACCGCCGCTGTTGCCGTCAGCGCCACCACGGCCAGAACCAGAGCGTGGAGGCCGGCCCGACGCGAGGGTGTGCGGCGGGCGGCAGGGATGCTCAGGAAAGAGGCTGGTGGAAGCATTGCGGCAAGCTTACCCTAGGGTTGCATGAGGGTCGGGGCATGGTGGGGGATGCCGGGGCCGCCCGCAAGGGGCGGAGCCATGTAAGCCATGATGCGGGCGAGGACCATCGCGACCTTGGGCGGGACCTGCTCCGCGCTCGAGACGACGGGGCGGCCTCCGCCCCGCTGCCGGCATCCATCGCGAGCGCCCTGCCGGCCTCGGAGCTTCGTCCCTATCGCGATCACGTGGATGCTGACGAATTGCGTGCCGCCGCAGCGCGCGCCCGGCTTGTAGGGGTTGGCGTCGACGAGGTGCTTGTCGCCTCGGGCGTGCTCGATGACCAAACCGCCACACGTCTGCTCGCCCGCGACCTCGGTCTTTCCGTGGCCACGCCGAACCTCGCCAGCCTGCCGGATGACCCCGCTGTGGCGGAGGCCGTGCTGCGCACCGGCACTCTCGTGATCGGGACCGGTAGCGGGCGCCCGCGCTTCGTGATGGCGGCGCGGGGCCGCATCGTCCAGCGCCTGCGTCGGGCGCTGAAGCGGGATGCGGGCCTCGCCTCGCGGGTGGAGCTGATCAGCCCGGCGGCGCTCGCCCGGCGCGTCGGCGCTGTCTGCGCCCCCAGCTTCGCCGCCGCCGCGACGGGGCGCCTCGTCCTGGCCGATCCGTTCAAATCGGCATCGACGCTGCGGCCCGGCCGCATCGTCGGGCTCGCGGCCGCCGCCATCGGCCTGCCGCTCGCGCTGCTGCTGGCGCTGGCACCGGAAATGGGCCTTCTCGCCGTTCAGGCGGCGCTTTCACTCGTCTTCCTGGCTTGGATCGCCCTGCGCTTCGCCGGCTGCATCTATGTGCCGCCGGAGGAGCCGCTGCCGGTGCTCGATGCGCGTTCCCTGCCGGTCTATTCGCTCCTGGTGCCGCTCTATGACGAGGCGGCGAGCGTGCCGTGGCTGGTCGCGGCCCTCTCGGCGCTCGACTATCCCCCCGAGAAGCTCGACATCAAACTCGTCGTCGAAGCGGACGACCATGCCACCCGCGCCGCCATCACCGCACTGGAGCTGCCGCCGCATATGGCGGAGGTGGTGGTCGCGCCGGTCGGGCCGCGCACCAAGCCGAAGGCACTTGAAGCGGCGCTGCCCTTCGTCCGCGGCAGCATCGTCGCGATCTATGACGCCGAGGACCTGCCGGAGCCCGATCAGCTGCGCCGGGTGGTCGCCGCGTTCCGTGCGGGCGGGCCGAAGGTGGGCTGCGTGCAAGCGCGGCTGTGCATCGACAATGGCGGTGACAGCTGGATCTCAGCCCAGTTCGCCGCCGAATATGCCGGCCAGTTCGACGTCCTGCTGCCGGCGCTCAGCGCCCTCGGCCTGCCTATTCCGCTCGGCGGCACCTCGAACCATTTCCGCCGCCGCGTCCTCGATCAGGTGGGCGGATGGGACCCTTACAACGTCACCGAGGACGCCGACCTCGGCATCCGTCTCGCCCGCGCCGGCTGGCAGACCCGCGTCATCTCCTCCACCACATTTGAGGAGGCGCCGGTGACGCGGCGCGCCTGGATCGGCCAGCGCACGCGCTGGCTGAAGGGCTGGGCGCAGACGCTGCTGGTACACGGCCGCAGGCCCCGGGCACTGGTGCGCGACCTCGGTCCGGCAGGCACGATCGCGCTGATTCTGCTTTCGGCGGGCCCCTATGCGGCGGCGCTGGTGCACCCGCTGTGCCTCGCTTTCCTCATAGCCGACATCGTGCGCGGCGTTGCCGGCCTGCCGTGCACCCGCATGGCGGAGGTGGTGACGAGCGCGCTCACCTACGCCACCCTCGTCACCGGCTATGCCGGCGCAGCCGCGACCATGACCGTAGGGCTGGGGCGGCGGGGCATCAGGCCCGGCTGGTGGACGGTCGCGAGCATTCCCTTCTACTGGCTCTTGCTCTCGGTCGCGGCTTGGAGGGCGGTGATAGAGCTGATCCGCAGGCCGTACCACTGGCAGAAGACCGAGCATGGCGCCGCCCGTCGGGGCGGGGGCGGGGGGCTCAGAAGTAGCGCTTCAGCTCCGCCGCGGCCTCGGCCGGAGGGCGCTTGGAGTTGAACGGCGCGACGAAATTGCCGTCCTTGTCCATGAGATAGACCACGGCGGTGTGGTCCATGGTGTAGTCGCCGTCCTTCAGCGGCACCTTGCGGGAATAGACGCGGAACTCCCGCTTGATCTGCTCGGTCGCCTCCGGCGTCCCGGACAGTCCGACAATCTGCGGCGAGAAGCTCGAAACATAGGATTTGAGCACGTCCGGCGTGTCCCGCTCCGGGTCCACCGAGACGAAGAAGGCCTGCGCCTTGCTCGCGTCCGGGCCGAGCGCGTTGAAGATTTCCGACATCTCGAACAAGGCCGTCGGGCACACGTCCGGGCAGTGGGTGAAGCCAAAAAAGATGAGCGTGGGCTTGCCCTTGAGGGCGGCTTCGGTGATCGGCCGCCCGTTCTGGTCGGTGAGGCTGAAGGGCCCGCCCACGGCTGCCTGCCCCGTCACCTTCGGCGGCGGCTCCGGCAGGAAGAGGGTGACGGCGGTGACGAGGATGAGGGCGCCGGCGGCGAAGGCGGAGAACAGCGCAATGATTTTCGTGCGTGGCGACATGTTTTCAAGGCCTTGGGGGCGGTCGGTTAAGTCTCAGAGGCAGGCGGCAAAACCGGCGCTCAGGAGATCGAAGAACACGGCCGCGCCGTAGCGCGCCCACAGCGCCAGCCCGCCGGCACAGAACGCGGCCAGGGCCACGCCGAGGCCGATGAGACCGGCGCGGCCCATGCCCGGTCCAGCCGCGACCGCGCCATCGGCGTGCGGTGCAAGCCGTTGCGAAACCTCGGTTTCCTGGGACAGGGTGACGGACATGGCGCGCCGGTTGGGATGAAACGTCAGGCGGCACGATAGCGCGGGCGGCGGTATTTATCCAATCCGCGCCGGTCAATCGCCCGTGACAGGGCGCCTCACCAGCGGTCGGAAGGGGGCGCGCCCTGCCATTCGGCGATGCGGCGCAGGGTGGCGGGGGTGGTGTCGTCAGGCAAAGCGTCGGGCGGGAAGAAGTCGGCGGCGACGATTTCGAGGTTCCGCTCGGGCCGCGGGCCGATGGTCAGCCGCGCCGCGCGGTACAGGACCACGTGGTCCCGCCCTCCGACCAAGGGATTGAAATAACAGCCGGAAATGGTGAGGGGCCCTTCGGCCTCCACATTGGCTTCCTCGCGCAATTCGCGCCGCGCCGCCTGTTCGGCGGTCTCGCCCAAATCCACCCCTCCGCCGGGAAGATGCCAGCCGGACACATAGGTATGTCGGACCAAAAGGAGCCGGCCGGCCGGGTCTGTGGCTAGTACCCGGACACCGAGAGTCATGCCGTGGCGCATGCGGCGGAGGAGGGGGAGGGGGGAGAACATGGGCCGAGCATAGCCCCTCCTGACAGGGTGGAAAGAGTGGTTCACACCACCCTGTCAGGTGTGTTCACACCCCCTATTCGGCGGCGTTCGGGAGCGGTTCAGGCCTGACCCACCGCAAAACCGGCGCGCGGGCGGCGCGGGTCTCGTCGAGACGACGGCGGGGGGCATAATGGGGGGCGCCGAGGAAGCGCTCCTTGTCCCCCGCCTTGGCCGCCATGGCGAGGTCGCGCAGGGCACCGAGGAAGAGGTCGAGGGAGGCCTTCGATTCGCTCTCCGTCGGCTCGATCAGCATCGCCCCGTGGACCACCAGCGGGAAGTAGACCGTCATGGGGTGGTACCCCTCGTCGATCAGCGCCTTGGCGACGTCGAGGGTGGAGATGCCGGTGCCCGCCAGCCACGCATCGTCGAACAGGGCCTCGTGCATGGCCGGGCGCTCGGCGAAGGGGGCGCTCATGACGTCCATCAGGCAGGCGCGGACATAGTTGGCCGAGAGGACGGCGTCCTCCGAGGCCTGCCGCATGCCGTCCGCCCCGTGGGAGAGCATCCACGACAGGGCGCGCACGAACATGCCCATCTGGCCGTGGAAGGCGCTCATGCGGCCCAGCGCCTGCGCGGCGCCCGTCGATCCTTCGTCCTCCACCAGCGCCAGCCCGTCCGCGGTGGCGACCAGCGCCGGCACCGGGGCAAACGGCGCGAGAGCCTCGGAGAGCACCACCGGGCCGGCGCCCGGACCGCCGCCGCCGTGGGGGGTGGAGAAGGTCTTGTGCAGGTTGATGTGCATGGCATCGACCCCGAGGTCGGCGATGCGCACCTTGCCGAGGATGGCGTTGAAGTTGGCGCCGTCCGAATAGAAATAGGCGCCGGCCTGATGCACCGCCTCCGCAATCGCCACCACGTCCCGCTCGAACAGGCCGCAGGTGTTGGGGTTGGTGAGCATGAGGGCGGCCACCTCCGGCCCCAGCGCGGCCTTCACCGCCTCCGGGTCCACCGTGCCATCGGCGCGGGCGGGGATGGAGCGCACCTCATAGCCGATGAGGGCGGCGGTGGCGGGGTTGGTGCCGTGGGCGCTCTCCGGCACCAGCACCACGTTGCGCTGCGCCTCGCCGCGCGCCGCATGGGCGGCCTTGATGGCCATCATGCCGCACAGCTCGCCGTGCGCGCCCGCCTTGGGGGTGAGCGCCACGGCTTTCATGCCGGTCAGCTCCAGCAGATAGCGCGACAGCTCCGCCATCAGCTCCAGCGCACCCTTCACCGTGGAGAGGGGCTGGAGCGGGTGGATGTCGGCAAAGCCGGGCAGCCGCGCCATCTTCTCGTTGAGGCGCGGGTTGTGCTTCATGGTGCAGGAGCCGAGCGGAAACAGCCCGCTGTCGATGCCATAGTTCATGCGCGAGAGGCGCACGTAATGGCGCATGGCCTCGGGCTCGGAGAGGCCGGGCAGCTCCAGCGGCGCGGTGCGTGCGTGGGCGCCGAGCCGGTCCTTGAAGGGGGCGGGCTCGGGGATGTCCACGCCCGTCACCTCGGTGCGGCCGATCTCGAAGATCAGCCCTTCCTCAAGGTCCAGCCCCCGGTTGCCGGTGAAGGTGACGGGGCCTTCGCTGGTGCCCCCGACGATGTGCGGCGTCGTCGCGCCACGGCCTTCGCGGTTCATCACAGCACCTCCTTCAGCGCGGCGGCGTAAGCGGCGCGATCGTCTTCTGTCGTCGTCTCGGTGGCGGCGACGAGGATGAGGTCGTCGAGGCCCGGCAAATCCTGCGAAATCTTGGGAGCGAGGCGGGAATAGGGGACGCCGCCGAGAATGCCCTTCGCGGCCAGCTTCTCCACCACGTCCGAAGCCTTGCCCGGCACGCGCAGGGTGAATTCGTTGAAGAAGGTGTCGTTGAGCACGCTCGCCCCCGGCACGGCGGCGAGCCGCTCCGCGAGGTCGCAGGCGGCCGCGTGGTTGGCGCGGGCCAGCCGTGTGAGCCCGGTCTGGCCGAGCAGGCTCATATGGATGGTGAAGGCCAGCGCGCACAGGCCCGAATTGGTGCAGATGTTGGAGGTCGCCTTCTCCCGGCGGATGTGCTGCTCGCGGGTGGACAGGGTAAGCACGAAGCCGCGCCGGCCTTCCGCATCCACCGTCTCGCCGGCGAGGCGGCCGGGCATCTGCCGCACGAACTTCTGCCGCGTGGCGAACAGGCCCACATAGGGGCCGCCGAAATTCAGCGCGTTGCCGATGGACTGGCCCTCGCCGGCCACGATGTCGGCACCCTGCGCCCCCGGCGGCTCGATGAGGCCGAGGCTGACCGCCTCGGTGAACACGGCAATCAGCAGCGCGCCGGCCTTGTGGGCCGCCTCGGCGATGGGCTTCAGATCCACGATGTTGCCGAACACGTCCGGCGACTGCACGACCACGCACGAGCAGCCCGCATCGATGGCGGCGATGATGTCCTCCCCGCCCGTGGGCACGGGGGCCAGCGCCACCACCTCGTCCGCCGCATAGCGCGAGACGGTCTCGATGGTCGCGCGATAGTGCGGGTGGAGATTGCCGGCGAGCAGCGCCTTGCGGCGCCGGGTGACGCGGTGGGCCATCAGCACCGCCTCGGCTGCGGCGGTGGAGCCGTCATACATGGAGGCGTTGGCCACCTCCATGCCGGTCAACTCGGCCACCTGCGTCTGGAACTCGAAGAGATATTGCAGGGTGCCCTGCGCGATCTCCGGCTGGTACGGCGTGTAGGACGTGAGGAATTCGGAGCGCTGGATCAGGTGGTCCACGCTCGCCGGCACATGGTGGCGATAGGCGCCGGCGCCGACGAAGAAGGGCACCGAGCCCGCCGGCACGTTCTGCGCGGCGAGGCGGGCGAGCGCGCGCTCCACTTCCATCTCGCTCTTGTGGAGCGCGAGGCGCGGCAGCTCATGCTCGCGCTGGGCGGCGGGAATGTCGGCGAACAGATCGTCCACCGAGGGCACGCCGATGCGCGCCAGCATCTCGGCGCGGTCATCGGGGGTGAGGGGAAGATAGCGCATGATGCCGCTGATCCCGTTTCAGGCGATGGTGAAGCTCGGGGTGATGACCACCTCCGAGCGCAGGGAATTGGCCACGAAGCATTCGTCGTGGGCCTTGTCGTGCAATGCCACCACGTCTTCGGCCGTCGGCGTCTTGTCGCCGGAGAAGACGATGGCG
This sequence comes from Xanthobacter sp. SG618, assembly GCF_012932745.1. Taxonomy (NCBI): domain Bacteria; kingdom Pseudomonadati; phylum Pseudomonadota; class Alphaproteobacteria; order Hyphomicrobiales; family Xanthobacteraceae; genus Xanthobacter; species Xanthobacter sp. SG618. The sequence goes on along the minus strand of NZ_JABBHL010000002.1, from coordinate 333,393 downwards.
GGGTTGAGCGCGATGCGGGAAATCCAGGCCTTGCCCCGCTCGGTCTTGCCGAACGCGGCCATCACCTTGTCCTCGTAGACGTCGATGCAGAAGCCGCCGCGGCGGGCGAAATCCAGCACGAACAGCATGTGGCAGGCGGAGAGGGAGGCGGCGAGCGCCTCCTCCGGGTCCACCGCATCGGCCTTCGACAAGGGCAGGCGGACCACTGCGGGCGAGGACGAGCCGGGCACGGTCAGCCCGTCGAACTTCCATTGGTGCGCGCGGGGATAGCGGCCGTCCGTGAAGACGGCGTCGCCGCGTTCCCAGCGAACGGTGGCAATGGGGGTGTCGTCGCTCATGGTGTCCGCCTTTCCGCGCGTCAGAGCGTGTCCAGATAGTCCTTGTAGGCGTGCTCGTTCATGAGCTCGTCGAACTCGGCGGGGTTGGAGAGCTTCAGCTTCAGGAACCAGCCCTTGCCCTCGGCATCCTCATTGACCAGGCCGGGGGCGCCTTCCAGCTCGGAATTCACTTCCACCACCTCGCCGGAGATGGGGGCATAGACCTCGCTCGCGGCCTTCACGCTCTCGACGACGGCGGCTTCCTTGCCCTTCTCCACCGCCTTGCCGATCTCGGGAAGCTCCACGAACACCACGTCGCCGAGCTGGCCCTGGGCGTAGTCGGAGATGCCGACCACCGCCACGTCGCCGTCGATGCGGACGTATTCGTGGTCCTTGGTGTAGCGCACGGTCATGGTCAGCCCCCGGTTTTCTGCTTGCGCGCATAGCGCGTGGGTACGAAGGGAAGAGCGGTGACGACGGCCGGCAGGGCCTTGCCGCGCACCATGATGTCGAGGCGCGTGCCGGGCGCGGACAGCGCCGGCGGCACATAGCCCATGGCGATGGGGGCCTGCAGCGTCGGGGCGAAGCCGCCCGAGGTGACGCGGCCGACGATCTCGCCCTCGGAGGCGATCTCCGCGCCCTCGCGGGCCGGCGCCCGGCCCTCCAGCTTCAGGCCGACTCGCACGCGGGCCGGGCCTTCCGCCAGCTCGCGCTGGATGCGGCTCGCGCCAGGAAAGCCGCCCTCAAGCCGCCGCCGCTTCTGGATGGACCAGACCAAAGCCGCCTCCACGGGGGAGGTGGAAAGATCGATGTCGTGGCCATAGAGGCAGAGCCCGGCTTCCAGCCTGAGGCTATCCCGGGCGCCGAGGCCGATGGCCTTCACCTCCGGCTCGGCCAGCAGCGCCGCCCAGAGCGCGGGCGCATCCTCCGCCGCGACGGAGATCTCGTAGCCGTCCTCGCCGGTATAGCCGGAGCGGGAGACCTCCACGGGCACGCCGTCGAAGGCGAGGGGCAAGGCGGTCATGAAGTCGAGGTCCGCCGCCTCTGGGCAATGGCGGGCCAGCACGGCCGCCGCCTCTGGCCCCTGAAGGGCGAGGAGCGCCCTCTCGGGGCGCTGCACCAGCTTCACGGCGTCGGGGAGGTGGGCTTCGATGTGGGCGAAGTCGTCGCCCTTGCAAGCGGCGTTGACGACCAGGATCAGGGTGCCGTCGGCCTCAGGGTCCGCCGGGCGGGTGGCCATGAAGTCGTCGCGGATGCCGCCGTCTTCGGCCGTGAGCTGGGAATAGCGCTGCCTGCCGGGGGCAAGGTTCACGAAATCCGCCGGGGCGAGGGCTTCCAGCGCCCGCGCGGTGGTCTCATGGTCCGGACCGACGAGCAGCGCCTGGCCCATGTGGGAGACGTCGAACAGGCCGGCATGGGTGCGGGTCCAGGTGTGCTCCGCGAGGATGCCCTCGGGATACTGGACCGGCATGAGGTAACCCGCGAACGGGACCATGCGCGCGCCGAGCGCCACGTGGGCGGCGGCCAGCGGGGTTTCGAGCAGAGGCTCGGAGGAGGAATGCGAATCGGGGGACGATGCCAATGGAGGCTCCGGGACGAACAGCGCCAATTTCCGGGCGTTGCAGACCCCACCGATACGGTGGTCCTGCGCGACCCGCGCGGCGCCCCCTCTGTCTGCCGACCTGAGAGATTTCACCGCGCCTCGTGGAAGGGCACGGCTTACTCCTTCGGTGAGCCCAGCCGCGCCCGTGAAGGCGCAGCACGGCTGCTTTCCAGAGTTTCGTCCCCCTGCGGCCCTTTTTGCCTGAGCGGTTCCGGGGCGGTTGCGCCTTCGGCGCCGGCCCACCTCACCTGAGGCAGCCGGTCTCTCCCGCAGGGATCGTCCGATGTCGCGTTCCCTCTGCCCTTTTCGCCGGGGCATCCGGAACGCGGGTGCAGCATAGGCGTTTGCCGCCCGGCGTCAACGCACGAGCGGGGGAGCCCGTCACACGCCGTCGCGTTGACGCCGGGCGGCTGCATTTCTAAGTTCGCGCTCCTTTTCCGGAGCCTGTCATGTCCTCGTCCGAAGCCTCGCTTGCCCCCGCCGACCCGGCTCAGCTTGCCGCCGAGCTGAAGACCGTCGCGGAAACGGCCACCGCCTGGCCGTTCGAGGAGGCCCGCAAGCTGGTGGAGCGGCTGAAGAAGCGGCCCAAGGAGGAGGTGCTGTTCGAGACCGGCTACGGCCCCTCGGGCCTGCCGCACATCGGCACCTTCGGCGAGGTGGCGCGCACCACCATGGTGCGCCACGCCTTCCGCATCCTCACCGAAGACAAGGTGAAGACGCGCCTTCTGTGTTTCTCCGACGACATGGACGGCATGCGGAAGATTCCCGAGAACGTGCCGGACCCGGCCGCGCTCGTGCCCTATCTCCAGATGCCGCTCACCAAGGTGCCGAACCCCTTCGGCGGCGACTATCCGAGCTTCGGCGCGCACAACAACGCCATGCTTCGGCGCTTCCTCGACACCTTCGGCTTCGACTACGAATTCGCCAGCGCCACCGAATACTACTTCTCCGGCAAGCTCGACGCCGTGCTGCTCAAGGCCGCCGAGAAGTACGACGAGATCATGGCCGTCATGCTGCCCACCCTCGGCGAGGAGCGGCAGGCGACCTATTCGCCCTTCCTGCCCATCTCCCCCACCTCGGGGCGCGTGCTCTACGTGCCGCTGAAGAAGGTGGACGCCAAGGCCGGCACCATCACCTTCGACGACGAGGACGGCACCGAGCTGACCCTTCCCGTCACCGGCGGCAAGGTGAAGCTGCAGTGGAAGCCGGATTTCGGCGCCCGCTGGGCGGCGCTCGACGTCGATTTCGAGATGTTCGGCAAGGACCACCAGACCAACGCGCCCATCTACGACAGGATCTGCCAGATCCTCGGCGGCACCGCGCCGGAGCATTTCGTCTATGAACTGTTCCTGGACGAGAAGGGCCAGAAGATCTCCAAGTCCAAGGGCAACGGTCTCACCATCGACGAGTGGCTGACCTATGCGAGCCCGGAAAGCCTCGCGCTCTACATGTTCCAGTCGCCCCGCTCGGCGAAGAAGCTGCACTTCGACGTGATCCCGAAGGCGGTGGACGAGTATTTCAACTTCCTCGCCCGCTATCCGCAGCAGGACTGGAAGCTGCGCTTCGGCAACCCGGTCTATCACATCCATGCCGGCAACCCGCCGGATGTGGACATGCCGGTGAGCTTCACCATGCTCCTCAACCTCGCCTCGGCCTCCAACACGGAGGACGAGAGCGTGCTGTGGGGCTTCCTGAAGCGCCACGTGCCCGGCGTGTCCGACCAGACGCACCCCAAGCTGCACGAGCTGGTGGGCTATGCGGTGCGCTACTTTCATGATTTCGTGAAGCCCAACAAGGTCTTCCGCACCCCCGACGAGGTGGAGCGCGACGCCCTCACGAAGCTCGACGCGGCGCTGGCCGCCCTGCCGGCGGGCGCGAGCGCCGACGACATCCAGACCGTGCTCTACGACGTGGCGCGCCCCATCCCGCGCTACCAGGACCTCAAGGCCAAGGGCGCCACGCCCGAACGGCCGGGCGTCTCGGTGGAGTGGTTCAACACGCTCTATCAGGTGCTCCTCGGCCTGGAACGCGGCCCCCGCTTCGGCTCCTTCGTCGCCATCTACGGCATCGCCGAAACCCGCGAACTGATCCGCAAGGCGCTGGCGGGAGAACTGGCGGCGGCGTGAGCGGAGGCGCGGCGGGTGGCTTGAGCGGGTTCTGCGCTCACATACTCCTCGCCTTTCGCCGTCCTGCTCCCTCTCCCCTTGCGGGAGAGGGCTGGGGCGAGGGGGGTCGCGCCCTTCGTCCCGATGCCGGGCTGCCGATGCCAGCCCCCTCACCCCCGGCCCCTCTCCCGCAAGGGGAGAGGGGAGGCCCATAGCCCGGCAACGCAACGGTTTGAGGTATTCGCGCCATCTCGTCATGGCCGGGCTCGTCCCGGCCATCCATGTGGCTCGGCAGGGCACGGCTTCCGAAGGCTGCCCTATCGGCCCGACGTGGGTGCCCGGGACAAGCCCGGGCATGACGGCGGATAGGCTTGAGCGGGTTCTGCGCTCACATGCTCCTCGCCTTTCGCCGTCCTGCTCCCTCTCCCCTTGCGGGAGAGGGCTGGGGTGAGGGGTGTCGCGCCCTTCGCCCCTGATGCTGGATTGGCCGCGCCAGCCCCCTCACCCCCGGCCCCTCTCCCGCGAGGGGAGGCGCCTGAGTGCAGTAACGCAACGGTCTGAGGTATTCGCGCAACCGTCATGGCCGGGCTTGTCCCGGCCATCCACGTGGCTCGGCCGGGCACAGCTGCCGAAGGTTGCTCTATCGGCTCGACGTGGATGCCCGGGACAAGCCCGGGCATGACGGCGGGCAGGCTTGAGTGGGTTCTGCGTCGACGGTCTTCTCGGCTTCCGCAACTGTCATCGCCCGGACGCGCCGGGCGATGACGGCCGTTTGAGAAGCCGCTTACGCTGGCATCTGGAAGCTGAGCAGCTTCTTCTGCGGGAAGTCGTAGAGCTTGCCGGATTCCATGAAGGTGGGCAGGCACAAAGGCAGAATGGCCTCCGCCGCATCTTCCGGCGCCGGCAGGCTGGACGGGTCTTCGCCGGGGAAGGCCTTGGCGCGCATCAGGGTGCGGATGGGGCCGGGGTTGAAGAGGTTCACCTTCAGATTGCCTGATACGCTCTCGTCCGCCCAAGTGCGGGCCATCACCTCGAGGCCCGCCTTGGTGATGGCGTAGGGCCCCCAATAGGCGCGCGCCTTGCTCGCCGCGCCGGAGGTGACCACCACAGCCCGGCCGGCCGGGGAAAGCTTCAGCAGCGGATCGAAGGAGCGCACGCAGCGCCAGTTGGCGGTGAGGTTCACCGCCACCGTGTCCTCCCAGTCCTTCGGGAAGACGTGGCCGAGCGGCGAGAGCGGGCCGAGCACGCCGGCATTGGCCACATAGATGTCGAGCCGGCCGTAGCGCTCGTAGAGCGCGCCGCCGAGCCGGTCGATGCCGTCGGAATCCTTGAGGTTCAGCGGCACCAAAGTGGCGCTGCCGCCAACGGCACGGATATTGTCGTCCACCTCCTGCAGCCCGCCTTCCGAGCGGCCCACGCACACCACATGCGCGCCGGCTTTGGCCAGCGCCACCGCGGTGGCGGCGCCGATGCCGCGCGTGGCGCCGGTGACGAGGGCGATCTTTTCGGCAAGCGGCCGGTCGGTCACGGTCGGATGTCCTTTTGTTCGTGGACTCAGCTTCTGGGGCTCAGCTTCTGGCCCGGATCTCCACCGAGAGCGCGGAGCGCTCGGCCGGACCGTGATACACCGCCTCGATGTTGTTGCCATCGGGGTCGAGCACGAAGGCGGCGTAATAGTCCGCGTGATAGGGGCGCAGGCCCGGCGCCCCGTTGTCCGTGCCGCCGGCGGCGAGGGCGGCATCGTAAAAGCGCTGCACGGTCTCGCGGTCCGGAGCCTGGAAGGCGAGGTGGGCACGGCCGGTCAGCGGCTCGCCCGTGCTCACGAACAGTTCGTCCGCATAGAAATAGCCGTCCCCGTCCATCACGGGCACGCCCAGCGCGGCGAGGGCCGCGCCATAGAAGCCGCGCGCGGCCTCAAGGTCGCGCACCACGAGCTGTATGTGATCGATGAGCCGGCCGCGGTGCCAGGTGTTCATTTCAACCATGGACGCCTCCTTCCGTTGCGGCAGTTATGCCGCCGCTCCGGAGACGCCGCAAGGCAGAGGGGTGTTCCCCTCAGCTTGCTTCGGCGAGCAGGGAGAGCTGCTGCTGGGCCACCGCGCCGGCGCGGTCGGTCAGCGGGGTCGGATAGTCGCCGGTGAAGCAGTGGTCGGTGAATTGCGGCTTCACCGGGTCGCGCCCCTCGAAGCCCATGGCGCGATAGACGCCGTCCACCGAGAGGAAGGCCAGCGAATCCGCGCCGATATAGCGGCGCATGCCTTCCAGGTCGTGGGTGGCGGCGAGCAGCTTGTCCCGGTCCGGCGTGTCGATGCCGTAATAATCGGGGTGGGTGATGGGCGGGGAGGCGATGCGGAAATGCACCTCCTTGGCGCCGGCATCGCGCATCATCTGCACGATCTTCACCGAGGTGGTGCCGCGCACGAGGCTGTCGTCCACGAGGACGATGCTCTTGCCCTCCACCACCGAGCGGTTGGCGGAATGCTTCATGCGCACGCCCTGGTCGCGGATGGACTGGGTGGGCTGGATGAAGGTGCGGCCCACATAGTGGTTGCGGATGATGCCCAGCTCGTAGGGGATGCCCGAGGTCTGGGAGAAGCCGATGGCCGCCGGCACGCCGGAATCCGGCACCGGGACGATCACGTCCGCATTGGCCGGGCTCTCCGTGGCCAGCACGCGGCCCATATTCTTGCGCACCTGGTAGACGGAGCGCCCGCCCACCACGGAATCCGGCCGGGCGAAGTAGATGTACTCGAAGATGCAGGGCCGCGGCGCCATCTCCGGGAACGGCTTGAAGGACTGCACGCCCTCCTCGTCGATCACGATGACCTCGCCATTCTCGATGTCGCGCACATAGCGCGCGCCGATGATGTCGAGGGCGCAGGTCTCGGAGGCGAGGATGGGGGAGCCGTCCAGCGAGCCGAGCACCAGCGGGCGGATGCCGAGGGGGTCGCGGGCGCCGATGAGCTTCTTGTTGGTGAGCGCCACCAGCGAATAGGCGCCTTCCAGCGTGCGGATGGCGTCGATGAAGCGGTCGACGAAGCGCGGCTTGCGGGAGCGCGCCACGAGATGGAGGATCACCTCGGTGTCCGTGGTGGACTGGGTGATGGCGCCTTCGCGCACCAGCTGGCGACGGAGCGTGAGGCCGTTGGTGAGGTTGCCGTTGTGGCCCACGGCGAAACCGCCGGCATCGAGCTCGGCGAACAGCGGCTGCACGTTGCGCAGCAGGGTCTCGCCGGTGGTGGAGTAGCGCACATGGCCCACCGCGCTGTCGCCGGGCAGGCGGGCGATGACGCCGGCATCGGAGAAGGCATCGCCCACGAGGCCGAGGCGGCGCTCGGAATGGAAGCGGCGGCCGTCATAGGAGACGATGCCGGCGGCTTCCTGTCCGCGATGCTGGAGGGCGTGGAGGCCGATGGCGGTGATCGCCGCGGCCTCGGGGTGATTGTAGATGCCGAAGACGCCGCATTCCTCGCGGAGGCGATCGCCGTTCAGGTCGAGATCGAGATCGGCGCGACCGCCCGCGAGGGGTTCGCCATCCGCGCGGAAAGAGTCTCCGCCGGCCACTGAGATCGGCCCGTCACATCCCAAGTCCATCATGCACCCTCCGCGCGGGCCGGTCAGGCAGCGCCGTGCGAGCTTGCGCCGGGAGGTCGGACCGGGAACACCCATAGCGCGGAAGGCTCAGCGCCCCCGCGTGGATGTCCCGGCCGGCCGGCCGGTCAGTTGCTGCCCCCAAAAGAAACCTACCGCTGTCCCCCCGTCGGGGCGGCCGGGGCGGCAGGCGTGTCGCCCTCCTCTGCGGCGGGCGGCTTCTTCAACTTGTTCAAAATGGTGTTTTCAGGGTCATCCGGCAACTGCGCCTTCAGCCACTCCCCCGCTTTCGTGATGGCGGGCAGCGATTTTGCGTTGGCGACCCACGGCGGCTGCTTCTCCGGCGGCACCAGCCAGTTGAAGAACAGCAGCGCGATCACCATCAGCAGCAGCCCGCGGGCGAGGCCGAAGGCGAAGCCCAAAGTGCGGTCGAGGGCGCCGATTCGGCTGTCGAGCACCAGGTCCGAGATGCGCGCGGTGACGATGGAGGCAATGAGCAGCGTGCCGAGGAACAGCAACGCCACCGTCACCGCAAGAGCTGCCGAGTCCTGCGAGATGTATTGCTTCACCACAGGCAGAGCGGACTTGTAGAAATAGACGGTGACGCCGGCCGCGACAGCCCAGGACAGGATGGAGAAGACTTCCCGCAGAAAGCCGCGCACCATTGCCAGGATGCCGGAAATCAGCATCACCGAGAGAACGATAATGTCGAGCAAGGTTATGGGCATCGGCGCATCGATCCGTGATGGGCGCACCGCCGGACGCGCATGCGCGCGACCCGCCCACCCCCGGAGAGCCCAGCCGCGGGGCTGATATAGCTTGCGCGCCCGCCCGCGTCACCTTTCCTCGTCGTCGCCCCAATCCGCATGCTGGACAGCCCTTTGCGGGGGATTGCGGTCGTTCGAGCCCCGCGTTTCGCGCATGGCAGTGTCGCGCGTCTCGCGCGGAGCGCGGCGGGGCGCGCTGGCCGCGATGCCCGCCACCAGCTCCGCCAGAGAGGACACCGGCCGCACCGAGACCGGCGGGTCGAGCCCGTCGAGGCCGCCGGAGGGGATGACGGCGCTGGCGAAGCCGAGCTTCGCCGCCTCCTTCAGCCGCGCCTGCGCCTGCGACACCGGACGCACTGCGCCGGTGAGGCTCGCCTCGCCGAAATGCACCGCATCCGCCGGCAAGGGCGCGCCGGTGAGGGAGGAGACGAGGGCGGCGGCCACCGCGAGGTCCGCCGCCGGCTCGCCGATCTTCAGCCCGCCGGCCACGTTGAGATAGACATCGTGGCCGCCGAGCCGCACGCCGCAGCGGGCATCCAGCACCGCCAGCACCATGGAGAGGCGGTTGGGGTCCCAGCCCACCACCGCCCGGCGCGGGGTGCCCAGCGAGGAGGGGGCGACCAGCGCCTGGATCTCCACCAGCACCGGGCGGGTGCCCTCCATGCCGGCGAATACCGCAGTACCCGGCGCGCCGGCGTCGCGGTTGGAGAGGAACAGTTCGGAGGGGTTAGCCACCTCGGACAGGCCGCGCCCGGTCATCTCGAACACGCCGATCTCGTCGGTGGGGCCGAAGCGGTTCTTCTGGGCGCGCAGGATGCGAAACTGGTGGCCGCCATCGCCCTCGAAGGAGAACACCGCGTCCACCATGTGCTCCACCACGCGCGGGCCGGCGATCTGCCCATCCTTGGTGACGTGGCCGACGAGGATGACGCAGGCGCCCGTCTGCTTGGCGTAGCGCACCAGCAGCTGGGCCGAGGTGCGCACCTGCGTGACGGTGCCCGGCGCGCTCTCCACGCTGTCCGACCACATGGTCTGGATGGAATCAATCACGACCATGTGAACGGGCGGGCCACCCGACAGGGTGGCGATGATGTTCTCCGCATTGGTCTCGGCGGCGAGACCCACCTCGGCCTTCTCCAGCCCGAGTCGCTGGGCGCGCAGGCGCACCTGGTCCACCGCCTCCTCACCGGAGACGTAGACGACCCGCTGCCCCCGCTGTGCCAGCGCGGCCGAGGCCTGCACCAGCAAGGTGGATTTCCCGATGCCGGGATCGCCGCCGATGAGCAGGATGGAGCCGGGCACGAAGCCGCCGCCCGCCACCCGGTCCAGCTCGCCGATGCCGGAGACGAGGCGCGGGGCGGGCTTGGCCGTGCCCTCCAGCTTCTCCAGCACCACCGCGCGGCCCTTGCGGCCGGAGCGCTGCGCGGCGGGCACGCTGGCGGCCACCGCCACCTCCTCGGAAATGGTGTTCCAGCCGCCGCACGCTTCGCACTTGCCCTGCCAGCGCGCATAAACCGCGCCGCAGGACTGGCAGATGAAGGACGAGTCGCGCCGGGCCATGAGCATCACCCTCGGCGCGGGCGGGCCGGCCGGGTCTGGAGGAAGCGCCCCGAATCTCGGGCAATGTTCTCTATATACCCCATCGCTGCCCTATGGACCTGCCGTGGCCGCCGGCTTCGCATCCGGGGTTGCGCGGCGGCTGCGGCGCATCCCCAGATGGCGGGAACGGGGCACCTCTGCTAATCACCGTGCGCTGCCCTTCTCCGTCACGTCAGGGGATCGCCCGTGTTTCGAGACAGCCCTGCTCCCGCACCCACGCCGCAAGAGCCGGCCCGGCCGGTGCCGTCCGCCGACCAGCCCGCCGAATGGGTGCGCGCGGCCGTCGATCCCGCGGCCTTCACAGCCGAGCAGCAGGCGCTGGGGCGGGTGTGGACCTTCCTCTGCCTCGACGGGGAGGTGGCGCAGGACGGCCAGTGGTTCCGCACCGATCTCGGCGGACGCTCCGTCTTCATCCAGCGCTTCGGCGACCGGCTGCGCGGCTTCGAGAATGTCTGCGCCCACCGCTTCCATCCCATCCGCCGCGAGCGGAGCGGGAAGGGGGCCATGGTCTGCGCCTTCCATCACTGGCGCTACAATGCCGAGGGGCAGGCACTGGGCATTCCGGTCTGCGACGAGGCCTATGGTTGCCTGCCGAAGCAGCTCAACGCGCATCTGAAGCCCATCGAGGTGGAGGCGTTCGCCGGCCTCGTGTTCGGCCGCTTTCCCGATCCGGAGGGGGAAACGCTCGCGGACTTTCTCGGCGATGCCGCGCCCATGCTCGCCGCGCTCTGCCCGCCCGGGAGTACCTTCACCCGCTTCGGCGGGGAGGTGCCGGCCAACTGGAAGTTCCTCACCCACGTGACGCTGGACGACTACCATATCGTCGCCGTCCACCCCTCCACCTTCGGTGCCAACGGCTATCTGAAGGCGAAGGAGGTGACCTATGCCCGCTTCGGCCGGCACAGCGCCTATACCACCGAGCCGGGGGACGACCCGCTGGCGGGCGTGCTCGCCGATTGCCGGGCCGGCACCTACCGCGCCCGCGATTATCTGATCGTGAACCTGTTCCCCACCTTCGGGGCGTCCCAGTTCCACACCATCGATCTCCTCGGCCGCTCCTATTATTCGGTGATGGTGCTGCGCTATGCGCCGCTGGCGCATGACCGCTCGCGGCTGGAGGGCTGGCTCATCGATGGCCCGATCGCGCCGCCGCGGCCGGGGCTGCTCGGCGTGTTCGACCGCTTCGCGCAGAAGATGATCGCCCGCATCGTCCCCTTCTTTGCACGCCGCGTGCTCGCCGAGGACAATGCGGTGTGCGAGGGCCAGCAGAGCGTCGCCCGCCAGATCACCGAGGACCAGCGCCTCAGCCCCGCCTTCGAAAAGCGCATCGGCTGGTTCGAGGAGACCTATGCGGCGGAAGTGTCCGCCGCACGGGAGACCGCCCCCTCTCAGCCGCCGATGTAGCGGCGGGCGTAGCGGGCGCCGAGGGAGGTGAGCACCTCGTAGCCGATGGTGCCGGAGCGGGCGGCGAGGTCGTCCACGCTGATGCCGTCGCCGAGGAACACCGCCACGTCGCCCCGCTGCACGGCATCCTCGGGCAGGTCGGTGATGTCGAGGGTGGCGAGGTCCATGGAGACGCGCCCGACGAGATGGCAGCGCCGGCCGGCGACGATGGCCTCCACCCCCTTGGCGAGGTCGGAGGAGCCGGCGGCGCGGAACAGCCCGTCCGCATAGCCGATGGACACGGTGGCGAGGCGGCTCGGCCGCTTCAGCCGCTCGGCCGCGCCGTAGCCCACGGTCTCGCCGGCCGCGACGTTGGAGATCTGGATGATCTTCACCTCCAGCCGCACCGCCGGGCGCAGCGGAGGAACGCCGGTGATGGCGACGCCGCCATAAAGGAAGATGCCCGGACGGACCAGCTCGAAGCGGAAATCCCGGCCGAGCAGGGTGCCGGCCGAATTGGCCAGCGAGCCCGGCACGCCGCGGAAGCGGCGGATCACGTCCGCGAACACCGCGCGCTGGCGGGCGGTGAGCGCGTGGCCGGGTGTGTCGGCGCAGGCGAGGTGGCTCATGACGAGGCTTGGCGTGAAGCCGAGCATCTTGCGCGTGCCGGCGAGCTGCACCGCCTCGTCCACGGACAGGCCGAGCCGGTTCATGCCGGTATCCACATGGATGGCGGTGGGCAGGTCGGCGCCCTGCGCGCGACAGAAGTCGCTCCATTCGGTGATCTCGGGCACCGAGCCCAGCACCGGCCGCAGGTTCGCCGCCACATGGTCGGCGGCGGTCTCCGGCAACAGGCCGTTGAGCACGTAGATCACCGCCTCGGGCAGCAGCCCGCGCAGCTTCAGCGCTTCCTTGAAATGGGCGACGAAGAAGGTGCGGGCGCCGGCCTTCCACAGGGCCGGGGCGACGCGGTCGATGCCGAGGCCATAGGCATTGGCCTTCACCACCGCCGCGCATTCGGCCGGGGCGGAGAGGGCGGCCAGGGTGCGCCAGTTGTCGGCGACGGCGCTAAGATCGATGGTGAGAACAGCGCCCGCCTCGCGCTCTTCGCGCGCGGCCTGTTCTGCGGCAGCCTCGGTCGTGGCGGAGTCCTCCGTTGCCTGCGGTTCGCCGGTCAGTGGCGATCCGGCAGGTGGTCCTCCCGCGCCAGGTTGGAGAAGCGGGTGAATTGCGGCTCGAAATGCACCTTCACCGTCCCCGTCGGGCCGTGGCGCTGCTTTCCGATGATGATTTCGGCCGTGTTCTCGGCCGCCTTCATCTCGATCTCCCACTTGAACCACTCCTCTGTGCCGGGCTTCGGCTCCTTGCTTTTAAGATAATACTCCTCCCGGTAAACGAACATGACGACGTCGGCGTCCTGCTCGATCGAGCCGGATTCACGCAGGTCCGAAAGCTGCGGCCGTTTGTCGTCGCGGGCTTCCACCTGACGCGAGAGCTGGGACAGGGCCATGACCGGCACCTGCAGCTCCTTCGCCAGGGCCTTCAGGCCCGTCGTTATCTCGGTGATCTCCTGCACGCGGTTCTGCGACGACGCCTTCGAGGAGCCGGAGAGCAGCTGGAGATAGTCGATGACCATGAAGTCCAGCCCGCGCTGGCGCTTCAGCCGCCGTGCCCGCGCCACCAGCTGGGCGATGGAGATGCCGCCGGTGTCGTCGATATAGAGCGGGATGGTCTGCATGGTCTGGGCGGCGGCGGCGAGCTTGGAGAACTCGCTTTCCGAGATGTCGCCGCGGCGGATCTTGTAGGAGGCGATCTCCGCCTGCTCGGCGAGGATACGGGTGGCGAGCTGCTCGGCCGACATTTCCAGCGAGAAGAAGCCCACCACGCCGCCGGAAACGGTCTCCGTGGAGCCGTCCGGCCGGGTCTCGCCGCGATAGGCGGCGGCGATGTTGAAGGCGATGTTGGTGGCGAGCGAGGTCTTGCCCATGGCCGGTCGGCCGGCGAGAATCACAAGGTCCGACGGCTGGAGGCCGCCCATCTGGTGGTCGAGGTCGTCGAGGGCGGTGGCGATGCCGGAGAGGTGGCCATCACGCTGGAAGGCCTTGGAGGCCATGTCCACCGATTCGCGCAGCGCCTCGCCGAAGCGCTGGAAGCCGCCGTCATAGCGCCCGGTTTCGGCGATCTCGTAGAGGCGCTTTTCCGCCTCCTCGATCTGGTCCTGCGGGGTGGCGTCCACCGGGGCGTCGTAGGCCTCGTTGACGATCTCCTCGCCGATGCGGATCAAGTCGCGCCGCACCGAGAGGTCGTAGATGGTACGGCCGTAATCCTCGGAATTGATGACGGTGGTCGCCTCCGCCGCGAGGCGGGCGAGGTATTGCGGCCCGGTGAGGCCGGCCACATCCAGGTCCGCGGGCAGGAAGGTCTTGATGGTGACCGGCGTCGCCAGCTTGCCGGCGCGGATCAGCGCCGAGGCCAGCTCGAAGACGCGGGCATGGATGGGCTCGTAGAAATGGCGCGGCTCAAGGAAGTCGGAGACGCGGTAGAAGGCCTCGTTGTTGACGAGGATGGCGCCCAATAGCGCCTGCTCGGCCTCCACATTGTGTGGCGCCTGGCGGTAGGTGGGTTCGAGGTCGCCCTTGTCCGACAGATCGAGCATGAAGCCGACAATCCCCTGATTGGGCAATTCTTGGGTTTGGGGAGGTGGTGTAGCAAGATCGAATGCCCCAGCGCCAGCAGCGCGCGGGCGGATTTTTCCCCCGTGGATGACAGTGGGGATAACGGGCAAAGCCCCGCCGGCTAAGAGGGCCGGGAACCGCCGCGCGCCTCCACGCGTCATTCCCGTGATGCAGCAATTCGCCGGGCCAAACGTGACAAAAGGGCGACGCAGCTTGAACGGGGCAGAAACCGAGCCGCGGCGCGGATTTTGCGCGGTATTCTTTGCCAGCCGGCGCAAGGTGCGCTACAGGCTTGCCGCGGCGGCACTTAGGGGGAAAAGTGATGCGTTCTGTCCAGTCCGGAACGTCGCGGGCGGCCGCGCGTGGGGCACCCGCGTTGCGCGCGCGGATGTTGATGACGGCCCTTGTCGTCCCGTCGCTTCTCGCATCCTCTCTGGCGCTCGCCCAAGGCGATCCGCTGGCGCCGCCCTCCGATCTCGGCGCGGGGCCGCTGCCGGTTCCGATCGACGGAACCGCCATCTACGGACAGAATCAGCCGCCGCCCGAAGGCTACATGGCCGTTCCGGTGCCGCCCTCCACCTGCTCCGGCGTGCGTCAGGTGGTGAACTCGCAGGGCTTCATCCTCGTCCCCACCGGCGGCGGCAACGCGCAGCGCTATGTGCGCGACCAGCGCTATTGCCAGGATGACCAGAGCACCTCTCCGGCCTGGATGCCGACTTCCGACAATCCGCGCTGCTTCGTCGGCTACACATGCGGCGAGGCCAACAATGACGGCGGCAACTGAAGTCACCCCTTTCTGAGAGCGGCGCCGGCCATGCGTGTCACCCCTGACAGCGTGCTCTTCATCACGATCGACTCCTGCCGTTACGACACGTTCGTCGCGGCCAATGCCCCGGCCATGAAGAAGGTCTCCGCCCTCTACAAGGCGCAGGCGCCGGCGCATTTCACCTATGCCTCCCATGCCGCCATGTTCGCGGGCTTCACGCCCGGCGTGGCGGAACTGCCGACGCCGTTCCTCAATCCGAAGTTCGCGCGGCTCTTCCGGCTGGATCGCGCCGGGGCGGCGGGCCATGCCCGGCCGGGCTTCTCGGTGAGCGGTACCGACATCGTGGATGGCTTCCGCAATGCCCGCTACGCCACCATCGGCGCGGCGGCCATGGGCTGGTTCGATCCGAAGACGCCGGTATCCAAGAAGCTCACCGGCAGCTTCGAGCAGTTCCTGTTCACCGGCGACAAGGGCATCGCCACCCAGCTCGCCTTCATCGAGAAGCAGGCGGCGCGGGAGACGCGGCGCAACCTGTTCGTGTTCCTCAATGTGGGCGAGACCCATGTGCCCTATTATTTCGAGGGCGCGCCGTGGGACCGCACCGACAATCCCTGCCTGCCGTTCCAGAAGGTGGACCGCGCGGCCGAGTGCCGGGAGCGCCAGCGCCTGTGCTGCGAATATGTGGACCGCAAGCTCGCCCCGCTGCTGGAGAGCTTCGCCGACGCCACCATCGTGGTGTGCGGCGACCATGGCGACTGCTGGGGTGAGGACGGCCTGTGGGAGCACGGCATCTCCCACCCCATGACGCTCACCGTGCCGCTGCTCATCCGCTATCAGGGCCGCCCGGTGGAGGACCTGCCGGTCTGACCGTTTGTCAGGTCACGTCATCGCGCTCGTGGACCTCGCGCTCATGCGCCTGCCACTGCTGGGCGGAGGGCGGGACCAGAAGGCTCAGGGCGGCGGGGGCGAGGGCGTAGCGCAGGGGCAGGCTCTCGCGGGTGACTTCTCCATCGGTCGCCACCCAGGCGCGGCGGCGCCGGGCATGGATGGTGACGCGCCGCGCGGAGAAAGAGTGGATGCCCGGCGCGCCGCGCCAGGCGTCAACGAGCACCTCGGCCCCGGTGCGCAGCCGCGCGAGGGTGCCGCGATCCTCCGCCACCAGCACCTCCAGCTGTCCGCCATCGAGGCGCGAGCGGTGCCAGCCCGAGGCGTCGAAGGCGTTCACCGTGACGAGGGCGGCATAGGCGTCGATGGATTCGCGGGCGCCCGCCACCTCCACCTCCAGCGACATCCGCCCGGAGCGGAACACCGCCCGTCCCAGCGCCATGAACCAGCCGAAGGCGCGGCCGCGGTCGCGCAGCTGCTCGCGGGCCATGGCCATCTGGCTGAAGAAGCCGACCCCGGACACGCCGTGGAACGGGCGGCCATTGAGGGTGCCCAGATCGACCCGCATGGGCTTTGCGTCATGCAGCGCCTCCAGCGCGCCCATCAAATCGCGCGGCAGGCCGATGTCGTAGGCGAGGAGGTTCATGGTGCCGAGCGGCAGCACGCCCAGCGTCACGTCGGTATTGGCGAACACCGAGGCGGCGTAGGAGACGGTGCCGTCTCCGGCCCCCACCACCACCGTGTCGTAGCCCTCGTGCGGGGCCGAGGCGATCGCCGACGCCATTGCATCGCCTTCCGCTACCACCACGTCCACGTCGAGGTCCGGCCGGGTAAGGGCCTCATCCACGATGTCGCGCACCTTGTCGGGTCCCATGTCGTGGACGGTTCCCGCTTTGGCATTGAGTACGACCCGCATTCGCCGCATCGTGGCATCCTCCAGACCGGCACAAGCGTTGGCACGGCCGGGTTGTTCCCTTTCGTCCTGCCGTTCCCGCGACGGCGGGCCCGCGAAACCGAGGTGCATCATGTCCACCGCCCCGACCGGAGCAAAGGGCTCCTCCATCCTCCGGCTGCGCGCCGGGCTGCTGGTGCTCGTGGTTTCGGTGCTGCTGTGCTGGGTGGGCGGGCATTTCGTGGCCCGCCAGTTCGGCCTCGGCCTCGGCTGGGCCATCCTGATCGCGCTCGCCATCTGGGTCGGCGTCGGCATCCTCATCGCCCGGCTGGACACAAAGATCTATTACGGCGTGGCCCTCGCCGTGACGCTCTTCCTCGCCTACCTCGTCTACGACTTCACCCGCTCGGCGCTGGACTGGTCCAGTGCCGTCGCCCTCACGCTGGCGGTGCTGGCGACGGCGCTGCTTGCCTTCACCTTCCACGATTTCCGGCGGCTGAAGCACGAGCTGCGCCTGTGGGCCTACCGGCGCTAGGGCAACTTCGTGTTGCGTCGCAGCGGGTTGCGCACTGCACAAGGCGGGGCTCAGGCTTGACTTTCCCGCAAGGGAATTATCCAAGTAGGCGCAGGGCGGCCGATGCGACCTAGGGTGGCGGGCGGCTGTGCCGCCTCCAGATCACGCGCCCGGTCGCGGGCGGCTGTGGACGGAGCATGTCGGACGGACGCCTTTACATCTTTGCCGGACCCATCGTCTCGCTGCTGATCGCCCTCGTGTTCCTGCTGGTCTGGCTGCACGATCGCGAACGCCGCTGCGGGTTGTATTTCGCGTCCGCCTTCTGCGCCTACACGCTCGCGGCTCTGATCCAGATCACCGGCATCCCCCGTGAGGCGGGACCGAACGCGGTGGTGTCGGCCATCGTCTACACCTTCGCCGTCCTCACGCTGGTGGAGGGCGTGCTGGTGCGGTTCGGCCGCGCCGGGTCGGGAGGGCTGCTGCTGGTCATCGCCTGCGCCATCGTCGCGCTGGTGTTCTATTTCTTCTATCTCGACCGCGATCTCGTCGCCCGCATCTACGTGCAGAATTTCGGCTACGGCATCATGTTCGTCGTGGCGGCACTGCAGATTCTCGCCATCGAGCGGCGGCGGCCCATCGACCGGCTGCTGTTCTGGGCCTTCCTGCTGTTCGGCCTGCACTTCTTCATCCGCACCGGCCTCACCATGCAGATGTCCGGCGACCTCTTCGAGATCGACCGGATGCGGGAGAACGGGGCGGACCCCTCGGACATCGCCGCCTTGTTCCGCGCGACGCCGTTCTGGCAGGTGCTGAACTTCTCCCTGCTCATCAGCGGCCTGCTGCTCGCCCTCGCCTTGCTCGGCTCCATCGCGGCGGACGCCATCGACGAAATCCGCCGGGAGGGGCGCTCCGATGCCCTGACCGGCCTCGGCACCCGCCGCGACTTCATGGAGCGGGCCCACGACATTCTCGCCGATCCCGGCGCGCGGCCGGTGACGCTCATCGCGTTCGACATGGACCGCTTCAAGCAGATCAATGACGATTTCGGCCACAGCGCCGGCGACCGGATACTCGCCGTCGTCGGCGGGCTGATCCTTCACGAGACCTCGCCCCGCGATGCGGCGGCGCGCCTCGGCGGCGAGGAATTCGTCGTGCTGCTGGCGCGCACCAACCGCGTCGGCGCCTCCCGCGTCGCCGACCGGCTGCGCGCGGAGTTGGACTTCGCCCGCCTCTCCGTGCTGCCGCCGCACGCCACCGTCACCGCCAGCTTCGGCGTGGCCGAGCGACACGAGGGCGAGAGCCTCGACAGCCTGATGAGCCGCGCGGACGGCCTCGTCGAGATCGCGAAGCGCGAGGGGCGCGGCGGCCTCGCCACTGACGCGCCGGTGGGCGAGCGGGAGCCGGAGGATCACGAGTCGCCCGACGCTGACGCCGGCTCGGACGCGGATGCGCAGGATGACGCGGCCGACGCGCCGGAGGCGCCATCCCTCCCCCGGCAGAGCGAGCGGCGGGTGCGCTGAGCGGCCGGGCTTGATCTTGATCAAAGTCCCGGCGCCGCGCCCTGCCTTAGCTTTCCCCCATAAGCATTTTGGGGGGAAACCATGCCTGCACAGACCGCCATCTGGCTCACCGTCGTCGTCGCCGCCTTCGGTGGCTTCGCTGTCGTCCTTGCCTGGGCCGATCACTACACCGCCGGCAAGCGCTGAGACCGAGGGCAGTCCGGCCCCGCTCACGTTGCAGGCGGGCCGGCGCGTGCCTAATCTGCCCCGGCGGCACTCGCCGGGGGCTCACCATGATCGGATCTTCGAGGGGACCATCTCCCGCGCCGCAGCGGCGGGGCGGGGCTGTCGCGGCCGCCTTCGGGCTCGCCGCGCTCGCGCTGGTAGCGGGGGCGCCTGCGGCCCGGGCCACGGGGACGCTCGATTGCAGCATCGAGGATGCCGCGGTGTCCTTCACCGCGCAGACGGCCTTTTCCCACGGCATGGGCGGCAGCTTCAACAATTTCCGCGCTGAGCTGGAGGTGAAGCCGACCGGCAAAGGCGCGTCCCCGTTCGGGAAGCTGGAGCTGGATGGCGATGCGCTGGTGCACCACTGGTTCAAGGACAACGAGGTGCGGCTTCACCTCTATCGCGATCTGCCCGATCCCAAGGCCGGCTCGGCTGAGCTGGTGATCGAGACCAAGGGCCGGGGCAAGGAGGCCGAGAGCTTCGCCGGCCGCTACGTCCTCACCCTCGCCACGGTGGATGCGGACGGCAAGGAAAAGACCCGCACGCTGAAGGGACGCGCCACATGCTCCGCCGGCTGATCGCCGCTCTGCCACTCGCCATCGCGCTCACGACGCTCCCGGTCGCTGCCGGCCCGGACACGCTGCCACCCTTCGCCTGCACCGGGCCGTTCGCCCCCGATACCGACGAGGCGGCGCTGATCCGCCAGTTCGGCCGCGCCAACGTGGTGTTCCGCACCATTCCGGCCGCCGAGGGCGAGATGGTGAAGGCCACCGTGCTGTTCCCCGACGACCCGTCGCGCCGGGTGGAGATCATCTGGCTCGACGAGAAGAAGCGGCGGCGGCCGGGTGATGTGATCGTCCATGATCCCGGCCCGTGGCGCACGCCCGAGGGCATCGGCATCGGCGCGACGCTGGCCGAGGTGGAGAAGGCGAACGGCAAGCCCTTCACCCTCTCCGGCTTCGGCTGGGACTATGGCGGCTCGGTGCTGGACTGGGATGGCGGCCGCTTCGCCCGCACCACCGGCGGCTGTCGACTGCTGCTGAGGTTCGAGCCCCCCGGTACCTATGAGGGCGACGTGGACGGCGACCGGGAGTTCCGCTCCGACAACAAGGACATGCGGGCGGCAAAGCCGGTCGTCTACCAGATGCTGCTGAGCTACGGCGGCGAGTGAGCGACTTCGCGCCGGCCCTGTGCTAAAGGGGCGGCATGTCGCCCCCCGCCAGATCCCGGCCCGCGCCAGCCGCCGCGCATGAGCCTGCCGTACCGGCCGAGCCTGCTCCGCCCGCCGCGCCGTTCTGGCGGACGAAGACCCTCGCCGCCATGACCGGCGCGGAATGGGAAAGCCTTTGCGACGGCTGCGGCCGTTGCTGTCTCGTCAAGCTGGAGGACGAGGATTCAGGCGCCATCGCCTATACCGACGTCGCCTGCCGCCTGTTCGACGCCGGCTCCTGCCGCTGCAGCGACTATCCCAACCGCTCCGAGATCGTGGCCGATTGCGTGCGTCTCACCCCCGAGGCGGTGGAGAGCATCGGCTGGCTGCCGCCCACCTGTGCCTACCGGCTGGTGCGCGAAGGCAAGGACCTGCCGTTCTGGCACCCGCTGGTGTCGGGCACGCGGGACACGGTGGTGAGCGCCGGCATCTCGGTGCACGGCCGCGTGGCGGGGCTCGAGACGGAGTTCGGGCTGTTCGAGCTGGTGGACCACATCGTCAACTGGCCGACCCGCTGGCCGCGCGGCGCCAAGGGCACGCAGACGGGGACGCAGGCGCCTGCCAAGCGCGCCCGCACGCGGCCCAAGCCGGGCGCTTAAGAGAGTCGGGCGCGTAAGAGTCGGGCGCGTAAGAGCCGGGCGATCCGGACGGGCGCCTGACGGCGCCTATTCCGCCGCCGTGCTGGTCTTCTTCTTGCGGGTCTCCGTCGGCGCCGGCTCGATGAGGTGGCGGCATTCCTCGGCGGTCAGCGGCTCGCCGAACACGACGCCCTGGCCGTATTCGCAGCCGAAGCGGGTCATCTCGGCGGCTTCCGTTTCCTTCTCCAGCCCCTCGGCCATCACGTCCATGCCGAGGTCGTGGGCAAGGTCGATCATGGCGCCGACGATCACCGGGCGGGCAGCGCGGGACGGGCCCTTGGCCACCGAGCGCACGAAGCGCGGGTCGATCTTCACGCTGTCGAAGGGGAAGCGCTGGAGATAGGCGAGGGAGGAATAGCCGGTGCCGAAATCGTCGAGGCACAGGCCCGCGCCCAGCTCGCGCATGCGGCCCAGCACCACGGCGGCATATTCCGGGTTTTCCATCACCAGGCTCTCGGTGACTTCCAGCTTCAGCGAGCCGGGCGCCACCGTGTTGCGGGCGAGCACCGATTTCAGGTCCTGGATCAGATCGTGCCGCAGCAACTGGCGGGACGAGACGTTGACGTGCATGAACAGCGGCGGGTCCACGCGCAAGAGGCGCTGCCACTGGCCGAGCTGGCGCGCCGCGCGGTCGAGCACGAACAGGCCGAGATCGAGGATGAGCCCGGTCTCCTCGGCGAGCAGGATGAATTCCGAGGCGGCGAGTTCGCCCAGGCGCGGGTGGTTCCAGCGCATATAGGCCTCGAAGCCGCCGATGGCCCGGTCGCCGAGGCGCACGATGGGCTGGTAGCGGACCGAGATCTGCTCCTTCTCCAGCGCCTCGCGCAGTTCCTGCTCCAGCACCACGCGGTCGATCTTCTGCTGGCGCATGGCCGGGCGGAACACCTCGATGCGATCGCCGCCGATGCGCTTGGCGTAATACATCGCCAGTTCGGCGTCCTTCAGCACCTCGTCGCGCTTCACCTGATCCGGCCCTGACAAAACGAGGCCGATGGAGGCGGTGACGAACACTTCCCGGTCGGCGAAGGCGATGGGCGCGCGCAGCGAGCGGCGGAGCGTGTCGGCGAAGGTGGTGATGCGCTCGGCGTCGCGCTCGGACATCAGGATGATGCCGAACTGGTCGCCGGAGATGCGGGCCAGCGTGTCCTGCGGCTTGAGAAGCCGCGTCATGCGGCGGGC
Source organism: Xanthobacter sp. SG618 (assembly GCF_012932745.1). Classification (NCBI taxonomy): domain Bacteria; kingdom Pseudomonadati; phylum Pseudomonadota; class Alphaproteobacteria; order Hyphomicrobiales; family Xanthobacteraceae; genus Xanthobacter; species Xanthobacter sp. SG618. The sequence goes on along the minus strand of NZ_JABBHL010000002.1, from coordinate 311,542 downwards.
GACAGTGAGGAGGATGGAGTCCGCCACCGCCATGCCCACCTGCACGTTGAGCTGCTTGAAGCGGTCGAGGTCGATCACCATCACCGTCGGCTTCACCTTGTCGTCGAGGCGGGCGGTGACGAGGGCCTGGTGCAGCCGGTCGAGGAACAGTTCGCGGTTGGGCAGGCCGGTTAGGTTGTCGCGCACCGCGTCGTGCAGCAGGCGCTCGGCGGCGATGCGCTCGCCGGTCACGTCGGTGAGGGTGCCGATGCAGCGCACCACCTCGCCGTCCGCGCCCACCACCGGGCGGGCCTTGAGGTTGAAGGTGAGATAGTGGCCGTCGATGGCGCGCAGCCGGAAATCCTGGTCGATGCGGCCGCGGCGCTGGTCGATGATGCCGTCCAGCGTGGCGCGGAAGCGGTCGCGGTCGGCGGGGTGCAGCACCTCCAGCCAGCCGGCGGCCTCGGTCTCCAGCGAATGGCGCTTCAGGCCCAGCGCCTCCTCCGCCTCGGGGGAGGTGTAGATGCGGTCGGTGTCCACATCCCAGTCCCACACGATGAGGCCGGAGCCGGCGAGCGCCAGGGCGCGGCGCTCCAGCTCGGAGGTGGAGCCCTGGATGCCGCCGATGCCGGCGAAGGCGTGCTGCATCACCGTGAAGCCGATGAGCATGACGATGAGCACGAGGCCGCCGGAGAGGGCCGGGGCGGCGAGGTCGTTGGTGACGAAGCCGGCCACCGTCAGGCCCGCCATCAGCACCCACACCACCAGCAGCGACCAGGTGGGGATGATGAGCACCGCGCGGTCGAAGCCGTGCTGTGACAGCCAGATCACCACGCCGAAGCCGGCCACCGCCACGGCGAGCAGCGAGAGGCGGGCGATGCCCGCCGCCACCGGCGCATCCAGCAGCGCCACCACCACGAGGGCGGCGAGGAAGACCAGCCAGCCGGCGGCGACGTGGACGTAGCGCACATGCCAGCGGTTGAGGTTGAGATAGGCGAACAGGAAGACCAGCAAAGTCGCGGTGAGGATCGCCTCGCCCGCCGCCCGCCAGAACTGCTCGGCGATGGGCGAGAGGCCGAACACCTTCGACCAGAAGGCGAAGTCGAGGCCGATATAGCCGAGCACCGCCCAGGCCAGCGCCGCGGCGGCCGGGAACATCACCGAGCCCTTCACCACGAACAGGATGGTGAGGAACAGCGCCAGCAGGCCGGCAATGCCGATGACGATGCCGTGGTAGAGGGTGAAGGCGTTCACCCGGTCCTTGTAGGCATCGGGCTCCCACAGCTGCAGCTGGGGCAAATTGGGCGAGCCGAGCTCCACCACGAAGGTGACGGTGGAGCCGGGATCAAGCGTGATGAGGAAGACGTCCGCATCCGGCGCCGACTGGCGTTCCGGCTTGAAGCCCTGGCTGGGCGTCAGGGAGAGGATGCGGCGGTTGCCGAGGTCGGGCCAGAACAGGCCGGAGCCGGACATGCGGTAGTGCGGCGCGACGATGAGGCGGTCCACCTGCTCGTCGGTGTTGTTGGTGAGGGCGAAGGCGATCCACTCGCCATGGCTGCGCCCGTCGGAGGTCGGCACCTCGATGCGGCGCACGACGCCCTCGGCATCCGGGGCGGTGGAAATCTGGTAGCGGCCATCCTCGGTGGTCTGGCGCTCCACGGCGGGGAGCAGGTCCACCACCTTGGCATCGAGCCGGAGCGCAATTGCCTCCATCGCCTGCGCGCTGCCGGTGAGCGCACAGAGCATGAGGAGGAGCGCCACGGGCAGAGCGAGGACGCCGGTGAGAAACGACCGCAAATTCAGGTCTCCGCATCCGGCATCGAACCGGACCGATCAGCCTTGGAACATGCCCGAAGCGGAATGCGGCGCGCTTGGATCAGGCGCGGCACGGCGACGGACGCTGGTTTCACCTTGGGGCCATCAGGATGGGAAAACGCCACCACGCACCACGGAACATCACGCAAGGTCAACCGCGCCGGCTTGTGTCGAAGAGGCTGCGCCGCGGTCCACACCGTGAATCATCTATCCAAGCGTTGCGGCCGGAGCAAGGCGCACGCGCTCTCTGGCATCGTTCCAGACTGGAAAGAGGGGCCCCGGAACGACGATGCGCGCCCTTGGGGGGCGCGCATCGCGGATCGGGTGATCTGTTCGCTCAGAAGAAGCGGCGGGCGGCGTCGCGATCCTCGGCGAGGGGCGCGGGCTCGCGCGAGAGGCGGGCGGCCTCCTCGCGGCGCACATATTCGGAGAACGGGTCGAGGGCGGCTTCCACCGCTTCCTCGGCCTGGGCCGAGACCACTTCCAGCGGCTGCGGCTGGGCCTGCACCGGGGCCGGGCGGGCGACGGGCGCGACGGGAGCCGCCTCCACCGGAACGGCGCGGTCGGAATCGGTGGTGCGGCTGGCCTTGGCATCGAGCCACGGCAGCGGATAGGGCGAGGCGATGAAGGCTACGCCGTCTTCCTGCTCCCAGGCAATCATGTAGACGGCCTCTTCGGCCGGCATGCCGGGCAGGGAGAACATCTGCGGGATGTCCCGCGCGGTGCCGGTCCAGCCGATGGTGTGGGCCAGCTGGAAGGCTTCGTCGAGGAAGGCGGTCACCGCCGCAAGGCGGTCGGCGCGGAGCGACTGGGTGAAGTCCACATCCAGAAGACGGCGCAGATACGCCTCCACGCTGTCGCCGGCCGCCCACTGGGAGCCGGAGGCGAACTGGTAAACATAGACGCGCGGATTAGCCATCACGCAGCTCCGAATAACCACTACTGGGCGCTCCTCATATCAAAGGAGTCCCGGAAACACAAAAGTGCGTCCAAAGAGCATGCGCCGTGCCGGTTGCATGGCAACTAAGCCGGCGCCTTGTTCTCCTTGCGGGAGGGAGGTACGCACTGGCGGTAGGGTTCCATTCAATCTGAGGGGACCCTGGTGCATCCTGAGGCCGGGATGGTTAATTCTTCGTTGCAGGTCTGCGGACGCAAGGTCATGCCCGCGGCCGGGCGATATTGTAGAAAGAGGCCATGCAGATGCCTCCCGCCCCCGGCACCGATCCGAAAAGCCACGGCCTGTGGGCGATGACCGCCCCGCCGCCCGCCGAAACCGCGCCGCTCGCGGGCGCCGCGCGCGCCGACGTGGCGGTGGTGGGCGCCGGCTATACCGGCCTTGCCGCCGCGCTGCGTCTCGCCGAGGCGGGCGCGCGGGTGACGCTGCTGGAGGCCGCCGGCATCGGCTCGGGCGGGGCAGGGCGCAATGTGGGCCTCGTCAATGCCGGGCTCTGGGTGAGGCCCGACGACATCGTCGCCACCCTCGGGGTCGAGCGGGGCGAGGGGCTGCTTTCGCTCCTCGGCGGGGCGCCGGCGGAGGTGTTCGCCCTCGTCGCCCGCCACGCCATCGCCTGCGAGGCGACGCCCAACGGAACGCTCCATTGCGCCGTGGGCCGCGCCGGGCGCGCCGAGATCGAGGCCCGCGCCGCCCAGTGGCAGGCGCGCGGCGCGCCGGTGCACCTGCTCGATGCCGACACGGCCCGCACGATAATCGGCGGCGGCACCTATCGCGGCGCGCTCAAGGACGACCGGGCCGGCACCATCCAGCCCCTCGCTTATGCCCGCGGCCTCGCCCGCGCGGCGATGGGCGCCGGCGCGGTGATCCATACCACAAGCCCGGTGCGGGCGGCGGAGGAGGGGGCCGGCGGCTGGCTGTTGCGCACCGATGGGGGCGCGCTTGCCGCGGACTGGATCATCGTCGCGGGTGATGCCTACAGCTTCGGACCGTGGGAACGGCTGGCGCGCGAGCAGGTGCCGCTGCCCTATTTCAACTTCGCCACCCCGCCGGTGCCCGAGGCCCTGCGCGGGCGCATCCTGCCCGGCCGGCAGGGCATCTGGGACACGCAGCAGGTGCTCACCTCCCTGCGCTACGATGCGGCCGGGCGGCTGGTGTTCGGCAGCATCGGCGCGCTCGCGGGGATCGAGGCCGGGGTGCATGCCGCCTATGCCCGGCGGGCGCTGGCGCGCCTGTTCCCGGAGCTGCCGCCGGCGCCGTTCGAGGCCGGCTGGTTCGGCACCATCGGCATGACCGACGATGCCCTGCCGCGCTTCCGACGCCTCGCGCGGAACGTCGTCTCCATCAGCGGCTATAACGGCCGGGGCATCGGGCCGGGCACGGTGTTCGGCCGGCGGCTGGCCGATCTGGTGCTGGGGCGCATCCGGGCTGAAGAGGTGCCGCTGCCGGAGCGCGATGTGACGGTCCCGCGCTGGCGGGCGGCCAAGGGGGCCTTCTATGCGGCCGGTTCCGCCGCCGCCCATCTGGTGGGCGAGCGGCGGCCGGCCTGACTTGGCCAGTCTGACTTGGCCGGCCAGCCGCGCAGGAGGCGGCTATTCCTCCGTCACGCTTTCCCATGTTGCGTGGCGGGTATGGGGCCGCTTCGCGAGGCGGTCGGTGATGGCGTCGAGCTCGGCGGGGACCACCGAGGTGGTGACGAGCTTCGCCACCAGCACCACGGCGCCGTCGGTGCCGAGTTCCTCGTCCACGTCGCGCACGAGATATTTCTCAGCTTCCAGCGTGTCGATGAGCACGTCGCGCAGATCGGCGGCGGCGGCGGAATCCACCGTGAGGCGCACCTCGTAGCTGACTTCCGAGCGGCGGGCGTCGAGGGGCGCGCGGTCGATGGCGCGGGCGACGGGACGCAGCACCGTGTTGCCGGCGATGATGATGAAGGTGATGAGCCCCGCCTCGGCGATGCGGTCGGTACCGGCGCAGGCGCCGACGGCGGCCGAGCACCAGAGCGTCGCCGCGGTGTTGAGGCCGCGCACATTCATGCCTTCCTTCATGATGACGCCGGCGCCGAGGAAGCCCACGCCCGTCACCACGTTGGCGGCGACGCGCATGGCGTCGGTCGGTCCGCCGAGGCTGGAGGCGAGATCGACGAAGGCGGCGGAGCCGACGGCCACGAGCACGTTGGTGCGCAGCCCGGCGGTGCGCTGGCGATACTGCCGCTCGGCGCCGATCAGCGTGCCGAACAGGAAGGCGGCGGCGAGGCTGACCACGGTATCGAGGAACTGTGCCCCGTGGAAATTGGAGACGAACTGCACCCGAAACTCCTTACCTGCGGCGGGCCTCCCGGCCGGCCGTGCACCGCTGCGCGCCGGAGACGGCCTTGCCCAATATGATGGCGAAGCCATGGTCGCCCGGCACCAAAAACCTCGTCCCGGGCCATCACTTCACATCCCTGCGCGCCGGATTGTCGCGCCAGCGTGGAACTGCTAAAAACCCGCCCCATGCGACGCACGTGTGACCATCGCTTCAGCCTCGACCGGGCCGCCCATTGCGGCGCCGGGCCGTTCGCGCGCACGACGATGGAGTTCGCGGCGGTCCCCGACCATGTGCGCCTGCCGGGCCGTTTCTTCGGCCGCTTCACGACAGCGGCCTCCTCGGTGCTTTGACGCCCGCATGGTGACGCGCCCATAAGCGGCGCCACGGATACCGCCCCCCATCGTTACCGGCCCGGCCGCACCGACGCGCGCCGGCCTTTCCTCAGGACACGACGCGATGAACGCCCCGGTCAACGGCCCCAAGACGCTCTACGACAAGATCTTCGACGACCACGTCGTCTCCCGGCAGGATGACGGCACTTGCCTGCTCTACATCGACCGCCACCTGGTGCACGAAGTGACCAGCCCCCAGGCGTTCGAGGGCCTGCGCATGACCGGCCGCAAGGTGCGCGCGCCGCAGAAGACCCTCGCCGTGGTGGACCACAACGTCCCCACCACCGACCGCACCTTGCCGAACCCGGACCCGGAGAGCGTCGCCCAGATCGCCGCGCTCGCCGAGAACACCAAGGAATTCGGCGTCGAATATTATGACGGCTTCGACAAGCGCCAGGGCGTGGTGCACGTGGTCGGCCCCGAGCAGGGCTTCACCTTGCCCGGCACCACCATCGTCTGCGGCGACAGCCACACCTCCACCCACGGCGCGTTCGGCGCGCTCGCCCATGGCATCGGCACGTCCGAGGTGGAGCATGTGCTCGCCACCCAGACGCTGATCCAGAAGAAGGCGAAGAACATGCGCGTCACCGTCTCCGGGCCCCTGCCCGAAGGCGTCGGCGCCAAGGACGTGGTGCTCGCCATCATCGGCACCATCGGCACGGCGGGCGGCACCGGCTACGTCATCGAATATGCCGGCGAAGGCATCACCTCCCTCTCCATGGAAGGGCGGATGACCGTCTGCAACATGTCCATCGAGGGCGGCGCCCGCGCGGGCATGGTGGCCCCCGACGAGAAGGCGTTCGAGTATCTCAAGGGCCGGCCGAAGTCCCCCAAGGGCGCCGACTGGGATGCCGCGCTGCGCTTCTGGCAGACCCTGCGCTCGGACGAGGGCGCGCATTTCGACGCCGAGATCCATCTCGACGGCGCCAATTTGCCGCCCATCGTCTCCTGGGGCACCAGCCCCGAGGACGTGGTCTCGGTGGAAGGCTTCGTGCCCGATCCCGCGCTCATCGAGGACGAGGGCAAGCGCGCCGCCAAGATCCGGGCGCTGGGTTATATGGGCCTCTCCGCCGGCACCAAGATCACCGACATCACCATCGACCGCGCCTTCATCGGCTCCTGCACCAACGGGCGCATCGAGGACCTGCGGCAGGCGGCGGCCATCGCCCGCGGCCACAAGGTGAATCCGAACGTCTCCGCCATGGTCGTGCCGGGCTCCGGCCTGGTGAAGGAGCAGGCCGAGGCCGAGGGTCTGGACAAGATCTTCATCGAGGCGGGCTTCGAGTGGCGCGAGCCGGGCTGCTCCATGTGCCTCGCCATGAATGCCGACCGCCTCGCCCCCGAGGAGCGCTGCGCCTCCACCTCGAACCGCAATTTCGAGGGCCGTCAGGGCTTCAAGGGCCGCACCCACCTCGTCTCCCCCGCCATGGCGGCGGCGGCGGCCATCGCCGGCCACTTCGTGGACGTGCGGAACTGGCCGAAGGCGTGAGCGCTTTCCCTTACTGAGCACGGACGGCCGGGCCTCATCGCCCGGCCGTTTTCGTTTCCGGGCCTCACTCCGCCAGTTGGTAGGTGAGGGGGAGCCAACGATAGGCTGTGCCCGCCCGCTCCACATAGCCCACCGACGGGAAGGACGTGTGATAGCCCACCACCGGGATGCGGTCGGTGGCGGCCATATCGTAGATGCGCTTGCGGGTGGCGGCGCCCTGCGTCTTGTCCATATCGAACAGGGCGTGCCACTCGGGATGGGCCAGCGACGCCACCTCGTGGTGGGCGCAGTCGCCCCAGATCAGCAGCCGCTTGCCCCCGCTCTCCAGGTGGAACGCCAGATGACCGGGCGTGTGCCCGAAGGCTTCCACCGCATGGATGCCGGGCACGATCTCGGCGCCCGGTCGCACCCGGGTGACGCGGTCGGCGAAGGGGGCGAGGTTGCGGGCGAACACTTGCGCGGTCGCGTGTTCGAGGCTGTCGGGCGCCGCCGCGCGCCGTTCGGGCGCGGCCCAGAAGGAATATTCCGCTTCGCCGATGACGTAGCGGGCCTTGGGAAACACCTCCTTGCCCGCCTCCACCAGCCCGCCGATATGGTCCACATGGGCGTGGGAGAGCACCACCACGTCCACCTGCTCTGGGGCATAGCCGGCGGCGGCGATCTGTTGGGTGAGCCATCCGCCGTTCGGCCTCGGGATGAAGCCGTTCGCGCCGTTGCCGGCATCGAACAGCACGAGCTGCGCGCCGGTATTCACCAGCGTGGGGGTGAAGCCGGGCCGGAAGCGCTTTTCCGGCAGCAGGCTGGCCTGCATCAGCGCCGCGACCTCCCCGGCCGGCCGGTCCTCGCCGACGATGGGCCACGGGCCGTCGATCATGGCGGCGGCGTCCAGCACGGTCGTCACCTCGAACGCGCCCAGACGGAAGCGGAAGGGCGTGACGGGGAGGGCGCCGCGCTCGGGCGCCGTTGCGCTGGCCCGGCCCGGGCGCAGGAGGGCCGGCGCGGCGATGGCGGCGGCAAGGAGGGCACGGCGGCTGGGCGCGCCGGGCCGGAATGGCATAGCCGGATCTGTCTGCATGGCGGTCCCCCTGCGGGCCGCTTTGTGCAGCCCGTGGCGATGTGATGAAGTGCCGGCGGGAGGAGCCTAGGCATGGGCACGCGGCCCCGCTTGTACGAACGTGCTGCGACGGGGCAGGACCTCGGGCCGCTCTGGTTCTTGGATGCGGGCCGGACCTTCTTCGCCGGGCCGCTCAACTACAATGCCCCGCACCAGCACGGCGCCCCGGTGTTCCTGGCCGGGCTCTACGGGCCGTTCGGGCTCAGGGTCCAGGGCGGCAGCTGGCAGGCGTGCCGCACCGCGCTCGTGCCGGCCGGGATGTTGCATGAGCTGGACGTGGGGGGCGAGCCCATCGCGGTCTTCTATCTCGAGCCGAGCATCGACGGCGCCCATGCGCTCGCGCCTCTGGTGGCCAATGCGCGCGAAGAACAGGGCGCCCTCTTCGGCGGCGGCAACGCGCTGCCACTGCTGCGCGAATTATGGGAGGCGCCGGACGCGGCCGGCTGGGCCGGCGAGGCCCTCGCCGACATGGTGGATGTCTCCCGCCGCCGCGCCCGTGCCGGGCTCGATCCCCGCATCCAGCGGGTGGCGGCGGCGATGGCCGACGCGGAGCGCGTGCCGGAGCTTGCCGCCCTCGCCCGCAAAGTGGGCCTGTCTCCCTCGCGCCTGCAGCACCTCTTCACCGCCGAGATGGGCGTGCCCTTCCGCCGCTACCGTGCCTGGGGGCGGATGCGGCGGGCCATCGCCGAGATCGCCGACGGCAGCAGCTTCACCGCCGCCGCCCATGCGGCCGGCTTTGCCGACCAGGCCCATTTCACCCACGACTTCCGCCGCACCTTCGGCGCGGCGCCGTCCCAGAGCCTGCGCGGCGTGCGCCTGTGATCCGGCGTCAGCCCACCCAGTCGAGGCCGATGTCGAGGATGGGGGCGCTGTGGGTCAGCCAGCCCACGGAGATGAGGTCCACGCCCGATGCCGCGATGGCCGGGGCCGTCTCGCGGTTCACCCGGCCCGAGGCCTCGGTGAGCATCCGCCCGCCGACCATGCGCACGGCCTCGGCGAGGGTGGCGGGGGGCATGTTGTCGAGCAGCACCGCGTCGGCGCCCAGCGTCAGCAATTCCTCGAGCTGGGCGAGGGTGTCCACTTCCACCTCCACCTTCACCATGTGACCGGCGCGGGCGCGCACGCGCTTCACCGCCTCGGCCACCGAGCCGGCAATGGCGACGTGGTTGTCCTTCACCAGCACCGCATCATCGAGGCCGAAGCGGTGGTTGGCGCCGCCGCCAGCGCGCACGGCGTATTTCTCCAGCGCGCGCAGGCCCGGCGTGGTCTTGCGGGTGCAGACGATCTGCGCCTTGTGGCCCGCCACCGCATCCGCCAGCGAGGCGGTGGCCGTGGCGATGCCGGAGAGGCGGCAGGCGAGGTTGAGGCCGGTGCGCTCGCCGGTGAGCAGCGCGCGCGAGGGACCCTCCACCTCGGCGAGCACGGTGCCCGGGGCGACACGCGCGCCGTCCGCCACCACGGGTGTGAAGCGCACGTCCGGGTTCAGCAGGCGGAAGGCGAGGCGGGCGCAGTCGAGCCCCGCCACCACGCCGTCCTGACGGGCGGCCAGCACGAGGCGGCTGACGTGTCCGGCCGGCACCACCGCATCGGTGGTGATGTCCCCGGCGCGGCCGAGATCTTCCAGCAGCGCGGCGCGGACGATGGGCTCCACCATCAGTTCGGGGAGCGGGTCGAGGGCGGCCATGGCGGCTCCGTTCGATGGGATCATTTCCCCGTTTCGCGGAACGGGGAAATGGTCCACGTTATTGAGTTGACGCATTTTCTTCACGCGAACCGGTACCCACTTCGCTCGAAAATGCTTTAGGCAAAAGCGAGGTCCGGCACGCGCACGCGCCGGGCGGCGGCGAGCGCCGCGGGAAGGGTGATGCGCGAGCGCCGGGCGATCGGCGCGGTGTCGGGAAAATCCGTGCGCGCATGGGCGCCGCGACTCTCGGTGCGGGCGAGGGCCGAGGCCGCCATCATCAGGCCGACGCGGGCCGGGGCGGCGGCCGGGGTCGCGCTTTCGGCCAAAGGCAGCAGGCGCTGGAGCGCCGCCGTCAGCCCCTCCGCATCGCGGGTGACGCCGACCAGCCGCGAGACGATGGCGCGGGCCGGAGCCGCGTCCGCCGCCGGGGGCAAAGCGGACGGGGCGGGGACGATCGCGCGTCTGGCCGCGCGGCCGGCGATATCGTTTGCCGCGTCCCGCCCGCACACCACGGCTTCCAGCAGGGAGTTGGAGGCGAGGCGGTTGGCGCCGTGCAGGCCCGTGGCGGCACACTCGCCCGCCGCCCAGAGGCCGGGGACGGTGCTGCGGCCATGTGCGTCCACCGCGATGCCGCCCATGTGGTAGTGCGCGGCGGGGCGGATCGGCACGAGATCGGTGGCCGGATCGATGCCGGCGGCGCGGCAGCCCGCCGCCACCTGCGGGAAGCGGGTGGCGAAGCGCGCGCCGAGGCTGGCGCGGGCATCGAGGAACACCTCGCATCCGGCCACCAATTCGCGCCAGACGGCGCGGGCCACCACGTCGCGCGGCGCCAGCTCCTTCCCCGGCACGTGTTCGAGAATGCGCCGGCCGCTGCCGTCCACGATGAGCGCGCCTTCCCCGCGCACCGCCTCGCTGATGAGCGGGAGGGGGCGGGCGGGCGTGGCCAGCGCGGTGGGGTGGAACTGCACGAATTCGAGGTCCGCGAGCTCCGCCCCGGCCTCGGCGGCCAGCGCGATCCCCACGCCCCAGGAGGCGACGGGATTGGTGGTGTGTTCGTAGAGCGCGCCGACACCGCCCGTCGCCAGCACGAGGCGGCGTGTGGTGAGCACCCGCGCGCCCTCGGCCGTGGCCACGAGCAGGCCGCAGACTTCGCCGTCGCGCATCAGGATGCGCCGCGCCTCGCCTTCGACAAGCGTGATGGAGGGGCAGGCGCGGGCGGCTTCCGACAAAGCGCGCACCAGTTCCCGCCCGGTGCCGTCGCCATCCGCATGGACGATGCGGCGCCGGCTGTGGGCGGCTTCGAGGCCGAGCAGCAGGCCGCCGGCCGCGTCGCGATCGAAGCGCACGCCGAGGCGTTCGAGGGCGGCGATGGCCTCCGGCCCGGCGGACAGGATGCGGCGGGCGGCCTCGGCATCGCAGAGGCCGTCGCCCGCCGCCAGCGTGTCCGCGAGGTGGAGGGCGTCATCGTCATCCAGCCCGACGCTGGCGGCAATACCGCCCTGCGCCAGCGGGCTGGAGCCATCCGCGCCGAGCGGGGCGCGGGTCACGAGCACCACCGGCTCGGGGGCGAGGAAGAGGGCGGCCGCGAGCCCGGCGATGCCGGCGCCGATAATGACCGGCTGGCCATCCATCACGCGGGTCACAGCGCCAGCATCCGCTCGACCGAGCCCCGGGCGCGCGCGGCGATCTCGGGGTCGATGGTGACTTCGTGGAGGTTGTTCTCCAGCGCTGCCCGGATGTTGCGCAGCGTGATCTTCTTCATGTGCGGGCAAAGATTGCAGGGGCGCACGAAGTCGATGTCGGGATAGTGGACCGCCACGTTGTCGGCCATGGAGCATTCGGTGAGAAGCACCACGCGGGGCGGGCGCTTCTCGCTCACATAGTCGCTCATGGCGGCGGTGGAGCCGGCGAAGTCGGCTTCCGCCACCACGTCCGGCGGGCATTCCGGGTGGACGAGCACGGTGACGCCGGGATTGGCGGCGCGCAGTTCGCGCACGTCGGCGGCGGTGAACAGCTCGTGCACCTCGCACTGGCCGGCCCAGGAGATGATGTCGATGCCGGTTTCGGCAGCGACGTTCTTCGCCAGATACTGGTCCGGCAACATGATGACCCTGGGCACGCCGAAGGACTTCACCACCCGCGCCGCATTGCCCGAGGTGCAGCACACGTCCACCTCGGCCTTCACGGCGGCGGAGGTGTTCACATAGGCGATCACCGGCACGCCGGGATGGGCGGCGCGCATGAGGCGCACGTCGGCGGCGGTGATGGAATCGGCCAGCGAGCAGCCGGCGTCCTGATCCGGGATGAGCACGGTCTTGCCCGGGTTCAGCAGCTTCGCCGTCTCGGCCATGAAGTAGACGCCGGCGAGCACGATCACGTCCGCATCCACCCGCATGGCCTCGCGGGCCAGCGCCAGGCTGTCGCCCACAATGTCGGCGACGCAGTGGAAGATTTCCGGCGTCTGGTAATTGTGCGCGAGGATGACGGCGTTGCGCTCGCGCTTCAGCCGGAGGATGGCCTCCGCGTCCTCGGCCAGGAAGGCCCAGTCGGCGGGCGGCACCACCCGTCGGATCTTCTCATAGAGGGGCGCAGTGCGGGCGAAAGCCTCGGCCAGCGCCTCGGGCGTGGCTTGAAGCGCGGGGCGCGCGGCGGGGACGGCAGAGAGGGCGGATACGACCATTGTCTATACTCAGTTTGAGCATATGGTGGGCATATGCTTATCCTGAGCATAAGTCTTGTCAAGAGCGTGCGAGGGGCAATTTGGTCCCAGCGAAGGCCCGCTCCTCCACCACCGCATGGCGGAAGCGGAAGAGTTTCGCAGGCCGGCCAAGGGTTTCGGTGGTGGCGCCGCCGGCTTCCTCCACCAGTTCCTGCTGCTCCATCAGCCGGCGAAAATTCTGCTTGTGCAGCGTCCGCCCGGCGATCGCCTCCACGCAGCGCTGCAGCTGGAGCAATGTGAAGGTGGGGGGCATCAGCTCGAACACCACCGGGCGGTATTTGATCTTGGCCCTGAGCCGCGCGATGGCGGTGGCGAGGATGCGCCGGTGATCGGCGATCATCGCCCGGCCGGCGCCCGCGGCCTCCTCCCGCCCCTCGCGGCGCAGGCGCTCGGCGACGATGCCGGCCTCGAAGAGCAGTTCGTAACGCTGGAGGGTCAGCTCCTCGTTCCAGGTCGCGCCGTCGAGCCCGAAGCTGATGGCGGCGCGCTGGCGGCGGTGGCTGCGCTCCGCCGCCGAGGGGGCAGATTCGGCCCAGGCGGCGAGGGCTGGCGCCAGCGTTGCGGCGATGACGGGGGGCGGGCCGTCGCGGTGGTCCTCCCACGGGAAGTATTCATACCAGCCGTGCCACTCGGCGGCGCCGGCCGTGGCCGCCTGCTCGCGGGCGAGGCCGAGATAGGAGATGGAGATGGTGCGCGCGGCGCTCTCCGCCCCTGCGCGGTCCTTGTCGGCAAAGGTGTAGAGCTGCTCGAGATAGCCGAGCGGATGGTGGGTGCGCTGCTCCACCCAGTCGCGCAGGCCCTGCTGGAGCGAGCGGTGGGCCAGCTCGAACGGGCCGGACGGCAAGGCGGACCCGTGCTCCACCGTCATCACCCGCGGCTCGCCGCCCGTCACGGCCGCGAGCACGGCGATGAGGTCGACGACGACGGATCGGCTGGCGGACCTCGGCATGAAGCTCCCGAAGGCGGTAGGCGGGCGATGGGCGGGCCATCCGCCCGCGTCTTCGGGATATCATGGCCGCGCCGGGCTGCGAAGGCGCGCCGTTAGCGCCTTCAGGGGCAGCACCTCAGGCGGACTGCACCGCCGCGCGGGCGACGGCGAGGCGCACGCCGTCCTTGCCCTGCTGCTTCACCTCGTACATGGCCGTGTCGGCGAGGCGGATCAGCTCGTTCTCGTCCGTGGAATGGCGCGGATAGAGCGCGATGCCGATGCTGGCGCCGACGCTGACCGTATAGGCCTGGTCGTTGTAGGAGACGATATAGGGCTCGCGCAGCATCTCGCACAGGCGCTGGCCCTGGGCGTGGGCGGCATCACCATCGGTGAGGTCCACCATGATGACGGCGAATTCGTCGCCCGACAGACGGACGGCGAAATCCTCCTGCCTGAGGTTTCCGCGCAGCCGGTTGGCGATGGCGCAGAGCAGCTTGTCGCCGACCCCGTGGCCGTGCCGGTCGTTGACCTGCTTGAAGCCGTCGATGTCGATGTAGAGCAGGGCGAATTCCCGCCCGTGGCGCTGCGCCTGCGCGCGCGCGCGGGTCAGGTGCTCCACGAACAGGATGCGGTTGCCGAGGCCGGTCAAGGCGTCGTGGGTCGCCATGTGGCGGATCTGCTTCTCGACCCGGCGGCGCTCCTCGATCTCGATCTCCAGCTGCCGGTTGCGCTTCTCCAGCTCTTCCAGCGCGCCCTTCAGGCGCAGCTTGGAAATGTGCAGGTCGAGAAAGACCGTGACCTTGGAGAGGAGCACGGCGTCGTTGATGGGCTTGGCGATGTAGTCCACCGCGCCGAAGGTGTAGCCCTTCAGCCGGTTGATGTCGTCATGATAGGCGGCGGTCACGAACACGATGGGGATGTCGCAGGTGTCCGGGTCGTTGTTGAGGAGGGAGGCCACCTCGAACCCGTCCATGTCCGGCATCTGCACATCGAGCAGGATGAGCGCGAAGCGGTGGTCGAGGCAGAGCGCCAGCGCCTCGTTGCCGGAATGGGCCTCGTAGATCTCGGCCTTCACCGGCGCGAGCAGGCGGCGCATGCCGACGAGATTCGCACGCACGTCATCGACGACGAGGATCTTGGGCAGGTCGGCCGTGCTCATTCGGCCATCCTCGGTCTCAGGGGCCCGCTCAAGCCGGCGCGCGGGTTGCGGCCGAACGTGGTGAGCGCCGCGGCGAGCACGGCCAGCGGGGCGCAGAGGTCCGCGCCGGCGCACTGAAGTGCGGCCAGCGGCATGGTATCGACCTCGGCTTCTGACGGCTCCTGCACGAGGGCACGGCCTCCTAGTTCCCGAATGCGCTTCAGTCCCTCGGCTCCGTCGCTGCTGGCGCCGGTGAGGACGACGCCAGCCAGAGCGTCACCGTAGGCCTCGGCGGCGCTGGCGAACAGAACGTCGATTGCGGGACGCGAATAACATACCCGTGGGTCAACCGAGAGTGAAAAACGTCGGTCGCGCCCCACCTCTAAGTGGTACCCGCTGGGTGCGACATGAACAAGGCCGCCGGAAAGCGGGCATCGCTCCTGCGCCAGGACGACGGTCCGGCCGGAGAGGCGGGCGAGGATGGTGTGGAGCATGTCCGGCCCGTCCGCGCCCACATGATTGACCACGGCGATGCCGACATCGGGCCCGGCATCGAGCGCGGCCAGCAGGCGTCCGAGGGCCGGAGGCCCGCCGGCAGACGCGCCGATCACGATGGCGCGCGGTGCGGGCTCCGCCCCCGCGCACGGGGGGGAACGGACCGGGGATGGTTCCATCGCCCGCCCGTCCTCCTGTCAGCGCCGCGGCCGGCTCACGGCGTCACAGCCAGGGCTGCTCGGCGCCCTTGGCGGCTTCGTACTGGTCGATGGCCGGCGCCTTCTGAAGGGTGAGGCCGATATCGTCCAGCCCCTCGACCAGGCAGCGCTTGCGGAAGGGGTCGATCTCGAACTTGACCACGCCACCGTCCGGGCCGCGGATTTCCTGAGCCGGCAGGTCGATGGTGAGGGTGGCGTTGGCGCCGCGCTCGGCGTCGTCGAACAGCTTGTCCAAGTCGTCCTTGGAGACGACGATGGGCAGAATGCCGTTCTTGAAGCAGTTGTTGTAGAAGATGTCCGCGAACGACGTGGAGATCACGCAGCGGATGCCGAAGTCGAGCAGCGCCCACGGCGCGTGCTCACGCGAGGAGCCGCAGCCGAAATTGTCGCCGGCGACGAGGATCTTGGAGGAGCGGTAGGCGGGCTGGTTCAGCACGAAGCCGGGGTTCTCGGCGCCGTCGTCGAGATAGCGCATCTCGGAGAACAGCCCCTTGCCGAGGCCGGTGCGCTGGATCGTCTTCAGATACTGCTTGGGGATGATCATGTCGGTGTCGACATTGACCAGCTTCATCGGCGCCGCGACGCCCTCCAGGACCGTGAACTTCTCCATGGGACCTTCTGCCTTGTCTCGTCTGTCGGGTCTCGTCTGCCGGGCTTCGGTGGCCGAAAGCCCGGCGGCGCAGCCCGTGTAATACGGAGCGCCGGACGCGCCCCGCGGGGCGCACCCTCAAAGACCATCCATAACAGGCACGCTTGGCCTTGCACAGCGCCTTGGCCGGGCGGGGCCTGCACGCCCCGTTCAGGGGGCGAGGCGTTCCGGCAGCATGCGCTTCAGCACGTCGTCCTTGAGCACCACGTGGTGGAGCACGGCGGCGGCCGCATGCAGCACGGCGAGGATGATGACGGCATTGGCCATCAGCTCGTGGATCTCCTGCACCTGCTTGCCCAGATCGCGGTTCACCGCGATGGGCGAGGGAATGGTGAAGAGCGAGAAGAAGGACACGGCGTTGCCGCGCAGGAAGGCGAGATAGACGCCGAGCGCGAGCGTGGCGATGAGCGCGAGGTAGAGCAGCCCGTGCACGATGTGCGAGGCGATGGCCACCGGCCGGCTGATCTGCGTCGAGGCCGGCGGGTTGCGGCCGAAGATGCGCACGGGGATGCGCACCGCCAGGAGGGCGATGAGGAGGAGACCCACCGAGATGTGGACCCACCACACCATGCCCCGCGCCGGGGTGCCCCGCGCGAAGAAGGCTTCCAGATAGGTGACGCCGAACGCCGTGAACACGGCGATGGCGGTAAGCCAGTGCAGGGCGCGCAGAGCGGGCCCATAGCGGGTCAGGCTGGTATCGACGGGCATGGAGGCCTCCTTCTTTGGAGTCATTCTAGAAAGTGGGAGGCCAAGGTCTAGTGCGAAGGGCGTGTTGTCCCTGCGGTCAATTGGCCCGGTCCTCGATCGCCTCCATGTCGTCGTCGCTGAGGCCGAAATGATGGCCGATCTCGTGCACCAGCACGTGGGTGACCACGTCGCCGAGGGTTTCCTCGTTTTCGGCCCAGTAATCGAGGATCGGGCGGCGATAGAGGAACACCATGTTGGGCATCTGCCCGGTCTGGGCCACCGCCCCACCCTGCGCGCGGCCGATGCCGTGGAACAGGCCGAGCAGGTCGAAAGGGGTTTCTGCGCCCAACTCGTCCAGCACCTCGTCGGTGGGAAAGTCCTCCACCTTGATGACCAGGCCCTGGCAGAGGGCGCGGAACGAGTCCGGCAGGCCGGCGAAGGCCTCTTCCGCCAGCTGCTCCAGTTCTTCCAGCGACGGGGCCTCCACATCGCGCCATCGGCTCTTCGACGGTACGCCGGTCAACGACATGCTTCCCCTCCTACCGGTTACATCCGCGTTACTTCATATTGCGCCGCAACATCACGCGCCGCTGAAGTCGTCGCCGGGGCGGCCCCGTTGGGGACTGTTGCACGCCCGGCGTCACGGACCCGTGACTTTCCTGAACACTTCGTTAACGCAAGCATCAAACAGGGTTCAGGGTGACTTGGTTAAGGAACTCTTAATCCACCTGCATCGTTGTCGGTGCAGAACGGGATCTTACGGGATCTGGGAGTAAAGCCATGCTGCGCAAGATTGCTGTCACCGGTGCTCTGGTGTCCATCCTTGGTATCGCTGCGTTTTTCGCCCCGCACGAGGCGAGCGCGGCGTCTGTCGCGACGGTCGTGGGCTCGGTCTTCTGAGTCAGCGGAAGATTGTGCGGGCCTTTTGTGCCCTGGTCGATCACGCGATTGTGATGCCATTGGAGCCGGTTCAAAGTTGCTCGTCTCTTGGATGCAACAGCTCCGATTTGTCTTCGCAGGTGCGAAATGCACCGCGGGGACGGGACGTGGCGAGCCGCAAAGGCTTGCCGCGCGGGAATTCCATGTGCTTGAGCGCAGCGGGCCCGATGCCCGCAGGCGGGGCTGGGTGATTCGCGCAAGGCGGGCCTGACAGTCCCGGCGGGGCTGACCCTCATTCTGTCGCCGCCCGCACCAGTTCCTCTTCGGCTTCCGCAAGCAGCGCCTCGTTGGCATCGCCGCCCACGCTCTCCCGCCCGATTTCCAGCAGCACCGGCACGGCCAGCGGCGACACGCGCGGCAGCGGCTGGTGCACCACATGCCCGCGGATGCGCGCCAGCATCTCCCCGAGACGCTTCACGTCCAGCAGCCCCGTCGCCGCGTCCGCCCGCGCGGCGCGCAGCAGCAGGTGGTCCGGCTCGTGCCGGCGCAGCACGTCATAGATCAGGTCGGTGGAGACGGTGACCTGTCGAGAGGTCTTCTCCTTACCCGGAAACCGCCGCTCGATGAGCCCGGCAATGACGGCGCAATAGCGGAACGTCCGCTTCATCAGCGCGCTTTCGGCAAGCCACGCCTCCAGGTCGTCACCCAGCATGTCCTGATCGAACAGATCGTCCAGCGAGAGCCGCCGGTCGCTGATGGCCGCCCCCATATCGCCGGCCGCATAGACGGCGAGGGCGTAGTCATTGGCGACGAAGCCCAGCGGCTTCAGCCGCGCGCGCTCCAGCCGGCGGGTCAGAAGCATGCCCAGCGTCTGGTGGGCGAGCCGGCCTTCAAAGGGGTAGGTGACGAGGTAATAGCGCCCCGACCGCTCGAACGTCTCGACCAGAAGATCGTCCCGGCCGGGCAGGCGGGACTTGGCCTTCTGCAGTTCCAGCCAGTCGCGCACCTGGGGCGGCAGCGCGGCCCAGCGCTCCGGCGCGGAGAGCAGCGCGCGCACGCCGGCGGCGAGGAAGGTGGACAAGGGGAACTTGCCGCCCGCATAGGCCGGCACCTTCGGCTCGGTGGCGGTGGTGCGCGAGACATAGACCTCGTCCTCCACCAGCACCTCGTAGCGTAGGATCTCCCCGGCGAAGACGAAGGTGTCGCCAGGCACCAGCGTCTCGACGAAATACTCCTCCACCTCGCCCAGCAGCCGCCCGCCGAAGCGCACCCGGCCCGCCACCCCGGTCTTGGCTGCCCCGCGCGCCGAGACGAGGCGTACCTTGAGCATGGAGGCTTCCACGATGGTGCCCACATTCAGCCGGTAGGCCTGCGCGATCATCGGATTGGCGACGCGCCACAGGCCGTCCTTGGTGCGGCGGATCTTGGCGTAGCGCTCATAGGCGCGCAGCGCATAGCCGCCGGTGGCGACGAAATCGAGCGCCGCATCGAAATCCGCGCGCGAGAGCGTCCGGTAGGGCGCGGCCGAACGCACCTCGCCATAAAGCGCATCGGCGGAGAAGGGTGCGGCGCAGGCCATGCCGAGGATGTGCTGGGCCAGCACGTCGAAGGCGCCCTGCCGCTCGGGCGGAGTGTCCTGCGCGCCCGCCTTCACCGCCTCCAGCGCCGCCCGGCATTCCAGCACCTCGAAGCGGTTGGCCGGGATCAGCACGGCGCGGGAGGGCTCGTCCAGCCGGTGATTGGCGCGGCCGATGCGCTGCATGAGGCGGGAGGCGCCCTTGGGCGCGCCCACATTGATGACGAGGTCCACATCGCCCCAGTCGATGCCGAGGTCGAGGGACGAGGTGGCCACCACCGCTTTCAGCTTTCCGGCCGCCATGGCCGCCTCGACCCGCCGCCGCTGCTCCACCGCCAGCGAGCCGTGATGGAGCGCGATGGGATAATTGAGGTCGTTGATGCGCCAGAGCTCCTGAAACAGGAATTCGGCCTGCCAGCGTGTGTTCACGAAGACGAGGGACAGCTTGTTGGCGCCGATCAGCTCGTAGATCTCGGCGAAGGCGTGCTGGGCCGTGTGGCTCGCCCACGGCATGCGCGCCCGGCTCTCCAGCATGGAAATGTCCGGCGCCGCTCCGCCCGCGGCGATCACGAGATCGGCCAGCGCGGGCTCGGCCGCGTCCTCATCCTGCGGCACCAGATAGCGCCTGAGGTCGTCGGGCTCCGCCACGGTGGCGGAGAGGCCGACGCATTGCAGGCCGGGGGCGATGGCGCGCAGCCGCGCGAGGGCGAGGGACAGCAGGTCGCCGCGCTTGGAGGTGACGAGGGCGTGGAGCTCGTCCAGCACCACGCGCTTCAGGCCGGAGAAGAGATGCTCGGCATCCTTCGAGGCGAGCAGAAGGGAGATCTGCTCCGGCGTGGTGAGGAGGATGTGCGGCGGGTCGCGCCGCTGCCGCTGGCGACGGGAGGCGGGCGTATCGCCGGTGCGGGTCTCCACACGGATGTCGAGCCCCATCTCCTCCACCGGGGCTTCCAGATTGCGGGCGATGTCCACCGCCAGCGCCTTCAGCGGCGAGATATAGAGCGTGTGCAGGGGCGAAGCCGGCCGCTCCGCCTGCCAGCGGGCGAAGGGCACGGCCGCCTCGCCGGTGTCGGTATCGCCGGCCTCGGCCACCGGGGGCGCGGCGGGCTTGCGGGCCTTCTTCTGCGGGCGGTTCAGCTCGATCAGGGTCGGCAGGAAGCCGGCCAGCGTCTTGCCGGCGCCCGTGGGGGCGATGAGCAGCACCGAGTGGCCGCTCTCGGCGGCGGAGATGAGGTCGAGCTGGTGCGCCCGCGGCGCCCAGCCCCGCGCGCGGAACCAGCCGGCGAACGGCTCGGGAAGGCCGGATGCCGCCTTGGACATGGTCCCGCCGGTCTTGGGTGCTTGGGTCTTGGTCGCTCTGGCCACGAGGCAAAGATAGGGCGCCGGACACCGTTTCGCGATGCCCCGGTCCCGGCAACCATCCTTAATCGGCCGTCAACCAACGCGGGGGCATGGTGCGGGAAATGTCCCGTCCCGGAGTATGCGTCCCATGATGTCGCGCGCCGACCGCACCGTCTTGAGCGAATGGTGGTGGACGGTGGACCGTGCCCTGCTGGCAAGCCTGGTCGGGCTGATGGTGATCGGCATCATCCTGTGCCTCGCCGCGAGCCCGGCGGTGGCCGCCCGCCTCAACATCGCCGACCCGTTCCACTTCGTGAACCGGCAGGTGCTGTTCCTCATCCCCGCCGCGGTGGTGATGGTCGCCACCTCGTTCATGTCGCCCCGCACCATCCGACGCACCTGCGTGGTGGTGTTCGGCGTGTTCTTCGTGCTGCTGCTGGCGACGCTCGTGTTCGGGCCGGAAGTGAAGGGCGCGCGGCGCTGGCTCACCATCGCCGGCATCACCGTGCAGCCGTCGGAATTCATCAAGCCGGCCTTCGTCATCCTCGCCGCCTGGCTGTTCGCCGAGAGCACCAAGCGGCCGGAGATGCCGGCGACTTTGTTCGCCTTCCTCCTGCTTGGCAGCGTGCTCGGGCCGCTGGTGAAGCAGCCCGACTTCGGCCAGAGCCTGCTGATCTGCCTTGTCTGGTCGTCCCTGTTCTTCCTCGCCGGCCTGCGCTGGATCTGGATGGTGGGGCTGGTCGGTGTCGGCGCGGGCGGCGGCTTCATCGCCTACATGACCGTGTCCCACGTGCAGAAGCGCATCAACCGCTTCCTCAACCCGGATTCCGGCGACACCTACCAGATCGACGCGGCGCTGAACTCGTTCCGCAGCGGGGGCTGGTTCGGCACCGGGCCGGGCGAGGGCACCATGAAGCGGATGCTCCCGGACGGCCACACGGACTTCGTGTTCGCGGTGGCGGGCGAGGAGTTCGGCATCATCCTGTGCCTCATCATCCTCGCTCTGTTCGCCTTCATCCTGCTGCGCTCGCTCTCGCGCGCCTCGAAGGAGAGCGATCCCTTCACCCGCTTCGCCATCACCGGCCTCGCGCTGCTGTTCAGCCTGCAGGCCTCCATCAACATGGCGGTGAACGTCCATATCGCGCCGGCCAAGGGCATGACGCTGCCCTTCATCTCCTATGGCGGCTCCTCGCTCATCTCCATCGCCTTCGGCATGGGGATGCTGCTGGCCCTCTCGCGCAAGCGGCCCGGCGCCGCGGCGCTGGCGCGGCTCAGCGAGGGGCACGGCGATGCGCGCCGGGGCGAGAGCCTCGCCCGTCCGGTGTCGCCGCCGCCCGCGGCGCTGGCGGACCCGGCCTGATCGCGGCGCGCGGACGCGGAACCGCCGCATTGCCGGGGCACTGCGGCGCGTGCGCCAGATGCTCCGGCCGCGCCGCTGCCCGGCAGCCCGAGGGGGTAATGTGACCGATCTCGTCCTTCTCGCCGCCGGAGGCACCGGCGGCCACCTGTTTCCCGCCGAGGCGCTGGCCGCCGTGCTGACCCGGCAGGGCTTCACGGTGGATCTCGCCACCGACGCCCGCGCCGCCCGCTATGCCGGGCACTTCCCGGCGCGGGAGCTGCACGTGCTGCCGGCCGACACGGTGCGCGGGCGCTCCCCCATCTCGCTTGCCCGCACCGGGCTCGCGCTCGCCTCGGGCTTCGTCTCCAGCCTCGCCTTGCTGCGCCGGGTGAAGCCGGTCGCGGTGGTGGGCTTCGGCGGCTATCCCACCGTGCCGCCGCTGCTGGCGGCGAGCTTTTCCGGCGTGCCGAGCATCGTGCACGAGGCGAACGGCGTGATGGGCCGGGCCAACCGGCTGCTGGCGCGCCGCGTCACCGCCATCGCCACCGGCTTTCCCGGCGTGGTGGGTGCTGATCCCGCGCTCAAGGCCAAGGCGGTGTGGACCGGCAATCCCCTGCGCCCCGCCGCCATCGCCGCCGCGGCCACGCCCTATGATCCGCCGGTCCCCGGTGGCGACCTCCACGTGCTCGTCTTCGGCGGCAGCCAGGGCGCGCGGGTGATGTCCGATGTGGTGCCCGAGGCCATCGCGCGGCTCGGCGCGGATCTCAGGGCCAGCCTCGTCCTCGTCCAGCAGGCGCGGGAAGAGGATCTGGACCGGGTGCGGGATACCTATGCCCGGCTCGGCGTGCGGGCCGAGGTGCAGACCTTCTTCGACGATTTGCCGGCGCGCATGGCGGGCGCCCATCTCGTCATCTCCCGCTCCGGCGCCGGCACGGTCGCGGAGCTGGCCGCTTTGGGCCGGCCCTCCATCCTCGTGCCGCTGCCCCATGCGCTGGACCAGGACCAGGCGGCCAATGCCCGTTCCCTCGCCGACGTGGGGGCGGCGCTGGTGCTGCGGCAGGTGGAATTCGAGCCGGACCGGCTGGCACTGGAACTCAATACCTTTGCCACCGAACCCGCATCATTGACGCGGATGGCCGATCGGGCCAGAAGCCAGAGCGTGCTTGACGCCGCCGAGCGGCTGGGCGGTCTCGTCCGGCATCTGGCGGGCGGCGGCGCGGTCGCAACCTTCAGGGGAAACAGCGCATGAAGCTGCCGTCCGGCCTCGGCTCCATCCACTTCGTCGGCATCGGCGGCATCGGCATGAGCGGCATCGCCGAGGTGCTGCACAATCTCGGCTACGACGTGCAGGGATCGGACGTGGCCGACAGCGCCAACGTGAAGCGCCTGCGCGAGCACGGCATCAAGGTGATGATCGGCCATGCCGCCGCCAACGTGGACGACGCCGAGGTGGTGGTGGTCTCCTCCGCCATCAAGCGCGACAATCCCGAGCTGATGGCCGCCCGCGCCAAGCGCCTGCCCGTGGTGCGCCGCGCCGAGATGCTGGCCGAGCTGATGCGGCTGAAGAGCTGCGTCTCCATCGCCGGCACCCACGGCAAGACCACCACCACCTCGCTGGTGGCGACCCTGCTCGACGCCGGCAATTTCGATCCCACCGTCATCAATGGCGGCATCATCAACGCCTACGGCACCAATGCCCGCCTCGGCGACGGCAACTGGATGGTGGTGGAGGCGGACGAGAGCGACGGCACCTTCCTGAAGCTGCCCACGGAAGTCGCCATCGTCACCAATGTGGACCCCGAGCACCTCGACCACTTCAAGACCTTCGACAAGGTGCAGGAGGCGTTCAAGGCGTTCGTGGAGAACGTGCCCTTCTACGGCTTCGCGGTGATGTGCATCGACCATCCCGTGGTGCAGGCGCTGGTGGGCCGCATCGAGGACCGCCGCGTCATCACCTATGGCGAGAACCCGCAGGCCGACGTGCGCCTCGTGGACGTGGACCTCAAGGGCGGCGTCACCAAGTTCGGCGTGGTGTTCCGCAACCGCGCGGGCGAGACCGTGCACGAGATCCGCGGCCTGCGCCTGCCCATGCCCGGCAAGCACAACGCGCTGAACGCCACCGCCGCCATCGCCGTCGCGCATGAGCTGAAGGTGCCGGACGAGAAGATCATCGAGGCCATTTCCCAGTTCGGCGGCGTGAAGCGGCGCTTCACCCGCACCGGGGAGTGGAACGGCGTGACCGTGTACGACGATTACGGCCACCACCCGGTGGAGATCGCCGCCGTGCTCAAGGCCGCCCGCGCGGCGAGCGAAGGGCAGGTGATCGCCGTGGTGCAGCCGCACCGCTACACGCGCCTCGCCTCGCTATTCGACGAATTCTGCACCTGCTTCAACGATGCCGACCATGTGGTGGTGGCGCCGGTCTACACGGCCGGCGAGGCGCCCATTCCCGGCGTCGACCGGGACCATCTGGTGCAGGGCCTCATCGCCCACGGCCACCGCTCGGTGACGGCGCTGGAAGGGCCGGAGCAGCTGGCCGGCATCGTCGCGGGCCTCGCCAAGCCCGGCGACTACGTGATCTGCCTCGGCGCCGGCTCCATCTCCGGCTGGGCCTATGCCCTGCCGGCGGAGTTGCAGGCACTGAAGCCGGCGGCCTGAGCGCCGCCGGCCGGGGCCGGAGTCAGACCAGGACTTCGCGGTCCTTCAGCACCACCGTGCCGTCCACCGTCACGATGGGGTGGCGGATAACCAGGTCCACGTGGCCAACGGCGCGGATGCTGCTGCCGAAGGTGATGCCGTTGCCGATGCCGAGGTGCAGGGTGCCGAACTCGCCCTCGTCCTCCAGTTCGACGCCGCGGCCGATCTTGGCCTTCGGGTTGAGGCCGACGCCCAGCTCCACGTGGCAATACATGTTTTCGTCGCCGTAGGACTTCAGCAGATCGGCGAGCTTGCGGCCGTCCTTCGCCGCGGTGTCGATGTCCACGATGCGCCCGTTCTCAAGGGTGATCTGGAACGGCTCGAGCACCTCGCCGCCGGGCACCACCGCCCCGTCGATGACGGCGACGCCATTGGTGGAATGCTCCACGGGAGACACCGCGGTCTCGATGCACGGCGGCGGGGAGATGGTGCCCGGCTTGTGGCAGATGCCGGTCTGTGGCACCGCGTGGCGGCCGCGGATGTCGAGCGTGAAGTCGGTGGCGCCGTCATTGCTGGTGACGCGCACGCTGCTGCCGCGCTCGAAGGCGCCGGACAGGCGCATGATGATCTCCGACTGCTTCACGAAGTCGATGTCGAGGCTGCCGTCGAGGAACATCTTCTCCTGGCAGCCCGGAAAGAAGATGAGCCGCGCGCCGGCGGCGCTCGCGGCCTTGCGCGCGTTGGTGTGGTTCACCGAGAAGGTGGTGGGGGCGACGATGGCGTCGGCCGCCTTCATGGCCTCCGCGATCACCTTCGGCAACTCCTCGCCGTGCCGCGTGCGCGGCTTCATTACCAGCATGAAGGTGTCCGCCCCGCGCTCGATGCCGGCGAGGGTGAAGAGATTGCCGACCGCGATGTTGTCGGCGTCGGTCAGGACCAGCAGCTGCTCTCCGGCCCGGATGGCGAGGCAGCTGTCGAGGATGTTGCCGATGGACCGCATCATGGCCATTTTCTCGATCATCGCTTGCCTCTCAAAAGTTCAGTGCATGCGCCTTTGCGTAGGCGGTGCCGCGTTCAAAATTGTATACACTCGACAAAGTGCGCGTCAACGCCGGTGCGGCTCGGCGCCTGTTCCGCTGCCGTCTGGACCGCTGCGGCGGTCGATGTACACTCACCCGATGTAAACGGGGGCCCGAGGGGCGATTCGGGCGGGTCAGGGGATCAAGTCGGTGCCAGAACGGGGCAGATCGAGGGGGGGCGCCTGCGGTTGGGCGCAGCACGGCCAGGGGAGGGGTGGCGCGCATGCGCAGGCCGGTACCCATGGGCATTAGCCGTCCTCGCCCGATCCCCGTGCCGTCGCGTGGCCGCACGGCGGGTCGCCTCGCCGCCGAGACGGAGGCGGACATCACCCTGCCGGACGTGCTGGGATCGGAGATCGCCACCGTCCTCGAACGGCGCATCATCTATCTCGACATCGCTCCCGATGCCCGCGTGACCGAGCAGGAGGTCTGCGACGAGTTCAACATCTCCCGCTCGCCCGTGCGGGAGGCCTTCCGCCAGCTGGAATCCACCGGACTGGTGGTGCGCCTTGCCCGGCGGGGCATCCGGGTGAAGGAGCTCAGCGTCGCCGATCTCGACGACATCTACGCCTGCCGTACCCCGCTGGAGGGCATCGCCTCCGGCCTTGCCGCCAAGCGCGCCACCAAGGAGGACCTCGCCACCATGCAGGGCCACCTGAAGGCCATGCAGGCGGCGCTGAAGGCCGGCCATGTGCGCGAATTCTTCCTGCACAATGTGGGCTTCCTCACCGTGATGCACGAGGCGGCCGGCAACAAGATGCTGGTGCGCATCCTTTCGGTGATCGAGAAGCAGGCCATGCGCTATCGCTATCTCGCCCATATCGAGGACGAGACCATGCTGCTGCTCGTCCACCAGGGCCTCACCGAGGTCTATGCCGCCATGGTCGCGCGCCAGCCCGCGAAGGCGAAGGCGGCGCTGGTGCGCACCATGATGCAGTCGCAGAAGACCATTCGCGGCGTGGTCCGCCGCCATCTGTCGAGCCCGCGCGCCGCCGACGACTGAGCGCTGGCCCCGCGCTCAGGCCGCCGGGGCGGCGCGGGTCTTCACCCACGCATAGGTGTCATCGAGCGCCGCGCCGAAGCGGTCGAGGATCATGCCGATCTCCGCCTCGGTGATGATGAGGGGCGGGCAGAAGGCCAGCGTGTCCTCGATGGCGCGCAGGATCAGGCCATGCTCCTGCGCCCGCGCGTGCAGATAGGCCGCCACCTGCCCGGGCGGGTCGAACTTGGTCTTGCGCGCCTTGTCCGCCACCAACTCCACGCCGGCGATGAGGCCGACGCCGCGTACCTCGCCCACAATAGGATGGTCGGCGAAGCGGCTGCGCAGCCCGTCCTGAAGGGCGGGCGCGATGGCGGCGGCGTGGGCGATGAGGCCGCGCTCCTCGATGATGCGAAGGTTTTCCAAGGCGACCGCGGTGGCTACGGGATGCCCGGTGGCGGTGAAGCCGTGCCCGAAGGCGCCGATGCGGTCCGAATTGTCGGCGATCACCTGGTAGACCTGATCGCTGAGGACGATGGCCGAAAGCGGCATGTAGGACGAGGTGAGCTGCTTGGACAGCACCATGAAGTCCGGCGAGATGCCATAGCGGTCGCAGCCGAACGGCGTGCCCAGGCGGCCGAAGCCGTTGATGACCTCGTCGGCGACCATCAGCACGTCGTGGCGCCGGCACACGGCCTGGATCTTGGTCCAATAGGTTTCCGGTGGCGGCATCACCCCGCCGGCGGCCATTACCGGTTCGCCGATGAAGGCGGCCACCGTCTCCGGTCCCTCGCGCAGGATCATCGCCTCCAGCTCGTCGGCGAGCCGCGTGGCGAAGTCCTCCTCGCTCTCACCCGGCAGCGCGTTGCGGTAATGGTGGGGGCAGGTCAGATGCAGGAAGCCGGGCAACGGCAGGTCGAAGTCCCGCTGGTTCATGGGCAGGCCGGTCATGCTGCCGGCGATGATGGTGATGCCGTGATAGGCGCGGGCGCGGGAAATGATCTTCTTCTTCGCCGGGCGACCGAGAGCGTTGTTGTAATACCAGATCATCTTGACGACGGTGTCGTTGGCTTCCGATCCGGAATTGGTGAAGAAGACTTTGGTCAATCCCTCCGGCGTCATCTCCACCAGACGCTCGGCCAGCTCGATGGCGGGGGCATTCGATTTGTGGGAAAACGTGTGGTAATAGGGGAGGGCCTGCATCTGCCGGGCGGCGGCCTCCGCCAGCCGCTTCTCGCCGAAGCCGAGGGCGACGCTCCACAGCCCCGCCAGCCCCTCGATATAGGCCTTGCCCTGGTCGTCATAGACGTGAATGCCCTCGCCGCGGGTGATGATCATCGGCCCCTGGGCTTCGTGGCGGCGGGCATTGGTGTTGGGATGAAGAAGGTTGGCAACGTCCCGCACGTGCAGCGAGTTGGACTGGTCGGTCATCGAAATCTCCTGCGGAGGACGGGGCGTTCGTGGGGTGGCGGTCGGACACGGCGCGGGTACGCCGTCGGTGCGGGGAGGGGTGGCGGCCCCGCGTCCCGGCCGGTGAGGCGGGAAGGCGACGAAGGCTGTCATTCCGTCCGAATTTGTATACAATCGACGAAAATGTCAATGTAGGAGCGCGTCGTGTCGGAGCAGGTCGTGTCGCAGCAAGTCGTCCCGGGGCCGGGTGCCGTCGTCAGCCACGCGGTGGTCGAGCCGCACTGGATCGATTTCAACGGGCACATGAATTATGCCCAGTATGTCGGCGCCTTCGATGCCGCCTCGGACGTGCTCCTCGCCGAGCTGGGCCTTGGTCCCTCCTATCGCGCGCGCACCGGTCGCACCACCTATGTGGTCGAGGCCCATCTCACCTACGACCGCGAGGTGAAGGAGGCCGATCCGCTGGAGATCCACACTTTCCTCGCCGGAGCCGACGACAAGCGGCTGCATCTTTACATGCGCATGTTCCACGCCACCACGCGCACCCTCGTCGCCACCAACGAATTGCTGTGCCTTCACGTGGACCAGAGCGGGCCCGCCGCCCGCGCCGTCGTCTTCACGGCCGAACAGGGCGAGCTGATCGCCGCCATGGCCGGCGCCCATGCCCCCCTCGTCCGCGACGTTCCCCTCGGCAAGGGCATCGGCCTCAAGGGCCGGCGGGCCAGCGCCGGCTGAGTTCTAGCGGCCGAGATAGGAGCGCAGCACGGCAGGGTTGTCCACCAGCCCGGCCGCGGGGCCGGAGAAGGCGATCTCGCCGTTCTGGAGGATGTGCGCGAACTCGGCCACCGCCGCCGCGACGCCGATGTTCTGCTCCACCAAAAGAATGGTGAGCCCGCGGGCGTTGAGGGCGAGGATGGTGTCCACCATGTCCCCCACCACCGAGGGGGCAAGGCCCGCGGATGGCTCGTCCATGAGCAGGCACTTGGGCTTCGCCATCAGCGCGCGGCCGATGGCCACCATCTGCTGCTCGCCCCCCGACAGGGCGCCCGCCGGCCGGCGTTTCTTGGCCGTGAGCTTGGGAAACAGCGTGTAGATCTCCTCGAGATCGGCGCGGATCTGCGCCCGGTCGCTGCGGGTGGCTGCGCCGAGTTCCAGATTGTCGTCCACGCTCAGGCTCGGCCACACCTCGCGGCCCTGCGGCACCTGCACGATGCCGGTGCGCACGAAATCGTAGGCGGTGAGCCCGGCGCATTCCGTCGCGCCGAAGCGGATCGAGCCCGAGACGGGGCGCACGAGCCCCGTCAGGGTGTTGAGCATGGTGGTCTTGCCCGAGCCGTTGCCGCCGAGCAGCGCCACGATGCGGCCCTCCGGCACGTCGAACGACACGTCGCGCAGGACCTGGGTCAGCCCGTAGGAGACCTTAAGATGCTGAATGACGAGCACGCAGTTCCTTTCCGAGGTAGGCCTCGATGACATTGGGGTCGTTGCGCACCGCCTCGGGCTTGCCGTCGGCGATGATCTGGCCGGAATTCAGCACTGTCACCTCGTCGCACACGTCCATGACGAGGCGGATGACGTGCTCGATGAGCACCAGCGTCACGCCCTTGTCGTCGCGGATGCGCCGCAGCAGCAGGTCGAATTCGCTGAGGCGATTGAGGCTGAGGCCCACCGCGGGCTCGTCCAGCAGCACCACCTTGGGCTCGCTGATGAGCGTGCGGGCGATCTCCACCACCCGCTGCTGGCCGAACGAGAGCTGGTGCCCCGGCCGGTCGGCGAAGTGCGCCATGCCGACGAATTCCAGCGCCAGCCGCGCCGCCTCCTCGGTCCGCTCCTCCTCCTCCCGGCACGAGGGCAGGCCAAGGCCGGCGGCGAACAGGCCGGTCACGGTCTTGCGGTGCAGGCCGCACATGAGGTTCTCGAGCACGGTCATGCCCTTGAACAGCTGCGAGGTCTGGAAGGTACGGCCGATGCCTCGTCGCGCGATGGTGCTGGGCTTGAGGCCGGTCACCACCTCGCCGTCCAGCACCACCTGACCCTTGTCCGGCCGGTGGATGCCGCAGATGACGTTGAGCAGCGTCGTCTTGCCGGCGCCGTTGGGTCCGATGATGCCGCGGATCTCGCCTTCGCCCACGTCGAGATCCACATGATCCAGCACGTGGACGCCGCCGAAGCTGACGCCGACGCCCCTGAGCGCGAGCATGGAGCGGCTCATGACGCCCCCCTTTCCTGCGCCGGCGGCGCCAGCGGAAGGGAGGTGGGCGGCTCCGCCGGGGGAAGGGCCCCGGCGCGATGCAGCGGCTCCTCCCAGCCGGGGATGTGGCGCTTGATGACCGAGACGATGCCGCCGCGCATGAAGATGATAAAGACGAGCAGCAGGGCGCCGAACACCACTTCCTGCGCGCCCTTGAACTCGCGCAGCAATTCCAGCACCAGGATGATGGTGCCGGCGCCGAGCACGGAGCCGGCGATGGAGCCGAGCCCGCCCACCACCACCATGGCCTTCTGCAGCACCATCTGGAACAGGTCGTAGCCTTCCGGCGAGACGAAGTTCAGCATCTGGGAATAGAGCCCGCCGGCGATGCCGGCGTAGAAGGCGCTCAACCCGAAGGCCAGCGCCTTGTAGCGCAGGAGATCCACGCCGAGGGATTCGGCTGCCACCTCGCTGTCGCGCACGGTGATGAAGGCCCGGCCGACGCGCGAGGTCACGATGTTGCCGGCGAACCAGACCATGGCCACCATGATGACGAGGCTGAGATAGTAGAGCCCCTGCCGGTGATCCACCGGCAATGGCGCGAACGACACCTGCGGGGTCTTGAAGCCGCCGGCCCCGAAGGTCACGCCCTCCCAGTGGAGGAATACCCATTGGGTGAACTGGGCGAAGGCGAGGGTGGAGAGGGCGAGATACAGCCCGCTCAGCCGCAGTGCCGGCAAGGCGAGGGTGAGGCCGACCGCGGTGGCGATCAGCGCACCGGCGGGAAAGGCGATCAGGAAGGGCCAGCCGAAATGCACCTGCAGCAGGCCGGTGCCGTAGGCGCCGATGCCGAACATGGCGGCGTTGGCGAAGGCGAGCTGGCCGGCGTAGCCGAGCAGGAGATTAAGCCCGACCGACAGCAGGATGTAGATGAAGATCAGGTTTGCCACGAACAGATGGTAGGGGTTCGCCCCGAGCGGCAGGAGCGCGGCGACAAAGACGAGCGCGAGCATCACGTTGCGACGGCGCAGCAAAGAGAGGGGCATCAGACCCTCCGCACTTTGTGGAAGCTGAGCAGCCCGGTGGGCCGGATCAGCAGCACCAGCATGATGGCGATGAAGGCGGAGACCTCCATCATGCTGGAATGGATGTAGCCGCCGGCCAGCGCCTCGACGATGCCGATGGCGAGGCCGCCCACGACGGCGCCGGGCAGGCTGGTGAGTCCGCCCACGACGGCGGCGGCGAAGCCCTTGATGAAGAACGAGAAGCCCATGTCCGGATAGAGCAGGGTCAGCGGCGCCGCGAGCACGGCGGCGGCGGCGGCAACCGCCGCGCCGGTGCCGAAGGCGAGGGTGTAGATGCGCTCGATGCGGATGCCCACCAGCGTGGCGGCCTTCGCATTGTCGGCGGTGGCCTGCATCATCTTGCCGATGCGGGTGAAGCGGAAGAAGGCACCGAAGGCGACCATGATGGCGATGGCGCCCGCCAGCACGGCGATCTGCTGCGGCACCAGCACGATGTCGCCCAACATGATGGGATCGGTGGAGGTGATGGGCGGGAAGGAGAGATAGTCCCCCTTGCCACCCCAGATGATCCGCCCGATGCCCTTCAGCATGAAGGAAATGCCCACCGTCGCGAGGACGATGGCCACCACGTCGGCCCGCAGCAATGGGCGGAAGGCGATGCGATCGATGGCGCAGCCGAGCACGAAGCCGACGAGGACGGCGCCGGCCAGGGCCAGGGCGAAATCGAAGCCGAACTGGACATGGATCGACCAGGCGATGAAGCCCGCCACCATGAACAGCTCGCCCTGGGCGAAGTTGATGACGCCGGTCGCCTTGTTGACGACCACGAGCCCGAGGGCGACGAGGGCGTAGAGCGCCCCCGTCGTGATGCCGCTCAGGAGCAGATAGCTGAGCATGGTCATGGCGATCACTCGACGTGGGTGATGCTCTGCACCTTGATTGGACCGCCGGGTTCCTTGGAGATCCAGGCCGGGAACTTGTTGCAGCGGTGGTCGGTCTGCGAGCAGGAGATCGGGCCGGGATAAACGTCGATGGCGAGGTCCTTCAGGCCGGCGAGGGCGTCGATCAGCTTCTCGCGGGTGAGGTCCGGTCCGGCGCGCTTCAGCGCCTCCACCAGCGCCTGGGCGGCGCCGATGCCGAACAGGTTGAAGTTGGAGAGGCGATCGCCGGGGAACTTGGTCTCGATGAGCGTGCGCCACTTGTCCACGGCCGGGTCGGTGGGGGTGTATTTCACCATGGAGATGGTGGTGAACTTGGCGGTGGCGCCGGGCACGCCCACCTGATCCTCGAAGGCGGCCGGATCGCCGATGCCGGTCTGGCCGACGAGGATCGGCTTGAATCCGAGCTTCTGCGCGTCGCGGGCGAAGATGGCGGCGGGCTTGGGGAACAGCACCATGATGACGGCGTCGGCGCCGGTGGCCTTCAGGCGCAGCACCTGGGCGGTGGCGTCGTTGGCATCGGGCGACATTTCCTCGTCGGCCACCGGGGTGATGCCCTTGGCCTTGAAGGCTTCCATGAGCGGCAGGTAGCGCGCGCGGCCCCAGGAATCGCGCATGGAGACGACGGCGATCTTCTTGGCGCCCTGCTGGAGCGCGAAGGCGAGCTGGGCCTGGCTCTCGATGCTGGAGGTCAGCGCCATGGAGAAGATGTTGGCGGCGGGCGGCTGGGTGATGCCGTCGTGCACGGAGGCCACCACCACGAACGGGATCTTCGCCTGCTCGATGGTCTCGCGGGCGGCAAAAGTGGCGTTGGAGCAGCCGCCACCGATGAGGGCGAACACCTGTTCCTGATGGATCAGCTTCTGCACCGCGGTGATGGCGGTGGCGGGATCGCACCGGTCGTCCTCGCGGATGAGCTGGAGCTTGCGGCCATTGACGCCGCCGGCCTTGTTCACCTCGTCGAAGACCACGTCGATGCCGTTCATGGCGAGCTTGCCATAGAGATAGCCGGGACCGGTGAGTGCGCCGAAGGTGCCGATCTTGATGGCATCGGCGCTCACGCCGGGCTGCCCCTGCGCGGCGGCAGCCCCCACGCCGGCGCCGAGGGCGACCAGCACCGTCGCGGCCCAAGTCAGTCGGGTCATGCGAGACATTCAGTTCCCCTCGTGGTGTGAGAAAAGGCTGGAAGGCAGGTTCTTGTTTTAAGGTCGTGCGGCGGGCCGGATGCGCGGCCCGCCGGTCATGCGGTTGCCGCGTCGCGGGGCGGCGGGGCGCCGAGCACGTCGGCCGTGTGCTCGCCGAGGCGCGGCGCCGGCCGGCGCACGGCGCCCGGGGTTTCCGAGAGTTTCACGGTGACGCCGAGGGTCTTCATGGCCCCGGCGCTGGGATGAAGCGTATCCACCACCATCTCGCGGGCGAGGATGTGGGGATCGGCGAGCACCTCGTCGAACTCCAGCACGGGGCCGCAGGGGATGCCGCCCGCCTCGAGCGCCGCCAGCCAGTGGGCCGACGGCTTCTTGGTGAACTGCGCCTGCAGCAGCGCGATGAGGGTGTCGTTGTTGGCGACGCGATCGGCATTGGTGAGGAAGCGCGGATCGCTCTTCAGCTCGGGTGCGCCGAGGATGTCGCACAGGCGCTCCCAGAAATTCTGCTGCGCCGCGCCGAGCGTCAGCCAGCCGTCCTGCGTCTGGATGATCTGGTAGGGCGAGCTGCCCCGGTGGGCCTGGCCCAGACGCTCCGGCCGTGTGCCGGTGGCGAAGACGTGGGCCGCCTCGTAGACGCCCAGCGACAGGGCTGAATCGAGCAGCGAGGTCTCCACCATCTGTCCGCGGCCGGTCTTGTGGCGCGCCTCGACGGCGGCGAGGATGCCGAAGGCGAGGAACATACCGGCGGCGACATCGGAGATGGCGATGGGCAGGCGGTGGGGCGGCCCATCCTTCGCGCCGGAGACGCTCATCAGGCCCGACATGCCCTGCGTGACGAGGTCGAAGCCGCCCCGCATGGCGTAGGGACCATACTGGCCGAAGCCGGAAATGGCGGCATAGATCAGCCGCGGATTACGCGCCGAAAGCGCCTCGTAGGAGAGGCCGAGGCGCGCGAGTGTTCCGGGGCGGAAATTCTCCAAGAGGATGTCGGCGCCGTCCACCAGCGCGAGGAAATCGGCCTTTCCCCGCTCGGACTTCAGATCGAGCGTGATGGAGCGCTTGTTGCGGTTCCACAGCATGAAGGGCGCGCTTTCACCGCCCACGTAGGGTGGCATGCTGCGCGCCTCATCCCCGGTGCCCGGCCGCTCGATCTTGATCACGTCCGCACCGTGATCCGCGAGAAGCATGGCGCAGTACGGGCCGGAAAGGTGGCTCGACAAATCCAGCACCCGTAAGCCTTCGAGGGCACCTGACATGGATCTTTCGCCTCCGTGAGAATTTGTACATTGTACACGAAATGAGAATGCCGCATAGTGTTTGTGCTTGGTCAATAAATGCGCAATGAGGAATTCGGTGGCAGAGCAAGACACGGACATCCTGGTTTCCGTCGAGGCCGAAGGCCTGGCGGTGGTCACGCTCAACCGACCGGCGCGACGCAATGCCGTCAGCCTCTCCATGTGGAACCGGCTGGAAGCGATTTTCCTCGACCTCAAGGCCCAGCCGGAGGTGAAGGCGGTGATCCTCACCGGCGCCGGCGGGCAGTTCTGCGCCGGGGCCGACATCTCCGAATTCTCCAAGGTGCGGTCGGACGCGCAGAGCGGGCGCATCTACGAAGCCGCCACCGAGCGCGCCGCCCGCGCCATCCGCGATTATCCGCGCCCGACCATCGCTGCGGTGTCCGGCTTCGGCGTCGGCGGCGGCTGCGGGCTCGCTTTGTGCTGCGATTTCCGCGTGGGGGATGCGACGACGCGCATGGGCATTCCCGCCGCGCGCCTCGGCATCGTCTACGGCGCCCTCGACACCTTGCTGCTGCATCGCCAGGTGGGCTTCGCCAACGCCAAGCGCGTGCTGTTCTCGGCGCGCTTCTTCGAGATCGACGATTGCGTCGCCATGAAGCTCGTGGATGTGCGCGCCGACGGCTCGGCGCTCGACGGCGCCCGCGCGCTGGCGG
Organism: Xanthobacter sp. SG618; assembly: GCF_012932745.1. Taxonomy (NCBI): domain Bacteria; kingdom Pseudomonadati; phylum Pseudomonadota; class Alphaproteobacteria; order Hyphomicrobiales; family Xanthobacteraceae; genus Xanthobacter; species Xanthobacter sp. SG618. The sequence goes on along the minus strand of NZ_JABBHL010000002.1, from coordinate 276,483 downwards.
ACGAATTCCTCGACAAGGCGCCCATGTCCATCGAGGGCGCCAAGGCGGTGCTCGAGATGATCTCCGCCGGGGAGGCGGAGGCCCGCGAGGCGGAGATCCTCGCCATCATGGATCAGGCCATGGAGAGCGAGGACTACCGCGAGGGCGGTCGGGCCTTTCTGGAGAAGCGCAAGCCCCGCTTCATCGGGCGGTGAAGGAGCGGATGATGGCTTGGCTCGGCGTCGACGTCGGCGGCACTTTCACGGATCTGGTCCTGTTCGATCGGGAGACCGCGCGGCTTGAGGTTCTCAAGACGCCCTCCACCCCGAAAAATCAGGCAGACGGCATCCTCACCGGCGTGGAGCGGCTGGCGCTCGACCCCGCCTCGCTGGAGCGCATGGTCCACGGCACCACGGTGGCCACAAACACCGCGCTGGAGCGGGATGGGCCGCGCCTCGCCGTGGTCTCCACCCGAGGCCATCGCGACGTGCTGGTGGTGGGCCGCGGCAACCGCATGGCCATGTACAACATCAAGGCGCCGCCCAACCGGCCGCTGATCCCGCGCTCCCAATGCTTCGAGGTGGACGAGCGCATCAAGGCCGACGGCTCCATCCATCGCCCGCTGGACGAGCGGCAGGCGGAAGAGCTCGGCGACCTCCTGTCGGCCGAGGGCTACACCGCGGTCGCGGTCTGCTTCATCAATGCCTATGCCAATCCCGCCCACGAGCGGCGCTGCGCCGAGATCCTCGCGGCGAAGCTGCCCGGCGCCTCCATCACCACGTCGAGCGCGGTGCTGCCGGAATATCGCGAATATGAGCGCTTCTCCACCGCGGCCCTGAACGCCTATGTGGGGCCGCGCATGCGCCATTATGTGGGCGACCTGCGGGGGCGGCTGGAAAAGGCCGGCATGCGCGCGCCGCTGACCATCATGAGTTCCAACGGCGGCTCGCTGCCGGCCAAGCGCATCGAGGAACTGCCGGTCCTGTCCATGCTGTCGGGTCCGGCGGCGGGGGTGATCGCCGCCACCCACGTGGGCCGCGCGGCCGGCGTGCCGGATCTCATCACCTGCGACATGGGCGGCACCTCCACCGACGTGTGCCTGGTGCGCGGCGGCGAGTTCGACATGACCACCGAGGGGCGCGTGGGCGCCTTCCCGGTGAAGATCCGCCAGATCGACATCAACACCATCGCGGTGGCGGGCGGCAGCATCGCCAGCGCCACGGCGGGCTTCCTCAAGGTGGGGCCGCGCTCGTCCGCCTCCATGCCCGGCCCGGCCTCGTTCGGGCGCGGCGGGCAGGAAGCGACCGTCACCGACGCCAATGTGGTGCTGGGCCGCCTGCGCACCGACCGTCCCCTTGGCGGCGAGATCCATCTCGATCGCGCGGCGGCGGTGGAGGTGGTGGGCCGCCTCGCGGCGCAGCTCGGCCTCTCTGTCGAAGCCATGGCCGAGGGCATCCTGAGGATCGCGGCCGTCTCGCTCGCCGGCGCCATCAAGGAGGTGTCGGTCATGCGCGGCATTGATCCGCGCGATTTCGCCCTCCTGCCGTTCGGCGGGGCGGGGGCGCTGCATGCGGTGGACGTGGCGGTCGAGCTCGGGATGAAGACCGTGCTGGTGCCGCCGCTGCCTGGCAATTTCTCCGCCTTCGGCCTGCTGGTGGCGGACCTCCGGCGCGATCTGGTGCAGACCCGCGTGGTGTGCACGGACGAGGCGCCCGTCGCGGCGGTGCGCGATCAGCTCAAGGCGCTGGTGGCGGATGCGCAGGAGGAGCTCGCCGAGGCCGGCTACGGCGCCGACCGCACGCGCTTTTCCGCCAGCCTCGACATGCGGTATGCCGGCCAGTCCTTCGAGCTTTCGGTGCCGGTGGCGCTCGACGTCGCCGACATGGCCGAGATCGAGCAGGCCTTCGCCCGCGTCTATGCCGCCCGCTACGGCGCCCCCACCGCGGCGCGGGTCGAGATCGTCAGCTATCGCGTGGCCGCCTGGGGCCTCTCCGAGAAGCCCGTGCTGCCCCCCGTCGATCCCACGGGGCGCGGCCTGGAGGCGGCCCGCACGGGCACCGGCGAGGTGGTGTTCGGCGGCATCGCCCACCCGACCCAGATCCTCGCGCGGGACCTCTTGCCGCCCGGCATGACCCTGGAGGGCCCCGCCCTCATCGAGGAGGCCGGCTCGACCACCGTCGTGCCGCCCGGCTGGACGGTGGCGCTCGACGCCATCGGCTGCCTCGTGATGCGACAGAAGTGAGGACGCGGCCGTGACCATCGATCCCATCACCCTCGAGATCCTCACGCAGGCCCTCATCTCCACCGTGCGGGAAATGCGCGCCACCGTGTGCCGCACCGCCAGCTCCGTCGCCATCTACGACGCCAAGGACTTTTCCTGCGGCCTGTTCGCCCCTGACAGCCAGGTGGTGGCCCAGTCCGAGGATATCGGCTCCCACGTGGTGCCGCTGCCGTGGTCCGTGCGCACCGCCATGGAGAAGATGGGCGCGGGCCTGAAGGAAGGCGACGTCATCCTCGTCAACGACCCCTATACGGGGGGCACCCACCTCAACGACGTCACCGTGATCTATCCGGTGTTCCGGGAGGGGCGGCTCGTGTTCTTCCCGGCGGTGCGGGCGCACTGGGCGGACGTGGGCGGCATGGTGCCGGGCAGCATGTCCGGCAAGGCCACGGAGATCTATCAGGAAGGCATCCGCATCCCGCCCATCAAGATCATCGAGGCTGGCCGCACCAACGAGGCGGCACAGGACCTGTTGCTCGCCAACATGCGGGTGCCCGAGGAGCGGCTCGGCGACCTCAACGCCAGCTTTGCCGCCTGCCGCGTCGCCGAGATGCGCGTGCACGAGCTGTGCGACCGCTACGGCCTCGACGTGCTGCTGGCGGCGGTGAAGATGGACCTCGACCGCGCCGAGGCGCGCATGCGCGCCTGCATCGCGGCGCTGCCGGACGGGGACTTTTTCTACGAGGACTATCTTGAAACCTACATGGGCGGTCATTTCGAGCCGCTGCTGCTGCCGCTGAAGCTCTCCATTCGCGGCGATCGCATGGTGGCGGACTTCACCGGCGCCTCGGCTCAGGTGCCGTTCCCGGTGAACTCGACGGCGGCGGTCACCTCCGCCTCGGTGTTCATCACCGTGAAGTCGGTGTTCGATCCGCAGGCGCCGCTGAACCAGGGTTCGTTCCGCCCCATCGACGTGATCGTCCCTCCAGCCTCCATCGTCAACGTGCAGCGCCCGGCCCCCGCCGGCTCCCACGGCGAGATCAGGAAGCGCGTCATCGCCACCATGGTGGGGGCGCTGTCCCAGGTGGTGCCGGACATGGTGGCGGGCGACCTGTGCCGCACCTCCTTCCACAATCTGCTCGGCGGCTACGATCCGCGCACCGGCCGCGAATGGGTGCATTACGAATGGTCGGCGGGCGGCAACGGCGCGTTCCTGGAGGATGACGGGCCGAGCGCCATGGCGCCCATCGACTGGGGCGACCTCGTCACCGTCCAGTCCTCCGAGGTGATCGAGCTGCGCATGCCGCTGCTGGTGGAAAGCTCCCGCCTCGCGGTGGATTCCGGCGGTGCCGGCCACACCCGCGGCGGCCTCTCCATGCAGCGCGGGCTCAGGGTTCTGGCGCCGGAGACGCGCTATTCGCTGCTCTCGGACGGCGCCGTGGTGCCCTCCTTCGGCGTGCGCGGCGGACTGCCGGGCTTTCCGGTCGGCTCCTGGATCGACCGCGACGGCGAGATCGAGGATTTCGACACGCCCGGCAAGATCGCCGGCCATGCGGTGGAAGAGGGCGCCATGGTGGTGGTGCGCTCGGCGGGCGGCGGCGGCTATGGTGATCCGCTGACGCGGGATCCGGCGCGGGTCGCCCTTGATGCCTCCGAAGGCTACATCTCGGCCGAGGCCTGCCGGCAGCTCTACGGCGTCGTGCTGGACAATCGCGGCGAACCCGATGCGGTGGCGACCATCGCCTTGCGCAAGCGGCTGGAGGCCTCCCGCTTCAAGCTCACCGCCGTGGCGGATGAGAACACCTTCGAGCCGGGCGCGGTGAGCCGGCGGCGCATCATGCGCATCAACCCTTCTGATGCACGTGCGGCCGGCCTCGAGGAGGACGAACTGGTGGAGATCGACGCGCGCATCGCCGCCGCTCTGCGCGGATGGGTGCGCATCGATCCGAGCGTTGCGCCCGGCACGCTGCCGTGTGACGCGCGCAGCCTCGCCATCCTCAAATGCGCAGCGGGCGCGCGGGTCGAGCTGCGGTCCGTCCTCTCGGCGGTGCGTCCGCGCGTGGTCATCGCGGCGGAGGCGGCGGAATGAGCGGCGGCGCCATCCTCGTCACCGGCGTCGGCGGCCTGCTCGGCGGCGCAACGGCACGGCGGCTGCACGCTGCGGGCCGGCGGGTGATCGGGATGGACACGCTGCCCGTCACCGACCTGCCGTTCCCGGTCCTGCGCCACGATTTGCCGGACCCGCACGGCTGGCACGCCGCCATCGCCCGGCATGGCGTGGACGCAGTGATCCATGCCGGCGGCATCTCCGGTCCCATGGTGCTGCGCGACACGCCGGCGCGGATCTGCACCATCAACCTGCAGGGCCTGGTGGATCTGCTGGAGGCGGCCCGCGTGCACAAGCTGCGCCGCGTGGTGTGGTTCTCCTCGGTCAATGCCTATGGCCCGCGCGCGAGCCTTGATCCGGTGGACGAGACGGCGGCCCTGCATCCCGACACGGTCTACGGCGCCACCAAGGCAGCCGGCGAGGCGCTGATCGAAGCCTTCCGGACGGAGCACGGGGTGGATGCGGTCGCCCTGCGGGTCGCCTCCTGCTACGGCCCCGGCCGGACCACCGCCTGCCTCATCCGCACGCTGGTGGAGGACGCGCTGGCGGGCCGGGTGACGGCTGTGCGGCCCACGGACCGCAGGACGCGCCAGCACGTGTTCGTGGACGATGTGACTTCCGCCATCGTCGCGGCGCTCGACGCGCCGGCCCTGGCGTCCACCGCCTACAATATCGGTCCCGGCCGCGCCCAGGAGCTGGACGAGATCGTCGCGGCGGTGCGCGAGGCGGTGCCCGGCGCACGCGCCGAGCTGAGCGAGGACGGGCTCGCCTGGAACGTGTTTCCCCTCGGCCCGCTCTCCATCGCGGCGGCCCAACGGGACCTCGGCTTTCTTCCATCCACGCCGCTCGCCGAAGGCGCGCGCCGCACACGGGCATGGGTCGAAATGAGGGGGCAGGCGTGAGTCTTGCGAGCGATCTCGACTTCACCGGTCGGCGCGTCCTGATCACGGGCGCGGCCAACGGCTTCGGCGCCGCCATGGCCGCCCTCTATGCCGAGCACGGTGCAAGCCTCGTGCTGGCGGATCTGGAGGCGGAGCCGCTGCGCGCCGTGGCGTCCCGCCTCGGCGCCGAGGCTCTGGTGTTCGACCAGGGCGATCTCGCCTCGGTCGCGGATTTGGCGGCCCAGGCGGGGGAGGTGGACGTGCTGGTCAACAATGCCGGCATTCTCGTCGCCAAGCCGCTGCTCGACACCGACCTCGCCGACGCGGCGCGCCTCGTGAACGTCGACTTCCTCGGCGTGATGGCCCTCATGCAGGGCATCGGCCGCGGCATGGTGGAGCGCCGGTGTGGTGTCATCCTCTCCATCAGTTCCCAGACCGCGTTTTGCGGCGGCGAAAACCGCGGCGTCTATGCCGCGGCCAAGGCCGCCGTGTCGCAGCTCTCGCGGGCGGTGGCGGTGGAATGGGGCCCTTACGGCGTTCGCGTCCTGTGCCTCGCACCGGGCCGCGCCCTGACCCGCATGACCGCGGAAACGGCACGTGCCGATTATTCGGGCGACCGTGGGCTCGCCCGCGTGCCGCTGGGCCGCTGGGGCACGGCGGAGGAGGTGGCCAAGATGGCCTTCTTTCTGACGAGCGATGCCGCCGCCTATGTCACCGGCGAGACCCTCATCGCCGATGGAGGATATGTCTTGGGTTGAATAAATGGCGAATGCAGGTGGCTGAAAATTATGTATTTTTGCTGATTTGAAAAGAAAATATCAGATTTAGAGAGGCGCTAACAAAGCTAAGTCAGGGCATTAACGTTCGTCCATGCGCCCGCAGATTCTGAGTTCATGGCATTTGAATTGCATTTGTATTTGTCCAAGCAACGCGTATCGCCGGATCAACGGCAATTTCGATCTGCCTGAGCGTTTTGCAAGGGCGGGCCGGATTGCCCCATCGAGGTGAGGACAATGGCTTTCATCCAGTTGCGGGACGTCACCAAATCGTTTGTCTCGCCACGCAATGGACGGCTCTCCGTCGCGGTGAATCGCTTCAATCTCGACATCGAGCGGGGCGAGTTCTTCTGCCTGCTCGGGCCGTCGGGATGCGGCAAGACCACGGTGCTCGGCATGATGGCCGGCTTCGAGAGCGCCACGTCCGGCGAGATCCTGCTGGACGGCAAGCCGGTGCGCGGCCCGGCGCGCGATCGCGGCGTGGTGTTCCAGGGCGATGACAGCCTCTATCCCTGGCTGAACGCGCAGGAGAACATCGAGTTCGGCCTGCGCATGTGCGGTGTGCCGAAGGCCGAGCGCCACGAGCGGGCGCGCGCCGCCCTGCGCCTCGTCGGCCTCAACGGCCAGAATGAGAAATATCCCGCCGAGCTGTCCGGCGGCATGAAGCAGCGCATCCAGATCGCCCGTGCCCTGGTCAACGAGCCCAAGATGCTGCTGATGGACGAGCCCTTCGGCGCGCTCGATGCGCAGACGCGCTACATCATGCAGCGCGAGCTGCGCAAGATCTGGCTTGCCACGCAGAGCACGGTGCTCTTCATCACCCACGACGTGGACGAGGCGATCCTGCTGGGCACGCGGGTGGGCGTCATGTCGGCCGGGCCGGGGGGAACCCTGCGCGAGGTGGTCGATATCGACCTCAAGGGTGAGCGGGACCGGACGGACCCGCAATATTCCAAGTATTTCAATGTCGTCTACAACATCATCCGGGACGAGGTCGCGAAGGCGGCCCAGGGAGTGGCCGCATGAGCGCCGTTGAATCCCGCCTCGCCGCGCAGCGGCCGCGCTCCATGATCCTGCGCCGTGCCGGCGATCTCCTCGCCGCGGTCTGGCCGGCCACGGTCGGCTTTATCGGGCTGCTGGTGGCCTGGCACGTGGCCTCGGTGTTCCTGGTGCAGTCGCTGCTCTTCCCGCCGCCCCACCTCATGTTCCTGAAGGCGTGGGAGCTGTTGAAGAGCGGCGTGCTCATCGATCACATCACGGGGAGCCTGATGCGCATCGTCATCGGCTTCGTCCTCGGCTCGTTGATCGCCATTCCCATCGGCCTCGCTATCGGCAGCTTCAAGATCGTGCGCCAGCTGGCGGAGCCGTGGACCGAGTTCCTGCGCTTCATTCCTTCGGTGGCGATGATCACCATCGCCGTGATCTGGTTCGGCATCGGCGAGGAATCGAAGATCTTCCTCATCATCTACGCCACCGTGTTCATCGTCATCCTGAACACGGCGGCCGGCGTCGCCTCCATCGCGCCCAACAAGGTGCGGGCGGCGCAGTCGCTCGGGGCGAGGCCCTGGCAAATCTTCCTCTATGTGAGCCTGCCGGCGACCGTGCCGTTCATCCTCACCGGCATGCGCCTCGCCATGGCCAATTCCTTCACCACCATCGTCGCGGCCGAGATGATCTCGGCCAACGAGGGCCTGGGCGTGATGCTGTGGAACGGTCGCATGTTCATGCTGGTGGACGAGATCTTCGTCTCGCTGTTCTGCCTGGGCGTGCTCGGGCTTCTGACGGACCGGCTGTTCCGCTGGGCCATCTTCCGCTTCGCCGGGCGCTTTTCCCCGGTGGCGTAGAGCACGCGCCCGGCCCGCATGGCGCGCGGGCCGGCGACCCTTCTTGAAAGTGGGAGGGCGGCCTCAGGGCGGGCCGCGCTCCGGGCTCGCGCCGCGCTCGGCTTCGCGCGGCGGACGCGGGCATAGACCGGCGGGCGGCCTTCGCCCTTCGCAATTGAGACCAACCAACCAGAGGGTTCATCATGACCATGCTGAAAACGACGGTCCGTGCCGCGATCACGGCAGCGGTGCTGGCCCTGTCCTCGGCCGTGGCGCCGGTGTTCGCCCAGACCAAGATCACCATCGGCACGGGCGTCGATCCGTCCTTCTCCGCCTATTATGTGGCGAAGCTCGCCGGCATCTTCGAGAAGAACGGCCTCGACGTGCAGCTGAACACCGGGCCGAGCGGCTCGGCCATGGTGGCCTTCGTCATCCAGAACCAGATCCAGTCGGCCTTCGGCGCCGAGCAGGCGGGCATCCAGAACTTCAACATCGACCCCAACGTGGTCGTGGCCGCCGAAGGCGCCCAGATGGGCCAGTGGTACGGCATGGTCGCGCGGGGCTACACCAGCCTCGAGCAACTGAAGGGCAAGCGCATCGGCGTCGCCCGCGGCTCCGGCAGCGAGGTGTTCTGGCTGGCGATGGTGGACAACCTGAAGCTCAACCCGAAGGACTACACCATCGTCCAGGTGGAGGCCCCCGAGATGATCGCCGCCATGGAGCGCGGCAACATCGACGCCTTCACCAGCTGGGAGCCCTGGCTGACCCGCGCCGTGAAGGCCATTCCCGACGCCAAGGTGGTGGTGAATTCCGACGGCATCCTCAGCCCCCGCGTCTATGTCTACGTGAACAAGGGCTGGGCCGAGAAGAACAAGCCGGCGGCGCAGGCCTTCATGCGCTCCATGGTGGAAGCCAGCGACCTCATCACCAAGGACCCGGAGGCGGCGGCGGGCCACGTGGCCACCTTCCTGAAGCTCGACAAGGCGCTGACCCTGGAGCTGGTGAAGAAGGTGCGCTTCGACATGCGTCTCGACCAGGGCTCGATCAACAATTTCGAGCTGCAGGAAGCCCAGCTCAAGGGCCTGGGCAAGCTCGCCAAGCCGGTGGACTGGAAGAACTTCGTCTATCCCGACCTCCTCAAGGAGGTGAAGCCGGCGGCGGTGAACTACGAGCTGCCGAAGCCCAAGTCCTGAGCACGAAGATCGCGTCCTGAAAGCTCCTGCCCGCGCCATCCGCACGGGCCGGAGCGCAGGCCACCACCGCCGTGACCGGGGCGTTCCGGCCCCGGCGAGGCCTTCGCGAAAGCCCCGAGCCTGTCCCAAGTGGAACGATGACGTGATCGCATCTGAACCCCCGGGCCGGGACGCGGCCCGCTCACCCGACCGGAGCGGCGAGCGCGGCCAGGTGGCGCTCGTCGACGGTGACGCCGAGGCCGGGGCCTGCGGGGCATCCTACGCGCCCGTCCTGCACCGTCAGCGCCGTCGTCGTCGGGTCCTCGGCGAGCCACAGATTGCCGAGGCTGAGGCCCCAATCCACGTTGGGCACGGCGCAGGCCGCATGGACCATGGCGGATGCGGCAAGGCTCGATTCCATCATCATGGCGAGGTTGACGCTGAGGCCCAGCAGATCGCACAGGGCGCCGGCTGCGACCACCTGAGTGATGCCGCCGAGCTTGATGGTCTTGAGGCTGGCGCCGCCGATGGCCTTCGCCTCGTGATGGCGCAGGATGTCCGAGAGGGCATGAATGCTCTCGTCGGCCCCGATGGGCACGGGCGAGCCGGCCGCGACGGCGGCGAGCCGCGCGAGGTCGCCGGCGGGCGTCGGCTGTTCGAGGAATGCGAGGCCGAACGGGGCGGCGGCGCGGGTGAAGCGCAGCGCGCTCTGCACATCCCAGCCCATGTTGGCGTCGGCGGCGATGAGGCAGTCCTCGCCCAGGGCCGCGCGCAGGCGACCAACCGTCTCGGCCTCTGCATCAACCGAAGTGAGGCCCACCTTCAGCTTGAAGCGGCGTACGCCCTGCGCGTGCAAGGCCAGCGCATCGGCCACGTCGCGCTCCGCCTCGCCGGTGCCGCCGATGAGCCACAACGGTTCCACGCTGCGCCGAAGCGCGCCGCCCAGGAGATCCACCGCCGGAACGCCGGCCATGCGGGCGGCGAGGTCGAGCAGCGCCATATCCACCGCGGCGAGCGCACCGCGATTGCCGTACATCGCCCGGCGAATGCCGGCGCAGGCGGCCGAGCGGTCAGCCACCTCGCGGCCGATGAGCTGTGGCGCGATCATCTCGCGCACGGCGGCGGCCATGCCCGTGAGAGTTTCGCCCGACATGACCGGGCTCGCCGCCGCCTCGCCCCAACCTTCCATGCCGTCGCGCGCCCGTATCCGCACGAAGAGCACCGGGCCGGAATCGATCCGATAGGTGGACATGACGAGCGGCTTCTTCAGCGGCAGACAGGCCGGGAAGCAGTCCACGCTGACGATCTCGCTCGCCCGTCCGCCCGGCACCGTGGCGCGGTCGGCTTCTGCCATGCTCATGGGACGTCTCTCGTCTTGGGGGCTCAGGGCGCGCGCGCGTCGCGCCGCTGCATTGATAGTATATTGTATCCGATTTGCACCCTGAGGCGCCAGCCCGCCGCCGCATGGCCGCGGGCTGCGCGCTACGGCCCGCCTTTGCGTGCGGGGCGGAACGGGCGACAACGATGTGAGGCTTTCCGGTGATCGAACGAATGAAGCGCGGTCCGTCCGAATTCGTGGTGCCGAAGATGATCGGCGCGGAAGTGGCGCGCGCCTTCGCGGAGCACATCGTCTACCTGCGCTGGCCGCCCGGGATGCGGCTGATCGAGGAGGATCTGTGCGCCCATTTCAACGTCAGCCGCTCGCCGGTCCGCGATGCCTTCCAGATCCTGGACGGGGAGGGGCTGATCACCCGGGCGGCGTGGCGCGGGGTGCGGGTGGCGCCCATGAGCGTCGCCGACCTCGATGAGATCTACAAATGCCGGGTCGCGCTGGAAGGACTCGTCGCGGCCGAGGCTGCGCGCAATGCGGGCGAAGCGGATCTCGCCCTGCTGTCGACGTTGCTGACGGAGATGGACGCGGCGCGGGCGGATCAGGACGTGGAGGTCTTCTTCGACCGCAACGTCGCCTTCACGCGCACGCTCCACAAGGCCTCGGGTAACGGCACCCTCTCCCGGGTGGTTTCGGGCATCGAGAAGCAGGCGCTGCGCTATCGCTATCTGGCGCACCAGAACACGCACGAGATCATGGACGTGGTGTGCGCCGGCGACCGCAAGGTGTTCGAGGCCATCGCCGCCCGCAAGCCGGATCTCGCCCGTCGCGCGGCTGTGAAGCTCATCCGCCACGCGCATCAGGTCATCGCCCGCGTCGTGGCCGAATTCGAGGAGGCCGAACAGGCCAACGCCCCGAGATCCCGCGCGCCCTCGCCGGTGTGACCGCCGGTCCCTTTCTTCACCCTCCGATCACTCTTTTCGCAACGGGAGCGGCCCATGGCCTATGTGACCACCGATGACGGCGTGAAGCTCTATTACGAGGAGGCGGGCAGCGGAACGCCGGTCATCCTGGTCCACGAGTTCGCCGGCGACCTGCGCAGCTACGAGACCCAGCTGCGCTATCTCGGCAAGCGCTACCGGGTGATCGCCTTCAATGCCCGCGGCTATCCGCCGTCCGACGTGCCGCCGGACGTCTCCTCCTACTCGCAGGCCCGCGCCGCCGACGATATCGTCAGCGTGATGGACGGGCTCGGCATCGCCAAGGCCCATGTGATCGGCCTGTCCATGGGCGGCTTCGCCACCCTCCATTTCGGCATCCGTCACCACGATCGCGCGCTCTCCCTGTGCATCGGCGGCTGCGGCTATGGCGCGGAGCTGGAGGAGCAGGCCCGCTTCCAGAGCGAGGCCGACACCATCGCCGCCTATATCAGCGAAGTGGGCATGCCGACCTTCGCCGAGCGCTACGCCTACGGCCCGACGCGGGTGCAGTTCGAGAACAAGGACATGCGCGGCTTCCTGGAGTTCAAGCAGATCCTCGCCAGCCACGATGCGTTGGGCTCCGCCAACACGCAGCGCGGCGTCCAGCGCTTCCGGCCCTCGCTCTACACTCTCGTGGAGGAGATGAAGCGCATCACGGCGCCGACGCTGGTCATCACCGGCGACGAGGACTGGCCCTGCCTGCTGCCGGGCATCCTGATGAAGCGCAGCATTCCCTCGGCGGCCCTTTCGGTGATGCCCAATTGCGGGCACGCGATCAACATCGAGGAGCCGGAGGAATACAATCGCATCATTGGCGAGTTCCTCGCCCAGGTGGATAGCGGGCGCTGGCCGCTGCGCGATCCCCGCGCGGTCAGCGCGTCCATCACCGGCATCAAGTGACGACAAGGCGGCGGCCTGCAGCAGCGCCGCCGCCTTTCCCTCATCGTCTCACATGGCGGCGTAGCCGCCGTCCACCAGCAGGTCGGCGCCGGTCATGAAGCTCGATGCGTCGCTCATGAGGAACAAAGCGGCGGTGGCGATCTCCATGGGCTGGCCGAGCCGGCCGAGGGCGTGCTTGGGCGCGTTGTAGAGCCTGGCGGTTTCAAGATCGCCGTGGCGCAGCAGCATGCGCCGGGTCTCGACGGCGCCCGGCGAGAGCGAGTTGACGCGGATGCCGGCCTCCGCATGGTCCAGGGCCATGGCCTTGGCGAGCTGGATGAGCGCGCCCTTGGCGGCGCAATAGCCCGGCCGGCCCTTGGCCGCCACATGGCCCATCTGGGAGGCGATGTGGACGATGCTGCCGCCCCCCGCCGCGATCATGTGGGGCAACACCGCGCGGCTCATCAGATAGGTGCCGGTGACCTGCACGGCGAACAGGCGGCTCCACTCATCCGGCGCAAGATCGAGGATGCTGCCGGTGGGATCGTCGTTGGACGTGCCGTTGACGAGGCCGTGGATGGCGCCCCATCGCGCCGTGACGTCCCCCACCGCCGCGCCCACCTGGGCCGCATCGGTGACGTCGCAGGCGATGGCGATGGCCTCCCCTTCGGCGGCTGATATGGCCGCCACCGTGTCATGCGGCGGCGTGAGGTCGAGGCACGCGACCCGCGCGCCGGCGGCGGCGAAGCCGCCCGCGATGGCCGTGCCGATGCCGCCGCCCGCACCGCTGACGATCACGGTGCGCCCGCTCAGGCTGAATGCGTCTTGGATCGTTCCGGCCATCTCTCGCTCCCGAAGCGCCCGGGCGGCGGCAATGCGCGCCCGCCGGGCATGTTGTGTGATGAGGCGCGGCGCGCTCGCGGCGTCAGGCGGCCGCGGGCGGGGCTCCCCGGTACCAGGCCAGATAATCCGCGAAGGCCTCGGCCGGGCCGAAGCGGGCGCGAAAGCCGATGTCGTCGGCGAGCCGCTCCACGCGGAACGGTGGCCGGGCGAGGGGCGCGGCGGTGCCGACATTGTGGCGGGCCGCATCGTCAGTCATCTCATAGGTGAAGCCGGGGAGCGCCGCCTTGAGCCGCGCGCACCAGTCCAGCAGCGACCACCGCCCGCCGGTGGCGAGATGATAGACGTCATGGGCCGGGGCAGGGGCGTCGAGCAAGGCGGCGACCGCGTCGGCGATGTCGGCGGCATAGACCCAGTCGTCGGGCAGGCCGGGCCGGAACACCGCCGTCTCCCCCGCCGCCGCGCGCTGGAGCAGTTGGAGCGGCACGCTCAGGGTATCGCGCACGCCGGTGTCGTATTCCCAGCGGCCGAAGACGACGCCGAGGCGGCCCACGACGACATCGAGGCCGCGCGTCTGGCGATAGCGCACCGCCACCCGCTCGGCGGCATATTTGGTGATGCCGTAAAGGGATTCGGGCACCGGGGGGAAGCTCTCGTCCAGCGCCTCCACGCCGGCCGGCACGGGGCCATAGACCGATCCGGTCCCGAGCTGCACCACGCGCCGGATGCCGCAGGCGAGGGCGGCCTCCAGCACGTCGATGGTGCCGCCCAGATTCACCTCGGCGATGGTGCGCGCGGCGCGGCTTTCCCGGTCGATGCCGGCGGTGATGGCGGCGCCGTGGACCATGCGGGTTACGCCATGCGTCTTCAGCGCATCGACGACGGCCGCCCGCGCGCAGACATCACCAGAAACCATCACAAGGCGCCCCGGAAGGCCGGCGAGATGGGCCGCGGCGGCGGGGGGCGGGGGCGCCGGGCCGAACAGCACGACGGTCTCGCCCCGCGCCAGCAGGGCCGATGTGATGTTGAGGCCGACGAAGCCGGAGCCGCCAGTGATCATGATCGTCATGGGATGTCCTCAGGCCGCCGCCAGCGCGGCGAAATCATCGACGGCGCGGCGGATGGCATCGGCGACGCTCGCGCCCGCAAGTTCGTGGGCGAACAGCTCGAACTCGTAGGGGCCGCCATAGCCGCATTGCGCCAGAAGGCGCAGCAGTTCGGTGGTGTCCACGCAGCCCTGCGAGAGCGGGCAGCGGGCCGGCAGCAAAGCGGGATCGCGCGGCTGGGCGACACCGGAGAGCTGCACCAAAGTGAGCCGCGCGATGGAGCGGGCGAGCACCGGCTCCAGGTCCGGATCCCACCAGGAATGAAAGACATCGAGGATGAACCCGAGCCCGGGATGCGCCCCGCACAGGGCCTCGGCCTGGGTCAGTGTGTTCACCGTGGACTTGGTGGGAATGCGGATGGGATGCATGGTCTCGAGCCCGAGGCGGACGCCCCGCGCCTCGGCCGCCGCGCAAAGCTCCGGCAGGGCGGCATCGACGGCGCGGCGGGCGCGCGCGAGGTCACCGGGCCGCTCCGTCCCGAGGTCGCCAAGGCCGCCGCCGATGGTGACCAGCGTGCCGGCGCATAGCACCGCTGCCGCCTCGATCAGCGCGGCATTGATGGCCACCTGCCGCTGCGCCCGCGCCGCATCACCCCACAGGAAGAAGCCGGCGCTGTTGACGGAAGACACCGCAAGGCCCCGCTCGTCCAGCATGCGCTTGAGATCGGGCAAGGCCACCTCTTCGAGTGCGCGTTCGGTTAGCCCGACGCCGGTGGCGCCGGCGGCCGCGCAATCGTCCAGGAAGCGCTCCAGCGCATAGCCGGGCGGGGCGATGTAGTAATTGATGGACAGGCCCATCACGGCAGCGGTCTCCGGCTGGAAAAGCCCGTCATGGGGCAAGGAGGGTGGGGCTGTCGGGGGTCCAGCGCACGCGCACCCGGGCCCCCGCGCCGAGGGGTGCCTCGCGGCCGTTGTTGGCGGTGTCGGAGATGATCCGGCCCATGGCGCCGAGGTCGACGGTGCGCTGGATTGTCGGGCCGAGATAGGTCTCCTCCACCAGCATCCCCTCCATGCCGCCGCCGGAGGCCTCGGCCGCCACCACTTCCACCCGCTCGAAGCGCAATGCCACGAATACGGGGCTGCCCACTGCGAAGGCTGGCGGGACGCGGCAGGGGAAGGGCGTGCCGCGGATCATCACCTCGCCCGCCCCTTCCGGCGGGTTGAGGGAAACGGTGCCCTCATAGAAGTTCGAATGGCCCATGAATTCGGCGACGAACCGGCTCGCCGGCTGCTCGTAGATGTCGCGCGGGGCGCCCACCTGCTCGATGCGGCCCCGGCTCATCACCGCGATGCGGTCGGACATGGAGATGGCCTCGCCTTGGTCGTGGGTGACGAAGACGAAGGTGCCGCCGATCTCCCGGTGCAGCCGCTTCAGCTCGTCCTGCATCTGCAGGCGCAGCTTCAGGTCGAGCGCGCCGAGGGGCTCGTCCAGCAGCAGCACCTCGGGGTCGTTCACCAGCGCGCGGGCGAGGGCGACGCGCTGGCGCTGGCCGCCGGACAATTGGTCGATGCCGCGCCCGCCGAAATCGGCGAGGCGCACCATGTCGAGAGCCTCCGCCACGCGCCGGTCGATGGTGGCGCGGGGCTGGCGGCTCATCTCCAGACCGAAGGCGATGTTCTGGGCCACGGTGAGGTGGGGGAACAGTGCGCCGTGCTGGAAGACCATGTTGGTGCGCCGCTCGAACGGCCTGCGGTCCAGCATCGGCTTGCCGCCGATGAGGAGCTCGCCGCGGGTCGGATGCTCGAACCCGCCGATGATGCGCAGCAGGGTGGTCTTCCCGCAGCCGGAGGGGCCGAGGAGGGAGAAGAACTCCCCCTTGCGGATGTCGAGCGTGGCGGCTTCCAGGGCTGTCGTGCCCTGGAAGGTCTTGCCGATGCCCCTGAGGGACACGGCGATGTCCCGGGCAGCGTGCGCCGAGGTCTTCTCGGCGGCCGCCGCCGCGGTGAAGGGCATGGCAAGAGCGTCGGTCATGCGGCGCTCTTCACCCGGCTCCAGGTCTCGATCCACATGTTCATGTTGGTCGGGAACTCGAGCTGGTAGTGCTTCACGCTGCCGTCGAATAGGCCGTAGCCGTAGCGCTTGCGCTGGTCCGGGGTCATGTTTTCGTCGCCGAAGGTGGTGGCCGAGAGATAGCCGCAGCCCTCGGTGAGCGCCCGCGAATAGGCTTCGCCGATCATGGCATTGATGACCGCGTGGGCACCCTCCACGTTCTTGCAGTCCTTGGGGATGTAGGAGGCGTTGATGAGGGAGAGCACGCCCTCCTTCGGCCAGGCGCCGGTGATGTTGTAGCCGCGCTTCTGCAGCTCGTTGCGCATGGGCGCGATGCCGTAGCACACGTCGATCTCGCCGTTGGCGAGCAGGTTCGAGCCCTGGGCGAAGGTGGAATAGAAGGTGCGGACGTTCTTCTTCTTGGAAATGAGGAACTTGGCCACCTCGTTGAGCTGGTTGCGGTCCATCTTTTCGGGCTCGGCGTGGCCGAGATAGAGGCCGGCCGCCATGAGCATCTGGTGCGCCACGTCCCACCAGCCGATGCGGCCGGCATACTTGTCCTCGAACAGCAGCGACCAGGACTGGGTATAGGGGTCGTCGTCCGGCACGACGGCGCGGTTGTAGAGGATGGAATCGAAGCCCCAGCTGTGCGGCACCATGTAGACCTTGCCGTCCCGCTCGCCGATGCCGGCCTTGGACGGGGCGTTGATGTTCTTCATGTTGGGGATCAGCGACAGGTCGATGGGCTGGACGCGCTCCTGCCCCGCCTTGGCGCCCATCACCACCGGCCGGGAGAAGGCGAACGAGCTGTTCATCAGGTCGTAGCGCGCCCCGCCCGGAGCGGTCAGGCGCGACACCGTGTCGGTGCCGGACATGAACGCGCCCTCGCTGATCTTCACCTTTGACTGTTCCTCGGCGATGGGCTTCAGCGTCGGGCCGAGCATGGCATTGACCATGAGGGCGGTGACTTCGCCGGATTGGGCGAAGGCGGGCGTGCGCAGGCCGGTGCCGGCCAGCATGGCCGCGGCTCCGCCAAGGACGGTCCGCCGGCTCAGCCGGGGCAGATGAAGGACGTCCGTCTCGAGGGTCATGGCTTATCCTCTGGTTGGTTCTTGTGAACTCAGCGGCGCGGCCGGTCGGCGCGGGCGGACGCGGCAAATCCGGCGAGGGAGACCAGCATCGAGATCACCATGATCACCACGCCCACCGCGGGCAGGAACGGCGCCATCTGGTCGGACAGGAGCGACCACAGATGCACGGGGACGGTGCGCTGGCTGCCGATGGAGAACAGGGTGCGGATGAACTCGTCGAAGGAGAGGGTGAAGGCGAACATGACGGTCGCCACCACGCCCGGCTTGATGACGGGGAAGACGATGCGCCGGAAGGCCATGAAGGGGCGGGCGCCGAGATCGGCGGCGGCCTCCTCGATGCTGCGGTCGAAGCCGTGCAGCCGCGGGAACAGCGTGAGGAAGGCGAAGGGCAGCACCCAGGTGACGTGCACTGGCAGGGCCGTGGTCCACACGCCGAACGGAATTTCCGCGTAGCCGAAGAAGATCAGATAGATGATGCCGCCGACGATGCCCGGAATGAGGATCGGCAGCAGGATGATCTTCATCAGCAGGCCCTTGAAGGGGAAGTCCTGCCGAAAGCCCATGGCCAACATCAGCGCCAGCACCGTGGCGATGAGCGCGCTGGCGATGCCCAGCATCACCGAATTGGCGATGGAGGCGAGCATCTTCTGCGATCCGAACACCTCGCCGTACCAGCGCAGCGTCGCCCCCTTCATCGGCAGGCCGATGGTCTGGGACTCGTTGAAGGACAGAACCAGCAGCAGGAGGATGGGCAGGTACAGCACCACGTAGAACAGGCCGGCATAGACGGCGAGCACGGCGCGGCGGATGCGCCCCGCGGTGTCGGCGGGAGGGGCGGCCTCGGTGGCGAGGTCGGCGCGTGTCGCGGTGCTCATGTCAGCCTCCGATGAACACGTCGTTGAGCCGCACCTTGCGGCCGAACAGGACGAGGCAGAGGGTGACGACCACGATCAGCACCACCGACAAGGCGGCGCCCAGCGCCCAGTTGTTGGTGACGGTGTACTGGGGCGCGATCACGTTACCGAACATGATGCCGCTGGTGCCGCCCACCAGTTGCGGCGTCACGTAGGCGCCGCAGGCCAGCAGGAACACCATGATGCAGCCCGACAGCACGCCGGGCATGGAGAGCGGCAGCACCACGCGGCGGAAGGTGCGAAACGGTCCCGCGCCGAGATCCGCCGCGGCCTCGATCAGCTTGGGGTCGATGCGGTCCAGCGACAGGTAGATCGGCAGCACCATGAACAGCGTGTAGACATAGACCAGCGCCACATGGGTGGTGCCCTCGGTGTAGAGCAGCCAGTCGAGCGGCTCGCTGATGATGCCGAGATGGAGCAGCACCGCGTTCACGAGTCCGGTGCGGCCCAGCATGGGCAGCCATACGAAGGTGCGCACCACGTAGCTCGACCAGAAGGGCAGGAAGAGCAGCACCAGATAGGTGCCCTTCACCGCGGGCGGCCGCGTGGCGAGGAAATAGGCCATGGGGTAGGAGATGAGCAGCGACAGCGCCGTCACCGTCACGGAGATGCGCAGCGTCTGCAGCAGAACCCGGAAATAGATGGGGTCCTCCAGGATGACCCGGTAATTGTCCAAAGTGAGGTCCGGCGTCGTGCCGAAGATGCTTGACGTCCAGAAGGACATGGCGAAGAGAAGCACCACCGGCGCCACGGCGAAGACCAGCAGCCAGATGGTGGCCGGCATGATGAGGAGCAGGTTCCTCTTGCGTGCGTCCAGTCTCATCCCGTTGCATCTCTTTCGCGGGTTTCCGGGCTGGCGAAACGCCATGCCGGATCGTCGGTTGGGCGCTCAGATCACGCCGGCGTGCCGCAACTGCTCCCTCTCCTCGGCGCCGATTCCCAGCTCCGCCAGGATCTCCGCCGAATCCCCGCCGGGATCAGACGCCGCCCGGCGGACCGAGGCCGGGGTGCGGGAAAGGGTGATGGGGGTCGCCACCAGGCGAATGTCGCCGAGCTGCGCATGGGCGAGCGGGGCCGCCATCTGCACGTGCTCCACCTGCGGATCGGCGAACACCTGGTCCATGGCGTAGATCGGCCCCGCCGGCACGTTGTGCCGGGCGAGCAGGTCGATCCATTCGCGCGAGGTGCGGGTGGCGAAGATGGCGGCGAGCTCTGCCATCAGCGCCGCGCGGTGGCGCAGGCGCAGGTCCTGCACCGCATAGTCGGGATGGTCCTTGAGGTCGGCGCGGCCGATGGCCCGGCACAGGTCGGCCCATTGCGCCTCGCCGCCCACCCCGATGTTGATGTGGCCGTCGGCGGTGGGCAGCACGCCCATGGGCGTGGAATAGGGATGGTCGTTGCCCATGGCGCGCGGCACGCGGCCTTCCACCAGATAGCCGGCGGCCTGGAAGTCGGTCATGGCGATCATCGCCTGGAGCAGGGAGGTCTGCACCCACTGCCCCTGGCCGGAGCGCGCGCGCTCGGCCAGCGCCACGAGAATGCCGATGGCCGCGTAATTGCCGGCGGAGCTGTCCGCCACCGGGATGCCGGCCCGCATGGGACCGCCGCCCTTCTCGCCGGTGATGCTCATCATGCCGCCCATGCCCTGGGCGATCTGGTCGTAGCCCGCGCGCGTGCGGTAGGGGCCGGACTGGCCGAACCCCGAGATGGACGCGAGGATGATGCGCGGGTTCACCGCGGCGAGGGCTTCGTAGGAGAAGCCCAGCCGCTCCTTCACGTCGGGCCGGAAATTCTCCACCACCACGTCGGCCGTCTTCACCAGCTCCATCAGGATAGCGAGCCCCTGCGCCGTCTTCAGATTGAGAGCGATGGAGCGCTTGTTGCGGTGGAGGTTCTGGAAGTCGGCGCCGAGCCGGGGGCCCACCACGTTGGGGTTGGGGTCGGCGCCCGGCGGGGCTTCCACCTGGATCACGTCGGCGCCGAAATCGGCAAAGATCCGGCAGCAGGTGGGCCCGGCACGCACCCGCGTCAGATCGATGATGCGCAGGTGCGCGAGGGCGAGAAGCGGGTCGGCCGCGGTCATGCGCAACGCTCCTGAAGGGATGCCCCGGTGCAGACGGGCGGGCGGCGCTCGTCCCATCGGGTGAGGCTCTGGTAGGTGGCGGCGAGGCGCAGCAGCGCCATCTCGCCGCCGGGCCGGCCGATCACCTGCATCGCCAGCGGGGTGCCGCGGCGGTCGAAGCCGACGGGAATGGCGATGGCCGGCAGGCCGAGGGCGTTGACGAAGCGGGTCAGGCTGGTCATGGCGTAGAGCGTGCGCGGGGCGAAGTCCGGGTCGTGGGGATCGACCACACTGGCGAGCGGGGTGGGGAAGGGCATCACCGGCAGCACCGCGGCGTCGGCGGTGCCCAGCGCCGTGAGGAAGGCGTCGCGCAGGCGCGGCTGCGCGTCCCGCGCGGCCGCCAGCGCCGTGTCGGAAATGGCGAGCCCCTTGCCGATCCGCCGCATCAAGGCGGGGTCGGCCGGCTCGGTCCCAGCGCCGTGCGCGCCGTGGATGCGGGCGGCCTCGGCCTGCATGATGGTGAGTGCGGCGGCATCCGCCGCGGCCATGGGGCCGGCGCAGTCCACCGACGCGTGGCCGATGCCGGCGCGGTTCAACACCTCCAGCGCCTCCCGCAGCGCGCGGCGCACCGGCTCTGCGGCGGGGGCGACGGCGTTGTCCAGAACGGCCAGCGAGCGGATGGCGGGGACATCGGCGGCGCCGGTGAGCGCGCTCCACACGCGCAGCAGGTCGCCGGCGTGGCGCGCCATGAAGCCGATCACGTCGAGGCTCGGCGCCAGCGGCATGGCCCCCGTGTCCGGCAGGATGCCCCATCCGGGCTTGAGGCCGACGATGCCGCAGCAGGCGGCCGGCACCCGGACCGAGCCGCCGGTGTCCGAGCCGACGCCGAGATAGGCGGCGCCTGCAGCCACCATCGCCGCCGAGCCGCTCGATGAGCCGCCGCTGACGATGCCCGGATGCCAGGGATTGCGGGTCCGGCCCAGCGCCGCATTGTAGCCGGAGGGCTCGTAGGCGAGGGCGCTCAGGGTGGTGACGGCGATCTCGCAGCCGCCGGCCGCATCCAGGCGGCTGAGGATGGCGGCGTCCTTCTCGGCGGGGCCCGGTACGCGGCAGCCGCCCCATTCGGCCCGACGCACGGCGCGGTCGAAGATGTCTTTGGTGACGTAGGGCATGCCCATCAGCGGGCCCGATACCGGGCGTCGCGCCGGCGACAGGCAGACCGTGGCATTGAGGCGCGGCCCCATCGCCGCAGCCGCCGCGGCGCAGCGGCCGATTTCGGCGGAGCGGGCGGTTGCCGCGAGATCGAACCATCCGGCGCGGAAAGGCTGTTCCAACGGTTTCATCCCTGCGCCGGGAGCGGCGCCGTGTCGTCGGGATGAAAGGGTTTCACTCGCCTCGTCATCGATAAAGGCGAATTAAGACAATGACGATTCGCAAAATTAGAATTGGTCAGGCGGTGAGCAGAAACGACAGCAGTCTCTGGGCCGGTGGGTCCAATTCAGGCACTTGGCGCACGCACAGCACAAAATTTCGCACCGCCCAGGGCTCGTCGATTTCGATGCCCTTGAGCCCGTAGGCCGCCTTGACTGGGCGCAGCGCCGGCTCGGGCAGCACGCCGATGCCGAGGCCCTGGCTCGCCATGAGGGCCATGGCCTCGAAGCTTGCCGCCTGCACGCGCACCTTAAGGGGCGCGCCGAGGAGGCGCGCCTGCTCGGCGAGGATGCGGCGCACCGCAGTGCCGTGGCCGAGGCTGACGAAATCCTCCCCCACGAAGTCCACGAAGCGCAGCTTGTCGTTCTGCGCCAGGGGATGGGAGAGCGGCACGCCCAGCACCAGCCGATCGCCGCCGAATGGGAAGGTTTCCAGCGGCTGGGTGTCGGCGCCGCTCACCACCAGGCCGATGTCGGCCTGCTTGCTGCGCACCATCTCCAGCGTCGCCTCCGTGTCGCGCTCGTCGAGGTCGAGCTTGATGTCGGGATGGGCGGCGGCGAAGCGGGACAGGTCGAAGGCAAGCCGGGACAGCAGCACCGAGCTGGACGAGGCCACCCGCACGTAGCCGCGCAGGCCGGATTCATATTCGCTGAGCAGGTGGTCGGCGCGGTCCACCAGATGCAGGATTTCCCGGGCGAAGCGCAGGAAGGTCTGCCCGGCCGCCGTGGGCTGGACGCCGTGGGGCGTGCGGTCCAGTAGCGGAGTGTGGGCGTCGTGCTCCAGCAGCTGGATGCGCCGGGTCGCTGCCGAGGGTGCGATGCACATGCGCTCGGCGGCACGCGACAAATTGTTCAGCTCGCAGGCCGCGACGAACAATTGCAAGGTCTTGAAATCATTCCGGTAGATGGCCGCTCTCCCGCGCGCCGCGCCCTGTGGACACTGGCGCGGGATGGACCAGCGCGCAAGAGCAAGGTCCGCGCGACAGCCTCACCGGGCCCATCTCCCGTCCCACCCCATCTGCCCGTCACCGGGGCCGAGGGGGCGGACCCGCGGGACGCGCGACACGGGTCGCGTCCCGCGGCGCCGGTCACTTCTTCGGCAGGGCTTCCAGCACGTCGTCGAACGTGCGCAGGCCGGTGCGGGGGGAGTTCACCAGCACCGCCATGTTTCCGGGGGCGTGCTGGTTCTTCCACATCTTGGTGTGCGCCTCGGGGATGCGGTCCCACGGGAACACTTCCGACATGCAGGGGTCCACGCGCCGGTCGATGATGAACTGGTTGGCGGCGGAGGCCTGCTTGAGGTGGGCGAAGTGCGAGCCCTGGATGCGCTTCTGGCGCATCCACACATAGCGGGCGTCGAAGGTGATGTTGAAGCCGGTGGTGCCGGCGCAGAACACGATCATGCCGCCGCGCTTACCCACCAGCGTCGACACCGGGAAGGTGCTCTCGCCGGGGTGCTCGAACACGATGTCCACGTCGCGCTTGCCGGTGATGTCCCAGATCGCCTTGCCGAACTTGCGGGCTTCCTTGAGCCACTCCGCATATTCAGGCGAGTTGACCGTGGGCAGCTGGCCCCAGCACTTGAAATCCTTGCGGTTGATGACGCCCTTGGCGCCGAGGCCGAGCACGTAGTCGCGCTTGGTCTCGTCGGAGATGACGCCGATCACGTGCGCGCCCGAGGCGGCGGCGAGCTGCACGCCGAACACGCCGAGGCCGCCCGAGGCGCCCCACACCAGCACGTAGTCACCGGGCTTCACCGTGTGCGGCGGGTGGCCGAACAGCATGCGGTAGGCGGTGGCCATGGTCAGGGTGTAGCAGGCGCTCTCTTCCCAGGTGAGGTGCTTGGGGCGCGGCATGAGCTGGCGCGCCTGCACGCGACAGAACTGGCCGAAGGAGCCGTCCGGCGTCTCATAGCCCCAGATGCGCTGGGAGGGGGAGAACATCGGGTCGCCGCCGTTGCACTCCTCGTCGTCCCCGTCGTCCTGGTTGCAGTGGACGACCACCTCGTCGCCGACCTTCCAGCGCTTCACCTTGGAACCGACAGCCCAGACGATGCCCGAGGCATCGGAGCCGGCAACGTGGAACGGCGCCTTGTGCACATCGAACGGGGAGATCGGCTGGCCGAGACCGGCCCAGATGCCGTTGTAGTTCACGCCGGCCGCCATCACGAGCACGAGCACGTCCTGCTCACCCAGCTCCCAGGTCGGCACCACCTCCAGCTGGAACGACTGCTCCGGCGGCCCGTGGCGGTCGCGGCGGATGGTCCAGGCATACATGTTGGCAGGCACGTGGCCGAGCGGCGGAATCTCGCCGAGCTCATAAAGGTCCTTCACCGGTCCCTCGTTCGTATTGGCGGCTGCCGTCTGGGCCATGGCTGTCGTCCTCTCCTCAAGTGGACCGTTCGGTCGCGTCGTTAAGTCCCTATCTCGCAATGCAGCGTAGCAGAGAAAAAATCCAAGGCGATAGTCATTCTCAACCCCGACATTCGGCCATGTGGCGCTGCGGCAGGGGAGAATGAGGGGCCATGGCCGCGCTGGCGTTTCCGGCGGCGGCGCGCCCCGCTAGAGTGGCGCTGTTCCGCGCCGGACGGCCGGCGTCGACACAAGGGGATGGGAGACGTTCATGGGCATCATCTGGATGATCATCGTCGGGGCGGTCGCCGGCTTCCTGGCGGGCCAGCTCTTCCAGGGCTACGGCTTCGGCCTCCTGGGCAACATCGCCGTGGGCATCGTCGGCGCCATCATCGGCGGGTTCCTGTTCGGCGGCGTCTTCGTGGTGGGCGGCGTGATCGGCCAGATCATCTCGGCGACGCTGGGCGCGGTGATCCTCCTGTTCGTGATCTCACTGGTGAAGCGCTAGCGCGCTGGCCCGCCGCCGGCCCCGTGCTGCGCCATCGTTCGACGGGTGAGCACGGTGCCGGGCCGGGGCCTTCGTGGCGCCGCTTGTGTAAGGAAGAGCGGGTCAGGACGCCTTCTGGACATCCTCGCGCTGGAAGGAGATGCCGCATTTCTTCTGGATGGAGACCTGCTCGATGGCGTCCATCTCGCCCTTGAGCCGCGCCAGTTCCGCGGTCTGCGCATCGTCTCCGCCCACGAGAAAGGCGGCGGGCCAGAAGATGACCACGGCCACGGTGGTCGCCACCGCGTCGCTCGTGGCGCGATTGTTCTGGGCGCCGGTGAGGGCGATGGCGCGGGCCGATATGCGCTCGGCTTCCTGCGCGAGCTGCTGGCAGCTGTAGCTCTGGAACTGCATCGGCGAGACATAGGCCGCCGAGACCTTATCGGCCGATTTCGCGCATGCGGCGGACGCCAGCGCCGCCATGAGAACCACCACGTGCCGCACTCTTGTCCCCCCGGATCCGAAGCGGGCAGAAGGCTAGCATCAACACAACTAAAAAGAGAAATTAATTAATGGTTCAACCTCAGGGGCAGGCGCGGCGGGTGCCGAATCGAGGGTGAACGGCGCCCCGTCGTGGCGCCCTGCACGGGCCAGCCGCCGTCCGGTATTGGAAAAATTTCCCATCGACGGCGCGCGCATTGCGACGCACAATCGCGGCAAATATCCAAAAGCGATGGATGGGGATTAGGAAATGGTGGTCCGCGACAAACCCTGGCTCTTCCGCACCTATGCGGGGCATTCCACCGCCGCGGAATCCAACAAGCTCTACCGCTCCAACCTCTCCAAGGGCCAGACCGGCCTGTCCGTCGCCTTCGACCTGCCGACCCAGACCGGCTACGACAGCGACCACCCCCTCGCCCGCGGCGAAGTGGGCAAGGTGGGCGTTCCCATTTCCCACCTCGGCGACATGCGCACCCTGTTCCAGGGCATCCCGCTCGCCGAGATGAACACCTCCATGACCATCAATGCCTGCGCGGCGTGGCTGCTCTCGCTCTACATCGCCACGGCCGACGAGCAGGGGGCGGACCGCTCCAAGCTCCAGGGCACGACGCAGAACGACATCATCAAGGAATACCTCTCGCGCGGCACCTATGTGTTCCCGCCCGCGCCCTCCATGCGGCTCACCAAGGACACCATCATCTTCACCACCGAGCATCTGCCCCGGTGGAACCCGATGAATGTGTGCTCCTATCACCTGCAGGAAGCCGGTGCGACGCCGGTGCAGGAGCTGGCCTTCGCGCTGGCCAACGCCATCGCCATCCTCGACACGGTGAAGAAGTCCGGCGAGGCGGAAGGCGCCGTGTTCGGCGAGGTGGTGGGGCGCATCTCCTTCTTCGTGAATGCGGGCATGCGGTTCATCACCGAGATGTGCAAGATGCGCGCGTTCGTGGACCTCTGGGACGAGATCTGCGTCAACCGCTACGGCATCACCGACGCCAAGCAGAAGCTGTTCCGCTACGGCGTGCAGGTGAACTCCCTCGGCCTCACCGAGCAGCAGCCCGAGAACAACGTCTACCGCATCCTCTTGGAGATGCTGGCCGTCACCCTCTCCAAGAAGGCGCGCGCCCGCGCCGTGCAGTTGCCGGCCTGGAATGAGGCGCTGGGCCTGCCGCGCTCCTTCGACCAGCAATGGTCGCTGCGCATGCAGCAGGTGGTGGCCTATGAGACCGACCTGCTCGAATACGGCGACATCTTCGACGGCTCCACCGAGATCGCCAAGAAGGTGGAGGAGCTGAAGGCCGAGGCGCGCGAGGAACTGGCCCGCATCGAGGGCATGGGCGGCGCCGTCGCGGCCATCGAGAATTCCTACATGAAGCAGCAGCTGGTGGAGTCGAACACCCGCAGGCTGGAGGCCATCGAGCGCGGCGACCAGGTGGTGGTGGGCGTCAACCGCTGGACCGAGAGCGAGCCCTCGCCGCTGACCACTGGCGAAGGCGCCATCCTCACCGTGCCGGAGGGCGTCGAGGCCGAGCAGATCGCCCGCCTTCAGGCGTGGCGCGAGGCGCGCGACGCCAAGGCGGTGGACGCGGCGCTGGCGGCGCTGAAGAGCGCGGCGCAGGAAGGCCGCAACATCATGGAGCCCTCCATCGTCTGCGCCAAGGCGGGCGTGACGACGGGCGAATGGGGCACCTGCCTGCGTGAGGTGTTCGGCGAGTACCGCGCGCCCACCGGCGTCGGCCGCGCCGCGCGCGTGGACACGCAGGGCCTTGAGGAGGTGCGCAAGAACGTGGATGCGGTCTCCGAGAAGCTCGGCCGCCGCATCAAGTTCCTGGTCGGCAAGCCTGGCCTCGACGGCCATTCCAATGGCGCCGAGCAGATCGCCGTGCGCGCCCGCGACTGCGGCATGGAAGTGGTCTACGAGGGCATCCGCCTGACTCCGGCCGAGATCGTCAACGCCGCGCTGGAAGAGGGCGTCCACGTGGTGGGCCTCTCCATCCTCTCCGGCTCACACGTGCCGCTGGTGCGTGACGTGATGGAGCGGATGCGGGCGGAAGGCCTCTCCGACGTGCCTGTGGTCGTTGGCGGCATCATCCCGCCGGAGGACGAAGCCCAGCTCAAGGGCTTCGGCGTCGCCGCCGTCTACACGCCGAAGAATTTCGAGCTGAACCGCATCATGGCGGACATCGTGACCATCGTGGACCGGGAGGCCCAGAAGGCGGCCTGACCGGCGGGGGGCACGCCCCGCGCGGCCGTTTCAATCCGGCAATGCCCGGCTCTATCATGTCCCGCGTCCGGACTGCGTGATCCGGCACGGGGGAAGCATGAGGACGGCTTTCGTCGGGTTGTTTTGCGTGGCCATCGCGGCGGGCGCTTCCGGCATCGCACGGGCAGCCGAGGTGCCTGCTCCACCTGCCGCCGCACCTGCCACGGCTCCGGCCGCCAATCCCTATGCCGGCCTGCCGAAGGTGGTGGCCAAGGCGGTGAAGGAGCTGGAGGCGGCCTGCCGGGCGGAGGGGGGAACGCCCAGTTGGAACCCGAAGACCGTCTTTGACGTGGTGAACGTCTCGCCGGATGGCCGTCCGGACTATCTCATCGATACCCACGCCATGGAGTGCGAGGGCGGCATCACGCCCTGGATCGGCTCCGACGGCTTTCGCCACGTCCTCTTCATCTCCACCGGCCCCGGCCGCTGGACCCGGGCCTTCGACCGGGGCGCGCGCGGCTTCGACATCATCGCGCCGAAGGGCGGCGCGCGGACGCAGGTCATCGTCTTCTCCCACTCGGCCTATTGCACGCGGCCGAATCCGGAGCGCTTCATGCGCTGCACCCAGATCTTCGAATGGCGGCGCGGCAAGCTGCGCAAGGTCTCGGAAGAGTGGTTCGAGGGCTGAGGCGCCAGACTTTGCTTGCATCGGCGCAATGGCGCCTTGCACCGGGCGCGTCCATATTTGGGACAACGCCCAGCCGGGCAGGGCAGAGACCCCGCCCGGCGCGAAGGAGCCCCATCATGACCATCGCCGTCCCCGCCGGCTCGACCGGCCCGCATTCCATCCCCACCACCGACCTGTCCGCCGGGATCGCGCCGCATGACCTCGTGCTCGGCGCCGTCAGCCTCGCCAGCCCGGACCCAGGCCGCCTCCTCGCCTTCTACCGCGACCTCCTCGGCCTCGATGTGCTGGCCGAGGGCGAGGCGACGGTGCTCGGCGCGGGTGGCAAGCCGCTGGTGGAGATCCTTTCCCGCCCCTCGGCCCCGCCGGCGCCGCGCCGGGCGCCCGGCCTGTTCCACATGGCCATCCGCGTGCCGGACCGCGCCAGCCTCGCCGCGCGGCTCCTCGCGCTGCACGGGGCGGGCCTGCGCCTCGGCGCCTCCGACCATCTGGTGAGCGAGGCGCTCTATGTGGACGATCCGGACGGCAACGGCGTCGAGATTTATCGCGACCTGCCGCGCGCGGAATGGCCGGTGCAGCCCGACGGCTCCATCGCCATGCAGACCCTGCCGCTCGATCTCCAGGCCCTCGCCCGCGAGGCGAAGACGGCGGGCGGACCGGCCCCGGCCGGGACAGACATGGGCCACGTCCACCTCAAGGTGAGCGACCTCGACGCGGCCAAGCGCTTCTGGGTGGACACGGTGGGGCTCACCATCATGGCCCGCTATCCCGGCGCGCTGTTCGTGAGCGCCGATGGCTATCACCACCATGTGGGGCTGAACGTCTGGCAGTCGGGCGGCGCCCCCGTCCCGGTGGCGGGAACGGTGGGGCTGGACCATTTCACCGTGACGCTGGCCGCCGATGCCTTCGCCGCCCTGGCCGCCCGTCTCGCCGCAGCCGGCGTGGAAGCACAACCGTCGAACGACGGCGCACTGCGGGTGACAGATCCCTCCGGCAACGGGGTGAAGTTCCGCGCCGCAGCGTGACGCTGGGCCAGGGCTCAGCTACCCTCGGCGGGCACCGAATCGCACATCCGCGCCGGTGCGGGCCGGGGGGCCTAAGCCATGATGTCGCTGCCGTTCTTCGGCGTGTTCCTCGCCCTCGCGGCGACGCTCATGGGCCAGCGCATGGCCGCGCTCGCGCTCTGGGTGCTCTCGGTGGCGACGATGCTGGTGCTGTTCCGCCTGCACGTCACCGATCCACTCAATATCGCACTGTGAGGCAGGCCATGGACACCGGCCTCACCCTCGCGGACCGATTCCGGGTGCTCAACGCGCTCGGCCTCCTTGCCGTGTCGGCGGTGCTCATCGCCGCCTTTTTCGACCAGCTCGTGTTCAATGATCTGCCGTGCCCGCTCTGCCTGCTGCAGCGCGCCGGCTTCGTCTGCGTGGCCGCCGGGCTCGCGCTGAACGTGAAGTTCGGCCCGCGGCCTTCGCACTACGCCATCATGATCCTGTCGGCGCTGGCCGGCGGGGCGGTCTCCACCCGGCAGACGCTGCTGCACATCATCCCCGGCGAGGGCGCCTATGGCGACGCCTTCTTCGGCCTGCACTTCTATGCCTGGGCGCTGGTGCTGTTCGCCGTGTGCGTGCTCGGCTCGGCCGTGCTGCTGCTGTTCGACGGCCAGTTCGAGCGGCAGTCGGCCGACGCGCCGATCCATCGCCCGCTGCTCGGCACCGCCGCCATCGTGCTGGTGCTGCTGCTGGCCCTGGCGAACGGCGTTTCCACCGTGCTGGAATGCGGCTCGGGCCTGTGCGCCGACAATCCGACCAGCTACCAGCTGATTCAGGACGGCACCCTCAACCGCCTGATCGGGCGCTGAGGCCGAAAGGCCGAAACTTCGGCCGCGGCCGAAACATCTCACGGCGCCGCTTGGGTCATCACGGATTGTGATGGTTTGCGCTGTGAAATTCGATTTCCCTCGCCCCTCGCCTCGGGTTAGAGGAGGGGGCCCGCAGGCCGTCGCAATAAAAGGGGACGGACGGCACTCCCGGCCAACAGGTCATCGCATGGCGCATCGCACAGGTGCGCCTAGGGAGAAGACATGTCCGCCACTCCGGTCCGCCCCAGCCGTTTCGCCCTCTATGACGCCCCCTATGTGCTGCTGACCCTTGTGGCCCTATTGTGGGCCATCAACCTCGTGGTGGGGCGCTACATCGCCGGGCACATCCCGCCCATCACGCTCGCCATGGTGCGCTGGATCGGCGCGACGCTCATCCTGCTGCCGTTCGCCTGGAAGCAGATCGTCCGCGACCTGCCCATCATCCGGCGCAACCTGCCGCTCCTGGTGCTGCTCTCGGCCACCGGCATCGCCTCCTACAACGCCATGAGCTATTACGGCCTGCAATACACGCAGGCGGTGAACGGCCTGCTGGTGCAGTCCACGGCCCCGCTTCTGGTGGCGGTGTGGACCTTCGTGCTGTTCCGGGAAAAGCTCAGCCTCGGCCAGGCGGCGGGGGTCATCACCTCCCTCGTGGGCGTGATGGTCATCATCAGCCACGGCGACCTCGACACCTTCCTGCATCTGAAGCCCAATATCGGCGACGTGGTCATCATCGTGGCGCTGGTGATCTACGCCCTCTACGCGGCGATCCTGCGCAAGCGCCCGCCGCTCGGCCCGCTCTCCTTCCTCGCCACCATCATGGCGCTGGGCTCGCTGCTGCTCTCGCCTTTCGCGCTCTGGGAATATCTCAACGGCAAGGTGCTGCCGCTGGACCACGTGACCTTCTTCACGCTGGCCTACGTGATGACCGGCCCGTCGCTGGTCGCCTACCTTTTCTTCAATCGGGGTGTGGAACTCGTGGGGGCGAACGCGGCCGCGCCGTTCCTGCATCTGCTGCCGGTGTTCGGCACTGCGCTCGCCATCGTCTTCCTCGGCGAAACCATGGCCTGGTACCACCTCGCGGGCTATGCGCTGGTCATCTCCGGCATCGCGCTGGCGACGCTCTCGGCGCGCCGGCGCATGGCCCCGCACTGAGGCGCGTGCACAGATAGGGGGCGAATTTCCTCTTCAATCCTTCTTCACCCCCGCCTATGCATTCTGCGGCGGGGTCGGAAGGGGTTGAGGATGCTGGAGAAGCTCACCGAGCGGTCGTGGTTTGCCGATCTGAAGATGCAGACCAAGGCGGGGCTGATCGTCGGGCTCCTCATCGCCATGTTCATGCTGCTGCTCGGCGCCAACTGGGTCACTGCCCGCATGGCGCAGGAGCAGGAGCGCCGGGTCGAGACGATCCGCCAGGTCAGCGTGCTGACGGCCGACGCCATGCGCGCTTTCAATCGCCGCCAGCTCGAGCTTCTGCGCAGCGCGCTCGCCGACCCCCGCAATCTCAAGGCCCGGCTCTCGGCCTCGACCACGCTCACCAATGAGAAGCTCGCGGCGTTGCGGGCGGCGGTGGTGGCACAGCCCATGCTCCTGCCCTTCGCCGAGCGCGCGGGCCGGATCGCCGGCCGCTGGGTCGATGCGGTGGCGGCGCCCGTGCTGGCCGCCTCCGAGAGCGGCGACCCTGCCGCCATGGATGCGGCGCTTCGGGTCTTCCTCGCGGCCGAATCGAGCGAGGAGGGCTATCGCGGCATCATCGGTGCCCTCGACGAGCTGAGCGCCGCCGCATCCGCCGAGATCGTCAGCGCCCAGGCGGATCTCGACCGGGCCGATGCCATCGTCGGTACCATCGACATTATCGCGCTGGTGGCGACCCTCTGCGTCGCCATTGCGGGCGTGTTCCTCGGCGCGATGTTCATGGCGCGGCCGCTGCGCCGGCTTGCCGAACAGATGACCCGGCTTGCGGAGAATGATCGCACCATCGAGGTGTCCTATGCCGAGCGCAAGGACGAGGTGGGCACGCTCGCCCGCGCGCTCAAGGTGTTCAAGGCGACCTCCATCGCGGCCCACGACACCGACTGGGTGAAGAGCGGGCTCAACAACATCGCCGCCCGCCTCCAGGCGCAGGAGGATCCACGCGACTTCGCCGATGCGCTGCTGACGGAGCTCGCGCCGCTGCTGGGCGCGGGGGTCGGGGTGTTCTACGCCCATGACGAGGCGGCCGGCCCGGAGGGATCGGCGCTGGAGCTGGTCGGCAGCTATGCCTTTTCGGAGCGGCGGCATCTGTCCACCCGCGTGCGCATCGGCGAGGGGCTCGTCGGCCAGTGCGCGCTGGAGCGGAAGACCATCGTCCTCTCTCCCGCGCCGGCCGACCATCTGCGCATCCGCACCGGCACCGGCGAGGCGTCGGCGCACTCCATCGTCGCGGTGCCGCTGGTGCTCAAGAAGCGCCTGCTCGGCGTCATCGAGCTGGCGCTGCTGGCGCCGCTGGAGGAGCGCGCCCGCCGGCTGCTCAACGAGGTCGCGCCGCTGGTCGCCCTGTCGCTGGACAATCTCGTCCGCGCTGCCCGCACCCGCGAATTGCTGGAGCAGAGCCAGAAGCAGGCGCAGGAGCTGCGCGTCGCCGAGGAGGAACTGCGCACCCAGCAGGAGGAGCTGCGCGCCACCAACGAGCAACTGCACGAGCGGTCCCAGCGCCTCGCCGCCTCCGAGGAAGAGCTGAGGGTTCAGGCGGACGAACTGCAGGCCTCCAACGACGTGCTGCGGCGCTCCTCTCAGGAAATGACCGCGCAGAAGGAGCTGCTGGAGGCGCTGAACCAGCAGATGGAGGCGCGGGCCGAGGAATTGCTGCGGGCCAACGAATACAAGTCCCAGTTCCTCGCCAACATGTCCCACGAGCTGCGCACGCCGCTCAACAGCCTGCTCATCCTGTCCCAGGACCTGGCCGAGAACCGCACCGGCAACCTTGATGCCGACCAGGTGGAGGCGGCGAGCATCATCCACTCGTCCGGCTCGAACCTGCTGCGCCTCATCAACGACATCCTCGATCTCTCCAAGGTCGAGGCCGGCAAGATGGAGGTGGTGCACGAGCCGGTGAAGGTCGCGAGCGTGGCGCAGCGGCTGGAGCGCAATTTCCGGCGCCTCGCACAGGAGCGCAAGCTGCGCCTTGCGGTCTCCGTCACCGACGCGCCCGAGCTCGTGTTCACCGATCCGGGCAAGCTGGACCAGATCCTCACCAACCTCGTCGGCAATGCGCTGAAGTTTACCATGCAGGGCCGGGTCTCCGTCACCTTCTCGAAGGACGAGGCGGGCAAGACCCTGAAGGTGGCGGTGGCCGACAGCGGCATCGGCATTCCCGAGGACAAGCTCGGTGCCATCTTCGAGGCGTTCGAGCAGGTAGACGCCTCCACCCGCCGCCAGTTCGGCGGCACCGGCCTCGGCCTCGCCATCACCCAGCGCCTCGCTCGTCTACTGGGCGGCAGCGTGACCGTGGAAAGCGCGCTCGGCCAGGGCTCCACCTTCACCTTGGAGATTCCGGTCGGCGAGCCGTTGCCGGAAGAGGACGGCGAGGCGGCGCCCGCGCCCGCGCCGCAGCCGGCGATGGATGCTCGGCAGGTGGCCTTCGACACGAGCCGGCAGGAGCGCGAGGCCGCCGGCCTCTCCGGCCTGCCGCCGGTTCCCGCCGTGAGCGTGGAGGACGATCGCGACCGCCTCACCCCCGGCGCCACCGTGATCCTCGTGGTGGAGGACGACCCGGTGTTCGCCCGCACGCTGGTGGGGCTGGTGCGGCGCAAGGGCTATCTCGCGCTCGCCGCCGGCGACGGTGAGAGCGGCCTCGCCCTCGCCCGGACCTACAAGCCCACCGGCATCCTGCTCGACGTGATGCTGCCGGGCCTCGACGGCTGGACGGTGATCGAGCGGCTGAAGGCCGATGCCGCCACCCGCCACATCCCGGTGCATTTCGTCTCGGCGCTGGACGAGAGCCGGCGCGGCCGCGACCTCGGCGCCGTGGGCTTCCTCACCAAGCCGGTGAGCGCGGACCAGCTCTCCGAGGCGCTCGGCCTCCTCACCCATTATTCCGCCGATCGTCCCCGCCGCGTGCTGGTGGTGGACGACGACGCCGCCGCCCGCCACGCCGTGCGCACCCTGCTCGCCCGGGAGAAGGCGCAGATCGTCGAGGCGGCGAGCGCCGAGGCCGCCCTTGAGGTGGTGGCGCAGGGCGATCTCGACTGCATCGTGCTCGATCTCGGCCTGCCCGGCATGTCCGGCTTCGAGCTGATCGAGCGCCTCGCTGACGGCGGCAAGCATGTACCGGTGGTGGTCTATTCGGGCCGCGACCTCACCACCGAGGAGCGCATGAAGCTGCGCGCCTTCACCGACGCCATCGTGGTGAAGGGCGCCCTCTCGCCCGAGCGCCTGTTGGACGAGGTGTCGCTGTTCCTCCACTCCGTGCAGCGCGAGCCGGAACAGCTCGCGGCCAATCCGGACGGCGATCTCGAAGGCCGCAAGCTGCTGCTGGTCGACGACGACATGCGCAACATCTACGCTCTCGCCAAGGTGCTGCGCGCGCGGGGCGTCAACGTGGTGCTGGCGCAGGACGGCGCCAAGGCGCTGGCGCAGCTCGACGAGCAGCCGGATATCGAGATCGTGCTGATGGATGTGATGATGCCGGTGATGGACGGCTACGAGGCGATGACGCAGATCCGCGCGCAGCCGCGGTTCGCCAAGCTGCCGGTCATCGCCCTCACCGCCAAGGCCATGAAGGACGACCGGGAGAAGTGCCTCGCGGCAGGTGCCAGCGACTATCTGGCCAAGCCCGTGGACGTGCCGAAGCTCCTGT
Organism: Xanthobacter sp. SG618; assembly: GCF_012932745.1. Taxonomy (NCBI): domain Bacteria; kingdom Pseudomonadati; phylum Pseudomonadota; class Alphaproteobacteria; order Hyphomicrobiales; family Xanthobacteraceae; genus Xanthobacter; species Xanthobacter sp. SG618. The sequence goes on along the minus strand of NZ_JABBHL010000002.1, from coordinate 241,978 downwards.
CCATGATCCGCACCTGGCTCGCCGCGCGATGACCGGGCCTGACGATACCGACGACCAGGACGATCCGCCGCCCCCGGCGGCGACGGCCGGCGCGCGGGATGCGCTGGCGCTGGAGACCATCGAGGTGGACCTGTTCGTGGAGGCGCTGTTCCGCCGCTACGGCTACGACTTCCGCGACTATGGCAAGGCCTCGCTGACGCGGCGGGTCCGCAACCTCGCCACCGGCTTCGGCGCGGCGACCATCTCGGACCTCACGGCGCGGATGCTGCACGCGCCCGAGCGGCTACCGGACATCATCTCCGGCCTCTCGGTGCCGGTGTCGGAATTCTTCCGCGATCCGCATGTCTTCCTGGCGCTGAAGGAGCGGGTGTTCCCGCTGCTCGCCTCCTATCCGGAGATCAATATCTGGCAGGCCGGCTGTGCCCATGGGGAGGAGATCTATTCTCTCGCCATCCTGCTCACCGAGGCGGGGCTTTACGAGCGCACGCGCATCTTCGCCACCGACATCTCGAAGGCGGCCCTCAACCGCGCCGCGGAGGGAATCTATCCCCTTCAGGAGGCGCGCGAGGCCGGCCGGCGCTATCGCGCGGCGGGCGGGTCGGCGAGCTTTTCGGACTATTTCCACGCGCGCTACGAGCTGATGAAGCTCGACCAGCGCCTCGCCGCCAACGTCACCTTCGCCGAGCACAACCTCGTCACCGACGGCGTGTTCTGCGAGGCGCACCTCGTGCTGTGCCGGAACGTGCTGATCTATTTCACCACGCCGTTGCAGGACAAGGTGCTGCAACGCTTCGCCCAGAGCCTGGTGCGCGGCGGCTTCCTGTGCATCGGCACCCGCGAGAACCTTGAATTCTCGCAGGCGCGCAATCGCTTCCAGCTGATCGACGGCGCCGCCCAGCTCTACCGGCTGCTGCCGGGGGCGGGGGGCGCCTAAGGCCTCAGCCCTTCACATAGACCCGGGTGCCGAGCGGGACGCGCTCGTACAGGTCGATGATGTCCTGGTTGAGCAGGCGGATGCAGCCCGAGGATACCTGCTGGCCGATGCTCCACGGCTCGATGGTGCCGTGGATGCGGAACATGGTGTCGCGATCGCCGTCATAGAGATAGAGCGCGCGCGGGCCGAGCGGGTTGGTCTCGCCACCCGGCAGGCCGTTCTGGTAGGGCCCATAGCGCGCGGGCTGGAGGCGCACCATGTTGGCGGTGGGCGTCCAGTGGGGCCACTTCTCCTTGCGCTTGATGGTGGCCCAGCCGCGGAACGAATAGCCCTGCTTGCCGACGCCCACGCCGTAGCGGATCGCCGTGCCGTTGCGGCCAATGAGGTAGAGAAAGCGCTCGTTGATGTCGACCACGATGGTGCCGGGCGCATAGCCGGCCGGGGCCGGAACCTCTTGCCGCAGCCACTTGGGGTCCACCTCGGAGAGGTCCACCGCATCCACCGGGAAGGGCTCGCCGTCCACCGGGCCGTACATCATGTTCGCGCGGCTTAGCGGCGCCGGCGGCGGATTGGTGACGCACGCGGCCAGCGCCAGCGGCGCGCCCATGACGAACAGGCGGCGTCCCATCACGGGCACGTCGGCACTCTTCACCATTTCGGCCGTAGCTCGGGAAGCCTTGACCAGAACCTTCGGGAACAACCGGGGCAGGAACCGAGGCATGCTTTGACCACTCAGACGATGCGAGACCCTACGACGCACACAACGCACGACGCCGCGCTTCAGTTTCCTGTCTGCGCTCCGTTGCATTGAAGCCGGATAAGGTGGCGTTAAGGTTAACGCCCGGAGGTTGGAGTCCAACCTTGGGCGGGGCTGCCCAGCCATTTCCCTGATCTAGCATCTTCCCGCCGATACGGGGTGGCGCATGGGCCACACCCGGCCCGCCATGTGCATCGCACAAACGTGAAAGTCCTGTTGGCGACGCTGCGTCAGTCGGCTCGCCCCAGCTTCGGGCAAGCCTCGCGGCCTAGCCCTTTGCTGGCATCGCGCGCTGCACAGGGCGGCGCTGAAGCGGCGCGGCATCGCCGCCCAGGACAGGACGAACAGCATGACGGCAAGCGCGCTGCGGGCCAGGCCCGAACCCGTGCATTCCGGGCGAGATACGGCAGCCAGGGAATTCGGCACGGTGGCCACCGGCATGGCGGCGCAGCTGATGGCGGCTCTGCCGTGGGGTGTGCTGTTGTGCGAGGGCCGCAACCTTGCCGTGGTTCAGGCCAATGCAGCCGCCGCCGAGCTTCTGAACACCGTCGCCTCCGGCCTCGTCACCTCCCCGGCGGCGCTGCCGGGGCTGCCCCTCGCCCAGCTGCACCCGGCGCTGGCCGATCTCGGCCGCCACATCGCCGAGCCCGGTTTCCTGCCGCATGAAATGACCCTCGCGGTGGCCGGCGAGACGCTGGCGGTGACCGTCTCCGCCCTGCGCGACCGGCACGGCGTCGTCGCTTATGTGATGGTCACGCTGCGCGCCGACACCGCCCGCGCGGCGCAGGAGGCGCGGGCGCAGCGGCTCCAGCAGATGATGGAGAACATGCCGGTGAACATCATGACCTGCGATCGCGAGACGCTGGTCATCGACTATGTGAACCGCACCAGCATCGAGACCCTGCGACGCATCGAATCCCACCTGCGGGTGAAGGCGGACCAGATGCTCGGCACGTCCATCGACGTGTTCCACAAGCATCCCGAGCGCCAGCGCGGCCTGCTCGCCGATCCGGCGAACCTGCCGCACAACGCCCGCATCCGGGTGGGGCCGGAGACGCTGGACCTGCGCGTTTCCGCCATCTTCAGGGCTGACGGCAGCTATGACGGCCCCATGCTCACCTGGGACGTGGTGACCGCCGCCGTCGCCACCGCCGAGGGCGTGACCGAGGTGGGGGAGGATATGTCCCGGACCTCCGAGGCCAGCCAGTCGGCCTCCGCCGAACTGCTCCAGCTCACCGAGCGCACCGAGCAGATGGCCACCACCGTGTCGTCCGCCGCGCAGGAGATGTCCGCCTCGTTCAGCGGCATCTCGCACCAGATCGAGCGCGCCAGCACCATGTCGCAGGAGGCGACCCAGCGCGCCGCCCGCACCAACGAGCTGGTGGAGAGCCTCGCCACCAGCGTCGGACGCATCGGCAACGTCACGACCCTCATCGAGAAGATCGCCGCCCAGACCAACCTCCTCGCGCTGAACGCCACCATCGAGGCGGCGCGCGTGGGCGAGGCCGGCAAGGGCTTCGCGGTGGTGGCGCAGGAGGTGAAGGCGCTGGCGCTCCAGACCGCCAAGGCGACGCAGGACATCCGCCATCAGGTGGAGCAGGTGCAGCAGGATGGCGGTGTCGCGGCCGAGGCCGTGTCCGACATCACCCAGAGCATCTCCAATCTGGGCGGCCTGTTCGTGGAGCTGTCGGCCGCCATGGCACAACAGTCCTCCACCTCGCGCTCGGTCTCCGACAGCATCGACGGCGTTTCCCATGCCGCCTCCGACATCCGCCGCGCGGCGGTGGGGGTGCGCGCCATCGCCGATCAGGTGGCGGGCTATGCCGATCGCCTGCGGCGCGAGGTTTCGGCCCTGCTGCGCCGTTGATCCCGCAAGGTTTCACGCAAACGGATGCACGGCCCTTCGCCAGACCGTGCGCCGCCTCGCCCCGCCCGGGCGAGGGGTGACGGCCCGCCCGCTTCCCCCGGGCGGGCCGCACGCCGTTCGATGGTCCGCGCGTGTCAGCCCGGCTCGAGGCCGAGTTCCCGGCAGGTGCCCTCGCTCTCGCGGGCCAGCTGGTCGAAATGGGCGGCGCGGTTGTTGCCCGCGCGCCAGAAGAAGCCCATGTCCCGCGTCGCCGGCCAGCCTTCCACCGTGAGCAGAGCGATGTGATCCTGCACGCGGAATTCCGAGCGCGCGTAAAGCTCCGGGAACAGGGACAGGCCCATGCCCATGATGACCATCTGGCGCAGGGCATCGAGGCTCGTGCCCTCGTAATCCTCCCGCACTTGGGCGCCGGACGCCGCCGCGAGCGCCCGCGCGCTCTCGAACAGCTGGTGCCCGCGCCCGAGCGTGAGCAGCCGCTCGCCCTTGAGCTGGCCGATCTCCACGCTGCCGCCGTCCGCGAGGCGGTGGTCCTTGCCCGCGCCGAGATAGATGGCTTCCCGGCACAGCCGACGGAAGGTGAGCACCGAGGCGGACAAAGGCTGCGGGCCGAGGCCGCAATCGAGGTTGCCGGCGGTGACCTCCCGCTCGATCACCGAGGGGCGCTCCTCGCGGATGTAAATCTGCAGCCCCGGATAGCGCCGGTGCAGCACTGGCAACAAATGGGGCAGGAAATAGGGCCCGAAGGTCGGCGCGACGCCCAGCCGGATGAGCCCGCCCAGATTGTCGGCCCCGGTGGCGGCGGTGGCGACGATATCGTCCAGCGCCTGGAGGATGGAGCGGGCCGAGGCGATGACCCGCTCGCCGATGGCGGTGGGGATGACCCGGCCGCGCGTACGGTCGAACAGGGGCGTGCCGAGTTGTTCCTCCAAAAGCGCCACCTGCACCGAGAGGGTCGGCTGCGAGACGTGGCAGCGCTTGGCCGCCGCGCCGAAATGCCCGGTCTCGGCGAGGGCCACGACATATTCGAGCTGGCGATGGCGCGGCCGGAAGGGCATGGTGGCTTCATAGTCCAGAGCTATTAGCAATATAGCGACTATGGATTGGAACTATCAAGTGTCCTGCCCCATTCTTTCCCCATCGAAAGGAGGTTGTCGTGGACCAGTTCATGAAATCGCTGACGACGCGCCACAGCCTGATCGAGGAGGAAATCTCCTCCGAGCAGACGCGGCCCGAGCCCGATCGCACCCGGGTGCTCGCGCTGAAGAAGATGAAGCTCCGCCTGCGCGACCAGATCGAATATCTGCGCCGGGAGGGGGCCGACATGGCCCGCGTCGTGGTGGTCCGCCGCAAGAGGTGGGCCGAAATGCCTCTCAAGCCGGCGCGATAGGCGCCATCCGTCCCGCGCGCCCCGAGCGCCCGGACCCTTTCCCTCAACACACGAGGTCCGGGCCCCTCTGACGGGCGCGGACGCGGCCCGGCCTGCCCCCATCTGCCCCGGGGCGGGCCGGGTCCGTGCCCGCCCGCCATGTCGGTCCTCCTATCCGGTTTCCTGCCCGGCGCCCTGATCCTCGCGGGCGGTCGCCGCAGGCCACTGACAGGACCGTCCCATGGACCAGCTGATCGCTCTTCTCTTCCTTGATGTCGCCGGCAAGCCGCTCTGGCTCTGGCTCGGCTTCCTCGCCATCGTCTTTGCCCTGCTCGCCTTCGATCTCGGCGTGCTCCACCGCGACTCGCGGGAAATTGGCATCGCCGAAAGCCTCAGGCTCTCTGTCTTCTATATCGCCGTGGCGGCCGTGTTCGGCGGCTGGATCTGGGCCTCCATGGGGCCGCAGGCCGGCATGCAATACTTCACCGGCTATGCCATCGAGAAGGCGCTCTCCATCGACAACGTCTTCGTCATCTCGCTGATCTTCAGTTACTTCGCCATTCCCCGCGCCTATCAATACCGGGCGCTGGTGTGGGGCATCATCGCCGTTTTGGTGCTGCGCGGGCTGATGATCGGCGTGGGTGCGGCGCTGGTGCAGTCCTATGACTGGGTGCTGCTGCTGTTCGGCGCGTTCCTGGTGGTCACCGGCATCAAGATGCTGTTCGCCAGCGAAGGCGAGACGGACATCTCGCAGAATGCCGCGCTGCGCTTCCTCACCAAACGGATGCGGGTGACGCAGGAGCTGCACGGCGAGCGCTTCTTCGTGCGCCAGCCCCATCCCGTCACCGGCAAGGCCGTGCTGTGGGCGACGCCGCTATTCCTCGCCCTCGTGGTGATCAATATCGCTGACTTCGTGTTCGCGGTGGATTCGGTGCCGGCCATCTTCGCCATCACCACCGACACCTACATCGTGTTCACCGCCAACATCATGGCCATCCTCGGCCTGCGCGCCCTCTACTTCGCGCTGGCCGCCATGGTCTACCGCTTCTCGCACCTGAAGTACGCGCTGGCCGGCGTGCTTGTCTTCATCGGCGGCAAGATTTTCTGGAGCCACTTCTTCGGCAAGGTAGACCCGGCCATCTCGCTGGGCGTGACGGTGGCCATGATCGCCGCCGGCATCCTTTTCTCCCTCTGGCGCACCGGCGGCGGGACGGATGTGAAGCACGCGGCGTGATCGGCCGCCTGAAACGAAAGAAGCCCCGTCCGGCCGGACGGGGCTTCTGTATTTTTAGGTGGGTATCAGGCTCAGAAGGCGAGGGCTTTCGCCGCCTTCACCTGCGGCAGGGCCTGCACCTTGGCGAGCAGCTCGGCCGGCACCGCGCCATCCACTGCCACCAGCGCGATGGCATCGCCGCCCGCATGGTCGCGGCCGAGGGCGAAGGTGGCGATATTGATGCCGGCATCGCCGAGCAGGCCGGCGAAGCGGCCGATGAAGCCGGGCTTGTCCTCGTTGGTCACGTAGACCATGGCGGGGGCGAACTCGGCATCCACCTTGATGCCCTTGATGTTGACGATGCGCGGATGGCCGTCCGCGAACACCGTGCCGGAGACGGAGCGCTCGAACTTCTCCGTCACCACCGTCACCGTGATGAGGCTCTCATAGTCGCCGGTGGCGGCGCGGGTGGTCTCCTCGATCACCACGCCGCGCTCCTTGGCGACGGAGGGCGCCGAGACCACGTTGATGTCGGCGAGCGCCGGGCGCAGCAGGCCCGCCACCGCCGCCGAGGTCAGCGCCTTCACCTTCAGGTCCGCCACCGCGCCCTCATAGATGATGCGCACGGTCTTGATGTCGGTGTCGGTGAGCTGGCCGGCGAAGGAGCCGAGCTTTTCCGCAAGCTCGATGAAGGGCTTGAGCTTCGGCGCCTCTTCCGCGGTGATGGAGGGGAAGTTCACCGCGTTGGAGATAGCGCCGGTGAGGAGATAGTCGCTCATCTGCTCGGCGACCTGCAGCGCGACATTCTCCTGCGCCTCGGTGGTGGCGGCGCCGAGGTGGGGCGTGCACACCACGTTGGGATGGCCGAACAGCGGGTTGGTCTCCGCCGGCTCGATGGTGAACACGTCGAAGGCGGCGCCGGCCACATGCTTGCTGTCGAGCGCGGCGCGCAGCGCCTCCTCGTCCACCAGGCCGCCGCGGGCGCAGTTGATGATGCGCACGCCCTTCTTGGTCTTGGCGAGGTTCTCGGCCGAGAGGATGTTCTTGGTCTTCTCGGTGAGCGGCGTGTGCAGCGTGATGAAATCGGCGCGGGCGAGGAGGTCGTCCAGCTCCACCTTCTCCACGCCGAGGTCGAGGGCCCGCTCGGGCGAGAGGAAGGGATCGAAGGCGATGACCTTCATCTTCAGCCCCACGCCGCGCTCGGCGACGATGGAGCCGATGTTGCCGCAGCCGATGATGCCGAGGGTCTTGCCCGTGACCTCGACGCCCATGAAGCGGTTCTTCTCCCACTTGCCGGCCTGGGTGGAGGCGTCCGCCGCTGGGATCTCGCGGGCGAGGGCGAACATCATGGCGATCGCATGCTCGGCGGTGGTGATGGAATTGCCGAACGGGGTGTTCATCACGATCACGCCCTTGGCGGTCGACGCCGGCAGGTCCACGTTGTCCACGCCGATGCCGGCGCGGCCGATGACCTTGAGGCGGTTGGCCTTCTCCAGGATCCTCGGCGTCACCTTGGTGGCCGAGCGGATGGCGAGGCCGTCATAATTGCCGATGATCTCGGCCAGCTTGTCCTTGTCCTTGCCGAGGTCGGGCTGGAAATCCACCTCGACGCCGCGGTCCTTGAAGATCTGGATGGCGGCGGGGGAGAGCTTGTCGGAGATGAGAACGCGGGGTGCCATGGGATGGGCTCCGTTTCGCGAATGGGATGGGCCGGGCATGCGCGGCCGTTCGCGCGTCACCGGCGTGGACCTCGCCCGCTTGCGGGGGAGGAGAAATGGGATCGTGCGCCACCTGGGGCTCTCCCCTCTCCCCTTGCGGGAGAGGGGCCTGGGGTGAGGGGGACCCCGCGGCGTGAGGAGCGGTGCTTTCGGCGAGGGCTTTACCCCTCACCCTAACCCTCTCCCGCAAGGGGAGAGGGGACGCGTCGCCTCTAGCCGAACGGTTTGCCTAAACTCACTCAACCAGTCTCACCCGGCCGAAATCACGCAGCCTTGGGCAGCGCGGACTTCGCCTCGGTGAAGGCCCAGTCGAGCCAGTGGGTCAGGGCTTCCACGTCGGCACGCTCGACGGTGGCGCCGCACCAGATGCGCAGGCCGGGAGGGGCGTCGCGATAGGCGCCGATGTCGTAGGCGATGCCGCCCTTCTCGAGGCCGGAGGCGATGGCCTTGGCGAAGGCCGCCTGCGCGTCGGCGGGCAGCGCGGTCACGTCCGCATCCACCACCTTCAGGCACACCGAGGTGTTGGAGCGCGTCACCGGGTCCTTCGCGAGGAAATCCACCCACGGGGTGCGGTGCACCCACTGGGCGATGGCCTCGAAGTTGCGGTTGGACCGCTCCTGCAGCGCCGAGAGGCCGCCGATGTTCTTCGACCACTTGAGCGCATCGAGATAGTCCTCGACGCACAGCATGGACGGGGTGTTGATGGTCTCGCCCTCGAAGATGCCCTCGATGAGCTTGCCGCCCTTGGTCATGCGGAAGATCTTGGGCAGGGGCCACGCCGGCTTGTAGCTCTCCAGCCGCGCCACCGCGCGGGGGGAGAGGATGAGCATGCCGTGGGCCGCCTCGCCGCCGAGCACCTTCTGCCAGGAGAAGGTGACCACATCGAGCTTGGCGAAATCGAGCTTCTGCGCGAACGCCGCCGAGGTGGCGTCGCAGATGGTCAGGCCCTCGCGGTCGGCCGGGATCCAGTCCGCGTCCGGCACCATGACGCCGGAGGTGGTGCCGTTCCAGGTGAAGACCACGTCGTGGGTGAAATCGACGCTCTTGAGGTCCGGCAGCTCGCCATAGGGGGCGGTCAGCGCGCGCGCATCGGTGAGCTTGAGCTGCTTGACGACATCCGTCACCCAGCCCTCGCCGAAGCTTTCCCAGGCCAGCATGTCCACCGGGCGCGCGCCGAGCACGGACCACAGCACCATTTCCACGGCGCCGGTATCGGAAGCGGGGACGATGCCGATGCGGTAGTCGGCCGGGACTTCCAGCACCTCACGGGTGAGGTCGATGGCTTCCTTCAGCTTCACCTTGCCGACCTTGGCGCGGTGCGAGCGGCCGAGGGGAGCGTCGGACAGGCCTTCCAGCGTCCAGCCGGGACGCTTGGCGCAGGGGCCGGAGGAAAAATTGGGGTTCTCCGGACGCGTGGCCGGAGCAGGATTCGTCGTCATGTGGTCCATCCTTACAGATGGGCGCCTCCCGTTGGGGGGAGGTGTCCCACGGATGGGGTTACGCCTGAGGGCAGGGGGCGTCAAGGGTGATGAGGGTGTCCGTACTAGGATGTTCCCTTAAGCGACATCGCGGGAGGACACCCGGGGATGGGCCGTATGATCGATTCAATGAGTCGCTCTTGAGGTGCGATTCCAAAGTTCTTTTTGACAAATTTCAAATGAGAATCGTCGACCGCATATGAGAAACGAACGGCGGAACGGACAATATGTTGATTAACTTCTTTAGCGATTTGTCTCAGTGGGGCATGATTTAGATATTCAATCATTTTATCATCAGACGTCGCGACAAATAGTCGGGTCGGATCGATCGGAATTGCTAAATGGCCGTTGGGTTTTATGAGTCCATTCGTTCTGATGATCGGCCTGTCTGATGTCATTAATGGGACGCACTCCTTTGAAAGTTGGACGATTTTCCAATGCATATTATTTATTGTTTGTCCAACTCTGGCGTTATCGATAAGTTTAATTAATGTATTATATCCGTGTATTTCGACTTCGTGAATAGGCCGACTCATTAGGTATTCAGAAAATGTTTCAGGATCGCTTGCAGAGCGTCTGCTTTGATACTCCATTTCTTCAGTCTCATCCGTCCGTATAAATTCGATTTTCCACCAATTTTTTAGAATATCGATATCTTCGGGGCAGCGTAGTAAGAGAGATAATAGGAAGCGTGTCCATGCGCTTCTCAGTCGTGCATTTAATGTTACGTTTCCTTGATTCAACTGCCTTAATGCATCAGCAGCTAAAGAATCGACCGGGCGAAAAAATTTGCATTCGATCTGCTGCTTGAGATGGGGAGGAAATCCTTCTAGCTGATAGAGTCCGTCTACAAAGCCCGTTGCCTTAGGGCTCCTCCTGAGTGGCTTAACGGCACCACCATTCCTACTGTACTGACAAAGGCGGCCATCTGGGCTAACCCATCCCTTCAAGTAAAACTCTGGAATATAGTGGTGTCGTTGGGGTAAATCGGATGCCATAGGGGTCACGGCCTCTGATCAGCTAGCTCCACCCGCCGCGCCTTCACCCGCACCCCCACGAACGCCGCGATGAACACGCCCGTCATCAGCAGCACGATGGTCGGCGCCGGGGCGCTGTCGAGGAAGAAGGAGAGATAGACGCCGGCCAGCGAGCAGGAGACCGCCACCAGAACTGACACCGTGAGCATCCAGCCGAAGCGCTTCGTCACCAGGAAGGCGATGGCCCCCGGCGCGATCAGCAGGGCCACGGCGAGGATGATGCCCACGGCTTTGAGCGCCGCGACGATGGTCAGCGAGAGCATCACCAGCAAGCCGTAATGCAAAAGGCCGGTGTGGAGCCCCACCGCCTTCGCCTGCGCGGGGTCGAAGGCGTTCAGCAGCAAATCGCGCCATTTGGCCAGCAGCACCAAAGTCACGAGGCCGGCGATGATGGCGCTCTCGGCGATGTCGCCCCAGCTCACGCCCAGCATGTCGCCGAAGAGGATGTGGTCGAGGTGCACGTCGGTCTGGATCTTGGTGTAGAGCACCAGCCCCAGCCCGAACATGCCGGAGAAGACCACGCCCATCACCGTGTCTTCCTTCACCCGGCTGTTGGCCTTGAGATAGCCGGTGCCGAGGGCGCAGATCATGCCCGCCACGAAGGCGCCGAAGGCCAGCGGTAGGCCGGCCATATAGGCCAGCACCACGCCCGGAAGCACGGCGTGGGAGACCGCATCCCCCATCAGCGACCAGCCCTTCAGCACCAGGAAGCAGGAAAGCAGCGCCATGGGCACCGCCACCAAGGCGGCGATGACGAGGGCGGTCTGCATGAAATCGAACTGGAAGGGGGCAAGAAGGGTCATGCCGCGCCCTCCTTCAGCGCTGCCGCCGCCTGCCGCCGCGCCGCCAGCACGCCGTGCTTGGGGGCGAAGACGAAGGCCAGGAGGAAGATCAACGTCTGCAGCACGACGATGATGCCGCCCGTCGCCCCGTCGAGGAAATAAGAGGCATAGGCCCCCACGAAGCAGGTGGTGGCGCCAATGGCCACCGACAGGGCGATCAGCCGGGGAAAACGGTCGGTGAGGAGATAGGAGGTGGCGCCCGGCGTCACCACCATGGCGATGACGAGGAAGGCGCCCACCGTCTGCAACGCGGCCACCGTCGAGGCGGCGAGCAAGGTGAAGAACATCACCTTGAGCGCCGTGGGCTTGAGGCCGATGGAGCGGGCGTGGCTCTCGTCGAAGAAGGTCACCATCAGGTCCTTCCAGAACACCAGCAGCAAAGCGAGCGAGACGAAGCCGATGATGGCGAGTTGCAGCGTGTCCGCGGGCGAGATGGCCAGGATGTTGCCGAGCACGATGGTCTGCACGTTCACCGAGGTCGGCGACAGCGAGACCATGAACAGGCCGAGCCCGAAGAAGGAGGTGAAGATGAGGCCGATGACGGCATCCTCCTTCAGCTTGGTCCGCTCCTGCAGGAACAGCATCGCCCCCGCCGCCAGCGCCCCGGCGAAGAAGGCGCCCACCGAGAAGGGCAGCCCCAGCATGTAGGCCCCGGCCACGCCCGGCACGATGGAATGGGAGAGGGCATCGCCGATCAGAGACCAGCCCTTGAGCATGAGGAAGGCCGAGAGGAACGCGCACACGGCGCCCACCAGCGCCGACACCCACATGGCGTTGACCATGTAGGAATAGGAGAAGGGTTCGAGGAGGAGGGTCATGGCGTGCCCCCTTGGCGCCGGTCAGTATCCCGGCCGACCGCAGCGGAGCGTGAGCGCAGCGGAGGGAGAGCCGGAATCCAGCGCAAGGACATGCCGAATGCGCCTTGCCGCGGAGGTCGCCGGACTGGGCCTGCTGCGCAGGAGACTTGCGCTGGGCCCCGGCTCAGCGCTCCAGCTGGGCTGTCGCTTGGCCGGGGCGCGAGGGCGGCGTGATCTGCGCCCATCACCCGATCCCCTCGCTCGAGCCCGCCGTGCCGCTCTGGGCGGGGCGGTCCTTGTAGAGGACGAGGGGGCGCTCGTCGTCGGTGAGCACGCCCAGCGTGCCGGGCGTGGCGGCGTGGCTCTCGTCCAGCACGAAATGGCGCAGCACGCCGCCGAAGGCCTTTTCGAGGTTCGCCTGGGTGAACACCTCGGAGGTGAGGCCGTAGGCGAGCACGGTGCCCTTCACCAGCACCGTGCGGTCGCAGAATTCGGGCACCGAGCCGAGATTGTGGGTGGACACCAGCATCACCCGCCCTTCGTCCCGCAAGGCGCGCAGCAAAGCGATGATGGCGTCCTCGGTCTTCACGTCCACGCCGGTGAATGGCTCGTCCAGCAGGATCACGCGGGCATCCTGCGCCAGCGCGCGGGCGAGAAAGACGCGCTTCCTCTGCCCGCCGGAGAGCTCGCCGATCTGCCTTTTCCGGAAGTCCAGCATGTTGACGCGGGAGAGCGCCGCCTCCACCGCCGCGCGGTCGGCGGCGCCGGGAATGCGCAAGAGGTTCATGTGGCCGTAGCGGCCCATCATCACCACGTCCTCGACGAGGACGGGGAAGGTCCAGTCCACCTCCTCGGCCTGCGGCACGTAGGCGACCACGTTGCGCTTCAGCGCTTCCGGCACGCTCAGCCCCAAGATGCGCACCTCGCCCCGCGCCGCCTTGAGGAAGCCCATGATGGTCTTGAACAAGGTGGACTTGCCCGAGCCGTTTACCCCCACCAGCGCGGTGATGGTGCCGATGGGAATGGCGAAGCTCGCATCGCGCAAAGCGGTGTGGCCGTTGCGATAGGTGACGGTGACATGCTCGACGAGGATGCCGGCGCCGGCCTCGGCGAGGGCCTGCCGGGTGAGGGGGGCGTTCATGGCACCACCTTGCCGGTCAGGCCGGCGGCGATGGTGCCGCTCGTCACCTTCAGGAGGTCGAGATAGGTGGGCACCGGGCCGGAGGGGTCGGAGAGGGAATCCACATAGAGCACGCCGCCGTAGCGGGCCCCCGTCTCCCGCGCCACCTGCCTGGCCGGCTCGGCCGAGATGGTGCTCTCCGAGAAGATGACCGGGATGTGGTCCTTCCTGATCAGGTCCACCACGCGGCGCACCTGCTGGGGGGTGCCCTGCTGGTCGGCGTTGATGGGCCAGAGATAGAGCGCCTTCAGCCCGAAGTCGCGGGCGAGATAGGAAAAGGCCCCTTCGCTGGTGACGAGCCAGCGCTGCTCCGCCGGCACCTTCTCCAGCTCGGCGCGGATCGGGTCGATGGCGGCGGTGATCTTCGCCTTGTAGGCGGCGGCGTTGGCGGTGTAGGTCGCGGCGTTGGCCGGATCGTACTTCACCAGCGCGTCGCGGATGTTGTCCACGTAGATCAGTGCGGCGGACGGCGACATCCACGCATGGGGATTGGGCTTGCCGCTATAGGGGCCGTCCGTGATGCCCATGGGCTCCACGCCCTTCGAGACCACCACGCTCGGCACGTTCTTGAGGCGGGAGAAGAATTTCTCGAACCACAATTCGAGGTTCAGCCCGTTCCACAGGATCAGGTTGGCCCCCTGCGCCTTGATGAGGTCGCCGGGCGTGGGCTGGTAATTGTGGATCTCGGCGCCGGGCTTGGTGATGCTCTCCACCTGCGCGGCGTCGCCCGCCACGTTCTTCGCCATGTCGGCGATGACGGTGAAGGTGGTCACCACCTTGAACGGCGCCGCCGCACGGGCCGGCGCGGCGAAGGTCACCGCCGCGGCGGCGAGGAGAAGCGCCGGAAAATGCCGGCGGGACAGGACAAAGGCGTCGGGCACGGGAATGCTCCGGTCCGGCGGTCGTGACGGGTGCGGCCGCCTTAGTTGCGATCAATTCGCAAAAACTACCGCACCCTTCCTGCAATTGCAAATTATTCGCAATAAAGGTCGAGCTACAGCGTCTCTTTTTGCGCCGCAGCAGCGGGCTCCGCAAGGCCCGGAGCCGCTTCGCCCGAAGGCCCGGAGGGGAACGGAACCGAAGGGTCGGCCCGGTTTCCGCCCTCCACCGCCTGCTCGGCCGCAGCCGCCGCGGCGATATCGTTCTGCGAGGTCTCCAGCACGTGCGCCAGCATGCCGCGCGCCACTTCCCGCTCGCCCATGATGATGAAGTTGGCCCCGCTCTGGCGCAGGTGCTCCACCTCCGCATCCGAATGGGCGCGGGCGACGATCTCGATGCCGGGATTGAGCTGGCGCGCCTTCTTCAGCACGTTGCTGGCCTCGAACCCGTCCGGGATGGCGAGGATGATGCGGCGCGCCCCCGCGACATTCGCCGCGGTGATGGCGGGGGCCGAGGCGGCGTTGGCGTTCACCGCCTCGAGACCTAGGCGCTTCAGCTCCTCCAGCCGGTCGCCCTGGTCCTCGATGACGAGGAACGGCGTGCCCGCCGCCTTCAGCCCGTCGGCCACGAGGCGGCCCACCCGGCCATAGCCGACCAGCACGGTGTGGTTGGTGAGCGCCGTCTCAGGCAGGGCCGGCACGGGCTTGGGGGCCGGGGCAGGCGCGGCGGCGGGGGCCTTTTCGGGCCGCAGCGGCGCCTGGCGTGCGCGGTAGCGGTCCAGAACCAGGAAGAAGAAGGGATTGGCGAGGATGGAGATGATCGCCGCCGCGAGGATCAGGTCGCGTCCTTCGGCCGGCAGCAACTGCAGGTCCACGCCCAGCGCCACGAGGATGAAGGAGAATTCGCCGATCTGCGCCAGCGAGGCGGAGATGGTGAAGGCGGTGGAGTTGCCGTAGCCGAACGCCCGCACGATGAGGAAGGCGGCGATGGACTTGCCGAACAGCACGATCAGCACCGTCACCAGCAGCGGGATCGGGCTCTTCAGCACGATGGAGGGGTCCACCAGCATGCCCACCGAGACGAAGAACAGCACGGCGAAGGCGTCGCGCAGGGGCAGCGTCTCCTCGGCGGCGCGATGGGAGAGGGGGCTCTCGCTCAGCACCATGCCGGCGAAGAAGGCGCCGAGCGCGAACGACACGCCGAACAGCTTGGCCGAGCCGAACGCCACGCCCAGCGCGATGGCCAGCACCGCCAGGCGGAACAGCTCGCGCGAGCCGATATGGGCCACCCAGTGCATGATCCAGGGAATGACGCGGCGGCCCACCACCAGCATCAGCACCACGAAGCCGGCGACCTTCACCAGCGTGACGGCGAGGGTGGTCCAGACATCGCCGCCCAGGCCCAGCCAATCGATGGTGCCGGTGGTGACGGTCCGTCCGCCCAGCGCGCCGGACAGCGCCGGCAGCAGCACGAGGGCGAGGACCATGGCGAGGTCCTCGACGATGAGCCAGCCCACCGCGATGCGCCCCTGTTCGCTCTCCACCATGCGCCGCTCCTGCAGCGCGCGCAGCAGCACGACGGTTGAGGCGACCGACAAGGCGATGCCGAAGACGATGCCCGCCCCGAGGCTCCAGCCCATGGCCCAGGTGAGGCCGATGCCCATGGCCGTCGCCACGCCGATCTGCACGATGGCGCCGGGTATGGCGATGGCTTTCACCGACAGCAGGTCGGACAGGGAGAAATGCAGGCCGACGCCGAACATGAGGAGGATGACGCCGATCTCCGCCAGCTCCAGCGCCAGATGCTCATCGGCGACGAAGCCCGGCGTGAACGGGCCCACGAGGACGCCGGCGAGGAGATAGCCGACCAGCGGCGACAGCTTGAGGCGCTGCGCGACGGCACCGAGCACGAAGGCGAGCACGAAGGCCCCTACGAGGGTCGCAATGAGCGGCGTGTCGTGGGGCAAGCGTGTCCTCCATGCGGCAATGGGCGCCACTCAGCGCCCCCGGGGCGCAGCATGACGGCAGGGTCTGGGATGAGGGTCAAGCGGCGGATGCCGTTACCCGTTTGCCATCATGCGCGCGGAAGACGGCACTGTCATGGCATGGGTGCCGGAACGGAAACTTTCTTGCGCGCCGCGCGGGTCGGTTCGCCGGCCGCGACCTTGCCGTGGCCCGCCCTGTCCTCTAAGACGCCCCGACCCCTGCATTTACCGAGCGGGACACGGGTCCGGAAGCATCATGGCCAAAGAATTCAAGCCGAAGGCGCGGCTCCCGCGCGGCCTTGTCGACCGCACCGGCGCGGAGCTGTCCGCCACCCGCGCCATGCTGGAGAAGATCCGCGCCGTCTATGCGCTCTACGGCTTCGAGGCGCTGGAGACCCCGGCCATCGAATACACCGATGCGCTCGGCAAGTTCCTGCCGGACCTCGACCGGCCCAATGAGGGCGTCTTCTCCTTCCAGGACGATGACGAGCAGTGGCTGTCGCTGCGCTACGACCTCACCGCGCCGCTGGCGCGTTACGTGGCCGAGCATTTCGAGCAATTGCCCAAGCCCTATCGCTCCTACCGGGCGGGCTACGTCTTCCGCAACGAGAAGCCCGGCCCCGGCCGCTTCCGCCAGTTCATGCAGTTCGATGCCGACACGGTGGGCGCCCCCTCGGTCGCGGCCGATGCCGAGATCTGCATGATGGCCGCCGACACGCTGGAGGCGGTGGGCATTCCGCGCGGCTCCTATGTGGTGAAGGTGAACAACCGCAAGGTGCTCGACGGCGTGATGGAGGCCATCGGCCTCGGCGGCGACGAGAATGCCGGCCGCCGGCTCACCGTGCTCAGGGCCATCGACAAGTTCGACAAGTTCGGCGCCGAGGGTGTCGCGCTCCTGCTCGGCCCCGGCCGCAAGGACGAGAGCGGCGACTTCACCAAGGGCGCCGGTCTCGATGACCGGCAGGCGGCCGTGGTGCTCGCCATGCTCACCGGGAAGGGCGTGCGCGCCACCGATGTGGGCGTCGAGGTGGAGCTGGACGACGTGCAGCTTGCCGCAGCGCTCGCCGGCAATGCCGCCTTCCAGGAGGGCATGGCCGAGCTGAACGACATCCGCACCCTGCTCGCCGCCGGCGGCTATCAGGACCGGGTGAAGATCGACCCCAGCGTGGTGCGTGGCCTCGAATATTACACCGGCCCCGTCTACGAGGCGGAGCTGACCTTCGAGATCACCGACGAGACCGGCCGCCCCGTGCGCTTCGGCTCGGTGGCCGGCGGGGGGCGCTATGACGGCCTCGTCGCCCGCTTCCGCGGCGAGAAGGTGCCGGCCACCGGCTTCTCCATCGGCGTCTCCCGCCTGCTCGCGGCCCTCGCTTTCCTCGGCAAGATGGACGCGGACGCCGAGGTCGGCCCCGTCGTGGTGCTGGCCATGGACAAGGAGCCCGCCCGCATCGCCGACTACATGAAGATGGTGTCCGAGCTGCGCGCGAACGGCATCCGCGCCGAGATGTATCTCGGCGGCGCCGGCATGAAGGCGCAGATGAAGTATGCCGACCGCCGCGGCGCCCCGGCCGTCATCATCCAGGGCTCCAACGAGAAGGATGCGGGCGAGGTTCAGATCAAGGATCTGGTGGAAGGCGCCCGCATCGCTGCCGGCATCGCCGACAATGCGGAGTATCGCGCCGCCCGTCCCGCCCAGTTCGCGGTGAAGGAAAGCGAGATGATCGCCGCCATCCGCGACGTGCTGGAGCGCCGCGCGGCGCCCTCGCTGGGATTGGACGACTGAGCCTTTCTACCGTCCCCTGAACGAAAAAGGGCCCGCCTCCAGCCGGAGGCGGGCCCTTTTCTGTCTGGTTCCCCGCCTCAGAGATAGGCGAGGCGGCGGTCGCGGCGGCGGTCCTGCACCGGCTGGTAGGCGATGCGGGCGTGGGTCTGGCAATAGGGCATGCCCGGATTGGCCTTGCCGCCGCAGAAGTGGAAGCTCTCGGTGCCGGGCTCGCCCAGCGGCCAGCGGCAGGTGCTCTCGGTGAGCTGCATGATGGTGCAGCCCTGGGCCATGGGCACCACGTTGTCGCTCATCACGGGGGCGGGCGCCGGTGCCTCTTCCGGTGCCTCGTCCAGGTCGGCCGCGAGGGCGGTGTTGCCGATGGTGGTCGGCCGCTGCGGCCTCGCCTGATTGTCGGGGCGCCCGGCGGGTGCGCCCATCGGTCCACCCATGGGGCCGGCCTTGGCCGGCGCCGTTCCGCTGGCGCGGGGACGCGCCGGGGCAGGGGCGGCCTTCGCCCGGCCGGACAGGCCGAGGCGGTGCACCTTGCCGATGACGGCATTGCGCGTCACCTCGCCGAGCTCCGTGGCGATCTGGCTCGCGGAGAGGCCTTCGCTCCAGAGCTTTTTCAAGAGTTCGACGCGCTCGTCATTCCAGCTCATCGCTCTTCTCCATTTGCCGCATCTACTTGCCGCATTTCAACCGGCAGCATCTCAAGAACGCCGCGGGCGCCGGAAACGCTCGGCGCCGCTTCAGCCATGGGCGGGAACGCCGGTTCGGGCGCGTCCCGGATCGTGATTTCCGCAAGGCGGACTCCCTCCCCGTTCCCGTGCGCGGCAAAGCGCTCGGATGGACCCGGATCGCGGTTCCTGGAAGAGGGTTCCTGATGCCCCTGCGCACGACATCTCGTGGCTGACCTTCAAGAACCTACAATATGGCCGGTCCCCGCAACAGAGTCGGCAAGGGGTCGCGAAGCGTTTTCCCCAGCTCCTTAAGGCTTCGTTTACCCTTACGCGGCCGGACGTCGCGGTTGCGATTCGCATCTTGGCGGGCGATCGGTTGACCTCCCGCGCGTGTTCATTAGAATCGGGAGGTCGGGCCGCCCCCGCTTGGGCGGCCTTTTTTAGTTTGTGCGCGCGGCATGGCCACAGCCCTGCTGTCGCACAGTGTTCGTCAACCCGTGCAACCTCGAGGCCAGGAAGCCTGCATCGAAGTCCCCTAGGAGGATAGTGTGATCACCCCCGTTCTGCCGACCTACGCACGCATCGACCTCCAATTCGAGAGGGGAGAGGGCTGCTGGCTCGTCACGACGGACGGGCGACGTTTCCTCGACTTCACCGCCGGCATCGCCGTGAACGTGCTGGGCCACGCCAATCCCTATCTCGCCGCCGCGCTCTCCGAGCAGGCGACGAAGCTGTGGCACGTGTCCAACCTGTTCCGCATCCCGGGCGCCGAGAAGCTGGCCGCGCGGATGACGGCCGCAACCTTCGCGGACACGATGTTCTTCACCAATTCCGGTGCGGAAGCGCTGGAGTGCGCCATCAAGATGGCGCGCCGCTACCAGTATGTGAGCGGCCATCCGGAGAAGAACCGCATCATCACCTTCGAGGGCGCCTTCCACGGACGTACGCTGGCGACCATCGCCGCCGGCGGCAACCCGAAATATCTCGAAGGCTTCGGTCCGGACCTTCCGGGCTTCGACCAGGTGCCGTTCGGCGATCTCGACGCCGCCCGCGCCGCCGTGACGTCCGAGACCGCCGCCATCCTGGTGGAACCGGTGCAGGGCGAGGGCGGCGTGCGCGTGCCGCCGGCCGGCTTCCTCGCCGGCCTGCGCCAGCTGTGCGACGAGAACGGCCTGCTGCTGGTGCTCGACGAGGTGCAGAGCGGTGTCGGCCGCACCGGGCGGCTGTTCGCCCATGAGTGGACCGGCATCACGCCGGACATCATGTCGGTGGCCAAGGGCATCGGCGGCGGCTTCCCCATGGGGGCTTGCCTTGCCACCGAAGAGGCCGCCAAGGGCATGACCGTGGGCACCCACGGCTCCACCTATGGCGGCAACCCGCTGGCCATGGCGGTGGGCAATGCGGTGCTGGACGTGGTGCTGGAGGATGGCTTCCTCGATCGCGTGAACCGCGTCGCCGGCCGCTTCCAGCAGCGCCTCGCCGAGCTGCGCGACAGCCATCCGGCCGTCATCGCCGAGCTGCGCGGGCAGGGCCTGCTGCTCGGCATCAAGGCCGCCGTGCCGGCGCCCGATCTGATCGCGGCGCTGCGCGAGGAGGGCATGCTGGTGCCCGGCGCCGCCGAGAACGTCATCCGCCTCCTGCCGCCGCTCACCGTGAGCGAGGAGGAGGTCGCCATCGCAGCCGACAAGATCGAAGCCGCCTGCCGGCGCATCGAGGCGCGCCTCGCCGCCGATCCGGTGAAGGGGGCGGCCGAATGAGGGGGAATGGGGTGCGTCATTTTCTCGACCTGTCCGAGATCCCGGCCGAGGAGCTGCGCCGGGTTCTGGACTTCTCCAAGGACCTGAAGGCCCGTCGCAAGGCGGGTGAGCCGGTGGAAAAGCCGCTCGCCGGCAAGTCGCTGGCCATGGTGTTCGACAAGCCGTCCACCCGCACGCGCGTGTCGTTCGACCTCGCCATGCGGCAGCTGGGCGGCGAGACCATCATGCTCACCGGTCAGGAGATGCAGCTCGGCCGCGGCGAGACCATCGCCGACACGGCCCGCGTGCTGTCGCGCTTCGTCGACGCCATCATGATCCGCATCCTGGACCATGACGACCTGACCGAGCTCGCCAAATACGCCACGGTGCCGGTCATCAACGGCCTCACCCGCATCTCCCATCCCTGCCAGGTGATGGCGGATGTGATGACCTTCGAGGAGCATCGCGGCCCCATCACCGGCCGTTCGGTGGCTTGGACCGGCGACGCCAACAACGTGCTGGCCTCGTGGGTGCATGCCGCCGACCGCTTCGACTTCACCCTGAAGGTGGCGACGCCCAAGGAATTGTCGCCGCGCCAGGCGCTGAAGGATTTCGTGAAGCGCGCCAAGGCCAAGGTGAAGTTCATGCGCGACCCGGAAGAAGCGGTGGAGGGCGTGGATTGCGTCATCACCGACACCTGGGTCTCCATGGGCGACAAGGAGGCCGAGCGCCGCCACAACATCCTCAAGCCCTATCAGGTCAATTCGGCCCTGATGGCGCGGGCGGACAAGGACGCCATCTTCATGCACTGCCTGCCCGCCCATCGCGGGGAGGAGGTGACGGACGTGGTGATGGACGGTCCGCAGTCCGTGGTGTTCGACGAGGCGGAGAACCGCCTGCACGCCCAGAAGGGCGTGCTCGCCTGGTGCTTCGACGCGGTGGGCGGCTGAGCCTTCCGCAGCGGGGACATTGCGAGCCGGGTTGAAACGGCCCGGCTCGTGAATATGTGTGGGGCCAGACACTTGAAACCATGCAACCCCCTGGACCCATGACCGTGCGCTGAGCGCTGGCACGCGGGTCCGGCACGTCCGGAGACCTTTCATGAAGGGCGAGCGCACCCGCACCGCCACCCGCGCCGCTTCCGAGGCGACGCAGGACGATATCGTTACCGCCTTCCAGGTGGATGCCCTCGACATCCGCGGCCGCACGGTCCGCCTCGGCCCCACGCTCGATGCGCTGCTCGCCCATCACGCCTATCCGCCCGCGGTGAAGCGCGTGGTGGGAGAGGCGGTCACGCTCGCCGTGCTGCTCGGCTCCTCGCTGAAGTTCGAGGGCCGCTTCATCCTCCAGACCCAGACCGACGGGCCGGTGGACATGGTGGTGGCTGACTTCGTGAGCCCGGACAAGATCCGCGCCTATGCCCGCTACGATGCCGATGCTTTGGCCGAGGCCGAGCGCCGCAACGAGACCTCGCCGGCGGCACTGCTGGGCCGCGGCCATCTCGCCATGACCATCGACCAGGGCATCAGCACCAATCGCTATCAGGGCGTGGTGGCCCTCGACGGCTCGGGGCTGGAGGCGGCGGCGCACGAATATTTCCACCAGTCCGAGCAGATCCCCACCCGCGTGCGCCTCGCCGTGGGCGAGGAGATGAAGCCGGGCGGCGCGGAGTCCAGCTGGCGCGCCGGCGGCCTGCTCGCCCAGTTCCTGCCGCAGGACGCCTCCCGCGCCCGCATGGCCGACCTCTCCCCGGGCGACGCGCCCGAGGGCGTGGAAGAGCACAAGGTTGACGAGGACGACGCCTGGGTGGAGGCCCGCTCCCTCGTCGGCACGCTGGAGGACGTGGAGCTGATCGACCGCGACCTCTCCTCCGAGCGGCTGCTCTACCGGCTGTTCCACGAGCGCGGCGTGCGTGTGTTCGATCCGCTGCCCATCGCCGCGCGCTGCTCCTGCTCGCGGGAGAAGGTCTCCGGCGTCCTCGCCTCCTTCGGCCCGGAGGAGCGGCGGGAGATGATCCAGGACGACGGCAAGGTCACCGTGACCTGCGAATTCTGCGGCCGCACCTACAAGTTCACCGCCGAGGAGGTTCTCGGCCAGGCGGACGGGTGACACTTTAGGTGTGCCTTCGTGCTCCGCTTTGGTGGGCGGGGGTAAGAGGCGGCGCCCGCGCCGCAAGAGCCGTCATCCCCCGGTTCATCCGGGGGATCCACCCTTCCGCCTGTCGGCGCCCAGCCATTAAGGCTTAGCGTCAGACCACCAGTGGATCGCCCGGACAAGCCGGGCGATGACGGTTGAGCGGTGGAGACTCACGGATGATGACAGCGGACGGGGAGTCCCTCACATCTCCTCCGCCGTCTTCAGCAGGAACGCATAGAGCGCTTCCGCCGCGAGGCCGATGTCGGCGGGGGCGGCGTATTCGCGGGGGTTGTGGCTGCCGTTCTCCGAGCGCACGAACAGCATGGCCATGGGCATCACGCCGCGAAACACCATGGCATCGTGCCCGGCGCCCGAGGGTAGCCGCACCACGGGAAGCTGAAGGCCCTCCACCACCTTGGCCATGCGCTCCTTGAGCGGGCCATGACACGGCGCGGCGGGCACTTCGTGGCCGATGTCCACGCTGGCCTTCACCCCGCGCCGCTCCGCGATATCGGCCACGGCGGCGCGGATGTCGGCGACGGCGCGGATGCGCAATTCGTCGGAGAGGGCGCGCACGTCGAGGGAGAACTGCACCTCGCCGGGCACCACGTTCACTGCGCTGCCGGCGATGAGGAGCGTGCCCACGGTGGCCACGAGCTCCTTGCCGTCGGCGCGGCCGCGCGCCTCCACGGCGAGGATCATCTCGGCGGCGGCGGTGAGGGCGTCATGGCGCATGGCCATGGGCAGGGTGCCGGAATGGCCGGCCTCGCCCCGGATGCGCACATGCCCGCGCGAGGCCCCGGCGATGCCAGTGACGATGCCGAGCGGCGCGCCCGCGGCCTCCAGCACCGGCCCCTGCTCGATATGCACTTCCACATAGCCGAGCGTGTCCGCCGGATCGCGCCGGCAGTCAGCGACGCGATCCACCGGCGCGCCGAAGGAGCGCAGCGCCTCCATGCGGGAGATGCCCTGGGCGTCCACGTCCTCGAGGCTCTTCGGATCGAAGATGCCGGCCATGGCCTTGGAGGAGGTGAGGGTGGAGAGGAAGCGCACGCCCTCCTCGTCGGCGAAGGCCGCGACCTCGATGGCGAAAGGCAGGCGGATGCCCTGCTGCTTCAGCGCCTCCACGGCGGCGATGGCGGTGAGCACGCCGAGATTGCCGTCATAGATGCCGGCATTGCGCACGGTATCGATGTGGGAGCCGAGGACGAGGGTCTTGGCATTGGCACGGTCGGCGGCATAACGGCCGACGATGGAGCCGGTGGCGTCCATATGGACCTGCGCCAGCCCCGCCTCCCGCATCCAGAACGACACCTGCGCCGCCGCCCTTTTGTGGGCGGGGGTGAGGGTCAGGCGGGTCATCTCGCCGGGCACGTCGGTGCAGGCGGCAAGCTCCTTCAGACGGGAGACGATGACCTCGCCGTCGAGGGGAGAGGGGAGCGGGGCGGAGCCGGGGGCAGATCGGGACACGGAGAAAACCTTGTTCAGGACGCGGCCGGCAGCATCTGGGACAGGCGCAGCAAGGCGATGCGCTCGATCTGCGCCAGCGCCTCGGCCACCTCGGTCTCGCGGTCATGGGCGAGCCGGCGCTCGAAGGCGGCGAGGATGTCGGCCTTGCTGCGTCCGCGGATGGCCATGATGAAGACGAAGCCGAACTTCGCCTTGTAGGCGTCGTTCAGCGCGGTGAACCGGGCCTTTTCCTCCGCCGTGAGCTGGTCGAGGCCGGCGGAGGCCTGCTCGGCGGCGGAATCGGCGGTCAGCAGCTTTGCCTCGGCGAGCTTGCCGGCAAGGTCGGGATGGGCTTGGATGACCCCCATCTGCTTCTCGGCCGGAGCCGCGCGCAGCACGGCTGCCAGCGCTTCGTTGAGGCCCTCGGCGGTGTCGGCGCGCGTGGTGAGGCGGCGGTCATAGGCGCCTTCCGCGATCCAGGGCGAATGCTCGTAGACGCCGCCGAACCGCTCCACGAACAGGCCGCGCGGCATGTAGGTGGGCCGGTATCCCCCCGCCGGCGGGTGATGGGCGATCCAGTGGCGGGCGATGTCGAGGCGGCGCGCCACCCACACCTTCTCGTGCCCGGCGATGTAGTCGAGGAAGCGGGCGAGGGCCTGCGCCCGGCCCGGCCGGCCCGCGAGGCGGGGGTGGAGGCCGATGGACATCATGCGCGGGGCGGTCGCGCCCTCGGCATAGAGCAGGTCGAAGCTGTCCTTCAGATAGTCGAAGAATTCCGTGCCGTTGGAAAAGCCCGCCGCCACCGAGAAGCGCATGTCGTTGGCGTCCAGCGTGTAGGGCACCACGAGCTGCGGGCCGCGCGGCCCATAGATCCAGTAGGGCAGCTCGTCCGCATAGCTGTCGGCCACATAGAGGAAGCCGCCTTCCTCCATCAGCAGCGGCACGGTGTGTTCCGCCGAGCGGCCCTGGTAGAAGCCGAGCGGACGGGCGCCCGTCACCTGCGTATGCAGGCGCACCGCCTCCTCGATGTGCTCGCGCTCGGCGTCGCGGGTGAAGTCCTTGTATTCGATCCACTTGTAGCCGTGGCTCGCCAGCTCCCAGCCGGCCTGCTGCATGGCCGCGACGGCATCGGGATTGCGGGCGAGGGCGGTGGCGACGCCATAGACCGTCGCCGGCATGTTGCGCTCGCCGAACAGGCGCAGCAGCCGCCAGATGCCGACGCGGGCGCCGAACTCGTAGACGGACTCCATGTTCATGTGCCGCTGGCGGGGCCAGGGCACGGCGCCGATGATCTCGGACAGGAAGGCTTCCGAGGCATTGTCGCCATGGAGGACCGAATTCTCGCCGCCCTCCTCGTAATTCACCACGAACTGCACGGCGATGCGCGCATCCCCCGGCCAGTGGGGATGGGGGGGATTGCGGCCGTAGCCCACCAGATCGCGCGGATAGGGCTTGCCGGTGACGGGATCGGTGGGGATGCCGGAATTATCGCGTCCGGTGAAGGGGGCGGGCATGGGCTCAGGACCCCCGATAGGTGGAATAGCTCCACGGGGCGCACAGGAGCGGCACGTGATAATGCCCTTCGATCAGGGTCACGCGCAGGGGCACCACGTCGAGGAAGGGCGGGTCGGCCACCGGCGCGCCGGTGGCGCGGAAATGGGCGCCGATATGGAAGACCAGTTCATAGGTGCCGGGGATGAAGTCGTCTCCCGCCAGCAAGGGGGCATCGGTGCGACCGTCCGCATTGGTGCGGCGGGTGGTGACGAGGGTGCGCCCGCCATCGGCCGCCAGCCGGTAAAGTTCCACCGCCACATCGGCGGCCGGGCCACCGGATACCGTATCGAGCACATGAGTGGACAGCCGCCCCATCGCTTCCTCGTCTCCTGATCCGAGCGCTCATGTCCCGGTCGAAGCCTTGCGGATGCAGGGCAGGGGGCCGGGCGAACGCTCCGCTGCGCGGCAGCATAACCCGCGCTTGGCCGATCCATTTTCCAAAAAAATCGGAAGATATTCCGATTACCAAACGTATTTTCCCCGCGCAGGATTTGATCTCCAATGAGGCATGCCGATGAGTTGGGCAATGCCCGTTCGGAGCCGCGCCGGAGCGTTGCCGTCGCCAATAATTTTGAAGAACGCCCTTCCCGCATCGACGGCCCATTCCATTGGGGGACCTCATGTCACAAACCGTTCATCCCGTTGACGAAGTCTTGCCCGCACCGAAACTCGCGGTGCTCGGCCTCCAGCATGTGCTGGTGATGTATGCCGGCGCCGTCGCGGTGCCGCTCATCATCGGCCGCGCGCTCAAGCTGCCGCCGGAGCAGGTGGCGTTCCTGATCTCGGCCGACCTGTTCGCCTGCGGCCTCGCGACTCTCGCGCAGTGCCTCGGCTTCCTCGGCGTCGGCATCCGCCTGCCGGTGATGATGGGCGTCACCTTCGCCTCCGTCGGCCCGATGCTGTCGATGGCGAACGATCCGTCCATCGGCATTCTCGGCATCTACGGCTCGGTGATTGCCGCCGGCATCTTCGGCATCATCGTTGCGCCCTTCATCTCGCGCCTGCTGCCTCTGTTCCCGCCGGTGGTCACGGGCACCATCATCATGGTGATCGGCATCTCGCTCATGCGGGTGGGCATCAACTGGGCCGGCGGCGGCATCCCCTTCCTCACCCAGACCATCGACGGCAAGGTGGTCCAGGTGGCGAACCCGAATTACGGGCAGCTTCAGGGCCTCGGCATCGCCCTGTTCGTGCTGCTGGTGATCCTCGCCCTCATCCGCTTCGGCAAGGGCTTCGTCGCCAATGTCGCGGTGCTGCTGGGCATCGTCGCCGGCGCCGTTTTGTCCACCGCCCTCGGCATCATGCATTTCGAGAAGGTGGGCGCGGCGGCCTGGTTCGACGTCATCCTGCCGTTCCACTTCGGCATGCCCACGTTCCACCTCGTGCCCATCATCACCATGTGCATCGTGATGATCGTGGTGATGATCGAGTCGCTGGGCATGTTCCTCGCCCTCTCCGACATGACCGGCAAGCCGGTGGACGAGAAGGCGCTGGCCCGCGGCCTGCGCGCCGATGGCGTCGGCACGCTGCTCGGCGGCATCTTCAACACCTTCCCCTACACCTCCTTCTCGCAGAACGTGGGTCTCGTCGGCGTCACCGGCGTGCGCTCGCGCTGGGTGACGGTGACGGGCGGCATCATCATGCTGGGCCTCGGCCTGCTGCCGAAGATGGCCGCTTTGGTGGAGGCGGTGCCTCAGGTGGTGCTGGGCGGCGCGGGTCTCGTGATGTTCGGCATGGTGGCGGCCACCGGCGCGCGCATCCTCACCGGCGTCGACTTCAAGACCAACCGCAATAACCTCTTCATCGTCGCCATCTCGGTGGGCTTCGGCATGATCCCGCTGGTGTCGCCCAACTTCTTCAAGGCGCTGCCGCATGAGCTGCACCCGCTGCTGGAGAGCGGCATCCTGCTCTGCGCCATCGTCGCCGTGGTGCTCAACGTCTTCTTCAACGGCGTGAAGAAGAGCTCCACCGAGGAGATCGTCGCCGCCGCCAAGCAGGCCGAGGCGCACTGAGGTCCGGTCAGGGGCAAGCCGGGGGGCGGATGCATGTCGGTGTCGAAAGGCTCAGGCCGGCAGCCGCTCCCCGATCTTGGCCAGCTCCCGGGCGATGTAGCGCCGCCCCTCCTCCACCAGCATATCGGCGAAGGCCTTCACCTTCAGCGGCACCAGCTGGCGGGCGGGGTAGAGCACCGCCAGCGTCGCCGGCTGGGGCGGGTTCTTCTCCAAGAGCGGCACGAGGCGGCCGTCCGCGAGGGCGTCCGCCACCTCGAACCGCGGCTTCACCACGATGCCGCGGCCCTCGACGGCCCACACCGTCAGCACGTCGCCGTCGTCGGCCTCCAGATGGCCGGTGACGGGAACGGCGAGGTCCCGGCCCTCGTCGGTGAGCATCCAGCGCAATTCCCGAAGGCTCGCGAACCGCAGGAGGAGGCATTGATGCGTGAGCAGATCCTGCGGCCGCTGCGGCACGCCGGCCCGCTCCAGATAGCTGGGTGCAGCGCACACAATGCGCTCGACCTGCGCCACCTTGCGCATGATCATGCTGGAATCCTCGAAGGTGGCGAGGCGCAGCGCCACGTCGATGGATTCGGCGATGAGGTCGAGGGTATGTTCCGACAGGCGCAGGCGCACGTCGATCTCGGGATGGATTTCCTGGTAGCGCGCGGCCACCTGCGCCACCAGCCGCCGGCCGAGATGGAGCGGCGCCGTCACCCTGAGCGCGCCGCGGGGCAGGGCGCCCAATTCCGAGACATTGCTTTCCGCGGCCTCGATGAGGCGCAGGGCCTCGGTGATCGCCTCGTAATAGACGCGCCCCTGCTCGGTCAGGCTCATGCGGCGGGTTGTGCGGTTGAACAGCCGGCAGCCGAGGTGCTTCTCCAGCATCTGGATGCGGTGGCTCACCACGTTGGCGGAGAGATGCAGGCGACGGCCGGCCTCCGAGAAGCTCTCGCTCTCCACCGAGGCGACGAAGGCCTTCATGTTCTCCAGCACGCTTCGTCACCCCTCACCCGACGCCACAAGAACGATACCCACGCCACGGGCCGGGGCCAATGGTCCCCGCCGGCGGGCGTGACAGGGGCCAATGCGCCCTCCTCTTCCAGCCACGGGATCTGAAACGGCAATGGAACCCATCCTCCACGAGTATGGCAGCCTGCTGCTGCGCTGGACGCACATCATCGCCGGCATGGCGTGGATCGGCTCGTCCTTCTACTTCATGCACCTTGATGCCAGCCTGAAGGCCTGTGCCGACATCCCGCCCGGCAAGGGTGGCGAGGCGTGGGAGGTGCATGGCGGCGGCTTCTATCAGGTGAAGAAGTATCTGGTGGCGCCCGATTTTCTCCCGGAGGAGCTGGGCTGGCACAAGTGGCAGTCCTACGCCACCTGGATCACCGGCTTCTTCCTACTCATCTGGGTCTATTACTACCAGTCCTCGATCTTCCTGATCGACCCGGCGGTGATGAACCTGAAGCCCATCACCGCCCTCGTCATCGGCCTCGGCGGACTCGCGGCGGGGTGGATCGCCTATGACCAGCTCTGCCGCTCGAAGCTCGGCGACAAGCCGCTGGTGGTGGGCATCATCGTGTTCGCCGGCGTGGTGCTGGCCGCGTTCCTGTACCAGCAGGTGTTCTCGCCCCGCGCCGCCTTCATCCATACCGGCGCGCTGATGGCGACCATCATGAGCGGCAACGTCTTCTTCGTCATCATCCCCAACCAGCACAAGGTGGTGGCGGCGCTGAAGGCGGGGGAGGTGCCGAACCCCTATTACGGCAAGACAGCCAAGCTCCGGTCCGGGCACAACAACTACTTCACCCTGCCCGTCGTCTTCCTGATGATTTCCAACCATTACCCGCTGACCTATTCCACGCCCTACGCCTTCGTCATCGTGGCGCTGGCGCTCGTGGCGGGAACGGTGATCCGCTATTTCTACAACGAGCGGCACGCCGGGCGCGGCGACAAGGCGTGGTGCTGGCTGGTGGCGGCCGTGTGCCTGATCCTCGCGATATTCATCTCGGCGACCACCACGCCCGCCGGCCGCATGGCGCTCGGCCTGCCGCCGCTGGTCTCCCCGGCCTACGCCAGGAGCGGGCCGGCGGTGGACGTGCCGGTGGACATCCAGAACGTCGTCATGGGCCGCTGCGCCATGTGCCACGCCGCCGAGCCGGTGTATGAGGGCTTCGCGGTTCCCCCGCGCGGCATCGTGCTCGACACGCCGGAGGCCATCGCGAAGAACCGCAAGCTCATCCTCGTCCAGGCGGGCCTCACCCACGCCATGCCGCCCAACAACATCACCGAACTGTCCGACGAGGACCGGGCCATGCTGAAGGAATGGGCCTCCGGCAAATAGACCGCATCCCCCTCGCCCCCTGAAGCAATTCCCGCAAAAGTGCATCGCGGTTTTGCGAAAGGAATTGCGTAGAATCCGAGTCCGAGAGAACCGGCGGGCCGTGGCCCGCCCCAAGAACAAGGAAGACGTCATGTCCACCGCCGACGCCGACACCCTCCGCAGCCTGATCGCCGAGCGCACCGAAGCGCAGCGCCAGTTCCTGGCGGAGCTGGTGAAGGTGCCTTCCGACAATCCCCCCGGCGATTGCGCCCCCCATGCGGCGCGCGCCGCCGAGCTGCTGGAAGCCCTCGGCTACACCGTGGAGCGCCATGCCGTGCCGGCCGACCGGGTGAAGGCGGCGGGCATGGTCACGGCCACCAACCTCATCATCCGCCACCGGTTCGGTGAAGGCACCGTGGTGGCGCTGAACGCCCATGGCGACGTGGTGCCCCCCGGCGAGGGCTGGACCAAGGACCCCTACGGCGCCGAAGTGGTGGACGGGCGCATGTATGGCCGCGGCGTAGCGGTCTCCAAGTCCGACTTCGCCACCTATGCCTTCGCCCTCGACGCCCTGAAGCGCTCCGGCCTGCCGCTCAAGGGCACGGTGGAACTGCACTTCACCTATGACGAGGAGATCGGCGGCGAGGTGGGGCCGGGCTGGATTCTCGAAACCGGGCTGACGAAGCCGGACTATGCCGTCTCGGCCGGCTTCTCCTATGGCGTCGTGGTGGCGCACAATGGCTGCCTGCACCTTGAGGTGGAGGTGATCGGCAAGTCGGCCCACGCCGCGCTGCCCTTCACCGGCATCGACGCGCTGGAGGCGGCCACCAAGATCCTTACCGCGCTCTATGCCTATCGCGACACGCTGCAGGGAAAGGTCTCGGACGTGCCGGGCATCGGCTCGCCGCAGCTCACGGTGGGGCTCATCTCCGGCGGCATCAACACCAATGTGGTGCCGGACCGCGTCACCTTCCGCCTCGACCGCCGCATCGTGCCCGGCGAGAACCCGGAACAGGTGGAGGCCGAGGTGCGCGGCGTCATCGCCACGGCGCTGGAAGGCTCGAAGGCGAAAGCGGAGGTGCGGCGCATCCTCATCGCCCGCCCACTGGTGCCGGACGATAAGGCCATGCACCTCGCCGGCGTCATCTGCCGCAATGCTTCCGCCGTCACCGGCGAGGAGGTGAAGACCACCGGCGTGCCGCTCTATACGGACGCGCGCCTCTATGCCGAGGCCGGCGTGCCCGTGGTGCTCTACGGTGCCGGCCCGCACACCATTGAGGAGGCCAACGGCCACCGGGCGGACGAGAACCTGCTGCTCTCGGACCTCGACAAGGCGACGCTGGTGATCGCGCTGACGGTCGCTGACCTGCTGGGCTGATCCCATCGGCCTCGGTTTCAGGCCGAGGCCGCGCCCGCGCGTCGCGCGCTTTGGCCGCCCTCCGGTCCGCCGGCGGGCGCCGGGCGTCAGCCCTGCTCGGCGAGAAGTTGCGCTACCGCCGCGCGCAGCTCGGGAAAGCCCTGGCCGGTATTGCTGGAGGTGGGGAAGATCTTGGGATAGGCCGCCGGCCGCCGGCGGATCTTCTCCTCCACCCCGGCGATCACCGAGGGAAGGGCGCTCGGCTTCACCTGATCCACCTTGGTGAGGATGATGGCGTAGGAGACGGCCGCCTTGTCGAGAAGATCGAGGATCTCCTCGTCCACCGGCTTGATGCCGTGGCGGGAATCGATGAGCACGAAGACGCGGGCAAGGTTCACCCGGCCGCGCAGATAGTCCTTGATGGTGCGTGTCCAGGCATCCACCTTCTCCTTCGGCGCCTTGGCGAAGCCGTAGCCCGGCATGTCCACCAGGCACAGCTCCGGCCCTACCCGGAAGAAGATCAGCTCCTGCGTCCGCCCCGGCGTCACCGAGGTGCGCGCCAGCGCCTTGCGGCCGGTCAGCGCGTTGACGAGGGACGACTTGCCCACGTTGGAGCGGCCGGCCAGCGCGATCTCCATGCCCTGCATGGGCGGCAGCACATCGACGGTGGGCGCCGCAGAGATGAACTGCCAGTCGCCGGCAAACAGGAGGCGGCCGGGCTCCAGATAGGGATCGGCTTCGGCGGCGGGGGAAGGGGTGTCGGTCATGACGCCTTATCCTAGAGCAGGGCGGCGGGCGCAAGGCGAGAGCGCTCGTGGCGAGGCGCGCGCCTCCGATTACCGCCGGCCCTGGCCCAGGAAGGTTTCCGCAAACCAGCGGTCCAGCGTCATGGGCGGCTCCTGCTGGGGCGGGGGCGGCGGCATCTGGCCGACCACGGCCGGCGGACGGTCGTCCGGCAAATCGGCGGGCGGCAGGTAGGTGGCGCCCGGCTGACCGTAGCCGTTTCCGCCGAAGCCGTAGGATCTCAGGCCGCCCGGAAGCTCCGCCACCGGCACGCCCTGATGGGCCGCCTTCATCACGCGGCTCCAGAT
This sequence comes from Xanthobacter sp. SG618, assembly GCF_012932745.1. NCBI lineage: Bacteria > Pseudomonadati > Pseudomonadota > Alphaproteobacteria > Hyphomicrobiales > Xanthobacteraceae > Xanthobacter > Xanthobacter sp. SG618. The sequence goes on along the minus strand of NZ_JABBHL010000002.1, from coordinate 209,835 downwards.
CTCCACCGGCAGGTTGGCACCGGAGGCCTTCTTGGTGGGCGAGGAATCGTCATTGCCGAGCCAGACCGCCGCCACGTACTTGGCGGTGTAGCCGACGAACCAAGCGTCGCGGTAATCCTGCGAGGTGCCGGTCTTGCCGGCCGCTTCCCAGCCCGGGAGGTCGGCGCGGCGGGCGGTGCCGGCGGCCAGAGTCTGGGTCATCATGTGGTTCATCATCGCCACATATTCGGAGGCGACCACGCGGCCCATGCCGGTGACGTTGCGTTCATAGAGTGGCTTGCCGTCCGGCCCGATCACGCTGTCGATGACATGGGGCATGACGCCGAGGCCGCCATTGGCGAAGGGCGTATAAGCGCCCGCCAGCTCCAGCACCGACACTTCCGAGGTGCCCAGCGCGATGGAGGGGTTGGGGTCGAGGTTCGAAGAGATGCCCATGCGATGGGCGGTCTGCACCACCGCCTTGGGGCCGAACTCCAGCACGAGGCGCACCGACACCGTGTTCAGGGAGAGCGCGAGCGCGGTGGTCAGCGTCACCGGGCCGCGATAGTCGCGGGTCGAGTTCTCCGGCCGCCAGCCCTTGAGCTGGATGGGCGCATCCTCGCGCACGCTCTCCGGCGTCAGGCCGTGCTCGACGGCGGTGAGATAGATGAAGGGCTTGAAGGCCGAGCCCGGCTGCCGCCGGGCGGTGACGGCGCGGTTATACTGGCTGTCCGCATAGGAGCGGCCGCCGATCAGCGCCTTCACCCCGCCGTCGGGATCGAGCACCACGATGGCGCCCTGGCCGACGCCGTATTTGGTGCCGGATTTCGCCAGCGTGTCCTCCAGCGCCGCCTCGCCCGCCTTCTGCAGGGCGGGATCGATGGTGGTGCGCACCACCACGTCGCCCGGCAGCTCGCCGTCGCCGAGCACGGAATCCAGCTGGTCCATGACCCAGTCAGCCACATAGCCGGAGGAATCGGGCATGCCGCTGCGGGCGAGCTGTGCCGGGCGCCCCTGGGCGGTGCTCGCCATGTCGGCGGTGATCATCTTCTGGTCGCGCATGGCGGCCAGCACCAGATTGGCGCGGGCCTGCGCGCCCTTGAGGTTGCGCGTCGGCGCCAGGCGTGAGGGCGAGTTGACGAGCCCGGCCAGCATGGCGGCCTCGGCCAGAGTCACCTGCCGCGCGGACTTGCCGAAATAGCGCTGGGCGGCAGCTTCCACACCATAGGCGCCGGCGCCGAAATAGACGCGGTTCAGATAGAGGTCGAGCAGCTGGTCCTTGGTGAACTTGTGCTCCAGCCACAGGGCCAGCACCAGCTCCTGCATCTTGCGCGAGGCCGTGCGTTCCTGGGTGAGGAACAGGTTCTTGGCGAGCTGCTGGGTCAGCGTCGAGCCGCCCTGCCGCAGCCGCCTTGAGGTGAGGTTGGTGACAAGGGCGCGCGCGAGGCCTTCGGGATCGAGGCCGAAATGGCTGTAGAAGCGCTGGTCCTCGATGGCCACGAAGGCCTTGGGCAGATAGGGCGGCAACTCGCCGATGGGCACGGCGACGCCCCCCATGTCGCCGCGTGTGGCGATGGTCTTGCCGTCCGCCCCCTGCACGGTGACGGTGGGCGGACGCTTGGGGATCATCAGCGTCTGCATGGACGGCAGCTTCGACGCCTCGTAGGCGATGACGCCGGCGAGGGCGAGCAGCGCCCACACGCCCAGGATGAAGCCCCATTTCACCAGCCGGAACACGAGACGCCCCCCTCCGCCACGGCGGGGCCGGCGGGGCGGTGGCTCGGAGCGGCCGCGGCGCGGGGCGGGATCGGGACGCATGTCGGGCTCGGCCTTGGCCTTGGGCCGCGCGGCCGCCTTGCGGGCGGGGCGGGGCGGTTCCGGGGGCGGTGCGGCGGAGCGGTCGCGCGGGTCGAGGCGGATGTCGAACAGGGATTCGGGCCGCTCCATGAGCGGCTCGCGCCTCATGCCGTCCCCCCGTCCCTGTGCGGTCATTCCAATTCCCGTCGCATAGCCGGCCTGCCTTCGGGCCGCGCGGCTCCTTCCACCACCAAAATGGGGCGAAGATCAGCCGCTGGGGCAGATGGTGCCCGCCTGACCTCAAGGAAGCGTTACGCGGCAAGCGTTTTCGCGGGTGGTCTTCCGGCGGTCGCCCTAGGGGCACTTGCTCCAGTAGCCCACCGTCTTCGCCGGCGTGGTGTAGAACCAGCAGGTATTCGGCGCCGGGGCCGGACCCACGAGCGGCGTGGCGAGGCCGCCCGGCAGCACGCCGAGCGGCGCGCCGGAGCCGGGCTGGCCGCCGATGGGCGTGTTGGTGCGGAACGGCGCGGGCTTGATGATGGGATCGGTGGGCACCACTGGCTTCGGCGCCGGCAGCTTCGGCCTGGGCGTGACGACCGTGGGCGCCCGCGGAACGGTCGGTGCTGGCCGCACCACGGGCCGCGGCGCCGGCCGCTGGATCGGGGGAATGACCGCCGCTCCGCCCACGATGGGCGTGCCCACACCCGTCGCGGCCAGGGCACCGGCCGGCGCTAGCGCCATCGCAAGCGCCACCGCGCCATACATGACCTTGCGGCATGTTTGGCCGGTCCCGGTGCGAAGCTGTCCGTACGGCATGTGTTCCATCACAGAAATATAGGTTCCGCTGCGGCCGATTCGAGAGCGACCAATGAACGCCGCTCGCGGCCGGGCGCTGATTGCGGTACAGATGAGGGCTCCTGTCCTTCGTGCTTCCAGATCGCCGAGCAATGCCCACCGTCCGTTCCTCCAAGGTCAACCGCGTCATCGGCGAACCCTTCGAAGGCCAGGCCCTCAAGGCCGAGATCCGGGAAATCGCTTCCGCCCACAAGGGCCGCGACCTCGATTTGCGCAACGCCGTCGTCGCACGCCTCAAGAAGGGCATGCAGGAAGGCCGCGCCGCCGCCGAGCGCCTGCTGCTGGAAGACGGCTGCGGCCGCTGCTGCGCCATGCGCCTCTCCGCGCTGCAGGATGCGGTCATCACCAGCGCCTATGAGGTGGCAACCACCTTCCTCTATCCGGTGGACAATCCCTCACGCTCCGAGCGCATGGCGGTGGTGGCGGTTGGTGGATACGGCCGCGGCATGATGGCGCCGGGCTCCGACACCGACATCCTGTTCGTGCTGCCCTACAAGCAGACGGCCTGGGGCGAGAGCGTCGCCGAGGCCATGCTCTACATCCTCTGGGACCTCGGGCTGAAGGTGGGCCACGCCACCCGCTCGGTCGATGAATGCCTGCGGCAGGCCCGGGCCGACTTCACCATCCGCACCTCCATTCTCGAAGCGCGCTTCCTCGTCGGCGACAAGGCGCTGTTCGAGGATCTGGAGAAGCGCTTCGACAAGGAAGTGGTCGAGGGCACTGGCGCCGAATTCGTCGCCGCCAAGATGGCCGAGCGCGAGGACCGCCTGCGCCGCTCCGGCCAGTCGCGCTACCTCGTCGAGCCGAACGTCAAGGAGAGCAAGGGCGGCCTCCGGGACCTGCACACGCTCTTCTGGATCTCCAAATACGTCTACCGGGTGCAGACCGCGAGCCAGCTCGTCGCCAAGGGCGTGTTCACCCGCGAGGAGGCGAACCTCTTCAAGAAGTGCGAGGACTTCCTGTGGTCCGTGCGCTGCCACCTGCACTTCCTCACTGGCCGCGCCGAGGACCGCCTCTCCTTCGACCTGCAGCGGGAGATGGCGCTGCGCCTCGGCTATACGGAGCATCCCGGCCAGAAGGACGTGGAACGCTTCATGAAGCACTATTTCCTCGTGGCGAAGGATGTGGGCGACCTCACCGCCATCCTCTCCGCCGCGCTGGAAGAGCGCCACGAGAAGCCGGTGCCGGGCCTCAAGGGCATGGTGGAGCGCTTCCGCGCCGGCTCCCGCCGCATCACGCTGAAGGACACGACGGACTTCATCCTCGACCATGACCGCCTGAACGTGGCGGACCCGGAGGCGTTCAACCGCGACCCGGTGAACCTCATCCGCATCTTCCACGTGGCCGACAAGCGCAACCTCGCGCTGCATCCCGACGCCAGCCAGCTCGCCGCCCGCTCCCTCGGCCTCATCGATGCGAGCGTGCGCGAGAATCCAGAGGCGAACCGCCTGTTCCTGGAGATCGTCACCTCCAAGGACGCGCCCGAGACGGTGCTCAGGCGGATGAACGAGGTGGGCGTGCTGGGGCGGTTCCTGCCGGAGTTCGGCAAGATCGTCGCCATGATGCAGTTCAACATGTACCACCACTACACGGTGGACGAGCACCTGCTGCGCTGCATCGGTATCCTCTCGGAGATCGAGCGGAAGGTGAACCCGGAGAACGGGCTCGCCAACGAGCTCATGGGCACGGTGAAGAACCGCAACCTGCTCTATGTCGCCCTGTTGCTGCACGACATCGCAAAGGGGCGCCCGGAGGACCACTCGGTGGCCGGCGCCCGCATTGCCCGCAAGCTCTGCCCGCGCTTCGGCCTCTCCCCGGTGGAGACCGAGACGGTGGCCTGGCTGGTGGAGCAGCACCTCGTCATGTCCACGGTCGCCCAGTCCCGCGATCTCTCCGACCGCAAGACCATCGAGAATTTCGCCTCCGTGGTGCAGAACCTGGAGCGCATGAAGCTGCTCACCATCCTCACCACGGCCGACATCAAGGCGGTGGGGCCGGGCACCTGGAACGGCTGGAAGGCGCAGCTCCTGCGCACGCTTTATTATGAAACCGAGCCGGTGCTCACCGGCGGCTTCTCGGAAGTGGACCGGGGCAAGCGCGTCACCGCCGCCCAGTCGCAGTTCCGCTCGGCCCTCTCCGACTGGGACGACGAGAAGGTGGCGGCCTATGTGGCGCGCCATTATCCGCCCTACTGGCTGCGCGTGGACCTCGAGACCAAGCTGCGCCACGCCCGCTTCGTGGACGAGGCGGAGACGGCGGGCCGCTCCATCGCCACCCATGCGTCGCTGGAGCCGGGCCGCGGCATCACCACGCTCACCGTGCTGGCGCCGGACCATCCCAAGCTGCTCTCCATCATCGCCGGGGCCTGCGCCGCGGCGGGCGCCAACATCGTGGATGCGCAGATCTCCACCACCACGGACGGGCTGGCGCTGGACACCATCGCCATTCGCCGCGCCTTCGACCATGACGAGGACGAGCTGCGCCGCGCCAACCGCATCCGGGAAGCGGTGGAGCAGGCGCTCACCGGCGAGGTGCGCCTGCCGGAGGTGATGGCCAAGAAGCTGCCCAAGGGCCGCCGCACCTTCACGGTGGAGCCCGAGGTGACGGTGAACAATTCCTGGTCGAACCGCCACACGGTGGTGGAGGTCTCCGGCCTCGATCGGCCGGGGTTGCTGTTCGCCCTCACCAACACCCTGTCGCGGCTCAACCTCAACATCGCCTCGGCCCATGTCGCCACCTTCGGCGAGCGGGCGGTGGACGTGTTCTACGTCACCGACCTGATGGGCGCGAAGATCACCGGCGCCGCGCGCCAGTCCACCATCCGCCGCGCCCTCGTCTCGGTGTTCGAGGGGCCGGTGGAGGACGAGGAGCCGGCCCGCCGGGTCGCGCGGGGGTGACGGGCCGCCGCGGCGCGGGCGGGAAGGCCGTTTTTTCGCCGCGCTCGCATGGCTCAGATGCCAATCGTTTGCACCTTGTTTGCACTTGGCGACGGTGCGGCATACGTTCTGCCGCGCCTCCTTCCGACCCCACGGCCGAAAACCGACGATCCCGATGACCGACGACCTCCTCCTCGATGCCTCCGACGCCGCCCGTGCCGAACGCGCGGCGACGCGCGTCGTGGTGGCCATGTCGGGCGGGGTGGATTCGTCCGTGGTGGCGGCGCTGCTCGCCCGCGCCGGCTATGACGTGGTGGGCGTCACCCTCCAGCTCTACGACCATGGCGAGGCGGCGCACCGGGCCGGCTCGTGCTGCGCGGGGCAGGACATCTATGATGCCAGCGAAGTGGCGCGCACGCTGGGCATTCCGCACTATGTGCTCGATTATGAAAGCCGCTTCCGCGAGGAGGTGATCGACCGCTTCGCCGCGAGCTATGCGGCCGGCGTCACCCCCATCCCCTGCGTGGACTGCAACCGCACCGTCAAGTTCCGCGACCTGCTCGCCACCGCCGAGGAACTGGGCGCGCGTTTTCTCGCCACCGGCCATTACGTGGCGAGCCGCGCGCTACCCGGCGGCGGGCGCGGCCTGTTCCGCGCGGCGGAAGAGGCGCGGGACCAGTCCTATTTCCTCTATGCCACCACCACTGCCCAGCTCGACAAGCTGCGCTTTCCCCTCGGCGAGATGCAGAAGGCGGACGTGCGGGCGCTCGCGGCCGAATTCGGCCTGCCGGTGGCGGAGAAGCCGGACAGCCAGGACATCTGTTTCGTGCCCGGCGGCGATTATGCCGAGGTGGTGCAGCGCCTGCGGCCCGAGGCCGGCGAGGCGGGCGACATCGTGCATCTGGATGGCCGGGTGCTGGGCCGCCACAAGGGCGTGCTCCATTACACCATCGGCCAGCGCAAGGGCCTCGGCATCGCCACGCCCGAGCCGCTCTACGTGATCTCCATCGATGCCTCCCGGCGCGAGGTGCGGGTCGGCCCGCGCGAGGCGTTGGCGGTGCGGGCCATTTCCATGGCCGACGTGAACTGGCTGGGCGACATCCCCTTCGCCGCGGCGCTGGATGCCGAGGCCGAGGTGTATGTGAAGGTGCGCTCCACCCGTCCCCCGGTACCGGCGCGCCTCGGCCGCACGGCGGATGGCACCCCGGCCGTGCATCTCGCGCTCGGCGAGGAAGGCGTTGCGCCGGGGCAGGCCTGCGTGCTCTACGATGCCCCCGGCGCCGGTGCCCGCCTTCTGGGCGGTGGCACCATCGTGAAGGCGGAGCGGGTGGCGAAGGCGGTCGCGGAGGTCGCCTGAGGATGCGGGGCGGGAGAGACGGCAATGGCGGTTCAGTACGATCTCGAAGGCCAGAAGAAGGCCTATGCCAAGTGGGCGCCCATCTATGACAAGGTCTATGTGAAGCTGCTGGCGGACGCCCAGCGCAAGACCTCCGCCGCCGCTGCCGCCTGCGGTCCCGACATTCTGGAAGTGGGCGTCGGCACCGGTCTGGTGCTGCCCTATTACCCCGCCGGCTGCCGCGTCACCGGCATCGATCTGTCCTTCCACATGCTGCAGAAGGCGGTGGAGAAGAAGGTGGAGCGGGGCCTGAAGCAGGTGGGCCTGCTCTGCGCCATGGACGCCTGCAAGCTCGGCTTCGCCGACCACAGCTTCGACGCCGTCACCGTGCCCTTCGTCATCACGCTGGTGCCCGACCCCGAGGGCGCGCTGGACGAGATGTACCGCGTGCTGCGGCCGGGCGGCGAGATCGTCATCGCCTCCAAGCTCGGGGCGGACGAAGGCGCGACCATGCACATCGAGGCGGCGCTGGCGCCACTGGTCAAGAAGGTCGGCTGGAGCATCGCCTTCAAAGCCAGCCGGCTGCGCAACTGGGCGGCCAAATACCCCGACATGGAAGTGGTGAGCATCGCTCCCGTCTTCCCGGTGGGCTTCTTCAAGATGGTGCGCATCAAGAAGAAGGCGGCCTGAGCCTTTCGGCCGCAAGCCTTCTGTTCACAGGGCGCGCGGGGATTCTTGACACCCGCGTGGCCCCGCCTCTATATGCGCGTCTCCTGACGCAACTTGCGTCGGATGTGTGTTGTGGCAGCGTAGCTCAGTCGGTGAGAGCGCCGGATTCATAACCCGGAGGTCGGCGGTTCAAATCCGCCCGCTGCTACCATCCATTCCCTGCCTCCAAATTCTCATCACGGCGCGACTTCATCGAGAAATGCGCGCACGGCCGCGCGCGTCTGCGCGGCTCGCCCCACCAGCAGGTGGCCGCCGGTGTTGTAGGCGATGAGCCGGGCGCCGGGGATACGCGCCGCCGCCACCTCCGCAGCCGGCAACGTGTTGAAGAGATCGTCCCGCGCCGAGACGATGAGGGTCGGTGCCGTGATGCGCTCCAGCGGCAGCACGGGGTGCGGGCAGGCGCTGTCGAGCCGGATGCCGGCCGCGCGCTCGGACACCGGCGCGATGGCGGCGGCGATCTTGAGCACGCGGGCGCGTTCCTGCTCGCCCGCTTGAGCGAGGAGCGCCGGCCGCACGCCCACGAAGCGGATCACCATCGAGGGGCCGAGGGCGCCGATCAGCCACCAGAAGAAATCGCCCCCGGCCTTCACGATGGCGAAGGCGAGCCGGCTGCCTCCAATGGGGTCGGTCGCCACCGGGCTGTGCGGCGCGTCGAGGGCCGGCACCAGCAGCACCAGCGCCCGCACCTTGTCCGGATGGCGAACGGCCAGCGCCGCGGCCGACCGCGCGCCCGCCGACAGACCCATCACGATCACCTTGTCGAGGCCGAGATGGTCGAGCAGGGCGGCATGGGCATCGGCCTGCGCGGCGATGCCGCCGTCCGGCGCATCCACTCCTGCGGCGGGCGTGCCGGTGCGCAGATAGCCGAAGCGCGAGGGCGAGATGAGGCGGAAGCCGCCGCCCATCAATTCGTCCGCGAAGAACAGGCCATGGTCGAACCCGCCGCCCGCGCCATGGATGGAGAGCAGCACCGGGCCCGTGCCGCGATCGGCATATTCCACCACGCCGCCCGGCAGCGCGGCCATCTCGCTGCCGGAGGCTACGCGCGCGAGGGCCTGCTGGTGGAACACCCTGAATTTGCGGGCGACCACCACGGCCAGCGCCAGCACAGCCGCGCCGACGATCGCAAAGATCAGTTCCATGAAGTCCCCCGCGGCCCCGGCCCGGCGACCGCCGGCTTGGTTGGCCGCGCGCGGACGCTTCCGCTATAGGTAGCCCGGCGCAGCCGCAGGGTCACGGCGCGCGAGGAGGGGCCATGACATTCATCGAAGCCGTTCGCAGCTGCCTGAGCCAATATGCCGGCTTCCAGGGACGGGCGCCCCGCAGCGAGTTCTGGTGGTTCTCCCTGTTCACGCTGCTGGTGGATCTGGCCATCATGCTCGTCGGCGGAATGCTGATAAGCGGGACGATCATGAACATTCAGGCGAACGGCGAGAGCGTCGCCAGCTGGTACGCCATGACCGCGCCGAACTGGATGATGAGCCTCGCCCACCTCGCATTGTTCCTGCCCACCCTCGCCGTGACCGTCCGGCGCCTGCATGATGTGGGACGGAGCGGCTGGTGGATCTTCATCATGCTGGTTCCGCTCTTCGGCCTGCTGCTGCTGCTGTTCTGGTGGGTGCAGCCCTCGCAGCCCCAAACGAACGCCTACGGCCCTTCGCCGCTGCCGGCGCGGTGATCTGCGCTCCATAGCAAAAGGCCCGCGAGCTTCCGCCGCGGGCCTTTTTGTTGGCTGAGTGAAGGGCGAACTGGCGTCCCTCAGGTCTCGTCCGCTCGCGTGCGGATCCACTCGATGATGCCGGAGAAGTCCTTGCCCTCGTTCCCTTCGGCCGCGAAGGCGGTGTAGAGGGCGGTCGCCGCGGCGCCCAGCGCGGTGGCGGCGCCGGCCGTCTCCGCGGCTTCCTGCGAGAGCTTCAGGTCCTTCAGCATGAGGGCCGCCGCAAATCCCGGCACATAGTTGCGGTTGGCGGGGCTGGTGGGCACTGGGCCGGGCACCGGGCAATAGGTGTTGATCGACCAGCACTGGCCGGAAGAGGTGGAGGCGACGTCGAACAGCGCCTGGTGGGAGAGGCCCAGCTTCTCGGCCAGCACGAAGGCTTCCGAGGCGGCGATCATGGAGATGCCGAGGATCATGTTGTTGCAGATCTTCGCCGCCTGGCCCGCGCCGGCGCCGCCGCAATGGACGATCTTCTTGCCCATCAGCTCCAGGATGGGCTTTGCCGCCGCGAACGCCTCGTCCGTGCCGCCCACCATGAAGGTGAGCGTGCCCGCCTCCGCCCCGCCGACACCGCCGGAGACGGGGGCATCCACGCTCGCATGACCCGCCGCCTTGGCCGCCTCGTGGAAGGCCCGGGCGGAGGCGACGTCGATGGTGGAGCTGTCGATGAAGAGCGTGCCGGGCTTTGCCGCCGCGAACAGGCCGTCCGCGCCGGTGGTGGCGCCCACCACATGCTTGCCGGAGGGCAGCATGGTGACGACCGCATCGGCGGACGCCACGGCCGCCTTGGCGCTGTCGGCGATGGTGACGCCCTTGGCCTTCGCCGCCTCCAGCGCGGCGGGCATAAGGTCGAAGCCGGTGACGGCGTGGCCGGCCTTCACGAGGTTGGCGGCCATGGGCCCGCCCATATTGCCGAGGCCGATGAATGCGATGGTGGCCATGATGGTTTCCTCCCGAATTGGGTGCCGCCGCTGCAGCTATCTATGGTTTTCGCCGCCGTCATGGCCGGGCTTGTCCCGGCCATCCACGTCGTTCCGCCTGCACGGAGCGCAGACAGAGCATCCGGCCTGTCCACGTGGATGGCCGGGACAAGCCCGGTCATGACACCGCGCGTGGGACGCCGCGCGTGAGACGCGCCCCTCAGTTCCCCTGCGCGATCAGCGCGCGGGCAACGATGAGGCGCATGATCTCGTTGGTGCCTTCGAGGATCTGGTGGACCCTGAGGTCGCGCACGATCTTCTCGATGCCGTAGTCGGCGAGGTAGCCGTAGCCGCCGTGCATCTGCAGGGCGTCGTTGGCCACCTCGAAGCCGCGATCAGTGGCGATGCGCTTGGCCATGGCGCAGAGCTGCGTCGCGTCCGGCGCCTTGGCGTCGAGCGCGGACGCCGCGCGCCACAGGAAGGTGCGGGCGGCTTCCAGCTCGGTGGCCATGTCGGCGAGGCGGAATTGCAGTGCCTGGAATTCGTCGAGGCGCTTTCCGAAGGCCTTGCGCTCACGCATGTAGGAGAGCGCCTTTTCCAGCGCCGCCTGTGCCCCGCCAAGCGAGCAGGCGCCGATGTTCAGCCGGCCGCCGTCGAGCCCGGCCATGGCGATCCTGAAGCCTTCGCCCTCTTCGCCCAGCCGGTTCTCCACCGGCACCTTGACGCCCTCGAAGGTGACGGTGCGCGTGGGCTGCACGTTCCAGCCCATCTTGCGCTCGTTGGCGCCGAAGGAGAGGCCCGGCGCGCCCGCCTCGATGACGAGAGTGGAGATGCCCTTCGGCCCGTCGCCGCCGGTGCGCACCATCACCACATAGATGTCGGAGGAGCCGGCGCCGGAGATGAACTGTTTCTGGCCGTCGACGATGTAATGGTCGCCGTTGCGCACCGCCTTGGTCTTCAGCGCTGCCGCGTCCGATCCCGCGCCGGGCTCGGTGAGGCAGTAGGAGGCGAAGTGCTCCATGCTGGCGAGGCGGGGCACCCACTTCCTGCGCTGGTCGTCGTCGCCGAAGCGGTCGATCATCCAGGTCGACATGTTGTGGATGGAGAGATAGGCGGACGTGCCGGGGCAGCCGGTGGCGAGCTGCTCGAAGATGAGCGCCGCATCAAGGCGGGTGAGGCCGGAGCCGCCCACATCCTCTTTCACATAGATGCCGCCCATGCCGAGCGCGGCGGCGGCGCGCAACTGCTCGACAGGGAAATGCTTCTTCTCGTCCCATTCCACGGCATAGGGCGCGATCTGCTCATTGGCGAAATCGCGCGCCATGTCCCGGATGGCGATCTGGTCCTCGGAGAGGGTGAACATGTTGGGGGCGCCTTCGTGCGAGCCATCCAATGCCCGCCGAGATATGCACCCGACGGACCCGCCGATGCCAGAGCCGCCCCGCCCTGTGGACGGAGCGGCTGATCCGGCGTGTCAGCCCATGGTGGGGATCACGAAGTCCGCGCCATCCTTGATGCCCGAGGGCCAGCGGGAGGTGACGGTCTTGGTCTTGGTGTAGAAGCGCACGCCGTCCGGGCCGTGCTGGTTCAGGTCACCGAAGCCGGAGCGCTTCCAGCCGCCGAAGGTGTGATAGGCGAGCGGCACCGGGATCGGCACGTTGATGCCCACCATGCCCACATTCACCTTGGAGGCGAAGTCGCGGGCGGCATCGCCGTCGCGGGTGAAGATGGCAACGCCGTTGCCGTATTCGTGCTCGGTGGGAAGGCGCAGGGCCTCCTTGTAGTCCGGCGCGCGCACCACGGAGAGAACGGGGCCGAAGATCTCTTCCTTGTAGATGCGCATGTCGGCGGTCACATGGTCGAACAGGCAGCCGCCCATGTAGAAGCCGTTCTCATAGCCCTGCATCTTGAAGCCGCGGCCGTCCACCAGCAGCTGCGCGCCTTCCTGGACGCCGAGGTCCACATAGCCGCGCACGCGCTCCAGCGCCTCGCGCGTGACGAGCGGGCCGAAGTCGGCGGAGCCGTCCGTGGACGGGCCGATCTTCAGGTTCTCCACGCGGGGAACGAGCTTCTCCAGCAGCTTGTCGGCCGCCTCGGGGCCCACCGGAACCGCCACGGAGATGGCCATGCAGCGCTCGCCGGCGGAGCCGTAGCCGGCGCCGATGAGGGCGTCCACGGCCTGGTCCATGTCCGCGTCGGGCATGATGATCATGTGGTTCTTGGCGCCGCCGAAGCCCTGGATGCGCTTCCCGTTGGCCGCGCCGCGGGCATAGATGTACTGGGCGATGGCCGAGGAGCCGACGAAGCCGATGGCGTGGACGTCGGGATGGTCCAGCAGGCCGTCCACGGCTTCCTTGTCGCCGTTCACCACATTGAGGATGCCGGGGGGAAGGCCAGCTTCCAGCATCAGCTCGGCGAGGTGCATGGGCACGCCGGGATCACGCTCGGACGGCTTCAGGATGAAGGCGTTGCCGCAGGCGATGGCCGGGCCGAACTTCCACATGGGGATCATGGCCGGGAAGTTGAACGGGGTGATGCCGGCCACCACGCCCAGCGCCTGGCGCATGGAATAGATGTCGATGCCCGGGCCGGCGCTGTCGGAGAAGTCGCCCTTCATGAGGTGCGGGATGCCGATGGCGAACTCGATCACCTCGAGGCCGCGCTGGATGTCGCCGCGGGCGTCGGGCACGGTCTTGCCGTGCTCGCGGGCGAGCAGGTCCGCCAGCATGTCGTAGTCGCGGTGCACCAGCTCCAGGAACTTCATCAGCACGCGGGCGCGGCGCTGCGGATTGGTAGCTGCCCAGGCGGGCTGCGCGGCCTTGGCGTTGGCGACGGCGGCGGCGAGCTCGTCCTTGGAGGCGAGGGCCACGTGGCCGACCACGTCGCCCGTCATGGGCTGGTAGACGTCGGCGAAACGACCGGACGTGCCGGGCACATGCTTGCCGCCGATGAAATGGCCGATCTCACGCATGATGCGGGTGCCTCCTTGGGCATCTTCTGGGGAATGCGTTTCCAATGCGGCGCCACCGCTTCCCGGCAGCGTTCGTTGGCCGGCACACTGCCCTATCTTTTTGTGCACAGCTACGGCAATCTCCGCACCATTGATGTGCACCCTTTCACAGTCCCGAGAGCCATGCCCGGCGGCGATTTCGAGTGGTCCGACCTCACCTTCTTCCTCGCGGTGGCGCGGGCCGGACGGCTCACGGTGGCGGCGGCGCGGCTGAAGGTGGAGCACTCCACCGTGAGCCGTCGCATCGCTGCACTGGAGGCGGCGCTGGGGGCGAAGCTGTTTGACCGGCGCCCCCACGGCTATGCGCTGACCGCCGCCGGGGATCGCCTGCTCGCCGCAGCCGAGGGCATGGAGACGCTGGCACTCTCGGCGCAGGGCGAGATCGCCGGATCGGACCTCGGCGTCTCCGGCACGGTGCGAATCGGCGCGCCGGACGGCTTCGGGACATTCTTCCTGGCCCCGCGCATCGGGGCGCTCTCGGATCTGCACCCAGAGCTGGACATTCAGCTCCTCGCCATGCCGCGGCTTTTCTCCTTGTCGAAGCGCGAGGCGGACATCGCCATCTCGCTCTCGCGGCCGAAGGAGGGGCGGCTCCACGCGCGCAAGCTCACGGACTACCGGCTCGGCCTCTATGCCGCCCGCGCCTATCTGGAGAAGCATGGGGCCATCGAGAGCCGCGCGGCGCTCCAGCGTCACCGCTTCATCGGCTATGTGGACGACCTGATCTACGCGCCCGAGCTGGATTACGTGCCTCTGGTGGCCAAGGACCTCAGGGTGCGCCTGAAAAGCTCCAGCCTCGTCGCCCAGATGACGGCGACCCGCGCGGGGGCCGGCGTGTGCGTGCTCCCGCGCTTCATGGCTGATCTGTTCGCCGGCGAGGGGCCGGAGGGGCTGGTGCCGATCCTGCCCACGGAGGTGGGGCTGACGCGCACCTTCTGGCTTCTCACCCACACCGACACCCGCGACCTCGCCCGCATCCGCGTCGCCGCCGATTTCATCGCGGAGGCGGCGCAGAAGGGCAGGGGGGTGCTGATGCCGGGGTGAGGCGGCGGCGCTCTACTTCAGGCGCCAGTATTGGTCGGACGGCCCGCCAGCCACCTCGCATGTGGCGAGCTGCAGGCGCGTGCCGTTGGCGGTGGCGGGGGCGCCGCGCACATCGAGACACAGGCCGGACAGGCGATGGCGGATCAGCCCCTCCTTGGTGAACTGCCACTGCTGGTCGGTGGTCGAGCCATTGGGGTTCCGCCCGGAAAGCTCGCAATCGTAAAGGATCAGGGCGGTCCCAGCCTTGATGCCGGGAGCGCCGGGCACGTCGATGCACTTGCCGGAAAGGGCGTTGCGGATGAAGCCTTGCGGCAAGACTTCCCACATCTGGTCGGTAGGCGTCCCGTTGGGGTTCAGCCCGGAGAACTCGCAGGTATAAAGGATCAGCGGCGCGCCATTCTTGGTGCCGGGGGCGCCGGACACGTCGATGCACTTGCCCGAGAGCTGGTTGACGATGAACTTGCCCTGCGCGCTCGCCTCGCCCGCGCAGAAGAGCCCCGCCGTCGACAGCGCGGCGGCGAACAGCCAGTTTCCGATCTTCATGAAATCCCCCATCCCGGCTGTCAGGCCCGACCCTTGTTCCCCGTCAAGCCTGGCCGTAACGTCATTCTCATAGCAAGGTCCGAGCGGAGGCAATATGCTCCGCACCTTGACTGGCTCCCCCTCTCCCCCTATAGGAGCCGCTTCCCGATAGAGCGGGTGAGTGCACGCGGGTCTTCTGGCCCCGACGCGTTCCCCGCGCCATACGAAGAAAAAAGGACTTTCGCCATGTCCCGGCGGTGTGACCTGACCGGCAAGGGGGTTCAGAGCGGCAACCTCGTGAGCCACTCGAACCGCAAGACCAAGCGCCGGTTCCTGCCGAACCTGTGCAATGTGACGCTGGAGAGCGAGACGCTGAAGCGTTCCGTGCGCCTGCGCATCAGCGCCAACGCGCTGAAGAGCGTGGATCACCGCGGTGGCCTCGACGCTTTCCTCGCCAAGGCCCGCGACGAGGAGCTGTCTCCCGTTGCCCTCGACCTCAAGCGCCAAATCGCCAAGGCCGTCGCTGCCGCTGCCGCGGCCTGAGCCTTCGGGTTTCCCGAGACGTTTTGAACCGCGGACGGCAACGTCCGCGGTTTTTCGTCGTGGGTGCGTTCCTCAGCCAAGGGGCGTGCCGCCGCCCGCGCTGCGCCCGGCCACGGCCCAGTAGGCAAGGCCTCCGCCGGCACCGGCGATGAGAAGGTCGATCGTCACCCGCGCCAGCAGCGGATCACCGAGAGAATCGGTGACGAGGGAGAAGCCCAGCCAGCCCGCCGCGGCCCAGATCGCGCCGGCCGCCACATGGGCCAGCGGATGGCGCAGGCTTTTCCGTTCCGAGACGGCGATCCACACCAGTGCCGGCACAAGTCCGCATACGGCAGCGAGCAGATAGGCGAAGCCAGCGGACGCGATCGCCACGCCATAATACAGCGCCAGCCCCTCGGACGCGCCGGGAGCGGGCGCTATCCGGTCCATGGCGACGCCGACAAGCGGCAGCAGGCTTACGGTGACGAGGACGGACGCGAGATAGGCCAACGCCAGACGACCCGTGCGCCGGGCCGCACCGGGGTCGTTGGCGCCGGGACTCATCTGGGAGGCGACTCAGGGGAGGGCGGCGACAGATCCGGCCGGCGGGGCGGCGGGGGCAGGGCGCCGGCCCGCTCGGCGGGCGAGCGCAGGATGGGCTTGAAGAAGCCCGCCGTGGAGCCTGCCACCAGCCAATAGGCAAGGCCGCCGGCGAGCCCCGCCGCCACCACATAGAAGGGATCACCCGCCACCGCCGTCGCGCCATCGGTGGGCGCGAAGAGCTGGGCGCCGATCCAGGCCGAGACCACGCCATTGGCCACGTGGAACATCCACGAGCGGATGGCGAAGGCCTCCGAAAACAGGATGCCCACCGCCGCCACCAGCCACATGAGCATCAGCAGCATGAACAGCACCACCACGGTGGTGACGATGGCGACGATGAAGCCCAGCGCCCGGTCACCGGGATCGGCGGCGGTGAACAGCGAGCCGATGCGCCACTCCCCGATGAGGATCACGCACGCTCCCGCGATCACCGACGCGAAATAGCCGAGCGGCACCAGAACGAAGCGCAGCAGCAGGCGGACGAGGTTGTCCATGGGCTCAGGCGGTCTCGGGAAGGTGGCAGACGGCTTCCACGTTGAGACCATCGGGATCGAACACGAAGGCCCCGTAATAATTGGGGTGATAATGCGGGCGCAGGCCGGGCGCGCCATTGTCCCGCGCACCGGCGGTGATGGCGGCGGCGTAGAAGGCATCCACCGCCGCGCGGTCCGTCGCGGCGAAGGCGAGATGCAGGTGCCCGGTGGCGACCGGCGCATCGCCGATCCAGAAGTCCGGCTTGCCGGAGCCGATCACGCCGAAGCCGATATAATGATGCCCGCCCGGCGGGCTCGCCTCCATGAGGATGCCGTAGCCGAGGGGGGCCAGCGCCGCGAGGTAGAAGGCGCGGGACCGCGCCACGTCGTGAACCGAAATCCCCACATGGTCGAGCATGGCACGCGTCTCCGGAAAGGGGCGGGCGCTATTCCGCCTGGGCCATCATGGCGCGGTAGGCGAGGCGCTCGCGGGCGGTGAGCTTCTCGCTCTCGCTCTTGAGCTGGCCGCAGGCGGCGAGGATGTCGCGGCCCCGCGGCGTACGCACCGGGCTCGCATAGCCGGCGCGGAACACGATGTCCGAGAAGCGCTCGATGGTCTCCCAGTCCGAGCACTCATATTGCGTGCCCGGCCAGGGGTTGAAGGGAATGAGGTTGATCTTGGCCGGCACCCCTTCGAGCAGCTTCACCAGCGCGCGGGCATCGGCGGGCAAGTCGTTCACACCCTTCAGCATCACGTATTCGAAGGTGATGCGCTTGGCGTTGGAAGCGGCCGGATAGGTCCGGCAGGCCTCCATCAGCTCCTTGATGGGGTATTTCTTGTTGATGGGCACCAGCACGTCGCGCAGATCGTCGCGCACCGCGTGCAGCGAGATGGCCAGCATGGGGCCGACCTCGGAGCCCAGCCGCTCGATCTCCGGCACCACGCCAGAGGTGGAGACCGTGATGCGCCTTCTGCCGAGGCCGAGGCCGTCGCCGTCCGAGAGGGTCTCGATGGCTTCCTTCACGCTGTCATAGGCGTAGAGGGGCTCGCCCATGCCCATGAAGACGATGTTGGTGACGAGCCGGTCGCCCTCGGTGGGCAGGCCGGGGCCGACGGCGCGCTCGCGGCCCGGATAGTCGCCCAGCCGGTCGCGGGCCACCATCACCTGCGCCACGATCTCGGCGGCGGTGAGGTTGCGCACGAGGCGCTGGGTGCCCGTGTGGCAGAAGGAGCAGTTCAGCGTGCAGCCCACCTGCGAGGAGACGCACAGCGTGCCGCGGTCGCTCTCGGGGATGTAGACCGTCTCGATGTCGTGCGGCCGCTCGCCCGGATGGTCCGCCGGGAAGCGCAGCAGCCACTTGCGGGTGCCATCCTGCGATACCTGCTCTGCCACGATCTCGGGGCGGGCGAGCGTGTAGGCCTCTTCCAGCCGCGCGCGCAGGTGCTTGGAGACGTTGGTCATCTCCGAAAAGTCGAGGGCGCCGCGCAGGTAGATCCAGTGCCAGAGCTGGTTGACGCGCATGCGCCGCTCCGAGCCCTTCACGCCGATGGCGTCGAGCGCGTCGCCCAGCTTGTCCCGGTCGAGGCCGACGAGGGACGCGCGCGCAGGCGCAACCTCGGGAGCCATGGGGGGCACGGCGGTTTCAGGCGTGAGCGTGGGGTCGGGCATGGCTTCGGACGTGGACATCATCCGCCACACATAATCCCTCGCGGCCCACCTTTCCACGGGAAGAATGCGGGAGCCGCCCCGCGTCCGCCTCAGGGCTTGGTCGGGCCGGCCCCGTCGCTCTCGGCGAGCAGCGCCTTCAGCCGGGCTTCCTCGGCCGCCGAAAGGCGGGGCGCCGGGGGCGCGGCGCTGCGGCGGCGCAAAGCGAGGATGGCACCCAGGCCGCCCAGCAGCAGCACAAGGATGGGCGCGCCCCACAGAAGCGCGTTGCGCCAGGACATGCGCGGGCGCAGCAGCACGAACTCGCCGTAGCGGGCCACCATGAAGTCCAGCACCTGGCTGTCGCTGTCGCCCGCCTTCAGCCGCTCGCGCACGATGATGCGCAGGTCTTTCGCCAGCGGCGCGTCGGAATCGTCGATGGACTGGTTCTGGCAGACCATGCAGCGCAGTTCCGCCGAGATGGTGCGGGCGCGGCTTTCCATCACCGGATCGCCCAGCACCTCGTCCGGCTGCACGGCGAAGGCCGGGCTGCCGAGGGCGAGGAGGAGAAGGAGGGCGGAGAGGAGGGCGCGCGGGTTCGGTGCCATGGCGTTCACTCCGCCGGCGCCACGGCCTGGCGCTGCTTCTTCGCCGCCGGACGTGGGGCGCCCACCCTCAGGCGCCGGTCGGCGAGGGAGAGCACGCCGCCCAGCGCCATCACCACCGCGCCGAGCCAGATGAGCGTCACGAACGGCTTGAACGTGGCGCGGACGGAGACGTGACCGTCGGCGGCTTCCTCGGCCATGCTCACATAGAGCTGGCTGAAGCCGAACGTGCGCAGGCCCGCCTCGGTGGTTGCCATCTGTCGCGCGGCGAAGGTGCGGCGGGAGGCTTCGATGGTGCCGTCCGGAACGCCGCCGTCGCGGATGGAGAAGACGGCGGTGCGGGCGCGGAAGTTCGGCCCGGTGCGGTTTTCCAGCCGGTCGAGGGTGAGGGTGCGCGAGCCGATGGTGATGGTGTCGCCGAGCTTCACCGCAGCGATCTTCTCAAGGCTCCAAGAGGTCTCGCAGACGATGCCGAGCAGGCACACGCCCACGCCGAAATGGGCGATGGCCGTGCCATAGGCGGAGCGCGGCACGCCGGCGAGCCGGGCGAGCGCCACCTTCGCCCCCACGCGGCCCAGGCCGGCGCGTTCGGCGAGGTCGGTCAGGGCGCCGAGCATGATGAAGGCGGCAAGGCCCACCGCCAGCGGCGCCAGAACCGGGCCGCCGGTGGTCGCTGCCGCCGTCACCACCGCCGCGACGATGGCGAGCCCCGCGGCGAGCATCAGCCGCTGCGCCGCGCCGAGGATGTCGCCGCGCTTCCAGGCGAGCAGCGGGCCGAACGGCATGGCGAAGACGAGGGGCAGCATCAGCCCGCCGAACACGAGATTGAAATAGGGCGGGCCCACCGTGATCTTGGCGCCGGTGAAGGCTTCCAGCGCCAGCGGATAGAGCGTGCCCACCAGCACCGCGGCGGTGGCGGCGGTGAGGAACAGGTTGTTGAACACCAGCGCCCCCTCCCGCGAGATCGGCGCGAAGAGGCCGCCCTGCTTCAGCTCGGAGGCGCGGAAGGCGAACAGCGCGAGTCCGCCGGCGATGAAGAAGGTGAGGATGCCGAGGATGAACACGCCGCGCGCCGGATCGGTGGCGAAGGCATGGACCGAGGTCAGCACCCCCGAGCGCACCAGGAAGGTGCCCACCAGCGACAGCGAGAAGGCGAGGATGGCGAGGAGGATGGTCCACACCTTCAGCGCGTCGCGCTTCTCCATCACCACGGCCGAGTGCAGCAGCGCGGTGGCGGCGAGCCACGGCATGAGGGAGGCGTTCTCCACCGGATCCCAGAACCACCAGCCGCCCCAGCCCAGCTCGTAATAGGCCCAGTAGGAGCCCACCGCGATGCCGAGGGTGAGGAACACCCAGGCCGCCAGCGTCCAGGGCCGCACCCAGCGCGCCCAGGCGGCGTCGATCCGCCCCTCGATCAGCGCCGCGATGGCGAAGGAGAAGGAGATGGAGAGCCCCACATAGCCGAGATAGAGCAGTGGCGGATGGATGGCGAGGCCGGGGTCCTGCAGGATTGGGTTGAGGCTGCGCCCTTCGGCCGGCGGGGGCACGATCCGCGCGAACGGGTTGGAGGTGAACAGGATGAAGGAGAGGAAGGCCGCCGCCACCGCGCCCTGCACCGACAGCACCAGCGCCTTGAGCCGGTCCGGCAGGTTGGCGCCGAACACCACCACCAGTGCGCCGAAGATGGCGAGCACGAACACCCACAGCAGCATGGAGCCTTCGTGGTTCCCCCATGTGGAGGTCACGCGGTAGACCAGCGGCATCTGGGAGTGGGAATTCTCCACCACGTTCACCACCGTGAAGTCGGAGGTGACGTAGAGCTGCACCAGCGCGCCGAAGGCGAAGGCGACGAAGCCGAACAGAGCGAGGGCGATCGGCCCCGCGGAGCCCATCAGCACGGCATCGCCGCGCGCCGCGCCCCAGGCCGGCAGGATCACCTGCGCGAGGGCCAGCGCGAAGGCGAGGGCGAGGGCGTATTGCCCGATCTCGGCGATCATGCCTCAGCTCCCGGGTTGGCGGGTGGAGGGGGAAGCGGCACCGGGCGCGGGCGCCCCGTCCTTCCAGTGGCCCTGCTGCTTCAGCGCGTCGGCGACTTCGCGGGGCATGTATTTCTCGTCATGCTTGGCAAGCACGCTGTCGGCCTTGAACTGGCCGTCCGGCTGGAGCGCGCCTTCGGCCACCACGCCCTGACCCTCGCGGAACAGGTCTGGCAGGATGCCCTGATAGGCCACCTTCACCGTGGCGTTGCCGTCGGTGATGGAGAAGGTGGTCAGCGTGCCGGCCTTGGTGACGCTGCCGGTTTCCACCAGCCCGCCGAGCCTGAGGCGCGCACCGGGCGTCACCTGCTTCTGCGCCACCTCGGTGGGGGTGCGGAAGAAGACAATGGTGTCGTTGAGCGCCGAGAGGATGAGGCCGGCGGCGAGCGCGAGCACGCCGAGCCCGGCGCCGATGAGGATCAGCCTGCGCTGCTTGCGCGTCATCCTTTTCCTCCTGTCGGGAGGGCCTTCTCCGCCGCGTCGAGACGGGCGAGGGCCGCCGGATCGTCCTTGAAGGCGGCGCGCGCCGTCTTGAGCGCGGCGTCTGCCTTGTCCTTGTCGCCGAGCACGCCGTAGGCGCGGATCAGCCGCTCCCAGCCGTCAATGTCGTTCGGCTCCTTGTCGAGCCGGGCGGCGAGACGGTCCACCATGCCACGTATCATGGCGTTCCGGTCCTGCGGCGACATTTGGGCGGCCGCATTGACATCGGCGGCACCGGGACCAGGTGTCGCAGGGGAAGCGGCCGCGGGCGGGACCGTGCCTCCAACCCGAGCCAGCGCTTCCGCCACCACGGGCCGGTAGGGGGCCGAAGCCGGCGTGCGGGCGAGCAGGTCGCCCCAGATGCGCGCCGCATCCTGCGTGCGCCCGTCCTGCTCGGCGGCGAGGCCGAGGAAATAGGCGGCGCGCGGCTCAGCCGGGTTCAGCGCGAGCGCGGCGGCGAAGGCCTTGGCGGCATCTGCGGTGACGAGGCCGTCCGCCGCCACGACCAGCGCGTCGCCGCGTGCCGACAGGCGCTCGGCGGTGGGGCCGAGGATGCGGATCGCTTCGCCGTAGGCGCGGGCGGAATCCTCGGGCCGGCCGAGGCGCAGATAGATGGGGGCGAGGATTTCATAGCCCTGCCCGTCATTGGGGTTCTTCTGGAGGTGCTCCTCCACGCGGCGCACCAGGATCGCGACGTCGCTGCGATCCGGCGTCGCCGACAGACGCTCGGCGAGCGGGGCACCGGGAATGCCGGGCGAGCCCATCACCGCATAGAGCGCGGCGGCGCAGACCGGGACGAAGACGAGCGCCACGATGGCGGCCGCGCGCCGGCGCCGGCCGGCCACGGCAGGGTTGGCGGAGGCGGCATCGGCCGCTGCGTCTGCGGCCAGCATCCGCCGGGCGACCTCGATGCGCGCGGCCTCCGCCTCGGCGGCGGGCAGGCGGCCGGACTTGGCATCGCGGGCGAGTTCGGCGAGCTGGTCGCGATAGACGGCGAGGTCCGCGTCCCGCGTCGCCTTCATGGTGCGGGCGCGCGACAGCGGCCACAGCACGGCGAGGGCCGCGACGGCGGTCATGAGGGCGAGGGCCGTGAACAGAGGGAGTGAAATCATCACCTGCGAGCCGTTAGCGGCTGACGATCGTCGTGCATAGGCCACACGCCGTCCCAGCGGCGCGGAGCCGCAGGCGATCAGGCGTTCGTGACCGATCCGCGCCAGATCGACACCGTCCGGGCGATCCGGTACACCAACGCACGGCGCGCCGCATCGTGCAGCGCAACAGCGCGGAGGAGACGCGGATGGGCCTGTTCGACCAGATGATGGGCGGCATGCTGTCCAACATGCTTGGCCGTGCCGGGCCCGAGGGTGCCGGCGCCCTCATCGACACGCTCCTGAACGGCCCCATGGCCACGGCACTGCCCGGCATTCTCGACGGGGCGCTGGCGAAGACGCCTTATGGCAGCATCGAGGGCGTGCTGGCGCAATTGCACGAGGCGGGGCTTGCGCACGAGGTGGAGAGCTGGCTTTCCACCGGCCCCAACGTGCCGGTGAGCGCGGACGAGATCGTCAACGCGCTCGGCGCCGAACCCCTCAACGCCATTGCGAACGGCCTGGGCCTCCAGCCGGAGATGCTGCCGGAACTCCTGGCCAAGCACCTGCCGGCCATCATCGACCGCTTCAGCCCCAACGGCGTGCTGGATCTTCCTGGCCGGTGATTGCCTGGCCGGTGATTGCCTGGCCGGTGATTTCCGGGACGGTGAGTGTCGGGACGGAGATTTCCGGGACGGGCTTGGCCCGTCCCTTCCGCATCATCTGAACGCGCTCAGCGGCATCCGCTCAGCCGACTTCGCTCAGCCGCGTCCCTCACTTGCACTCCTGCGCCACCCGATCGATGGCCTGCCCGAGGCCGACCAGCGAATATTTGTCGGTGGTCACGTTGCCGCGCAGGGAGGTGGACGCGACCGTGAGGTCCTTGCCGCGCTTCATGGCTTCCACGAGCTTGGATTCGTCCGCCACGTTGCGCACCCAGGCGCCTTGATCCTTCGTGTAGAGCTGGAGCGTCGCGTTGCCGACCGTGAGGGTGGCGTCGGAGCCCTCCTTCAGGGGGAATCCCATGGTGACGGTCACTTCGTTCTTCACGTTCTCACCGGGACGGGTGGAGATGAAGAAATAGGCCGGATCGCGCTTCAGCCCTTCGGGTGAACGGGTTTTCGGCTGGGAGATGGCGTAGCAGACCTTCGGACTGGAGGTGGAGACGTAGACGCTCCAGTCGCCGAACTGAGCCACCGCCTTCGACTGAGGCTGACCCTGCGCTGCGGCCGGGGCGGCTGCGGCACAGGCGAGGAACATGCCCAGGAGAGCAGGATGGACACGAGGAAGCGTCATGGCTTCTCCTAAATCGCTGGGGCCCTTTAAGGCAAACTGACTTCGGGCTGGCCGCCGGCTGTCGGGTAGCTGCGCAGGCGGTCAAAAAAATGGCGGGGTGGTCTTGCGTTTTCCTAACCCAAAGGCTCGGCTCCGCTCAATGCGCCGGACGTGCGAATTCGCCCGATTCGTTGCGCCATGGGACTTTGCGAGACTGTCCGGCCGCTCGGTGAAGCGCAAGGCGCAGGGTTCGTAAGGGGCCGGTGCCGTCGCGGAAGGGCGTATTTACCCCGTGCTTCCACCCGGTTGGGTTAATTTTTGGTAATCCGGTCCCGTTCATGCGGGAGAGAAGGAGCGTTCATGAAAGCGGTGGTGTGCGCGCGCCATGGTGCCCCCGAAACCCTTGAGATTCGCGACCTGCCGCAGCCGGAACCCGGTCCCGGCGAGGTGCTGGTGAAGGTCGCGGCCATCGGCCTCAATTTCTTCGACACGCTCATCATCCGCGATCTCTACCAGGTGAAGCCCGAGCTGCCCTTCTCCCCCGGCGCGGAATATGCCGGCCATGTGGCGGCGCTGGGCGAGGGCGTCACCGGCTTTGCCGTGGGCGACCGGGTGTGCGGCTATCAGACCTACGGGGCGGCGCGCGCGTATGTCGCGGCACCCGCCCAGTTCCTGGCCAAGGTGCCGGATGACCTCGACCTCGTGAAGGCGGCCGGCCTCATCGTCACCTATGGCACGGCGCTCTATGCCCTCCGGGACCGCGGCGAACTGAAGGCGGGCGAGCGGCTCGCCGTGCTCGGCGCCTCGGGCGGCGTGGGCCTCGCGGCGGTGGAACTCGGCCGGGTGCTCGGCGCCCGCATCATCGCCTGCGCCTCCTCGCCGGATAAGGTGCGCTTCGCCCTGGAGCACGGCGCGGACGAAGGCTTCGACTACGCCTCCGGCGACCTCAAGGCCGCGCTCAAGGCCTTCGGTGGGGAGAAGGGGCTGGACCTGGTCTACGACCCCGTGGGCGGCGACATGGCCGAGCAGGCCCTGCGCGCGCTGGGCTCGCTCGGCCGCTTCCTGGTGGTGGGCTTTGCCGCAGGCGAGATCCCGAAGATCCCGCTCAACCTGCTGCTGGTTAAGAATTGCGACGCGCGCGGCGTCGCCTTCGGCACCCATGCCCGGGCAAATCCCGGCTGGCTGCGCGACGCGGTGGCCGAATTGATGAGCTATGCGCGGGACGGACGCATCTCCGCGCATGTGGACAAGACCTTCCCGCTGGAACACTGCGCCGAGGCCCTCGGCGAGATTTCCGGGCGCCGGGTGAAGGGCAAGGTGGTGCTCACCATCGCGGACTGAAGCTCAGGCCGGTCGGTCGTCCTCTGTGGTCGGCCGCCCGTCGGGATCGAGGGCGGCCCGCGCCGCCTCGTAATGCTCCGGCTTCACATGGCCCGAGAGCAGCTTGAGCGCGCCCATCAGCACCGCCGCGTCGTCGCCGAAGCCGATCAGGGGCAGGAGATCCGGCGTCAGGTCGAACGGCAGGATGAAATAGGCGAGCGCGCCGAACAGGGTCGCCCGCACACGCAGCGGCGTCTGGCGGTCGAGGGCGGCGTAATAGCTCGCCACCGCGTCTTCGGCGAAGGGAACGTGCCGGGCCGCGCCGCGCATCTTCTTCCAGAAGCCCTTGCGGACGTTGGCTTCGTCTTCGGCCACCTTGTCGCGCTCGGCGCCGGAGAGCCGGTCGAAATCATCGGGGTTCAGCGTGTGCGTGGTCATGCGCAGTGAAATGGGGACCGCCCGGCCGGCCGCAAGGGTAGGGGGCTAGAGGAGGGGGTAGGCCGCTTCCACCAGATAGGGGCCGCCGCCAACCGAATCCCGCGAGGAGAACAGCACGAAGCGCGGCACGCGGAACGGCGGGGTGCGGAAGGAGCCGCGCGCGGCAAGGTAATCCGCCACCTGCCGCGAGGAGGCGTCGCGCAGCCGGGCGAGGGTGACGTGGGGCTTGTAGTTGCGTTCCGCGCCGAGGCCGAGGCGCTGCATGATGCGCTCCTGCTCGGCCTGCAGCTCCATCAGCGCCGCATTGGCCTTCACCGCCGCGAACACCGCGCGCGGCTTGTGGCCGCCGAACTGGTCCAGCCCGTCCAGCGCGATGTCGAAGGCGGGGCGGCGCACCTGGCCCAGCATCAGCATGATGTCGCGGCCGGTGGCGTCGTCCACGTCGCCGATGAAGCGCAGGGTGACGTGGTAGTTGTCCTGGTCGATCCAGCGCGCGCCGGACAGCCCGCCCCGCAGCATGGAGAGGCCGAGCCCCACCTCTGGGGGGATCTCGATGGCGGTGAACAGTCGCGGCATTGAACCCTCCGCGATGGCCGGCGGAATGGTGCCGGTCTCACGAGCGACCGCGGCGCAACCGCGGGCCCAACGCTTGCAGTGAAGGAGATTCGCGCGCCGAAGGAAAGGGCTCTGCCACGCCTTCGGCGACGCTGAAACAAACCGCCCGGCCGGAGCCGGGCGGAATGTCGGGGGCTCAGCGCTGGCCGGGCCGCGGGCGGTTCTGCGGCGCCGCCCTCTGCTGCGGCATGGCCCGCGGCTGCGGACGCATCTGCTGGGGCCTCATCTGCTGCGGCCGTTGCTGGGGCCGCATCTGCTGGGGCCGCTGTTGCGGGCGCATCTGCTGCGGCCTTTGCTGGGGCCGCATCTGCTGGGGCCGCTGCTGCGGACGCACCTGCTGCGGCCGGTTCTGCGGCCGCACGTTGGCTGGCCGGTTCGGCTGTGCCGACGGTCGGTTGGGCCGGTTGGGGCCCGCGTTCGGATAACCGGGCCGGTTCGGTCCGGCACCGGGATAGCCGGGACGGTTCGGTCCAGCGCCCGGGACACCGGGCTGGCCGGGACGGCCTGGACGGCCGGGTCCGACGCCGGGTGTGCCGGGATAGCCAGGACGGCCGGGACCCGCGCCGGGCTGGCCAGGGATGTTGCCGGGCATGCCCGGCCGGCCGGGGCGACCGGGGCCGACGCCGGGTGTGCCGGGATATCCGGGACGGCCGGGACCCGCGCCGGGCTGGCCGGGGATGTTGCCGGGCATGCCGGGGCGGCCGGGACGACCGGGTCCGACGCCGGGCGTGCCAGGATAGCCGGGGCGACCCGGTCCCATGCCCGGACCGCCCGGATATCCGGGACGGCCGGGGGCACCGGGAACAACGGGCATTCCAGGACGGCCGGGACCGACGCCGGGGCCACCGGGATAGCCGGGTGTGCCGGGACGCCCCGGACCACCGGGATAGCCCGGACGGCCGGGGGCTCCGGGAACGAGAGGCATTCCGGGACGGCCGGGACCGACGCCCGGTCCACCCGGATATCCGGGCATTCCGGGACGGCCGGGTCCACCGGGACCACCCGGTGCTCCGGGTCCACCGGGCCAGCCGGGACGGCCGGGGCCTCCAGGACCACCGGGCCCACCAGGACCACCGGGCCAGCCGGGACGTCCCGGACCGCCGGGGCCACCAGGGCCACCCGGCCAACCGGGACCGCCGGGGCCACCCGGACCGCCGGGCCAACCCGGACGTCCGGGACCGCCAGGACCGCCAGGGCCACCCGGCCAGCCGGGACGGACCGGCGGCGGCACGCCGGGACGGCCGGGACGCCACGGTCCGGGTCCCCAGACCGGGGGCCTGCCGCCACCCCAGCCCGGACCCCAATAGGGCGGTCGCACCCAGCGCGGCGGCACGACCCACACCGAGTTCCACGGCCGGTTGTTCCAGCCCCAGTTGTTGTTCCAGTAGGAGCCGACCAGCACGCCGGCGCCGAACGCCAGGGCACCGGTGGCGAAAGTGGTGAACACCTCCGAGCTGTCGTAGGCCGGCACGTAGATCCGCTCGGGATCGGCCGGCTGGATGTAGATAGTGCGCGCGGGGCCGCTGCCACCGCCGCTGCTCGTGGGAACCTCCTGCGTCGTCACCACCTGCTGCGGCGTCGTCTGCAGATTGCCGACCGCCTGCGCCTTGGCGCGCAGCATCTGGATGGTGTTGGAAACGTCCTGCGGCTGCGTCGAGAAGGCGAGGCCGAGGGATTCCGCCCATTCCATATGCTCGTGGAACAGGATGATGACGTCCGGAAAGCGCACCAGCGCCTTCACCGAGGAATCCCAGTTGAAGGCATCCACGGCGGTGAAGTTGCGTTCCTGGACGGGGCCGGGATTGGCGATGATCCAGTTGTAGGCTTCCACCAGCTGTTCCGGGAACAGGGTTGCCGGGAACAGGATGGCGAGCAGCGGGTCCGGATAAAGCGCCACCGGGCCGAGCAGATATTCGAGCTCGCTGAGCGAATAGGCCGGCTGCACCTGATCGCCCGCCTGGGGCGGCGGCAACGGCTGGCCCTGCGGCGCAGGCGGGACGGCGCCGGGCTGGACGGCCGGAGGCCCTCCCTGCGGATAGCCCTGGGCGCCCTGCGGCCCGGGGGGCGGTGTCTGGGCGAGGGCCGGGTAGATGGTGGACCAGCCGAACACCGCCGCGACGGCGATGCGCGAAAGGTTTCCCGTCCGCCCCTTGACGCAGTTTCTTACGGATATGCCACCCATGCGGCCCTCCTTGTGGCGGCGTTTTGACCGAAGGTTAGACCTGTCGGCGCCACCGTGTCCTTGATGTTGCTCTATTTCTTGCGAGGCCTGCTCAGGGCAGGGGCACGAGGATTTCGATCTCCAGCGCCTCGGGGGAGGCGGTCAGGAGATCGGTGCGGTAGCGCTCGATATAGAGGTCGTTCTGCTCGACGTTCTTTTCGTCGAGATAGTTGGCGATCTGCTCGTAGGTGTTGTCCATGTCGCCGAACGAGCCGGTATGGACGAACCGCAACACCTTGCCCGCGAAGGAGCCGCCGAGCTTCATGGGCTCCGCCGGCTTCTGCGTGGTGGTGCCCGAGAACGGCACCTGCACCTCATAGTCGAACCCGCGGTCGTCGCTGGTGTTGTACATGACGAACACTTGGCCGGCCTGCGTCAGGCCCAGCCGCTTCAGCTCGGTGTCGGCCTTGCGGACGGCCTCCACCAACTTGTCATAGGCGTCTTCCCACGAGGACGAGCCCGAGATCGTCAGCACCGGTACCGGCGACAGCGTCAGTTCGTCCGGCGCAAAGGTGGATGCGGCGGGCGCGCCGGGCGTGACGGGGGTCGTCTCCACCTTCTTCGGGTCCACCACCGGCGGCGGGGTCAAAGCGTCCGGCCCCTTCTGCGGGGCCTGCGCCGCCGCGGGAGCCACCAGCGCCATCATCAGCCCGAAAACAACCGCCGCCCGTCCGAGCCTTGTCCCCCAAACGCCCGTCATCGTCCATCCTCCCGCGAGCCGAAGGGCCGCGACGCACTCTGTCTAGCATGTTCTCATGCCGCAGTTCGGCGCCATTGCGGCGGGTTGCAGGCGGCGCGGGGGTGGTGTGATGGACGGAACGGCGCCATATAGGGCAAAGACCTATCAGGACAGCCCCGGACGCCCGTGAACCCGCTCAGCCACCGCCCCTTCGTGAAGATGAATGGTCTCGGCAACGAGATCCTCGTCCTCGACCTGCGCGCCGATCCGGTGGAAGTGCCGCCCGCCGCCGCGCGGGCGCTGGCGCGGCCTTCCGTGCTGCCGTTCGACCAGGCCATGGTGCTCTATCCGCCGCGCCGCGCCGACACCGCCGCCTTCGTGCGTATCCTCAACAATGACGGCTCGCTTTCCGCCGCCTGCGGCAACGGCACACGCTGCATCGCGGCGCTGGAGGCCGAGCGCACCGGCACGCCCCATGTCTTGTTCGAGAGCGAGGCGGGTCTGCTTGACTGCACCGTGCGCCCGGACGGGCAGGTGAAGGTGGACATGGGCGCCCCCCGCCTCGGCTGGCGCGACATTCCGCTGGCCCATGATGTGGGCGACACCGCCTCCGTCCTCGTGCCTGGCTTCGAGCATCTCGGGCCGGCGGTGATGGTGAGCATGGGCAATCCCCACGCCATCTTCTTCGTCCCCGATGCTGATGCCATGGATGTCGAGGGCCTCGGCGCCGCGCTGGAGCATCATTCGCTCTTCCCCGAGCGCGCCAACATCTCGTTCGCCAGCCTCACCGCGCCGGACCGCATCCTGCTTCATGTGTGGGAGCGCGGCGCCGGCCGGACCCGGGCCTGCGGCACCGCCGCCTGCGCCACCGCCGTCGCCGCCGTTCGTACCGGCCGCACCGGCCGAGCCGTCACGGTGACGCTGCCCGGCGGGCCGCTGGAGATCGAATGGCGTGAGAGCGACGGCCACGTGTTGATGACCGGCCCGGTGGAGCACGAGTTTGCCGGCACCCTCACCCCCGCCATGCTGGGGGAGGCCGCCTGATGGCGGAGGGGCCGGGCGTGCAAAGAGGCGTCGAGGTGGTCAACTTCGGCTGTCGCCTGAACGCGCTGGAAGGCGATGGCATCGCCCGCGCCGCCACGGCCGCAGGGCTCGATCGCGCCTTGGTGGTGAACACCTGCGCCGTGACGGCCGAAGCCGTGCGGCAGGCGCGCCAGGCCATCCGCCGTGCCCGTCGGCGTGATCCGTCCCTCCGCGTCATCGTCACCGGCTGCGCCGCGCAGACCGAGCCCGCCACCTTCTCCGCTATGGGCGAGGTGGACCTTGTGCTCGGCAATGCCGCCAAGACGAGCGCCGAGACGTGGGCGGGCGCCCGCACTTCTCTGGATTTCGGCGTCTCGGCCGAGCAGAAGGTGCAGGTTCAAGACATTTCCGCCGTGCGCGAGGCGACGCCCCATCTCGCCGACCGGTTCGAGGGGCACACCCGCGCTTTCGTCGAGGTGCAGAACGGCTGCGACCACCGCTGCACCTTCTGCATCATCCCCTTCGGCCGCGGCCCCTCGC
The DNA here is from genome assembly GCF_012932745.1 of Xanthobacter sp. SG618. Classification (NCBI taxonomy): domain Bacteria; kingdom Pseudomonadati; phylum Pseudomonadota; class Alphaproteobacteria; order Hyphomicrobiales; family Xanthobacteraceae; genus Xanthobacter; species Xanthobacter sp. SG618. The sequence goes on along the minus strand of NZ_JABBHL010000002.1, from coordinate 179,486 downwards.
GCAGCGTGCCCATGGGCGCGGTGGTGGCGCAGGTGGCGCGGCTCGTCGCAAGCGGGCATGGCGAGGTGGTGCTGACCGGCGTCGATCTCACCGCCTATGGCGCCGACCTTCCGGGCGCGCCGACCCTCGGGCGGCTGGTGCGGGCGGTGCTCGCCGGCGTTCCCGAGCTGAAGCGGCTGCGCCTCTCCTCCATCGACGCAGTGGAGGCGGATGCCGAGCTGATGCGCGCGCTGGCCGAGGAGGAGCGGCTGATGCCGCATCTGCACCTCTCGCTCCAGTCCGGCGACGACCTCATCCTGAAGCGCATGAAGCGCCGCCACAGCCGGGCAGAAGCGCTCGCCTTCATCGCCGCGCTCCGGCAGGCGCGGCCGGACGTGGTGCTGGGTGCCGACATCATCGCCGGCTTTCCCACCGAGACCGAGGCGCAGGCCCGCGCCACGCGCGACTTCGCGGAGGAGGCAGGCCTCGCTTTTCTCCACGCCTTCCCCTATTCCGCCCGGCCGGGCACGGCAGCGGCCCGCATGCCGCAGCTTGCCCCGGCGCTGGTTACCGAGCGCGCGGCGCGGCTGCGTGAGACCGGGGCAGGGCTGCTGCGCCGGCACCTGTCGGCCGAAGTCGGCCGGCGCCGCACGGTGCTGGTGGAAGCGGGCGGGCGCGGACATACCGAACATTTCACCCCGGTGCGCCTCTCCGGCGCGGCCGTGCGCGGCAGCCTCGCCGATCTGAGGATCGCCGGGCACGACGGCGCGCGGCTCATCGCGGCGTGACGCATTTCATGGGATCTCGGGCATGAGCCAGCAGGACGGCGGAAACGACAAGAAGAAGCGCGGCTTCTGGGGCTGGCTGAAGGGCGAGCCGGCGGCCGAAACGCCTGTTGCGCCGGAGCCCGCTCCCATCGAGCCGGAGCCTGCTCCCTCGGACGTCGCACCGGAACCGCCCGCACCGGAGCGGGTCGAAAGCGTTGCCGCCGAAGTTGCGGAGGTGCCTGCGCCCGAGCCCGTCGCATCCGAGCTGGTTGCCGCGATCAAGGAGCAGCCGGTCGCCGAGGCGGAGCCCGAGCCCGTCGTCGAGGTCACGCCCGAGCCTGAGCCGACCGCCGAATCCTCCGCGCCCGATCTCCCTCCGCCGGCGGAGGAACCCGCAGCCCCGGCCCCGGAGCCGCGCAAGGGCTTCTGGAGCCGCCTCGCGTCGGGTCTTGCCCGCACAGCTTCCAGCCTCGGCCAGGGCATCACCGACCTCGTTTCCAAGCGCAAGCTCGATGCGGCGACGCTGGAGGAACTGGAGGAGGTGCTGATCCGCGCCGACCTCGGCGTCGAGACTTCCATGCGCATCGTCGAGGACGTGGGGCGCGGCCGGCACGACAAGATGATCTCGGCCGAGGAGGTCAAGAGCCTCATCGCCGCCGAGGTGGAGCGCATCCTCGCTCCGGTGGCCACGCCGCTGGTGTTGGACACCGCACACAAGCCGTTCATCCTGCTGATGGTGGGCGTCAACGGATCGGGCAAGACCACCACCATCGGCAAGCTCGCCTCCCAGTGGCGCGCCGAGGGCCGCAAGGTGGTGCTGGCCGCCGGCGACACCTTCCGCGCCGCCGCCATCGAGCAACTGAAGGTGTGGGGCCAGCGCACCGGCGCCACCGTCATCGCCCGCGAGCAGGGCGCCGATGCGGCGGGCGTCGCCCATGACGCCATTACCGAGGCGCGCGCCCAGAACGCGGACATCCTGATGATCGACACCGCCGGCCGGCTGCAGAACCGCACCGAGCTGATGGCCGAGCTGGAAAAGGTCGTCCGGGTCATCAAGAAGCAGGAGCCCACCGCGCCCCATGCGGTGCTTCTCGTGCTCGACGCCACCGTGGGCCAGAACGCGCTTTCGCAGGTGGAGGCCTTCGCGCGCATCGCGGGCGTCACCGGCCTCGTCATGACCAAGCTCGACGGCACGGCGCGCGGCGGCATCCTCGTGGCCATCGCGGCGAAGCACAAGCTGCCCATCCATCTCATCGGCGTGGGCGAGGGGCAGGACGATCTCCAGCCGTTCGCGGCGCGGGATTTCGCACGGGCCATCGCCGGGCTGGAATGAGGTTTTTCGTGCCTGTGCGGTAGCACTCTGCCGCCCTGCTGCCGTTTCGGCACGCGGCGGTTGCGAATCCGCCGTTCCTCGGGAAATGTCGGCCTTGGGCGCCGCCGTGCGCCATCCCGAGGATCGCCACAATGACCCCTCCCACCCGCCGCCTGTTCTCCCTGTCGCTGGTCGCCGGCAGCCTTCTGGTCCTCGCCGGAGCGGCCTCGGGCGCGGAGACGACGCCGCTGTTCAAGATCGTCACGGTGAAGGACGAGATCGTCGTCGGCCTCGCGCCGCAGGACGTGACGGCGCTCGGCGGCAGCGACGTGACGGCCATCGGCCGTGTGCTGAAGGCGAAGGGCGAGGTGACGCTCTGGCGCTATGCGGTGCGCAAGGGGGCGGACGGGGCGCTGGAGCAGGCGCCGGTGGCGCGCGTCAGCATTCTCGGCAATGACAGCCTGCGGGTCGAACCCTACACCACCCCCTTGAAGATCATCGCGCCCCAATGAGGCGCCTGCTTTTCCTCGCCCTCGCGGCGCCGGTGCTGGCGGGCGAGGCCCGTGCGGAAGACCCCGCTTGGGTCGCCGCCGCCACGGCGCACCTGCCGAAGACGCTGGTCGCAGGCCGCGTGCTGCGCGCGGGGGAACTCGGCCAGACGGCGCTGATCGCCGTCTTTCCCGCCGGCGCGGATGATCCCGGGACGCCGGGCAGCGCCTTCGCGCCCGGGCAGGTGCTGGAGGTGACGCTGGCGCCGGAGGGCGATGGCCGGAAGGTTGTCTCCGCCACCGTGCGCCTGCGCACCCCACAGGACCCGGCCGGCGACGATCCCTTCGCGGAGGATCAGGCGGAAATCCTTGCCGGTCTCGCGAAGCAGAAGGCGGAGCCGGGGGTCGAGCGCTGCCATATCCGGGCATGGTCCATCGACAAGAGCCGCAAGGGCCTTGCCGTGCGGGCGGCGCCCTCCGCCACGGCCAAGGTGGTCGGCACCCTCGCCCCGCCGCGCCACACGCCCGAGTCCGGACAGGGCGAGGACGACAGCTGGCACGTGGAGTTCGAGATCACCGGCTACAAGGACGGCTGGTTCCGCATCCGCAATGCCACCCCGCCCGGCGCGCCCTATGACGATCCACCGCCCCGCTCCTATCCGAAGACCTATAAGGGCGCCGGCTGGATCCCGGCGGACAAGGCCGGCGGCGCCTATGCCAACACGCAGATGCCGGTGATGCGCCTGCATCAGGCGCCCAGCGTGGATGCGAAGGACATCCCGCCCGGCGATGATGCGGCCGACCCCTCCGGCAACCTGCCCATCGACGGCACGCTGGAGCGCCTTTACGCCTGCTCGGCCAACTGGGCGCTGACGAAGAGCCGGGATGGCAAGCGCGGCTGGTGGCGCGGCATCTGCTCCAATCAGGTCACGAACTGCAGCTGAGGATTTAGCTGCGGGGCAGGGCCAGCAGGTCCACATGGCCGATGACGCAGCACTGCGCCATCGCCCGCGCCCGATGCCAGTCCGCGGCGATCGCGGCCGGCACGCGACCGCTTTCCACCGCCGCCTGTGCGGTGCCTTTCGCCAGCTCGGCGATCAGCTGCCGATCGCCGGTGTCGAGCAGCCAGGGGCTATTTGCCGTCTCGATGGCATAGCCCGCAGCTTCAAGGGCCTCGCCGAGGACGGTGGCCGCATCCGCGCCTGCGGCGGGGCCGAAGCCCTTGTCGGTGGCCTGATGGGCGCGGAAGGCGTCCGCGATGTCGGCATCCGCCGGATGAGGAGGCGACCACGCATCCCGGCCGTCGCAGGTCAGCACCGCATGGAGCACCACGCCGCTGCCGGCGAACGCTGCCCCGAAGCGTCGGCACCAGTCCGCCGACACGAGGTCGTAGAAGGCCGATGCGGTGACGAGATGGGGCCGGAACGCCAGTGGCGCGGCGGGGTCGGCGGCGATGTCGCGCAAAGCGAATTCCACCGTCACCTCTTTCCCCGCGAGATCGAGCACCAGCGTTCCACCATCCTCCCGCCAGCCGTCCGCGAAGGCGCGAAAGGCGGTCCGGGCGGCTTCGGCAAGGGTGTCGTCGTGGTCCACCAATATCCAGTGCTGGCGCGGTCCGAGCTTCGGCGCGAGGGCCCGGAGATTGGAGCCGGAGCCAGCGCCGAGATCGACGATGCGCTGCTCCGCGAGGGGAGAGAGCCGGGCGACGAGTTTCGCCTCGAGCGCTGCCGCGCGGGCGCGATGGTCGGCGATCTCCCGCAAGGAGAGCCAGTCGGCGGAGAAGGTCGCGGCAGGGGCGGGGGTGAATTCGCTCATCGCTCGGCGACCTCCATCAGGACCCGGCTGATCACGGCGACGGTGTCGGACCAGTCGGGCAGGGCCGTGCCGGCGGCGAAGGCGGCATCGGCCATCGCCCGCCGGCGCGGGGGATCGACGAGCAGCGCGCGCAGTGCCACGCCAAGGGCCTCCGCATCGCCAGGAGCGACCTTGAGGCCCGCCCCGTCGGGAACGGTCTCGCCCGCCGCGCCGCCGGTGGTGCAGATGACGGGCAAGCCGCGCCGCAGCGCCTCGGCCAGCACCATGCCGTAGCCCTCATAGAAGGAGGGATGGACGAAGATGTCGGCGGCGGCATAGGCCTCGTCCAGCGCCGCCACATGGAGCGCGCCGGCGAGGCGGATGCGGGGGCCGAACCCGGCCGCGCGCGCGGCGATCTCCCGCGCCGTCTCAGGCTCGAAATCCGGGCTGCCGACGATGGTCAGCGTCCACTCGAGATCCCTGAGGCGGTCGAGGGCGTCGAGCAGCACGCCATAGCCCTTGCGGGGCGTCAGCGATCCCACCGCGATGAGCCGGGGCGACTGGCCGTCCGCCGGCACGCGGGCCGCGGGGGCGGTGCCGGGCAAGGCGAGGGTGATCTTCTCCGGCGGCACGCCATAGCGCTCCACCAGCATCCGCCGTGTTTCGGGGCTGACGGCGATGACGGCGGCTGCGGCGGCCAGCGCCCCGGCCTCGCTCTCCAGCAGGCGGGCCGCCACCTCCTCCGAGAGGCCAGTCTCCAGCGCGAGGGGATGATGCACCAGCGCCACCACGGGCCGTCCGAGCCGCCGCAGGGCCTCGCCCGGCAGGGCGCCGAGGGCGAGGCCATCCGCCAGCAGCACGGTGCCGGACGGTGTCGCGGCAAGAGCGGCGAGCGCCGCCCCGATCTCGTCCGTCGTGGGAAAGGGGAAGCCGCCCTTGAGCGAGAGCGGCAGCACATCGAAACCCTGCGCCTTGAGACCGGCAAGGATGCGCCGGTCATAGGCATAGCCGCCGCTGGGAGTGTCGATGTCGCCGGGATGAACCAGCGCCACCGCCGGCCGCGCGGGAGCGCTCACTCGGCAGGGCCGATGTCGGCCTCGTACCAGGCGCGGGCGACGTGGGATTCGTGCAGCGACACCCGGATGCGCACGATGCCGTCGCCCCCGGCGCCGAGATCGCCGGAGCGGGCGGCGGCGGCCATATGGTCGAACACGTGGCGGGCCAGCACCTCGGTGGTGGTATTGCGGCCGGCGAAGGCGGGCACCTCGTCGAGATTCTTGTAGTTGAGCGGGCCGAGCACGCCCTTCAGCGCCTCATGGGCGCGGGCGATGTCCACCACCACGCCTTCTTCGGTCAGGTCCTCGCGATAGAAGGCCACATCCACCACGAAGGTCGCCCCGTGCAGCGCCTGCGCCGGGCCGAACAGGTCGCCCCGGAAGGAATGGGCGATCATGATGTGGTCCCGCACCTCTACCGCGTACATTGAATGTCCTTTCTGTCCGGTGGTCCGGCCTCAGCCATACCTGACGACGGTGGCGATCCCTTCCGCTCCGGCTGCGAGGATACGCGGCAGCCGGGTCGGCAGATCATTGAAGGCGACCTCCTCGGTGATGAGCGCATCGAGATGGTCGTCGGCGAGGAGGTCCAGCGCCTTGAGGAGGCGGCGGCGGCGGCTCCAGCGGGGGCGGCGGGCCGGGCTCACCGCCCCCACCTGCGAGGAGACGATGGCGAGGCGCTTGTGGTGGAATCCGCCACCCAGCGCCACGTCCACCGGCCGGTCGCCGTACCAGCTCATCTCGATCACGCGGCCCTCGTCGCCGCAGCAGGCGAGGCAGATGTTGAGGCCGGCCGAGGAGCCCGAGGTGTGGAAGACGAGATCGGCATCGAGATCGGCCGGGCCGGGCTCGGCGGGCAGGAACCGCGCGCCGAACGTCGCGGCCACAGACGCGCGGGCGGGGTCGGTGTCCACCACCGTCACCTCCGCGCCGGGCAAGCCGCAGCACAGATAGGCGACCAGCAGGCCGACGAGCCCCGCGCCCACCACGACGATGCGGTCTCCGGGGCCGGCGCCGCCGTCCCATACCGCGTTGAGGGCGGTTTCCATGTTGGCGGCGAGGGTGGCGCGCCGCGCCGGCACGGCGTCGGGCACCGGGGCCAGCATCTCGGGCAGCGCGACGAAGCGCTCCTGATGGGGCGCGAGGGAGAAGACGCGGCGGCCGACCAACTCGGGCGGCCCCATTTCCACCTCGCCGACGGCGCAATAGCCGTACTTCACGGGAAACGGGAACTCGCCTTCCTGCAACGGCGCGCGCATGCGGGTGCGGTGAACGGGATCGGTAAGGCCCGCCGAAACCAGCCGCTCGGTGCCGCGGCTGACCGCGCTATAGAAGGTGCGAACCTGCGCTGTCGCCTCGTCCACGGCCGGCAGCACGCCGGGTCGCAACTCGCTCACGCCGGGCGCCACGTACCAGAGCGCGCGGGCAAAAACCGAAGCGTGGCAAGTTGACGCAGGATGAACGGCCATGCTTTGGCTCTCGTATACGCTTGGGGTTTCGTCGCCGCGGGCCGCCGGCACCCAGGGAGCTATGCATGTCTTCAAGGTCCGGTCCACTGTCCACGCTTTCCGAGAAACACGCACCTGCGTCGGCGACGCTGATGCCGGCCTTGATCCAACCGCTCTCAACGCTCCGGCGGCGCCGTCAGTTCATGCTCGTCGCAAATGTCGCGACGGTCGCCCTCGTCCTCGCCGGCATGGTGGCGCTGGGCGCCCATGACGGTTTCTCGGTGGTGGATGGGCTGCTGCTGGTCTGTGCGCTGGCTATCACGCCCTGGAATGCCATCGGCTTCTGGAATGCGGCGGTGGGTCTCTATTTGCTGCACGGGCGGCGCCGGGGCGTCGAGGCCGCCGCGCCCTTCCTCGCCCCGCCTCTGCCCGAAGGGCCGATCACCGCCCGCACCGCCATCCTGCTCACCGTGCGCAACGAGGACCCCTCGCGGGCGCTGGCGCGGCTGAAGGCCGTGAAGGCGGATCTCGATCTGTCCGGCCACGGCGGCGCCTTCGACTTCCATGTGCTCAGCGATACCTCGCGGCCGGAAATCGCCGCCGCCGAGGAGGCGCTGGTGGCGGCGTGGCGGGCGCAGGAGGGGCCTTCCCGCATCTTCTACCGCCGCCGGGCCGACAATGCCGGCTTCAAGGCCGGCAACATCCGCGCCTTCTGCACGGATGCGGGCGAGCGCTACGACTTCATGCTGCCGCTCGATGCCGACAGCCTGATGGGGGCGGACACGATCCTCTCCATGGTGCGCCTGATGGCGGCCTATCCGCGCCTCGGCATTCTCCAGAGCCTCGTGGTGGGACTGCCCTCGCAGAGCGCGTTCGGCCGCATCTTCCAGTTCGGCATGCGCCACGGCATGCGCAGCTACACCCTCGGCGCGAGCTGGTGGGCGGGGGATTGCGGGCCGTTCTGGGGGCACAATGCGGTGATCCGCGTCGCCCCCTTCCGCGACGCCTGCCACCTGCCCGAGCTTCCCGGCGGCCCGCCGTTCGGTGGACCCGTGCTCTCCCACGATCAGGTGGAAGCGGTGCTCATGCGCCGCGCCGGCTACGAGGTGCGCGTGCTGCCGGTGGAGAGCGAGAGCTATGAGGAGAACCCGCCGGCCGCCACCGATTTCGTCGGCCGCGACCTGCGCTGGTGTCTCGGCAATCTCCAGTATCTGCGCCTGCTGACCGTACCGGGCCTTGCCGCGAGCCTCCAGCCCATGAGCCGGTTCCAGCTGGTCTGGGCCATCCTGATGTTCGTGACGGTGCCGGCGCATCCGACGCTTCTGGCGCTGCTGCCGCTGGCGGCGGCGGAGGCCGGGCCGGCCTATCCCACCGTCCTCGCCCTCGCGCTCTACGGGGGCATGATGGCCATGGCGCTCCTGCCCAAGCTCGCCGGTGTCGCGGACGTCCTGCTGACCACGGGCGGCGTCGCCCGCTATGGCGGCGCATTGCGCTTTGCCGGCTCGGTGGCGGTGGAGCTGGTGTTCTCCTTCCTGCTCAGCGCCATCACCGCCATGGCTGTGACTCTGGAGATGGTTCGCCTGCTGCTGGGCCGGGTGCGCGCATCCTGGCGGGCGCAGGCGCGCGACGGCCATGGGGTGGACTTTGCCCATGCGGCCCGGGCGTTCTGGCCGCAGACGGTGTTCGGCCTTGCGGTGCTCGTCGCGCTGCTGGCGGTGCAGCCGGTGCTGGCGCTGTGGGCGGCGCCGGTTCTGGCGGGCTATGTCCTCGCCATTCCCTTCACCATGGCCACCGCGGATCCGCGCCTCGGCCGGCTCTGCGTGCGCCTTGGCCTGTGCGCCGTGCCGGAGGAGTTCCGCCCCAGCCGGGTGCAGCGCCTGCTCGTGGGCGAAAGCTTCGAGGCCCGCCGGGCGGCCTGATCCGAGACGGCGCAGAAACGAAAAGGCCGGGCGCGAGCCCGGCCTTTCCTGTTTGGTGCGATGGGGGCGGATCAGCGCCGGCCGAAGCCGCCGCCAAACCCTCCGCCGAAGCCGCGGCCTCCACCGAAGCCGCCGCCACCAAAGCGGTCTCCGCCGCCCCAGCTGCTGCCGCCGCCGAAGCGATCGCCGCCGCCGAAGCCGCCGAAGTCGCGGTCGAAGCCGCCGGAGCCGAAGCTGTCGCCGCGGCCATAGGCGTCGCCGCCGAAGCCGTCGCCGCCATAGCTCGACACACGCTGGTTGCCCCAGGAGCGGGCCTGTTCCTCGCGGTCGAGGCTGGAGGTGTCGCGGGTGGTGTTCTGCCAGCCCGAAGTGGTGTGCTGGCTCCAGCTGCCATTGTCGTTGTGCTGGTAGACGTTGCCGTCGTGATCCACCGCCACATGGCCGTTGTCCCAGGCCACCGCGTTGCCGGTCTTGGCATTGCCGGCGACGCCGCGGCTGTTGACGTTCACGTTGCCGTTCTTGTCGGTCACGCCGGTCTGGGAGGCGTGATAGGTGCCGGTGGTGGGGTTGGCGCCGGTGGATTCACGGCCGGCGGCGGCATTGCCGGTATAGGCGTTGCCTTCCACCCCGGCGCGGCTTTCGCCGCGGGCTCCGGTGGTGGGGTTGTAGCGGGCGTTCTCCCGGCCGGCGGCATAATTGCCGGAATAGGGATTGAACGCGGCGCCCGAGCGGCCGGCGAAGTTGGTGCCGTTGGCCGTGGTGCCGTGCCAGTCGCGGCCCGACCAGTCGGTGCCGTTCCAGGTGGTGCCCCAGGCGTGGTTCACCGTCGCGGCGCCGCCCCAGCGGCCGTAGAGGTTGGTCTGGTTCAGGTTGGTGTAGCCCCAGTGGCCGCCCCACGGGCCGTAGGGTCCATAAGGTCCATAAGGTCCATAGGGATGCCAGTAGGGACCCCAATAGGGATAGACCGCCGCGCCCCAGCCCCAGCCGGCGGCGAAGCCGAAGGCGAAGCCGGTGTCGAGGCCCAGCGCGAAGCCGGCGCCGACGCCGTAGGTGACGGGGCAGGAATACCAGTCGGCAAAGCCGGCATAGCCGACGCAATTGTAGCCGGTGCCATAGACCACCGTGCCGCCGGGCGCGACGACGACGCCCATATAGCCGGGGGTGTAGCCCACCACCACCGCATCCGGCGTCGAGCCGTAGATGCGGACATAGGTGACGTAGTGCATCGGCGAGGACACCGGGATGGTGTAGATCACGTCCGGCACCACATCGGCGACCCGCCAGGGGCCGGCCGGATCGACCGCCACGAACCAGGCGCCGTTGTTGACCGCATAGAAGCGGTCAGGCGCGAGGCGGATCACCGGCGTCGCGGTGTTCACCGCATAGGCCAGCGCGGTGCCGCTGATGGGCTCGAACTTCGGCGCGCCCTCAAAGGCGACCTTCAGCTCAACGCTCCGCTTCACCGTGGCCGTCTGCGGGATGGTGGCGGCGATGGCCGCTTCCTTCGCCTGCGGCGTGCCCGCGACCGAGACCAGCACGTTGGCCTTCGGATCGTTCGGCGAGATCTTCGAGAAGTCCTTGGGCAGCGCGTTGCTGGCGACGAAGGCCCACGGCCCCTTGAGGTCGGGCGCCTTGAACCAGCGTCCCGAAATCAGGACGTAGTAGGAATTGGAGGTGGTCTCCATGAACACCGCATGATCGGCATTGTTCATGGTGAGCAGGTTGGTGCCCGCCACGGGGAGCATCTGCGGCTGGCCGTCGGTCTGGATCAGCTCGGTCGGCTTGGTGACCGCGATGATGGCCGGGGCCGGGTTGATCGGCTTCTTCTCGTTGTTGAGCAGCGGATCGGCCGGGGTCTCGGCGATGGCGGCCTTGCCGGCGGAGGCGAGGGCATCGGAGACCTGCGGCGTGACGATCCAGGTGCCGGTGAGTCTGGGCGTCTCGTACCAGTGGCCGGCGGCTTCCAGATGATAGGTGCCGGCATCGTCCTTCAGCAGCAGCGGGCGGGTGTTGATGACCCGCTGGAAGCCGCTGACACCCTTGATCGGCCGCAGCACCGGCTCGCCGGAGATGGGGATGAGGACGGTGGTGGTGGCGGCGAACAAGATCTGCGGCGGGGTGTTGTCCACCGGCTGGGTCTGGACCTTGGCCAGTTCCTGGTTGACCGCATAGCTCGCCTGGAGCTGGTCCAGCGGCATGGTCATGCCGTCGGGGGGCAGGCGGGTCTGGAGGGCCGAGCGGATCTCGCTCGCCTTGCCCGGCTCGGTGGGCACCTGCACGCCTTCGATGGTGAAGGTGGCGAAATGGACGAGGCCCGCCGGCTTGTCGATGGCGACGCGGGTGGAGAACTTCACCATGCCGTAGGTAGGCGCGCCGGTCTTGGCGCCGATGGCGACCGCGGCGCGGCCGGACATGGTGTCGCCGGTCCAGGCATCGATCTGCGGCTGGTAGAGCTGGAGCACCTGGTTGTCGGGCAGGTCATAGACGCGCGGCCAGGTCGGCGGCGCGGAGGGCGCGGCCGCGGGCTGGGCCTGCGCCTGAGGTGTCGACTGGGGTTGCTGGGCGTCGGCCGTCGCGGTCCACAGCGTCGCAGCTGCAACCAGCGCTGCGGCTGAGGCGCCGGTCCAAAGTCGCTTCATGAACTCCCTCCCTCCCCGAACGCCGGGGCGGGGCACACCTACCATGTTCGCGGGCGAACGTCAGCGTGGCGGGAGGCTCCCGGCGGTTGCACCCCCCGATCGTGGCGCGCGAGGGGTGAAGCTCAGCCAGGCCGGGCGCAGCTGCGCTGCCAGGACAGGCGCGGGCCCTCCCAAGAGAGGCTGATGCTCTTGCGCGCCGGGCAGGCCCGCGTCGCAGCATCCGCCCCGCCGCGATCCCAATAGTCGCGCCACTGATAGGCGACGTCGCGCGCCGCGGGCTGATCCGCCTTCGCCATGGCGGGAGCGGCATCGCCGGGGAAGGCGCGCACGAGGTCGCCGCCACCCCAGGCGGCGATGGCGATGAAGGTGGTGGCGGCAGCCGCAATCAGGGAGGTGGTCTTCATGGCAGGGTCCGGGGCAGCTCTTTGTTCGACGTCGCGTGGCCGGCTTAGAACGCCGGACCGGGGCAGGTCGTCCCCTCAATGGAGGATGTTTTCACCTTGCTTGTACGACGCCGGGGCTGAACCCGCGCCGACACGGGCCTTTACCTTCCGTTCATCTTTTCGCGAGCGCGGTACGCGATGCTGCGCTGCCGCACGTCAAAAAGGTGCGCGCGAGCCACCCCGATTTGGAGTTGCAGTCTTGATCTCTGCCTTTGGGCGGAGTTGGCTTGAGCTGCGGCGTGTCCTCAGGGGGCGCCTGATTGGAGGCGAGTCCGCCCGGTTTCGTTCGGTCCGGGCGGCGAATTCGGCTCCTGAACTGTGACGGATGCGCGCTCAGTGCCCGGTCCTCGCCGGGAGACAGCGCGCAGGGGAGACTGGGCAATGAATAAATACGTCGCCGAGTTCATCGGAACAGCGGTTCTCGTTCTTTTCGGCTGCGGCTCCGCGGTGCTCACCGGCTACGGCTCGGCACCCATCGGGATGCTCGCCATCGCCTTTGCCTTCGGCCTTGCCGTGACGTCCATGGCCTATGGCATCGGCCATGTGTCCGGCTGCCACATCAATCCCGCCGTCACCATCGGCGTCTGGGCCGCTGGCCGCATCCCCACCTCCGAAGTGCCGAAATACTGGATCGCCCAGATCCTGGGCGGCATCGCCGGCGCCGCCATCCTGTTCATGATCGCCTCCGGCAAGCTGGCCGGCTTCGATGTGAAGACCGCCGGTCTCGGCCAGAACGGCTGGGGCGAGGGCTATATCGGCGGCTACGGCCTGGGCGCGGCGATCCTCGCCGAGCTGGTGGGCACCTTCGTGTTCCTGGTGGTGATCCTCGGCTCCACCTCCAAGGCGGGAATCACCCAGGCGGCGGGTCTCGCCATCGGCCTGTCGCTGGTGATGATCCACATCGTCTTCATTCCCGTCACCGGCGTGTCGGTGAACCCCGCCCGCTCCATCGGCCCGGCCTTGTTCGCGGGCGGCAAGGCCATCTCGCAGCTCTGGCTGTTCATCGTGGTGCCGCTGGTGGGCGCCTATCTCGCCGGCCTCCTGTTCAAGCTCAAGGTGCTTGAGGACTGAGATCTGCAGCCGAAATAAAAAGGGGGCGCGCCGGCAAGGCGCGCCCCCTTTCCGTTTGCCGGGTCGGGGCTCCCGGCAAACCCCCGCTCCGGGATCACGTCACTCGGCGGCGACAGGGCCCGCCGGGTTCTTCTGCTGCTGGGCCGTCTCCGCCGCCTTGGCGCGGGTCTCGTGCTCCAGCGCCGCCTTCACGCCCGCCCCGTATTCCGGGTGGACCTTGGTGAAGAGGGCGATCTGCCGGTCGGCGATTTCCTGCGGAATGCCGTACATGGCCGCCGCGAGGTTGCTGAAGAGCCGCTGGCGCTGGCCGGCGTCGAACAGCTCGAACAGGGCGCGCGGCTGGGAGAAGTCGTCATTGCCGATGCGGTGGCTGTAGCGCTCGGCATCACCCGAGATCTGCAGCGGGGGCTCGGCATATTTGGCGTCCTCGGCGGCGCCGTTGAACGAGTTCGGCTCGTAATAGGCGTCGGTATTCCCGGTCACCTGCGGGAAGAACCGCATGGCGCCGTCCTTGTGGTAGTGATGCACCGGGCACTTGGGGGCATTCACCGGCAGGTGCTCATAGTGCGTGCCGATGCGGTAACGATGGGCGTCGGCGTAGGAGAAGATGCGGGCCTGTAGCATCTTGTCCGGCGAGAAGGAGATGCCGGGCACGATATTGGACGGCGAGAAGGCCGCCTGCTCGATCTCCGCGAAATAGTTCTCCGGATTGCGGTTCAGCTCCATGACGCCGATGTCGATGGGCGGATACTCGCCGTGCGGCCACACCTTGGTGAGGTCGAAGGGATTGTAGGAGGTCTTCTCCGCATCCAGCTCCGGCATCACCTGCACCTGCACCTTCCACTTGGGGAATTCGCCGCGCTCGATGGCGGTGAACAGATCCTCCTGCGTGGATTCACGGGTGCGGCCGACCACCTCGGTGGCCTCGCCATTGGTCCAGTGCTTGTGGCCCTGAAGGGTCTTGAAGTGGAACTTCACCCAGAAGCGCTCACCCGCCTCGTTGATGAAGGAATAGGTGTGCGAGCCGTAGCCGTTCATGTTCCGGACGCCCACGGGCAGGCCGCGGTCGGAGAACAGGATCGTCACCTGGTGCAGGCTCTCCGGCGAGAGGGACCAGAAGTCCCACATGGCGGTGGGGGAGCGCAGGTTGGTCTTGGGGTGGCGCTTCTGGGTGTGGATGAAGTCCGGGAACTTGTAGGGGTCGCGGACGAAGAAGACGGGCGTGTTGTTGCCCACGAGGTCCCAGTTGCCCTCGGGCGTGTAGAACTTGAGCGCAAAGCCGCGCACGTCGCGCTCGGCATCCGCCGCGCCCAGTTCGCCGGCCACCGTGGAGAAGCGGGCCAGCATGGGCGTCTGCGCGCCGGGCTGGAGCGCCTTGGCCTTGGTATATTTGGAAATGTCGCCGGTGACGGTGAGGGTGCCGAAGGCGCCCCAGCCCTTGGCGTGCACCACACGCTCGGGAATGCGCTCGCGGTTCTGGTGGGCGAGCTTCTCGAGGAGCTGATAGTCCTGCATCAGCACCGGACCGCGCGGACCGGCAGTCAGCGAGTTCTGGTTGTCGGCGATGGGATTGCCGGCGGTGGTGGTGAGGGTGGGTCGCGTCATGAAGGGCTCCCTGCTTGGACTCGCGCCGTGACGGCGGCGGATCAACCGGAGCGCAGCATGGCCGCGAGTTGGAATAAGGACAAATCAGATTGCATTGAGTTTTCGATAAGGTAATCTTATCGAGTGCTCTCCACCCGTCAGCTTCGCTACTTCGATGCCCTCGCCCGCCACCGTCATTTCGGCCGCGCGGCGGAGGAATGCGCCGTCACCCAGCCAGCCCTTTCCATGCAGATCCGCGAGATGGAGGAGGCGCTCGGCGTGCGCCTCGTCGAGCGAGGACGGAGCGGCGTGCGCCTGACCCCGGTGGGGGAGGAGGCCGCATCGCGCGCCCGCGGCGTGCTGGCGGCGCTTGCCGACATGGAACGCACCATCCGCGACCGGGGGCGGCTGCTGGAAGGGCGGATGCGGCTCGGCGTCATCCCCTCCATCGCGCCCTATCTCCTGCCGCGCCTGCTGCCGGAGATGGCGGGCCGCTGGCCGGGCGTGGAGATCGCGCTCCGGGAGAGCCAGACCGAGCAACTGGTGAACGACCTCGCCCATGGCGACCTCGACCTCGTCATCCTCAGCCTGCCGGTGGAGCATCCGGCGCTGGAGACCATGGCGCTGTTCGAGGACCCGTTCCTGCTCGCCGTTCCCGAAGCCTCGGCGGACTTTTCGGGCGAGACCGCCGCCGCCGAGGACATCCTCGCCGCCGACCTCCTGCTGCTGGAGGACGGCCACTGCTTCCGCGACCAGGCGCTCAACGTCTGCCGCAAGGTGGACGCCCGCCAGCTGCGGCGCTTCGGCGCCTCCAGCCTGTCGACCCTGGCCCAGCTGGTCGCCAACGGGCAGGGCGTGACGCTGCTGCCGCAGATGTTCGTCGCTTCCGAGGGCGGGCGCATCCCGCGCGTGCGGCTGCTGCGTTTTCCCGATCCCGCGCCGTCCCGCACCATCGGCCTCGTCTGGCGGCGCACCCTGCCGTTCCGGGACGACGTGGAGCAGGTCGCGGCCATGGTCCGGGCCTGCCGCCCGGCTGTGCAAGACGGCGAAGAGCGGCGCTCTGCCTTGCTTTGACCCGCGTTCGCGGCTAAGCCCCGCGCAAAGACGGGGATCCTATGGCTCAGGACGGACTTTCCTACCGCGACGCGGGCGTGGACATCGATGCGGGCAACCGCCTGGTCGATCTCATCAAGCCGCTGGTCAAGGCGACAGCCCGGCCGGGCGCCGACGCGGACATCGGCGGCTTCGGCGGTGTGTTCGACCTGAAGGCGGCGGGATTTGCCGATCCCCTCCTCATCGCCACCACCGACGGCGTGGGCACCAAGCTCAAGATCGCCATCGATACCGGCGTGCACGACACCATCGGCATCGATCTCGTGGCCATGTGCGTCAACGACCTCGTGGTCCAGGGCGCCGAGCCGCTGCTGTTCCTCGATTATTTCGCCACCGGCCGCCTCGCGCCGGATGTGGGCGCCCATATCGTCGCGGGCATCGCGCGGGCCTGCAAGGCGGCCGGCTGCGCCCTCATCGGCGGTGAGACGGCCGAGATGCCGGGCATGTACCGCGACGGCGACTATGACCTCGCCGGCTTCTCCCTCGGTGCCGTCGAGCGCACCGAGCTGCTGCCGCGCAAGGATGTGGGGCCGGGCGACGTGATCCTCGGGCTCGCCTCGGACGGCGTGCATTCCAACGGCTATTCACTGGTGCGCCGCATCGTCGAGCGGTCCGGCCTCGCCTGGACCGACGAGGCCCCCTTCCACAAGGGCCAGAACCTCGGCACCGCGCTCCTCACGCCCACTCGCCTCTATGTGAAGAGCGTCTTGTCCGTCATCCGCGCGACCGGCGCGGTGAAGGCGCTCGCCCATGTCACCGGCGGCGGCATCACAGAGAACCTGCCGCGCGTGCTGCCGGCCGGTACCATCGCCCGCATCGACCTGTCCAACCTCATCGTCCCTCCCGTTTTCCGCTGGCTGGCTAGCGTCGGCGCGGTGGCGCCGGAAGAGATGCTGCGCGCCTTCAACTGCGGCGTCGGCATGGCCGTGGTGGTACCGGTGGAGCGGGAGGAGGAGGTGGCCGACGCCTTCGCCGCCGCGGGCGAGACCGTGATCCGCCTGGGCGTCATCGAGCCCGGCACCGGCGCGGCCCATGTGGTCTATGACGGGGCCGCCGATTTCGGGTTCGCGTCATGAGCGAGGCGGCGCCGAAACGCACCGCGATCCTGATCTCCGGCCGCGGCTCCAACATGGCGGCGCTGGTGAAGGCCGCCGAGGCGCCGGACTTCCCGGCCGAGATCGCGCTGGTCCTCTCCAACCGGGAGGACGCCGCCGGTCTCGACTTCGCCAAGGAGCACGGCGTGCCGACCCTCGTGCTGTCGCACAAGGGCTATAGCGACCGCCTGGCCTTCGACGCGGCGCTCGACGCCTATCTGAAGGCCGAGGGCATCGAGATCGTCTGCCTCGCCGGCTTCATGCGCCTGCTCACGCCCTGGCTGGTGGAACGCTGGCGCAACCGCATGATCAACGTTCACCCCTCGCTCCTGCCCAGCTTCAAGGGCCTGCACACCCACGAGCGGGCGCTGGAGGCGGGGGTGCGCTTCCACGGCTGCACCGTCCATTTCGTGCGCGCCGAGATGGACGAGGGGCCGATCATCCTGCAGGCCGCCGTGCCGGTGGAAGCCGACGACACGCCGGACGTCCTCGCCGCCCGCGTGCTGGCGCAGGAGCACGTGATCTATCCCAAGGGGCTGGAGCTTCTGGCCGCCGGCCGCCTGAAGGTCGCCGACGAGCGGGTGGAGATCACCGGCGCCAAGGGCGGACTGCCGGCGCTGGTTTCGCCGGGGGTTTAATTCCCGGGCGGGTGCCCGCTGTCCCCAGTGCTGGCGGTCCGTGAGATAGGCCGAGGCGTGAGAGCCTCACGCCTCGATCTTTACCACCCGCACCTTGTTGTCATGAAACGCCGCGCCGCCCACCGGCGCCACCGGATCAGCTCCGGTCAGCGTGTTGATGCCGCGCCCGCCGCGATGGGCGCCGGACGGCTGGATCTGCTCGGAAACGACGACGCCGCGCCGCAGCCCGTCGAACAGCCGGACGCGCAGCTCCACCCGCCCGCGCGGGTTCTCTACCGCCACGAGATCGTCCTCCGCGACGCCAAGCGCCGCCGCGTCCTCAGGATGGACCAGCAAAGAGGGCGCGCCCTCCCGCTCCTGCGAGGTGGGCGTCTCGGTGAAGGAGGAGTTGAGGAAGTTGCGGGCTGGCGCGGTGACGAGCCGGAAGGGATGCTCCGCATCCGCCTCCTCGATCACCGCCCAATGGTCCGGCAGGGCCGGCATGTCCGCCACCGGGCCGAACTTGCCCGGCGCGGGGAAGGAGAGGTTCGCCCAGTCCACCGCGAAATGGAAAAGCTTGTCGCGATGGCCGAAGCCATCGAGGAAATGGGCGGTGCGGTAGTCTTGGCCCACGTCCATGAAGCGGGCCTCCTCCAGCGCTTCCACCGGGCCCCGTCCGCTCTCGCGCAGGGTCCAGTCGATGAGCTCTCGGGCAGTCATGGCGAAGCCGGGGTGTTCGGCGCCAAGGCGTGATGCCAGAGCGCAGATCACGTCGTGATTGGTGCGGCACTCGCCCGGGGGCTCCACCAGCTTGGTGCCGATCTGGATGTGGGGATGCCCGCCGGCGCCGTAGATGTCGTCATGCTCGGTGAACATGGTGGCGGGCAGCACGATGTCGGCCATCCGGGCCGTATCGGTCATGAATTGCTCGTGGACCGCCACGAACAGGTCCTCCCGCGCGAAGCCGCGCTTCACCTTCTCCTGCTCAGGGGCGACGGCGACGGGGTTGGTGTTCTGGATGAGGAGCGCCGCCACCTTGCCGCCGCCCGCCAGCGCATCCTCTTCGCCCATCAGGATGGGGCCGATGCGGGACTGATCGAGGGCGCGCACGGTGGGATCGAGCCGGTCCAGCCCCTCGATCATCTTCTTGCGCCAGCCATAGGTGCCGGACATGGAGTGGAGCGCGCCGCCGCCGAGATGCTGCCAGCTTCCGGCCACCACGGGGATGGACGCCACCGAGTGCATGTTCACCGCGCCGTTGCGGCTGCGGGAGAAGCCATAGCCGATGCGGAAATAGGAGGCCGGCGTCGTGCCCACGAGCCGCGCATAGGCTTCGATCTCGGCCACCGGCAGGCCGCAAATGGCGGAAGCCCATTCGGGCGTCCGCGTCGCCACATGCGCCTCCAGCGCGGCGGCGTCGCGGGCATAGCGCTCCATATAGGCGCGGTCGGCGAGGCCGTCGCGGAACAGCACGTGCATCACCGCACAGGCCAGCGCCCCGTCCGTGCCGGGGCGGATGAGGAGGGGGATGTCCGCCTGCTCCATGGTGGGGGTGCGATAGACATCCACCACCGCGATCTTCGCGCCGTGGCGCTTCCGCGCATGGATGGCGTGGGTCATCACATTGACCTGGGTGGACACCGCATTGGTGCCCCAGAGCGTGATGAGGCCGGAGGCCGCCATTTCCCGCGGGTCCACGCCGGCGATGCGGCCGGCACCCGCCATGTAGCCGCTCCAGGCGGGATTGACGCAGATGGAGGAGAAGAAGCGCGAATAGCGCTTCACATGGGTCAGCCGGTTGATGCCGTCGCGCATCACGAGGCCCATGGTGCCGGCGTAATAATAGGGCCAGACGGATTCCGCCCCGTGCTCCCGCTCGGCCTTCAGGAGGCCTTCGGCCACCCGGTCCAGCGCCTCGTCCCAGGAAATGCGGGTGAACTGGCCGGAGCCCTTGGGGCCGGTGCGCAGCAACGGATGGGCCAGGCGGTCCGGGTGGTTCGCCCGCTCGGCATAGCGGGCAACCTTCGCGCAGATGACGCCAGCGGTATAGGGCTGGTCCTTGGAGCCATGCACCCGGCCGATGCGGCCATCGGCCATCACGTCCACCTTCAGGGCGCAGACGGACGGGCAGTCATGGGGACAGACGGACGGGTGGGTCGCAACCGGGCTGTGGGCGGTGTGCGAAACGGTCGGGGCATGGACGTTCATGGCCTTGAGACAATAAAGGGGGCGACGCGTGCCGTCGCCCCCTTTTCACATCTCTTGCGGGGAGGCTCAGGCGCCGTGCCCGGCCTCGGCGGCGCGGTCGCGCCCGCGGTTGCGCAGGACGTAGCCGAGCCCCAGGACGAAGAGGGCGCCGATGGTGCTGGCCACATAATGGGGCAAAGCGGCCGGGTGCAGCCCGTCCTCGGCCACCTTCACCAGTGCGGGGTTCAGCTGCTGCATGTAGCTGAGCGCCATCACGTCGCCCACCAGCATCTCGCCGGCGATCCAGCCGAGCAGCGCAGCGCCGGCCCAGATGAGGATGGGGAAGCGGGTGAGCAGCGAGAGCAGCAATTGCGAGCCGAAGATGATGAGCGGGATGGTGAGCAGCAGCCCGAACACGAACAATTCCCAGTGCCCGCGCGCGGCGGCGGCGATGGCCACCACATTGTCCAGGCTCATGACCGCATCGGCGATGGCGATGGTGCGCACCGCCTTCCACAGGCTGTCCGAAGCCGCGACCTCGTGGGAATCGCCGCCATTGTCGGTGACGAGCTTGATGGCGATCCAGAACAGCAGCAGGCCGCCCACCACCTTCAGGAACGGCACGCCGAGGAGGTAGGACACCGCCAGCGCGAACAGGATGCGAAGGCCCACCGCCGCGCCGGCGCCGAGCAGGATGCCCCATTTGCGCTGTTTCGCCGGCAGCGAGCGGCACGCAAGGGCGATCACCACCGCATTGTCGCCGGACAGCAGCAGGTCGATCCAGATGATCTGCAGAAGGGCGACCCAGAAGGTCGGGGCGGTGAAATCCATCGTCCACTCCATGTGGTGAAGGCTGATGATGCGGGCGAGGCCGGACTGGGGCTCGGCGCGCCGCAGTTATTCTTACGTCGCGTCATGTTGATGACGCGACAAAACTTCCGTTACGTCAATTAAGGGGCAGAAAAAAGGGGCCGGATGCGGCCCCTTTCATGTCGATCGTCTCAGGCTGCGATGTCGTCGTGGGCGTGCGCGCGCCGACCCTTGTACCAGCGCAGGGCCAGCGCGAGGCCGACCACGAGGGCGGCGCCGGCGGCGGAGACGATGCGGTGGAGGTGATGCGTGGTCTCTTCACCCAGGCGCTCGATGATGGCCACGTCCCCGAGCAGCATGTCGCCGGCGACCCAGCCGAGCAGCGCCGCGCCGGCCCAGACCAGCAGCGGGAAGCGGTTGATGAGCGACATCACCAGCGACGAGCCGGCGATGATGAGCGGAATGGAGATGGCGAGGCCGAAGATGAGCAGGAACCAGTTGCCGTCGGCGATGGCGGCCACGGCCACCACGTTGTCGAGGCTCATGACGATGTCCGCCACCGCCACCGTACCCACGGCTTTCCAGAGGTTGTCGCTGGATTGAATGGCCTCTTCGCCGCCCTCGTCAGGGCTGGCGAGGTCCACCGCGATCCACATGAGGGCGAGGGAGCCCACGAGCTTCAGCCACGGCAGGGCCAGAAGTGTCGCGACGATGCCGGTGAAGATGATGCGCAGGCCGACGGCCACGCCGGCGCCGAGGATGATGCCCGTTCGGCGCACCTTCTCCGGCAATGAGCGGCAGGCGAGGGCGATCACCACCGCGTTGTCGCCGGACAATAGGACGTTGATCCAAATGATCTGCAGCAGTGCCAGCCAGAGCACTGGTGAATCGAGCGACATGATCCCTACCCCGGGCCATTTGAGCGTCGGCGTCACTGCGCAATTGTATTCTGCGTCTGGTGCGCCGTATTTTGGATTTTGACGCTACGTTAATCTGCCCGAGAGGAACCCTCAAGAAAAACCGGACGCCGCGGCGCACAAATTCGATCGCGCGCCGCGGAATCCTAATCGAATACCAGTTCAGCCGACGATTTCATTGCCGGAGAAGAACTGGGCGATCTCCACCTTCGCATTGTCGGTGCTGTCGGAGCCGTGGGCGGAATTCGCCTCGATGGACTCGGCGAACAGCTTGCGGATGGTGCCCTCGGCGGCGTTCGCCGGGTTGGTGGCGCCCATCACTTCGCGGTACTTGGCGACGGCGTTCTCGCCTTCGAGCACCTGCACCACCACCGGGCCGGAGGTCATGAAGGCCACGAGGTCACCGAAGAAGGGGCGCTCCTGGTGGACCGCGTAGAAGGTCTCGGCCTCCTCGCGCGTCATGCGGATGCGCTTCTGGGCCACGATCTTGAGGCCTGCATTCTCGATGACGGCATTGATGGCGCCGGTGAGGTTCCGACGCGTGGCGTCGGGCTTGATGATCGAGAAAGTGCGCTCGATCGCCATGGGGGACCGTCCTGTCTGTTCTTGGAAGAGGAATGCCGCGAGCATCCCGCGGATGGCGCGGCTCTTAGCAGGGGGGCGCCGAAGGGGCAAGGGAAGGGGTAATTGAAGGGGCGAGGGGGCTGCCCTCTCAGCGGTCCTTCAGCACACCGTCTATGGCCCGCTCCACGGCGGCGGTGACGTCGAACGCCACCGGCACGCCGAGCACCCGCGGCCAGAACAGCGGCTCCTTGATGGCCCCGAGGAACTGCGCCGCCGCGAGCTGCGGATCGCTGGTGGCGAGGCGTCCTTCGGCGGCGAGGGTGGCAAAATAGGCGCCGAGGCCTTTCAGGGCCGGCTCCTTGCCCACGGCGAAATAGGCTTGGGACAGCTCGGGAAAGCGCGGCGCCTCGGCGATCACAAGCCGGAGCAGCGGCACCACGTCCGGCCGTTCCCAGTGCTCGGTGAGGCGTCCCACATAGGCGCGCAGCACGGCGCGCGGGTCGCCGGCCGTATCCCCGGGCAAGATCGGTGCGCGGGTGAAGTGGGACCATGCGTCGTCGATGACTGCGGCGAACAGCTCCGCCTTGCCGGGAAAGTGCTGGTAGAGCGTGCGCTTGGAGACGGGAGCGGCCGCCGCGACGGCATCCATCGAGGTGCCCTCATAGCCGCGCTCCAGAAACAGCCGGCGCGCGGCGGCGCGGATGCGCGGCACGGTGGTGCGGCGGTCGCGCCCCGGCCGGGCGTCAGCCGGTGCCAAATCTATCGCGGCGCCCGGCATGGGCGGCGGGGAGGGAATGTCGCTTGACATAAGTACACTATACGGTGTAGTTTACATTCATGGCCAGCGCGGGGCCGCTTGGCTGTGCTTCCCTTCTTTCCCCTTCATATGAGGTCCCCCATGGACCATCGCTCCCTCGGTCGCTCGGGCCTGTCCGCGTCCGCCATCGGTCTCGGCTGCATGGGCATGTCTGAATTCTATGGGCCAAGCGACGACGAACAGTCGCTCGCGACCCTAGCAGCCGCTCTCGACCTCGGCATAAATTTCTTCGACACCGCTGACATGTACGGCGTCGGCCACAATGAGCGCCTGCTCGGTCGCTTCCTCAAAGGGCGGCGTGATCAGGTGATCCTCGCCACCAAGTTCGGCAATGTGCGCGGCCCCAATGGCGAGCGCCTCGGCGTGTCCGGCACGCCCGATTATGTGCGCTCCGCCTGCGATGCCAGCCTCGAACGGCTCGGCATCGATACCATCGACCTATATTACCAGCACCGCGTGGATTCCAAGACGCCCATCGAGGAGACGGTGGGGGCCATGAAGGGGCTGGTGGAAGCGGGCAAGGTGCGCTTCCTCGGTCTGTCCGAATGCTCGGTGGCGACACTGCGCAAGGCGCATGCGGTGCATCCCATCACCGCGGTGCAGATCGAATATTCCCTGTGGAGCCGGGATCCCGAAGAGGAAATGCTGGCGGCGTGCCGCGAGCTTGGCGTCGCCTTTGTCGCCTATTCCCCGCTCGGACGTTCCTTCCTGACCGGCGCGGTGACGAGCCCCGACACGCTCGCCGCCGACGATTTCCGCCGCGCCAATCCCCGCTTCAGCGGCGACGCGCTCAAGGCCAACCTCACGCTGGTGGAGGCGCTGAAGGACTTCGCCGCGGCGAAGGGCGCTACCAGCGCGCAGATCGCCTTGGCCTGGATCCTCAACAAGCAGGACAACGTGATCCCGATCCCCGGGACGCGGCGGCAGAAGTATCTTGAGGAGAATGTGGCTGCCACCCGCATCCGCCTCTCGCCGGAGGAGGTCGCCACCCTCGACGCCCTCTTCGCACCCGAGGCCGTGGCCGGCACCCGCTACCCCGCCGCCGCCATGGCCATGCTGAATCTCTGACGCCGGACGTCTGATCCGCTCGCAATTCTTGAAGGCCCGCGACCCGTTCGCGGGCCTTTCCTATTCCCATGGGGAAAGTTTCTGGGAGTCCCGCGCACCGGGAGGTTCACAGTCCGGATTCCACATGATAGACACGGTGCATGTGAATATAACATTTCATCATATGTGAAATGTGAAATCGGGAGCACGTTCCATGATCACCCGCCGCGCCCTCCTCGCCACCGCGCTCGCCGGCGCGGCCGCGGCCCCGTTCGGCGCCGGGCCGTCGCTGGCCCAGCAGGGGCCCAACACGCTGCTGAACGTCTCCTATGACATCTCCCGGGAGCTGTTCACGGCCGTCAATGCCGAGTTCATCCCGTTCTGGAAGTCGAAGACCGGCCAGGAGCTGACGGTGAACCAGAGCCACGCCGGCTCCTCCCGTCAGGCCCGCGCGGTCATCGAGGGGCTGGAGGCGGATGTGGTCACCTTCAACCAGGTGATCGACGTGGATACCCTCGCCAAGGCCGGCTATGTGGCCAAGGACTGGCCGAAGAAGTTCCCCAATTCCGCCTCGCCCTATTATTCCTTCCCGGCCTTCCTCGTGCGCGCGGGCAACCCGAAGAACATCAAGGACTGGTCCGACCTCGTCCGCGACGACGTGAAGGTGATCTTCCCAAACCCCAAGACCTCGGGCAACGCGCGCTACACCTATCTTGCCGCCTATGCCTATGCGCTGGAGCAGAACAAGGGTGACGCCGCCAAGGCGGATGCCTTCGTGAAGAAGCTGCTGGCCAACGTGCCGGTGTTCGACACCGGCGGCCGCGCCGCCACCACAACCTTCGTGGAGCGCGACACCGGCGACGTGCTGGTGACCTTCGAGGCGGAGACCCGCACCATCGAGGGGCTCTATCCCGACAAGAAGCTCCTCACCGTCGTGCCGTCCGTGAGCCTGCTCGCCGAGTTCCCGGTGGCGGTGGTGGACAAGGTGGTGGACAAGCGCGGCTCTCGCGCTTCCGCCACGGCCTATCTCGAGTTCCTCTATTCCCCCGCCGGCCAGACGGTGGCGGCCAAGGCCTTCCACCGCGTGGTGGACCCTAAGGTCGCGGAACAGTTCAAGGACCAGTTCCCGCCCATCCGCCTCGTGAAGGTGGAGGACGTGTTCGGCGGCTGGGAGAAGGTGCAGGCCACCCACTTCGCCTCCGGCGGCAAGCTCGACAGCCTGTTCGTGGGCAAATGATCTTGTGATGCGGCGGGCGCGGGCCGCCGCGCCGTGTCGCATTCCCGCCAGTGTCGCGACCCGCGCCGGCGTCCCCTCGGGGCGCCGGCGTTTCCATTGGCCTATTGCTCTGGTCTGCAACGGCTTTCTGGCGAAAGCCGCGCGGCGGCATGCAATTTGAATGGCTCCAGGAAACCCACCGAGCCGTGAGCCGTCATGTCCGAAGCCGCCGAAGCCGAAGTCCTCGACATTCCGCAGGTCTACACCCACCATGTCTTCTGCTGCTTCACCCAGCGGCCGCCCATGCATCCGCGCGGCTCCTGCGGCGCCAATGGCGCGCAGCCTTTGTGGGAACGCCTGGGGAAGAAGCTGGAGGCCTCCGGCCGCCGCGACATCGCCATGACCTCCTCCGGCTGCCTGAGCTTCTGCCAGGCGGGGCCCATCATGGTCGTCTATCCGCAGGGCATCTGGTACACGCCGAAGACCCCCGAGGATATCGACGAGATCGTCACCTCGCACCTGCTCGGCGGCAAGCCGGTGGAACGGCTCATCATCGTCCCCCGCATCTGACCAAGTCCTTGCGGCGGGAAGCCCTCACGCCTTGCCGCGGTCGGCGAGGCGGAAGGTGAGGCGCACGCAGGTGCCGCGCTCGCGCGGGTCGAATGTCGGCTCGCAGCCGAGCTTCATGGACATGGCCTTGACGATGCGGTTGCCGAGGCCCGTGGACGTCGCCGGCTTTTCCGGCGAGATACCGGCGCCGTCGTCTTCCACGGTGAAGTCGAGCCGGTCGCCCATGCGCTTCAGCTTCACCCGCACCGGCCCCTCGCCGTCGGGATAGGCGTATTTCATGGCGTTGATGACGAGCTCGGTGGCGATGATGCCCAGCGCGACGCCGCGATCGGGGTCGATGTGGATGGGGTCCGCATCGTAGGTGAGGGTGATGCCGCCATGCTCGCGGTGCGCCGACACCTGAAGGTCGTCCAGCAGCGAGCCGATATACTGGTCGAGGGCGACGGTCGCGATCTGGTCGGACGTGTAGAGCCGCCGGTGCACCTGGGCCACGGCGGAAACGCGGTTGCGGGCGGAATTCAGCGCTTCCTTCACCCGCGGATCTTCGGTTGCGCCGGCCTGCACGTTGAGCAGCGAGACGATGATCTGGAGTGAATTGCCGACGCGGTGGTTCATCTCGCGCAGCAGCAGCGCCCGTTCGGCGGCCAGCGCCTCGAACCGGTCGCGGGCGGCGCGGATTTCGGCCTCCGCCGCCTCGTGGGCGCGGCGCATGCGCACCTGCTCCACCGCCAGCACGAAGGCGGCACGCAGCAGTTCGATGAAGTCGGCCTGGACCTCCTTCACCACATAGTCGGCCGCACCCGCCTTGAGGGCGGCGACCGCGAGCCGCCCGTCCTGCGCACCGGTGACGTAGACCACCGGCGGGGCGTTTTCGAGGGCGCGGATGGCGCGCAGGGTGGCCATGCCGTCCTGGCCCGGCATGTAGTGGTCGAGGGCGACCACGTCGAACCGCTCGGTGCCGAGCCGTGCCAGCCCGTCCTCGCCGGAAAAGGCCGGGACCACCTCGAACCCGAGGCGCCCGAGCTGGCGCTGCACCAGCCGCCCGAGGGCGGGGTCGTCATCCACATAGAGCACGCGCAGCGGCGGCGGCGGGGCGGATGCCGCGTCCGGTTGAACTGCCAGAGGGTCGGACACGGCGCATTCCATCAGTCGGTCTCCGGCACCTGGATGACGGAAAAGAAGAGGCCAAGCTGCCGGATCGCGTTGGCGAAATTCTCGTAATTGACCGGCTTCGTCACATAGACATTGGCGCCAAGGTCGTAGCAGCGCTGGATTTCCACCTTGTCGTCGGTGGTGGTGAGCACCACCACGGGCGAGCGCTTGAGATGCTCGTTCTGCTTGATGCGGCCGAGAATCTCGACGCCGGTCATGTCGGGCAAATTGAGGTCGAGCAGCACGAGGAGCGCGCGGCCGCTGCTCTCCCGCCCGCTGCCATCGGCGCCGAACAGGAAGTTGACGGCGCTGGTGCCGTCCCTGAAGGCGACGATCTCGTTGTTCACGCCAGCGCGCCGGATGTTCTTCTCGATGAGGCGCGCATGGCCCTCATCGTCCTCGATCATGATGATGGTGACGTGCTCAACCATGGTCCTTCTTTCCGGTCTCCGTGGGCAGGCGGCGCGGCACCGTCACCTTGAAGGTAGAGCCTTCGCCCAGCTTGGAATCGAGTGAGATGAGGCCGCCCATACGTCGCACCAGCGCGCGCACATGGGCAAGGCCGATGCCTTCGCCGGGGCGATCCTGCCGGCCCGAGCGGCGGAACAGTTCGAACACCCGGCCGCGATCCTTGGGATCGATGCCACGGCCATTGTCCTGAATGACGAAGGTGACGAAGCCGGGCGTGTCCACCGCGCTCACCTCCACGCGGAGTGGCACGTCGTCCCGCCGATACTTGAAGGCGTTGTCGAGGAGGTTGGTGAAGATCTGCTCCAGCGCCAGCCGGTCGGACTGGATCACCGGCAGGCGCTTGATGGCGATCTCGCCGCCGGCTTCGTGCAGCTGGTGGGTCATGCTGTCCCGCAGGTTGGCGAAAAGCTGGCCCATGTCCACGTCCACCGGCACGAATTCCTTCCGGCCTTCTCGCGACAAGGCGAGGATGGCGTGGATGAGCCGGTCCATCCGGGTGATGGACGTCTTGATGAAGCCGAGCGCCTCCTCGAAATCGGCGGCGAGCTCAGCATCGGCCTCCGGGGCGTCGCCCGCCTGCGCCCGCAGCTGGGCGAGGCGCTCGAACAGGTCGCCCCGCATGGCCTCGATCTCGCTGGTGAAGCCCATGATGTTGACGAGCGGTGAGCGCAGATCATGGCTGACGATGTAAGCGAAGCTCTGGATCTCGTCGTTGGCTTCCTTGAGGTCGGCGGTGCGCTCGGCGACGCGCTTCTCCAGCCCCTGATTGGCGGCCTCCAGCTCGCGCTGCGCCGCCTTCAAGGCGTCGATCTGGCGGCGATTGAGGGTGAGGGCGAGGGCGCCCAGGGCGAGCACCACGGCGAGGCCGGCGAGGCTGACCACGGTCAGCCAGACCGTGCTGTCGTGGGAGGCGTCGGTGCGTTCGTCGAGCAGCTCGGTCTCCGCCGCCTTCATCTCCACCAGCAGCGTGCCGAGGCGCGTCATGGCGCCCTCGGTGCGATCGGCCCGGAGGTCGGCGACGGCTCCCTCCAGATCGCCCGCGGTCCGCAGCGCCATGGATTGCTCATAGGACGCAAGACGTTCGGCGATCAGGGTGCGGGCCTCGGCCACGCGCTGCTGCTGCTCGGGATTGTCGGCGGTGAGGGTGGCGATCTCTTCGAGTGTGGGCCCTGTCTGGGCTTTCGATTGCTGGTAGAAGCGGGCAAAGCCCTCCCGGCCGGTGATCAGGTAGCCGCGTTCGGCGCTTTCCGTGCGGCGGATGAGGACCTGCAGCTGCGAAACGGCGTTCATCACCCGAAGGGTATGGGCAACGCTCTCCGCATCCGACCGCGCGCGGTGGATGAGGGTGATGGAGGTCGCGCTGATGGCGACGAGGATGGCGAAGCCGAGCAGCAGGAGCAGTGTCGGTCCCGGGGTCGCGAGACGGTGTGCCCACGGGCGGGGGTCGGTTTGGGTGAGGGCGGCCGTCATGACAGGGACAGACCTTTCGTGATCAAACGGCGCGCGGGCCTGCGCTCCCGCCCGCCAGAGGTGGCCGAGCGGGCCTGGCCCGAGCCGCTCGCGGAAGCCGCCTCACAGAGGGGGCGAACCGCCTGATGTCCCATTTCGTCCCGCCTCTCCGGCTGCGCGGTAAAAGGAAACCTCTCCGGGGTCAAATCGCGCCCGTTCAAGGTGTGATAAGTGCGGACGCGCTTGAAGGTTCCCCACGTTAGCGCTTGGATGCGGCTTGAACGTCGCTTTTGTGAAGACGGAGTATCATGCCGGTCACACTCCCCGGCCGCCGACCCGACGAGGCCTCTGCCGCCGCAGAGCCCGCCGACGAGGTTGCGGCCTATCTTTCCACCTACGGCGAGCCGGAGGTGGTGGAAGTTCTTCTGCCCGACACGTCCGCGGTGCTACGCGGCAAATGGATCCCCGGACGGTCCATCACCAAGATCTGGAAGGATGGGGTGGCCATCCCCCTCTCCATCTTCGGCCTCGACATCTGGGGCTGCGAGGTGGAGGCCACCGAGATCCACCTCGAGACCGGCGACAAGGATGGCCTGTGCTGGCCGGTGGCGGGCACGCTGAAGCCGGTGCCCTGGGCGCCCCGGCCCACCGCGCAGGTGCTCATCACCATGCACGAGCCGGACGGCTCGGCCAAAGGCGCGCCGTGGAAGCTCGATCCGCGCCAGCAGCTCGCCGGCATCGTGGATCGCTTCACCGCGCGGGGCCTCGCCCCCTGCGTCGCCTTCGAGCTGGAATTCTATCTGCTGAAGCCGTCCGACGTACCCGGCGCGCCGCCGGAGCCGGTGTTTCCGGCCACCGGGCAGGCGCGCCAGAACATGTATTCCATGTCCGACCTCGACGCCTTCGCGCCGGTGTTGCACGACATGCGCGCCGCCTGCGAGCAGCAGGGCCTGCCGGCTGACACGGTGATTTCCGAGGCCGCGCCTGGCCAGTTCGAGGTCAATCTCTACCATCGGGTGGATGCGCTGGCGGCGGCGGACGACGCCATATTGCTGCGCCGGCTCATCGATGGCGTCGCCCGCCGCCACGGCCTGCGCGCGAGTTTCATGGCCAAGCCCCTGGTGGATTTCGCCGGCAACGGCATGCATGTCCATGTGAGCCTGATGGAGAAGGCCGGCGGCAATCTCTTCGCCAAGCCGGACGGGGTGGGCGACCGGGCGCTGCGCCATGCCGCCGGTGGCCTGCTCGCCACCATGGCGGAATCCACGCTGCTGTTCGTGCCGAGCTACAACGGGTACCGCCGCCTCGTGCCCGGCTCCTATGCGCCTGTTTCCATCAGCTGGGGCTATGACAACCGCTCGGTGGCGGTGCGCGTGCCCAACGGGCCGCCTGCCGCGCGCCGGCTGGAGCACCGCATCGCGGGGGCGGAAGCTCATCCTCATCTGGTGCTCGCCGGCATCCTCGCCGGCATGCTGGAGGGGCTGGAGCGCGAGATCGAGCCGCCTGCGCCGCTTTCCGGCAATGCCTACGAGCACGAGGCTGAGCGCCTTTCGCCTTCTATGGAGGAGGCTGTGCGGCGGTTCTTCGCCTCCGATTTCATCGCCCGCGCTTTCGGCGAAGACTATCGCCGCATCTACGGCGTGATGAAGCGGGAGGAACTGGCCGCCTTCACTCGCCAGATTCTGCCCTTGGAGTACGACACGTACCTGTGAGCACTGCGGCGCCCCCGTTTCCTGTTGAGCGGTGTGCCGCAACGCAATAGCCTTCCACCACCGGGGACGGCAGAAAAAGCCCGCCCCGCGCAAGAGGAGAACGGCGGATGCTTCGCCAAACGCTAGCTGCAGTCGTCGTGGCCACGCTGGGCCTTACCGGCGTGGCGACGGCCCAGGACAAGGTCGTCAACGTCTTCAACTGGTCGGACTATATCGATCCGACCGTTCTGGAAGACTTCACCAAGGAAACCGGCATCAAGGTCCGCTACGACGTCTTCGACAGCAACGAGGTGCTGGAGACGAAGCTGCTCGCGGGCAAGACCGGCTACGACGTGGTGGTGCCGTCGGGCTCCTTCCTGCAGCGGCAGATCAAGGCGGGCGTGTTCATCCCCCTCGACAAGTCCAAGCTTCCGAACCTGCAATATGCCTGGCCCGAGGTGACGCAGCGCCTCGCCGTCTACGATCCCGGTAACGCCCACGCCGTCAACTACATGTGGGGCACCACCGGCATCGGCTACAACGTGGACAAGGTGAAGGAGCGCCTCGGCGACATCCCGCTCAACACCTGGGACATCATCTTCAAGCCGGAAATCCTCTCCAAGCTGAAGGATTGCGGCGTCTACGTGCTCGACGGTCCGGAAGAGGTAATCCCGACCGCCATGAAGTATCTGGGGCTGGATCCCAACTCCAAGAATCCTGAGGACATCGCCAAGGCCGGCGAGCTGCTGATGACCATCCGGCCCTACATCAAGAAGTTCGATTCCTCGGGCTACATCAACGCGCTGGCGCGCGGCGACATCTGTATCGCCCTCGGCTGGTCGGGTGACGTCTACCAGGCCAAGACCCGCGCCCAGGAAGCCGCCAAGAAGACCAAGAAGAAGCCGGTGAATGTGGACTACGTGCTGCCCAAGGAAGGGGCGCTCATGTGGTTCGACAACTTCGCCATCCCGAAGGATGCGAAGAACATCGACAATGCCCTCGCCTTCATCAACTACATGATGAAGCCCGAAGTGGCGGCCAAGAACTCGAACTTCATCTCCTATGCGAACGGCAACCTCGCTTCGCAGAAGTTCATCGACAAGGAAATCATGGACAATCCGTCCATCTATCCGACGAAGGAGGTCTTCGACCGCCTCTTCATCGTCACCACCAACGAGCCGCCGGTGCAGCGGGTCATCACCAAGACCTGGAACACCTTCAAGCGCGGCAAGTGAGGCGTGGCCGGCTCATGCCGGCCTGAAACGGAAAAGGGCCGCGGGAGATGCCTCCCGCGGCCCTTTTTATTGGTCCGTCCTGCGTTTTCAGGCCGCCAGTGCCCGCTTCACCGCGTCGACGATGCGATCCTGCGTCGCCTCGTCCAGATAAGCGTGCATGGGCAGGGAGATGACCTCTTCCGCCAGCGCCTCGCACACCGGCAGGATGGCGCCGGCGGAGGGGTAGTGGCGATAGGCCGGCTGCAGGTGCATGGGCAGGCGGTAGTAGACGGCGGTGGGCACGCCCTCGGCCTTCAGCTTCTCGGCGAGGCCGTCGCGCACGCCGGGGGAGAGCTTGATGGTGTATTGCGCCCACACTGACGTCGCCCGCGGATCGACCACCGGCACGCCGGCCACATCCTTGAGCAGGTCATTGTAGCGCCGCGCCACCTTCTCGCGCGCCGCGATCTCGTCCTCGAAGATGGCGAGCTTCTCGAGCAGCACCGCCGCCTGGATGGTGTCGAGGCGCGCTGTCATGCCGATGCGCACGTTCTGGTATTTGTCCACGCCCTGGCCGTGCTCGCGCAGGCTCTTGAGGATGGTCACCAGTTCCTCGTTGTCGGTGAGGATGGCACCGCCGTCGCCATAGGCGCCGAGCGGCTTGGCGGGGAAGAAGGAGGTGGCGGTGGCATCGCCGATGGAGCCGGTGCGCCGGTTGTTCCACGTGCCGCCGAAGCCCTGCGCCGTGTCGCACAGCACCTTGAGGCTGTATTTCTCGGCGATCGGCAGGATGGCGTCATAGTCCGCAGGCTGGCCGAACAGATCCACCGGAATCACCACCCGCGGGTCGAGGCCCTGCTCGATGGCCACCTGGATCGCCTGCTCCAGGCTCTCCGGGTCCATGTTGAAGGTGTCTTCCTTCACGTCCACGAACACCGGCGTGGCGCCCACCCACGGCACCACCTCGGCGGTGGCGCAGAAGGTGAAGGCCGGGCAGAACACGGCATCGCCCGCCTTCACACCCCAGGCCATCAGCAGCAAAGCCAGCGCATCCGTGCCGCTGGAGCAGGAGACGGCGTATTTCGCGCCGGCGAACGCGGCGAGCTTCTGCTCGAACTCGGTCACTTCCGGGCCGTTGATGAAGCGGCAGGAGGCGAGCACCGCCTGCACCGCATCATCCACACGGCGGCCGATGCGGGCGCGCTGGGCGGCAAGGTCGATGAAGGCGATGGGGGCGCTGGCGCCCGACGCGGGAGAGGTCATCTCAGGTCCGTTCAGAAGGCCCGGAAGCTCGGGCGTTTCGCAGGCGCGCACCGGCCCGCCGGCGAAAACGCCGGCGCGGCACGCGTTCAGCGGCGGGCTCAGCCCACCGCGCGGCGCTTGGTGGAGGAGGCGCGCGCCGAGGCGGCGGCGCCGGGCAGACAGGCCATGGCGATCTCCAGGCTCGCCACACCCTCTTCACCGGTCACTTCCGGCGGACGACCGGTGCGCACGGAGGAGAGGAAATTCTCCAGCTCCGCGCGCAGCGGCTCGGCATAGGCCACCGGCAGATGCCGGGTGGAATAGGAGCCGTCGGGGCGATAGTCGAAATGCTCGGTCACCTGGCGGGTGAGCAGATCGCCGATCACGTATTTCTTCGAGGTGGCGACGTGGACCGTGCGCGCCTTGAAGGGCGTCAGCCAGTTGGTGTTGATGTGCGCCAGCGCCCCGGTGGCGGTGCGGAACTGGAGCAGGGCGATGTCCTCGCGCTCGGCAATGGCGGCGCGGGTCTGCGGCTGCACTTCCAGGATGTCCGAGCCGGTGAACCAGCGGATCAGGTCGATGTCGTGCACCGCGAGGTCGATCACCACGCCCACATTGGACATGCGCGGCGGGAAGGGGCCGACGCGGGTGATGGCGATGGAGAGCAGGTTTTCGTCGCGGATGGCGTCCTTGATGGCGCGTACCGCCGGATTGAACCGCTCCACATGGCCGATCATGAGGGTGACGCCCTTCTCGCGGGCGGCGGCCACGATCTCGCGGCCCTCCTCGGTGGTGGAGGCGACGGGCTTCTCCACCAGCACCGAGCAGCCGGCCGCGATCACGTCGAGGGCGATGGGGTGGTGTAGATGGGTGGGCGCTGCCACGACCACGGCGTCAAGGCCGAGGGCGAGGAGTTCGTGGTGGTCGCCCACCGCCTTGCAGCCGAGAAAATTGGCGACCCGCTGGGCCTGCGCCTGATCGGGATCCGCAACCGCAACCAGTTCCGCGCCTGGGAGCTCGGCCAGCACGCGGGCGTGATTCGATCCCATGATGCCGATGCCCGTGACGCCGATGCGTACCGGACGGTTCGAGGCGCGCTCCTGATCGGGCGCTGCCGGATGAGCCATTTCAGCCCTCTTCTGCCGTTCAACGATTGCGCGCTCTAGCACGATCATAGTTAAGAAGGCGAGGCAGTGGGTCAAATCCGGCCCCTGGCCCCGTTCAAGAATTGCATCCCCGTGTTACCGCGCGCTCGGGTGCGGGGGATGGCCGCATCCTATTTCCTCCGGCGATGGGCCGGCCTATCACCCGCCGGGACCAGACTGCGGGAGGAGGGGACAGGGGCATGCGCAAGATCGTCGCCGGCAAGCTGCACGGACTGACCGTGACCGGGGCCGACCTCAATTATCACGGCTCCATCACGCTCGATCCCGAGCATTGCGAGGAGGCCGGCATCCTGCCGCTGGAGTTCGTGGAGATCTGGAACCGCAATTCCGGCGCCCGCATCTCCACCTACGTCATCCTGGGCGAGCGCGGCTCGCGCTGCTGCGTCCTCAATGGTGCGGCGGCTCGCACCTGCCAGCCGGGCGACGAGGTCATCATCTGCAATTCGGTCTATGTGCCGGAAGGGGAGATCGTGGCGCTCCGGCCGAAGGTGCTGACCTTCGACAAGGAAAACCGCATCACCGGCCGGCTCACCTACGAGGTCTCCCGCGACAGCGCGGGCGCCTACCGATTCGCGGTGCGCGACGAAAGCGGCTCGGAGAAGAAGGTGCCGCTGCGGACGGACGTCTGAATGGACCGCCTAAAGCAAAAGGCCCCCGGCGATGCCGGGGGCCCAATGCAAGGGGGTGTTTCGGATCAGAACTTGTAGTTCACGCCGAGACGGGCGGTCTGGATGTTGCTGCCGACGGACAGCTGATCGCCGTTGGTGTAGTTGGTCTTGCTGTTGTCGAAGCCGAGGTACAGGTACTCGGCCTTGATCGTCCAGTTGTTGGTGAGGGCGTACTCGACACCGGCGCCGGCGGTCCAGCCCCACTTCAGGTTGCTGTCCGAGAGGCCGAAGGGGTCGGTGTACTTGGTGTTGGCATAGGCCACGCCGCCGGTGATGTACGGCAGGAAGCGGTCCATGGCATAGCCGAGGCGGGCGCGGATGGTGCCGAAGTAGTCGACCTTCTGGTCGATCACGCCGCCGCCGAGCGGGCCACCGAACAGCACGCCGCTGGTGTTGATGTCGGCCCAGTTGAAGTCCGTCTCGACGCCGAGCACGACGTTGTTGGCGAACTGGTAGTTGTAGCCGATCTGCAGACCGCCGGTGAAGCCGTTGGACGTGCCGGGGCTGTAGCTATAGGTGGGCGAAGCGAAGGGGGTGTAGTCGTAGGTGTTGTCGGCCCAGCCCCAGCCCACGTTGCCGCCGATGTAGAAGCCGGTCCAGGAGAAGACCTGCACGGGGATCGGGGCGGCCTTCACCGGATAGCGGGTGGCCAGGTCGGCCGCGGAGGCGGTGCCGGCGAGGAGAACCAGGGCGGTGGCGCCCAGAAGTGCACGCTTCAACATGAGTATCTACCTTTGTGGTTTCGCCGGCCCCTCCCGGAGGAGGTCGCCGTCGGGTGGTTCTTTCTTACAGCTCCTGCCCGGTGCCGTCTGTAGCGATCCGGCCACACCCGAAAAATCAAACCGGGCAGAGATGTGGCCTTTTCCTAACTTTTCTTAATTCCCGTGACACAATGGCGCGTAAACGCGGCATATTTGGGATTGTTCCCATGTTTAGCCGCATTTCTTTTCCTTGCGTTACGTCCCCCGCTAGAATCGATAATTCACGCCGGCGCGAAGAATATTGGCATCCAAGCCAGTATTTACCGGACCAACCGCAGTTGCGAACGTGGCGCTACCCAAGTCTACATAAAGATATTCCAGCTTCGCAGACCAGTTTCGGTCAAATCCTACCTCTGCGCCGAGGCCCAAAGTCCATCCGGTCTGGGTGGAGGAGGAGGTGAGGCTGAAGAAGTTCGCGCTGCCCTGACCATAGGCGAAGCCGCCGGTGCCATAGACCAGCACCCGGTCGAATGAATAGCCGAGGCGGGCTCGCACGGTGCCGAGATTGTTGAGGCTGTAGGCTCCGGCCGACATGCCGGAGAAGGCGAAATCGGTCTCGACGCCGAGCACGAACGGGCTGCCGAACTGGAAATTGTAGCCGGCCTGGAAGCCGCCGAGGAAACCTCCCGGGCTGCTGAAGGACGAGGAGCCCCAGCCATAGCCGGCGTTGGCGCCCAGATAGAAGCCCGTCCATGTGAAAGCTGCCACCGGCTGCACGTAGGGCGCCGGATAGCCGAGGTCGGCCGCTCCGGCCGGCGTGGCGAGAGCAAAGCCCGCCAGTGCAGCGGCGGATGCAAGCAGACGGATACGCATGGATCATCCTCCGAGAGGGGCCGGCCGGTTGGCATCCGGCCTTCCGCGCACCCTCGCAGGTGAAACTTGCCTAATTCTCTGCGGTTGCTGTCGATCGCGCTCATGGTTGATGACGTAGTAACTATCTATGACTTTGCGCTGAATGTGGATTTTTGGCCTTGTGCGGGGCTGGCGCGCGGACCGGCCAAAGAATCGAATGCCGCTATGGTTGACGCCCGGTGAAAGCAGGCGGCCGGCTCCGCCGTTCCCTCCGGGCACCGGGCGCATTACATACGCATCCATGACCCGCCGCCGCCCCGCCGCCCCACCCGAGATTGCCCTTGCCCGCGCCGATGGCGGCGCGCCGAGCGAAGCCTTGCCGCCGGGAGCGGGTGAGGGAGCGGCGGAAGAGACGGAAGAGGCCGTCCTTCTCGAGCTCGAGCCAGCGGACGAGACGCTGCCGGGCGAGGAAAGCCTGGCCACGGGCCGCGCCGCCATCATCCGCGCGGTGAAGCACGCGCCCAACGGGCCGGGCGTCTACCGCATGATCGCGGCGGACGGCACCGTGCTCTATGTGGGCAAGGCCAAGAGCATCAAGAAGCGCGTGCTCAGCTATACGCGCCCCGTCGGCCACACCAACCGCATCGCCCGCATGATCGCCGGGACGGCGCAGATGGAGTTCGTCTCCACCCGCACCGAGCCCGAAGCGCTGCTGCTGGAAGCCAACCTCATCAAGCAGCTGAAGCCGCGCTTCAACGTGCTGCTGAGGGACGACAAGTCGTTCCCCTACATCCTCATCACCGCCGATCACGTCTCGCCGCAGATCGCCAAGCATCGCGGCGCGCGCAATCGTCCGGGGGACTATTACGGCCCGTTCGCCAGCGTCTGGGCGGTGGACCGCACCATCAACGCCCTGGAGCGCGCCTTCCTGCTGCGCTCCTGCTCCGACAGCTATTACGAGAATCGCACGCGCCCGTGCCTTCTCTTTCAGATCAAGCGCTGCGCCGGCCCCTGCACGGGTGAGGTGAGCCATCAGGACTATGCCGAGCTGGTGCGCGAGGCCCGCGCCTTCCTCTCCGGCCGCTCCCGCGCCATCAAGGAGGAACTTGCCAAGGAGATGGAGCAGGCGGCCGAGGAACTGGAGTTCGAGCGCGCAGCGCGCCTGCGGGACCGTCTTGCCGCCCTCTCCGCCGTGCAGGGGTCGCAGGGCATCAATCCGCGCGGGGTAGAGGAGGCGGACGTGTTTGCCTGCCACCAGCAGGGCGGGGCCACATGCGTGGAGGTGTTCTTCTTCCGCACCGGACAGAACTGGGGCAACCGCGCTTATTATCCCCGCGCCGATCGCTCGCTGACCGAGGCAGAGGTGCTCGGCGCCTTTCTCGCGCAGTTCTATGAGGACAAGCCCTGTCCGCGCCTTCTCCTGCTGTCCCACAAGGTGGAGGAGCAGGAGCTTCTGGCCGAGGCCTTGTCCGAGAAGGCCGGCTATCGGGTCGAGATCGCCGTGCCCCAGCGCGGGGAGAAGCGCGACCTCGTCGACCACGCCTTGCAGAACGCGCGCGAGGCGCTGGCCCGCACCCTCGCCGAAAGCGCGACGCAGGCGAAGCTGCTGGAAGGCGTCGCCGCCACCTTCGGCCTCAAGGCGCCGCCCCAGCGCATCGAGGTCTATGACAACTCCCACATCATGGGCACCAACGCGGTGGGCGGCATGATCGTGGCTGGCCCGGAGGGGTTCCGGAAGTCGCAATACCGCAAGTTCAACATCAAGTCGGCCGATCTCGTGCCCGGCGACGACTTCGGCATGATGCGTGAGGTGCTGACGCGCCGTTTCGCGCGCCTGCTGAAGGAGGCGCCGCGGGAGAATGCTCCGAGTGCTTCCGAGGCAGTGCCCCCATCACCCCCGCCATCGCCCGCGAGGGAAGAGGGCGTTCCGGATGCGATGGGCGGGGACACAGAAGACCATCCGGCACCGATCGAGGCCGCCGCAGGGACCGAAGCGTCGCCGGAGCCTGCGCTCGCCTTGGGGGGTGAGGTGAGGGGTGACGACCCCTCCGCCGCACCACCGGCTGAGTCCGAGATGGAAGACGAGCCCGACGCGATTCCCGATGCCACCGGCGCCTCGCCATGGCCCGATCTCGTGCTGATCGACGGCGGCCTCGGGCAGCTCAATGCCGCGCGGAAGGTTCTGGAGGAGCTTGGCATCACCGACGTGCCGCTGGTGGGCATCGCCAAGGGGCTCGACCGCGAGGCGGGGCGCGAGCAGTTCTTCCTGCCCGGCCGCACACCGTTCCGCATGGAGCCGCGCGATCCGGTGCTCTATTATATCCAGCGGCTGCGCGACGAGGCGCACCGCTTCGCCATCGGCTCGCACCGGGCGCGGCGCAAGAAGGACATCACGGAAGCCGGGCTTCAGGCCATTCCGGGGGTGGGGCCGACCCGCAAGCGCGCCCTCCTGCGCCACTTCGGCACGCTCAAGGCCATCGAGCGCGCGTCACTCGCCGATCTGGAACAGGTGGCGGGCATCAATGCCGGTACGGCCAAGGCGGTGTATGATTATTTCCACGAGCGGCCTTCATCATGAGGAGCCTTCAAGGCTTTCGCCGGCCGCCCGCCCGGCCTAAATAGGAACGATGACCTGCGCGATGCGTCCCATCGCGGCCGTGCTTTATCAAGTGGTGCTCATGTCCGACGCAGCGACACGATCCGATGCCCCGCCCGCGACCGAGCGGCCTTCCCGCGGGCATGCCCTGTCGCTGCCGAACATCCTCACCTATTCGCGCTGCGTGGCGGTGCCGCTGGTGGCAGCGAGCCTGTTCTGGTCGGACATCCTCGCCGGCGGGGTCTGGCTGCGCTGGGTGGCGCTGTTCATCTATGTGGCGGCGGCGATCACCGACTTCTTCGACGGCTACCTCGCCCGCGCCTGGTCCCAGCAATCGGCCATCGGGCGGATGCTCGATCCCATTGCCGACAAGCTGCTCGTTTCCACCTGCCTGCTGATGCTCGCCTCCGACGGAACCATCCGCGGCTGGTCGCTGTGGGCGGCCATCGTCATCCTGTGTCGGGAAATCCTCGTCTCCGGCCTGCGCGAGTTCCTGGCCGAGCTTCGGGTGTCCGTCCCGGTCTCCCGCCTCGCCAAGTGGAAGACGACGCTGCAGCTCGTCGCCGTGGGCGTGCTCATCACCGGCACGGCGGGCGAGGCGGTGCTGCCGGGGGTGAACCTCGTCGGCCTGACGCTGCTGTGGATCTCGGCCGTGCTCACGCTCTACACCGGCTATGACTATTTCCGCGCCGGCGCCCGCCATCTGGTGGAGGACGAGCGGTGAAGGTGCTCTATTTCGCGTGGCTGCGCGAACGCGTGGGGCTCGCCGAGGAGGAGGTCGCCCCTCCCGCCGAGGTCGTGACCGTCGCCGACCTCGCCCGCTGGCTGGCTGCGCAGGACGAGGCCCATGCCTACGCCTTCGATAATCCAGCCGTGGTGCGCGCCGCCATCGACCGCCGCCACGTGAAGCCGGATTCCGCCATCGCCGGCGCACGGGAAGTGGCGTTCTTTCCGCCCATGACGGGGGGCTGACGCTCATGTTCGCCGTCCGCATCCAGCGCGAGCCGTTCGACGCCGTGGCGGAAAGCGCCGCGCTCGCCGCCGGGCGGACGGATGTGGGCGCCATCGTGACCTTCACCGGCCTCTGCCGCGCCGATGCCGGCCCGGATGGCGCGGGTCTCGCCGCGCTGACGCTGGAGCATTATCCCGGCATGGCGGAAGAGGAGATCGAGCGCCACGTCGAGGAAGCCCGCCGCCGCTGGCCGCTCACCGGCGCCATCGTGGTGCACCGGCACGGGCGGCTGGAACCCGGCGATCCCATCGTCTTCGTCGCCACCGCCTCGTCCCACCGTGCCGCCGCCTTCGCCGCCGCCGAATTCCTGATGGACTGGCTGAAGACCAGCGCCCCCTTCTGGAAGAAGGAGGAGCCGGCCGATGCCGCCCGCCCCGCCGGCTGGGTCGAGGCCAAGGTCAGCGACGACGCTGCGGCGGATCGCTGGCGGGAATAGGGTCACACGAGGAAGGCGCCGTGAACCCAGCCGGTCTTCTGCGCGATGCCGGCCTCATCGAGCACATTCACCAGAACCCAGTTGCCGTTACGCTCCACGGGCTCCACCATGGTGCCGTCGGAGAGCAATTCCAGAGCATCGAAGCTGACGCCGGGTCCCTTGCGCAGATTGAGGCCGGATGGCGAGCGCACGGTCAGGGTGTTCGGCCCATCCACGGCACGGTCACCCAGCACCTGATTGCGGAAGCGCGCCATGTCGAACGCCGGGCCCGGATCCCATTTGCGACCCCGGGCGATGTCGTCGTGACCGAGGATGGTGTCGACCCTGTAGGTCTTCACCATCTCCCGCGCGATGCCCATGGCGCTGGCGATCTGCGCCTGAGGATAGGGCTCCCAGCCGATTGGCGCGTCCGTGGGCAGGTAGGGGTTCCCATTCTTGTGCGGGGCGATGAACGGCTCGGGGATGGGCACGCCCGTATAGGACGACCAGCCCGCCCCGCTGCGCTTGAGATAGCCCCAGTTGGCGAGCTCGATCCCGAACGACTTGTTGTTGAAGGACGTGAGCCCGCCCCAGGAGGATTCCCCGGCGTGATTGGCGGCCGTGTCGAAATCCACGCACTGGATGACTGTGCCGTCGCGATCCACCACGACGTGCGCCGAGACCTTTTTCGGGCCGTCGCGAAACCACTCGGCGCTGGATTTCGCCGAAGCCCCGTAGGTGAAGTGCACGATGAGGATCGACGGCTGGCGCGCGAAGGCGCCGCCGGTGTTCTGGGCGGGCGACATGATCCGCGTGACGAGCCGGCCGTTCTCGATCAGCCGGTGACGTTGGTCGATGGTGAAAGCCATGGGTGCCCCCTGTTGCGTCCCAACGGCTATGCAATCATTAATTGTATAATTCGGTAAACTCAATCTTAAGCATGTACCGCGTTCGTGATCCGGCAGCCACGCCGTCCGGTCTCGAGCGCTTCCGCCCCGGCCCCCTTGCGCCGCAGCATGGGCCGCGGCTATGAAAAACGGACGCTCGCTTTTCAAGAACCGGCAAACGGTCCCAGGGCAGGTGAGAGAAACGCTACCGGGAAGAATTTCATGGATTTCCGTGTCTCGCTGGACGGGCGCTCCGCGTTGGTGACGGGCGCGTCCGGGGGTCTTGGTGCGTATTTCGCGGGTCGGCTGGCGGCCTCGGGCGCCAAGGTCGCGCTTGCCGCGCGCCGGGCCGAGGCCTGCGCCGTCCTCGCCGACGAGATCAACGCCTCCGGCGGCACCGCCATCGCCGTCGCCCTCGACGTGACCGATCCGGCGTCCGCCGCCGCCGCGGTTGCCGCGACCGTCGAGGCGTTCGGCGGGCTCGATATCCTCGTGAACAATGCCGGCGTTACCGGCACCACGCCGCTGATGGACGAGACGGCGGAGGATTTCGGCCGCATCATCGACACCAACCTGAAGGGCTCCTTCCTCGTCGCCCAGGCCGCGGCGCGGGCCATGGCGGAGGCCAAGAAGGGCGGCTCCATCATCAATGTTGCCTCCATCCTCGGGCTGCGCGTCGCCGGGCAGGTGGCGGCCTATGCCGCATCCAAGGCGGCGCTGGTGCAGCTCACGAAGTCCATGGCGCTGGAATGGGCGCGGCACTCCATCCGCGCCAACGCCCTGTGCCCGGGCTATGTGGAGACCGACCTCAACCGCGACTTCTTCGCCACGGAGGCGGGGCAGGCGCTGGTGCGGCGCATTCCCACCCGGCGGCTCGGCGCCCTCGCCGATCTGGAGGGGCCGCTCCTGTTCCTGAGTTGCGACGCGTCCGCCTACGTGACGGGCACGACGCTGGCGGTCGATGGCGGCCACCTCGTATCGTCGCTTTGAGCCAATCCCGTGTAGGCGATTGCGTGGCGGACCCGCTTTCGCTTCGCTCCATGTCCCAATAAGTTCATCTCGGTGCCAGCGCCCCAGGGAGCGCCCAGGAGGAAGTGATGCGACACAAGGTGTATCCGGACGCGAAGAGTGCCCTGGAGGGCATCGTTTCGGACGGCATGACGATCATGGCGGGCGGCTTCGGCCTGTGCGGCATCGCCGAGAACCTGATCGCGGCGATCCGCGATCTCGGCCCGAAGCACCTCACCGTGGTGTCCAACAATTGCGGCGTGGACGATTTCGGCCTCGGCATCCTGCTCGCCAACGGCCAGATCAAGAAGATGATCTCGTCCTATGTGGGTGAGAACAAGCTGTTCGAGCAGCTCTATCTCGCTGGCGACCTCGAGCTGGAATTCAACCCGCAGGGCACGCTGGCCGAGCGCATCCGCGCTGGCGGCGCCGGCATCGCCGGCTTCTACACCAAGACCGGCTACGGCACGATCATCGCCGAGGGCAAGCCGACCCGCGAGTTCAACGGCCAGCATTACGTGCTGGAGACCGGCCTGGTCGCCGACCTCTCCATCATCAAGGCGTGGAAGGCCGACAAGGAAGGCAACCTCGTCTACCGGAAGACCGCGCGGAACTTCAATCCGATGATGGCCACCGCCGGCAAGATCACCGTGGTCGAGGTGGAGGAACTGGTGGAGGTCGGCGAGCTCGATCCCGAGAACATCCACACCCCCGGCATCTATGTGGACCGCATCGTGGTCGAGGTCGGCGCCGAGAAGCGCATCGAGAAGGTGACCACCCGCAAGCGTGAAGAGGTGAAGTGATGGCCTGGACCCGTGAGCAGATGGCGGCCCGCGCCGCCCAGCAGATCCGCGACGGCTTCTACGTGAACCTCGGCATCGGCATCCCCACCCTCGTCGCCAATGCCCTGCCGCCCGGCATGACCGTGAGCTTCCAGAGCGAGAACGGCATGCTCGGCATCGGCCCCTTCCCCTATGAGGGCGAGGAGGATCCCGACCTCATCAATGCCGGCAAGCAGACCGTGACCGAGGTGCCGGACACCTCCTATTTCTCGTCGTCCGATTCGTTCGCCATGATCCGCGGCGGGCACATGGACCTGTCCATCCTCGGCTCCATGCAGGTGTCCGAGGAAGGCGACATCGCCAACTGGATGGTCCCCGGCAAGATGGTGAAGGGCATGGGCGGCGCCATGGACCTGGTGGCCGGCGCCAAGGAAGTCATCGTGCTCATGGAGCATGTGGAGAAGTCCGGCGCGCCCAAGCTGGTCACGCGCTGCACGCTGCCCCTCACCGGCACGCACGTGACCGACTTCGTGATCACCGACCTCGCCGTGTTCGAGTTCACCAAGCGCGGCGGCACGCTGGTGCTGAAGGAACTCGCGCCGGGCGTGACCCTCGACGAGATCAAGGCCAAGACCGAGGCGAAGTTCGAGGTCGGGCTCGCCTGATCGCGCTTCGCAAGGACGGTTCGGAAAGGCGCCCTTCGCGGGCGCCTTTTTCGTTCAGGGTGCCTCGTTTTTCGCGTTTCCTCCACGCGAACCGGTACCCACTTCGCTCGGAAACGCTTCAGGCGGCGGCTTTTGTCCGGCCGAGGTCGGGCAGGGCGAGGCTGACACCGGCGGCGTCGAGGATGTCGCGCCATTGCGGCCCGCGCAGCACGCCGTATTCCACCTCCCGCTGATGGGTGAGGGGATCGCGGGCGACGAGCGGGTCGTCCACCCGGCCGGGATGCACCATCACCAGCCCGCCATCCGGCACGCCGGCGAGGAAATGGCCGAGCAAAGTCGCGAAGTCATGATCGCCGGAGAAGTCGTAGGCGCCGCCGAACCCGCGGTTGGTCACAAGCCCCGCGCGCGCCGCATCGCGGGCGAAGCCGGTGGAGAAGGCGCCGATCAGGCGGCCCTTGATGTCGAGGCCGTTGAGGGCCCCGCGCGCCGGGGTCACATCCCGCAGGAACGCGCGGGGGGCGTGGCGCGCCGTGGCGGCGATGACCGCCGTGCGGACCACCGGCAGCACATGGACATGCTGGTGGCCGTCCACATGGTCCGGCGGCCGGCCGAAGGCGTCCTGGAAGGCGGCGAACTGCGCCTCCACCTCCGCCGCCACCGCCTTGGCATCGAGCCGGCGCGAGAGGGCCGAGAGCAGAAGTCGGGGCAAGGCGGGGAGGGCGCCCGACGGCTCGGCCATGCCCGCCGTCAGCGGCGCGAAGGCCCCGGTGAGGGTGACATGCAGGCCGATGCTGGCGCCGGTGTCGGCGGCGGCATCGTCCAGCGCCCGCGCGGCGGGGCCGAGACCGTCGAACACGGTCATCACAGAGGTGGCATTGATGCGCCGGTCGGCGATCAGCGCCGCGATGGCCTCGGATACGCCGGGGGAAATGGCGTAGTCGTCGGCGCAGAGGATGACGCGCTTCACTGGTCGCCCCGCGAGGCGAGAACCGCCGGATGGGAGATCACCTGCGCCTGTCCGTGCGCCGGCACGTCCAGCTCCGCCTGGGGCGCGCGGTTGAAGACGTGGTCGGCCACGTAATAGACAGGCCGCGCCTTGATCTCGGACAGGATGCGCGCGATGTACTCGCCCATCAGCCCCATCACCAGCAATTGCGTGCCGCCGATCACCATCAGGCCCACGACGATGGACGGATAGCCGGGCAGGGGGATGCCCCACACGAGGCGTTCCACGACGATCCAGC
Organism: Xanthobacter sp. SG618; assembly: GCF_012932745.1. Taxonomy (NCBI): domain Bacteria; kingdom Pseudomonadati; phylum Pseudomonadota; class Alphaproteobacteria; order Hyphomicrobiales; family Xanthobacteraceae; genus Xanthobacter; species Xanthobacter sp. SG618. The sequence goes on along the minus strand of NZ_JABBHL010000002.1, from coordinate 134,820 downwards.
TGCCATAGAACAAGGCGAGGCCCGCGAGCGCCGCGCCGAACAGGGCGGCAAGCCGCAGCGGGGCCGGCGAGAAGGAGGTGAGTGCCTCCATGGACAGCCCGAGCAGCCGCAGGAAGTTGAACGAGGTGGAGCCGTGGGCCCGGGGCGCCGGGCGATAGGGCACGGCCACCTGCCGGAAGCCGATCCAGCTCGTCAGGCCCTTGAAGAAGCGGTTGCGCTCCGGCATCCGCCGCAGGGCAGCCGCAGCGCGCGGGGAGAGGATGCGGAAATCGGCGGCATCCTCGGGAATGCGGGCCGTGGCCCCGAAATTCAGCAGCTTGTAGAAAGTGTGGACGAAGATGCGCCGGCTCGTCGCCTCGTCGGAGCGATCGGCCTTCACCGCATAGGCCACGTCCCAGCCCTCGTCCTTCCACAGGCCGATGAAGATCGGGATCATCTCGGGCGGGTGCTGGCCGTCGCCGTCCATGAACATCACCGCATCGCCGCGGGCATGGTCGTGGCCGGCCATGAGGGCGGCCTCCTTGCCGTAGTTGCGGCTGAGCGCCACCACCTGCACGTCCGCCCGATCCGCCGGGAGGGAGGCCGCGACCGCCGCCGAGCCGTCGCGGCTGCCGTCGTCCACATAGACGATCTCCACCCGCATCCCGCGCCGCTCCGCCTCGGCCGATGCGACGGCCGTGACGCGGTCGTGGAAGCCGGGAAGGCCGGCGGCTTCGTTGTACAGCGGTATGACGATGCTTAAGTCAGGTGTCATGATACTACCGTCGATCCCGCGCCGGGGATGGAGACCGCATCTAGCCGGGGCTGCGGACAATTACGTAAAATTTTTTCGATCCACGTGGAACCTGGCGGCGGAACCGGCGTTCTCAGGTCAGCGCGATCATCCCCCCCAAGTGATCGTGCCATTGGCGCGGCCGCCTTCCCCCAGGGCGGCCGCGTCGTCATTTCCAGGGGATGTTTGGCTGATCCGGTCATTTCCCGCCGCATGCGTGCGACCCCGAAGACCGGAGCCGATTGCTCCACATCAAGACCCGAGACTTTGGGCGAGTTTAGGGTAAGGTCGCGTCGTTCAAACGGCCGAACGGGGGCCTTCCCACATGATTCGCGACATTCTGGTCAATCTCGCCCAAGGGGTCGAGACGGACGTCGCCTGCGACTACGCGGCGAGCCTTGCCGCCAGCTTCGGCGCCCATCTCACAGGGCTGTCGGTGGCGTATGAGATCGACGTGCCGCCCTTCTACATGGGCGCCCTGCCGACCGACTTCATCGATGCCCAGGTGCTGGAGAACCAGGCCGCCGCCGAAAAGGCGGCCGCGCGCTTCTCCGCCGCTGCCGCGGCTGCGGGCCTGTCGCACGAGGTGCGCAGCCTCTCCGCCTCGCTCGGCGTCGCGGCCAACAGCTTCGCCGAACTGGCGCGGCTCTATGATCTCACGGTCGTCGCCCAGCCGGATCCCGACAAGCCCGGTCCGGAAGAGGTGATCTCCGAGACGGTGCTGATGGAGTCCGGCCGCGCCGTCCTCATCGTGCCCTACGTCCAGACCAAGCCCTTCACCGCCGAGCGCGTCGTGGTGGCCTGGGACGGCAGCCGTCCGGCCGCGCGTGCTTTGGCCGAGGCGCTGCCTCTGCTGCACCGGACCAAGGTGGTGGAGATCTTCCGGGTCGTCACTCATCCCGATGATGAAGATACGGCCGGGACCGAAGTGGCGCGCCACCTCTCGCGCCACGGCCTGTCCGCCACCGTGCGCAAGCTGCCGGTCGCCTCGGGCGAGTCGGTGGCCTCGGCCATCCTCAACGAGGTCTCGGACCAGGGTGCCGACCTCGTGGTGATGGGGGGCTACAACCATTCGCGCCTGCGCGAGATGATCGTCGGCGGCGTGACGCGGGAAATCCTCAACACCATGACCGTGCCGGTGCTGATGGCCCACTGAGGGCGCTCCAGTCTGGACGGTCCCGAAACAAAAATGCCCCGGCCGAAGCCGGGGCATTTTTGTTTCCAATGGTGCAGAGCACGCGAGGCTTCAGTCCTCGTCGTCCTCGGCCTCGTTCTTCTTCGAACCGCCGAGCTTGGCGAACACGGTCTCGAGATCGAGGCTCTCGCGGCCCTTGGGGGCTTCGTCCTCGTGCTCGTCGTGACCGGTGGTGACATCCGCCGGCAGCAGGGTGGCGCCGCGGTCTTCCTGGCCGACGACGGCCGGGCGGTCCTTGGCGGCGCGCTGGACTTCCAGGTCGAGGTCGATCTGGCTGCACAGGCCGAGCGTCACCGGGTCCATGGGCGAGAGCTGGGGCGAGTTCCAGTGGGACCGGTCGCGGATGGACTGGATCGTCGCCTTGGTGGTGCCGACCAGGCGGATGATCTGCGCGTCCTTCAGTTCCGGATGGTTGCGCAGCAGCCAGAGGATGGCGTTGGGCCGGTCGTGGCGGCGCGACACCGGGGTGTAGCGCGGGCCGCGGCGCTTCTTCTGCTCGGGCAGGCGCACCTTGGGGTCGAGCAGGCGCAGCCGGCGGTTGTGGTCCTTCTCCGCGAGGGTGATTTCGTCGCGGGACAGCTGGCCGGTCGAGATGGGGTCGAGCCCCTTGATCCCCTGCGCCACCTCGCCGTCGGCGATGCCCTTCACCTCAAGCGGGTGGAGCTTGCAGAAGTCGCCGATCTGCTCGAAGGAGAGCGCCGTATTGTCCACGAGCCAGACGGCGGTGGCCTTGGGCATCAAAGGTACGTTCGACATGACGGCCTCTTGGGCTTGTTGGTCTATCGGGCCCGTCGGGGTGGGACGTGCCGGTCATGAAAAGAATGCGTCGGGCATATGCGTCTTCGCCTGGCCACCCCACCTTTCGGGGCGGACCGCGGAATGCATCGCATGTGTCCGGGATGGCGCCAACATAAGCGGGCCGGTCACAAGTTTCAATTCCCGCAATGCTGTCGGCTCGGAAATCGCCGCTGAAGCTTGACACCGGCCCAAGGAGGTCGCCAATTCGCGCCATGTCCGACACTCCGATCGTGCCCGACCATGCCGCGCCCGCCGAAAAGCCCGCGCTGAAAGTCCTGCTTGCGGCGCCGCGCGGCTTCTGCGCTGGCGTCGTGCGCGCCATCAATGCCGTGGAGCAGGCGCTCAAGCTCTACGGTGCGCCGGTCTATGTGCGGCACGAGATCGTGCACAACAAATATGTCGTGGAAGACCTGAAGCGGAAGGGCGCCATCTTCGTCGAGGAACTGGACGAGGTGCCGGATACCACCGCGCCGGTCATCTTCTCAGCCCATGGCGTGCCGAAGTCGGTGCCGGAGGCGGCCGCCGGCCGCAACCTTTTCGCCATTGACGCCACCTGCCCGCTGGTCACCAAGGTGCACCGGGAGGCGCAGGTGCACTTCAAGCGCGGCCGCCACATCCTCCTCATCGGCCACAAGGGCCATCCCGAGGTTGTGGGCACCATCGGCCAACTGCCGGACGGCGCCTTCACCCTGATCGAGACGGCCGAGGAGGCCGAGCGGGTGACGCCGCCGGACGCTGAAAACCTCGCCTATGTGACGCAGACCACCCTGTCTCTGGACGACACGGCGGAGATGGTCGCCATCCTGCGCCGGCGCTTCCCCAAGCTCGCCGAGCCGCACAAGGAAGACATCTGCTACGCCACCACCAACCGGCAGGAGGCCGTCAAGGTCATCGCGCCGAAGGTGGATGCGCTGATCGTGGTGGGTGCGCCCAATTCCTCCAATTCCCAGCGCCTGCGCGAGGCGGCGGAACGGGCGGGATGCCCGCGTGCCGCCTTGGTGCAGCGGGCGGCGGACATCGACTGGTCGGTGTTCTCGGGCCTGTCCAGCCTCGGCGTCACCGCCGGCGCCTCGGCCCCGGAAGTGCTGGTGGAGGAGATCATCGACGCCTTCGCCGCACGCTATGACGTGCGGGTGGAGACCGTGACCTCCACCGAGGAAGACGTCTTTTTCCCCTTGCCGCGCGTGCTGCGGCCGGATGCGGCGGCGGAGTAGAGCGTGGCGGTCTATACGGATGTGGCGCCGGTTGAGCTGGAGGCTTTCCTCTCGGGCTACGACATCGGCTCCCTCACTTCCTTCCACGGCATCGCCGAGGGCGTGGAGAATTCTAACTTCCTGGTCCAGACCACGACGGGAAGCTACATCCTCACGCTCTACGAGAAGCGGGTGCGGCGCGAGGACCTGCCGTTCTTCGTCGGCCTCATGCAGCACCTCGCCGCGCGCGGCCTGTCCTGCCCCGAGCCGGTGGCGGCGCGGTCCGGCGCCATCCTCGCGGAAGTGGCGGGGCGACCGGCGGCGATGGTCACGTTTCTGCCCGGCGTCTCGGTCCGCCGGCCCACTGCCCACCATTGCGCCGAGCTTGGGCGGGGCCTTGCCCAACTGCATCTCGCCGGGGCGGACTTTCCGCTGAAGCGGGCCAATGCGCTCTCCGTCGCCGGCTGGCGGCCGCTGTTCGAGGCGGCCGGCGCCGCGGCGGACACGGTGGCTCCGGGCCTCTCCGGAGCGGTCGCGGCCGAGCTAGCCGTGCTGGAGGCGAACTGGCCGCAGGACCTGCCCTCGGGCGTGATCCATGCCGATCTCTTCCCGGACAACGCCTTCTTCCTCGACGACCAGCTCTCGGGGATCATCGACTTCTATTTCGCCTGCACCGACTTCCTCGCCTACGACGTGGCCATCTGCCTGAACGCCTGGTGCTTCGAGGCGGATGGCGCCTACAACGTCACGAAGGGAAGGGCGCTGCTCGCCGGCTACGAGGCCGTGCGGCCCCTCTCGGAGGGCGAGAAGGCGGCCCTGCCGCGCCTCGCCCGCGGCGCGGCCCTGCGCTTCCTGCTGACCCGCCTCGTGGACTGGCTGAACGTGCCGGAGGGGGCGCTGGTGCGGCCCAAGGACCCGCTAGAATATCTCAAGAAGCTGCGCTTCCACCAGGCGGTGGAGCGGGCGCAGGATTACGGTCTCGCTGCATGAAGTCCGTGGAGATTTTCACCGACGGGGCCTGCTCCGGCAATCCCGGCCCCGGCGGCTGGGGCGCGCTGCTGCGCTTCGGCGCCCACGAGAAGCCGCTCTGCGGCGGCGAGGTGCTGACCACCAACAACCGCATGGAGCTGATGGGCGCCATTTCGGCCCTTGAGGCCCTCAAGGAGCCGTGCGCGGTCGAACTGCACACGGACAGCGAATATCTGAAGAACGGCGTCACCAAGTGGATGCACGGCTGGAAGCGCAACGGCTGGCGCACCGCCGACAAGAAGCCGGTGAAGAACCAGGACCTGTGGGAGCGCCTCGACGAGGCGCTCAAGCGCCACGAGATCCGCTGGCACTGGGTGAAGGGCCACGCCGGCCACGCCGAAAACGAGCGCGCCGACGAACTTGCCCGCGAGGGCATGGCCCCGTTCAAGCTGAAGGCCCGCCTCGGCGGCTGAGGCTTTCCTTGCCGCGCGCAGGCCATTAGGGTCCGGCCACCCTTTCGCCAGACCGCCGGCCGCCCGCATCCCATGTTCCGCAATATCCTTTCTGTCGGCGGCCTGACGCTGCTCTCCCGCCTCGCCGGCTTCATCCGCGACGTGGTGATGGCCGCCGTGCTCGGTGCCGGGCCGGTGGCCGATGCCTTCCTCATCGCTTTCCGGCTGCCGAACCATTTCCGCGCCATCTTCGCCGAGGGGGCGTTCAACGCCGCCTTCGTGCCCACCTATGCCCGGCTCAGGGAGCAGGACGGCGTGCCGGTGGCGCGCGGGTTCGCCGACGAAATCCTCACCGCCATGACGCTGGTGCATGCCGTGCTGCTGGCGCTGGCGCTGGGCTTCACGCCGCAATTCGTCTCGCTGCTGGCGCCGGGCCTCGCGGAGGATGGCGAGCGCTTCGACCTGGCGGTGACGCTCACCCGCATCACCTTTCCCTATCTGGCGCTCATCTCCATCGCGACGCTGGTCACGGGCGCGCTAAACGCCTCCGACCGCTTCGCCGTGGCCGCCGCCGCCCCCATCCTGCTCAATGTTTGCATGGTCAGCACCCTGCTCTGCGCCGCTTTGTTCCCCACGGCCGGCCATGCGGCGGCCTGGGGCGTGCTGATTTCGGGCGTGGCGCAGCTGTTCGTCGTGGGAGTGGATGCCGAGCGGCACGGCCTGGGGCTGCGCTTCGCCCGGCCGAAGCTTGATCCGGGCACGCGGCAGTTCCTGAAGGCGCTCGGGCCGGCCATCATCGGTTCGGCGGGGGTGCAGATCGCCCTCTTCGCCGACACCATCATCGCCACCTTCCTGCCGGTGGGCGCGCTCTCCGCGCTCTATTATGCGGACCGGATCAACCAGCTGCCCATCGGCGTGGTCGGCATCGCGGTCGGCACCGTGCTGCTGCCGGAGATGTCGCGGCGCCTCGCGGCGAAGGACGATGCCGGGGCGGCCCATGCCCAGGCGCGCTCCATCGAGCTGGCGGCGCTTCTCGCCATTCCGTTCGTCGCCGCCGCGCTTCTGGTGCCGGACCTGACCATGCGGGCGCTGTTCGCCCGCGGCGCCTTCACGGCGACAGATGCGGCGGATGCCGCGGCAACCTTGCGGGCCTACGGCGTCGGCCTTCTCGCCTTCGTGGTGGTGCGCGCCTTCATCGCCCCGTTCAACGCCCGCGGCGACACCAAGACGCCGATGATCGCCTCCTTGTCCGCGGTCACGCTCAACGTGGCGCTCAAGTTCGCGCTCATGGGCAGCTTCGCCCAGGTGGGCCTCGCCTTCGCCACGGCGGTGGGCGGCTGGATCAATGTGGGCCTGCTCGTGCTGTTCGCCGTACGCCGGGGCTATCCGGTGGGCGATGCGGCCCTAGGCGGGCATCTGGTGCGGCTGGTGGGGCTGCTGGTGGTGGTGGGCGCCGCGCTCGTCGGGGCGCAGGCCGCGGCATCGGCGATCCTGCCCGGGGGGATGGGCGCGCGCGACGAGCTGATGCTGGCGCTGGTGGTGCTGGGGGGAGGCGCCGCCTATCTCGCCGGACTATGGCTGCTGCTCGGCCGGGGCTTTATCGCCGGTGTGATCGGACGGCGGGCGCCTCCGCCCCTACCGCCCGCGGCCTGAGGCCTCGGAAGCCTTCCAAATTTGACATTCCGCAAATCTGCTATTTTGCATCGCACCCGCGCTGTGCTATCGATCCGCCGATTTTCCGGTCTCGGCTCATCGGTTGCGGGAGGTGCCGAACCTTCTCCGAAAAAGATCATGCGCGGACACCCGTCCGTCGAGGAGCCGGATGCCCATGTCGCCTGCCCCGCGTCTTTCCGTTCCCAGCCATTTCGCTTCCGCCGCTGCGGCCGTTCCGGTGCTCGCACTCGCGCTGGCGCTTGCCGGCTGCGGCCAGCCCACCGCGCAGCAGCAGGGTGCCCCCCCGCCGCCCCAGGTGACGGTGGCGACCCCGACCTCCGCGAACGTTACCGACACCGACGAATATGTCGGCCGCTTCGTCGCCATCGACGAAGTGAATGTGCGTGCCCGCGTCTCCGGCTATCTGGACAAGATCGATTTCGTCGACGGCCAACTGGTGAAGGAGGGCGACGTGCTCTTCACCATCGACCAGCGCCCGTTCAAGATCGCGGTGGATCAGGCCCAGGCCAATCTCGCCCAGGCCAAGGCCAATCTCGACTTCACCAAGGCGGACCTCGAGCGCGCCCGCACGCTGCTGGAGGACAAGACCTCCAACGCCATCTCCAAGCAGGCCTTCGACCAGCGCACCCAGGCCGAGCGCACCGCCGCCGCCATCGTGCAGTCGCAGGAGGCGCAGGTCCGCTCCGCCCAGCTCGACCTCGGCTTCACCGAGGTGAAGGCGCCGGTGTCCGGACAGATCGGCGACCGTCGGGTGTCGGTCGGCAACTACGTCACCGGCGGCACGGGCGGCACGCCCACGCTTCTGGCGGTGATCGTCTCCACCGATCCGATCCGCTTCGAGTTCACCATCGACGAGGCCTCGCTGCTGCGCCTCACCCGCCGCAAGGGCGGCACCGACTTCAAGGGCGAGCCTGTCACGCTGAAGCTCATCGACGACAAGGACTTCGTCCACAAGGGCAAGCTCGACTTCCTCAACAACGTGGTCGACCGGGAGACCGGCACCATCCGCGGGCGCGCCATCTTCGACAATAAGACCGGCCTGTTCCGCCCGGGCATGTTCGCCCGCATCCGGCTCCAGTCCTCCGATCCCTATCAGGCGCTGGTGGTGCCGGATGTGGCCATCGGCACGGAGCAGGTGAAGAAGTTCGTCTACGTGGTCGGCCCCGACAACAAGGTCAGCCAGAAGTTCGTGACCCTCGGCCCGCTGCAGGGTGACATGCGGGTGATCCGCGAGGGCCTTGGCCCCGACGACAAGGTGGTGGTGAACGGCCTGATGCGCGTGCGGCCCGGTGTGACCGTGACGCCGCAGGTCGCCGGTGCCGCGCCGGCCCCCGGGGCGCCGGGCGCGCCTGCCGGTTCCTCCTCCGCCGCCTCCAAGTGAGGAGGCGGCATCATGCGCTTTTCCCACTTCTTCATTGACCGTCCCATCTTCGCCTCGGTGGTGTCGGTGGTGGTCATCATCCTCGGCGCGGTCTCGTACCTGCGCCTGCCGGTGGCCCAGTATCCGGACATCGCCCCGCCCGTCATCACGGTGACCGGCCAGTATCCCGGCGCCTCGGCGGAGATCGTTGCCGAGACGGTGGTCGCGCCCATCGAGCAGCAGATCAACGGCGTCGAGAAGATGATCTACCTGTCGTCGAACTCGACGGCGGACGGTCGCTTCTCCATCTCCGTCACCTTCGACATCGGCACCAATCTCGACATCGCCCAGGTGCAGGTGCAGAACCGCGTCGCCATCGCCGCCCCGCGCCTGCCGGCCGAGGTGCAGCAGGTGGGCGTGGTGACGGCGAAGGCCTCGCCCGACCTCCTCCTGGTGGTCAGCCTCTACTCGCCGGATGGTTCGCGCGATCCGCTGTTCATCTCGAACTTCGCCAATATCGAGGTGAAGGACGTGCTGTCGCGCATCGACGGCGTCGGCTCCATCACGGTGTTCGGCTCGCGCGAATATGCGATGCAGGTCTGGCTCGATCCGGACCGGCTCTCCGCGCTGAACCTCACCACCACCGACGTGGTGCAGGCGCTGAAGGCGCAGAACGTGCAGGTGGCCTCGGGCATCCTGAACCAGCCGCCGGTGCCCAACCAGCGGGCGTTCCAGATCGCCGTGCGCACCCTCGGCCGTCTCTCCGACCCGCAGGCGTTCGCCGACATCGTCATCAAGCAGACCGATCAGGCGCTGGTGCGGCTCAAAGATGTGGGCCGGGTCGAGATCGCGGCGCAGGACTACGCGTCCACGTCGTTCCTCGACAAGGACATCTCCATCAATCTCGGCATCTTCCAGCGGCCGGGCTCGAACGCGCTCGCCACCGGAAATGCGGTGGTGGCGGAGATGGCCCGCATCGGCAAGGGTTTCCCGGCGGGTCTCAAGTACGCGATCTATTACAACCCGACCGAGTTCATCCAGCAGTCGGTGGACGCCGTGGTGCACACCATCGGCGAGGCCATCGTGCTGGTGGTGCTGGTGGTGATCCTGTTCCTGCAGACGTGGCGGGCGGCGATCATCCCCATCCTCGCCATCCCGATCTCGCTCATCGGCACCTTCTTCGTCATGGCGCTGTTCGGCTTCTCGCTGAACAACCTGTCGCTGTTCGGTCTGGTGCTGGCCATCGGCATCGTGGTGGACGACGCCATCGTCGTGGTCGAGAACGTGGAGCGCAACATCGAGGCGGGGCTCTCCCCGCGCGATGCCGCCTACAAGACCATGGACGAGGTGGGCGGGGCGCTGGTCGCCATCTCGCTCGTGCTGTCGTCGGTGTTCGTGCCCACCGCCTTCATCACCGGCATCTCCGGCGAGTTCTACCGGCAGTTCGCGCTGACCATCGCCGGCTCGACGCTGATCTCGCTCCTCGTTTCGCTGACCCTCTCGCCGGCCATGTGCGCGCTGCTCCTGAAGCCGCATCGCTCGGCGCACGAGAAGCCCGCTTGGTATGCCCGGCCCATCGTCGGCTTCTTCGGCCTGTTCAACCGCAGCTTCGAGAAGGTCGGCAACGGCTATGCCTGGATGACGGCCCGGCTCGTGCGGTTCGTGGCGCTGGTGCTCGTCGTCTATGCCGGCATCGTCGGATTCGGCGGCTGGCTGTTCGCGACCACGCCGCAGGGCTTCATCCCGCAACAGGACCGCGGCTATCTCATCGTCGTCGCCCAGTTGCCGCCCGGCGCCTCCATGCAGCGCACGGAAGAGGTGATGAAGCGCGCCGGCAACCTCGTGCTCGGCACGCCCGGCGTCGGCCATATCGTCAACATCGCCGGCTTCTCCGGCGCCACCTTCACCAACGCGCCGAATGCCGGCGCCATGTTCGTGATCCTCGATCCGTTCACCTCGCGCGCGGGCCATCCCGAGCAGACCGCGGCAGCCATCCAGAAGGTGCTGTTCGGCAAGGTGGCGTCCATCGAGGAAGCGCAGATGATCGTGGTGCAGCCGCCGCCCGTGCAGGGCATCGGCAATGCCGGCGGCTTCCGCATGATGCTGGAGGACCGCTCCGGCGCGGGCCTCCTCGCCTTGCGCAATGCCACCTATGCCATGATGGGCGCGGCGGCGCAGACGCCGGGGCTGATGCAGGTCTACTCCCTGTTCGAGACCTCGACGCCCCAGCTGTTCCTCGACATCGACCGGCAGAAGGCCCAGCTGCTTCAGGTCAACGTCGCCGACGTGTTCTCGGCGCTGCAGACCTATATCGGCTCGTCCTACGTCAATGACTTCAACCTGTTCGGCCGCACCTTCCGGGTGCAGGCGCAGGCGGATGCGCCGTTCCGGCTCGATCCGAAGGACGTGCTCTCCATCCGGGTGCGCTCGGCCAACGGCCAGACCGTGCCGCTCGGCTCCTTCACCACCGTGCGCGACATTTCCGGCCCCTACCGCGTGCCGCGCTACAACCTCTATCCCACCGCCGAGCTCGACGGCTCCCCGGCCCCCGGCTATTCGCAGGGCCAGGCCATCCAGATCATGCAGGAGCTGGCGGCGAAGGTGCTGCCGCAGGGTTTCTCCTATGAATGGACGGCGCTCGCCTACCAGCAGCAGCGCGCGGGCAACACGGCCATCTTCGCCTTCGCGCTGGGCGTGGTGTTCGTGTTCCTGGTGCTGGCCGCGCAGTATGAGAGCCTGACACTGCCGCTGGCGGTCATCCTCATCGTGCCCATGTGCCTTGTCGCGGCGCTGATCGGCGTGATCCTGAGGGGGCAGGACAACAACATCCTGACCCAGGTGGGATTCATCGTGCTCATCGGCCTTGCGGCGAAGAACGCGATCCTCATCGTGGAATTCGCCAAGCAGCTGCAGGATCAGGGGCACGGCCGGCGCGAGGCCGCGGTGGAGGCGGCGCGGCTGCGTCTGCGCCCCATCATCATGACCTCGCTCGCCTTCATCCTCGGCGTCGTGCCGCTGGTGTGGGCCACCGGTGCGGGCGCGGAGCTGCGGCAGGCGCTGGGCACGGCGGTGTTCTCGGGCATGATCGGCGTGACGCTGTTCGGCCTCGTGTTCACCCCGGTGTTCTACGTCTTTGCCCAGTGGATCGCGTCCATCGGCCGCCGCAAGGAGGCGGCCGTGCCGCCCCCGTCCCACCCCGCTCCGGCGGAGTGAGGACAGCAGGTCTCAAACGCGAACGGGCGGCCCTGGGCCGCCCGTTTTCGTTTCAGCACCGTAGCTGGTTGGATCAGCGCCCCTTGTCGCGCCGCGACTTCAGCCACTTGATGCGGTTGACGATCTGCTGGGGCTGGTAGGGCTTGTCCACGCCTGGCCCGTCTTCGCACAGATTGGTGGCGTGGGCGGCCGCCATGGCGGTGGAGCCGGCCAGGATCACGTCGATCTTCGGGTGCGCCTCGCGCAGCCACTGGGACAGGGCGAAGCCCTCGCGGTCGCCGGTGGCGGACGCATCGGCCAGCACCACTTCGACCCGCTCGGCTTCCACCTCAAGGATGATCTCGGCCTCGGCACCCGTCGCCGCTTCCAGCACCTCGTAGCCGCAGGTGCGCAGATATTCCGCGATCACGTGGCGCACGAGAATGTCGGACTCGACCACGAGCACGACGGGCGGGAGTTCGCTCGGACGGTTGTCGTTCATCAGTCGCCTTTCCTCGATCAGCGATTAGGAACCGGCTTTCCCCTGAAGCTGGGCCTGGATGATCTGCAGCACGCTCTCCACCCGGTAGGGCTTGGCGAGGAACGGCGCGACCACGGCTGCGACCGAACGGTCGAACTGGCCCGAGGTGAGGATTACCGGCAGATGCGGCCGCTCGGCCTTGAGCAGCAGGGCGAACTGGTAGCCGTCCAGCGCGCCCTCGGTATGCACGTCGGAGAACACCACATCCACATGCAGGCCGGCGATGATGGCCTCATGCGCCTCCTCGGCCGAGACTGCCTCGATCACCAGCAGTCCGGCGGAACGCAACTCCGAGGCCGTCACCATGCGCACGAGCGCGTCGTCCTCGACCAGCAGCACGGTGAGAGATACCGGCTCCGCCATCGGCTGGGCTTCCCCAAGTGTCATTTTTGTTGCCCACTCCAAGGTGCAGCTTGAAAACGCGGCGGCCGCGCTTCGGTTCCCCAATACGGTCGATCAAAAAAGCCGATCCGGCTCATTTCATCTTCCGATTGGCAGGATGCCCCTTCCGGCGCGACGTTTGCGGCCTCCTCTCGCAGCAGGACGACCCCCTTGGCCCTGACGATCTTCTTTCTCAACGGACCCAACGCCAACCTCTACGGCCTCGATCCCTCCGGCACCTACGGGCGCGAGAGCTTCCCGGCCATCCGCGAGCGCTGCCTCGCTTATGCGGCCGGACTTGGCGTGTCGCTGGACTTCCGCCAGTCCAACCACGAGGGCGAGATCGTGGACTGGATCCAGGAGGCGCGGCTGAAGGCGGATGCCATCGTCATCAACGCCGCCGGCCTCACCTATACGTCCATCGCCATCCTCGATGCCCTGCTCGCCTTCGACGGGCCGATCATCGAGACCCACATGAGCAACATCTGGAAGCGCGAACCCTTCCGGCACCATTCCTTCGTGTCGAAGGCCGCCACCGGCGTGGTAGCGGGGCTCGGTGCGCTGGGCTACGAGCTTGCCATCGGCGCCGCGGCGAAGCTCGCCGGCGAGCGCAAGGCGGAGGGTGGCAAGTGACGGGACGGGATTCGCGCGGGTCGATGGTGTTCTACAGCGCCTTCGACGACGCAGTGGAGTGGAAGTCCGCGCTTCAGGCGGCGATGCCCGGCCTCGATGTGCGGATCGCCGATGTCGCGACCGGTGCCGTGGACGGGGATCCCGCGGATGTGCGCTATGCTCTCGTCTGGAAGCCGCCGCAGGGGTTCTTCGCGCGCTTTCCCAATCTCGGGCTGGTCATCAATCTCGGCGCCGGCGTCGATGCGCTGGTGGCCCGGGATGACCTTCCCGACGTGCCGATCACCCGCCTGTCAGACCCGAACATGTCGCAGATGATGGCGTCCTTCGTCCTGTTCTGCGTGCTGCGCCATGCCCGCGAGATCCCGACCTTCGAGCGGGCGCAGCGGGAGGGGCGCTGGCACTATGTGCATCCGCGCACGGCGGGGGAGATCCGCGTCGGCGTGCTCGGGCTCGGCGAGCTCGGCTCCACGGCCGCGCTGGAGCTGGTGCGGCACGGCTTCGACGTGCGCGGCTGGTCGCGCTCGCCGAAGCAGCTCGAAGGCGTGAAGACCTTTAACGGTTCCGGCACGCTGCCGGGCTTTCTCGCCGAGGCGGACATCCTCGTGGTCATGCTTCCGCTCACCGGCGAGACGCGCCATCTCCTCGACGCCGAGCGCCTCGCTCTACTGCCGAAGGGAGCGAAGTTCATCAACGTCGCCCGCGGGCCGGTGGTGGACGAAGCGGCGCTGATCGCGGCGCTGCGCTCCGGCGCCATTTCCGAGGCCACCCTCGACGTGTTCGAGGTGGAGCCTTTGCCGCCTGAAAGCCCGCTCTGGGGCATGGAGAACGTGCTGGTGACGCCGCACCTCGCCTCCATCGCCATCCCCGCCAGCGCCTCCGCCCAGATCGCGGAAAACATCCGCAGGGTGGAGGCGGGCGAAGAGGTGCAGAACCGGGTGGACCCGGCGCGGGGCTACTGAGCCCCGTCGCGTCCGGCGAGAATGTCCCGCGCCCGCTCGTGGGGTGCCAGCGATTGCTCGGTGGCGGCATCGCCGAAATCCTCCATCTCGTAGAGGGGGCGGATCTCGATCTCGCTCGGGCCGGGCATGGGGTTGGGGCAGCGCTTCACCCAGGCGACCGCCTCCTCCATGTCCTTGACCTCCCACAGCCAGTAGCCGGCGATCAGCTCCTTGGTCTCGGCGAAGGGGCCGTCCATGACGATGCGGGAGGCTCCGTCGAAGCCGACGCACTTGCCCAGCTTGGAGGGTTTCAGCCCGGCGCCGTCGCGCATGATGCCGGCCTTGGCCAGTTCCTCGTTGAACCGGCCCATGGCCTCCAGCAGTTCGGGGGAGGGCATCAGCCCGGCTTCACTGTCTGCGGTCGCCTTCACGATCACCATCACGCGCATGTCGCTCTCCCTCTGAGGCGGATCGGCTCGATGCTATAAGGACGGTGGACGAACGCCGCCCCCGACACGATGCGGGCAAATTTAACGGGTGAATTGCAGGGTGTCTGGCTGCGGCCGGGCTCCGGCGTGCCGGTTGGGCGTGGCGGGCAGATGCTCAGGGGAATGACATGCGTTTCTGGGGAATCGCGATCGTGGCGGCGGCGGTCATGGCCGCGGGGGCAGCCGAGGCGGGCAAGCAGACCAACACCCAGTTCCGCGCGTTCGGCCAGTGGAAGGTCGAGACCGTGCTGGACGACGGCAAGTTCTTCCTGTGCCGGGGCGTCACCAAGACGTCCGGCGGCATTGTCGGCTTGCTCTATTATCCGAACGGCAAGTGGGCCATCGCCTTCCCGGACCTGAGCCTCAAGCCGGGCAGTAAGGTCTCCGGATCGCTGGAGATCGGCAAGGCGTCGCAGCCGGTCGAGTTGGTCGCCAGCCAGCCGGGCGTGCGCGAGCGCGTGTTCATCACGGATGACGTGCTCAATGCCCTGCGGCAGGGCGGCCGCGTCTCGCTCAAGATCGCCGGCAAGTCCTTCGACTGGGACATGACCGATGCCGGCCAGGCCATCGGCGCGGTGCAGGATTGCTGGACCGCCGGCAAGAAGATCGGCGGCTGAGGCGGCCTAGTCCATGTCTGGCGCGATCGAGCCCGGCGCGAACATGCCGCCGGGCGAGAAGGCGTCGGCGAGGAAGCGGGCGAACACCTCCACCGCCGGCCGCATGGGCTGTCGGCGCAGGGACAGGCGCATGACGCGCACCGGCGCCAGTTGCTCCTTCAGCGGCCGCACGGCCACCCGGCTGCCGTCATAGGCCATGGTGGTGCGCGGCGAGGCATTGTGCAGCGTGTAGCCGCGCTTCTGGCCGACGAGGCCGCGGATCAGCTCGTAGGAGCGTGAGCGGTACGCGATGCGCGGGGTGATGCCGCAGGACTCGAACAGCGAGAAGAAATAGTCGCGCGTGTGGGGCAGGTCGTAGAGCAGGAAGGGCTCGTCGGCCACGTCCCGCAGCGAGACCACGGGCTTGCGCGCCAAAGGATGGTCGGCGGCGAGCACGAGGAGCGGCGGCAGGTCGATGAGGAGTTCGCCGGAAAAATCCTCCGGCACCGCATAGCCATAGGACACCGCGATCTCGAGCCGGCCGGAGAGGATGCCGTCGAAGATCTCCTTCTGGTCGCCTTCCTCCAGCTTCACCGTGATGCCGGGCTGCACCTCCGCGAAGCGGGCCAGCAAAGCGGGCATGAAGCGCGGCGCGATGGTGAGGAAGCAGCCGAGCGAAATCTCGCCCCTCAGGGTGTCGCCCAGCGCCTGTGCGCTCTGGGCGAAATCGCGCGCATGGGCGAGGAGATGCCGGGCCTCGTTCACATAACGCTGGCCGGCGGGCGTCAGCGAGATGCCGCGCGCATGATGGCGGATGAACAGCGGGATGCGCAGCTCCGCCTCGGTCTGGGCGATGGCGGCGGAGATCGATGGCTGGGAGACGTTGAGCTGGCGCGCGGCTTCCGTAACGTTGCCGAGATCGGCGGCCGCCACGACATATTTGAGCGCCCTGAGCGACACGTTCATGTCGCCCGTCCCCTGCAGGCGGGGGCGTAGCAAAGGCGCGGGCGCGGGAGATTGCCGGCAGGGTTCGGCTCGGTCACAGGCGGGGCTCCGGTGAGCCGCCAGTGTCGCGCATTGATCTGGATCAGAAAAGCCAATCTTTTCGCCAAAGATAAAATATTTTATCGATCCCGCGGTCTCGCCCACTCTTGCTCCAATCGTGGGCATGACCAATTCGGGAGCAGGCGTGATGATCAGGACCGGTGCCGCGTACAAGGAAGGCCTGCGCGACGGCCGCGAGATCTGGATCGACGGCGAGCGCGTGGCTGACGTCACCACCCATCCCGCCTTCAAGCCCATCGTCGACATCAAGGCGCGCATGTACGACCTCCATCACGAGGAGGCGACCGCTCCGGCGCTGACCTACGTGGAGGAGAATGCGGTGCATTCCGTCTTCCACCAGCCGCCCACCGAGACCGCGCACTGGGACGCCAAGCGCAAGGGCGTCGATATCCTGCTGAAGGACGTGGGCGGCGTCGTCACCCGCGTCGGCGACGAGACCATCGGCGAAATGTGGTCGCTGCAGGACGGCCGCGACATGCTGGCGGCGATCGATCCACGCTTCGCCGCCAACATCGACAACCACATCCGCCGCGTGGTGGAGGAAGACCCCTTCCACGTCTCCGCCAACACCGATCCCAAGGGCGACCGCTCCCGCCACATCTCCGAGCGCGACCCGGACATGATGGTGCATGTCACCAAGGAGACGGACGCTGGCATCATCATCCGCGGTGCCAAGTACGAGACCGCCGCCGCCTATGCGGACCAGGCCTATCTGAAGCCCACCGTGGGCGCCTGGACGGACGAGAAGGAAAGCGATTACGCACTGGGCTGCATCGTGAAGATGGGCGCGCCGGGCGTGAAGCACATCTGCCGCTCCTCCTTCGCCGGCCGCAGTAACCCGAAGGACTATCCCCTCGCCAATCGTTATGACGAGGTGGATACGCTGGTGGTGTTCGACGACGTTCTGATCCCCTGGGAAGACGTCTTCTTCTATCGCTACACCAAGGCGGCCCAGTTCGTGCGCGGCACGCTGCACCGCTACTCGGCCTATCCTTACGTGCTGCGCCTCCTCTATGTCGCCGACATGATGATCGGCGCGGCGCTGTGGAACGCCAAGCAGACCGGCCTCGACAAGCTTCAGTCGGTGCAGGAGAAGCTGGCGGATCTCGCGGTGTACCGGGAGGGCATCAACGCCCACCTCACCGCCTCCATCGCGCTGGCCGAGAAGAGCCCGGCGGGCCTGCTGATGCCCAACCAGTCCATCCTCTATGCCGGTCGCGTGCTCGCCTGCTCGCAGCTGCCGACCATGATGCATGCCACCCGCGAGCTGATCGGCGGGCAGATCTGCGTGACGCCCAACGTCGCCGCCTTCGAGGCGGAGGGCACGGCCGAGTGGCTGAAGAAGTTCTACACGCTCAACGACAATTGGGAGTCCGAGGACCGGCGCAAACTGCTCGCCTTCGCCCGCGATCTCGTCTCCTCCGACTATGCCGGCCACCGCCTCGCCTTCGTGCAGTTCGCGCAGGCGCCGCACTTCAACCACCTCGCGGCGGTCTACAAGAGCTTCGATTTCTCCGGGCCCCTCGACTTCGTGCGCAAGACCGCGGGTCTTTCGGACAATGTCAAAGGTTCGCTGAAATGAGCGCGGCTGCCGAAATCTCGCCGGTGGATGCGGGCCTGTTCCGCGAGGCCATGCGGCGCATGGCGTCGGGTGTCGCGGTGATTGCCACCGACGGCTCTGCGGGGCGGGCGGGGCTCACCGTCTCCTCGCTGGCCTCGCTGTGCATGGAGCCGCCTTCGGTCATCCTCTGCATCCACGAGCAGAGCAATGCGCTCAAGGTGATCGAGGCCAACGGCGTTTTCGTCGCCAATGTGCTGGCGCATCACCAGTCGCACGTGTCCGACACCTTCGCCGGGCAGGTGCCGCAGTTTCGCGACGACAAATTCGCCTGCGCGGAGTGGCGGGCGGCGCAGAGCGGCGCGCCGGTGCTCGACGGCGCGCTCATGAGCTTCGATTGCCGCCTCGCCACCCATCACGCCTACGGCACCCACCGCATCGTCGTCGGTGCGGTCACCGCCGTCCACGGCCTCGAGGACGAGGCCGAGCCGCTGCTCTATGCCAACCGCGCCTACCGGCGCCTGACCGCTGCATGAGGCCCAGAACCGTGCCGACCCATACCCGCATCCGCCCCTTCAACACGAAGGACGCCTATCCCGAGCAGAAGCTCGACAATGACGTGTGCATGGCGGTGCGCGCCGGCAACACCGTCTATCTGCGTGGCCAGACGGCCATGGATCTCGACGGCAACATCGTCGGCGTGGGCGATGCCGCGGCGCAGACCGAGAACGCCATGGCCTGCGCCAAGGTGCTGCTGGAAGAGGCCGGCGCCAAGCTCGAGGACATCGTCAAGATCGTCATCTACATCACCGACCGGGCCTATCGCGAGCCGGTCTATCGCGTGGTGGGCCAGTGGCTGAAGGGCGTGTTCCCGGTCTCCACCGGCATCATCGTGCAGGGCCTCGCCAAGCCCGAATATCTGATGGAAATCGACATCATCGCCGAGATCCCGGCCGAGCGCGCCTGAGGCCCCCGCGCGCAACGGCGGCGCCGCCGCGCTCCATTTTCCTCGCGCCGCAACTGGCGCGGGGAATATTTGCGTTGCCCCGACAAAATATTGATTTTCAAAATAAAAATCGGCTCGTGGAGGCATTTTTTGCTTCCATCGTCATCCGAATTACGTAGATTTACGTATCGGCGACCTTCGCGGTCACACGAAAATAAACCGCCAGAAGGCGGATCCAGAGGAGAGACGGATGAACGGCAAGATCGTTGCCCTCGGGCTCGCGCTGGCCGCCTTCGTGGCGGGCCCGGCGAGCGCGGCGGAAAAACTGGTGGTGAGCACGTGGGGCGGCAGCTTCCGCGACCTCATCGCGGAGGCCATCGCTTCGAAGTTCACCAAGGATACCGGCGTCGAGGTGGAGTACATCACCGGCGGCACCATCGACCGGCTGAA
The DNA here is from genome assembly GCF_012932745.1 of Xanthobacter sp. SG618. NCBI lineage: Bacteria > Pseudomonadati > Pseudomonadota > Alphaproteobacteria > Hyphomicrobiales > Xanthobacteraceae > Xanthobacter > Xanthobacter sp. SG618. Next base: position 115,619 of record NZ_JABBHL010000002.1, on the reverse strand, counting down.
CAAGGCGAAGCTCGCCAAGGGGTCGCCGGAGAGCGACATCACCTTCACCACCGCCCATGTGGGCTGGCTCTACGCCAATGACGACCTGTTCGAGACCCTCGACCTCTCGAAGATGCCGAATGCGTCGAAGCTGGTGCCGCAGGCCAAGGTGAGCCCCTATCACATCGGTGCCTGGGCCTATGTCTACACCATCGGCTACCGGCCGGACCTGACGCCCAAGAACATCAATTTCTCCTCCTGGGCGGACCTGTGGAATCCCGAGCTGAAGGGGATGCTGGCGGCGCCTGATTTCGACCCCAGCCACATCATCGCCGTCTCGGCCCTGCTGGCGGGCGGCTCGCCGGCGGACTGGCAGAAGGGCGAGCAGAAGCTCCTGGCGCTGAAGCCCAATTTCAAGGCCTTCTACACCAACGACGCCAACTCGCAGCAGCTTATCGCCACCGGCGAGACGCCGGTGCAGATCATGCTGTCCATGAATGCCTACTACATGATCGCGCAGGGCGTCCCGATCAAGCTCGTCATCCCGAAGGAGGGCGGCGTGCTGGGCATCGACACCATGGCCATCATGAAGGGCTCCAAGAACCGCGAGCTGGCGGAGAAGTTCATCAACACCGCGCTCGATCCCGAGGTGCAGGGCAAGATCGCCGAGCTGAAGAAGGGATCGCCCACCGTGCTCGGCGCCAAGGTGAGCCCGGAAACGGCGAAGCTTCCCGGCGTCTTCACCACTGCCGAGCAGTGGGACAAGGAGACCATCATCATCGACCACAAGCTCCGCGCGGAGAAGACCGCCGAGTGGCGCAAGTGGTTCTCGGAAAACATGATCGCCAAGTGATCGACAGCTGATCGACGGGTGAGGCGGACAACCGCTTCCGTTAGACTGCCCTGACCCGGAAGCGGCTCCGTAGCGCGGCGGGCAGGGAAGATGGATCCCCTGTCATCTTCCCTGCCTCCGCCGGTGCCTGGCCGCCCGTTTCGACCGGTCTCGATCCGGACCGCAAACCAAGAGCGAGAGCTGTGAACAAGCGCCCCTTCCTCGCCCTGTTCGTCGCCCCCGCGACGCTGGCGGCCATCGCCTCCGCGGCGGCGCTCGCGGCGATCCTGCAATATGCCTTCCGCGCCTACGTGCCGGGCTCGCTCAATCCCGGCGGGCTGACGCTGGACAATTTCTTCGCGCTGCTGCGCCCGCTCTATGCGCAGGTGTTCATCCAGACCGTGTGGATCTGCCTGCTCACCGCGCTCATCACTTTGGTGGTGGCCTATCCGCTCGCCTACGCGCTGGTGCGGACGCGGAACGTGGCGCTGAAATCCTTCCTGCTGATTACCGCCGTCACGCCCCTCTTCCTCGGCGAGGTGGTGCGCACCTATTCGTGGATCATCGTGCTGGGCAATACCGGCTTCATCAATTCAGTGCTGAAGGGCCTGGGGCTCATCGACCGGCCGATACAGATGATGTTCACGACGTTCGGCGTGGTCACCGCCCTCGTCCATGTGACGCTGCCGGTGATGGTCATCATGCTGTCGGCCGCGCTCTCGCACATCGACCGCGACTATGAGAAGGCCGCGACCTCCCTCGGCGCCGGGCCGGTTAAGGCGTTTCTCACGGTGACGCTGCCCCTTTCCATGCCTGGCGTGGTGGCGGGCGTCTCCACCGCCTTCGCCTGGACGTTTTCCGCCTTCGCCACGCCGCAGATGATCGGCGGCGGCAAGGTGAGCATGATCTCGACGCTGGTCTACCAGCTCGGCTTCGCCTCCTTCAATTTCCCCTTCGCGGCGGCCCTCTCCGTCACCGGCCTCGCGCTCACCTTCGCGGTGCTCGCCATGGCGAAACAGGCCATCAAGCCGCTGGAAAAGATCGGAGCCCACTGATGTCTGCTCCGCGCAAGCGTCTCATCTCCGCCAAAGCCGGTGAGCGGATTCTCGCCATCGCCGGCTGGAGCGCGGTGTGGCTGGTGGTGGCCTTCATCATCCTGCCGGCGGTGGTGGTGGGAATCTCCGCCTTCAACGACCGCGCCATCCTCTCCTTCCCGCCGCAGGCCTGGTCCACGCGGTGGTTCGCGCGGGCCTTCTCCTACCGGGACTTCTCCGAGGGCTTTCGCAACGGCCTCATCATCACCGCCTTCGCCTCGTCCATCGCGCTGGTGGTGGGCGCCGGTTTCGCCTTTGCGCTGGACCGCTACAGCTTCCGGGGCAAGATGGCGCTGGAGGCGGTGCTGACGTCGCCGCTGGTGATCCCGCATTTCACCATCGGTCTCGGCTTCCTCATCCTCGCGGCGCAGATCCACGCGACGCGCACCTTCGCCCTCGTCATCGTCTGCCATGTGGTGCTTGTGCTGCCCTTCGTGATGCGGTCGGTCTATGTGTCGCTGCGCAATCTCGACAGCCGGCTGGAACTGGCCGCCGCGAGCCTCGGGGCCCGGCCCGGACGGGCGCTGTTCACCGTCACGCTGCCCTTGCTGATCCCCGGCCTGTTCTCGGGCTGGCTGTTCGCGGCCATCCTGTCCTTCAACGAGTTCACCGCCTCGCTCTTCGTCACCGCCCAGGCGACGCAGACGCTGCCGGTGGCCATGTACAATTACGTCCGCGAATATGCCGATCCGACGCTCGCGGCGCTGTCCGTCATCTACATCGTGGTCACGGCGCTGGTTCTCACCATCGCCAACGCCTTCCTTGGCCTCGGAAAGGTTCTGAACGTTGAGCATGTCCGCTGAACGCATCGATCCCCGGGAGCCCGTCTCCCCCGCCGTCTCCGCGCCCGCCGCGGACGCTGCCGCGCGCGTTGCCGGCGTCCAGATCGACGGCGTCACCAAGCGCTTCGGCGATGCCACCGCCTTGCATGAGGCATGGCTGAAGATCGCCGACGGCGAGTTCATGACCCTGCTCGGCCCCTCCGGCTGTGGCAAGACCACGCTGCTCAACCTCATCGCCGGGTTTCTCGAAGCCGATGGCGGCGAGATCTTCGTCGGCGGACGGCTGATGACCGAGACCGCGCCCTATGATCGCGAGATCGGCGTCGTCTTCCAGAACTACGCCCTGTTCCCGCACATGAACGTGGCGAAGAACGTGGGCTATGGCCTCAGGATGCGCGGCGTGGCGAAGCGCGAGATCGACACGCGCGTCGCCGAGGCGCTGGCGCTGGTGAAGCTCGACGGATTCGGCGAGCGCAAGCCGCGCCAGCTTTCCGGCGGCCAGCAGCAGCGCGTGGCCCTGGCCCGTGCGCTGGTGATCCGGCCCAAGGTGCTGCTGCTGGACGAGCCGTTCTCCGCCCTGGACAAGAATTTGCGCGGCGCCATGCAGGTGGAGCTGAAGGAAATCCAGCGCCGGCTGGGTGTCACCACCATCTTCGTCACCCACGACCAGAGCGAGGCGCTGTCCATGTCGGACCGCATCGCCGTCATGTCGCAGGGCCGCATCCGCCAGGTGGGCACGCCGGACGAGATTTATCGCCGTCCGCTCGACCCGTTCGTCGCGTCCTTCGTCGGCGATGTGAACGTGCTGCCGGGCCGGCTGGAGCGGCGCATCGGCGAGACCGCGACGGTGCTGATCGCCGAAGGGCGGCTCAGCGTCAGCGCGGATACGCTGGAGGGGATTGCCCCCGGCGCCGCCGTGGACCTGTTCGTTCGGCCCGATGCGGTGCGCATCGCGGAAGGGGAGGGGCTGGTCTCCGGCACGGTGGCGACCCACGTCTATCAGGGCTCGCACGTGGACGTTCTGGTGGATGTCGCTGCCGCGCGCGGTGGCCGCGTCACGGTTCGCGTGCCGGGGCACGGTGCCTCGACGCGCTGGCCCGTTGGCACCCGCGTCTCGCTCGATTTCTCGCCCGCCGATGCGGTGGCGTTCGCGTCTGATGTCTCCTGATGCGGTGGCGCGCCGGTTGTCCGACGCGCCGGGTTCGCCCTCAGAAGGCCGGGGCGGAGGAAGGGTTGCGTGCGCGGCTCTCGAAGGCCGGCTGCTCCACGGCATAGCGATCCCACAGGCTGCGCAGCGCGCCGATGGGGTCCTCGTGCCAGTCGACGCGCAGGTCCACCACGGGCCAGTCGTAGGTGCGCGCCACATGGAGGCCCGCCGCATGCTCGTCCCCTGTTTCACCGCCCGCGGCCAATCCGGCCTCCAGCCCGCGCATGAGGCGCTCGGCCAGGGGCAGGCCCTCGCCGGTGAGAAAGGCATCGCGCATGGCCTTGGGGACGCCGTCGTTTACCAGCAGGTTTCCAAGCGCGATGCAGCCGGGCCCTTCGGCCGCCGCCGCGATGGGCAGGGCCTCGGCCCCCGAATGCCATGCCACCTGCCCGTAACGGTCGATGACGCTTGCCTGCCGGAAGGCGGGCTCCGGCGTGCCTGCCAGCAGCGTGGACAGCACGCCCCCGGCGCCGAGCCCCTGCCGCAGCAAAGCAAGGCCGGCCGGGCCGAGGGCCGGGTCGGTGACGTTCTGCGTCGTCACGAGGCCGAGCGGGCTCACCCACGCGCAGCGGCTGGCAACGCAGATGCTGGACGAGGTGATGGCGATGCCGAAGGCGCCCGTATCGGGGCAGCGGGCGGCGATGGAATAGGTCATTCCCGTCTCCTTTTCGGTGATTTTCTAGATATGACGGCCTGAAGATGCAAGTATCTACGGAAGAAATACTTGAAAAAATCATCTCCGTTCCTTCGGTGACGGATACGGAGAATGGCGAGATCGTCGCGCGCATCGCCGAGATCGCCGTGCCGTTCGCCCGCGTGCGCCATCTGCTCAATGCGGCCGGGGACCGCACCGCTCTGCTCCTCTCCATCGGCCCCGAAGAGCGGCCGGGCGTCGTGCTCTCCGCCCATACGGACGTGGTGGCCGTGGAGGGCCAGCCCTGGACCAGCGATCCCTTCATCCTGACCGCGCGGGGAGATCGCCTCTACGGGCGCGGCACCTCGGACATGAAGGGCTTCGTCGCCTGCGTGCTTGCCGCGCTGCCCGCCTTCGCCGCCGCTGCGCTGGAGACGCCGGTGCATGTGGCGCTGTCCTATGACGAGGAGATCGGCTGCAAGGGCGTGGGCGATCTCGTGGCGCTGCTGGCCGCCCTTCCGACGCCGCCGCTCCTGTGCATCGTCGGCGAGCCGACGGGCATGAAGGTGAAGCGCGCCCACAAGGGCAAGACCGGCTGGCGCGTCACCGCCACCGGCCGCACGGGGCATTCCGCCCTGCCGCACCGCGCGGCGAATGCGGTGACCGCACTCGCCCGTCTCGCCGCCCGCCTCGCTGACCTTGCCGACGATCTGCGCGACGGGGCGCGGGACGAGGCCTTCGATCCGCCCTATGCGACGCTGCATATCGGCTCGCTGCATGGCGGCGGGGCGTTGAACGTGGTGCCGGACAAAGCGGTGATGGAATTCGAGCTGCGCAGCATTCCGGGCGCCGACACCCCCACCATTCTGCGCCGCATCGAGGCGCTGGTGGCGGAGGCGCGCGCCGCCCTCAAGGCCGAGGCGGAGGAGGCGGATCTGGTGGTGGAGGAGCTCTCCTCCTATCCTGCCCTCGCCACGGCGGCCGGCAGTGCCGAGGCCGCCGCGGTGGCGCGCCTGTGCGGCGACAACGGGCCGCCCGGCACCATCGCCTTCGGCACCGAGGCGGGGCTTTATTCCGAAGCCGGTATTCCCACTCTGGTGTGCGGTCCCGGCGACATCGCCCGCGCCCACAAGGCCGACGAATGGGTGGGGCGGGATGAGCTGGCCCAATGCGACGCCATGCTGGCCCGCCTCGCCGAACTGCTGCGCCGTCCCGCCGCCGACTGGATCACCCCCTGAAAGGAGCCATGATGACCGAGCAGAAGCCGCTGACCCGTCCCGCCGCGAAGCTCACCCATGCCGGCGCCCTGGTCGCGCTCGCCGCCGCCGTGGCGCGGGCGGAGGAGATGGGCGTGCCGCAGAACATCTCCATCGTGGATGACGGGGGCAACCTCCTCGCCTTCGTGCGCATGGACGGGGCGAAGCTGCTGTCGCGGGAGACCTCCCTCTCCAAGGCCATCAGCGCCGCCTCCCACCGCCAGCCCACGAGCCGGCTCGATCCGGCGCTGGAGCTGAAGCTGGCCATCGCCGCGGGTGGCCGGCTCACCAATCTGGAAGGCGGCTTCCCCATCATCATCGATGGCGTGTGCGTCGGCGGGATCGGTGTCGGGTCCGGCAAGGGAAGCGAGGACGTGGACGTGGCCAAGGCGGCGCTTGCAGCTCTCGGCGCGCAGATCTGAGGCGGCGAAGGGCTCGGCCGGTGCCGGCTTCTTTGCCGGCACCGCTGCGGATGCGGTCGCCAGCGCCCTTGCCTATCGGCTGAAGCTGCGGCACAGGTTGCGCGCCATCAACGGGGACTGCCCATGTCGACCACCGTGTCTCCCCTCGCGCCGAAGTCCGTGCCCGAGCTCAAGCCTGTGCCGGGCGTCACCTTCACCACGGTGGCTGCGGGCATCCGATACAAGGGCCGCACCGACGTTCTGGCCATGGCGTTCGAGCCGGGCACGACGGTGGCGGGCGTCACCACCCGCTCGCTCTGCCCCTCCGCCCCGGTGGAATGGTGCCGGGAGCTGCTGAAGAAGGGCAAGGCGCGGGCGCTGGTGGTGAATTCCGGCAATGCCAACGCCTTCACCGGCCTGAAGGGCCGCGAGGCGACCAGCCTGACCGCCGACCTCGCCGCCCAGGCGTTCGGCTGCAAGCCCACGGAGGTGTTCCTCGCCTCCACCGGCGTCATCGGCGAGCCGCTGGACGCCAACAAGTTCGAGGCGGCGCTGACGGAGGCCGCGGGTCAATTGGTCGATTGGCCGTGGCTCGATGCCGCGCGCGCCATCATGACCACCGACACCTTCCCCAAGCTCGCCACTGCCACCGTGCTGCTGGGCGACGTGCCGGTGACCATCAACGGCATCGCCAAGGGCGCGGGCATGATCGCCCCCGACATGGCGACCATGCTCTCCTTCGTCTTCACCGACGCGCCGATTGCCGCCGACGTGCTGCAGAAGCTGCTCTCCAAGGGCGTGAAGACCACCTTCAACGCCGTCACCATCGACGGCGACACCTCCACCTCCGACACGCTCCTCCTGTTCGCCACCGGCACCGCCAAGGAGCGTGGCGCCAAGACGGTGAAGAACATCGACGATCCCGCGCTGAAGGCCTTCAAGCGCGCGCTCATCGAGCTGCTCGCCGACCTCGCCGAGCAGGTGGCCCGCGACGGCGAGGGCGCCCGCAAGCTGGTGCGCATCACCGTGACGGGGGCCGTCTCCAACAAGTCGGCGCGGCGCATCGCCATGTCCATCGCCAATTCGCCGCTGGTGAAGACGGCAGTGGCCGGCGAGGATGCCAACTGGGGCCGCGTGGTGATGGCGGTGGGCAAGGCCGGCGAACCCGCCGACCGCGACCTGCTCTCCATCTCCTTCGGCGACATCCGCGTCGCCCATGAGGGCGCCCGCGATCCCGATTATGACGAGACCGCCGTCTCCGACTACATGAAGAACGACGTGATCGACCTCACCGTCGACCTCGGCCTGGGGCGCGGCACCGACCGGGTGCTTACCTGCGACCTCACCAAGGAATACGTGGCGATCAACGGGGATTATCGCTCGTGAAGATCACCCTTGTCGCCGCTTGCGCTCTCATTGACGGCGACGGCCGCGTGCTGGTGGCGCAGCGGCCGGAGGGCAAGGCGCTGGCGGGCCTCTGGGAGTTTCCCGGCGGCAAGGTCGAGCCTGGCGAGCGGCCGGAGGAAACGCTCATCCGTGAATTGCAGGAAGAGCTGGGGATCACGGTGAAGGAGGCGTGCCTCGCGCCCCTCACCTTCGCCAGCTATCCCTACGAGACCTTCCACCTCCTGATGCCGCTCTGGATCTGCCGCCGCTGGGAGGGCGTGATCCAGAAGAAGGAGCATCAGGCCCTGCAATGGCTGCGGCCCGGGCGCCTGCGCGACATTCCCATGCCGCCCGCCGACGAACCGCTGATTCCCGCGCTGATCGACCTCCTCGGCCCCTGACTGCCCCATGTCTTCCGGCATGTCTTCCGTAACGGCGACCCGCATCGGCTTCCTCGCCATCCTGCTGTGGGCGACGCTCGCCTTCTTCACGGCTGCGACGGGAAAGGTGCCGCCCTTCCTCCTCACGGCGCTCACCTTCGGCATCGGCGGGGCGGTGGGGCTGGGCGCGGCGCTGGCCGGGCCGGGGCTCGGCGTGCTCAGGCAGCGGCCGCTGGCCTATCTCCACGGCGTTGGCGGGTTGTTCGGCTACCACTTCCTCTATTTCACCGCCCTGAAGCTGGCGCCGGCGGCCGAGGCGGGGCTGATCGCCTATCTCTGGCCGCTGCTGATCGTGCTGCTCTCCGCCTTCCTGCCCGGTGGCGGGCTGCGGCGGGTGCATGTGATCGGCGCGCTCATGGGCTTTACCGGCACCGTGGTGCTGCTGGCGGGCAAAGGCGGCTTCTCCGGCATCGAGATGCGCTTCCTGCCGGGCTATCTCGCGGCCTTCGCCTGCGCCTTCATCTGGTCGTCCTATTCGGTCGCCTCGCGCCATTTCGCCGATGTGCCGACGCAGGCGGTGGCCGGCTTCTGCCTCGCCACGGCGGTGCTGGCCGCCCTCTGTCACATCGCGTGGGAGGACACGGTGTGGCCCGCCTCGGCGGGGGAGTGGACTGCGGTGGCGCTGCTCGGCATCGGTCCGGTGGGGCTCGCCTTCTACACCTGGGACATCGGCATGAAGCGGGGCGACGTGCGCCTTCTGGGCGTCGCTTCCTATGCGGCGCCGGTGCTCTCCACGCTGCTGCTCGTTGCGACCGGCTTTTCGGCGCCGTCCCTCTCGCTGGCGGTGGCCTGCGCGCTCATTGTCGGCGGAGCCTTCGTCGCCACCCGGCGTTGAACGCGCGAACCTGAACGGAGACCCGCCATGACCCATCCCGCGCTGTCTTCCGGGGCTGTCGCCGTCATCACCGGCGGCGCGTCCGGCATCGGCCTTGCCGCAGCGGAAAAGCTCGCCGCGCGCGGGCTGAAGGTGGCCATCGCCGACCTGCCCGGCGAAAAGCTCGATGTCGCCGCGGCGCAGGTGGTCGCCGTGGCGACGGGCGGGGCCGGCGACGTTCTCGCCGTCGCCACGGATGTGAGCAGGCCCGAGGATCTGGAGCGGCTGGAGGATATTGTCGCCGGGCGCTTCGGCGGCACCGACATCCTCATGAACAATGCCGGCGTGCAGCCCGGCAGCGCCATTTTCGGGCCCTTCGCCAACTGGGAAAAGGTGCTGGGGGTCAACCTCATGGGCATCATCCACGGCAGCCGGGCATTCGGGCCGAAGATGATCGCGCGGGGGCGGCCGGGCCTGATCGTCAACACCGGCTCGAAGCAGGGCATCACCACCCCGCCGGGCGATCCGGCCTACAACGTGTCCAAGGCCGGGGTGAAGGCATTCACCGAGGCGCTGGAACACGAATTGCGCAGCACGCCGGACTGCCAGGTCTCGGCGCGGCTGTTCATTCCCGGCTTCGTCTTCACTCCGCTGGCGGCAGGCGGGCGGACCGAGAAGCCGGCAGGCGCCTGGACCGCTGCGCAGACCGTGGACTTCCTGCTGGAGAAGCTGGAGGCCGGGGATTTCTACATTCTCTGCCCGGACAATGACGTGCCCCGCGCGCTGGACGAGAAGCGCATCGCCTGGGCGGCCGGCGACATCATCGAGAACCGCCCGCCGCTGTCGCGCTGGCACAAGGACTATGCGGAGGCCTTCGCGGCCTTCGTGAAAGGGGTCTGAATACCGCGGGCAGGCGTGTTCCTCCTTGCCATCGGCCCGGCGAGGCCCTAGCACTCCGCGCCGAGCCGCCGCCCTCAGGGCGGCCTGAAAAACGGCGCGATGCCGCAGCGTAAATCAAGACCCGAGGAAACTACCCATGGCCACCCACAAGCTCCTCCTTCTCGCCGGCGACGGCATCGGCCCGGAAGTCATGGCCGAGGTGAAACGGGTGGCTCAGTGGCTGGAGCAGGCGGGCCTCGCCTCCTTCGCCATCGAGGAGGATCTGGTCGGCGGCTGCGCCTACGATGCCCATGGCGTGGCCATCTCCGAGGCGGCCATGGTGCGCGCCAAGGGCGCCGACGCCATCCTGCTCGGCGCGGTGGGCGGCCCCAAGTGGGCCGACGTGCCCTATGAGGCGCGCCCCGAGGCGGGCCTCCTGCGCCTGCGCAAGGATCTCCAGCTGTTCGCCAATCTGCGCCCCGCCATCTGCTACCCGGCGCTGGCGGATGCCTCTTCGCTCAAGCGCGAGGTGGTGGAAGGCCTCGACCTCCTCATCGTGCGCGAGCTGACCGGCGGCGTCTATTTCGGCGAGCCCAAGACCATCACCGACCTCGGCAACGGCCAGAAGCGCGCCATCGACACGCAGGTCTATGACACCTACGAGATCGAGCGCATCGCCGCCGTGGCGTTCGAGCTGGCCCGCACGCGCCGCAACAAGGTGACCTCCGCCGAGAAGCACAACGTGATGCGCTCCGGCGTGCTCTGGAAGCAGGTGGTGACCGACCTCCACGCCCGTGCCTACAAGGACGTGGAGCTGGAGCATGCACTGGCGGATTCGCTGGCCATGCAGCTGGTGCGCTGGCCCAAGCAGTATGACGTGATCGTCACCGACAACCTGTTCGGCGACATCCTCTCCGATCTCGCGGCCATGGCGACCGGCTCGCTCGGCATGCTGCCCTCCGCCTCGCTGGGCGCGGTGGATGCGGCGACCGGCAAGCGCGCGGCGCTCTACGAGCCGGTTCACGGCTCCGCCCCCGACATCGCCGGCAAGGGCATCGCCAACCCCATCGCCATGATCGGCTCGCTGGCCATGGCGCTGCGCTATTCGTTCAACGAGGGCGCGGTGGCGGATCGCATCGAGCAGGCCATTGCGGGCGTGCTCGCCTCCGGCAAGCGGACCGGCGACATCGCCGCGCCGGGCATGGAGACCATCGGCACCGAGGCGATGGGCAAGGCCATCATCGCCGAACTCGACGCCGCGACCGCCTGAGCGGCCGCGCTGCCGTTATGACCATCGGCCCCTCCGGCGCGACCGGAGGGGGATCGGCGAGAATAGGCGCCATGCGCCACGCCGAACGAAAGGTGCTCCGGTCTGGCCGGAGCACCCCTAGGGCGCCCGTGCCTCAGCCGCGCTCGACGTCGAAGCCGGCCTCGCGCCAGCCGATGATGCCGCCCTTCATGTGCTCCTCATAGGCAAGGCCCGCCTTCTGCGCCGCCGCGGCGGCCTGCTGCGAGCGCTGGCCCGAGCGGCAGGAGAAGACGAGGCGCTTGCCGGCCGGATCCGGAAGGGCGTCGGGATTCCACGTGCTCAGCGGGAAATTGACCGCGCCGGGAATGCGCTCGGCCTGAATCTCGTTCGGCTCCCGCACGTCCACGAGAAGGATGCTGCCATCGGCGAGTCCCTGACGGACCTCCGACGGGGAGAGGTGGCTGATGGTCCCGCCGAAGGGGTTGCGTTCACTCATTGACCTGTCCTGAACACGAAGCTGTGAGCCGGTTTGTCCCGGGGGCGCGAGCCTGCACCGGAGCGCCTTGCTGATGCAAGAGGTGTTCCCTTGTCGGCGTAGGGACCCGCAACGGAAGTGGGTCTTTACGGCGCAGCTTGCCCGGTTCAGAACCATGAACGAAGCTGCACGATGCCCGAACAGCCCGCTCATCTGGCGTTCATGTGGCCTTTGCTAGATCAGGTGCCATCGCAGCACGCCGCGGGTTTGATGCCCGGCGGATGCGGAAAGGATCAAGATGTCGACCCGTAATGCCGCCATCGGCGCTTTCACCGCCTTCACCCTGGCCGCCGCCGTCCTCGCCGGTTCGGCCGTCACTGCCAGCGCCCAGAACAACACGGTGGGCGGTGCGCTCATCGGCGGTACGGCCGGCGCGCTGATCGGCGGCGCGGTGACGGGCAATGCGGGTGGCGTCGCGGCCGGCGCCATCATCGGCGGCACCACCGGCGCCATCATCGGCAACCAGCAGGATCAGCGCCGCGCCTATTACTTCTGGGGCAATAACGGCCGCTGCTACCTGCGCCAGACCAACGGCAACGTGGTCAAGGTGTCGCGCGGCTACTGCGGCTGACCCTCGATTTTCAGGACTGTTGATCGGTTCCGTTCCCCCGCACGGATCCGATCAGTGGGAGAGGCGCCGGCTTTTGCCGGCGCCTTTTTCCGTTGGCGCGCAAACGCGGTGAGTTGCCTCCCTCACTGCGGCAGCTAGATTGGCGCAATGCCGCCCGAGCCCGCTTCCGCCGACGCCCCAGACCGCCCGCGCACCTCCCCTGTGCCCGATCTCGCCACCCTGGCCGCCGGGGGCAAACGCGCCGTCGCCCGCGCGCTGGCGCTGGTGGAGACGGCCCGAGGCAAGCCTGACCTCGTGGCGCTGCTCGATGCCGCGGCCCGCGCCGGCAAGGCCGAGGTGCTGGGCCTCACCGGCCCGCCCGGGGTGGGCAAATCGACCCTGACCAACGCATTGGTCCGCCGCGCCCGCGCGGCCGGGCGCACCGTGGCCGTGCTGGCGGTGGACCCGTCGTCGCGTCGCACCGGCGGCGCGCTGCTCGGCGACCGGGCCCGCATGAAGACCGATCCCGACGACCGCGGCGTGTTCGTGCGCTCCATGGCGGCTCGCGACCGGCTCGGCGGGCTTTCGGATGATTCGGTCGCCGCCGTGGTGCTGCTGCGCGCGGTCTATGATCTGGTGATCGTCGAGACCGTGGGCGTCGGCCAGTCGGAGGCCGATATCTCCCTCGTCGCCGACACGGTGGTGCTGTGCATCCAGCCGGCCTCGGGGGACAGCCTTCAGTTCATGAAGGCGGGCGTGATGGAACTGCCCGACATCATCGTCGTCACCAAGGCGGATATGGCCGAAGTCGCCCGACGCGCCGCCTCCGAGGTGGCCGGGGCGTTGTCGCTCGCCGGCTCCGCTTCGGTTGGCTGGACCGTGCCGGTCATCCGCCTGTCGGCGGCGACCGGGGAGGGGCTCGACGCCTTCGAAGCGGCGGTCGCGGCGCATGGCGCCTTTCTCGACACGGAAAGCCGCCGCGCGACGCAGCGTTCTGCGCAGGAAGACAAGTGGGTGGAGGAGGCGGTGCGCGTCCGCTTCGGCACCCATGGCCTTGCGCGGGCACGCAAATTCCAGCTGCGGGGGCAGGGGCCGTTTGCCCGCGAAGCGGAGCTTGCGCTGAAATTAACCTCCAGGCAAGACTGATCGGACAATGCTCTTGCGTGTCGCCGGCCGGCAACGGTCCGGCGCCCTATTGGGGACATGAAGTCTCGGCAAGGGCTGGCGTATGGGAATTTGTCGGGATCGATGGCCGAGGGCCGGTCGGGCTTTGTCGCCGCTTCTCGTCGCCACCGCCTTCATCGTCGCAACGCCTTGCGGGGCGGGGGCTGACGACGTATCGGGCCGGGCGCCGAAAGGCCTGACGGCCGGTTCAGGGCTCGGCCTCTGGTCGGGCTCCGCGCGGGCGCTGAAGCTCGCCACGCTCGATCTGCCGCAGCCGGTCGGTACCGGCCTGCCGGAGGTTCCGAAGGAGGCGATGGCCGACGCTGCGAAGCCGGCGCGCCGTGTTGTCGCACCCGGCACCATCGTCACCGCCTCCCTCGCTCCCGTCTCCGATGAGGGCACCCGGGCCGCGGCTGCCGCCGCAGTGGCCGGCCAGCCGGTGCTGGATGTCGCGCGCGGGGAGATCGGCATCGCCGAGCCGTCGGACCTCGTTGCCCCCGCGCTTGCCTCATCCGCAGCGCCATCATCCGATGCGAGCGCTGCCAGCACGGCCGATGACGACGCCTTTGCCTTCCCGCCCCCGCTGGTGCTCTCGGAGCATGAGCAGGTCGAGCCGCCGACCCACCGGGACATGTCCGGTGCCTATGTGGAGCTGGCGCTCGATATCCTTCTGGAGCTGCCCCTCATCCAGGACGCTGCGCGGGTTGCTGCAGCAGAGGACGTTCCTGCGGAAGTGGAGCTGGCGCGTCGGGCCGCCGAGACGCTGGCGCGGGAGGCGCAGCCTGACGAATCCCTGAACGAGTTCGGCGGCAGAACCGCGCTTGTGCGCCCGGTGCCGCATCAGGACCCGGTGGCGGTGTTCAGCCGCGATCCGGTGCTGTTTCCGGCCCTGGCCTTCCAGTATGCCGCTTTGGCCGAGCACGGCTATGTGCCGCATCCCGCCCCCCACGCCGAGGGCGAAGCCAATCTCGTGTCACTGGACAGCACGGTGGAGCTGGAGACGCCGCCCAGCGACGGCATCTGGCCCTCGCCCGCCCAGCGTCTGGAGCTCGGCGGCGAGAAGCTGGCGCGGGCGCAGAAGTGCCTCGCGGAAGCCATCTATTTCGAGAGCCGCGGCGAGCCCAAGCGCGGCCAGATCGCGGTGGCGCAGGTCATCGTGAACCGGGTGTTCTCCGGCTATTACCCTAACGACGTGTGCGGCGCGGTCTATCAGAACGCCCACAGGCACCTCGCCTGCCAGTTCACCTTTGCCTGCGACGACGTGCCGGACGTGGTGCGCGAGCCGGACATGTGGGTGCAGGCCAAGGAAATCGCCGCCGATATGCTGGACGGAAAGCTGTGGCTCGCGTCCATCGGACGGGCCACGCACTACCACGCCTATTGGGTGCATCCGAGCTGGGTGCGGGAAATGCGCAAGCTGGACAAGATCGGCGTGCACACCTTCTACCGCCCGCGCCGCTGGGGCGACAGCTACTGAGGAGCCGGCCCGCGGCTCAAGCCCGCGCGGCGCCTGAGCGGAGCAACGTCCCAACCCCGCGCGGCGCCTGAGCGAAGCAACGTCCCAACCCCGCGCGGCGCCTGAGCGAAGCAACGTCCCAACCCCGCGCGGCGCCTGAGCGAAGCAACGTCCCAGCCCGCGCGGCGCCAGAGCGGAGCAACGCTCAGGCGTGCCCGGCGTCGCTGGAGAGCATGCCCGGGACGATGCCGAGCTTGCGCAGGGCGCTGTCGTATTTCGTCTCCACCCCGGCGCCGAAGATCAGGTCCGGATCGGCCGGGCAATTCAACCAGCCATTGGCCTGGATCTCCGTCTCGAGCTGGCCCGGCGCCCAGCCGGCATAGCCCAGCGCCAGCACCGCGCTGCGCGGTCCGCGCCCGCCGGCTATGGCTTTGAGGATGTCCAGCGTCGCGGTGAGGCAGATGCCGTCGTCGATGGTTAGCGTGGAGTTCTCGACGAAATAGTCCGCCGAATGCAGTACGAAGCCGCGTCCCGTCTCCACCGGCCCGCCGCGCAGCACTTTGACGGTGCCCGCGCTCTTCGGCAGCAGGATGCGCTCGGAGGCGGGAACCACGTCCAGCTGGACGAGGAGGTCGGTGAAGTCGATGTGGCTTGCCGGCTGGTTCACCACGATGCCCATGGCTCCTTCCGGAGAGTGGGCGCACATGTAGACGAGGGTGCGGGCGAACTGCTCGTCGCGCATGGTCGGCATGGCGATGAGCATCTGCCCATCGAGGAAACCCGATCCCCCGCCTTCGATCGTTTGGTTCTGGCTCGCAGTCATGGAGAAAGGGTACCGCCGTTCGGCCGTCTTGGAAATGCGGATTGCGTTGCAGGTAGCGCCGAGGCCCTGCCGAAAGGCCGCGAGTCCCGCGGCGGGTCACACGCTTGTGCACGCGATTGGTGAGGCAAAGGGCTTTGCGCCGAAGCCGCGAGCGGGTACCCGATAGGCCCATGACATCGACCCCTCAGCGCGCCCTCGGCGCTCGGCCGGCGGTCCGGCCCGCCTTCGTTTTGTCGTCCCGTGGCGTGTTGGCCCGTGCACTCCTCGCCGGCGCCATGCTTGCCGCTTTCTCGCCGGCCTCATGGGCTGCGAGCGCGCCTCCGGTGAAGGTGCCGGGCGCGGATGTGGTCCTGATGGCGGGCGCGGTCTCCGGCACGACGGCGGATGCGGGCATCGAGCTGAAGCTCGCCCCCGGCTGGAAGACCTACTGGCGCTATCCCGGCGACAGCGGTGTGCCGCCGACGCTGGACTGGAGCGGTTCGGAGAACGTCGCCCGGGTGGAGATGGAATGGCCGGCGCCCAAGCGCTTCGCCGATGGGGGCGGGGGCTTTTCCATCGGCTACAAGGGCGCGGTCCTGTTCCCCCTGAAGGTGGAGCTGAAGGACAAGGACAAGCCGGCCCGGCTTTCTCTCGCGTTCGATTTCGCCGTGTGCGAGGCGCTGTGCATGCCCGCCCGCGCCGACCTCTCCATCGCGCTTGGCGGCGACGCCGGCGCCGAGGGTGCCCGCATTTCGGCGGCCCGTGCGGCCCTGCCGGTGGAACGCCCGCTGGGGGTTGCCGAGCCGACCTCGGTGCAGAAGGTCGAACTGGACGCCAGCGCCACGCCGCCGCGTCTCGTCATCGAGGTGAAGGCACAAAATCCCAAGGCCGATCTGTTCGCCGAGGGGCCGGATCGCTGGGCCTTGCCGCTGCCGCAGAAGACCATGCTGCCGGACGGCGCCGCCCGGTTCGAGCTGCCCCTCGACGGCATTCCCGCCGGCACCGATCCCTCCGGGACGCCGCTCACGCTGACCCTCGTGGACGGCCCGAAGGCGATCGTGACAACGGTGCCTGTTCCGAAGCTGCCGCCGCGCTGAGCTGGGCCGATCCGGCCCGCAGCCAGCGCTTTTCTCCCGGTCAAAAGCCCGTATTGTCGGCGCGGGCGCGAACGCCCAAGACTGTGGAGAAGACGATGCCCATTTCGGTCGGCGACAAACTGCCCAACGCCACCTTCCGTGTTCCCACCGAGGACGGCCCCGTGCCGAAGACCACCGACGAGATCTTCAAGGGCAAGAAGGTGGTGCTGTTCGCGGTGCCGGGTGCCTTCACCCCCACCTGCCACAAGAACCACCTGCCGGGCTATGTGCACGAGGCCGATGCCATCAAGGCCAAGGGCGTGGACGCCATCGCCGTGGTGTCGGTGAACGACCCCTTCGTCATGGGCGCCTGGGAAAAGGCCTCCGGCTCCGACGGCAAGATCGTGTTCCTGGCGGACCCCGACGCGTCCTTCGCGGCCGCGCTCGACCTCACCTTCGATGGCTCGGCCGCCGGCCTCGGCGTGCGCTCCAAGCGCTATTCGATGGTGGTCGAGGACGGCGTGGTGAAGACGCTCAACGTGGAGGACGTGCCCTCCAAGGCCGACGCCTCTGGCGCCACCGCGCTGCTCGCCCAGCTCTGATCCTTCGTTCTGACTGACGGATGCCGGGCACGCCCGGCCTCCGCGCCTTGGCCCCCTCCTCAGGAGGGCCGGCCTCGCGCCCGCCCCACGCTCAGGCGATGATGTCGGGGAACAGTTCGTCCTCGATCTGGCCGATGCGGTCCTTCAGCTGCAGCTTGCGCTTCTTGAGCCGCTGGATCTGCAGGATGTCCGCTCCCGACACGCTGGTGAGCGCCTCGATCGCCGCATCGAGATCCCGATGCTCCTGCTTCAGGCGTTCCAGGTGGACCTTGAGATCCCGTTCCTCGTCGCTCGTCATGCCCGGTCCTGTCACCGGCGCGCAGGTCCGCCGCCCGCTCGCCCCCAGTTGGAATGACTATGGCACGGGTATGCCGCGCCGCAAGATGGGAGGTCGACGGAGGTGGCGGAAAGGCGGTCGACTCTTCGTCGGCTCCGTGACAGACTGATGTCGTGTTGCAGACAGGGAGTGGCTAAGAATGTCCATCCAGTCGCACCTTCAGGAACTGAAGCGGCGTCACGCGGCCATCGAGCAGGAGCTCAACCGCGAAATGAACAGCCCCGCCTCGGATCCTCTTCGTGTCGCAGAGCTGAAGCGCAAGAAGCTGGTTCTCAAGGACCAGATGTCGAAGCTGAATCCGACTTCCACCGTACATTGATGGCCTGAGAGATGTGCTCGCCGCCTGCGTGATGCAGGGCGACGCGCACCTCTTTGCGTCCTGTGAGACGAGCGGCGCAAAGTGTCGTTCCGCGCGAACGGCCTTTGCGTTCCGGACCGGAGGGCTTTAATCCGGCCCCATGGCTCCTCCGCTCGTTCTCCTTCAGGATATCCATCTGCGCTTCGGCGCCACCCCTTTGCTCGACGGCGCGGAGCTTTCCGTGTCGGCGGGCGAGCGGGTGTGCCTCGTCGGTCGCAACGGCTCGGGCAAGTCCACGCTGCTGAAGGTGGCGGCGGGGCTGGTCGAGCCGGATTCCGGCACGCGCTTTTTCCAGCCCGGCACCACCGTGCGCTATCTCCAGCAGGAGCCGGACTTTTCCGGCTATGCGACGACGCTGGCCTATGTGGAAGCCGGGCTTGGACCGGGCGACGATGCCTATCGCGCCCAATATCTCCTCACCGAGCTGGGCCTCACCGGACAGGAAGACCCCGCTCACCTCTCCGGCGGCGAGGCCCGCCGGGCCGCTCTGGCGCGCGTGATCGCGCCGGAGCCGGACGTGCTCCTGCTGGACGAGCCGACCAACCATCTCGATCTGCCGGCCATCGAATGGCTGGAAAGCGAGCTGAAGGGGCTGAAGTCCGCCATGGTGCTCATCAGCCATGACCGGCGCTTCCTCGAAACCCTCTCGCGCGCCACCGTCTGGCTTGATCGCGGCCAGACCCGGCGGCTGGAGCAGGGCTTCGGCGCGTTCGAGGCGTGGCGCGACGAGGTACTGGAGCAGGAAGAGACGGAGCGCCACAAGCTCGACCGCAAGATCGTCGCAGAGCTGGACTGGCTGCGCTACGGCGTCACCGCCCGCCGCAAGCGCAATGTGCGCCGGCTGGGCCTGCTGCATTCCATGCGCAAGGACCGCCGCGACGAGCGCCGCGCGGTGGGCAACGTCAAGCTGGCGGTAAGCGAGGCGGAGGCCTCCGGCAAGCTCGTCATTGAGGCGAAGCACATCGCCAAGGCCTTCGGCGAGCGGGAGGTGGTGAAGGACTTCTCCACCCGTATCCTGCGAGGCGACCGCATCGGCATCATCGGCCCCAACGGCGCCGGCAAGACCACCCTCATCAAGCTGCTCACCGGCGAGCTTGCCCCCGATTCGGGCACGGTGAAGCTCGGCACCAATCTCGAAGTCGCCAGCCTCGACCAGAAGCGCGCCGCCCTCGACCCCGGCACCACCCTGCGCGATGCGCTGACCGGCGGCGGCTCGGACCAGGTGCAGGTGGGCGGCGCGCCCAAGCATGTGATGGGCTATCTGAAGGACTTCCTTTTCACCCCCGAGCAGGCCAACGCCCCGCTCTCGGTGCTCTCCGGCGGCGAGCGCGGCCGGCTGATGCTGGCGCGGGCGCTGGCCTTGCCCTCCAATGTGCTGGTGCTGGACGAGCCCACCAACGACCTCGACCTCGAAACCCTCGACCTTCTGCAGGAGATGGTGGCGGACTATCCCGGCACCGTCATCCTCGTCAGCCACGATCGTGACTTCCTCGACCGCACCGTCTCCAGCGTCATCATGGCGGAGGGGGATGGTGTGTTTCGCGAATATGCGGGCGGCTATTCGGACATGCTGTCCCAGCGCGGCCGTGGCGTGGAGGCGCGGGACAAGAGCACCCCCGCCGCGAAGGCGAAGGGTGGCGAGCAGAAGCCGGACGCCGGCAAGGGCACGGGCGGCGCCGCAGCCGGGGGGAAGCGCCGCCTCTCCTTCCATGAGCAGCACGCCCTGAAGACGCTGCCCAAGACCATGGACGACCTGCGCGCCAAGCTGGAGAAGCTGGCTGCCGAGATCGCCGATCCCGCCCTCTATGCCCGCGATCCGGCGCGCTTCGACAAGGCCTCGGCGGCGCTTGCCGAGACGCAGGCGGCCCTCGACGCCGCGGAAGAGGAATGGCTGCGCCTCGAAATCCTGAAAGAGGAACTCGAGGGCTAGGCCCGCTCAGGGGCGGCGGCGCATCAGCACGGTGCTCTCGAAGTCGATGACGAGATCCCCGTGCTGGTTGGTGCCTGAATTGTAGGTGCGCAGGAAGCCCCATTGGGGCCGGGACTTGATGGTGATCTTGTCCCGCACCTCGGTGGCGAACGATATGGTGTCGCCGGCATAGACCGGCTTCAGCCAGCGCAGCTTGGTGAAGCCCGAGGCCGGGCCGAAGGAGCCTCCGCCCGGCACGCCTTCTTCGCCGGGTTTGGAGGCCTCCTTGGGCAGCGCCATGTTGGAGGCGACGAAGCACTTCATCCACATGGCGGCCGTGTGCCAGCCGGAGGCCACCAGCGCGCCGAACGGGCTGCGCCGCGCGGCCTCCGGATCCACATGGAACGGCTGGGGATCGTAGAGGCGGGCGAAAGCCAGCATCTCCGCCTCGGTGAAGGTGTGGTTGCCCAGCGCGGCGGTGGCGCCCGCCTCGACTTCCTCGAAATACATCATGCGAGGCGCGCTCCCGGATTGCGACGGCCGACCATGACCACGCAGGTCTGGTCGAGTGCGGCGCTCTTGTCGGCTTTCAGAAGCTCGAAGCGGAAGGTCACGAGGCCCATGTCCGGGTTGCTCTTGGAGGTGCGGCTCTCCAGCACCGTGCGGCGGAGCGTGAGCACGTCGTCGGGAAAGACCGGGGCGAGCCACTTGTTCTCGGTGACGCCGGGCGAGCCCATGCCGGCGGTGCGCAGCAGGAAGCCGTCGCAGATAAGCCGCATCATGATGGCGCAGGAATGCCAGCCGCTGGCGGCGAGCCCGCCGAGCAGGGACGCCTTGCCAGCCGCCGCGTCGAGATGCATGGGCTGGGGATCGAACTCGCGGGCGAAGGCGAGGATCTCCTCCTCCGTGACCTTGTGCGAGCCGAACGTCTTCACCTCACCGATGATGAAATCTTCGAAGAAGATGTCGGGCAAGGCGGCCTCCCTGTCGTTGGAGGCCGATGGAAGGCGAGGATGACGCAAACGTCAAGCTGGGCGTGGGGATGACCGGGGCGTCCGGCTCAAAAGAGCTCCTTGTCGCGCCCCACCAGAAGGTCGCGGAGGTTCGGAGTGACCGGGAAACCATAGCCGCCTTCGCGACCGGGCGCGTAGAGCACGCCGTCGTCGTGATACTCGGACACGTAGAGGTGCACGCCGACGCACATCATGGAAAGAATGAGCGCCTGCAGGGCATCCACCCCGTGGATGACCATGCTCTTGGTCTCATCCGGCCAATCGATCTCGAAGCGGCAGCCCCAGGACTCTCCAATGTCCTCCACGAGGTGTTCGGGCTGGTAAAGGCGAATCTCCACCGGCGTGTCGCCGGACTCGCCCCTGATGAAAAGGGTGTGCGTGAGGATCACCATGGCGGGGCTCCGCGGAGGGCTGAAATCAGAAGCTCATCTTGTCGACGCCGATGATCACGCAGATTGCTCGGAACGGGCCGTCCTCGCGGTGCCCTCTTCGGGATTGGCGGAGCGCGGCGCGGCTTCCGTCTGACAGGAAAGGAATAGATTTCCGACCCGATCATCGGCGTCGCTATGAGCTGGTATGCTAAAATGACATTTTATCGATGCCGACAAGAAGATCGCGAATATTGTTTGGGACCGGAAATCCATAGCCCTCCTCGGTCTCGAAGGCGCGCAGCGATCCTTCCCGATGATAGGCGCTTGTATAGATGTCAGCTCCGATCATTTTGAGCGCTAACGAGAGAGCTTGGAGAGCGTCCATGCCATTGGGCATCATGACCTGTGTTCCCTCCGGCCAGTCGATTTCATAACGGCATCCCCATGCCGGCCCCAGAAATTCAGGTTTGAATACCCTGATTTCTATTTTTCGATCCCCATTCTTTTTGTGTAGGTAGAGATTGTGCGTAAGTATCAACATAAGTTGAAATTCCTAGAAAGGGAGTGGCGGAATTGGGTGGCCCTGCAGGCAAGCGGCGTATCGGAACGATGCTTGCTCGTGGCCGGGCCGTGACTTCAGCATGTTGCAATAGAGCGTGTCTTGTTTGAGTCGAAAATTGCATTCTGCCTCCAAGGCTGGAGAAATTCGGCGCATAGAGACTGAAATATTTTGTCCTACTGGTTTTATCCGTATGGTTCCTGGCGCAGCGCCTCCGGCCCATCGCCCGCCACCCGGCTCGCCACTGGGGATACGCGGCTGGCTGGGATCATAGCCGCCCTTCAATGCAAGCTTGAGGCGCCACGTCGCGACATCGAGGTTCAGCCGCCGCGTGAGGCGGCGCATTCGGTCGAGGGAATCCAATTCTGCATCTGTCTGCGACACAGCCGCTCTCCTCCGTCAATCCGAAGGAGACGATTTAGGAATATATTGGCGATTATATACCTGACGAACCACGGCGAATCGGGTAGTGTCACGCTTGCCTCACAACCAAGGAGGGGGCGATGGCTGGTGCGACGAAGATTTTAGCCTGCGACGTGATCAATCAGGCGGCCGGAGGTAATCAGCCCGTCACAGACAAAGACATTATCGCGTCCTGCCCAAAGTGCGGGAAAGTCGCGCTGAGCGATTGTATTGTCAGCCAAGACGTTGAGACGACGTACGTTCACATGCGATGCGGAAGCGTTCTCTTAGTTATCAGCGCGCCTAACCCTGACGGCAAACCGTGGCCCGGCAGAGGGATGCGGCTTGGAGACTTTGTGCTCCGCAATCCCGTGGAGCTCAGTTTCCACGGTTTGGTGATCGACGCGTCTCCGAACGCTCTCGCTAAGGCCAGAAATGAATAGGCGCAACGCGGGGCCATTATCCGTCTTCCCGTCGCATATCCATTTCACAGGACGCACCTCCAATGAAAAAGCCCGCCTACTTGGCGGGCTTCTTTGATTCCGGCTTGCCCTTAAGCGTGGGCTTGGGCGTAGGTGGCGACGATGCTACCTTGCGTAGTGCTGCGTCGAATCGCTCTTCCGATTCGTCGCATTCAAGCTCACGGGCCGCTTGCCGGAACCGCTCCGCTTGCGCCGACGTGTCGCTTGGGTTCTTTCCGTCCATCCCAATGCCTCACAAGAAACAAGCGATTCTGTTGATTTGCTCGGTATATATATGGTCGCTTCTCGCTGTTCGCGATCTTGCTGATCTTGGGATAGATCGCCGTTAGATGAGCGATCTTGTGCCAAGTCGGCATCTGCGCGCCCCACAGATAGAAGCAACCTATCTTGTGCTGCACCACCGCGCAAAGCTCCGCTGACTCCTTGTGAAATTTCGCGTCATGGCTAAGCACCACCCACCGCCGCGCGCCGACAATGGCAAGCCATTGGTCGTCAGGCATGTCCTGTTCAAACTTCTGCTTGAAGTGAGACTCCACCGCAAACGGAGGCTTCATTCGCTCGACTTCCTCAGGGAAGCGGCGCCCAAAACACCGATCGAAGTAGAGCGTTAATGAACCCACGTGTTTGATTGCCTGAGGTCAACGCCCTCGAATTCAAGGGCCTTTTCGACCATTGGCTTCGATAGAGCATAGTCATCGGCGATCTCAGAAAGAGTATCGCCTGCGATCCACCTGCCCTTTAGCGCCCAAGTCGGGATGCCACCAACGGATGGCGCCCCAAACGAGACGCGAGGATCTATCACAATAGGAGACGAGCGCCCCCCAAGGTACCAGCGGAGAGCGAGCCCATTGTCATATTCAAATTGCTCAAGCCGCCCCAAGATTTCTTCCCAAGCGATTTGACCGCCTTCGCTGACTAAAACGACGCGCCCCTTCTCGGCCTTTGGCTCAAACTCCTGATAATCCAAGAGCAGTTGCCGGCCGTTCATTTTGAACCGATGTTCAGCAAAGGGGAATTGGCTTTTCAGCTGCTTACTGACATAAGCGCGCGCCGCTGCGATATCCTTTAGTTTCACCCCACCCTTTCGGGCGGCGGCCACAACCGCGACTTCGATAAGCTGCATATATGACAAGGGGGCGCGGTGGTCTCGCTCCGACAACGTTTTGCGCCCTCCGACCTTATGCCAATCAGCAATGGTCTGAGTCGACACATGCGCATACCTAGCCGCTTCCCGAACTTGGTAGTTCGGGACATAGAGGCGCTCCCTCCATGGCTCAGCGGCAATGCTAGCTGCCGTCACGGCGATATCCTTAACATGGGCGCTCGTGAGATGTTTTATAGGTAAGGCGCTTACCAGAGGCACCAGAAAGGGCGCGAGCCGCTCGCGCCTGATCGCCGATGCCAACGGCTACGCGATTGTTGTACCGAAAATCGAACTCGGCAAGGTAGCGGTGCAGGTGCTTCTCGGAGCAGTGCTGATACACGCCCTTCATGCCGCGCTTGAAGATGGAGAAGACGCCTTCAATCGTGTTCGTGTAGGCCTCGCCGCGCACATACTCGCCTGCGGTGTGGCGCACGCGGTCGTGACGGGCAAAGGTGGTGCCGACTTCGTTGTAGAGGCGGCTTTCGTCCGTGTTGAGGACGGTTTCCTTGTTCACGTTTTCGGCGACGATCTGGCCGACCTGCACCTTGGTGGCCTTGTCCACGTGGAAGGTGCGAACGCTGCCGCCACGCTCCACAAGACCGACCACAGCTCGCTTGCCAGCCGGACCTTTGCCTTTACCCTTGAAGGGCTCACCGCTGGTGCGAACCGTGGGCTGTTCCTCGGTCTTGCCGAAATAGGTCTCGTCAGCCTCCACCACCATGCCGTTGCCGCCCATGGGGGCCAGATCGCCGGAGCGCATGGCTTCGCGGATGCGGTGAGCCATGAACCAAGCGGTCTTGTATGTCACCTCAAGCACGCGGTGCAGCTGGTGGGCGCTGATGCCCTTCTTGCTGGCGCACATGAGGTGAACAGCCTGGAGCCACTTGTGTAGCTCAACATGACTGCTCTCGAAGATCGTGCCGACGCGCACCGTGAACTGCTTGCGGCAGGAGGCGCACTTGCGAAGGCCGATGCGGGTCTTCGTCAGATCGTAGTGCTTTTCCATGTTGCCGCAGTGAGGGCACACCGGGCCAGCCGGCCATAGGATTTTTTCCACATGCGCAAACGCTGCGGCTTCATCGTGGAAATAGGGCTGGGACAACACGGACATGGCTAACTCCTTGATCTAGAAGCTAGCCCCTTCGGCCTGGTTCGTCAAGTATATAATCGCCAATATATTCCGATACGCAACTAATGCGTGCTACCGGCCCCGCCGCTATCGCGCATCCGGTGCCAGATGCTTCAGCTCGAAGCGGATCACCTCGGTCCCATCTTCCCGCCGGGCGCTGCCGGTGCGGTGGTAGATGGTCCAGCCGGGCCGGCTGCCGCTGGGGCGGGCGTCGAGGATTTCGGTGAAGAAGGTGATGGTGTCGCCGGCGCGCACCGGGGCGAGCCATTTCAGGTCGGTCATGCCGAAGCCGACACCCACCGGCGCGATCACCGCCGCATGGTCCTCCGGCAGGCCCTCAGCCGCCGCGCCGTGGGCGCGCACGAACAGACCCATCCACATGGAGGCCGTGTGCCAGCCGGAGGCGATGAGGCCGCCGAAGGGCGAGGATGCCGCGGCCTCCGCATCCACATGGAAGGGCTGGGGATCGTAGGCGCGGGCGAAGCGCACGATCTCTTCGGCCGTGAAGGTGAAGCGGCCGAGTAACTGCGGCCCGGCCCCGACCATCGCGGAGCCTCAGTTGGCGAAGCGGAAGTGCAGCACGTCGCCGTCGGCGACCACGTAGTCCTTGCCTTCCAGGCGGAAGCGGCCGCCCTCGCGGGCGCCGGCCTCGCCCTTGAACTTCACGTAATCGTCGAAGGCGATGGTCTCGGCGCGGATGAAGCCCTTCTCGAAGTCCGTATGGATCACGCCCGCCGCAGCCGGGGCCTTGGTGCCTTTGGTGATGGTCCAGGCGCGGGCCTCCTTGGGCCCCACGGTGAAATAGGTGACGAGGTGCAGCAGGTCGTAGCCGGCGCGGATCACCCGGTTGAGGCCCGGCTCCTCCAGGTCGATGGCCTCCAGATACTCCTTCTGCTCCTCGGGAGGGAGAACCGCGATCTCGCTCTCGATCTTGGCCGAGACCACCACCGCCATGGCGCCTTCCAGCTTCGCCCGCTCGAACACCTGGGCGGAGAGGGAATTTCCCGCCTTGGCGGAGGTCTCCTCCACATTGCACACATAAAGAACGGGCTTTGCGGTCATCAGTCCCAGCTGGGAGAACATCCTCTCCTCTTCCGGCTTCACCTCGGCGAAGCGGGCGGGCTTGCCCTCGCGTAGCAGCACCAGGGCGCGGGTCATGAGGTCGAGGGTGTCCTTGCCCTCCTTGTCCAGGGTCCTGGCCTTCTTCTCCAGCGCCGCGGCGCGCTTCTCCAGGGATTCGAGGTCGGCGAGCATCAGCTCGGTCTCGATGGTCTCGATGTCGTCCACGGGGGCGATCTTGCCTTCCACATGGGTCACGTCCCCATCCTCGAAGCAGCGCACCACATGGGCGATGGCGTCGCACTCGCGGATGTTGGCGAGGAACTGGTTGCCGAGGCCCTCGCCCTTGGAGGCGCCGCGCACCAGGCCGGCAATGTCCACGAAGGTGAGGCGGGTGGGGATGATGGCGCCCGAGCCGGCGATCTCCGCCAGCGTGTCGAGGCGCGGGTCCGGCACCGCCACGTCACCCACGTTCGGCTCGATGGTGCAGAACGGATAGTTCGCGGCCTGCGCCGCCGCCGTCTGGGTGAGCGCGTTGAAGAGGGTGGACTTGCCCACGTTGGGAAGCCCGACGATGCCGCATTTGAAGCCCATGGAACGCTCAGGAGTTGCACCCGCCCGCCGGTGCGGCTGCAGGATGGAGATAAGGATCAGGCCGCGCTGCGGCCGTTGGGGATCGCATAGCCCCTCGGACCTCGGGTGCGCAACCCGCCCGGCCAGGGGCGCATGGGCCAAGGCGCGGCCTCAGCCCTTCTCGCCGATCCTTTTCTGCTCGCCGAAGCCCTGGGCTTCGAGGAAAAGGTGGGTGCGGTTCTGGAATTCGTCCGGGCGCTGCTTCACGAGCAACTCGGCGAAATCGGCGCAGGCGTCGCTCACGGCATCCACCCAGCTCTTTTCGGACTTGGCGAAGTCGTTGAGCACGTAGGCATGCACCAGCGCCTTGTCGCCGGGATGGCCGATGCCGAGGCGGATGCGCCAGTAATCGTTGCCGCACTGGGCGGTGATCGACCTCAGCCCGTTATGGCCGGCATTGCCGCCGCCCTTCTTGATCCGCACCTTGGCGGGGGGCAGGTCCAGCTCGTCGTGGAAGACGAAGATGTGGTCGAGGGGGATCTTGTAGAAGCGCTGGGCCTCGGCGACGGCCCGGCCGCTTTCGTTCATGAAGGTCTCGGGAAAAAGCGCGATGACCTTCTCGCCGGCGATCTCGCCTTCGGCTGCCGCGGACTGGAAGCGGCGGCGCAGCGGGCCCAGGCGATGGCGGCGGCAGATGGCGTCGAGGGCCATGAAGCCGACATTGTGCCGGTTGCCGGCATATTTCGGGCCGGGATTGCCGAGCCCTGCGAACAGGAACATGAGGCGGATCTCCGGCCCGGAAAACGGGGAGCCGCGGCTTCTAGACCAGCGCGGCGCCCGGGATCGTCAGCGATCCGCTCAGGCCTTGGGCTCTTCCGCCGCCGGCTCCTCCTCGGCGCCCACGGGGGCGACGATGGTGGCGAGGGTGTCGTCGCCCTGGCCGGCCCAGGTCACGCCCGCGGGCAGCTTCTGGGAAGACAGGTGGAACGCGTCACCATAGGCGGCGCCGGTGAGGTCGACCTCGATGGCTTCCGGGATGGACTCGGCCGGGCATTCCAGCTCGACGGTGTGGGCGACCACGTTCAGGGTGCCGCCGGCCTTGAGCGCCGGGGAGGCTTCCTGCTTCACGAAGTGCACCGGCACGTCCACGGTCACGGTCGTGCCCTTGGAGACGCGGAGGAAGTCCACGTGAACGGGGAAGTCCTTCACCACGTCCAGCTGGTAGTCGCGCGGGATGACGCGGTGCTTGGTGCCGTCCACGTCCACCTCGAACAGGGTGGTGAGGAAGTGGCCGGCATAGATGATCTTGTTGATCTCGATGAAGTCGAGCGAGATCGTGATGGGGTCCTGCTTCTCGCCGTAGATCACGGCGGGCACACGCCCGGCGCGGCGCTCGGCACGGGCGGCCCCCTTGCCGGCCCGCGGGCGCGCCACAGCCTTCAGTTCCTTGATGGCAGTCATGGCACTTGTCCTAACTTTAATATGTGTCCGATATGGCGCGCGGTCCGCAGCGGACACGCGCCTTCGACCGTCGGCACGCCTCCAGGGGGGCGCATGCCGCGGACGAAGGCGCGCTTATAACGGTGCGGCGGCGCCAAAGCAACAATCGCGGGCGTTTGCGCCCGGCAGGGGGATGCCATGGGGGCCTGGGTCAGCTTCACGACGGGATGGGTTGTGCGGGCCGGCGCCATGGCGGCGCTGGTGCTTGCCGCGGGGGCGGCACTCGCCCAGCCGGCAACGGTCCCGCCCGGCGAGGCGGCGAATGCCGCTGCCGCCAACGCCCGCATCGCCGTGTGGGACATCCCCGATGTGGACCTCCTGCCCGATGACGCCTATGGGCAGCTGGTGCGCTACGGTCGTTCCGTGCTGGAGGCGACGGCGCGCCATGTCGGCCCCGATGCGGCGAACCCGGCCATGCGGTTCGCCGGCAACAATCTCGCCTGCGTGAACTGCCACCTCAACGCCGGGCGCAAGAAATTCGGCCTGCCGCTGGTGTCGGCTTCAGCGGACTATCCCGCCTATTCCACGCGCACGGGCAAGGTGGCGACACTCGAGGACCGCCTCGACAATTGCATGATGCGTTCCATGAATGGACGGCCCATGCCGCGGGATGCCCTGCCCATGCAGGCGCTGGTCGCCTATCTGCGCGTGCTCTCCTCCGCCCTGCCAAAGGACGCGCGCATCGAGGGCGCTGGGGCGGGCGCCGTCCCCGAACTCGACCGCCCCGCGGATCCGCAGCGCGGCGCGCGCGTCTACGCGCAGAATTGCCAGTTCTGCCATCGCTCGGGCGGGGAGGGGCTGCGGCGCAATCCGGTGGATGCGAACTTCGGCTATGGGGTGCCCCCCCTGTGGGGGCCCGACAGCTTCAATGACGGCGCCGGCATGAACCGTCTCATCACCATCGCCAATTTCGTGCACGACAACATGCCCAACGGCACCGACTGGCTGATGCCGGTGTTGTCCGCGGAAGAGGCGTGGGATGTGGCCGCCTATGTGGTGAGCCAGCCCCGCCCGTCCCGTCCCGCCTTCGCGGCCGACTTCCCGGACCTGCTCGCGAAGCCAGTGGACACGCCCTACGGGCCCTATGCGGACGGTTTTCCGCCGAGCCAGCACAAATATGGCCCGTTCGCCCCCATCCGTGCCGAGATCGCTCGGCTGAAGGCGACGCTGGGGCATGTGCCCAATCCAGAGGCGCGGTAGGGGTTACCTGGGCGTCGAGGACTGGCAGGCGCCGGGCTTGCCCACCGGCGTGCCCTGGCCGAACCAGTTGCCGCACTTGTCGCAGCCGGAAACGGCGATGGCCAGCGCGGCGACGGCGGCGAGACGGATGGCGACGCGCATGGCTTCTCCTTGAAACGCGAGCGGCAGATTAGGCGATCCACCGCGGAAGGGAAGGGGCCGCGCCGCCGCGGCCCCTCGCTCCTCAATAGACGATGACGTGCCGCACTACCTCGCCGCGGTCGAGGCGGTCGAAATTCTCGTTGATGGTGTCGAGCGGCCCGGTGGAGGAGAGCAGGCGGTTCACCGGCAGCTTGCCGCGCTTGTAGAGCGCCATGAAGCGCGGGATATCGCGCGGCGGCACGCAGCTGCCCATGTAGCTGCCCTTGATGGTGCGCTCCTCGGCGACGAGATGCACCGGCGGCAGGGAGATGCGGGCGTTGGGATTGGCGAGGCCGCCCGTGGTGGTGGTGCCGCCGCGGCGGGTGATCTTGTAGGCGAGCTCGAAGGCGGGGGCGGAGCCGGCCATCTCGATGGCGTGGTCCACGCCGCCGCGCGTCGCCTCCTTCACCGCCTCCACGATGTCCGGATCGCTGGCGAGGAAGGTGTCGGTCGCGCCGATCTGGCGGGCAAGGTCGAGCTTCTGGGGCGACAGGTCGAGGGCGACGATCTGGTCGGCGCCCGCCGCCACCGCGCCCATCACCGCCGAAAGGCCGACGCCGCCGAGGCCGACCACAGCGACACTCTGGCCCGGCCGCACGCCGGCCGTGTTCACCACCGTGCCGACGCCGGTCATCACCGCGCAGCCGAACAAGGCGGCGTCGATGAGCGACATCTCCTTGTCGATCTTGATGATGGAGCGGCGCGAGACCACCGCATACTCGCCGTAACCGGCGATGCCGCACAGGTGGTAGATGTCGGTGCCGTCATCGCACTTCAGGCGACGTCCGCCGCCGAGCAGGGTGCCGGCGCCATTGGAGGCCTGTCCCGGTCCGCACAGTTGCGCCCGGCCTTCCATGCAGGAGGGGCAGGTGCCGCAGGTGGGCACGAAGCTCATCACCACATGGTCGCCGGCGCTGAGATCGTCGACGCCTGGGCCGGTCTCCACCACCACGCCCGCGGCCTCGTGACCGAGCACCATGGGGAGCTGGCGCGGACGGTCGCCGTTGATGACGGACAGATCGGAATGGCACAGGCCCGCCGCCGCCACCTTGATGAGCACCTCGCCGGCCTGGGGCGGTGCGAGCTGAACCGTTTCAATCGAGAGCGGGCGCGTGTCCGCATAAGGCTTGTTGACCGGAGACGTGCGCAGGACGGCGGCGCGGATCTGCATCTTTTCCTCCCGATGCTGTTACCGCGTTTTCGGACGCCGTGGGGCGGAGCGTCAAGCGCGGGAGACTGCGCATTTCGCAGGGGGCGTGGGCCGTCTCCTGCTCCGGACGCATGGAGCGTGGGCGGGAGCGGGCGGGAAGGTGGAGATGCGTCCGTCAGGCCGCTTCAGCCGCCATGCCGGAGAGCAGCAAGTCGGCGGTCTGCCCCGCGAGCAGGGCGACGTTGGCGTCCTTGGTGATCATGGCGGCGACGATGGCGCCGTCGATCAGGACACCCAATTGGTGGGCGGCACCGTTGGGGTCGCGCGCGCCGGCCTCGGCGGCGAGGCGGGTGATGGTTTCCAGCACCACCTTCTTATGGGCGAGGGCGATCTGGCGCATGCGGTCGTCGGCCTTGTCGTGCTCCGCCACCGCATTGATGAAGGGGCAGCCGAAGAAGCGGGCGTCGCCGAACCATTCGCGCAGCACGGGGAAGATGCGGCGCAGGCGCATCTGGGCGGTTGCCTCGCCTTTCAGCAGTTCGCCGAGAAACCAGTCGCGCCAGGCCGCGCCCTCGCGCTCCAGCACCGCTTCCACCAGCCGTTCCTTGGAGCCGAACGATTTGTAGAGGGTCGCCTTGGCCGTCGCTGCCTCGGCAACCACGGCGTCCACGCCCACCGCATTGATGCCGTGCTGGCAGAACAGCCGCGTCGCGGCCTGAAGGATACGCTCGCGCGCCTTCGGCTCGGCCTCGCCGGCGTCCGGGGCGGCGTGGGGATTGGCCTTAGGGCGGCTTGCCTTCGTTTGCTGCATCGCTTCTCACCAATGTGCCACTTTCGCGTGCACTCAGACAGACCTGTCTGTTTTCTACAGGCACGAACCGTGCCGGACAAGCGCCGCCGACTTTTCCCGCAGTTCCTTATTTCTCATGAGGAAACGCAGTTTTCCTTCAGTCCGTCGCGGCCCTCGGTGGATCTGGCATAGCGCGTGCATAAGACAGAACGGTCTGTCTACACGACCCAAGGAGATCCTGATGACTGCGCCCCAGACCGCACTGACCGGCTGCCTCGCGCCAGAAGCGACCACGGGCTGCCTTGCGCCCATCGACAAGGAAGGCCTCGCCAAGCTCATCGCGGCCGGCAAGGCGGACCCCAAGGTCATCAAGACCCTGAAGTGCAAGACCGTCGCCGAAGGCCGCTTCCGCCACGCCAATTACATCCGCAATCTTGAGCCCTATATCGTTGATGAGCCCCCGGGCCTGCTCGGCGACGACACCGCCCCGAACCCCTCCGAGGCGTCGCTGGCCGCGCTCGGCTCCTGCCTCGCCGTGGGCCTCCACGCCAATGCGGTGCATCGCGGCTGGACCGTTCGCAAGCTGGAGTTGCAGCTGGAGGGCGACCTCAACATCACCGCCGTGTGGGGCACGGGCGACGTGAGCGAGAAGCCGGTCGGCTTCACCGACGTGCGCGTGAAGGTCGACATGGAGTGCGACGGGGTGCCGAAGGAGGAGATCGACGCGCTCATCTCCCACGTCACCAAGTGGTCGCCCGTCGCCAACACCTTCGTGCGTCCGGTGAACCTGGAGGTGGCGCTGGGCTGACCAGCCGGCGCCGAACGCCCCGGCCGTCTTCGGCCGCATCCTGCCCGGCGCTGTCCGGGCAGGCTCCCGCCCAATCCCTCGTCGAGGATCGCCATGTCGCTGCCTGTGCCGCACGCCGCCGTCACCGCCTTGTCGCCGCATGATCCCGCTGCGGCCGATCTCGATGCCGGCATCGCGCTGGCCGAGATCGGCAAGATCGCGCGGACCGACCTTTCTGCCTGGGCGCGGGCCATCGACGAGGGCACCTATCCCGCAACGCTCCTGCATCGCTTCGCCGACGCCGGAGCCTTCCGTCTGCATCTGTCGCAGGGCCACCGGCTGAGCAATGCCATCGAGGGCATGTCCCGCGTGTCCGAGGTCTGCGCCGCCACCGGCTTCATGGCGTGGTGCCAGAATACGTTGGTCTGGTACCTCATAAATTCCGAGAACGAGGCGCCGCGCGCTAAATATCTCGCCGCCGTCGCCACAGGCCATGTGCTCGGCGGCACCGCTTTGTCCAACCCCATGAAGTCCTTCTTCGGCATCGAGACGCTGAAGCTCAAGGGCACGCGGGTGGAGGGCGGCTACAAGGTGAAGGGCATCCTGCCCTGGGTCTCGAACCTCGGCCCCGACCATTTCTTCGGCTGCATCTTCGCCGTGGACGGCGCCGCACCGGTGATGGCCATCATCGATTGCGCCGAGCCGGCCGTGACGCTGAAGCCCTGCGAGCCGTTCCTCGGCATGGACGGCACCGGCACCTACGGCGTGCAGGTACGCGACCTGTTCATTCCCGACGACATGGTGCTGGCGCACGACGCCATGTCGTTCGTGAAGAAGATGCGGGCCGGGTTCATCCTGCTCCAGGCCGGCATGGCCATCGGCCTCATCCGCGATTGCATCGCCATGATGCGCGAGGTCGAGGAGCCGCTCGGCCACGTGAACCGCTATCTCGACGTCCAGCCCGACCAGCTCTGCGAGACGCTGGCGGCCATGGAAACGGAAGTGAACACCCTCGCCGAGACGCCGTTCGATACGAGCCCGGACTATTGGCGCCGTGTCGTTTCCGCCCGCCTGCTGGCCGGCGAGAAGAGCGTCGAGGCCGCCCATAACGCCATGCTCCACTGCGGTGCCCGCGGCTATGTGCGCGCCTCCCGCTGCCAGCGGCGCCTGCGCGAGGCCTATTTCGTCGCCATCGTCACGCCGGCCACCAAGCAGCTGAAGCTGATGCTGGACCAGATGCCGGCCTGAGGCCAGCCGCCCGTTTCAAAACATGAGGGGCGCAAAGCCCCCGGTGCCTTCCGAAAGAGTGTCCTCCTGACCCGCAAGAGGGGATCACCATGAGCGCAATCCTGATTTCGCCGCCCGATCTGTCGACCCTCATCCTGTCCGAGCCCACCGTCGTCATCGACACCCGCGACCCTGCGAGCTACGCCGCCGGGCACATCCCCGGCGCGGTGAACCTGCACGAGATCTTCACCTTCCTCGCCACCTCGACCCCCGAGGGCTATGCCGAGCTGACGGAAAAATTCGCCGACGCCTTCGGCAAGGCCGGCCTCTCCGGCAAGGAGACGGCGGTGATCTACGAGCAGTCGATGAATTCCGGCTTCGGCCAGTCCTGCCGCGGCTATTTCCTGCTGACCTTCCTCGGCTATCCGAAGGTGAAGGTGCTGCATGGCGGGTTCGCCGCCTGGACGGCCGCGGGCCTTCCCGTCTCCACGGACGTGCCCGAGCCGAAGGCCGCCACCTTCCCGGTGGACCAGGCGGCCGGCGAGGTCATCATCGATGCCGGCGCCATGCTGAAGGCGGTGGAAGACCCGGCCGTCGCCAAGCTCGACGTGCGCGATGTGGACGAGTGGATCGGCGAAAGCTCGTCGCCCTATGGCAAGGATTTCTGCCCCCGCAAGGGCCGCATACCCGGTGCCAAGTGGATCGAGTGGTACCGCATGATGAAGCCGACTGCCGAAGGGCCGCGCTTCAAGTCCTCCGCCGAGATTCTCGCCGAGTGCGCCACCGTGGGCATTTCGCCCGAGACCCCCGTCTATCTCTACTGCTTCAAAGGGGCGCGGGCCTCCAACACCTTCCTCGCGCTGAAAGAGGCGGGGGTGAAGGACGTGAAGATGTATTTTGGCTCCTGGAACGAGTGGTCGCGCGATCCGTCCCTGCCCATCGAGGAGGGGCACCCGGCCGCGGCCCTCGGCTGAACCGAGCCAAAGGAGCCCCGCCGTGCCCGAGATCATCTGCTATTTCAGCCCCCAGTCCGGTTATGCCTATCTGGGGCACGGTCGCCTGCGCGAGATCGCGCGCGCGGCGGGCGCCGACATCCTGTGGCGTCCCGTCGACATCCTGAAGGTCTTCGCCGAGGGCGGATCCACCGCCCCGGCGAAGCAATCGCCCCAGCGCAACGCCTATCGCAAGCAGGACATCGTGCGCTGGGCCAAGGTGCGTGGCATCTCCATCAACACCGAGCCGAAGTTCTGGCCCACGGATACGCTTCCCGCCTGCCGGCTCATCGCGGCGGCGCAGCTTGAGGGCATCGACCCCGCCGATCTCATCGGCGCCTGCCTCTCCGCCGTCTGGGTGCGGGACATCCAGATTTCCGAGCGGGACAACCTTGTCCGCCTCTCCAATGAGGTGGGCCTGGATGGCGAGAAGCTCGCCACTCTTTCCGACAGCGTGGAGGCGGCCGACAAGATCGCCCGCAATACCGCCGCGGCCATCGAGGCCGGCGTGTTCGGCTCGCCCACCTATGTCGTCGATGGCCAGATGTATTTCGGCCAGGACCGGCTGCTGTTCGTCGCCGCCGCGTTGGGTGTCGCGCAGGAGCCGGTGGCACAGGAGCATCTGTCGTGAGCGCGCCGCTCGTCATCATCGGCGCAGGGCAGGCGGCGGCGCAGGCCGTCACCTCCCTCAAGGCGGAGGGCTATGGGAAGCCCATCATCGTTATCGGCGACGAGCCCTATCTGCCCTACCAGCGCCCGCCGCTCTCCAAGGCCTATCTCGGCGGCGAGATGACCGAAGACCGGCTGGAGCTGAAGGCGCCCGCCTTCTATGCCGAGGCCGGCGCCGAGATGCGCCTCTCCACCCGCGTCACCCGCATCTTTCCCGCGGGCAAGGAGGTGGAGCTTTCCGATGGCGCCCGCCTCACCTACGGCGCGCTGCTGATCGCCACCGGTACCCGCGCCCGGGCGCTGCCTGTGCCGGGGGCGGAACTGTCGGGCGTGTTTTCCATCCGCAGCATCGACGATGTGAAGCACTTCCGCGCGGCGGCGCAGCCGGGCGCGCGGCTGGTCATCATTGGGGGCGGCTATATCGGGCTGGAGACGGCCGCCAAAGCGAAGATGCTCGGGCTCGACGTGACCGTGGTGGAGGGCGCGCCGCGGCTCCTCGCCCGCGTCGCCTGCACAACCATCTCGGATTTCGCCCGTGTGCTGCACGAGGGCCACGGCGTCACCATCCTCACCGGCACCGGCGTCGCCCGTATTCTGGGCACGGACGGCGTGACGGGTGTGGAGCTCGTCGACGGGCGGGTGCTCCCGGCCGATCTCGTGCTCTCCGCCGTGGGCGCGGTGCCCAATGGCGAAATCGCCGCCGATGCCGGCCTCGTTATGGAGAACGGCATCCGGGTGGATGAGACGACCCGCACCAGCGTGCCCGACATCTATGCTGCCGGAGACGTGGCCAATTTCCCGAGCAAGCTCTACGGCCGGCGGGTTCGCCTTGAATCCGTGCAGAATGCGATCGATCAGGCCAAGGCTGCCGCAAAAGCAATCAGCGGTGGAGCGGTTGCATACGATCCGGTGCCCTGGTTCTGGTCCGATCAGTATGATGTGAAGCTGCAGATCGCCGGCCTTCTCGACGGGCACGACCGCACCGAATGCGAGGGCGACGTGGCCGCGGGACGCTTCTGCGTCAGGTACTTCGCGGGGGATCGCCTCGTCGCGGTCGCCTCCGTCAACGATCCCAAAAGCCACATGCTGGCGCGCAAGGCGCTCGCCACCCCGCCGCCCGTCCCCGTTCCCGGGTGAGCGTGGCACGGGCATTGCCCTATCCCAGCGTCACATTCGTCCGGTCCATCGCAAGCCCTCACGGAGAGCCCTGATGTCGATGTTTTCCAACCCGTTCTCGCTGAAGTCCACGCTGCGCCGCTGCCTGTGCGGGCGGCACGCGAGCGCGGAGGAGCATGCGGCAGCGGAGCGGGCTGCGACGCTCTCCGATGAGGCGCGCTACAAGGAGGTGGTCGCCTCCGGCCTCATGCGGGCGCTGTTTCCCAACGACCTGAAGCGCCGCGCCTTCCTCAAGGCCGTGGGCACCTCCACCGCGGCGGCGGCCCTCGCCACCTTCTTCCCGCTCGATGCCGCCACCGAGGCCTTCGCCCAGACCGGCAAGCCGGAGAAGACCGATCTCAAGGTCGGCTTCATCCCCATCACCTGCGCCACGCCGATCATCATGGCCCATCCGATGGGCTTTTATACCAAGCACGGCCTGAACGTGGAGGTGGTGAAGACGGCCGGCTGGGCCGTGGTGCGCGACAAGACCATCAACAAGGAATACGACGCCGCGCACATGCTGGCGCCCATGCCGCTCGCCATCTCGCAGGGGCTGGGCTCGAACCCGATCCCGTTCGTCGCGGCGGCCATCGAGAACATCAACGGCCAGTCCTTCACGCTCGGCATCAAGCACAAGGACAAGATGGACGTGAAGTCGTGGAAGGGGCTTAAGTTCGCCATTCCCTACGACTTCTCCATGCACAACTACCTGCTGCGCTATCTGCTGGCGGAGAACGGCCTCGACCCGGACACCGACGTGCAACTGCGCGTGGTGCCCCCGCCGGAGATGGTGGCGAACCTGCGGGCCGAGAACATCGACGGCTTCCTCGCGCCGGACAACGTGGCCCAGCGCGCGGTGTTCGATGGCGTCGGCTTCATCCACTCTCTGTCCAAGACCATGTGGGACGGCCACCCCTGCTGTTCCTTCGCGGCCAGCCGCGAATTCATCTCCACCATGCCGAATACTTACGCAGCCCTGCTGCGCGCGATCGTGGATGCCACCGGCTATGCCTCGAAGGCGGAGAACCGCAAGGCCATCGCCGAGGCCATCGCGCCGGCGGCCTATCTCAATGCGCCGCCCATCGTTCTGGAGCAGGTGCTGGTGGGCAAGTACGCCGACGGGCTCGGCAACATCAAGGACGACCCCAAGCGCGTCGATTTCGACCCCTTCCCGTGGGATTCCTTCGCGGTGTGGATGCTGACCCAGATGAAGCGCTGGGGCCAGATCAAGGGCGAGGTGGATTACACCAAGGTGGCCAACGAGGTCTTCCTCGCCACCGATGCCGCCAAGGTGATGAAGGAGATGGGGCTGACCCCGCCCGCCACCACCATGAAGTCCTTCTCTGTAATGGGGAAGGTGTTCGACCCGGCAAAGCCCGCCGAATATGTCAGCTCCTTCGCGATCAAGCGGAGCTGAGCGGATGAAGAGCCTCGGCGTGCGCGCCGGCCTCCTCTCGGTGCTGCTCTTCGTCGCCTTCTGTGCGTTGTGGCAGGTCGCCGTCACCCCGAGCGCGAGCTCGGGGCCGGCGCTCGATCCCGAATATGCCAAGCTCATGGGCATCGCGACCCAGGGCGCCAAGTCTGCCATGCCGGGGCCGCTCGATGTGGCGGGCAAGCTCTGGGACAACCTCAAGCGGCCGTTCTACGACAACGGTCCGAATGACAAGGGCCTCGGCCTCCAGCTTCTCTATTCCATCGGCCGGGTGTTCATCGGCTACGGGCTGGCGGTGCTGGTGGCGGTGCCCATCGGCTTCCTCATCGGCATGTCGCCGCTGGCCTACCGGGCGCTCGATCCCTTCATCCAGGTGCTCAAGCCCATCTCGCCCTTGGCCTGGATGCCGCTCGCCCTCTACACCATCAAGGATTCCTCCCTCTCGGCCATCTTCGTCATCTTCATCTGCTCCGTCTGGCCCATGCTCATCAACACCGCCTTCGGGGTTGGGGCGGTGCGCAAGGAGTGGCTGAACGTGGCGCGGACGCTGGAGGTGGGGCCGTGGCGCCGCGCCTTCACCGTGATCCTGCCGGCGGCGGCACCGACCATTCTCACCGGCATGCGCATCTCCATCGGCATCGCCTGGCTGGTCATCGTCGCGGCGGAGATGCTCGTGGGCGGAACCGGCATCGGCTACTTCGTCTGGAACGAGTGGAACAACCTCTCCATCGCCAATGTGATCGTCGGAATTTTGCTCATCGGCGTCGTCGGCATGGCCCTCGACCTCATTCTCGCGCGCCTGCAGAAGCGCGTGACGTTTCCGGAGTGAGGGCCATGGAGAACGCCAAGACCGAGAGCGATCCCAAATTCATCTCCATCGAGGGCATCGCCCGGCGCTATCCGGCGCCGGGGGGCGGCTCCACCACCATCTTCGAGGATCTGTGGCTTCCCGTGGCGCGGGGCGAGTTCGTCTGCATCATCGGCCACTCCGGCTGCGGCAAGACGTCGGTGCTGAACATCCTCGCCGGGCTCGAGGAGCCTTCGGACGGCGTGGTGGTGGTGGACGGGCAGGCCATTTCCGGCCCGAGCCTTGATCGCGCGGTGATCTTCCAAGGCCATGCGCTGCTGCCGTGGAAGAGCGTCATCGGCAATGTGGGCTATGCGGTTTCCTCCCGCTGGCGCAAGGCGGGACGCGCCGAGGTGGAGGAGCGCGCGCGCCGCTTCATCGATCTCGTCGGCCTCAAGGGCAACGAGCTGAAGCGGCCGGCGGAACTCTCCGGCGGCATGCGCCAGCGCGTGGGCATCGCCCGTGCACTATCCATCGAGCCGAAGATCCTGCTGATGGATGAGCCCTTCTCCGCCCTCGATGCGCTCACCCGCGGCACGTTGCAGGACGAGGTGCGGCGCATCTGCAAATCCACCGGCCAGACGGTCGTCATGATCACCCACGACGTGGACGAGGCCATCTACCTCGCCGACAAGATCGTGCTGATGACCAACGGGCCGGAGGCGATGATCGCCGAGGTGGTGGAAAATCCGCTGCCCATGGAGCGGGCCCGCGACAGCATCCACCGCGAAGAGAACTATTACGCGGTGCGCAACCACCTCGTGGACTTCCTCGTCTCCCGCAGCCGCACGTTCAAGGCGGAGATGCCGGCGGGCTACGACCGCCGCCACCCGCCCGTGGTGCGTCTCGGCCGCCGGCCGGAGCCCGCGCCCGCACCGGCCAACACCATCCCCTTCCCCGCCATCGCCAGCGCGCGCGACTGACGGGCCTGCCTCTTCGACCGAACCCAAGCGGAGACCATAAGAAAATGAAGCGCGAGCAACTGACCGAGAAGCTCCTCGACATCAAGCGCGAGAAGGGCTGGACCTGGAAATACATCTGCGACGAGATCGGCGGCATGTCGCCGGTGCTTGTCGTCGGCGCGCTGCTGGGCCAGATGAAGCTGGTGAAGCCGCTGGCGAAGAAGGCCGCCGAGCTGTTCGGCCTCTCCGAGGTGGAAGAGCGGATGCTCAACGAGGTGCCCATGCGTGGCGCGGGCACGCCCATGCCCCCCACCGATCCGCTGATCTATCGCTTCTACGAGCTGGTGATGGTCAACGGCCCGGCCTGGAAAGCGTTGATCGAGGAGGAGTTCGGCGACGGCATCATGTCCGCCATCGACTTCAACATGGAGATGGTGCGCGAGCCGAACCCCAAGGGCGACCGGGTGCAGATCACCATGTCCGGCAAGTTCCTGCCCTACAAATATTACGGCAACGAGCAGGGCATCCCCGACTACGGCTTCAAGGAAAGCTGAGCCGGCCCTTCGCCGCGCGGCCAAAGAAAAACCCCGCCGGGTGACCGGCGGGGTTTTTTGTTTCGGTCGAAAGGACCAGACCTATTCGTTGAACAGCACCGGCTGCTCGGGCGCCGGCGCCTCGGCGGCAGCCTCGGTGCCTTCGCCGGCCCGGGTGCGGAAGCGGCGGCGACGCGGACGCGGGGCATCGGCCTCGGCGGCCTCTGCACCCTCCTCGCGGGGCGTCTCGCCCGCGGCCTTGGGCTCGGCCTTGGGTTCCGCCTTGGCCTCGACCTTCGCTTCGGCCTTCGGCTCCGCCTTGGGCTCGCGGGGCTCTGCCTTCGGCTCGCTCTTCACTTCGGCCTTGGGCTCCGGGCGCTCCTTGGGAACGGCAGGCGCGCCGGTGATGAAGGACGGCAGGCCGAGGTCTTGCTCCTCGACGCGCGGGGCGCGGGGCGGACGGGGCTGCTCGGCCTCCTCGCTGCGCGGGGCGCGAGGCGGGCGCGGCTGCTGGTCGCCATCGTCGCTGCGGGGCGCACGCGCCGCGCGGGGCACGAAGCCCTCGCCGTTGTCGTCGCGGTTGCGACGGCGGAACTCGCGCGGCTCGCGCTGTTCCCTCGGCTCGCGCTGCTCCCGGGGCTCACGCTGCTCGCGCGGTTCCCGGTTCTCGCGGGGGTCCCGATTCTCGCGGAACTCGCGGTTGTCGCGGGCCTCGCGCGGCTGGTACCCCTCGTCGTCATCCCGATTGCGGCGGAAGTTGCCCTGCCGGTTGTCGCGCTGGCCGCGATCGTCCCGCTGGCCACGGTCATCCCGCTGCCCACGGTCATCGCGTGGGCCCCGGTCATCCCTCTGACCACGATCGTCGCGCTGGCCCCGATCATCCCGATTGTCGCGGGACTGGTAGGGCTGCTCGCTGCGGCCATAGGGCTGGTCGTTGCGACCATAAGGCTGGGGCGCGTCGAGGGAGGACACGTCGTCCCCGTCCTCGTCGTCGCCGTCCTCGTCGCGGCCGAAGCCGTTCACCGGGGCGAACTGACCCTGCAGCGAGGCGATGAGGCGCAGGTAATGTTCCGCATGCTGGAAATAGTTCTCAGCAGCGACGTGGTCGCCGGAGGCCTGAGCGTCGCGGGCGAGCTGCTGGTACTTCTCCGCAATGTGGTGGGCCGTCCCACGCACCTTCACATCCGGGCCGTTTGACTCATACACCCGCGTCAAAGGGTTTGAGCTGCGCCGGTTGTTGTTGCGGCCGCGCATGCGCTTCTGCTGACCATTTCTCATATGGATCGATCTCTACTCGCCCGGCGTTCACGCCGCCGTCTGCGCCCGGCCGCATCGCGCCGGTACAATCCGCATATCCCGCCGGGCTTCCCGCTCCGGCGGTGCGCGTCTCATGAAACGAACCCTCGAAATTCCACCCCATCGGAATGGACCCGTGGCACGCTGCTCTGTCCGCAGGACAAGACCGTCAGAGCCGCGGAAGCCGCCTGCGCCGGCGTCCGCGCTGGACCAAAGCGAAAGTCGTCAAGAAATCAGGATCAGTCCGATCATCGAGCCCCGTTCCGTGCCCCCAGCACGGGCGCCGTTACACGAGATGTGGCAACCCGAGACGTCATCGCCCAAGACGCCACCGACATTCGCCACCGACATTCCGTGAGTCGCGCGTATCCAGCACCGTGAAACGATCCAACCGCAGGATGCTTGCATGAGCTGCGCCATCGCGCGCTCCACGCTCTCGCATCCTCAGCGACCGAAACATCCGTTTGAGATTTCGGAAGCCCGCATCAGCCCTCTGGACCGATGCCCCGGTTCGATTCCTGCGACTGACACTAGCCATTTCCCTCAAAGGTTCCAAGCCTTTTTTCGTCAGCCGTCCGGTTTGCGGCCCCGTGCCACCGGGCGCAAAGGGCGCGCGGGATGCCTCCGAGGTCGGCGCGCGCCGGGCCGAGAACCCTCAGCCCTGCGCATTGAACGAGGGCCGCGACAGCCGGTTCCTGCCCCGCGCCAAGTTCGAGAACAGCCACGCCGTCGGGCTTCAGCAGGCGCGGCAGGTCGGCGGAGATGGCGCGGTAGGCGGCGAGGCCGTCGGCTCCGGCCACCAGAGCCAGATGGGGATCGTGGAGGCGCACATCTATGGCAAGCCCAGCCATTTCGTCCTCCGCGATGTAGGGCGGGTTGGAAACCACGAGGTCAAAGCCACCGACGAGTGCGCTGCCCCAGTCGCCGACGACAACAGACGCGCGGTCCGCAAGGCCGTTCGCCTCGAAGTTGGCCAGGGCCGTCCGGGCCGCGTTCTCCGAGCGATCGACGGCGATGCCTGTTGCTGCCGGCCGCTCCGCAAGCAGGGCGGCGAGGATGGCGCCCGTGCCCGTGCCGAGGTCGAGGATGCGCAGCGGCGCGGTGCGGTCGGGAAAGAGGGACAGCGCCGCCTCCACCACCGTCTCCGTGTCCGGCCGCGGCACCAGCGTGTCCGGGGAGAGGCGGAAGGTGAGGCTCCAGAACTCCTTCTGGCCGAAGATGCGGGCCACGGGCTCCCCCGCAAGCCGCCGGGTGAGGAGCGCCTCGGCCGCGGCAGACATCTCGGGCGTCGCGGAAGTGGTGCCGCGCTCTAGAAGCTCGCCCGGCGCGCATCCGAGGGCATGGGCCAGCAGCAGCCGTGCATCCCGTTCCGGTGTTTCCACGCCACCGGCGGCGAGGCGCGCGGTCATCTGCCGGCGCAACTGGGCGATGGTCAGGTCGGCCGCGGGTGTGTCGCCGGGGCCCGGCACGGCTCAGGCCTCCTCGGCCGCTGCGAGCAAGGCGGCCTGATGCTCGGTCAGCAGCGGTTCGATGATGTCGTCGAGCGCGGTGCCGGCGATCACCTCCTCCAGCTTGTAGAGGGTGAGGTTGATGCGATGGTCGGTCACGCGCCCCTGCGGGAAATTGTAGGTGCGGATGCGCTCGGAGCGGTCGCCGGACCCGACCTGCCCCTTGCGGTCGGCGGCGCGGCCGGCCTCCTTGCGCTGGCGCTCTTCGTCCAGAAGGCGGGACCGCAGCAGGGCCATGGCGCGGGCCTTGTTGCGATGCTGGGAGCGCTCGTCCTGCACCGCTACCACCGTGTTTGTGGGGAGGTGGGTGATGCGCACCGCCGATTCCGTCTTGTTCACATGCTGGCCGCCGGCCCCCTGGGCGCGGTACACGTCGATGCGCAGGTCGGATTCGTTGATGTCCACGTCCACATCCTCCGCTTCCGGCAGGACGGCGACGGTGGCGGCGGAGGTATGGATGCGTCCGCCCGCCTCGGTGGCCGGCACCCGCTGGACCCGGTGGACGCCGCTCTCGAACTTCAGCCGGGCATAGGCGCCCTTGCCGTGGACGGCGGCGACGATTTCCTTGTAGCCGCCCATGGTGCCCTCGCTCTCGGACAGCACCTCCACGCTCCAGCCCTTGTCGGCGGCGTAGCGCGTATACATGCGGTAGAGGTCGCCCGCGAACAGCGCCGCCTCGTCGCCGCCGGTGCCGGCGCGCACCTCCAGAATGACGCCGCGCTCGTCCATGGCGTCCTTGGGCAGAAGCGCGAGGCGCACGGCGGTCGTCAGTTCGGCGATCCGCGCATCCAGCCGCTCCACCTCGGCTTCGGCCAGGGTGCGCATCTCCGGGTCGTCGGCCGAATCGGCGAGCAGTTCCCGGGCGCCCTCCAGGTCACGTTCCGCGCCGCGCAGGGCCCGCACCTGCTCCACTACGGGGGAGAGATCCGAGAACTCACGCCCGAGGCGGACGAACTCTTCCCCCTCGGCCCCGTGGGACAGGGCGGCCTCGATCTCGGCATGCCGGGCGACCAGCTGGTCGAGTTTGGCGAGGGGCAGGGTGTTCATAAGGGGCTGACGGATCCGGACGGTTTGGGGGAAAGGGCAAGAAAAGGGGCAAGAGCGGAGGCGCGCAAGGGCGCCCGCTAGAGCGGCAGGCCGCAGTCCCGCGCGAACTTGGTCAGCACGGCGCGTGGATCGGCCGCGCCGGTCCGGTCCTCGAGCAAGGGCAGCAGCACCTTGCGGGCGGCCGAGACGTCGGTCTCAAGCAGCATCGCCTTGACCGGCCCCATGGCCGCCGGGGAGACCGACAGGGAGCGGTAGCCCAAGGCGGCAAGAGCGACTGCCTCGAGTGGCCGGGAGGCCAGTTCGCCGCACAGGGTCACGGGCTTGCCATGGCGGATGCCCGCCTCTGCCACCAGC
The DNA here is from genome assembly GCF_012932745.1 of Xanthobacter sp. SG618. Taxonomy (NCBI): domain Bacteria; kingdom Pseudomonadati; phylum Pseudomonadota; class Alphaproteobacteria; order Hyphomicrobiales; family Xanthobacteraceae; genus Xanthobacter; species Xanthobacter sp. SG618. Next base: position 71,573 of record NZ_JABBHL010000002.1, on the reverse strand, counting down.
CGGAAGGCCCGCAGGGCAGGGGGCGAGAGCGGATCGAAGCGGTCGGCAACCCGCACATTGGCGCGGTCGGCCGCATAGAGGAACTGCACCAGATCGTTGGAGCCCACCGACAGGAAGTCGGCCCGGGACAGAATCTCGTCCAGCTGGAAGAGCAGGGACGGGACCTCCACCATGGCGCCCACATAGACCCGGTCCGGCAGGCCGTGCCCGTGCCGGCGCAGGTGCGTCAGCTCCCGTTCCACGAGGGCCCGGGCGCGATCGAACTCCTCCACAGCGGCCACCATGGGGAACATCACGCGCAGTTCCCGTCCGGCGCCAGCGCGCAGCAAAGCGCGCATCTGGCTGCGCAACAGGCCCGGCCGGTCCAATCCGAGGCGGATGGCCCGCCAGCCAAGGGCCGGGTTCTCCTCCTCCACCGTCCGCATGTAGGGCAGCACCTTGTCGCCGCCGATATCGAGGGTGCGGAAGGTGACGGGGCGGTCGCCCGCGGCGTCCAGCACCGCGCGGTACAGCTTCAGCTGTTCCGAGATGCGCGGGAAGGCCGACGCGATCATGAACTGAAGTTCGGTGCGGAACAGGCCGATGCCCGCAGCGCCGGTCTCAGCGATGTGCGGCAGGTCCACCAGCAGGCCCGCGTTCAAGTTAAGGTCCACATGCACCCCGTCCTTGGTGACGGAGGGGCGGGTGCGCAGCGCGGCATACTGTGCCTGCCGGCGGGCGCGGAAGCGCACCTTCTCGGCATAGGCCTCCTCGACGTCCCCCGGCGGGCGCAGATGCACCTCGCCGGCCTGCCCGTCAACGATCACAGGGTCGCCCTGGTCGGCGAGGCCAGCGGCATTCTCCACTTGGCCCACGGCGGCAATGCCCAGCGCGCGGGCGACGATGGTCACATGGCTGGTGGTGCCGCCTTCCTCCAGAACGAGGCCGCGAATGCGGGTGCGGTCATAATCCAGCAGGGCCGCCGGGCTCATGTTGCGGGCGACGAGGATGGCGTTTTCCGGCAGCGCCTCGCGTTCTGAACTGCGGGACCGGCCGGTCAGTTCGCGCAGGAGGCGGTTGGCGAGGTCGTCGAGGTCGTGCAGGCGCTCGCGCAGATAGGGGTCGGAGGCGCGCATCATGCGGGCGCGGGTATCCGACTGCACCCGCTCTACCGCGCCCTCGGCGGTGAGGCCGGAGAGCACGGCCTCGCGCATCTTGTGCATCCACCCCCGGTCGTGGGCGAACATGCGGTAGGCTTCGAGGATGTCGCGATGCTCGCCGGCCTTGGAGAGGCCGTCGTCCTCCAGCATCAGGTCGATGGAATGTCTGAGCTTGCCGATGGCGGCGTCGAGCCGGGCGGTTTCCTTCACCACGTCGTCGGCGATGACGTTGGTCACCCGGATGCGCGGTTCATGCAGCACCACATGGCCAAGTCCAAGCCCGTCGGCGAGGGCGACGCCCTTGAGGTGGAGCGGCCGGCGCACGGCGGGTTCGGCGCCGGGCTTGGCCAGCGCCGTCAGTTCGCCCGAGGCGATCATCTCCGCCAGCACCATGGCGGTGGTCTGGAGGGCCTCGATCTCCTCTTCCGTATAGGTGCGGCGGGCGCGGTTCTGCACCACCAGCACGCCCAGCGTGTTGCCGCCGCGCAGGATCGGCACGCCGAGGAAGGAGTTGTAGACCTCTTCGCCCGTCTCCGGACGGTAGGAGAATTCGGGGTGGGACTGTGCGTCCAGCAAGGCCAGCGATTCGGCCTCGCGCGCAACATGGCCGACGAGGCCCTCATTCACGCTCATGACGGTCAAGTGAACCGCATCCCGGTTCAGACCTTCCGTAGCGTACAGCTCAAGGGTCTGATCGACGCGCAGCACGTAGACCGAGCAGACTTCCGCCACCATGTTGGCGGCGATCAGCACAACGATCTTGTCGAGGCGGTCCTGCGCGCTGACCGGCTCCGCCATCACCTCGCGGAGGCGCCGGAGCAGCACGCGCGGACCGCCGAGCGCGCCACGCATCGGCCGCATCCTTAAAAAATGAACGGGTTCAGTAACCCCGCGAGGCTATCCAACGGATGGCGCGCCCCCGCAGGGCTACCGTCAACGGTTCCGCCCTCAGCTGTCCAGCCCGTATAGCGAATGGAGAGTCCGGACCGCAAGTTCGGTATAGGCCGCATCTATCAGGAAGGAGATCTTGATCTCCGACGTGGTGATGGCGCGGATGTTGATACCACGGCCCGCGAGCGCCTCGAACGCCTTGGCGGCGACGCCGGCGTGGGAGCGCATGCCGATACCGATGACCGACACTTTGGTGACGTCCCCGGCGCCTTCGATCGCCTGGAAGGCGATGGAGTCGCGGGCCCGCTCGATCACCGCCTTGGCGCGCTCGAAATCGGCCGTGGGGACGGTGAAGGTGATGTCGGTATAGCCGTCCGCCGACACGTTCTGGACGATCATGTCCACATTGATGTGCGCGTCCGCCAGCGGGCCGAACACGGCGGCGGCGATGCCGGGCTTGTCGGCGACGCGGCGGATGGAGACCTGGGCTTCGTCCTTGGAGAAGGCGATGCCCGTGACCACCTGCGATTCCATCTGGCTTGCCACGATTTCCTCCTCGTCGCAGATGAGCGTTCCCGCCTTCTCGACCTCGCGCATCTCCGGCGCGTCGGGGTCCACAAGGCTCGAGCGCACGAAGGTGCGCACATTATGCACCATGGCGAGCTCCACCGAGCGCACCTGCAGCACCTTGGCGCCGAGCGAGGCCATTTCCAGCATCTCCTCGAAGGCGATGCGGTCGAGGCGGCGGGCCTTGGGCACCACGCGCGGGTCGGTCGTATAGACGCCGTCCACGTCGGTATAGATGTCGCACCGCTCGGCCTTCAGCGCCGCGGCCACCGCCACCGCCGAGGTGTCCGAGCCGCCGCGGCCGAGCGTCGTGATCCGCCCTGTGGGCAGGTGCATGCCCTGGAAGCCGGCGATCACCGCCACCTCGCCGCCCTCGATGGAGGTGGCCAGACGGTCGGCGTCGATGTCCATGATGCGGGCGGAGCCGTGGGCATCGTCGGTGGAGATGGGGATCTGCCACCCCTGCCAGGACCGGGCGGAAATGCCCATTTCCTGCAGGGTGATGGCCAGCAGACCACTGGTCACCTGCTCGCCGGAGGCGACCACCGCGTCATATTCGCGCGCGTCGTAGAGCGAGGAGGCATCCTTGCACCAGGCGACCAGTTCGTTGGTCTTGCCGGACATGGCGGAGACCACGACGGCCACCTTGTGGCCGGCCTCCACCTCGCGCTTGACGTGGCGCGCCACGTTGCGGATGCGCTCGATATTGGCGACCGATGTGCCGCCGAACTTCATGACAAGCCGAGCCATCGCTCGTGCCTTTCTTCGCCTGATATCCTTGGGGTTGCACGCGTGCGGCGCCGCTTGCGGCGGCCGGCTTCAGCTCCGCATCATTTTCGCCGGCTGAGCCGGGCACGCGATGCCTGGGGTGCGGAGGTGGCCGAGCGGAACATCCCTTAAGTCCTTGCGCGCGGGGTTCTCGAAGGTCGCGCAGCTGTTGGGGCGCCTCCATAGCGGCAACGGCGGGCCGGGGCAACCGCTCTGCGCAAAGCCGGAAAACCCGCTTGCGGCGCGGGGAGGGCGGAGGCATCAACCGTCTGTCCCACCGGAGCCCCGCCCATGACCGAAGACGCCTTCACGCTCGACCCCCGCCTCGCCGCGGACGGCCCGGCCGTGGGGGACCTGCCGTTATGTCATGTGCGGCTGGTGGAGGACCGGCGCTTCTTCTGGGTCTCCCTGACGCCTCGCCGGGCGGGCATGTCCGAGGTTTTCGACCTCGATACCGAAGACCGCCTGAGGCTGATGGAGGAGATCGCCCTCGTCTCGCGGGCGGTGAAAGACATCACGGCCTGCGCCAAGCTGAACATCGCGGCACTGGGCAACATGGTACCACAACTCCACCTACACATCATCGCCCGCAATCCCGGCGACGCGGCCTGGCCGGGCGTGGTTTTCGGCACCGGCACCCGCGAGCCGCTGAGCGATCTGGAGCGCCAATCCCGCCTTGAGGCCCTGCGCGGACGGCTCGATGTGCACAGCCCAGACTTGCCGGTGGGATAGCCTTGCCTCGGCTCCGGCTGCGTGCGACGGTCGCCGACAATTCTCAGCCTGCCGCCTGCCGGGGTCGCCTGGTCCATGTCCTTCATTTCCCGCCCCGATCTCGGCGCCTGGCCGACCCTCGGTTATGTGGACAGCCCGCTTGACCGCGCCTGCCACCTGCGTGCCAGCGCCGCCGATCTGCTCGATCATCCTTCGGCTCGCTTCTACCTGCTGGGGGGAGAACTGGTCGCGCTGAAGGGCGCCGGCCCGGTGTTCGATCCCCTCTTCGAGAGGGCGGAAGCTGAGGCTCGCGGGCGCGGAGAGGCACTGTTCCTCGGCATCGAAGGCGACGGTGCGCCGCGCTTCGCCATGGGGTTCGATCCCGGCCTGCGGGAGACGCTGGAGGGCGAGGGGCTCACGGTTACGGACCTGCGCACCATTGCCGTCAGCGGCCTGATCGCGCCGCAACACCTCGGGCCTGTGGCCTGCGGCAAGGCACTGCGCGCCTGGCATACGCGGCACGGCTTCTGCGCCAATTGCGGTGCCGCCTCGCGCATCGTGGACGCCGGCTGGCGGCGGGATTGCCCCTCCTGCGGGGCCCAGCACTTTCCGCGCACCGATCCCGTCGTCATCATGCTCACCGCCCGCGGCGATCGCTGCCTGCTCGGCCGCCAGCCGCATTTCGCGCCGGGCATGTGGTCGACGCTGGCCGGCTTCGTGGAGCCGGGCGAGACCATCGAGGACGCGGTGCGCCGCGAAACGCTCGAAGAAGCCGGGGTCCGGACCGGCAAGGTGCGCTATCTGGCGAGCCAGCCGTGGCCCTTCCCCATGTCGCTGATGATCGGCTGCATCGCCGAGGCGACGAGCGAGGAACTGGTCATCGACCGGAACGAGCTGGAGGATGCCCGCTGGTTCGGCCGGGATGAGGTGACGCTGATGCTCACCCGCGCCCATCCCGACGGGCTGTTCGTGCCGCCGCCCATCGCCATCGCGCACCACCTGATCCGCAATTTCATCGAGGGCGGGCATGCTTGAACCGGCGGCGCCCGAAGGTGCTCCACGCCCGGCGCGCCTTGCCCGTCTGACGCATCTGCTCGACCGCTTTTTCCCTGATTCCCGCCGTGGCACGCGGACCGGTCGCCGACCGCCCTCCCTCGTCTACGGCCTCGACGATAAGGTGCCGCCCGCGGCGCTGATCCCGCTCGCCGCCCAGCACGCCATGCTGGCCGTGACCTTCCTGATCTACCCCGTGCTCGCCGCCACCGAGGCGAAGCTGCCCGCCGACCAGATCTCCGCGATGGTTTCGGCCTGCGCCATGAGCATCGGGGTCGCGACCATCATCCAGTGCATGCGAACCCGCTTCGGCTCCGGCTATCTCGCCGTGCACATCCCCGCGCCCGGAGCGATCCCGCTGGCGGTGCAGGCGCTGGCGCTGGGCGGGCTGGGGCTTATGGCGACGACGACGCTCCTCGTCGGCATCGCGCAACTGTTCATCGCCCGGCTGGTGCGGCCCCTCCGCGTGCTGCTGCCACCGGAAGTGTGCGGCGTCGCGGTGAGCATGCTCGGCGTCTCGCTTGCGAGCCCGGCGCTCAGGCGGGCGCTCGGGCTCGACCATGGCCCCATGGTGGAGGAGAATGCCGTTCTCTCCAGCCTCGCGACCGTGGGCATCATCGTCGCCATCACCGTGTTCGCGCCGCGGCGACTGAAGCTGTTTGCGGTGTTCGCGGGGGCGAGCATTGGCTGGATCGTCGCGCTCTCGCTGGGGGCCGGACGTCCCGAAGCGCCGGACGCCATTGCCGCGGCGCCGCTCCTCGCCTTGCCGACCCTGACCCTGCCGTCCTTCCAGTTCGCCCCGGCGCTGTTCCCGCTGATGGCGCTGCTGGTGGTGATGAACCTCGTGGACGTGCTCTCCGTCACCGTATCGCTGGAAAAGATGAACGATGCCGACTGGCGCCGCGCCCACATGCCGGCGGCGCAACGGGCGGTGACGGCCTGCGGCATCGGCAACATCCTGAACGGGCTTACCTCCGGCTTCCAGTCGGGGCTCTCGTCCTCCTCGGTGGGCCTCGCCTTCGCCACCCAGTCCACGGCCCGCGTCATCGGCTTCACCGCCGGCATCATGATCTTCGCCATCGCCTTCGTGCCCAAGGCGATCGTGGCGCTCACCCTTATCCCCTCGCCGGTCATCGGCGGAATTCTGCTCTACACCTCCGCCTATCTGGTGGTGGCGGGCATGGACCTCGTGACCTCCCGCCGCCTCAGCGAGCGGCGGGTGTTCGTGGTCGGGCTCTCGGTGCTGGCGGGCCTCTCCGTGGCGCTGCTCCCCATCACCCGCCAATTGCCGCTGATGTTGCAGCCCTTGTTTTCGACGCCGCTGACGGTGGGGGCGCTGAGCGCCATCATGCTCAACCTCCTGTTCCGCATCGGCATCGCGCAGGAGGCGGTAGAGGAAGTGCCGGAGGGGGCGCACGCTTTCCCGTTCGTCCGGGATTTCCTTGAAAATCAGGGCGATAACTGGGGCGCCCGGCGCGACGTGATCGCCGCGGCCATCCCAACGGTCGCCCAGGCGCTGGAGCTGGTGGCCGACAGCGGCATCGCCGAAGGCCCCATCGAGCTGCGTGCGCGGTTCGACGAGAGCCACCTCGATGTCTCGGTCGTCTATGACGGCATCGTCATGGAGGCGCCGAAGGAGCGACCGTCACCGGAAGCGCTTTTGGGCGACGCCCAGGAGCAGGCCTCCTTCGCCGCCTACATGCTCACCCATCTGTCCGACCACGTGAGCTTCGGCCGCACCGGCGGCCGCGCCCGCATCATGGTGCGGTTCGACCACTGAGCTCAAACGCCAGCGGCCTGCTCAGATCGACGGATCTGAGTCTCCGAACCGCGCCCGGTAGGGGTGCGCGGGATAGACGCCCAGGATGCGCATCTCCCTGGAGAAGAAGGCCAATTCCTCCAGCGCCAGCTTCACGGACCGGTCGTCGGGATGGCCTTCCACGTCAGCATAGAATTGGGTGGCGGTGAACTGGCCGTCGAGCTGGTAGGACTCCAGCTTGGTCATGTTCACCCCGTTCGTGGCGAAACCCCCCATGGCCTTGTAGAGCGCCGCCGGCACGTTGCGGACGCGGAAGACGAAGGTGGTGATGACCGGCCCGCGCCCTGCCGGAGCCCAGTCGGCGCCGCGGGTCAGGATGATGAAGCGGGTGGTGTTGTGGGCCTCGTCCTCGATGTTCTCGGCGAGGATTTCGAGGCCGTAGATGTCCGCCGCCAGGCGGGAGGCGATGGCGGCCCGGGACAGGTCGTTCGCCTCGGCGATCTCGCGGGCGGAACCTGCTGTATCTGCACCGATAATCGGCGTCAGCGACAGGGTGCGGATGGCCTTGCGGCACTGGCCCAGCGCCATCACGTGGCTCTGCACGGTCTTCAGCGTGGAGAGGCTTGCGCCCTTCACCGCCATGAGCTGGTGGGAGAGCGGCAGGAAGTACTCGCCGACGATGGAAAGGCTCGACTGCGGCATCAGATGATGGATATCCGCGACCCGGCCCGCCACCGAATTCTCTATGGGAATCATGGCGTAAGCCGCGGCCCCGTTCTCCACGGCGGCGAACGCGTCCTCGAAGGTGGGGCAGGGGACGGCTTCGAAGTCGGGGAAGACCTCGCGGCAGGCGATGTGGGAATTGGCGCCGGGCTCGCCCTGGAAGGTGATGCGTCGAGTCATCGGCATGCTCATTTTTCCTGCGCGAGAAGGGCCCGTGCCCTTTCCAGATGGGACGGGGTATCGACCCCCAGCGGCACCGCGTCAACCACCGCCACGTCGATCCGCATACCGGCCTCAAGTGCCCGCAGTTGCTCAAGTTTCTCCCGCTTCTCCAGGGGCGACGGAGGCAGGGAGACGAAGCGTTCCAGAGCCGCCCGGCGATAGGCGTAGAGGCCGATATGGTGGTATAATGGCCCCTCTCCGAAGGGGGCGGTGGCGCGGGTGAAATAGAGCGCGCGCAGCAGCCCCGGCGCCAGTGGCGAGCCCACCACCTTGACCACGTTGGGGTCGGTACGCTCCTCGGCCAGGGTGATTTCGGCGGCCAATGTCGCGATGTCAGCCGAGGTTTCCAGTAGGGGAATCAGTGCCGTTCGGATGGTGTTCGGTAGAATCGTCGGCAGATCGCCCTGCACATTGACCACGATCTCCACCTTGCCCGCCGGGTCGAGGGTGGTGAGCGCCTCGAAAATGCGATCCGAGCCGGAGGGGTGGTCTGAGCGCGTCATCACCGCCTCGAGGCCGGCGGCGGTGACGGCGGCGGCGATCTCGGGGGCGTCGGTGGCCACCGCCACCCGGCCGATGCCGGCTGCGACCGCGCGCCGCGCCACCTCGACGATCATGGGGCGGCCGCCCACGTCGGCAAGCGGCTTGCCCGGCAGGCGCGTCGCGGCCATGCGGGCGGGGATGAGCACGAGCACGCGCCCGGCCTGATGCCCTGCGGGGGCTGGGGCGGGGGAAGGGGTGTCGGCCGGCATGGGGCGGGGTCCGGAAGGCCGCGCCGGGACAGACGCGGGGAGTGGCATTGGGGCGCGCCTTATACGGGTTGCTTCGACCGGTTCAAAGTGCTTAGTGTCGCCGACGGTTCGTGGGGCTCCCCCGCGCGCCATTCATCGACATGCTTGGGGCCGGGCAGCGCGCCGTTTCGGTGCAGCGCCCGGTGGGACACAGGACCTCCGAGGGGCGTAGCGCCGATGGACAGTTTTGAATTGAACAAGATCGCGGGTGCTGTTCTGGGCACGCTCACGCTGACCCTCGGCCTCGGGATCGTGTCCGAAATCCTGTTCACCCCCGAGGCGCCGGCCAAGCCCGGCTTCGAGATCGCCGTGCAGGAAGGCGCAGCCGCTGCCGGCGCGCCCAAGGCGGCGGCCGAGGTGCCGATCGAGCAGCTGTTCGCCACCGCCTCCATCGAGAAGGGCCAGGCCGCGGCCAAGAAGTGCGCTGCCTGCCACAACTTCCAGGAAGGCGCCGGCGCCAAGGTCGGCCCCGACCTCTACGGCATCGTGGGCCGTCCGGTGGCTTCCGCCGCCGGCTTCGCCTATTCCGCGGCCATGAAGGCCAAGGGCGGCGACTGGACCGCGCTGGCGCTCAACACCTTCCTCACCAATCCCAAGGCCGCCGTGCCCGGCACCGCCATGGCCTTCGCCGGCATCGGCAAGGAAGCCGAGCGCGCGGACCTGATCGCCTATCTCAACTCGCTCTCGCACGATCCCAAGCCACTGCCGACCGCCGCCGCCGCTCCGGCTGCTGCGCCGGCCGCCGCCCCCGCCGCGGCGCCCGCCGGGCACAAGTGATCTGATCGGGAGGGCTCAGCGCCGGGCGTTGCCTCCGGCCTGAACCGCTCTGGACGATTGAAAGCCCTCTCCCGCTGCGCGGGGGAGGGCTTTTTCGTTTGGGGCGGTCTGTGCCCCCTCGCACCGTCATGCCCGGGCTTGTCCCGGGCATCCACGTCGGGCCGATGGGACGGTGTCCGGACGGTGTTCCCGGCCGATCCACGTGGATGGCCGGGACGAGCCCGGCCATGACGGCGGTGAGGGGACTGGGTCAGAGGAACGGCCGACAGGCGTCCCCCCCGCATGGTCCATCCGGCGCGCTCCCGTCCGCTATCGCGCCGTCGCCCGGCCAAGACGGCGGTAAGGCCAGTACGGGCTTGCCGAAGCTTAAGGTCCGATCCAAGTTCTGCCCATGCGCGGGGGCTGGGTTTACATCCTCACCAACCGTCCGAACGGCACGCTTTATGTCGGCGTGACGAACGATCTGGTCCGTCGCATTTTCGAGCATCGTGAGGGGGATGTCGACGGCTTCACCAAGCGTCACCGCCTGACTCAGCTGATCTATTTCGAGCGCCACGACGAGATTGCGCGGGCCATCCAGCGCGAGAAGACGATGAAGCATTGGCCGCGCGCCTGGAAGGTCGGCCTCGTGCTGGAGATGAACCCTGAATGGCGCGACCTTTACGACGAGATCGCGTCCTGATTTGCCGCTGTCATGCCCGGCCTTGTGCCGGGCGTCCTCGTCGGGCCGATGGGACGGCGCTCGGAAGGTGTTCCCGGCCGGGCCACGTGGATGGCCGGGACGAGCCCGGCCATGACGGCTTGTTCGGGATGGACTTGGCGGTGACCTCGGCGGGGGGAGGCCCGCCATTTCACGCCATTGTCATCCCCGGTGCTTTCGCTCGGGCGGGAAGCCTTCCGCATGGGGAGCGCCCCAAGGAGCCGATATCCAGCTGTCCTCAAGGCTTCCCCAGCGGCGGTGTGCAGGTCGCCACGCCCCCGCGCCTGCCAGCCCCCGCCTGTCGCTGCCATGTTTCTGCCGTCGCGGCGGGTGCCATAATCGGCTATTCCCGGATCGAAGCGCGATCCAACCGGAGTTGCCGATGCTTGCGTCCCTCGCCCGCCGCTTTGCCCTCGCCGCCGCGCTGAGCCTTGCCTTCGCGGCGCCCGGCCGCAGCGCGGAGGAGGCGAAACCGGCGCCGGACCCGGCCGCTCCCGCCTCCGCGACCACACCCGCCACGCCGGTTTTCAAGCACGGCCTGTCGCTGATGGGCGAGCCGGCCTATCCGGCCGGCTTTCCCCATTTCAAATATGTGAATCCCAACGCCCCCAAGGGCGGCCTGCTGCGCCTCGCCGAGGATGGCACGTTCGACAGCTTCAATTTCGTGGTGCCGCGCGGCACGCCCGTGGCCGGCATCAATTTGATCTACGACACGCTCATGGTTCCCGCATCCGACGAGGTGGCGAGCGAGTACGGGCTGATCGCCGAGGGGGTAAGCTACCCGGCGGACTTCTCCTCCGTCACCTACCGCATCCGGGCGGATGCGTGCTGGCATGACGGCAAGCCGATCACCCCCGAGGACGTGGTGTTCTCCTTCGAGGCGCTGACCAAGAACAACCCCAACCAGCGCTTCTATTACAGCCACGTCACCAAGGCCGAGAAGACCGGCGACCGGGACGTGACCTTCACCTTCGACCAGGCCGGAAACCGCGAGCTGCCGCAGATCGTCGGCCAGCTCACCATCCTGCCCAAGCACTGGTGGACCGGCACGGACGCCAACGGCAAGCCTCGCGACATCGCGCAGGGCTCGCTGGAAGTGCCGCTGGGATCGGGGGCCTATCGCGTCAAGAGCTTCATCGCCGGCCGCTCCATCACCTATGAGCGGGTGAAGGACTATTGGGCGAAGGACCTCAACGTGAACGTCGGAAAGGATAATTTCGACGAGATGCGCTACGAGTATTTCCGCGACGACACGGTGATGCTCGAAGCCTTCAAGGCCGACCAGTATGATTTCCGCGTGGAATCCTCGGCCAAGAACTGGGCGACCGCCTATGATTTCCCCGCCCGCGCCGATGGCCGCGTGGTACTGGAGATGTTCGAGAACCGGTCATCCGGCGTGATGCAGGCCTTCATTCCCAACCTGCGCCGCGACAAGTTCAAGGACCCGCGCGTGCGCCGCGCGCTGAACTATGCGCTCGATTTCGAGGGCATGAACCACACCCTGTTCTTCGGCCAGTACAAGCGCACCAACTCCTTCTTCTCCGGCACCGAGCTTGCCTCCTCCGGCCTGCCGCAAGGCCGCGAGTTGGAGATCCTCAACAGCGTGAAGGACAAGGTGCCGCCGCAGGTGTTCACCACCGCCTACACCAATCCCGAAAGCGGATCGGAAGAGGCGCGGCGGGCGAACCTGCGCGAGGCGGCGCGGCTGTTCAAGGAGGCCGGCTACGAGGTGAAGAACCGCAAGCTGGTGAACGCCAAGGGCGAGCCCTTCACCATCGAGTTCCTGCTCTCCAGCCCCGCCATGGAGCGCGTGGCGGTGTTCTATCGCCCGGCGCTGGAACGTCTCGGCATCGAGGTGAGCATCCGCATGGTGGACACCTCGCAATACATCAACCGCGTGCGCTCGCGCGATTACGACATCATCGTCTCCGGCTGGGGACAGTCGCTGTCGCCGGGCAACGAGCAGCGCGAATTCTGGGGCTCGGAGGCCGCCGACCGGGACGGCTCGCGCAACCTCGCGGGCATCAAGGACCCGGCGGTGGACGCGCTGATCGAGAAGGTGATCTACGCCTCCGATCGCGCCGACCTCGTCGCCGCCACCCATGCGCTCGACCGCGTGCTCCTGTGGAACGAATACGTCATCCCCGCCTGGGGGCTGAACTATACCCGCACGGCGCGCTGGGACCGCTTCGCCCACCCGGCGCAGCTGCCCACCTATTCCTTCGCCTTCCCCGACATCTGGTGGTTTGATCCGGTCAAGGCGTCGAAGACCGGCGCAGGAGCGGGCAAATGAGCCTCACCCGCCGCACGCTGCTGGCGTCCTCCTGCGCGCTCCTCGTGCCCGCTCTGGCCCGGGCGCAAGGCGCGGCCCCGCCGTCGGCGGCAGAGTCCGCGGCAGGGGAGGGGGGCACGTCCGCCGCCGCGGTGGAGCGGCACGGCATCTCCTTCTTCGGCGACCTGAGATATCCGGCGAACTTCACCCACTTCGACTATGTGAACCCGGACGCGCCCAAGGGCGGCCCCTTCTCCCAGCTTGGCCGGGCCACTTACTATAACCAGTCGCTCACCACCTTCGACACGCTGAACCCCTACAACCAGCGGGGCAACGGCGCGCAGGGCATCGAGCTGATCTACGATACCCTGATGACCGCCGCCGGCGACGAGAAGAGCGCCATGTACGGCCGGCTCGCCTCCTCCGTGGTCATCGCGGACGAGGGGCTCACCTACCGCTTCAAGCTCAGGCGCGAGGCGCGCTTCCACGACGGCACGCCGCTGACCTCGGCGGACGTGGTGGCGACCTTCGAGGCGTTCAAGGCGGAGGGTTACGAGACCATCCGCATGGCGCTGCGCGACGTCACCTCATTCGAGGCGGACGGGCCGAATGAGGTGGTGTTCCGCTTCAAGCCGGGCCGCGCGCGGGACGTGCCGCTGACGGTGGCGGGGCTGCCCATCTTCTCCAAGGCGTTCCTGGCCAAGCACCCCTTCGGTCAGTCCTCGCTGGAAGTGCCCATGGGCTCGGGGCCGTACCGCATCGGCCGCTTCGAGCAGGGGCGCTATATCGAGTACAATCGCGTGCCCACCTATTGGGGCCGCGATTTGCCGGTGATGAAGGGTCGCTTCAACTTCGATCAGGTGCGCTACGAATATTTCCGCGACCGGGTGGCCGGCCTCGAGGGCTTCAAGGCGAAGGCCTATCTCTTCCGCGAGGAGTTCACCGCGCGCGAATGGGCCACCGGCTACGATTTCCCCGCCGTGCGCGAGGGCCGGGTGAAGGTGGAGACGCTGCCGGACGAGAGCTTCTCCGGCGTGCAGGGCTGGTTCTTCAACACCCGCCGTCCGAAATTCTTCGACCGCCGCGTGCGTGAGGCGCTCGGGCTCCTGTTCGATTTCGACTGGACCCGCAAGAACCTGATGTATGACAGCTACACCCGCACCGTCTCCTTCTTCCAGAATTCGGAGATGATGGCGCAGGGCCTGCCCTCGCCGGCGGAGCTGAAGCTGCTCGATCCCTTCCGCGACCGCCTGCCGGAGGAAGTCTTCGGCGAGCCCTACGTGCCGCCCCAGTCCGATGGCTCCGGAGAGGACCGCAATTTGCGCCGGCTCGCCCTCAACCTCCTCAAGGAGGCGGGCTACACCGTGCAGCAGGGCCGCCTCGTGGACGCCAAGGGCGAGGCCTTCACCATGGAGTTCCTCGACAGCGACGGCAGCATGGAGCGCCACACCGCCCGCTTCATCGGCCATCTGAAGAAGGTGGGCATCGAGGCCTCCTTCCGCATCGTGGACCCGGCCCAGTTCCAGCAGCGGCTGCAGAATTTCGACTTTGACCTCGTGGTGCGCCGCTACAGTTTCGCGCCCTATCCGGGGGACGAACTGCGCGCCTATTTCTCCACCGAGGCGGCGCGCACGCGCGGCTCCTACAATGTGGCGGGTATCGCCGACCCGGCGGTGGACGGCCTCATCAACGATGCGCTGGCCGCCGCCGATGCGGCCGCTCTCGTCACCGCCTGCCGGGCGCTGGACCGGGTGCTCAGGGCCGGCCGCTACTGGATTCCCCAGTGGTATTCGGGCCAGAACCGCATCGCCTACTGGAACCAGTTCGCCCACCCGGCCACCAAGCCGCGCTACGAGCTGGGCGTGCTCGACACCTGGTGGAGCACCGGAACCGAGCCCGCCCGTGGCGGCTGAGGGGGCGCGCCGGATGGATTATTCTTCATGTGAAGCGGCAACCTTTTCCCGCCAGAATGGTCTAGCCTCACCAGACGTGCCGCAACGGGAAACCTGATGCTCGCCTACATCGTCCGCCGCATCGCCCTCATGGTGCCGACCATTCTCGGCATCATGCTGGTGTCGTTCGTGGTCATCCAGTTCGCCCCCGGCGGACCGGTGGAGCGCGTGATCGCGCAGCTGACCGGCGAGGACGTCTCCGCCACCTCCCGCGTCTCCGGCGGCGGCAGCGATTTCAGCGGCGCGGGCGCGGCGGCGCAGGCGGGGGCGGCGGCGGAGATGTCGTCCAAGTATCGCGGCGCCCAGGGCCTCGACCCGGCCTTCATCAAGGAGCTGGAGAAGCAGTTCGGCTTCGACAAGCCACCCCACGAGCGCTTCCTGAAGATGATCACGGACTATGCCACCTTCAACTTCGGCAAGTCCTATTTCCGCGACATCTCGGTGCTGGAGCTGATCGGCGAGAAGATGCCCGTCTCCATCTCCCTCGGCCTGTGGATGACGCTCATCACATATCTCATCTCCATCCCGCTCGGCATCGGCAAGGCCATGCGCGACGGCTCGCGCTTCGATGTGTGGACCTCGGCGGTCATCATCGTCGGCTATGCCATCCCGTCCTTCCTGTTCGCTATCCTGCTCATCATCCTGTTCGCCGGCGGCTCCTTCCTCGATCTGTTCCCGCTGCGCGGCCTCACCTCCGAGAATTTCTGGCAGATGAGCTGGCCCGAGCGCATCGCCGACTATGCCTGGCACCTCGTGCTGCCGCTCACCTCCATGGTGCTCGGCGCCTTCGCCACCATGACGCTGCTCACCAAGAACTCGTTCCTGGAAGAGATCCGCAAGCAATACGTCACCACAGCGCGCATGAAGGGCCTGTCCGAGAGCCGGGTGCTCTACGGCCACGTGTTCAGGAATGCCATGCTGATCGTCATCGCCGGCTTCCCCAGCGCCTTCATCGCCGCCTTCTTCTCCGGCTCGCTGCTGATCGAGACCATCTTCTCGCTGGACGGCCTCGGCCTGCTCGGCTTCGAGAGCGTGCTCAACCGCGATTATCCCGTCGTGTTCGCCACCCTCTATATCTTCTCGCTGGCGGGGCTCATCGTCGGCCTCATCTCGGACCTCACCTACATGCTGGTCGATCCCCGGATCGACTTCGAGACGCGGGAGGTCTGAGCCATGGATGCCGTCCCCGTGCTCCAGCCCGGCGCGCCCACCGATGTGCCCGCCGCCCGCGACACCGCCCATGGCCCGCTGCCGCCTCCGGGCGAGAGCAAGCCGAAGGGCCGCTTCGCCCTCTCGCCGCTCAACCGGCGGCGGCTGGCGAATTTCCGCGGCAATGGGCGCGGCTACTGGTCGTTCGTGGTGTTCATGGTGCTGTTCGTGCTCAGCCTGGGCGCCGAGTTCATCGCCAACGACAAGCCCATTCTCGTCTCCTATGACGGCGGCTATTACTTCCCCGTTTTCCGCGCCTATCCGGAGACCGCGTTCGGCGGCGACTTCGAGACGGACGCGGACTATCGCGACCCCTTCCTTCAGAAGCTGATCGCGGAGAAGGGCGGCTGGATGGTGTGGCCCTTCATCCGCTTCTCCTATTCCACCCACAATCTGGACCTGCCCACCCCCGCGCCCTCGCCGCCCACCTGGATGCTCACCGAGGCCCAGTGCAAGGCGGCGGCGGAGAAGAAGGGTGTGTCCGGCTGCGCCGGGCTGGAGATGAACTGGCTCGGCACGGACGACCAGGGCCGCGACGTGGTGGCCCGCCTCATCTACGGCTTCCGCATCTCCGTGCTGTTCGGCCTCGCGCTCACCATCGTCTCGTCCGTGGTGGGCGTGGGGGCGGGCGCGGTGCAGGGCTATTTCGGCGGCTGGGTGGACTTGCTGTTCCAGCGCTTCATCGAGATCTGGACGGCCATCCCCTCGCTCTATCTCCTGCTCATCATCTCCTCGGTGCTGGTGCCCGGCTTCTGGGTGCTGCTCGGCATCCTGCTTTTGTTCTCCTGGGTGTCGCTGGTGGGGCTGGTGCGCGCCGAATTCCTGCGCGCGCGCAATTTCGAATACGTGCAGGCGGCGCGGGCGCTCGGGGTCGGCAACCTCACCATAATGACGCGGCACATGCTGCCCAACGCCATGGTGGCGACGCTGACCATGCTGCCCTTCATCCTGTCATCCTCGGTGATGACGCTGACCGCGCTGGACTTCCTCGGCTTCGGCCTGCCCCCCGGCTCACCCTCGCTGGGCGAGTTGCTCTCGCAGGGCAAGAACAACATCCAGGCGCCGTGGCTCGGCCTCACCGGCTTCTTCACCGTGGCGGTGATGCTAAGCCTGCTCATCTTCGTCGGCGAGGCGGTGCGCGACGCCTTCGATCCGCGCAAGACGTTCGGGTGAGGGGGAAACCATGACCGCTGAACCCCTCCTCTCCGTCCGCGACCTCTCCGTCGCCTTCCGCCGTGGCGATGGCGCGCCGCCGGCGCTGGCGGTGAAGACCGTGTCGTTCGAGCTCGCCAAGGGCGAGACTTTGGCCCTCGTGGGCGAATCCGGCTCCGGCAAGTCCGTCACGGCGCTGTCGGTGCTGAAGCTTCTGCCCTATCCCTCGGCGAGCCACCCTTCGGGCGAGATCCTGTTCAAGGGGCGCGACCTCCTCACCGTCTCCGAGAGGGAATTGCGCGGCATCCGCGGCAACAACATCACCATGGTGTTCCAGGAGCCCATGAGCTCGCTGAACCCGCTCCACACCATCGAGCGGCAGGTGGGGGAGATGCTGATCCTCCATCGTGGCATGTCCGGCCATGCCGCCCGCGCCCGCACGCTGGAGCTGCTCGCCGAGGTGGGCATCCCCCAGCCGGAGGAGCGGCTCTCCGCCTATCCGCACCAATTGTCCGGCGGCCAGCGCCAGCGCGTGATGATCGCCATGGCGCTGGCCAACGAGCCGGACCTGCTCATCGCGGACGAGCCCACCACGGCGCTGGACGTGACCGTGCAGGCGCAGATCCTGAAGCTGCTGAAGGAGCTTCAGGCGCGGCTCGGCATGGCCATGCTGTTCATCACCCATGACCTCGGCATCGTGCGCAAGATCGCCGACCGGGTGTGCGTGATGCAGAAGGGCGAGATCGTGGAACAGGGCGGGGCGGAGGAGACCTTCCAGCATCCGCGCCACCCCTACACGCAGGCGCTGCTAAAGGCCGAGCCCAAGCCCGACCCGGCCCCCATCGCGCCCGACGCCCCCCTCGTGATGGAAGCGAACGACCTCAAGGTCTATTTCCCCATCAAGCGCGGCATCCTGCGCAAGACGGTGGGGCATGTGAAGGCGGTGGACGGGGTGTCCATCGCCATCCGCCGCGGCGAGACGCTGGGCGTGGTGGGCGAATCGGGCTCGGGCAAGACCACGCTCGGACTCGCGCTGCTGCGGCTCATCTCCAGCGCCGGGCCCATCGCCTTTCTCGGCAAGCCCATCGATGCCCTGAGCTTCAAGGCCATGCGGCCGCTGCGCTCGGACCTCCAGATCGTGTTCCAGGACCCCTTCGGCGCGCTCTCGCCGCGCATGTCGGTGGCGGAGATCGTGGGGGAGGGGCTACTGGTCCACCAGCGCCAGCTCTCGGCGGACGAGCGGGACGCGCGGGTGGTGGCAGCACTCGCCGACGTGGGGCTCGATCCCGAGACGCGGCACCGCTATCCGCACGAATTCTCCGGCGGCCAGCGCCAGCGCATCTCCATCGCCCGCGCCATGGCGCTGGAGCCCTCCTTCGTGGTGCTGGACGAGCCCACCAGCGCCCTCGACATGATCGTGCAGGCGCAGATCGTCGACCTGCTGCGGGCGCTGCAGAAGAAGCGCGACCTCACCTTCATGTTCATTTCCCACGATCTGCGCGTGGTCTCGGCGCTGGCGAGCCGCATCCTCGTCATGCGCAACGGCAAGATGGTGGAGGAGGGGCCGGCGCACGACGTGTTCGAGCATCCCCGGGAGGATTACACCCGCGCCTTGTTCGCGGCCGCCTTCAATCTCGACGCCACCGGCCACGGCGTGGTGCGCCAGTGACGGTGATGGAAGATCGCCCCGCGCGCGTGGACGTGGAAGGCCCCGAGCTGCTGGCCAAGGGCTTCCGCCCCTATGAGCGCTACCGCCTTGTGCTGCACCATGCGGACGGCACCAGCGACCATCAGGTGCGCGACATCGTGCGCGGTGGGAAGGTGATTGCCGTGCTGGGTTACGATCCCGAGCGCGACCTGGTGGTGTTGATCCGCCAGTTCCGCCTGTCCGCGCACCTTTCCAGCAACCGGGGCGATCTGGTGGAGATCGTCGCCGGCATGGTGGAGCCGGGCGAGGCGCTGGAGGACGCGGCCCGGCGCGAATGCGTGGAGGAGGCGGGCGTCGCGCCCCGCGCGCTGCTCCCCATCCTGACCTTCACGCCCAGCCCCGGCATCACGGACGAGCTGGCCTTCATCTTTCTCGGCGTCCTCGATGCCTCCCGCCTGCCGGAGCGGGCGGGGTCGCGGGAGGAGACGGAGATGACGCAGCCCTTCGCGCTGCCAGTGGACGAGGCCCTCGCCGCGATCGCCGAGGGGCGCTGCCTCAACGGCGTGCTGATCCTCGCCTTGCAGTGGCTGGCGCTCAACCGCGCGCGGCTGCCGGAGTTGATCAAGGCGGCTCAGTGATAGGTCGCCAGTCGGCGCGCCTTTTTCGCCGTCATGCCCGGGCTTGTCCCGGGCATCCACGTCGAGCCGCTGGTGCACCGGCTTGGAAGGGGGCTCCCGGCCCAACCACGTGGATGGCCGGGACAAGCCCGGCCATGACGGTCTGTGTGGGCTGGAGAAGCAAACGCGGGTCTCAGGGATGGTTTCCGCGCATCCCCCACCCTCACGCATGCGGCTCCAGCCGCGCCAGATCGAACGCCGCCACGTCCTTCAGCAGCTCCACGAAGGCGCGGGAGCCGTATTCGAAGGCGGCCTCGCCCTTCAGCGCGGTGGCGTGGGTGGCGTCGCCCATGGCGCCGTCGGGGCTGAGATCCTCCGCCAGCCAGCCGAAGCCGACGGGGTGGTTGGCGCGCAGGCGCTGGAACTCGCTCTCCATGGCGATGGAATAGGGCGGGAACGGCCCGGCGTGGCTCATGTCCACCAGTTCGGGGCGGAAGGCCAGCATCAGTGAGGTCTCGATCTCCCCGCCATGGATGCCGTGCGCCCGCTCGTGGTCGGAGAACAGGCCCACGGGGTAGCCGAAGCGGTGCATGGAGCAGGTGACGGCCAGCATCTTGTGGTCCACCCGCAGCGTGCGCGCCACGAGGTCGATCACCGGCACGTTTCCGCCATGGGTGTTCATGAGCACGAGGCGGCGCACGCCGGCGCGGGCGAGGCTGCGGCCCAGATCCACCCAGGCGGCGATGGCGGTGGCGGGCGAAAGCGTGAGCGTGCCGGCGAACGAGATGTGCTCGTCGGACTTGCCCACCGCCTGGACCGGCAGGAACACCGCATCCACCTCGCGCGGCACCATGAAGGCGATGCGCTCCACATAACCCTCGGCGATGAACAGGTCGGTGCCCAGCGGCAGATGGGGGCCATGCTGCTCCACGGCGGCGACGGGCAGGACGGCGACCATGCGGGTCTTGTCGAGCGCTGCGAGTGCCGGTGAGGAAAGTTCAGCCCATTTCAGAAACACCGTCCGCCTCCACGCCCCCCGGCGCGTGCTGCCGCGCCACCCTACCTCCATGGGAAGGAAAAGCCGCATGATGTCAAGGGTCTGGGAGGTGGCGCCGGCGGCGCGGGCGCCCAGCAGGGGAACGGCCCGTGAACCGCGGCCGCGACGTGATTCGGTCTCGCCCCGTTCGCCGATTGTCCGCCGGCCCCCTTTCGCCATGGCCCTCCCGTCCCGATATGATACAGGACACCTCCTTTAAGTGGATTGCGCCTGAGCCGATGGACGACGTCACCCGATGGGCCGTGCTGCCGCGCAATCTGAGGGCGCGGGGGGTGAGCGCGGTTCTTGGCCCGACCAATACGGGCAAGACCCACCTCGCCATCGAGCGGATGCTCGGCCATGAGAGCGGCATCATCGGCCTGCCGCTGCGCCTGCTCGCGCGCGAGGTCTACCAGCGCATCGTCGACCGTGTGGGCGCGGAGAACGTCGCCCTCATCACCGGCGAGGAGAAGATCAAGCCCAAAGGGCGCCACGGGGCGGGCCCGCGCTACTGGGTCTCCACCGTGGAGGCCATGCCGCGCGATCTCGACGTGGCCTTCGTCGCCATCGACGAAATCCAGCTCGCCACCGACCTCGACCGCGGCCATGTCTTCACCGACCGCATCCTGAACCGGCGCGGCCGGCACGAGACGCTGCTGCTCGGCTCGGCCACCATGCGCCCGCTGGTGGAAAAGCTCATTCCCGGCGTGAACGTGGTGGTGCGCCCGCGCCTCTCCACCCTCACCTTCGCCGGTGAGCGCAAGATTTCCCGCCTGCCGCGCCGCTCGGCCATCGTCGCCTTCTCGGCGGACGAGGTCTATTCCATCGCCGAGTTCATCCGCCGCCAGCGGGGCGGGGCGGCGGTGGTGATGGGCGCGCTCTCGCCACGCACCCGCAATGCCCAGGTGGAGCTCTACCAGTCCGGCGACGTGGACTATCTGGTGGCCACCGACGCCATCGGCATGGGCCTCAACCTCGACGTGGACCATGTGGCCTTCGCCTCGGACCGGAAGTTCGACGGTTGGCAGTATCGCAAGCTCAATCCCTCCGAGATGGCGCAGATCGCCGGGCGCGCCGGGCGCGCGACGCGGGACGGCACGTTCGGCACGACGGGGCGTTGTCCACCGTTCGAGGAGGAACTGGTCTCGCGGCTGGAGGAACATGTGTTCGACACTGCGAAGGTGTTGCAATGGCGCAACGCCGTCGCGGATTTCCAGTCTCCCACCGCGCTCCTCGCCTCCCTTTCGCGCCTGCCGAAGGAGGAGGGCCTGACCCGCGCGCCCACCGCCGATGACGTTGCGGTGCTTGAAATCATGAGCCGGGACATGGAGGTGACGGGTCGTCTCGACGGCGCTGCCGACGTGGAACGGCTGTGGGATGCCTGCCAGGTGCCGGACTATCGCAAGGTGTCCCCGGGCGCCCATGCGGAGCTGGTGGGAACCCTTTTCGGGCACATAAAAGGGGGTGGCCGCATCCCCGATGACTGGTTCGCGCGTCAAATCGCCTTGACCGATCGCGCAGAAGGCGACATCGACACGTTGTCGAACCGGATTGCGCAGGTGAGGACCCTCACCTTCGTTGCGAACCGGCCCGACTGGCTCAGGGATCCGGAGCACTGGCAAGGCGTCACGAGAGGGGTCGAGGACAAGCTGTCGGATGCGTTGCACGAAAGGCTAGCCCAGCGTTTCGTGGATCGGCGGACCAGCGTGCTCATGCGGCGCCTGCGAGAGAACACGATGCTCGAAACTGAAATCAGCAAGACCGGTGACGTTACCGTCGAAGGCCACGTCATCGGCCACCTCCACGGCTTCCAGTTCGCACCCGACCCCGCAGCCGCGGCCGGGGGCGAGGAGGCCAAGGCATTGCGCGCCGCCGCCCAGCAGGCACTGGCCGGCGAGATCGAGCAGCGCGCCCAGCGCCTGTCGCAGGCGGTGGACGAAGCCTTCGTCCTCACCTTCGATGGCACCATCCGCTGGACGGGCGAGGCGGTGGCCAAGCTCATCCCCGGCGACGAGGTGCTGAAGCCGCGCTTCAAGATCATCGCCGACGAGCATCTCACCGGCCCGGCCCGCGACCAGGTGGAGGCGCGCCTCACCCTGTGGGTGGCCGCCCATATCGAGAAGCTACTCGGCCCGCTGATGAAGCTCGGCACCGCCGAGGACATCACCGGCATCGCCCGCGGCATCGCCTTCCAGATCGTCGAGAGTCTCGGCGTGCTGGAGCGCGCCCGCGTCGCCGACGAGGTGAAGGGGCTGGACCAGGCCGCCCGCGCCACGCTGCGCGGCCATGGCGTGCGCTTCGGCGCCCATCACATCTATCTGCCGGCTTTGCTGAAGCCCGCCCCGCGCGCGCTGGCGGCGGAGCTTTATGCGCTGAAGCACGGCGGCCTCGCCCAGAAGGGCCTCGACGAGCTGCCCCACCTCGCCGCCTCCGGCCGCACGTCGATCCCGGTGGACCACGAGGTGCAGAAGGGGCTCTATCGTGCCGTCGGCTTCCGCGTGTGCGGCGAGCGTGCGGTGCGCGTGGACATTCTGGAGCGGCTTGCCGACCTCATCCGTCCGGCGCTGGCGTGGCGGCCCAACTCCCCCGGCCCCAAGCCGGCCGGGGCGGTGGATGGTCGTGGCTTCACTGTCACCGTGGGCATGACCTCGCTGGCCGGCTGCTCGGGGGAGGATTTCGCCTCCATCCTGAAGTCGCTGGGCTACCGCATGGAGCGCCGCCTCCCGCCGCCGCCGGAGGCCGAGGCCCCCGCCGCCGCGCCGGAAGCGGCCCCTGCGGAACTCGCCCCGCTGCCGGAAGGCGCCATCGAGGCCGACCTGCTGTTCGACGCCCCCGCGGAAGCGCCGGCGGCCGAGCCTGTCGGCGAGGATGCCGATGCGCCGGCCGAATCGGTGGACGAGGCCCCCGCTGACGAAGTGGCTGCTGATGAGGCGCCCTCTGACGAGGCGCCCGCCGACGTGGTTCTTGCCGATGCGGCCGAGGCCGAGGCTGCCGCCGAGGCGGTCGAGGTGTCCGGCGATCCCACCGCGGCGGAAGTCGCGGCCGAGGTGGAGACATCTGCTGCCCCCGGTGGCCCCGAGGCCATCGAAGGTGCCGTCGAGGTGTTGGCCGAAGCTGCCGAGGCTGCTGCCGCCGATGCCGCTCCCGCCGAGCCCGAGATGATCGAGGTGTGGCGTCCCGGCCGTCCGCCCGGCGCGCCGCGTCGCGAGCGTCCGGCCGGCGAAGGCCGCCGCTTCGGCGATCGTCCCGGCGGCGAGCGTGGCGAGCGCGGTGGCGAGAAGGGGGGTGGTCGCGGCGAGCGTCGCGATGGCCGTCCGCCCCACCGCCGTCCCGAGCATGCCCCCGCCGAGGCCGGTGCGCCCGAGGGCGAGCGCGCGCCGCGCCCGCCGCGCGGTGATCGTCCGTTCCGCGGGCCGCGCGAGAACGAGGGCAACCGCGAGCATCGCGGCCCCCGTCCCGAGCAGCGCGCCGACAATCGTCCGGCCCATCAGGAACGCCGCCGCGAGAAGCCGGCCGATCCCGACAGCCCCTTCGCCGCCCTCGCCGCGCTCAAGGCGCGGATGGAGGCGGAGAAGAAGGGCGGCTGATCCAAGGGCGCGCCATGTCCGATCCGGCGGAGCGACAGAGGCTCGACCGCTGGATCTGGCATGCCCGGGTCGTCCGCAGCCGGGAATCGGCCGCGGACCTCGTGCGCTCCGGCCATGTGCGGCTCGACGGCGCACGGGTCACCAGCCCCGGCCACATGGTGCGGGCGGGGCAGGTGCTCACCATCGCCCTCGACCGGCAGGTGCGGGTGCTGCGGGTGACAGCCTTTGCGGAACGCCGGGGAGATGCTACATCCGCCCTCGCGCTTTTCGAAGAAATAACAGAAGCGTGACGGGGATTGGGGGCTGCGGCGCGCGCAGTTTTAACGGCCTGTGACCTGCCGCCGCTTGCGTGGCGCGTGCGCGTGCGCTACCCGAGCCCCTCGAAAGGGATTGCCCATGACCTACGTCGTCACCGAGAACTGCATCCGCTGCAAATACATGGATTGCGTGTCCGTGTGCCCGGTGGACTGTTTCTACGAGGGCGAGAACATGCTCGTCATCCACCCCGACGAGTGCATCGACTGCGGCGTCTGCGAGCCGGAATGCCCGGCCGAGGCCATCAAGCCGGATGCCGAGCCGGGGCTGGAGAAATGGCTCGCGCTCAATGCCGAATACGCCAAGACCTGGCCCAACATCACCCTGAAGCGCGACGCCCCCGCCGACGCCAAGGAATGGGACGGCAAGCCCGGCAAGGAAGAGCTGTTCTCCCCGGAACCCGGCCAGGGCGACTGAGCGGACGTGCGGCGGGACGGCCAGAGTGCGTCCCGATCCTGTCCGGTCGACATACAATGCGAGCGATACCCAACCGCGGCCACAACGGTGGTCGCCACGGGTATCGGCCATTACGGGCGCGCTGTGCCTTGCGATGGTGCTCGTTGTCTTTTTCGAGCTGAACGCCGCTGCGGTCCTGCTGGCGTTTCCGGTCCTCGGCTTCCTGGCCAGCGCGATGATCGCGGTTCCGATCCTCTTGTGGAGACGACGTCCCCGTCAGGCGCTGGCCTGCATCCTTGGCGTCTCAGCCGTGCTCGCCACCCTGTTCGGTCTGCCCGCCGTTGGTGCAGCCGCGCAGACCTTCTGGTTTCGCGTCCACCTTCCCCGCTATGAGCGGATGATTGACGAGGCGCGCGCCAAACGCCCGGCATCGCCTGTCCGGCTGGTTCTGGAATGGCGCGACCTGTCCCTGTTCGTGACGGCGACGCTCATCGAAGTGGTCGTCTATGACGAGACCGATGGTGTCCGGACCGACCCCTGCCCGGTGCTTGATCGCAAGAGTTGCCCCGTTGCGCCGGGCGGTCACGTCAAGGCCGGGAGCATGGACTTGTCTGTCGAGCCCATCGAGGGGCACTTCTACAGGGTCACCGAGAGCTGATCCCCCTCAGGGCAGCGCTTCCAGCTGGAAATATTGCGAGAGCACCAGCTTGCCGTCGGCGTCCAGATAGGCGCGGCCGAACTTGGCGGCCTGCAGCCTGTCGGTCTCCTGATAGATGGTGCCTCCCAGCGGGGGCAAAGCGTTGGGGCGGGCGCAGGGAATGTCGAGCGTCACCTTCTGCCCGACCGAGTAGGCCGTGCCGCGCTCCACCAGCTTCACCGTTCCCGTCACCCCGCAGGTGCCGAACGCGCGCGGCGTGATCGCCACCGATTCCACCTCCAGCACG
Source organism: Xanthobacter sp. SG618 (assembly GCF_012932745.1). NCBI lineage: Bacteria > Pseudomonadati > Pseudomonadota > Alphaproteobacteria > Hyphomicrobiales > Xanthobacteraceae > Xanthobacter > Xanthobacter sp. SG618. The sequence continues at coordinate 46,344 of NZ_JABBHL010000002.1, read as the reverse complement.
ATGACGCTCTTCGCCCCGTCGCGGGCGGTGGCATAGACCTGCGGCGACATCAGCGCCAGCGCCGGCGCCGCGCCGCCGAGGAGCAGCAGGCCGGCGACGGCGGCGTTGCGGAGGCTCTTGCGGAGGGAGCGGCGGAGCGCTTGCGGCGCGGACCCCGCGACGCATCTGTGGTCCGTCCTGTGATCCATTCGATCCTCCCGCCCGATTATCGCCCGTGCCGTCAGCATCCGATGCGGCACCCTGCGCTTCTTGCGGTCAGTTCTGGAGCGATTTCCGTCCTTTTGCAAAGACGCCTTTCGCAGGGGAGGGGGCCGGCCGCTCAGCCGGGCAATGCTGCGGCATCGACCGCCTGCTGGTGCTCGGCGGCAAGCTTTGCGTCCAGCTCCGCCACCTTCAGAGCCGCCGGACGCTCGATAATGCGCCGGACGTAATCGGCGATCACGGGCGTCTCCGGCACCAGCTTGAACATCACGCCCCAGTGGAAGGCGTTGCCCCAGAGGATATCGGCCGCCGTGCAGTGGTCGCCGAGGAGATAGGGCTTGCCGGTCAGCTCGCGCGTCACGGTGTCGAGCATGGTCTCGAAGTCGCCATAGGGGCACATGGAGGCCGGGCCGGCCTCGCGCTCCAGAGCCCGGTCCATGAGGGCGGGCTCGTAGCAGGCGGCGTAATAGACCAGCCAGCGCAAATACGCCCCCCGGCCCGGCGCGCCGATGGCGGGCGCAAGGCCGGCCTCGGGGAAGGCGTCGGCGAGATGGATGAAGATCGCCACCTGTTCGGTGACGAGTTCGCCCCGGTGCAGGATGGCCGGCACCTTCCCCATGGGATTGATGGCGAGATAGGGCGGCTGGCGCTGCTCTCCGGCCTTCATGTTGAGCACATGGAGGCGGTAGGGCGCGCCCAGCTCCTCCAGCAGGGTGAGCGCGCAGGAGGCGCGGGTGTTGGGCGAGAAGAACAGGGTGACGGTGTCGTCGGCGGTCATGGAAGCTCCTGTCGTCAGCACGTGTGACGCCACCCCTCTAACCGGCCAAGGCTGACATCTTCTGTCAGGTTTGCTAGCACTCTTCCCATGCGTGCCAGCCGTCTCCTGTCGATCCTCATGGTGCTCCAGGCCCGCGGGGCGGTCACCGCCCAGGCCCTCGCGGAGGAATGCGAGGTTTCGCTGCGCACCATCTATCGCGACATCGACGCCCTGAGCGCCGCCGGCGTGCCGGTTTATGCCGAGCGCGGCGCGGGCGGCGGCTACCGGCTGCTGGAAGGCTATCGCACGCGGCTGAACGGCCTTTCCGCGCAGGAGGCGCAGGCGCTGTTCCTCTCCGGCCTCGGCGAGGCGGCAACCGCGCTGGGCCTCGGCGCGGTGCTGGCCGCGGCGCAGACCAAGCTCACCGCCGGCCTGCCCGCCAACCTGCGCAGCGCCGCCGCCCGCATGCGCGCGCGCTTCCACCTCGATGCGCCCGGCTGGTTCTATGAGGCGGAGGAGCCGCCCTTCCTCCAGGCTGTCGCCGCGGCGGCGTGGGAGCAGCACCTCATCGAGATCCGCTACCAGTCGTGGCGGGCGGAGAAACGCCGGCGCGTCGCGCCGCTCGGCCTCGTGCTGAAAAGCGGCGCCTGGTACCTGGTCGGCTCCGTCGAGGGCAGCGTGCGGACCTATCGCATCGGCCGCATCCGGGAGCTGGAACCCCTTGCCGAGCGGTTCGAGCCGCCTGTCGGCTTCGACCTTGCCGCCTGGTGGGGCGAGAGCACATGGCGGCTGGAGGCGGAGATGTACCCGAACCGGGCGACGGTGCGCCTCTCGCCCCTCGGCCTGCGCATGCTGGAGCACGTCACCCCCAGCTTCTCGCGGGCGGGCATGGTGGTGGGGGAGCCGGACGCCGAGGGCTGGCGGATCGTCACGCTGCGGGTCGGCTCGCTCTGGGAGGCCTCGAGCGAGCTGATGCGCTTCGGCGCGGAGGCGGAAGTGCTGGAGCCGCCGGAATTGCGGGCGCGCGTGATGCAGACGCTGGAGCAGATGCGGCAGCGCTACACGCCCTGAGCGAGGCGTGGCCTTGTCCGCGATTCAGACGTGTCCGGCCGGGCCTCCGCCGCCCGCCCCGGCGACGCTGGGGTGTGTCGGTACGGCATCACATCGCCGAAATTGAACAAGCGGCAGCTTGGCCTGGTGGAAACACGACCTTGGCCGTGGTCCTCTGCGGCGGGATCGGGCGGTATCCTCTCACAGTCTGGCGGGGACCATCGCCCTTCCAAGGGGGCTGCCTTGGGGGGACACAGCATGATTTCACGTTCGTCGATTGCCCTTGCCGCGTTGCTTTCAACCGTCTCGTTCGGCGCGCTGGAGACCGCCCAAGCGCACGAATTCTCCAGTTTCTACGTGTTCGGCGACAGCCTGAGCGACGCGGGAACCTATTACGTGGTGATCGACGGCCAGCTCCAGTCGGTGCGGTTCACGGTGAACCCCGGCCAGGTGTGGGACATGCGGGTGGGCGAGCATTACGGCTTCGACGTCTCGCCCTATCTCGCCATCGACACGGTGAACGGCACCAGCACGGTGGTGGGCGGCAACAATTACGCCCAGGGCGGCGCCTGCGTGGATTCGGGCTACGCCATCCCCAAGTGCCTGGCCTACAAGTATAATACCCTCGGCGAGACGCAGCAGCTCGAGGCCTATCTCGATTCCACCGGCGGCGTGGCCCGGCCGAACGCCCTCTATTCCATGTGGGCGGGCGCCAACGACATCTTCACCCAGGCCATCCTGCTCGACCTCGGCGTCATCAGCGAGGAGAAGGCCATCGAGCATGTGGTGGCCGCCGCCAACCAGCACGTGGAAAACATCCACACGCTCTCGAAGGCCGGCGCGCGCTACATCATCGTGCCGAACCTGCCGGACATCTCCAAGGCGCCCGTCACCGGCGTGCTGCCCGAGGGGCCGTTCTTCAGCGCGGCCGTCACCGCCTACAACGCGACCCTCTACAAGGACCTGCGCCACCTCGGCGGCTCCAACATCATCTTCGTGGACGACTATGCGCTGGTGAACGAGGTGATCGCCAACCCGCACATGTACGGCTTCACCAACGTGACCGACCGGGCCTGCCAGCAGGAATTCTCCATCACCTGCACCACGAACACCCTCGTGGCCCCGAACGCGCAGAACGACTACCTCTTCGCCGACGTCGTGCATCCGACCCCCGCCGGCCATGCGCTGCTGGCTGAATACATCGAGTCCATCATCGATGCGCCCGGCCTCATCGGCATGCTGGCGGAAAGCCCGATCTATGTGGGCCGCGGCATCTACCGCACCCTCGACACCCGCATCGGCACGGGCACGCCCAAGGGCTTCCAGCTCTACACCAACATCGATTACAGCACCTACAGCCTCGACCCGACCCGCGACCATTCCGGCTCGGACGGCAGCGCCACGGCCGGCTATGTGGGCCTCGAATACGGCTTCGGCAACGGCATCAGCGTCGGCGCCCTGCTGAGCTTTGCCAGCGGCAGCTACAATTTCAGCGCGCTGAGCGGCGGCTACGACGCCGACATGTTCAACGGCACGATCTACGCCAATGCCCGCTTCGGCGGCGCCTTCGCCCAGCTCTCCGGCACCATCGGCTCCATCGACTACAATTCGATCCAGCGCCAGTTCGCGCTGGGCGCGTCCCTGCGCACCGACATGGGCAATACCAGCGGCGTCTATTACGGCGCCCGCCTCGCCACCGGCTACGACTTCACCTTCGGCCAGGCGACGCTCACGCCGCTGGCGCAGCTCACCTACCAGCAGGCGACGGTGGACGGCTACGCGGAGACCGCTGGCAATTCCAGCGCCATGTCGTTCGGCAACCAGCTACGCGAGCTGTTCTATGTGACCCTCGGCGGGCAGGCGAGCTATGCCTTCGTGGTGTCCGGCGTCACCATCCGCCCCAATGTGCAGGCGAGCTGGAACTACGACTTCCTGAACCAGGACCGCTCCGTCACCGCCGGCCTGCTCACCGCGCCCGTCACCTTCGCCATGCCGGTCTACCAGCCGGGCCGCTCGTGGACCAACCTCGCGGCGGGTCTCACGGTGGAGGCGGCCAACGGCCTGTCGTGCAACTTCACCGTGGGTGAGCAGCTCGGCCAGGACCAGGTGTCCAGCGCCTATGTGAACGGCGGCATCGTCTACAAGTTCTGAGGCTCAGGCCCCCGCCGGGGCCATTCTCACGGGATCGGGGTGCGGTGCGCGGCGCCGTGCCCCGATGCCGTTTCAACACGGCATTTCATGGCGCGCGATTTGCCCTTATAAGGCGCCCATGCTCGACCAGACGCCCAACGCCGCCCTCGCGGACCTGCCCGATTTTGCCCGCCGGCGCACCTTCGCCATCATCTCCCATCCGGACGCCGGCAAGACCACGCTGACGGAAAAGCTTCTGCTTGCCTCCGGCGCCATCCGCATGGCCGGCCACGTGAAGGCGCGCGGCGAGCGCCGCCGCACGCGGTCCGACTGGATGGAGATCGAGCAGCAGCGCGGCATTTCCGTCACCTCCTCGGTGATGACGTTCGAGCGCGACGGCATCGTCTTCAACCTGCTCGACACGCCCGGCCACTCGGACTTCTCCGAAGACACCTACCGCACCCTCTCGGCCGTGGACGCGGCGGTGATGGTGATCGACGCCGCCAAGGGCATCGAGAGCCAGACCCGCAAGCTGTTCGAAGTTTGCCGCCTGCGCGACATTCCCATCTTCACCTTCGTCAACAAGGTGGACCGGGAAAGCCTCGATCCCATCGCGCTGATGGACGAGGTGTCGTCCACTCTCGCGCTGGACCTTACCCCGCTCACCTGGCCCATCGGCATGGGCGTGGATTTTCGCGGCCTCATCGACATCGCCAACAAGCGCGCGCTGCTCGCCACCGAGCGCGGCGGCCCGCTGGTGCGCGAGGTGCCGTTCGAGACGCCGGAGGACCTCATCGGCCTCGACGGCGTGGAGGAGCGCATCCTCAACGAGGCGGTGGAGAGCCTGACGCTGGCGCTGGGCGTGCTGCCGCCGTTCGATCTCGCGGCCTTCCGTGAGGGCCATCTCTCGCCGGTCTATTTCGGCTCGGCGTTGAAGGAGGCGGGGGTGGCCGAACTGTTGTTCGGCCTCGGCTCCGTCGGCCCCAGCCCCCTGCCGCGCTCCGCCGCCGGCGACCGCACCGTGGAGCCGGCCGAGGATCTCGTCTCCGGCTTCGTCTTCAAGGTGCAGGCCAACATGGACCCGAACCACCGGGACCGCGTGGCCTTCGTGCGCCTGTGCTCCGGCCGCTTCAAGCGCGGCATGAAGCTGTTCAACCCGCGCGAGAAGCGCAACATGGCCATCGCCAACCCCATCTTCTTCTTCGCCCAGGAGCGCGAGACGGTGGACGAGGCGGTGGCCGGCGACATCATCGGCATTCCCAACCACGGCATGCTGCGCGTGGGCGACACCCTCTCCGAGGGCGAGAGCATCAAGTTCGAGGGCCTGCCGGACTTCGCCCCGGAAATCCTGCGCCGCGTGCTGCTCTCCGACCCCATGAAGGCCAAGCAGCTGCAGAAGGCGCTGCAGGACATGGCGGAAGAGGGCGTCGTACAGGTGCTCAAACCCGTCAGCGATCCCGCGCCCATCGTCGGCGTGGTCGGCACCCTCCAGCTCGACGTGCTCGCCGCGCGGCTGGAGAAGGAATACGGCGTGCCGATCCGCTACGAGACCACCTCCTTCGTCACCGCCCGCTGGATCGTCGGCGAGCGGACCGAGGTGGAGCGTTTCCTGGAACTCAACCGCTCCTCCACCGCGCGCGACCGCGACGACGCGCCGGTCTATCTCGCCCGCAGCCAGTGGGTGCTGGACCGCGCCATCGAGGAGTGGCCCAAGCTGAAGTTCGTGGCCGTCAAGGAACGCGCCTGATCCCTTTCCCGCACTGATATCCGGGCGCGTGCCGACGCTGCCCCACCGGAGGATGACATGACCGACGCCGCCCGCCTTTCCGCAATCATCGACGACGCCTTCGAGAAGCGCGCCGAGATCGGCTTTTCCACCACCGGCACCGTGCGCGACGCGGTGAACGAGGCCCTCACCCTCCTCGACAGCGGCGCCGCCCGTGTCGCCGAACAGGGCGCCAACGGCGCCTGGACGGTGAACCAGTGGCTCAAGAAGGCCGTTCTGCTCTCCTTCCGCCTGAACGACATGGAAGCCATTCCCGGCGGCCCCGGCGGCGCCCATTGGTGGGACAAGGTGCCCTCCAAGTTCGCCAACTGGGGTGAGACCGAGTTCCGCGCCGCCGGCTTCCGCGCGGTGCCCGGCGCCGTCGTGCGCCGCTCCGCCTTCATCGCCCCCAATGTGGTGCTGATGCCCTCCTTCGTGAATCTCGGTGCCCATGTGGGCGAGGGCACCATGGTGGACACCTGGGCCACGGTCGGCTCCTGCGCGCAGATCGGCAAGAACGTGCATCTCTCCGGCGGCGTCGGCATCGGCGGCGTGCTGGAGCCGCTCCAGGCCGGCCCGGTCATCATCGAGGACGACTGCTTCATCGGCGCCCGCTCCGAGGTGGTGGAAGGCGTGGTGGTGCGCCGCGGCTCCGTGCTCTCCATGGGCGTGTTCATCTCCGCCTCCACCAAGATCATCGACCGGCAGACCGGCGAAGTGTTCATCGGCGAGGTGCCGGCCTATTCCGTGGTGGTGCCCGGCGCGCTCCCCGGCAAGCCGCTGCCCGACGGCACGCCCGGCCCCTCGCTCTATTGCGCGGTGATCGTGAAGCGCGTGGACGAGCAGACCCGCTCCAAGACCTCCATCAACGACCTCCTGCGCGATTGAGATCGCGCCGGCCGGGGAGGGGCCACGGCGGTATTTGCCGCCGCCCTGCCGAGGCTGTGGCGCGGCGGATGCGACCTGTTGGCAAGGCGGAGATTCCGGCTTGCCAACCAAGGCCGAGCCGCTATATTCCGCCGCCTCGCCTGGATGCGACGCCCTCGCGGCACGCTCCCTTCCCCGAGCCTTCTTGGAGACGACCGGCGAGACCCGGCCCCGCCCCTGCGGCGATGGCTGGAAACAGGGGCGACGAGATTGCGGGCCTTCAACCAGCCCGCCACAAGATCGTAACCCCGGTGTTCCGCTTGCGCCCCGGTGCATGCGGCTGAAGAGATGACCGAGTGTTTGAAGGCGCACAGATCGCCTTCGGCGGCCATCTTCGAGTGAAGTTCTGCGTGCGCCTGGCGCATGCGGCTGGAGAGGTGGCCGAGTGGTTGAAGGCGCACGCCTGGAACGCGTGTATACGGGAAACCGTATCGAGGGTTCGAATCCCTCTCTCTCCGCCAGTTTCAATAGCTAAACATTTGCAAATTAAACAGTAATTGATGTGGGGAGAAATCCTGCCCTAGCACGTGCGTTAGCTCGTGGTGGTCCATGGTGGACACAATCGGGATTTGCCGGAATTACGCGGGAAGAGGCGGGACGGCGGCCGGTCAGGCCTCCTCCCATGCCCGGACAAGTGGTGTCGCTCATCATGAGCTTCCAGAAATTCTGGGACTAGCGTACGGCCAAGTGCATGGTTCGCGGCTGGGCGAGATTTCCGAGGCGTCGTACCGCAGCCCCGACATGGATCGCGCCCGGTCGACGGAGGCGTGACGAGCGACGTGCGGTGACCGATCGTCAGGATTCCAATCCATCGCCCGCGCCGAAGGCAAGGCGCAGGGTGTGGGTGCGGACATCGGGCGGCCAGCCGGCCGTCATCTGCTCCAGGCCGGCCCGGTCGTCGGCAAACAGGGCGCGGGTGGCCTCTTCATAGTCTGGCAGGTCCCCCGCCAAGGCCTGCATGAAATGATAGGCCGCGGTCTGGGCGGCGCGCCGCTGCCGCTGTGGTGCATCCCGGCGCCGCGCCTCGTCCACCAGGCGGCGCAAGGTGGCGGAGGCGCCGCTCGGCTGGGCGGCAAGCCAGTCCCAGTGTCGGGGGAGCAGCGTCACTTCGCGGGCGACGACGCCGAGCTTCGGGCGGCCGCGGCCCTTGGCGGGCGCGTTGGGGACGGGAGTAGCCGGCGTGCCGGGGACATCAAGCCGGGAGAGGATTTCGGCGTCGCTGCCGCGCAGGTCGAGATCGATGAGCCGGCCGCTGGCATCGTCGAAGACGAGGACGTTCTCTCCGGTCTCGATGGCCGCCTTCACTGCAAGCGCCACCTCGGCAAGGGGACCGCGCCTCAGGAGGCGCGGTCCGGCAAAGGCGGTGCATGAACGGGCCGGGGAGAGGGACACGGGCTGACTCCTGCGAAGGACGGAAAAATACCCGGATGAAAAACTCTGTCCAGCCCGAACGTCATTCGCAGGTGGTGAGCGTCACCGGATCGGCCTCGGGCGGTACGAATTCGGCCATGGGGCGACAGGTGCCGGCGATGCAGACCTGCCAGTCGGCAGTGGCGCCGGAGCGGCGCAGGATCACCTCCCGCTGCGGCGCCAGCACAGGATGGGCGACGTAGAAGCGCCCTTTCAGCACCGCGCCGTCCGGCGGCTCCATGCCGGCGCCCGAGCCTTCGACGCGAACCTCGGTCAGTTCGAGGCCGCCAGGGGTGGCGCGCCAGTCCTCCTGCCATACGCTCTTCTGCACCGAATGGGTCCAGGCGAGCGTGATGGCGGCGGCGAGCCTTACCACCGTCGCTCCCGAGACGAGGCAGGCGAAGACCACGTCTCAGGCCGCGACCGGACGCGTCCGGCTTCTCCAGTAGTGCCAGCCGATGAATGCGGCGGAGGCGGCGAAGCCGACCTCGTCGGTCATGGGCAGCGCGAGAATGAGCAGCGCCGCGGCAGAAAAGGCGATGATCCGCTCGAGGATGTTCAGCGGCGCCAGGAGATAGCCGGTAGCCGTGGCGGCCCATAGGATGATGGCGACCACCGCCTTCACGAAGACATAGGCGACCGCCGGCCAGAAGCCGATGATGTCGGCCATGGGATCGCCGTTCTGCAGCATTAGCGCGGGGGCATAGACCGCCATGAACGGCACCACATAGCCCGCCACTGCAATGCGCGTCGCGATCCAGCCGATGGTCTGCCCGGATGCGCCCGCGATGGGCGCCGCCGCGAAGGCGGCCAGCGCAACGGGCGGGGTCAGATCGGCCATGATGCCGAAATAGAAGACGAACATGTGGGAGACGATCAGCGGCACCCCGAGCGCCAGCAGCGCCGGGCCGGCGATGGACGCGGTGATGATGTAGTTCGGGATGGTCGGCAGCCCCATGCCGAGGATGAGGCAGGCGATCATCGTGAGCACCAGCGACAGGAACAGCGAGTTCTTGCCCACTTCCACCACGAAGGTGGCGAAGGTGGTGGCGACGCCGGTCAGGGTGAACACGCCGATCATGGTGCCCACCAGCGCGCAGGCGATGCCCACGGGCAGCGCATTGCGGGCGCCGTCCGCCATGCTCTCGATGCTGATGCGCAGCGTCTCGCGCCCGCCCTTCACAAAGAATAGGATCGCGACCAGCACCGCGATGACCGTGGCGACGCCGTTGATGCCGTACTCGACAAAGCTCGCCGCCGACAGGCCGAGCACGATCCAGAACACCACCCTGAGCCCGTAAGGCCCGATCAGCCGGGCCACCGGCGCGCCGAGCACGATCAGGGCGGTCAGCGCGAGGCCCACGGTGCCGGCGAACAGCGGCGTGTAGCCGGAGAACAGCAGCCACACCAGGGCCGCCAGCGGCAGGATGAGGTACCAGTTGTTTCTGAGCGCCAGCCAGGCATTGGGGCACTTGTCCTTCGGCAGGCCGGAGAGGCCGTCCTTGCCGGCCTCCAGATGCACCATGGCGAAGACCGTGAAGAAGTAGAGGAAGGCCGGGATCACCGCCGCGGTTGCGATGGTGGCGTAGGGGACATCGATGGTCTCGGCCATGATGAAGGCGACGGCGCCCATCACCGGCGGCATGATCTGACCGCCCATGGAGGCGGTCGCCTCCACCGCGCCAGCGAACGCGGGCTTGTAGCCGAAGCGCTTCATCAGCGGGATGGTGAACTGCCCCGTAGTGACGACGTTGGCGACGCCGGAGCCGTTGATGGTGCCCATCAGTGCGGAAGAAATGACCGCCACCTTGGCCGGTCCGCCCTTGGCATGGCCCACGGTGCCCATGGCGAGGTCATTGAAGAGCTGGATCATCCCCGCGCGCTCGAGGAACGCGCCGAAGAGGATGAACAGGAAGATGAACGAGGAGGAGACATAGGTGGGCGTGCCGTAGATGCCTTCGGTGCCGAGGAACATCTGGTCCACCACCTGGACATAATCGAAGGGGCGGTGGTCGAGCGGGGCGGGCAGGTATTCGCCGAACAGGCCGTAGAGAATGAAGCCTCCGCACATGATGGGCAGGGCGGCGCCCATCAGCCGCCGAGACCCCTCGAACACCAGAGCTACGGCAATCGTGCCCACCACGATGTCCATTGTGGAGGGGTCGCCCGCCCGCTGGATCAGCGCGGCGTAGAATACCCAGTGATAGAGCCCGACGACGAAAGAGAAGATGCCGAGGCCCCAGAGCACGAGGCGTTCGGTGCCGGTCTTGTGGTTGGCTGCGATGGCGAAAACCACCAGGAGCAGGAAGCCCACATGGACCGAGCGCACGATCTGGCTCGCCAGCGGGCTCCAGGCCGCCGTGATGACCTGGAAGGTGGAGAAGGCCACCGCGATCCAGAACACAGCCCGGCCCCACGCTCCCGGCCCCCAGGTGAGGTCGAGCAGCGCGTCGTCCACCACCACCGGGGCGCCGTGCTCGGGATTGTTCACGTCGTGGCTCACCGGCGGGACGGTCTGCGGCGTGTGGAGCGAGGAGGTCATGGGTCAGGGCTCGCGGCGGCTGGCACGGTCTGGAACGGGAAACGGCGGCGCTGGAGCGCGCCGCCGGCAAGGCAATCGAGCGGGCGTCTAAACCCCTCGGATCAGGGCGTGACGCCCTTTTCCTTGAAGAACTTCTCGGCGCCCGGGTGGAAGGCGACCGGCGACCCCTTCATGGCATTGGCGAGGGTGATGGACTTCGCCGCCGAATGGGCCGCGGCGAGTTCCGGCAGGTTCTCGTAGATGGCCTTGGTGATGGCGTAGACCTCGTCGTCCTTCAGGTCGGAGCGGGTGACGAGGAAGTTCGGCACGGCGGCCGTGGCGACGTCCGCGCTCTGGCCCTCATAGGTGCCGGCGGGGATGGTGGTCTTGAGATAGGGCGCACCGATCTTGTCGATCACCGTGCCGGGCACTTCCACCACCACGATGGGCACCGAGTTCGCGAGGTCCTTGATGGAGGCGACGCCGAGGCCTGCGGACTGCAGCGTGGCGTCGAGCTGGCGATTCTTCATCAGCTCCACGGACTCGGCGAAGGGCAGATATTCGATCTTGCCGAGATCTTCGTACTTGAGGCCGGCCGCATTGAGAATGGCGCGGGCGTTGAGTTCCGTGCCGGACTTGGGCGCACCCACGGAGAGGCGCTTGCCCTTGAGATCGGCGATGGTCTTGATGCCGGAATCCTTCGAGGCGACGATCTGGATATAGTTGGGATAGATGCCGCCCAGAGCCCGCACCTTGGTGAGCGGAGCCTTGAAGCCGGCCTCTTCCTTGCCGGCCGCGCCGTCGGCGAGGCTGTCCGCGAGGGTGAAGGCGACCTCGCCCTTGCCCTGCTGCATAAGGTTCAAATTCTCCACCGACGCCTTGGTGGCCTGCACCGAGGGGCGGGTGCCGGGCACCTTCTCGCCGATCACCTTCGAGATCGCGACGCCGAGCGGATAATAGACGCCGGATGTCCCGCCGGTGAGGACGTTGACGAACTCGGCGCGCGCCGCGGCGGGAGAGAAGGCGAGCGCGCAGGACAAAGCGGCTGCGGCGAGATGGGCGGGTCGAAAGACTTTGGCTGCGGCGGACAGGCGCTGCATTGGCGTGCTCCCTTTTTATCGATCGTTGCAGGGAGGCTACCGTCTCGTACCGTAAAGGCCAGTGCCTTTCTGACTCTTGCGACTAAAGTCGTAGATGCGGTTCCGGGGTATGGCCAAGCTTGATGGGTCTCACCCCCTCCTTGCCAGCATCGGCCAGTAGATGATGACGAAGCCGGCGAATGCGGCGCACCAGCAGAATGCAGCAACCAGCATGAGAGGCGCCGTCCACTGGGGGAGCAGGGCCATGGCAATGCGGGCCATAAGCGCTGCGGCGACAAGGAGATAGACCGCGACGGTGCCGGGCGTCGCGGCGAGGGCCTGGCCGGAATGGCCGAGGGTTGCCCGTGTCATCATCGCCAAAGTCATGCCGCCGATGCCGCCGATGGCCCAGATGTGGAGCCCGATGGCTGGGGGGACTTGGTCCGGCATGAGCGCCGACGCCCCAGCCGCCAGAAAGCCCAACGCCACCAGCAGGAAGGCGCCGTGCAGCACCAGAACCAGCGGATCGGCGAAGGTCCGCCAGCCCCGCCAGCGGGCGAGCCGGGCCAGGGATGCAAGGCCGGCGGCGAGCAAGGCGAGGCCAGTCAAGCCCTTGTCCGGAAAGGCAATCCAGGCGACGAGGGCCAGCGCTGACAGGGCGAGGGCGTAGGCATCCCAGCGGTCGAACGGGGCGGGACGCTTCGCCTCACCGCACCGGGCCAGCCAGTTGCCGGTGAAGCTCGGCACCACGCGGCCGCCGAAGAGGAGGATCAGGAAGACGATCAGCGCCAGCGCCGCCCGCCCGGCATGGTCGGCATCACCGGTGAAATGGGCCTCCAGATGGAAGGCGAGATTGGCGCCGGCGAGCAGCCCCACCACAGCTATAACCTTGAGATTGCGCCAGTTTTTCCCCACCGCGATCTCCCGTGCCACCACCAGTGCGAAGACCACGAGGAAGGCGACGTCGATGACCGCCGCCGTCGCCCAGCCGATGCGGGCGGAGACGAGCACGGCGGCGCGGCCCGCAAACCAAAGCAGGGCAAGGCTTCCCAGCGCCGTCCCGGCGACCGGCAGGCGGCCGGTCCAGTTGGGGATCGCGGTGAGGAGGAAGCCGGCGATGACGGCCGCGCCATAGCCGAACAGCATCTCGTGGGCGTGCCATTCGACAGCAGAAAATGCTGTTGGAAGAATGACTTCTCCGAGGAACACCGCCGGCCAGACGGCGATGGCGACAAGGGCGAACAGGCCGGCGCCGAGGAAGAAGGGGCGGTAGCCCCGGCTCAGCAGGGGCGCGCCGGTGAAGGCGCGGAAAGTCGCGGCGGTGTGCATCTCTATGTTCCTGAAATAAATGAAGAATTTCCATCAGCCGCCGAGCGCGGACATGTGCCGGGACAGGGCCGGGGCGCCGCCGCGGGTGATGACGAAATCGTGCCCACGGGGCTTCGCGCGGATGGCGCCGGCGATGGCCTCCGTCATCGCGGCCTCACCGCCGGTACGCAGGCAAGTCTTTAGATCCACAGCATTTTCCTGACCGAGGCAAGTGTAGAGAACGCCCGTCGCGCTTACCCGGATACGGTTACAGCTCTCGCAGAAGGAGTGGGACAGGGGGGTGATGAAGCCGATGCGGCCGCCGGTCTCGGTGACCCGGGCGTAGCGGGCCGGGCCGCCGGTGCGATCAAGCGTGTCGACCAGGGAAAAGTGCTGCTCGATCAAGGCTCTGAGCTGGTCGAGGGGGAGATATTGGTCGACCCGGTCCACGCCCACGTCGCCCAGGGGCATGGTCTCGATGAAGGTGATGTCCATGCCGTGCCGGTGGGCGAATTCTATGAGTTTCACCACCTCATTCGGTGTGGAATCGGCGAGTGCCACCACGTTCAGTTTCACAGTCAGTCCGGCAGTCAGCGCGGCGCGGATGCCGTCCATCACGATGGGCAGCGATCCGCGCCGGGTGACCCGCTGAAAGGTATCCGGATCCAGTGTATCGAGGGAGACATTCACCCGCCGCACCCCGAGGCGGGCGAGGTCGTCCGCGTGGCGGGCGAGCTGGGTGCCGTTGGTGGTCAGCGTCAGCTCCTTCAGCGCGCCGGAGGCGAGGTGGCGGGAGAGGGAGGCGACGAGGTCCATGATGCCCCGCCGCACCAGCGGCTCGCCGCCGGTGAGGCGCAGCTTGGTGACGCCCTGGCGGATGAAGGCGGTGGCGAGGCGGTCCAGCTCCTCGATGGAGAGCACCTCGTTGCGCGGCAGGAAGGTCATGTCCTCCGCCATGCAATAGACGCAGCGCAGGTCGCAGCGGTCGGTCACCGAGAGGCGCAGATAGGTGATGCGGCGGCCGAACAGGTCGATGAGCGAGCAGGGGGAGGCCGGCGCAGGGCAGGGGGCGATCTGGGTGGGCATGGGTCAGGCCTCCTCCGCCGCGCGGGCAGATGGCGAGGGAAAGGCGCCGCAGGCACAGGCGCCCACGCCACAGGTCCCGAGTTCGGGGAAGGCCTCCGCGTCCATCTCCAGGAAGGCGGCGATGGCGTGCCGCCGCGCGGCGGTCATGGGCTCGAAGGGGGCGCCGATCAGCGTGTCGAGGGCCGGCAAGGCGGCGAAGTCCTCGGGCGAGGAGATGGTGGCGCCGAGGTCGCGGAGCAGCCCGTCGCCGATGCCGTAGATCCAGCCGTGCACCGTGACCTGATGGCCGCGCGCCCAGGCGGATTTCATCACCGGCGTGGCGGCGAGGCGGCGCATCTGCAGGGCGACGTTCAGCTCGCACATGCGGTCGATCTGCCGGGCGGCATCGCCGGCCGCCACGATCTCCCGGCGGTGGCGGCAGTAGAGGTCGACGATGGGGGCGAGCCAGTGGTCCACCAGCGCGCCGCCGCCCGCCCCAGCGGCATTCTCCAGCGCCCGTCGCACGCCGCCGCAGCCATAATGGCCGCAGACGATGACATGGCGCACGCTGAGCACTTCCACGGCGAATTCCAGCACCGCCAGCATGTTCATATCGCTGGAATGGATGACGTTGGCGATGTTGCGGTGGACGAACACTTCGCCGGGATCGAGACCCACCACGTCGTTGGCCGGCACCCGGCTGTCGGAGCAGCCGACCCACAGGAAGCGCGGCGCCTGCTGCTCCGCGAGGCGGCGGAAGAAGGTGGGGTCCTGCTCCGTCTTCGCGCGCGCCCAGGCGAGATTGTTGTCGAACAATTCGTCGAGGATGCCGTCCGGGCGGGGGCGCTCAGCCGTGCCCATGGTCGCCCCCACCGTGCCCTCCACCCCCGCAGCCGCCACCCCCGCCGCAGCCGCAGCCCTCATGGGCAGCGCCTTCGGCTTCGCGGGCGGCGGCGGCCGCATCGTCCTTCAGCGCCCATTCGGTCATGGTCCGAAGGCAGGTGGCGGCGGGGTCGGTGCTGCGCTCCAGCGCGGTCATCAGCGCCAGCCAGTCCTCGTCGCCCGCATGGTCGCCGAAGCGGGCGCAGGCGGAAGCGGCATAATCCGCCGCGCGCTCCCCATAAGGTGCCCCGGCCGCATCGGCGCGGGCGACGAGGGAGAGGTCGCCGAGGCCGATGAGCGTCTCCTGTGCGAAGCGTTCATCGCGCAGGCGCCGCAGCAGGCTTCCGAGCAGCATGGCGGCCCCCTATTGCACGAGGGGCGACTGCGCCCCTTCCATGGAGATGCCGCGAATGTCGGCGCGGCCGATGAGCAGGCTCACATACTGGCGCATGGCGGCGTGCCAGGAGGACAGCTCCAGATGGCCGGCAATGGCCTCCCTCACCATCTCGAACGGCAAGGCGCGCCCCGCCACGCGATGGGCGAGGCGGACGATGTGGAAGCCGTAGCGCGTCTCCACCGGCACGGGGTGGAGCGCGCCCGGCTCCATGGCCGCCAGCGCCGTCTCGAACTCCGGCACCGTCTGGCCCCGGCCGATCTGGCCGAGGCTGCCGCCCACCTCGCGGGAGGGGCAGGCGGAGGCCTCGCGCGCGGCGGCCTCGAACACCACGGCGCCGGAGAGAAGGCCGGTGAGCAGGGCTTCGGCCTGGTCCCGTGCCGCCTGCCGGGCGCCCGCATCGGCGGGGTCGGCGGCGATGAGGATGTGCGCCACCTCGTAGAGGTCGCCGGTGCGGAAGAGGGCCGGGTTGCGCGCGAAATAGCGCCGGCAGGTGTCCTCGTCCGCCGTGGGCACCTTCACCTCTTCCTCGAGCAGAGCGCGGATGACCGCCTCTTCCTCGGTCTCGCACCGGTCCTCGTCGTCCTCCTCCGGCACGGCGGCGATGCCGAGACGGTCGGCCTCGGCGAGGAGCAACTGGCGCACCACGAGGGCATGAGCGGCGGCCTGCCATGCGGCGGCGGGGTCGGCGGCCGCATGGTTCTGCGCCTCGTGGGCGATGTCGGCGCGGGAGATGGCGATGCCATCCACGCGGATTTCATGCGGCCGGCGGCCGGCGGGGCGGGGGGCGGTGAGGGTGACGATCTCGACCATGGCCTTCACTCCGCCGGATTGCTGAGGGGGCGGGCGGCGGGGCGCACGGCTGCCGTCGCCGGCAGCGGGCGCGCGGCGACCGGCTTGCGCACGGGCCGGCGCGAGCGCACCACCTGATAGCCGGGCCGGCCGAGATACCAGACCGGCGCGCTCCACACATGCACGAGGCGGGTGAAGGGAAAGACGAGGAAGATCGTCATGCCCAGCACGAGGTGCGCCTTGAAGATGGGGCTCACGTCCGCGACATAGGCGGCCGCCGCCGGCTGGAGGGTGAGGATGCCCTGCGCCCAGTTCATGAACTTCACCATCTCGTGCCCGTCCATGTGATGGAGCGAGACGAAGATGGTGGAGAGGCCGAGGGTGAGCTGCACCCACAGCAGCAGCAGGATGGCGGTGTCGCCGAAGCTGGAGTTCGCCCGGATGCGCGGATCGAACAGCCGGCGGTGGGCCAAAAGCGCGATGCCGATGAAGCACATGACCCCGGCGATGCCACCCACCGTGATGGCGAGGCCCTGCTTGAAGGAATGCGAGATGCCCAGCGCATCGAACACCCAGATGGGGGTGAGGAGGCCGCCGGCATGGCCGATGAAGATGACGAGGATGCCCACATGGAAGAGGTTCGATCCCCAGCGCAATTGCCGCTTGCGCAGCAGCTGCGAGGAGCCGGTCTTCCAGGTGTATTGCTCGCGATCGAAGCGGATGAGGCTGCCGACGAGGAACACCGTGAGGCACAAATAGGGATACCAGCCGAACAGGGCGGAATTGATGGCCTGGGACATGGTCGTCTCCTTCAGGCGGCAGGTTGGCGCGCGGGATGGCGCGCGTCGCGCTGGGCGGCGCGCAATTGGGTGCGGAAGCGATCGACGCCGCAGGAGGCGGCATCGCCGGGGCCGAAGGTAACGGCGGTCTCCTCCCACTCCTTGTCGAGGGCCGTGAGGTCCAGCGCGTCGAGGTCGAGGGCGGCGCGGTCGTCGGCTTCGCCCTCGGAGGTCGGGTTGGGCGCCGTCACCGTCTCGGCGCCGGCAAGGTGGCGCACGGCGGCGAGCACGGCGGCATAGAGCGAGCCGCGCTCGCCAAGGCGCTCTTCCAGCGTGGCGAGGATGTGGTCCACGTCGGCGAGCAGCCCCTGTGCCTCCGCCTCCGGACGGGTGGCGAGGAACTCCAGGAACAAGGGCAGGAAGTCCGGCAGCTCGTTGGCGTCGATGGCGAGGCCGCCCTGCGCGTAGAGCGCCGCGAGGTCCACCATGGCCTGCCCGCGGTCGCGGCTCTCCCCGTGCACATGCTCGAACAGGTGCAGGGACAGGCGCCGCGTGCGGTCGAAGAGGCTCACATAGGCCTCCTGCAGGTCGTAGAGGTCTTCGCCGGCCAGCGACCGCATCAACGGCATGAGGCCGAGGCGGGTCGCGGCGTCGAGCCGGCCGTCTTCGGTGAGCGCCTCGGCGAGGTGGGGCGCCGCATCCTGCAGCGCCGCCTCGGGATAGAGGAGGAGGCGGGAGAGGGCCTTGAGGGTGAGATTGTCGGCCATCACTCGACCTCCATGGGAGTCTTGGTGCGGCGGCCGGGCGTGTGGGTAGGGCTGCCGAACAGGTTCACATCGCTGTCCCCGCCCGAGCAGCCATTGCCGAAGGAGAAGCCGCACGAGCCGCGCAGGTCGAACGGGTCTTCCCCCGCCTCGCGGTGGGCGGTGGGGATGACGAAGCGGTCCTCGTAATTGGCGATCGCCATCGTCTGGTACATGTCCTCGATGTCCGCGCCGGTGAGGCCGACCTTGGTGGCGATGCCCCCATCGATGCGCCCGTCCACCGTCTTCGCCCGCATGTAGGCGCGCATGGCGAGCATGCGTTCCAGCGCCAGGGCGACCGGCTCCTCGTTGCCGGCGGTGAGCAGATTGGCGAGGTAGCGCAATGGGATGCGCAGCGAGCGCACATCCGGCATCTCGCCATCCATCCCCATCTTACCGGCCGTGGCGGCGGACTGGATGGGCGAGAGCGGCGGCACGTACCAGACCATGGGCAGGGTGCGGTATTCGGGATGGAGCGGGAAGGCGACCTTCCACTCCATGGCCATCTTCCAGATGGGCGAGACCTTCGCCGCCTCGATCCACGCCTCCGGCACGCCATCGGCGCGAGCCTGGGCGATGACGGCAGGGTCTTTCGGATCGAGGAAGAGGTCGAGCTGGGCCTGGTAGAGCTTCTTCTCGTCGGCCACCGAGGCCGCGTCCTCGATGCGGTCGGCGTCATAGAGCAGCACGCCGAGATAGCGGATGCGCCCGACGCAGGTTTCCGAGCACACGGTGGGCTGGCCCGCCTCGATGCGCGGGTAGCAGAAGATGCACTTCTCCGACTTTCCCGAAGACCAGTTGTAGTAGATCTTCTTGTAGGGGCAGCCCGACACGCACATGCGCCAGCCCCGGCACTTGTCCTGATCGATGAGGACGATGCCGTCCTCCTCCCGCTTGTAGATGGCGCCGGAGGGGCAGGCCGCCGCACAGGTGGGGTTCAGGCAGTGCTCGCACAGGCGCGGCAGGTACATCATGAAGGTGTTTTCGAACTGGCCGTAGATGTCGGCCTGCACGCCTTCGAAGTTCACGTCCTTGCGGCGCTTGGCGAACTCGCCGCCCAGGATCTCCTCCCAGTTGGGCCCCCACTCGATCTTCTCCATCCGCTCGCCGGAAATGAGGGAGCGCGGGCGGGCGGTGGGGAAGGCTTTCGATTCCTTGGCGGTGTGCAGGTGCTCGTAATCGAAGGTGAAGGGCTCGTAGTAATCGTCGATCTCCGGCAGGTCCGGATTGGCAAAGATGTTGGCGAGCATCCGCCACTTGGCGCCGATGCGCGGCTCGATCTTGCCGTTCGCCTTGCGGCGCCAGCCGCCGTTCCACTTCTTCTGGTTCTCCCACTCGCGCGGGTAGCCGATGCCGGGCTTGGTCTCCACATTGTTGAACCAGGCGTATTCGACGCCCTGGCGGCTCGTCCACACGTTCTTGCAGGTGACGGAGCAGGTGTGACACCCGATGCACTTGTCGAGGTTCAGCACCATGGCGATCTGGGCGCGGATCTTCATTGGGCCATCTCCTTGCCGGAAGCGGCCGGAAGCTCGTCCTCGAGCCAATCGACCTTGTTCATCTTGCGCACCACCACGAACTCGTCGCGGTTGGCGCCGACGGTGCCGTAATAGTTGAAGCCGTAGGATTGCTGGGCATAGCCGCCGATCATGTGGGTCGGCTTCAGCACGGTGCGCGTCACGGAATTATGGATGCCGCCGCGCTTGCCGGTCATTTCCGAGCCGGGGGTGTTAATGATCTTCTCCTGCGCGTGATACATCATGGCCATGCCCGGCATGACGCGCTGGGAGACCACGGCGCGGGCGGTGAGCGCGCCGTTGGCGTTGAACACCTCCACCCAGTCATTGTCGGCAAGGCCGGCCGCGCGGGCGTCGTCCTCGCTGATCCAGATCACCGGCCCGCCCCGGTTGAGGGTGAGCATCAGTAGATTGTCAGTATAGGTGGAGTGGATGCCCCACTTCTGGTGCGGGGTGAGGAAGTTGAGCACGATCTCCTGATTGCCGTTGGGCTTGGCGCCGCGATGGCCGGTGATGGTCTTCAGGTCCACCGGCGGCTTCCAGGTGACGAGCTCCTCGCCGAAGGCCCGCATCCACAGATGGTCCTGATAGAGCTGCTGGCGGCCGGTCAGCGTGCGCCAGGGGATCAGCTCGTGGACGTTGGTGTAGCCGGCGTTGTAGCAGACCTTCTCGCTCTCGATGCCCGACCAGGTGGGCGAGGAGATGATCTTGCGCGGCTGCGCCTGCACATCGCGGAAACGGATCTTCTCGTCTTCCTTGGGCAATGCGAGATGAGCGTGCTCGCGGCCGGTGTTCTTGGAAAGCGCTTCCCACGCCTTCACCGCCACTTCGCCATTGGTCTCCGGCGCCAGCATGAGGATGACCTCGGCGGCGTCGATGTCGGTCTCGATCTTGGCGAGGCCCTCGGCCGGGCCGTCGCGGTGGGTGCCGTTGAGGGCCTTGAGCGCCTCCACCTCATGCCCGGTCTTCCAGGCGATACCCTTGCCGCCATTGCCGATCTTCTCCATCAGCGGGCCCAGCGCGGTGAAGCGGGCGTAGGTCGCCGGATAGTCGCGCTCCACCACGGTGACGGTGGGCATGGTCTTGCCGGGAATGGGCTCCACCTCGCCGTTGCGCCAGTCCTTCACATCCAGCGCCTGCGCGATCTCGGCGGGCGTGTCGTGGAGGATGGGGGTGAGCACCGTGTCCTCTTCCACGCCCAGCACCTCGGGCGCGACGGCGGAGAAGGTGCGGGCGAGGCCCTTGTAGATGTCCCAGTCGGAGCGCGCTTCCCATGCCGGGTCCACCGCCGCCGAGAGCGGATGGATGAAGGGGTGCATGTCAGAGGTATTGAGATCGTTCTTCTCGTACCAGGTGGCGGTGGGCAGCACGATGTCCGAGTAGACGCAGGTGGTGGACATGCGGAAGTCCAGCGTCACCAGAAGATCGAGCTTGCCGGTGGGGGCTTCCTCATGCCACGCGACTTCCGTGTTGCGCACCGCGCCCTCGGCGCCGAGGTCCTTGCCCATCACGCCGTGCTGGGTGCCGAGCAGGTGCTTGAGGAAGTATTCGTGCCCCTTGCCCGAAGACCCCAGCAGGTTGGAGCGCCAGACGAAGAGGTTGCGCGGCCAGTTGTCCGGGTGGTCAGGATCGTGGCAGGAGAGTTCCAGCTCGCCGCTCTTCAGCGCAGAGGCCACATAGTCCTTCACCTCCTTGCCGGCGGCCTTGGCCTTGGCGGAGATGGATAGTGGGTTCTGCCTCAGCTGCGGGGCGGAGGGTAGCCAGCCCATGCGCTCAGCGCGGACATTGTAGTCGATGAAGCTCTTGTCCCATTCCCCCTTGGGCGCGGTGGGGGAGAGGATTTCGCCGGCGGTCAGCGTCTCATAGCGCCACTGGTCCGTGTGGGCATACCAGAAGGAGGTGGCGTTCTGGTGCCGGGGCGGTCGCGACCAGTCGAGCCCGAAGGCGAGCGGCTGCCAGCCGGTCTGCGGCCGCAGCTTTTCCTGCCCCACATAATGCGACCAGCCGCCGCCCGACTGGCCGATGGCGCCGCAGAACACCAAGAGGTTGATGACCCCCCGGTAGTTCATGTCCATGTGATACCAGTGGTTCATGGCCGCGCCGATGATGATCATCGAGCGCCCGTTGGTCTTCTCCGCATTGGTGGCGAACTCGCGCGCCACGGTGATGATGGCATCGCGCTTCACGCCGGTGATGCGCTCGGCCCAGGCGGGGGTGAAGGGCACGTCCTCGTCATAGGAGACGGCGACGTTGCCGCCGCCGAAGCCGCGGTCGAGGCCGTAATTGGCCATCATGAGATCGTAGACGGTGGCGACCTTCATCACGCTGCCATCCGCCCCCTGGATGAGGCGGACGGGCAGGTTGCGCGTCAGCACCTCCCCATGGTCGGTGGAGACGAAATGCTCGGTGGCGCGGCCGCCGAAATAGGGGAAGTCCACGGCCGCGATCTCGTCCGCATGGTCGTCCAGCGAGAGGCGCAGGCGCAGGGGGCGGCCGGCGCCGTCCTTCTCCTCCAGGTTCCATTTTGCCTGCTCGCCCCAGCGGTGGCCGATGGAGCCGACGGGGGCGACGAGATCGCCGCTCGCCTCATCGAAGGCGACGGTCTTCCACTCGGGATTGTTGGTTTCGCCGAGGCCGCCGGGGAGGTCTGATGCGCGCAGCATCCGTTCCGCCACGAGCCGCCCCTCCTGCTCCACCAGCCGCACGAGGAAGGGCATGTCCGAATAGCGGCGCAGGTAATCGTCGAAATAGGGCACCTGCCGGTCGAGGTGATATTCGCGCAGGATCACATGGCCCATGGCCAGCGCCAGCGCGGCGTCGGTGCCCTGCTTGGGGTTCAGCCAGATGTCGGCGAACTTGGTGGCCTCGGCATAATCAGGCGTCACCACCGCGCTCTTGGTGCCCTTGTAGCGCACCTCGGTGTAGAAATGGGCGTCCGGCGTGCGCGTCTGCGGCACGTTGGAGCCCCACACGATGATGAAGCCGGCATTGTACCAGTCGGCGCTCTCCGGCACGTCGGTCTGCTCGCCCCAGGTCTGGGGGGAGGCCGGCGGCAGGTCGCAATACCAGTCGTAGAAGGAGAGGCACACGCCGCCCAGCAGCGAGAGATAGCGCGCGCCCGCCGCATAAGAGACCATGGACATGGCCGGGATGGGCGAGAAGCCCGCCACCCTGTCCGGGCCGTGCTTGCGAATGGTGTGGGCGTTGGCGGCGGCGATGATCTCGTTCACCTCGTCCCAGGTGGCGCGCACCAGCCCGCCATGGCCGCGGATGGAGGTGTAGGAGGCGCGCTTTTCCGCGTTCTCGACGATGGAGGCCCAGGCGGCGACCGGCGGCAGCTTCGCCCGCGCCTCGCGCCACAGCTTCAGGAGGCGCCCGCGCACCATGGGGTGCTTCACCCGCGCGCCGGAATAGAGATACCAGCTGTAGGAGGCGCCGCGGGCGCAGCCGCGGGGCTCATGGTTGGGCAGGTCCGGGCGGGTGCGGGGATAGTCCGTCTGCTGGGTTTCCCAGGTGACGATGCCGCCCTTCACATAGATCTTCCACGAGCAGGAGCCGGTGCAGTTCACGCCGTGGGTGGAGCGCACGATCTTGTCGTGCTGCCAGCGCTTCCGGTAGCCGTCCTCCCACGAGCGGTCCTCGTGGGTGACGATGCCGTGGCCATTGGAGAAGGGCTCGGTCTCGCGGCGGAAGAAGGTGAGCCGGTCGAGGAAATGGGACATGGGGATGCCTTCGGTTTTACCGTCGGCCTCGGTCGATGACCGATGCCAAGTGGGTTCGCTCAAGCGCCGCGCGGGCTTGGCCAAAGGTCCGCGAGCCGGGCTCGCAGGCCTTTGGAATTACGCGGCTGCAGCCGGACGGTGGGTGGCGCGCGGGGCGATCCCGCGCTCGATGTCGTGGAGGAGGCCGCCCTTGCGGGTGTAGACGGCCCACGTGATGACCAGGCAGCTCACATAGAAGCCGAGGAAGGCCCAGAGCGCCGCCTCCGGCGAGCCGGTGAGCGCGATGGAGGTGCCGTACCCCTTGGGGATGAAGAAGGCCCCGAAGGCGGCAATCGCCGAGGTGAAGCCGGTGATGGCCGCCGCCTCCTTCTCCGCCTGCTTGCGACGCGCCTCCGCATCGGCGTCGGGCATCAGGCGCTCCATCTCCTTGGCCATGATCGCGGGGATCATCTGGAAGGTGGAGGCGTTGCCGACGCCGGTGGCGAAGAACAGCAGCAGGAAGGCCGCGAAGAAGGCCGAGAAGGCCCAGGGCTCGGCGCGCATGCCGATGGCCCACAGCACGCCCGAGACACCCGCCATCATCAGCACGAAGACGAAGAGCGTCACCCGTCCGCCGCCGTAGCGGTCCGCCAGCCATCCCGTGCCGGAGCGGGCGAGCGCGCCGACCAGCGGGCCGAGGAAGGCGTAGGAGAGCGCGTTCACCTCCGGGAAGAGGATGTTGGTGAGCAGCGGGAAGCCCGCCGAATAGCCGATGAAGGAGCCGAACGTGCCCGTATAGAGCCAGCACATGATCCAGTTGTGCTTGCGCTGGAAGATCACCGACTGCTCGCGGAAGGAGGCGCGGGCGTCGGCGATGTCGTTCATGCCGAACCACGCGCCGAAGGCCGAGAGCACGATGAAGGGCACGAAGACGAAGCCGGCATTCTGCAGCCACATGGGCGCCGGCCCCGCCGCCGCCTTCACCAGCGCCGGATCGCCGCCGAACTTGCCGAACAGGCCCATGGTGATGACCAGCGGCACCACGAACTGCACCACGCTGACCCCGAGATTGCCGAGGCCGGCATTCAGCGCCAGCGCGTTGCCCTTCTCCGCCTTGGGGAAGAAGAAGGAGATGTTGGCCATGGAGGAGGCGAAGTTGCCGCCGCCGAAGCCGCACAGCAGCGCGAGGATGAGCAGCACCACATAGGGCGTGTCCGGGTTCTGCACCGCATAGCCGATGCCGAGCGCGGGGATGATGAGCGACCAGGTGGTGAGCGTCGTCCAGAGCCGTCCGCCGAAGATCGGCACCATGAAGGAATAGAAGATGCGCAGCGTCGCGCCGGTCAGCCCCGGCAGAGCGGCGAGCCAGAACAGCTGGTCGGTGGTGAATTTGAAGCCCACCAGCGGCAGCTTCGCCACCACCACCGACCACACCTGCCAGATGGCAAAGGAGAGCAGCAGCGCCGGGATGGAGAGCCACAAATTGCGCCGGGCGATGGCGCGACCGGTGGAGGTCCAGAAGGCCTTGTCCTCGGGCCGCCAGTCGGTCAGCACCGCGCCGGCCTTGCGGGCGGGCAGGGCAGGGGCGGGGGTTCCGGGGGCGGGCATGCCCTGCATCTCCGGCAGTTCGGGCAGGCTCGCGAGAGCGGAGGCGGAGGCCTCCTTTTCCATGTGGCGGATGGCGAGGTGCATCCAGGCGAGGGCGCCGACCGCGATGACGAACAGCAGCATGAAACAGCTGGTCCACAGGCCGGTGAGGTCGTTGAGCACGCCGAAGGCCAGCGGCAGCACGAAGCCGCCAAGGCCGCCGATCATCCCCACGAGGCCGCCCACGGCGCCCACATTGTTGGGGTAATAGACCGGGATGTGCTTGTAGACCGCCGCCTTGCCCAGCGCCATGAAGAAGCCGAGCACGAATACCGTGACGGTGAAGCCGGCGACGCCCATTTCCATGTGGAAGGTGATGGGCCCGTTGATGCCGCGCACCACATAGTCCGTGGGCGGATAGGACAGCACGAAGGTGGCGGCCACTGAGACCAGGAAGGTCCAGTACATCACCCGCCGCGCGCCATAGACGTCGGAGAGATGCCCGCCATAGGCGCGGAACAAGCTCGCCGGCACGGAGAAGGCGGCGGCAATCATGCCCGCCTGCTTGATGTCGAGGCCGTAGACCTTCACCAGATACTGCGGCAGCCACAAAGCCAGCGCGACGAAGGCGCCGAAGACGAAGAAATAATAGAGCGAGAAGCGCCACACCTGGACGTTCTTCAGCGGCTCCAGCTCCAGCCACGCGCTCTTCGGCTTGATGCCGAGGCGGCGGCGCTCCACCAGCACCGGATCGTCCTTGGTGGTGACGAAGAAGAGGACGGCCATCACCACGAGGGCGGCGGCCCACACCTGCGCCACCATCTGCCAGCCGAAGGCGACCAGCACGAAGGGGGCGAGGAACTTGGTCACCGCCGCGCCCACATTGCCGGCGCCGAAGATGCCGAGCGCGGTGCCCTGCTTGCCCGCCGGATACCAGCGCGAGACATAGGCGACGCCCACCGAGAAGGAGCCGCCGGCGATGCCGACGCCCAGCGCCGCCAGCAGGAACTGCGGGTAGGTCGCGGCATAGGTGAGGAGGAAGGTGGCCACCGCCGCGGCCAGCATGGTGAGGGCGAAGACGACGCGCCCGCCATACACATCCGCCCACACGCCCAGCGCCACGCGGATGAGCGAGCCGGTGAGGATGGGCGTGCCGATGAGCAGGCCGAACTCGGTGTCCGAGAGGCCGAGATCCTGCCTGATGCGGATGCCGATGATGGAGAAGATCGTCCACACCGCGAAGCACACGGTGAAGGCGAGGGTGCTCATGGAAAGGGCGCGCCGCTGGTCGCTTTGGCTCGCCTCGAAAGGGGTGTGCATGGCTTCAACCCGCCAGTTGCAAAGTCGCGGCCGGGCCGCGCGTCGCAAACCTGCGGCGGGGGCGCCGTGGCTTCTTTGATCTGTATCAGTAATAGACTTCGGTCATCAGAAATCAGGAGGTACTTATTCGATAAGTCGAAGATAAATGTCTTTCTTCTGTTCTGTGATTTACAAGCTTTGACGTGGCAATTGACATTTGTCAATCCGCCGGCCTGATGGCATGGTAGGGGTGACGAAAAGAGGTGTGCATGAGGCCCGACGACGCCGCCGTCATCAGAAGCCTGCCGCTGTTCGCCGATGCCCGCGAGGAGACCTTCGCGGAACTGGTGCGCACGGCCTTTCTCCAGCGATTCCCGCCGGGGGTGACGCTCATCAACGAGAATGACGAGGCGGATTTCCTGCACGTGGTGGTGGAGGGGCAGGTGGAGCTTTTCGCCACCTCCGGCGAGCGCGAGACCACCATGAGCATCGTCGAGCCGGTGGGCACCTTCATCCTCGCCGCCGTGCTCAACGCGCGCATCTATCTCCAGTCCGCCCGCACCCTGCAGAAATCGCAGGTGCTGATGATCCCGGCGGAGAAGGTGCGCGATGCGCTGGGCACGGACGAGGCCTTCACCCGCGCCGTCGTCACCGAGCTGGCCCGCGGCTATCGCCGGGCAGTGAAGGAGGTGAAGGGCCAGAAGCTGCGCACGGGGGCCGAGCGCCTCGCCAACTGGCTGCTTCAGCGCGCCGAGGCGGAGCGCGCGGACCGCATCACCCTGCCGTTCGAGAAGCGCGTGCTCTCCTCGCTGCTGGGTATGACGCCGGAAAATCTCTCCCGCGCCTTCGCCGTGCTGAAGACCCATGGCGTCACCAGCCGGGGCGCCGTCATCACCCTCGCCGATCGCGCGACGCTTGCGGCCTTCGCGCGGCCCGATCCGCTCATCGACGGGCCGGAGTGAGGGGCTCTCCAACGCACCAGACCCGCCGTGGCTCTTGATTAAGACCGCCCGTCTTGCCCATGGTGCTCCCGGCCGGTGACTCACCGTGCACGGGCAGGGGGAGATCCATGGCGGCGACGCGGTTCCACAGGGTGGTGATCTTCCTCCTGTTCGCCATCACGGTGGTGAACTACATCGACCGCGCCGCCATCTCCTATGCCATCCCGGCCATCGAGCAGCAGCTGGGGCTCTCCAAGGCGGCCGCCGGCACCATCCTCGGGGCGTTCGGCCTCGGCTATGCGGTGACGACGCTCATCGGCGGCTTCGCGGTGGATCGCTACGGCGCGCGCATCATGCTGAGCATCGCGGCGGTGCTGTGGAGCCTGTCCATCGGCCTCACCGGCCTCGCCTCCGGCTTCCTCACCCTCTATCTCGCGCGCACGCTGCTGGGCATGGCGGAGGGGCCGAACTTCTCGGCCGTCACCGGCGCGGTGGAGCGCTGGCTGCCACCGGCCCGGCAGGCGAGCGCGCTCTCCTATGCGCTGGTGGCGGTGCCGGTGGCCCTCGCCTGCGGCGGGCCGATCGTGACGCAGCTTCTGGCGGCGCTGGGCTGGCGCGGCACGTTCGCCGTACTGTTCGCACTCTCGCTGGTCTGGGTGCCGCTCTGGTACGTCCTCTTCCGCGACGACCCCGCCCAGTCGCGCCATGTGAATGCGCAGGAACTGGCCTTCATCCGCGCGGGCCAGAAGGCGGAGGCCGCGCCTGTCCGCCGCTGGCCGCGCATGAGCGAGGTGCGGGTGCTGCTCACCAACCGCACGCTGCTGGTGAATTACTGGGCCTTCTTCGTCTTCGGCTATTTCCTGTTCTTCTTTATGGCCTGGCTGCCGAGCTATCTCCAGCAGTCCTACGGGCTGAACCTTGCCGCCGTGGGCGCCTTCACCGTGCTGCCCTGGCTCTGTGCCGCCGTGGCGCTCTGGACGCTGGGACGCTGGTCCGATCACCTCCTGAGGACCACCGGCCGGCTGCGCGTGTCGCGCTCCTATCTCATCGCGGGCACGCAGCTGGTGGCGGCCCTCGCGGTGGTGCCGGTGGCGTTCAGCGCCAGCCTGCCAGTGGCCATCGCCTGTATCTCGCTGGCGGTCGCCGCCTCCATGGGGGCGAACGCCGCTTATTTCGCGGTGAATGTGGACATCGTGCCGGAGAAGGCGGCCACCGCTTTGGGCATCATGGATTTCTGCTTTGCGCTGGCCGGTTTCGTGGCGCCCGTCATCCCCGGCTTCGTGCTGTCGCTGCGCGGCTCGTTCGCGGACGGCTTCGCCCTGATGGCGGTGCTGGCGCTCTCGTCCGTCGTTCTCGTCCTCGCCTTCCACCAGCCGGACGAGGACCGCGCGATCCCCTGAGGCGTCAGCGCCGCGCGCGCATCACCGCTGCGAAAGCGAGCAGGATGGCGGAGGTGGCGATGCCGGCCGTCACCACGCCCGCAGGGGTCCAGCGGGCGGTTCCCTGAAGGGTGATGCTCTTGCCGACCTTCAGGTCCCACGTCGCCTTCATTTCCTCGGGGTGATAGGGGGTGGCGGGGGGCGCGTCGCGGGTCTCGCTCATGGTGTCTCCCCTTCAGCGTCCGGCATTCATGGCGTTCAACACGGCCTCGCTCGGCCAGCAATCCACCTTGAGCCCGGCGGATTTCTGGTAGGCGCCGAGCGCCGCGCGCGTCTGCATCCCGGCCTTGCCGTCGATCTTGTCGGAATAGAGCCCCAGCCGGGCCAGATGCTTCTGCATGGCCTCCACCGATTTCGTCTTGAGCTGGGAGGAGGCGGACCACGGCGTGCGGAAGGGCGAGGGGTCGGTCATGCGGTCGGAGAGGTGGCCGACGAACAGCACGTAGAGGTCCGAGAAATTGTACTGCTTGATGACGAAGTAGTTCGCCGTGGTGAGAAAGGCCGGGCCGTAGGTGCCCTCCGGCTGCAGCAGCGAGGCGGGCTGCGCCACCTCGGTGGCGGAGAGGCGGCGGACGGGGGCGTAGCGGGCGCGGATCCACTCGGCGATGGGCTGCTTGAACTCCGGCACGCCCATGGTGCAGTCGGCATTCACCGGCGCCAGCACCTCATAGGCCCAGCGCACGCCCGGCTGCCACCCCTTGTCGGCGAGCTGCTTGGCGGCGGAGGCGAGCGCATCCGGCACCGAATGCCAGATGTCGGCATGGCCGGTGCCGTCGAGATCGACGCCGTGCTTCACATAGTCGGAGGGCAGGAACTGGGTGAGGCCCGTCGCCCCGGCCCAGGAGGCGCGGAAATCCTTCCGGCTCACATCGCCGTCGTTCAGCATCTTCAGGGCGAGGATGAACTCGGTGCGGTACTGGTCCTTGCGCCGGCCGGCATAGGCCTGCGTCGCCAGCACCTTGAGCGCGTCGTGGGGCGAGGTGTAGCGGCCGAAATCGGTCTCCCGGCCCCAGATGGCCAGCACCACGGGGGCGGGCACGCCGAACATGGCCTCGATGCGGTCGAGGGGCGCCTTGTATTTCTGCATCAGCCGCTGCCCCTCGGCGGCGAGGCGGGCGATGGTGGCCTCCTTCACATAGGCCGCCGGCACCTGCACGAACTCGGCCTGTCCGCCGGCACCGGTGGAGGGGCGGCCGGGCAAGGCGAGGTCGGGCAGCTTGTAGTCGGGCTCGAGGCCCGCCGTCTCCCGCTCGAAGGTCGCGCGCGTTACGCCGGCCGCCTGCGCCTCCGGCCACAGGGAGGCGATGAACTGCGTGAAGGCGCCATCCGCCGCCCGCGCCGGCGCGGAAGCGGCGAAGGTAAGGGCCAAGGTCCAGGCGATCAGCCCGGCAAGGAGGCAACGGCAACCGGCAGGCAAGGGGCGGCTCATCGATCGGAGGAAGCAGCGCCGGAGGGTACCATGACCCGCCGCCGCCGCCAAAGCGGGCCGCCGCCCGCTCGTCCCCGTGCGCTGCCGCCCTCAGACGGTCAGCACGTCCGCATAGATCTTCTCGGCGAAGCGCTGGGAATTGGTGGCGGGCTTGATGACCTGCACCAGCTTCAGTTCGTCGGTATAGGCCGCGAGCTGGGTCTTGAGGTCGGCGCCCACCGGCGCATGATGGTGGTCCTGGCTGTTCAGCATGGCCACGAGATCGTCGATGGAGCCCTTGCCGCCATAGCCGGAGAAGGTGCGGGCGGCGAGTTCCGGGTCGGCGCCGACCTTGTGCGCGCCTTCCAGGATGGCACGGGTGAGGGCGGTGGCCACCGGCCGCTCGTCGCGGATCAGGCTGCCGCGCACGCCGATGATGCAGCAGGCGCGATCGGCGTACTTCTCCGAGAGGTTGGTGGCGATCTCGGTGAGCTTGCCCTTGGATTCCTTGATCCAAATCCAGGTGCGCGGATCGGCGTCCGCCAGCGCCTGCGCCTCGCCCTTGTCGATGGCGAGCGGCAGCGCCTCCAGCGGATACTGGCGCCACTCCACGTCCTTGAACGGATCGACGCCGCGCTCGGCGAGATAGATGGAGAAGAAGTTCTTGCCGGGCGAAGCCTGGTCGGAGATGGCGATGGTCTTGCCCTTCAGGTCCGATACCTTGGTGACGCCCGCGCTGGCATCGCCCAGCAGCCGCAGGCAGCCGCCGTGAACGCCGGCGGTGATCTTCACGTCGAAGCCCTGTTCCAGCGGCTTCAGCCAGCGCAGCGCCATGCCGATGCCGGCGTCGGCCTTGCCGGTGGCGATGGCTTCCAGCAATTGCTCGGTGGAGCTGCCGAAATTGACGAAGTCCACGTCGAGGCCGTGGCGGGCGAAGATGCCCGTCTCCTTCGCCACCGGCGCGGCGGCGGTGCAGATGGCGCTGGCGTTCCAGGCGAGCTTGAGCGGCCGCAGCGGGCCGGTGGGCGCGGCGCCCTCCGCGGCGGTGAGGCAGAGCGGGAAATCCGGCACCGTGCTCGCCGGCGCGCGCATCAGGTTGGCGGCGAGCACCCGCCCGCCGGCGGCACCGGCGAGGGTCGCCGCACCCGCGGCGAGGCCATAGCGCAGCAGGCTGCGGCGGGAGGCTGAGCGGGGGGCGTCTGCGGCGTCCGTGTTCGGGTCGTGGGTCATGGCGGGCTCCTGAAATCACTTGGATGAATGCGAGGGGTGCCCGAGGGCGGGCGAAGGGCTCACCAGGTGGCGTCGAGCCCGAGGAGGCCGAGGAGGTGGTGGCGCAGTTCGGCGAGGCGCGGGTCGCCGCGATGGCGCGGATAGGGCACGTCCACCGCCACGTCGGCCTTGATGCGGGCCGGCCGCTCGGAGAAGACGATCACCCGCTCGGCGAGGAACAGGGCCTCCTCCACATCATGGGTGACGAGGAGCGCGGTGAAGCGGGCGTCCTGCCACAGCTTCAGGATCTCGCCCTGCATGGTGATGCGCGTCAGGCTGTCGAGCTTGCCCAGGGGCTCGTCGAGCAGCAGCAGGCGCGGCTCGTTCACCAGCGCGCGCGCCAGCGCCACGCGCTGGGCCATGCCGCCGGAGAGCTGGCGCGGATAGGCGCTGGCGAAGCCCGACAGGCCGACGAGGGAGAGCGCATCGCCGACCCGCCGCCGCTGGGCCTTCAACAGGCCGCGCGCCTCCAGCCCCAGCGAGACGTTGGCCTCCACCGTCCGCCACGGATAGAGCGTCGGGTCCTGGAACACGAGGATGCGCGAGGGGTCGGGGGCGGTGATGGCCGTCCCGTCCACCGCGAGCTGGCCGGTGACCGGCTGGTCGAGCCCGGCGAGGAGCCGCAGCAAAGTGGACTTGCCGCAGCCCGACGGCCCGAGCAGCGTGACGAACGAGCCGGGCTCGGCCGAGAAGCTCACGTCGTCCAGCACGGGCAGGGGCGCGCCCTCCAGCTGGAAGGCATGGCTCACATGCTCCACGTCGAGACGCAGGCCGGAAGCCGGGGCGGGCGCGGGCGCGCCGGCGGGGGAGGAGAGGGCCACGCTCACCACCGCACCAGCTCCTTCTGCCAGGCGAGGGTCCGGTCGCGCAGCCGGAACAGCAGGGTGACGAGGCTGGAGCACATCAGCGCCATCACCAGCAGCGCCGCATACATGTTGGCGTAGGCGGCCCAGCCCTGGGCCCATTGCAGGTACCAGCCGAGGCCCGCTTTCACCCCCAGCATCTCCGCCACCACCAGCACCGCGAACGAGGTGCCGAGGCCCATGAACAGGCCGACGAAGACGTGGGGCAGCGCGGCAGGAATGGCCACCTTCAGCACCAGGAAGCGCTGGCTGGCCCCGAGCGTGCGGGCGATGTCGTAATAGTCCTTGTTGACCGAGGAGATGCCCGACCAGGTGAGGATGGTGACGGGAAAGCCGGTGGCGAGCGCGAGCAGGAACACGCTGGCGCTCCACGAGGAGGGAAACAGGAAGAAGGCCACCGGCAGCCATGCGGTGGCCGGCAGCGGACCGATGAAGCGCAGCACCGGATGCGCCCAGTAGCCGGCGATGCGCCACCAGCCGATGGAGACGCCGAGCGTGATGCCCACGGCGGCGCCGATGGCGTAGCCCCAGGCCAGAAGTTTCAGGGATGCGACGACGCTGAGGCCGAGTTTCGGCCAGTCGTCGAGATAGACTTCCAGCAGCGCCTGCGGTGGCACGAAGAAGGGGCGCGGCAACAGTTCCAGCTTCGCCGTCACCGCCTCCCAGGCGATGAGGCCGAGCGGCAGGATGAGAAGCCACGGCCCCCAGTGCCGCAGCGCCTTCAGCCGCAGCCCCGCCACGGGTCCCGCCAGCGCTGCGAGGAGGATGAGCCCGCCGATGCCGGCGAGGCCGAAAGCGAATTCCCGCGTATAGGCGAAGTCGTCCGCATCCGGCACGAGGCCGGCATAAGCGGCGGCCGCGAGCCAGACGCTGCCGGCCGCCAGCCCCGTGTGCCAGAGCGGCACCCGCTCCGCGTGATCGCGGGTGCGACGGCGCGGAACGCCGGCGATTGCGGGCGTCTCGATCAGCTGATCTGTCATCGGTTGGTCTCGCCTGCGGCTGGTATCGGAAGAACGGGCACAGCGCGGATGCGAAGGCAGGGCCGCGCGCGGACAGCTAGGAGTTGAATCAATCTAGTAATTTTATGGAAATTATAGAAAATGAGTCAAGCGCCAATCTGCGCCATTCTCGGCCGTGCAGCAGGCTGGGTGCGGTGCCGGCCCGATGGGACTGGCACGGCGGGTGCTTGCCTTGTCCGTAGACCCGGATCGCGGGCGGGGGAGGGCCTGCTCTGGCGCCTTCCCGACATTGGCGGCCCGCAGAGGCAGAGGCGGTTTCATGGCCATAGAGGCGGTGCTGATCGACATCGAGGGCGTGCTCGGCCCCCTGTCCTTCCTCGATGAGACGCTGACGCCCTATGCCAGCGCGCGGCTCGGCGCCTTCATCACCGCGCATGGCGAGGAGGACGAGGAGATCGAGGAGGCGCTGGACGAGGCCGGACGGCTCATGGGCGGCTTCTCCCTCAAGCCCGCCGAGGCGGGGGCGCTGCTGCTGCGTTGGATGAAGCAGGGCCGCAAGCCGACACCGCTTAAAACCATCCAGGGCCGCATCTGGCAGGAGGGCTACGCATCTGGCGCCTTCCGCGCGGAGGTCCATGGCGATGCCGGGCCGAGCCTTGCCGCCTGGAAGGCGCAGGGGCTCCGGCTGTTCACTTTCTCCTCCTCCTCGGAACTGGCGCAGAAGCTCTGGCTTTCTTCCGCCGGTTCGGACGCGGAGAGCCTTCTGGATGGCTTCTTCGACACCCGCATGGGCCAGAAGGTGGAGGAGGAGGCCTACAAGGCCATCGCCCAGGAGATCGGCCTCGCCCCGGCGCAGATCCTCGTGCTCTCGGAAAATGTGGACGAGCTGGACGCCGCCGCCTCCGCCGGCCTCGCCACAATGCGGATCGCGCGGGCGGGTGGCGACAGCGGAAAGCACCCGGCGGCGGCGGACCTTGCGTCCATCATCCTGCCGTGAGCCGGCGGGCGGGCACCTGAGCTATGGCGCACTTCACCGTGGAAACCCGCAGCGGCGCCCGTCACGAGGTGACGGGGCGCGATGGCGCGACGCTGCTGAAGGCGATCCGCAAGGCCGGCATCGAGGAACTCACCGCCCAGTGCGGCGGCGGCTGCGCCTGCGCCACCTGCCATGTCTTCGTCACCCTCCCGGAGGGCGGCACGGCACCCCCGGTCAGCCCCGGCGAGAGCCGCATGCTCGCCACCAGCCACAACCGCACCCTCGCCTCCCGCCTCGCCTGCCAGCTGAAGCTGGAGACCGCGCTGGACGGCATGCTGGTGGTGCTCGCCCCCGAGGAGGCGGGCGACTTTTGAGGGCTTCAGCCGAGGGCGAAGGCCGGCAGATCGGGGCGCCCCGCCGTCGCTTCCACCAGCCGCCTCCCCGCCCTCACTCCACCGCGAGGCGTTCGGCGAGTTCGCGCACGTCGTCCCAGTCGAGGCGATGGGGCGTGCCGCTGGTGTCCACGTCCACGCCCTCCGCATGGACGGCGGCGGAGAAATCGCCATCCATGCCGATGGGGCTGAGATAGAGGACATCCGTGCGTCGGTAGTCGTGCGCCACGGCGGTGAAGGCGCGCGACAGGGTGCGCCCCTCCTCCAGTGTGAGGTCGTAATGCAGCGCCTCGCTCAGCGTCATGCGCAGCATGTCGCCGAGGAGGCGGTGGGGCACGCGCCGGACGAAGGGATAGGTGACGGTGGGGCTGGCCATGGCGCAATCCTCGCCGCTCAGATCGGCCGGACCTCTTCCGCCTTGGCGACGAAGTCCAGCGTGTCCGCCGCGTCGAAATCCTCCACGGGCACCGCGAAGGCGAAGCGGTTCGCGTACCAGAAATTGCCGAAGGGCAGGAACAGGCTGCCGGAGGCGAAGGTGGCGAGCGGCGTGTCGCCCGCCTTCAGCACCGCCTCGAAGCCGGGGCCGGCCTCGGCTGCGGCGGTGTTGTCGCCGAACACCTCGAACTGCACGACGAGGCGCACCAGCGGCGCGCCCGCCTCTTCCGTCTTGATCGCGATGACCTTCAGGTCCTGGAAGCGCCGGCCGATGGTGCCGTCCGCCAGCAATTGCGGGAATTCGTGCACGCGCCCCTTCTTCACCGCGAGGCCTTCTGCTGGTAGCACGCCGAGGTCGGCGAGCCCGGTGGGCTTGGCGGGGGCCAGTGTCACGCTGGTGCGGGTTTCCTGCAATGCCGGCAAAATACGCTCCTGTCGGGCGGGTCGTTGGAAATGCGACAAAAATCGACATTGCCCGGCCAGAAGCACATTGCGCGCCAGATCGCCCTCAGCTGCCGCGATAGGTGGTGTAGGCGCCGGGCGAGAGGAGGAGCGGCACGTGGAAATGCTCCTCCGGATTCCACACGGTGAAGGCCACGCGCACCTTGCCGAGATAGGCGCGGGCGGTGGTGGAATAGCCATGGCGGGCGAAATAGGTGGGCGTGTCGTAGCGCCACTCATAGGTGCCGGCGGCAAGGTCACCGCCACCGAGGAGATGGTGGTCGCAGGCGCCGTCGGCGTTGGTGACGAAGGAGGTGAGGCGGGTCATGCCGCCGTCGCTCTCCCGCCGCCACAGCTCCACGCCCAGCCCGCCGGCCGGCGCCGCGCGCACGGTGTCGAGCACATGGGTGGAGACGCTGCCCGTGGGCGCGGCGCGCACGCGGTCGAGCAGCCGCATCCACGAGATGGCCGCGACCTCCGCCAGCGCCTCCGTCCGCTCCGCCTCCGGGCTCGCCGCGAGGCGCCGCTCGAAGGTGGCGAACAGGGTCTCCAGCGAGGCCTTGCGCACCGCGAGGATGAAGGGATAGCCGAAGCGCGCCTCGTAGGCGGCGTTCAGCCGGTCCAGCCGGGCGCTGATCTCGGCATCGAGCGCATCGAGGCCGAGGGCGGTCTGCTCGGCGGTGGATTCCGCCGTGGTGCCGCGCCGGAGCGTCTCGGGGGAGAGGCGGGGATGGCCGTTGAGGAAGTCCGCAAGGGCCGGCGCCGGCAGCGCCTCGATGCCGGCGAGCATCGCCTTG
The DNA here is from genome assembly GCF_012932745.1 of Xanthobacter sp. SG618. Lineage (NCBI taxonomy): Bacteria > Pseudomonadati > Pseudomonadota > Alphaproteobacteria > Hyphomicrobiales > Xanthobacteraceae > Xanthobacter > Xanthobacter sp. SG618. The sequence goes on along the minus strand of NZ_JABBHL010000002.1, from coordinate 10,457 downwards.
TGCAGGGCGGTGAGGGTGGCGAAGGGGCGCGCGGCGGCGGCGTCGCGTGCCACCCACGGGGCGTTCTCGAACACCGGGCCGAGGGCCGCCGCGAAATCGGCGGCGGTCATGGCGTTCAGCGCGTCGAGGCGCAGGAGGTCGTTCTGCACGTCCCGTCTCCCGGTCATTTCATGAAGCGTGAGAAGCCGGCGACGCGCTCCATCAGCACCATCATCAGCACGGTGGCGATGATGATGACGCCGCAGGCGGAGGCGGCCCGGCTGTCGAGCTGATTCTGGATGATGTCCCACAGATAGATGGGCAGCACCTGCGTGCGGGCATCCTGGAGGAACAGCGACACCGGCACGTTGTCGAACGAGGCCATGAAGGCGATGAAGGCGCCGGAGGCGACGCCCGGGCTGATGAGCGGCAGCGTCACCGTCCGGAAGGTGTGGAGGCGCGATGCGCCGAGGCTGCGCGAGGCGTCGAGCAGGGCCGGATCGAGCTGGGCGAGGCTGGCGAGCGTGGTGCGCAGCACGAAGGGCACGCACACCACGATATGGCCGATGGCGAGCGTGAGCGTCGAGGGCCGCATCCCCAGGATGGAGAACAGCATCAGCGCCGCGAAGCCGAACGCCAGCGCCGGCAGGATCAGCGGCGACAGGAACAGCGTCTCCAGCCCCCGCGCCAACGCCCCCTCGCTGCGGGCGATGCCGAGCGCGGCAGCCACGCCCAGCACGACGCAGGCGGAAACGCTGATGACCGCCACCTTCAGGCTCACCCACAAGGCGGCCTGCAATTCGTTGGCGTCGATGAGCGCCGCATACCAGCGCAGCGAATAGCTGGCGGGCGGGAAGTGCAGCGCCTCCTCTCCCGTAAAGGAGAGGATGAGGATGACCAGTGTCGGCCCCGCCAGCACGATGACGGAGATGAGGGAGAGGAGGCCGAACAGGGCGTTGAAGGAGAGGGTCTGCCAGTCGCGGAGCATGGCGTTTCTCCTAGCCGTAGAGCCGGGCCGCGCGGCTGCGCGAGAGCGCCACCAGCATGGCGACGATGAGCAGCACCGAGACCATGAAGATGACCGAGACGGCGGCGGCGAAGGGCCAGTTCTGCAGGTCCATGGCCTGCTGGAAGATCATCATGGGCATGAAGAGCAGCCGCGAGCCGCCGATGAGCGACTGGGTAACGAAGGCCGTCACGCAGGCGGTGTAGGTGAGGATGGTGCCGGCGATGATGCCGGGCAGCGACAGGGGCAGCGTGACCTTGAAGAAGGTGCGCCAGGCTCCCGCCCCCAGCGCCTGCGAGGCGCTTTCCAGATTGGGATCGATGCGCTGGAGCGTGGTGATGAGCGGCAGCACCATGAGCGGCATCTGCACCTGCGCCAGCACGATGACGACGCCGGTCTCGCTGAACAGCAGCTTGAGCGGCTGGGCGGAAAGGCCGAGGGCGAGGATCGTCTCGTTGACGATGCCGTGGCGGCCGAGAATGACGATCCACGCGAAGGTGCGCACCACCACGCTGGTGACGATGGGCAGCACCACGAGGAAGATCAGCACCGCCTGCCAGCGGGCCGAAACCTTCGTGCACAGCCACGCCAGGGGATAGCCGAACAGCAGGCAGAGGAGCGTCGCCTTCGCGCCCACCAGCAGGGTGTCGCGCAGCACGGCGAGGTTGAGCCCGTCGGAGAGGAAGGCGGCATACTGGCCGAGGCCCAGCGTGCCGGTCATCTGCCGCTCGGTCTCGAAGCTGATGGCGACGAGCAGGCCGAGCGGCGCGATGAAGAACAGCGCGAAGAAGGCCGCAAGCGGCAGCGCGAGCGCCCAGTCCCTGGGTTTTGGATCGAGGGCGCCCGCCATGGTCACACCCGGATGTCGCGGTTGAACTGCTGGGTCCAGGCGGCGCGGTTCTGGTTCACCTTGGCCCAGTCGAAGAACACCATCTTGTCGAGGTCTGCCGGGGTCTTGGCGATCTTCTCCGCCACCAGCCCGGCATAGGGCACCTTGCTTGAGGTGGGGATCACGTTCCACGGCGACTTCTGCATCTCGCTCTGCACGTCGGGCGAGATCTGGCTGTCCACATAGGCATAGGCCAGCTCCGGCTTCAGCGCGCCGGCGACGATGTGCATGGTGGTCTTCCAGGCCGGGGTGCCGGTATCGACGCGGACGAACTCGATGGGCACGCCCTTGGCTTTCAGCTCCTCGGCGAAGTTGAAGTTCTGCACGCCGATGTCGATCTCGCCCTGCTGGAACAGCGCGCCGTGGGCGCCGAAATTGGCGGAGACGGCGGCGAGGTTCGGCAGCAGCGTCTTCAACTTCTTGAAGCCCGGCTCCATGTTCGCCTCGGTGCCGCCGGCCAGCCGGTTGATGTCGAGCAGGAAGGCGAGGCCGAGGGTGGAGGCGAGCGAGGTGATGCCCACCCGGCCCTTATATTCCGGCTTCCAGAGGTCATCCCAGGAGGTCGGCGGGGTCTTCACGGTCTTCGGATTGTAGGCGATGCCGATGGCCTGCATGGTGATGGCCGGGCCATAGGCGCCCTGGAACTTGGGGTTCAGCGCCGCGAAGTTCGGCGACTTGGCCGGGTCGTACTTGGCGATGAGGCCGGCATCGATGGCTTCCAGCGCCGGGCCCTCGTCCAGCATGGCCACGTCGAAGGGGGGCTGGTTGCCCTTGGCGGCGGTGAGCTTGGCGATCTGCTCGGTGGCCAGCATGGGCGACTGCACCACGCTCGCCCCGGTGCGCTTGACGAAATAGGGCGCGAGGATCTGCTTCTGCACATTGGCCCAGGTGCCGCCGAAGGTGGCGGCCACCAGCTCGTCCGCGGCGAAGGCGTCGCGCGGGGCAAAAGCGAGGCCGGCGGCCGCCGTCGCGGAGGCGAGGAAGGCTCGCCGGGACATCTCGAACGTCATGCTCAATTCCCCTTCTTGTGGGTGTCGCCCGAATGGTCCGGGAACAGGCCGGTGATGCGGTTCGGCTTGAGGTGGAGGAAGACCGGGCCAGACAGCGGGGCATCGGCCTCGCGCTCCTGCACCACCTTCACCGATGAGCCGTCGATGAGCGTCACCTCGTAGATGAGGGCGGGGCCGATGGGCATGACGGCGGTGATCTCGGCGCCGATGGCTCCCGCGCCGCCGGTGGCGCTCACGCGCATCCCCTCGGGGCGCACCGCGACGAGAACCGCCGCGCCCACGGACAGGGTTGTCTCCCGTCCGGTCTCGATGACCATGCCATCGGCCAGCCGCACCGCCGCGCCCGAGGCCGAGATGCCAGCCACCGTGGCCCTGAGCAGGTTAGCCGTGCCGACGAAGGTGTTCACGAACAGGGAGGCCGGCCTGTCGTAGATGTCCGAGGGCGGGGCGAACTGCTCGAGATTGCCGCGCGAGAGCACGGCGATGCGGTCGGACATGCCGAGCGCTTCCTCCTGGTCGTGGGTCACCATCACCGTGGTGATGCCCGACTGGCGCTGGAGGCGCTTGATCTCGATCTGCATGTCCAGGCGCAGATTCTTGTCGAGGGCGCTGAAAGGCTCGTCCAGGAGGAGAATGCGCGGGCGGATGGCGAGGCAGCGGGCGAGCGCGACGCGCTGCTGCTGGCCGCCGGAGAGTTCGCGCGGGAGGCGGTCGCGGAAGGCGGCCATCTGCACCACGTCCAGCATCTCGGAGACCACCGCATCGGTCTCCGCCTTCGGCCGGCCGGCGGCGATGGGACCATAGGCGATGTTCTGCGCCACGCTCATGTGCGGGAACAGGGCATAGTTCTGGAACACGATGCCGATGCGCCGCCGGTTGGTGGGCAGATGGGAGATGGAGGCGCCATCCACCAGCACGTCGCCGGAGGTCTGGCGCAGGAAGCCGGCGATGATCTTGAGCAGGGTGGTCTTGCCGCAGCCCGACGGGCCGAGCAGCGAGACGAGTTCGCCGGGGCGGATGTCGAGATCGATGGCATTCGCGGCCACCACCTGCCCGAACGCGTGGGAAATGCCCCTCAGCGTCAGCGCGTGCCCGGCGGACTGGCTCATGGTGAAAGCCTCAAAGGTGCATTCGGATCGGGACGCCCCATCGCCCGCGACGCCAAGAGTGTCGCCGTGCGGGGCATTGCCGTCCATCGCAGATTTGATACTTTTCCATACGCAAAATGCGTATGGAGGCGATGGTGCCGGCATCCCTTGTTCCCGCGGCCCTGCGCTATGCCGAGCAGGTGGCGCGCTCCGGCTCCATCCAGCGCGCGGCCAAGGACCTCAACGTCGCCGCCTCCGCCATCAACCGGCAGGTGCTGCAACTGGAGGAGACGCTGGGCGTGCCCCTGTTCGAGCGGGTGGCGAAGGGCATGCGCCTCACCCCTGCCGGGGACGCCCTCGTCACCCTCGCGCGCCGCTGGATGGCGGACGAGCGGCGCACCGCCGCCGAGCTGCGCCAGCTTCAGGGGGTGAATCAGGGCCATGTGCGGGTGGTGGCCATGGACAGTCACGTCAACGGCATCCTGCCGGCGCTGATCGCCGATCTCGACGCCCGCCACCCGCGCATCTCGCTGGACGTGGAGGTGGCGAGCACGGATGCCGCCGTCGCCGCCCTGTTGGCCGGGGACGCGGACATCGCCGCCATCTTCAATCTCTCGCCCCGGCGCGACATCCATGTGCTTTGGTCGGCGGAGCTGCCCTTCGGCTGCGTCATCGCGCCGGATCATCCTCTGGCGAGCCGCGGCTCCATCAGCCTTCAGGAGGTGGTGGCCCATCCCATCGTGCTGCAAAGCCGTGCCTTGATGATCCGTCGCTATCTCGAGGCGCGGCACGGCTGGCTGTTCACGCAGGAGCGCAAGACGGTGGAGACCAATTCGCTCCAGCTGGTGAAGATCCTCGCCCGCGAGAAGGGTTATGTGGCCTTCACCTCGGAGCTCGACGCCGCCCCCGAGCTGATCGCCGGCACGCTGGTGTTCCGCCCGGTGCGCGACAAGGGCGCCGAGCCACAGATGGTCGCCATCGCCATGGACGGGCGAAAGCCCCTGACACGAGTGGGACGCATCGTGGCCGAGGCGCTGGAGGGGTTGATCGGCTCCACCATCGCCGATGTGCGTCGCGCCGAGGGCCAGGAGCCCACGGGATGACGCTGTGGCATGCCGCCGGCCTTGCGATATCCATCTCGGGCGTGGCCGTGACGCCATGAAGCAGGTGGCGGCCGGAAGGTGATATCCTATTCTCCATAACGGTTGACGGGACGGGCAAGAGGCCGGTCATCGGTGTCAGGCGGGGGCCGACGTGACACATGAGAGCGCGGCGGAGGCAGGCATCGCCTCGCAATCCCGCTGGATCCTTCCCAACGGGTGCGACGGACTGCAGCTGCCGCCGGAAGACCGCGATCTGCCGCCGGATGTGGCCGACGTCCGGTATCCGCAATTCTTCCTGCGCCCCGGCCTCGAGGTCTACACCTTCGCCGCGAAGGTCCGATCGCCGGTGGCGTTGACCTATGAGGTGCTGTCGGGCGAGCCCTATCTCTGGCTGGCGATGAATTTCTCCGGCCGGAACCAGTATCTCCACCAGACCGGGCTCGATGGCCCCGTGCTTCCCCACAGCAGCCACTGTGCGCTCCTGCGGGATCCCCTGACCACCTTCGACTATGCGGCGGGCGAGCACCGGACGGCGGGAATGGCCGTGACGCCGGCGCGGCTGCGCGAGATGCTGCAGGGGCAGCGCCTGTGCGGCGCCATCGATGGGTTTCTGGAGGGCACCTTTGACCCCACGGTGCTCTCGCCCCGCCCCTCGGCGGCGCTGCGGACCATCGCCGAGCAGATGGGCAGTCATCCCTACCATGGCGCGATGGAGGCCGTGTATCTGGAGGGCAAGGCCTTCGAGATGCTGGCCGAGATGCTGCGCATGGTCTTCGACGAGGGGGGACGCGCGCATGGCGGCGTGGCGCGCGGCCAGGCGCTTGCCGCCCGCGACCTCATGCTCGCGGACATCGCGCATCCGCCCCGGATCGAGGATGTGGCCCTCGCCGTCGGCCTGTCGCAGCGTCGGCTCAACGAGGTGTTCCGCGAGGTGTTCGAGGCCTCGCCGCTGCAATGCATGGTGCGCTGGCGCCTTGATCTGGCGCGGCAGTTGCTGGCCTCGGGCGAATTGAGCGTGAAGCAGGTGGCCCATCGGCTGGGCTATGCTCATGTGAGCAACTTCTCCCTCGCCTTCACCCGCCGCTTCGGTCATCCGCCTTCGGGGGAGCGGGACATGGGGCGGTCCGCCCGCCGCTGATCGTCATATCCCTTCGGCATTTCCGCATATGCCAATCGGGTGGAGGGCGCCCCCCTCATCCCATAAATTGCGGCGGCGCCACCATCGGCCGGTCCAACGTTGATTCAGGTCACGGATACTCCGGCAATTCTCGCGAATATTGCAGGCATTGGAGGGGGGCATATGAAACTCAAAGTCATGCTTTTGGGCGCAGCAGCCATCACCGCGGGGCTCGTTGCCTGCCTCGATACCAGCCATGTCGCCATGGCGTGCAGCCTCATCCTGTGGAACACCAACGGTCAGGCGGTGGTGTCGGGGCGCACCATGGACCTCTACATCGACGACAAGCCGCGCCTCGTCTATTTGCCGCGCGGCATCGCCCGCCGCGGCGTTCCGGATGCCAATGCGGCGACCTGGACGTCGAAATACGCCAGCGCGGTCCTGACCGGGCTGGACACGGCCACCAGCGATGGCATCAACGAAGCCGGCCTCAGCGCGCATCTGCTCTATCTGCACGGGGCCGAGCACGAGCCCGCGGACCAGCGGCCCGGCGTCTCCAACCTGCTGTGGCCCCAGTTCGTGCTGGACAATTTCGGCAGCGTTTCCGAGGCCCTGGAAGGGCTGAAGAAGGTGCGCGTCGTCTCGACGGTGGCGCATGGGCGCGAATGGCCGCTGCACCTCGCCATCGAGGATGCGTCGGGCGACAGCGCCGTGCTGGAGTTTGTCGGCGGCAAGCTGGAAATCCATCACGGCAAGGACGTGACCGTGATGACCAACGAGCCGCCCCTCGACGAGCAGCTCGCCAACCTCAAGCGCTACAAGCTGTTCGGCGGCAATCTCGCGATGCCCGGCGACATCGACCCCATGAGCCGCTTCGTGCGGGCCTCGTCCTACCTCAAGACCCTGCCCAAGCCGGCCGGGACCGAGGAAGCGCTGGGTCACCTCACCGGCGTGGTGCGCACGGTGGCCGTGCCGTTCGGCGCGGTGGACACATCTGGGGGTGAATCCGCGGACGCCTGGCCGACCCGCTGGGCGACGCTGAGCGATCACACCCACAAGGTCTATTATGTGATGCCGGTGAACAGCCCGAACGTGTTCTGGGTAGACCTCGCCAAGTTCAAGCCGGACTCCCGGGAAATCCTCGCGGTGGACCCCTATGCCGCCGGGCTGAGCGGCGACATCTCCGGCAGCCTCAAGAGCTTCGGTTCCATCGACAAGGCCTTTCCGCAGGGTTACTGACATCGCTGGGCGCTGCTTGGCTGGCCGTCCCGCATCCATGGCGGAATGCGGGGCGGCAGACGGCGAAAGGCAGGCTCCGATTGCTTTCGGCGTGCCGGAAGTTTCAGGTGTCGCGCCTTTCGCCTGTCCCATTCGGGCCGGCGGAGGGCGGCGGCGCTGCTGCCGTTAAGGCAAGGCGGAGGGTGTCATGTTTCGCTTCGCGCGGCGGGCAGTCGCGGTCCTGCTGGTGCTGGCGTGCGCCGCTGTCCTCGCGCTGGTGCTGGCGGCCAACCTGCCGCAGGCGGAGGGACTGCGCCGGTCGCTGGCGGAACAGGGGCTGACCCATCTGTGGGGCGAGCCCGTCAGCGTGCGCGGGGCGGTGAGCGTCAGCCTCTGGCCCAATCCGGCCGTCGATATCGACGGCGTGGAGGCGCACGGCATCGATGGCGCCCACGCCCGGACCGATCATCTCGCCATCGCGATCCCGCCCTATCTGGAGCTTCTGACCGGCGGCCTGCGCTACAGCCTCGACGTGGCGGGCGGCGCGTTCGACGTGCCGCTGGACGGCGCCGAGCAGGCCCGGCCCGGCTCCCTGCTCGAATCCCCCATCTACGTGCTGTCCCTGCTGCCGCACCTCACCATCCGCGACACCGTGGTGCGGTTCACCGACGCGATGACCGGCTGGCAGTTCGAGCTCAAGGTGTCGAACCTCAAGAGCGCGCTGGATGCGGGGCGCAACGTGCTTGTTGCCGATGCCGCGCTGAACGGCCAGCCCCTGACCCTCGCCTTCGCCTTCGACCTCGAGGTGGAGAAGGAGGATCGCAAGCACCCCTATGGCGCGCAGATCACCCTGTCGACCCCCGGCGGCGCGGACAAGCCCGCCCTTGGTCTCACAGCCCGCCTCGACGTGCGCGCGCCGACGAAGCATTTCGACCATGACCTCGTTATGAAGCTCGATGCCGAGGCCGGCAGCCTCGCCACGGCACTCGTCCTCGCGGGCGTCGCCCCCTCCATCGACGGCACCGGCAAGGTCACCGCCCGCCTCAAGGCCGAGCCGGACCGGCTCGCCTTCCACGATCTTAACCTCGCCCTCACTCTGGTGGACGGCGAGCGCATCTCCGTCACGGGCCAGGCCGACGACCTCGCCACCCTCGCCGGCGCCGACCTCAAGGTGGTGGCCGATCTCGAGACCGCCGCGCCCCCCGCCGTCTCCCTGCGCGAGATCGTCGTCACCCGCCTGACAGGGGACTTCCGCAGCCGTGCCGAAGGCATGATGCTGGACGAGATCCTCATCTCCACCAATGCGTTCGACCAGAGCCTGAGGGAGATCGGCCCCATCAACGTGCGCTCGGTCACGCGCGACGCGACGGGGCACGTGGCCTTCCGCGGCATCTCGGTGATTGCTGGCCCGCCCAGCCGCCCCATCGCCCGGCTGGAGGGCAATGTGGACGACATCCTCGGGTTCGCCGGCGTCGAACTGGCGGGCGGTGTGGACATTCCGGTCGCCAGCATCCTGGCGCTGCCGCCCGAGGCCCAGGACAAGCTGGGACGTGTCGTCGGCAGCCTCTCCATGTCGGATGCCGGAGGCGGGCTGGGGGTGGATTCCTTCGCCGCCCGCATCGAGGGCAGCGACCTGATCTCGGCGACGCTCGCCCTCGTGCTGGACGATCTCGGCAAGCCGGGCGTCGCGGCCACCACCCAGGTGGATTCGCGGCTCAAGGTGCCGAACTATTCCGCCTTCGCCGCCGCCTTCGGCGACACGTCCGATTTTCGCGGGCAGGTGACGTTCGAGGGCCGCCTCAGCGGCAACACCGATGCGCTGACCATGGAGGGGCGCACCGACATCGGCCGCACCCGCATCGACGGCACCCTCTCCAGTCTCGCCGCGCCCGGCGGCCGGTCGGTGGTGAAGGGCACCATCACCTCGCCGCTGGTCTATGCCGACGAGCTTCTCGCCTTCATGCGTCCGGAAGGGCAACGCCGTCGCAAGTCGGTCAAGGTGATCGGCAACCGGGAGCCGGAAGGCGGCAGCCAGATCGACTTGATCGCCACGACGGATGCGGACGTGAACATCTCCGCGACGCGCCTGCAGGGTGGGGGCGACAGCGCCACCGGCGTCAAGGCCCGTCTCGTCGTGAACAACGGCGCCCTGCGGGTCGATCCGCTGCGCATCGGCTATCGCGGCGGTGTCATCTCCGCCGTCATGGCGAGCGAGGGGCGCTCCGTGCTGCGCACCAAGGGCTCCGGGACGGGCTGGCCGCTGGCGACCTTGTTCGGGCTCGGCTCGCCCATCTCGGTGTCCGGCACCCTGAGCGTCGTCTTCGATCTCACCACCCGGATGGATGCGGACAACCCGATCGCCACCCTCGGCGGCACCCTCACCGGGCGCGTCGGCCGCGGCCGCATCGGCACCGGGCTTCTGGACCTCGCCGGCGTCGGCATTCTCGCGGGCATCTTCACCTCCTCCGTGCAGAAGGGGGAGAGCGTGATGCGCTGTGCCAAGGTGCCCCTCCAGTTCCACAAGGGCGTCGGCCGCACCAATCCGGTGATCGTGGTGAATACCGAGAACGTTCAGGCGCTCGGGCGTGGCACGGTGGACCTGGTGCGCAACCGCATCGACCTGCGGGTGGCGCCACGCCCGATCACTGCGCCCGATGGCCCGCCCGGCCACAGCTTCACCGTGAAGGGCTCGCTCAGCAGCCCCACCATCGCGATGGCCTCCGCCGGCAACGAGCCCCACGGCCGCTACAGTTGCGAATGAGGCGGCTGGCTTTCGGCTGCGGACCTGCCGGTTGTCGCCTTGGAAATAATAAATCGATCGTTTAATCTTTGAATCGCCGGCAAGGTCCGGCGACACAGCCGCCGTACGCCATCCTCAGGAGCGACCCATGACCGAGCAACCGCCCGCGGCCCCGCGCGGCGCGCCCCCGCATGCCGAAAGCCTCCCCCTCACGATCACCCGCCACGGGTCTGTCGCGGTGGTTCACATCGACCATGCGCCGGTGAACGCGCTGTCGCGTGGCGTGCGGCAGGGGCTGCTGGATGCG